>NZ_JABBNC010000006.1 GCF_012933445.1 Actinoplanes sp. TBRC 11911
TGTTAGAAAAGCGTCCCGGCAAACAATAAACATTTGCCAAAGGAATCCAAGCCGGAACAAAACCGGCCCGGGGTAAAAACAATTGGCACTGGCTTTACAAAGCACCCTGTTGAGTTCTCAAAGAACAACCACACCCGGTCGCTTGCCCCGGAGTGCTCGTTTACTTTACCCCTCGCCATTTCGTATCGTCAAATCCGGATTGAGGCCCGAATTCGCCGTCACAAAATGTGCGACAGGCACCACGAATTGCACACGCCGGAACGGGCAAAGCGCTCCACCGTACTGATCTTCGTGGTTTCCTCCAGGACGGCCGCGCCGGGCCTCTCTCGAGTCCCGCCTCGCTCGCCCGTCTCCCTGGCGGCTCGAACAACATTACAGCCCGTTCGCCCGACCGCCAAATCGACCCCACCGCCCGAAGAGGACCCGGCGAAACACCACTTCGGAGCCGCCGACCGGCAACCAGCAGGCAAACGCGATCACAAAAGCTCACCGAGTCGGTCACGGTGCGTCAGGCATACGCACCGCATGCCCACGAACATCAGCGCCTCGGGTGGTGGCGGGGTGGTGGCGGGGTGGCGCGGTGGGGGTGACGGCGCGGTGGCGAGTGCGGCGCGGTCACGGCGCGGGGGCTGGTGACCGCGCGGTCGCGGGCGGCAGCGCGGTCGCGGGCGGCAGCGCGGTCGCAGGCGGCAGCGCGGTCGCAGGCGGCACCACGGTCGCAGGCGGCACCACGGTCGCAGGCGGCACCACGGTCGCAGGCGGCACCCACTTGACCGGTCGCCTGGCCGATGCTCCTCGCCAGCCACCATACGAGCGAGGCCGCCAGACGAGGCGGCCCGCCGAAAGAGTCCGGCCCGCCCGAAGAGGGGCTCAGGCCATCACCCAAAGATGCGAACCGATGCCCGCACTCCTTGACCCGCCGAAAAGTCCGATGATGAGATTCCAGACCCGCGACCCCACGCCCGAGGAGCCCCCATGCCCCACGCCGACCTGCTCTTCACCGGCGGAAACCTCTTCGGCGACCAGACCGGCCACACCGCCCTGGCAGTCAAGGACGGCCGAATCCTAGCGACCGGCGACGACGACACCCTCTATGACCTCCGCGGCCCACGAACCGAGGTCATCGACCTCCACGGCCGCCTCCTGCTCCCCGGCTTCCAGGACGCGCACGTCCACGCCGTCATGGGCGGCCTGGAGCTCAACCTGTGCAACCTCGCCGGCACCACGGACCTCGACGAATACCTGCAGCGCATTCACTCGTACGCCACGGAAAACCCCGACGCCGAGTGGATCGTCGGCGGCGGCTGGTCCATGGAGAGCTTCGAGGGCGGCATCCCCCACAAAGACATCCTCGATCGCGTCGTACGGGACCGCCCCGTCTTCCTGATGAACCGCGATCACCACGCGGCCTGGGTCAACTCCGAAGCGTTGTCGCGCGCCGGCATCACCGCCACCACCCCCGACCCGGCCAGCGGCCGCATCGACCGGGATCACGACGGAAACCCGGTCGGCGCTCTGCAGGAAGGCGCGATGGATCTGATCCCGGTCCCGTCGACGACTCCGCAGGAACGGCTCGACGGCCTCTACCGGGCCCAGGAGCTCTTGCACCGATTGGGGATCACCGCCTGGCAGGACGCCATGATGTGCGCCACCAACGGATATCCCGACATCGCCGACGCGTACCTGCAAGCGGCCCGCGACCAGACGCTCACCGCAACCGTCATCGGCGCCCTGTGGTGGGATCGCGACAAAGGCGCCGAGCAGATCGCCGAGCTGGAGGCGAAACGCGAGTTCTACACGGTGGGCCGGCTGCGCAGCAGCACGGTCAAGCTCATGCTCGACGGCATCGCCGAGAATTTCACCGCCGCCATGACCGAGCCTTATCGCGACGCGTGCGGTTGCACCACCGCGAACAGCGGCCTCGAGTTCATCGACCCGGAGGCGCTCAAGACGTATGTGACGGAGCTGGACGCGCGGGGCTTCCAGTCGCATTTTCACGCTTTAGGCGACCGGGCCGTCCGCGACGCGCTCAACGCGATCGAGACCGCCCGGAACAACGCTCGCACCATGAACGGCATCGACGACACCCGCCCCCATCTCGCTCATCTGCAGGTGATCCATCCGGATGACATCCCGCGTTTCCACCATCTGAAAGCGACCGCCAACATGCAGCCCTATTGGGCCGCGCACGAGCCTCAGATGGACGACCTCACGCTGCCTTTCCTCGACCCGGAACTGGCCGCCCGGCAATACCCGTTCGGCGATCTCGAGCGCGCGGGGGCGCGACTGGCCGGCGGCAGCGACTGGCCGGTGAGCACACCCGACCCGTTGCAGGGCATTCACGTGGCGGTCAACCGGGTCCATCACGGCGATGACGCCGACAGCTTCCTGCCGGAGCAGAAACTGAGCCTGCGTACGGCGCTGTCCGCGTACACAAAGGGGTCGGCTTTTGTGAATCGCCTCGATGACACGGGTGCCCTGCGCGAGGGATTCCGCGCCGATCTGGTGGTGCTGGACCGTAACCCGTTCGATCACGAGCCTTCACGGATCGGTGACACGCGGGTCGCGATGACCTTCGTGGATGGTGCACGGGTCTATTCCGCGCCTAACGCATGAGCTCGCGCACGAGCCGCGTTCCGGACGTCCCGGCGAGGCTCGCCATTTCCGGGCGCGGAACGACGACCACCGGGCAGACGGCGCCCTTGACCACGCCGCGCGCGACGCCGCCGGGGAGCCATTTGTAACGCGAGGAACCGACCACGATCAGGTCGCTCGGACAGGCGCAGCTTTTGAGTACCGCGGCCGCGTTTCCACCGGGCGAGCGCACCGCGATGTCCAGGTCGTCGGGCCGGTGCCCGACGGCCAGGCGGAACGTCTCCTCGATGAGAACACGTCCTTCGGCGGAAAGCGTCGCCTCCCACTGCCAGACATTGCGTGCACGCGGTCCGGCGTCGAGCATCCACGCGCGTACGGCCCACAGCGGCACGTCGCGGCGCCGGGCCTCAGCGACCGCGAAACGCAGGGCTTCCAGTCCCGCCAGCGACGGCGAAACACCGACAATGACTTTCGAATCGTCCACGCGTCAACGTTGGCGCGGCGGCGGCCCGGCCGGCAGTGGTGTTCACACCCCCGATACGGGTGAACTTGCGTTATTGACGCTCTGTTGACGCGGGTGTGACGGCGAACAAATGGCTGCCCCACGCGGGGAGATCCACATAGAGGCCCGCGCCCGCCATCTCGTCGCCGGATCGGTCAAAGGTACGGCCGCTGAGCAGGTCGATCAGGCGCCAGCTCGGCCCGCTGAGCGAGGGCCAGGGCAGCACGATCCGGGCTTGCGCCGGCCGGGCGGACAGATTGACGACGGTCACGTGGTGCGGGGTGCCGTCGTGCCATGCCCAGGCGAGCACATTGTCGTGGGTGGCGTTGTCCGGCCAGCCGCGCGCTTCGACGAGGGTCCATTCACCGCGGCGCATGCCCGCGACCACCGCGAGAAGCCGCCGGTAGAACGCGACCAAATCGTCGGAGACGGCCTCCGCGGGCCGCCGCCCGAGAAAGACCGGAAGGTGCTGGCGGAATCCCTCGAACTGCCCGTCGTGCCACATCGTCGCGCCGGGCAGCGTGGCCACCGCGACCGCCGCCGCCCGATCGCGTCCGCCGGGAAACGCCGTGGCGGCGCGGGGTTCGTCGTGATTCTCGATGAATCGGAGCAGCCGATCTTGGTAGGACCGTCCGGCGGACAGATGTTTGCGCACCGCCTCGGCATTCTCGTGCGCGAGCCGGTCGTAGAGCCTCTTGTCGTAACAGAAATCGAACCCTTGCTGCTGCAACGTCCATTCCATGTCCCAGTACGCCTCGGCGATGAGCACCACCTCCGGATGCGTACCCCGCAACGCGGAAATGACCGCCGGCCAGAACTCGACCGGCGGAACCGGCCCCGCGTGCGCGCCCCAGGTGCGGGCGAAAACCTCGTTCGTGAACAGCATCGCCATGTCGCAGCGGATCCCGTCGCCCTGCGCGGCGATATCGGCGAGCGCATCGACGGCCGCCGCTCGCAATCCGGGGTCGAAGGCGTTCAGCTGGGCGACATCGGGCCACGGCGGGAAATAGGGGTCGCGGCCGTGCGCGATCACCCGGTCCCCGGCGGCGAACCAGGCGGCCGGTTCGCGTACGAGATCGTCGGCGGAGCCTTGAATGAACCAGGACGGGTGCGAGATGACCGCCGGATGATCGGGTGCCACGTGGTTGGGCACGTAGTCGAGGATCAGCCGCACGCCGCGTGCCCGCAGCGCGGCCCGCGCCGTGGCCAGGCCGGACGGCCCGCCGAGCCGCTCGTCCACCACGTAGCGGCGCACGCAGTACGGCGACCCGACGATGTCCGGCGCGGACAGATCGGGCAGCGCGTCGCGGAACGATCGCTGCAGCTCCTCGTTGGCGAGCGCGATCTCCACCCCGGCCGGGCTGCGCTCCCACACCCCCATCAGCCACACCGCGTCGGTGCCGGGCGGAATCGTCTCGTCCCACACCTCGGCGGGCACCTCACCGAGCGTGATCGGGCGGCCGAGGCGTACGCCGATGTCATGAAGCCACGGCCAAGTGTCGATCTCGTACACGACGGGAGCGTCCGGCCAGCCGGTCATCGCGATCCTCCCTGCGGTGGGGTCCCCCTCATACTCCGGGACGCACGGCCGTCACCGCCAGCACTCCGGGAAAGCTGCCGGGCGTCGCCTACCTGATTGCGCCGGGAATCGCAGGCGTCGATGTTGAGGTGATGAGCAGCGCACCGACCATCGATATCCGGCCCGTCGGCGGCCCGGTCTGGGTGGCGTGGCGCGAGGGCACCCTGACCCGCGCGAAGGAGCTCGAGGCCCTGGCCGCGTGGGTCCGCGCCAGACACCCCGCCGAGCAGAATGAGGCTCTGGGTGAGGCGATCGCCTGCCATCTGGAGGCCGCGCGGGACGCGGCGATGGTGAAGCCGATGCGGTTGCGCACCGGCCCGCTGATGGAACGGGCGTCGAGCAATCTGGACGCCGCCGAGGCGCACATTCTGAACATCGCGCCGCCCGAGTACGTTCTCGGGCAGATGGCGTGCCTGCTCCGGCACGTGCAGTGCCACCTGCCCGCGACCGATCCGGGGCGGCAGAACTTCGAGCGCATCGCGCGCACGGTCGGCGTCGACGAGACCCCTCCCCCGGTCCCGCGCACGACGTCCCGCCTGGTCGGCCGTCGCGCGCGGCCGGACGAGACGGCCGGGCGCCTGCGGACCATCGACAGCGCCCGCGGTGCGATCGTCACCACCGTACGATCGGCCAGTTCGGCGGCGTTGCGTGAGCTGATCCGGTTGCGCAGCTTCCGCAACGTCGTGGTGGTCACGACCGTCCTCATGACCGTGCTCGCCCTGGGCGTGGCGCTCACCGGGCTGCTCCAGCGCAGCCTGATCCCGTTGTGTTTCGCCCCGGAGGAGTCCGGCACGGCGGTGGTCGTCTGCCCGACCGCCCAGTCCGACCGGTTCACGCCGTCGCAGGACGGTGGCACGGCGCAGTCCGGGGCGCCGGTGCGCGACATCGACACGGTGGTCGCCGAGACGACGCGTCCGGAGGATCTGCTCATCGTCGAGCTGGTGGGCCTCACCGCGGCGGCCATCGCGACCGCCGCCGCCATCCGCCGGATCAAGGGCACGTCCGAGCGGTACGGCATCCCGGTCGCGCTCGCCGCGCTCAAGCTCCCGACCGGAGCGCTCACCGCGTTCCTCGGCCTGCTGCTCATGCGCGGCCAATTCGTGCCCGGCCTCAGCGCGCTCGACACCTCCGCGCAGATCTTGGCGTGGGCGCTGGTCTTCGGGTACGCCCAGCAGCTGTTCACCCGCCTGGTCGATCAGCAGGGCCAGACCGTGCTGAACAGCGTACGAGTTCCCGACGCACCGGTCCGACCCGGCCGAGGTTGATCTCCCGGCGAATTTTTGTCGGGGGGTCCCGCTACGGTGTCGCCCTCAATCCCATGAGGAGGCGTGCCGTGAAGTTGTTCGACGCGATCGACCGGCTGGACAGCGAGGCCATCGTCGAGCTGCTCGCCCCGTTGAGCGAACCGGAGCGGTCCGCGCTCGACCGCCGGGTCGCGGTGCTGGCCGAAAAGCTCTACGCGCGGGAACGCGACGCGGGGGTGAACGCCACCTACGAGGATCACCGGCGGGTCGACGCGGCGTTTCTCGCCTGGGTCGGTGTGGGCACGCCGAAGACGTGGCCGCGCGGCGTGGACATCCATGACGGGCCGCAGCGCATGCGCCTGCAGGACGCGTTCTCCTCGCCGGCCGGCCATCGGGTCCTCGCCGATCGCCGCCCGGAGTGGCTGTCCGAGCTCGCCGACGAATATCTGACATTCGGTCATGGGCTCTGGGACGCGGTCTGGCGCTTGGTCGTCGACGGCCTGATCCCGCGGCCGGACAATCCGGCATACCTGGCCGGCCTGGCCGAATACGCGGGAAAATCACAGCAGGAACCGGTGGCCGCGATGGTGAAACGCGACCCGGCTCTGCTCGCCGTCGAGCTGCCGGCGTTTCTGGACCGCCACGGGCTGGCCGACCTGGTCCGCCACGACGACCGTCGCCATGACACACCCTTCAGACCAGCCCTTCCGGTACGCGTGTGGTCCCCGCTCCTGACGCCGGACGAGCCGCTCCGAGGCCGCGTGCTCACCGGGGTGCTCGACGCGCTCGCCGGCGACGCGGCGGGCCGGGACGCACCGGCGTACCAGAAATTTCTCGAAAGCTTGAATCCGGATCTCGACGAGCTCGCCGAGCGGCGCCTGCTGTTGCTGCGCATGGCCGGGCACCCTCTCCCGTCGGTCGTCTGGTACGCCGTACTCAAGCTCGCCAAGCTCGACAAGGCCGGCCACCTCGACCCGTCCGACGTGGTGGAGCACCTGGCACCGGCGACGACAGCGTCGTCCGCGCGCACCGCCGTCGCCGCCGTCCAGCTGATCGCGGCCGCTCTGCACCGGCAGCCTGCTCTTGCCGACGCCGCCGCCGGCCATTTGACCCCCGCGCTCGGTCACACCAGCGCCGATGTCCAGATGGCGGTGGTCAAGACCCTTCTCGAGTACGCCTCGGACGCCGAGGTGATGGCGGTCCTGACCGATGCGCTGCCGGATCTCGCGCCCACGGTGGCGGCCGAGCTGGGCGTGTCGATGCCGTCGCACGACCCGGGACTGGCGGGGCTGCTGACCGACCCGCGATTACCCGCCGACGTGCTCGCCGCCGCGCGCGCGGGAGAGGAGCCACCGCCGGTGGTCGTCGGCCCGCACCCCGGCGGGTCGGGTCCGGTCACCGCGATCACGACCCTGGATTCGCTGGTCGAGGAGCTACTGCGGGTCCTCGACCGCACCGGCCGCACCAGCATGACGATGGAGCGGGCGCTGGACGGACTGGCCGCGCTCGGCGGTCCCCGTCCCGCCGACTTCGGCCACCGCGTGGGTCCGGTCATCGCCCGGGCGAACGCGTTCTTCGACGCCGACGATCCACCCCGGTGGGGCGAGAGCATCACCGGCGACTTCGCGTTCCTCGTGGCCTCCTGGACCGACCCGCCCCGCACGCTCGCGTCGGACCAGCTTCTCGACGAGCCGCGGGACTGGCTGATGGGCCGGATCAGCGAGGTCGCGTCGGCCCGCAAGCGGGGCACCTCCGCCCGGCTGCTCGCGCTGCCCACCGATGCGGAGGGCTGGATCGATCCCGTCGTCCTCGCCGACCGGGTGCTCGCGGTCGGCGACGAGGCCTTGGACCGTCCGCTCGACGTGGCGATCGCGATCGGCCGGCTCACTCCGTGGGACCGCGCCGCGGCCAGGGAACGGCTGGCCGGAGCATCCGGCCGGCTCGCCGCGGTGATCCGGGCGGCGTGCGGCTCACCGGAGAAGCCTCCGGCGGATCTTCCGTACGTGGTGCGCCGGGCCGTGCAGTGGGTGCGCGGCGGGCCGTACGAGGGGCCGCCCTACCGGTTCGGGGATCCGGTGCCGGCCCCGCCCGAGGAGGTCTCCTATCCGCGCGAGGTGCACGGTAAGGCCAGGTGGGTGCCGACCGCGGACGGTGGGATCTTCGCCGACTTCACCCACCTGCCCGAGTATCAGGAGTGGTCGCGCTGGCAGAGCCACACATCGACCGCCCGCTACTCCACCGGTTGGGCCGCTTCGCAGTGGCCGGGCGACACGCGCTGGGTGTGGGAGTCGGCGGCGCACTCGCGGCGGGTGCTGTCCTGGCTGCTCGACCCGCGGGAGCCGCTGACCGCTGCGGCGCTGCGCGCGGTGATCCGCCACCTCGCCGACGGTTCGGCCCGCGTCCGGGCCCGCGCGACCGACGTGCTGACCGCGTCGATCGGCGACGGCCGCCTCACGAGCGCCGGCCTGGGCGCCGCGCTGCTTTCCGAGTGGAGCAGCCGGTTCGTCGAGCCGCTCACGCTGGTCGCCGGGTCGTCCCCGCTACATCGCGCGGTCGTGCGGCGCGCCCTGGTGGCGAGCGCCGGGTCGTGGCTGACCCTGCCGTCGAGGCCATTGTGCACACTGCTGGACCTGCTCGACCAACTGTGCGCAGCGGACCGGACCGGCATCGCCGGCGGGCGGGCCCGCGCCCTGCTGGCCGGACGCCAGGCGGGACGGACGAAGACAGCCACGCTGATCCGGAGGTTGCTGGCGCACCCGCCGGGCGAGGATTGGCCCGCGGCCGCGGCCGCTCAGGCGCTGCGGGCGAGAATCGCCCGCCAGTGGCCGAGAGAGCTGGCGTGAACGCCGGTTTGCCCCGACGCCCCGCCGCGATGGAGGTCAGCGCCGGATGAGGGGGACGTCGAGGCGGGCGGCCAGCTCGTCGAACGAGATGCCGAAGGTCTCCGTCACGCGGGCGCCGCCGTCGTCCAGCACGAACGTGGCCACGTCCGTGTAGACACGGCTGACGCACGCCTTGCCGGTCAGGGGGTACGTGCAGGACGGCACCAGCTTCGGCTTTCCGTCCTTGGCGAACAACGTCATCATGACGAACACCTGCTTCGCGCCGATGGCGAGGTCCATCGCGCCGCCCACGGCCGGGATGGCGTCGGGGGCACCCGTCGACCAGTTCGCGAGGTCACCGGCCGCGGAGACCTGGAACGCACCCATGATGCAGATGTCCAGGTGGCCGCCGCGCATCATGGCGAACGAGTCGGCGTGGTGGAAGTACGACGCCCCGGGCAGCTCGGTGACCGGCTGCTTGCCGGCGTTGGTGAGGTCGGGGTCGATCCGGTCGCTGGTGGCGGGCGGTCCCATTCCGAGCATGCCGTTCTCGGTGTGCAGGATGACGCCGCTGCCCGCACGCAGGTAGTCGGCGACCATGGTGGGCTGGCCGATCCCGAGGTTCACGTACGACCCGTCGGGGATGTCGCGGGCCACGATCCGGGCCATCTCCTGCCGCGACAGGCTCATGACGTCACCTCCGTGCGGCGAACGGCGGAGCCGGGGAGTACGAGGCGGTTCACGTAGATCGCGGGTGTCACGATCACCTCCGGGTCCAGTTCACCGATCTCGACGATCCGCGACACCTGAGCGACGGTCACGGCCGCCGCGGTCGCCATCACCGGCCCGAAGTTGCGGGCCGTCTTGCGGTACACGAGGTTGCCCATCCGGTCGGCCACGTAGGCCCGGATCAGCGCCACGTCCCCGGGGATCGGGGACTCCAGCACATACTCGCGGCCGTCGATGACGCGCGTCTCCTTGCCCTCGGCGAGCGGCGTCCCCACCCCGGTCGGCGTGTAGAAGCCACCGATCCCGGCGCCCGCCGCGCGCAGGCGTTCCGCGAGGTTGCCCTGCGGCACGACCTCGAGCTCGATCTTCCCGGCCCGGTACAGGCCGTCGAACACCCACGAGTCGGACTGACGCGGGAACGAGCAGATCACCTTGCGTACGCGTCCGGCCGCCAGCAGCGCGGCCAGCCCGGTGTCGCCGTTCCCGGCGTTGTTGCTCACGATGGTGAGGTCACCGGCGCCGTGCTCGATGAGCGCGTCGATCAGCTCGACCGGCATCCCGGCCATGCCGAACCCGCCGACCAGCACGGTGTCACCATCCTGGACCGCCGCGACCGCGTCCAGGGCGGACATCTCGGTAGCGGTCACGGCTGGCCCTCGTCGAGGGTGGCCAGGACGCGCTGCGCGATGCGGAAGGCGGTGTTCGCGGCGGGGACGCCGCAGTAGATGGCGGTCTGCAACAGCACTTCCTTGATCTCGTCGTCGGTGAGCCCGTTGGTGCGCGCGGCGCGCACGTGCATCGCGAGTTCCTCCTGGTGGCCCAGGGCCACCAGCGCGGTCAGCGTAATCATCGAGCGGCTGCGGCGGTCCAGGCCCGGGCGGGTCCAGATCTCGCCCCACGCGTACGCCGTGATGAGTTCCTGGAAGTCGCGGGTGAACGGGGTCGTCGCGGCGATGGCACGGTCCACATGGTCGTCGCCGAGCACCTCGCGCCGGACCGCCATGCCGGCCTCGGCACGCGCCCGCGGAACGCCGAAATGCTCGTCGAGCAGCGCGGCCACGATCTCGGGCCGTTCCGCGGGGGCCAGGTGACCGACGTCGTCGAGCACCACGAGACGGCCGTCGCGCACCCCGTCGGCGATCAGCTTTCCGTCGGCGGGTGGGGTCGGTTTGTCCTCGGAGCCGGCCACGACCAGCACCGGATGGGTGATCTCGCCGAGCCGGCCACGAACGTCGTAGGCGGCCAGCGCGTCGCACGCCAGGGCGTAGCTCTCCGGGTCGGCGGTCCGCAACGCGTCGAGCAGGGCGCCGGCGACGGCGGGCTCGCGCTGCGCGAAACCGGGCCCGAACCAGCGTCCGATCGCCCCGGCCATGATCGTGTGCATGCCCTCGGCGCGGACCGTCTCGGCGCGCTCCCGCCAGCCCTCGGACGAACCGATCTTCGCGCCCGTGCACAGCAGCACCGCGGACTCGAGCCGCTCGGGCGCGTCGAGCAGCAGTTCCAGTCCGACCGCGCCGCCGAGCGAGTCCCCCGCGTAGAAGAATTTGCTGTCCGGCCGGATGCGGTCGGCCAGATCCAGGACCGCCCGCGCGAGGCCGGCCACCCCGAAGGCCGCCGGCGCGGGGTCGCTGCGGCCGTGACCGGGCAGATCCCAGCCGACCACGTGATAGCGCCCGCGAAGACGGCGGGCGCAGGCCGCCCACAGCGTTTCCACGGTGGTGCCGATCGAGGGCCCGAGTAACAGCATCGGCTGGTCCGGGGCGTCAACGAGCGGTACGGCGGTCAGCACGGCCCCTCCCGGAACTTTCCCGTGCCGCCCGGGCCAGCACGGCGTCGATGATGTCGTCGGTGGCTCCGCGGTACGGGGCGTCCGCGCCGAACTTGCGCTGCTCGGCGTCGATCCCGGGGCGGGCGGCGTCCAGCGTCCGCGCCATCCGGGCCGCGTTCACGGTCAGGCCGGACAGCAGCTCTGCGGTCTGCGAGCCGGCCACGACCGTGCGCCGGGAGAGCGTTCGCAGCGTCGCCCACTCGACGTGCCACGAGCCGTCGGGGCGTTCGTCGACCGCGTTCGCGGCGGCCACGTGCATCGTCGCGGCCAGTGGTGGCGCGGCCAGGGCTGCCCGGCGGACGAGGACGGCCAGGACCGGGTTGCGCTTGTTCGGCATCGTGGACGAACCTCCTCTCCCCTCGGCCGTGCCCTCGGCGATCTCGCCCACCTCGGGGCGGCTGCCGACGAGGACATCGTTGGCGATCTTTCCCCACGCGTCGCTACAAGTCACGAGGGCGTCGGCAAAGCGGGTGAACGGGGCGCGCGCGGTATGCCACGGCTCCCGCACGGCAAGTCCAAGTTCCGCGGCCGTACGGGCGACCCAGTCCCGTGCCCGCCCGGGCGCGCCGGCCAGCGCCGTCGGTGCGGCCAGGCTGCCGGCCGCGCCGCCGATCTGGATCGGCAGGTCGGCGGCGGCGGCCAGGACATCGCGGGCGTCGAGCACCCCGGTCAGCCACCCGGCCACCTTCAGGCCGAACGTGATCGGCACGGCGTGCTGGGTGAGCGTGCGCCCCGCCATCGGCGTGTCCCGGTGCCGGTCCGCCAGCTCGCACAACGCCTCGATCTGGGCCGCCACCTCGTCGAGCAGGCGGCCCGTGGTCTCCCGCAGGCAGAGCACCAACGCGGTGTCGAGCACATCCTGGCTGGTCAGACCCGCGTGCAGCAGCCCCGCGTCGCCCAGGCGGGAGCGCAGCAAAGCCAGCAGCGGGACGACCGGGTTTCCGGACGCCTCGGACTCCTCGGCCAGAGCGGGCAGATCGTCGGGCTCCACCAGTCCGCTGAGATCCACGGGCGTACCGGAAAGGGTGTGCAGCCACGCCTGCTCGACCCGGACCATGGCGGCGACCACCGCGGCGTCGCCGAACAGATCGCCGGCGCGCGCGTCACCGGGCCAGAGCAGGTCGCTCAGAGCTTGCTGGGGCATGCCCTCCCGGCCCTCCGCCTCGCCGCGGTGCGATCGGTCACGTCGCCTGCCTCGGATAGGTCAGGAAGACCGTCTCGCCGTCGCCCTGGAGGCGGATGTCGAAGCGCAGGCCGCGGTCCTCCCGGGTGGTGATCAGCGTAGCGCGGCGGCCGGCCGGGAGGGCGCTCAGAAACGGGTCGTCCTCGAGCACCTCGGCGGCCGGCGGATAGGCGCGGGTGAACAGGCGGTCGAGCAGGCCGCGCGCGAAGACGGTGACGGCGAAGAACGCGGGTCTGCCGGGGTCGGTCGCGGCGGGCTCGACGGTGGTGAACGTGTAGTGGCCGTCGGCGTCGGTGGCGGCGCGGCCGAAGCCGGTGAACGTCCAGCCGTCGCGGTGGATCGAGCCGGCCGACTGCGGCACGTTGCCGTCGGGGCCGGCCTGCCACAGTTCGAGCAGGGCGTCGGGTACGCCGATGCCGTCGCCGTCCAGGACGCGCCCGTGCAGACGGATCGCGTCCGGGTGGCCCGGCGGGACCAGGTCGGGCCCGCCGGCGTACGGGAGACCCAGGTGGAAGAACGGCCCGACGGTCTGGCCCGGCGCGGTCATGAGTGCGAATCCTCCTCGATCATGAAGCTTTGCGATGGATCATGATGCCTCGACCGGGGTGCGGTGGGTGCCGGTGAGGACGATGTCCCAGCGGTAGCCGAGGCTGAACTCGGGTGCGGTCAGCGAGTGGTCGTAGCCGGCGATCAGCAGCTCGCGGGCCTTCGGGTCGGTGACCGACTGCAGGATCGGGTCGAGGTCGAACAGCGGGTCGCCCGGGAAGTACATCTGGGTGATCAGCCGCTGGGTGAAGTCGGTGCCGAACAGCGAGAAGTGGATGTGCGCGGGACGCCAGGCGTTGAGGTGGTTGCGCCACGGGTACGGTCCCGGCTGGATGGTCGTGAACCGGTAGCCGCCGTCGTCGTCGGTCAGACAGCGGCCGGCGCCGGTGAAGTTCGGGTCGAGCGGCGCCGGGTGCTGGTCGCGCTGATGCCAGTAGCGGCCCGCCGCGTTCGCCTGCCAGATCTCCACCAGCTGGTTACGGACCGGGCGGCCGTCGCCGTCGGTGACGCGACCCGCCACCACGATGCGTGAGCCCTGCGGCTCGCCGGCGTGCTGGATGGTGAGGTCGGCCTCGTCGTCGGCGACGTCTTGGCGGCCGAAGCAGGGTGCCCACAGCTCGGCACCCTCGGGATCGGCCAGGACCGGGCTCTGGGTGGGGTGCCGCAGCGTGCTGCTGCGGTAGGGCGGGTAGTCGAGGCGCGGCTGCGGGCCACCCGTTGCGCGCAGCGCCCCGATCTCGCGATCGATGTCGGCCTGGGTCGTCACGCTCGTGACGCTAGGCGGCATCGGCCCGGCAGGCGATACTGAGCTTCCACTGAACGGAAGGCCATCATGAGCGCCAGCGTCACCTCGCGGGCCCTGGCCCTGCTCGGCGCGTTCGACGCGGACCATCGCAGCCTCACGCTCAGCGACATGGGCCGGCGGGCCGGGCTGCCGCTGGCCACCGCGCACCGGCTGGCCGGCGAGCTGGCGGCGTGGGGTGCGCTGGACCGGCAGCCGGGCGGCGAGTACGTGGTCGGCCGCCGGCTCTGGGATCTGGGGATGCTCGCGCCGGTGCAGGCCGGACTGCGCCAGGCGGCGTCGCCCTTCCTGCACGACCTGTACGGCACGACGCTGGCCACGGTGCATCTGGCGGTACGCGACGGGACCAAGGTGCTCTACCTCGACCGGCTCTCGGGGCACGTGTCGGTGCCGGTGGTGAGCCGTGTCGGGTCGCGGCTGCCGATGCACGCCACCGGGGTCGGCAAGGTGCTGCTGGCGTACGCGCCCGACGACGTGCGCGCCGAGGTGCTGGGCAAGCTGACCCGGGTCACGGCGTACACGATCACCCAGCCGGCGCGGCTGCTGGAGCAATTGCGCCGGGTCCGCGGCGAGGGATTCGCGACCACCGGCGAGGAGATGAGCCTCGGCGCCTGCTCGGTGGCGGTGCCGGTGCGCGGCGCCGACGGCGACGTGGCGGCGGCGCTCGGGATCGTGGTGCCGGACCTGCGCCGCGAGCGGGCCCGGCTGGTGTCCGCGTTGCAGGTCGCGGCGCACGGCATCACCCGTACGCTGTCCTCGATGCCTTCCACCCAGTGGAAATAGCGCCTTGCCGGACCGGGTCCGGGAAGGAAAGGCTGAGCGCATGCGCACCCAGGTCGCCATCATCGGCGCGGGCCCGGCCGGTCTGCTGCTCGCCCACCTGCTCGCCCGCGGCGGCGTGGACGCGATCGTGGTGGAGACCCGCTCGCCGGAGTACGTGGCGTCACGCATCCGCGCCGGCATCCTGGAGAGCTCCAGCGTGGACCTGCTCACCTCGGTCGGCCTGGGCGAGCGGCTGCACGCCGAGGGGCACGAGCATCGCGGCATCTACCTGAACTGGCCGGGCGAGCGGCACCATCTCGACTTCGTCGATCTGGCCGGCCGCAGCGTCTGGGTGTACGGCCAGACCGAGGTGCAGAAGGATCTGGTCGCGGCGGGTACGGCGTCGGTCGTGTACGAGGTCGGCGACACCGAATTGCACGACGTCGGCACCGAGCGGCCCTTCGTGACGTTCACCGACCGTGAGGGCAGGCCGCAACGCATCGACGCGGACGTGATCGCCGGATGTGACGGATCGTTCGGGCCGAGCCGGCACGCCGCGCCGTCGGAGTCGTACGAGCGCGTCTACCCGTACTCGTGGCTGGGGATCCTCGCCGACGTGGCGCCCTCCACCGACGAGCTGATCTACTCGTGGCATCCGCACGGGTTCGCGCTGCACTCGATGCGCTCGCCCACGGTGAGCCGGCTGTACCTGCAGGTCCCGAACGGCACCGACCCCGCCGACTGGCCGGACGACCGGGTCTGGGAGGAGCTCGCGCTGCGGCTCGGGCACGGCCAGGACGGCTGGAAACTGACCCCGGGCCCGGTCACCGACAAGAGCGTGCTGCCGATGCGCAGCTACGTGCAGACCCCGATGCGGCACGGCCGGCTGTTCCTGGCCGGCGACGCCGCGCACATCGTGCCGCCGACCGGCGCGAAGGGCCTGAACCTGGCGATCGCCGACGTGACGTTGCTCAGCCGCGCGTTGGTCGCGCTGCTCAAGGAGGGAAAGCCGGAACTGGCCGGCTCCTATTCGGACGACGCGCTGCGCCGGGTCTGGCGATGCACCCACTTCTCCTGGTGGATGACGACGATGCTGCACGCGAGCGGCGACGAGTTCGACGCCCAGTTGCAGCTCTCGCAGCTGCGCTGGGTAACGTCGAGCGAGGCCGGCGCGACCGGGCTGGCGGAGAACTACGCGGGGCTCGCCATCGGTTTCTAGGAGATGACCTAGGCGGCGCCGCAGCCAACCCACGTCATGGGTACGCAGACCCGCTTGCTTGACGGCACATTCGAGGTCCGAACGACGAAAGGGCCGAACGTGACCGACAAGAAGATCATCGCGATAGTGGGCGGAACCGGGCATCAAGGCGGCGGGCTGGTGCGAGCCATCCTCGACGACCCGGACGGGCCGTTCGCGGCGCGGGTCCTCACCCGCCATCCCGACTCCGCGAACGCGCAGGAGCTGCGGAAGCGCGGCGCCGAGATCGTCCGGGGGGATCTCGACGACGAGGCCAGCCTGCGGGCGGCGTTCGACGGGGCGTACGGGGCGTTCGTCTACACGAACCACTACGACCCGCAGGCTCCCGAGGACGCGGCGAACCGCAGCCGGGCGCGCCGCGAGCTGGACCAGGCCGCGAACGCCGCGACGGCCGCGAAGGCGGCGCACCTGCGGCACGTGGTGTGGTCGACGCTGGAGGACACCCGGCCGCATTTCGCCCACCTGGGCAGCGACGCACCGGTCATCGAGGACGACTACACGGTCCCGCACTTCGACGCCAAGGGTGCCGGGAACGCCGAGTTCCTGAGCCGGGGCGTGCCGACCACGATCCTCGAGACCACGCTGTTCTACGAGGCGTTCCTCACCACGCGCAAGCCCCGCCGCGAGCCGGACGGGCAGCTGGTGGTGAGCCTGCCGCTCGGCGACGGAACCCTCTCGATGGTGGCGGCCGAGGACATCGGGCGGACCGCGTACGGCATCTTCCGGACCGGTGCGGGGCTGGTCGGACGCACCGTGAGCATCGCGGGCGACGTCAACACCGGCGACGACGTCGCGGAGACGCTCACCCGGGTGCTCGGCGAGAAGGTCCTCTACCGCCCGGTCACGCCGCAGGAGCTACGCGCCACCGGGCTGCCGTTCTCCGGCGAGACCGCCAACATGTACCAGTTCTACAACGAGGCGTCGGACCTGCTGATCGCCAAGCGGGACCCGGCCGCGCTGCGGGCGACGCTGAACCCGCGGTTGCAGTCGCTCGAGGACTGGATGACCGAGCACCGCGACGAGCTCATGCCATAGCAGCCAGGCGGCGCAGGCCCTCGGCGGAGGCGGAACCCGGCGCGGCGGTCATGAAGTTGAGCCGCTGGCCGGGCGCGTCCGGGATGCGCAGGCTCTCGTCGTGCAGGGTCAGGCGGCCGACGGCGGGGTGGTTGTACTCACGGATATTGTGCGCGCAGTCCGCCACCGGGTGCTCGGCCCACAGGCGTACGAAATCGGGGCTCTTGGCGCTCAGCTCGTGGATCAGCTCGCCGAACCGCGGGTCGCCGGGGCTGTCGCTGGCGGCCGTTCGCAGGTGGGCGGTGATCTCGCGGGCGTGGCCTTCCCAGTCGACCCAGAAGTCGCGCGCGGCCGGGTCGAGGAACGTCTTGCGGGCCACATTGACCCGGGGCGCTCCGATCAACGCGTAGGCGAGCGCGTTGCCCGCCAGGATGTCCAGGCGCCGGCCGATGACGAAGGCCACCTCGTCGGTGCGCGCCTCGATCAGGGTGACGAGCGAGTCACGGACCGTCTCCGGGCCGGCGGTGACCCGCTCGCGCTGGGCCGGCCAGGCCAGCCGGTTCAGGTAGTGCCGTTCGGTGTCGTCCAGGCGCAGGGCGCGGGCGATCGCGGCGACCACCGAGTCGGACATCTGGTGGATCTCGCCCTGTTCGATCCGGGTGTAGTAATTCACGCTCATGCCGGCCAGCAAGGCGACCTCGGCGCGTCGCAGACCGGGCACCCGGCGCGTGCGGCCGACCGTGGGGACGCCGGCGTCCGCGGGGTTCAACGCGGCCCGCCGCGAGCGGAGAAAATCACCTAAATCGGTCATCCGGTTGACGCCCATGTTCCCATCATGGCGCTGCGGTCGCGTGCGGGCGGCCGGTCGGATCCGCTTTGAGACCCGAGGCACAGCCGGTGATCAGACGCCCAGCGTCAGCCCGCGCAGGTGCAGCCGGTAGCCGCCGTCGTCCTGGGTCAGTGGCCCGGTCACCTCGGCCTCCGCGCCGACCGCCGCCGCGAGTCGCGGGTAGGCGCCCGCTTCGGCCTCGTCCAGCGGCCGGCGGGCCCGGCGGTCATGGTCCCACTGGATCTTCGACGCCGGGTCCAGCGCCACGATCGTCACCGCCGGCCGCGTGCCGTCCGCGGCCAGGACGAGTCGCCCGCCGATCTCGGCGATCCGCCCGCGCAGCCGCACCTCGACGCCGCGCAGCTCGTACGTCCCGTTCACCATGCCGGGGAACTCGCGTGCCCAGGCCCGCACGTCGGGCAGCCGGTCGTCGGCGAGATACAGCCTCGCGGTCGAGTCCGCGACGTCGGGCACCGGGCTGACCAGGTCCACCCCGTCGAGCCGCCCGAGCGCCTCGTAAGCCCCACCCCAGCACGACCCGATCCCGTACGGGCAGGTGCCGGTGATCCCGACGACCACCTCGGTGCCGTGCGCGCTGCGTTCGACCTCTTGTTCGCGGGCCTCGATCGGCCGGAACGACGTGGCACCGACCGAAACACTTCGCACCGGTACGCCCGTGCCCCGCAGCCGGACCACCCGCGCCACCGAGGGCACCCCGCCGGCGGTGAGCAGGAAAAGCATGTAATGCCCCGGCGGGCAGAGCCGGGTCGTCGCCGGTGCGGTGACGATCAGGCGTGACCCGGCCACCCGGAAGGCGAGGCGGTTGATCCGCTGGTTCTCGTCGAACGAGTGCGTCACCGACGGCAGCCGGATCCAGGTGACCGCGCGGATCGCGTCCGGGCGATCCGCGCCGACCTCGAACTCCGCACCGACGTCGACCGCGTCCGGGGCCGAGGTGATCCGCGGCCGCGGCCCGCGGAAAAGGTACGGCGGTGAGAAGATCTGCGCGTCGCGGTGCGAGTCCTGCGGGTCGTTCGCGTTGTCGTCCGGCCGGTACTCGCCGCCGCCGGCGCTGAGCACCCGGCCGTCCGGCAGCAGCACCGCGGTCGAGTGGTAGCACCGGTCGTTGGTCTCGGCCGACAACTCGGTCCACTGCCGGCTCGCCGGGTCCCACAGCTCGGCGGTGTGCACCGGCCGGCCGGGGCCGAGGTCGTTGAACCCGTTGTTGGGCCCGGCACCGCCGCGGGTCCCGCCGACGACCAGCACGGTGCCATCCGGCAGCACGACGGCGTTGTGCTGCCGTCTCGGGCTGTGCATCGCGTTCGCGGGCTCCCACCGGCGCGGGTTGCCGGCGAGGTTGATGGTCTCGGCCCGGTCGGTCGGCTGACGCGTGCCGACGTCGTTGCCGCCGCCGATGTAGAGCACCCGGTCCACGTCGTACAGCACCGCCGGGCAGTAGTCGCGCAGGCCCAGGGCGCGGTTGCCGACCTCGGTCCAGCCGCCCGGCCGGGACGTCTTGAGCAGCAGCGTCCGCGCGTTGGTGCCGGACATGAAGACGTCCCCGGTGGAGGCCACGTGCAGGCGCGGATACAGCGGCAGCCCGATGAAGTTGAGCGGCTGCCCGTCGCCCCGGTCGATCGTGGTCCAGGTGCCGTTGTTCCAGATCTGCAGCACGTCGGCGACCACGGTCTGCAGGCCGGGCGGACGGGCCGGATCGATGAAGCTTCCGGACATGACGAGCACGGTCCCGTCGGGCAGCGTGACAGCGGTCGGATACCAACGCCGTACGGGACGGCCGTCGGGGGTTTGCATGGGCGCGGAAGCGGTCCAGGTGTTGTCGCGCCAGTCGTAGAGCGCGGCCTGAGCGAGCCCGTCGCCGTCCTTGAGGTGCCCGCCGACCACCAGCAGCCGGCCGTCGGGCAGGAACGCGTGACCCGAGCAGAACAGGTTGACCTTGGTGCCGTCGCGGTCGGTGGGCTGCGGCGTGGCGACGGTCGCGCCGGTCGCCGGACTCCAGACGAACGGCCGGGACTCGTGCACGTCGAGCGAGTCGCCGGGAGCGGGCCGGCGGCCCCACATCAGCACCCGGCCGTCCGGCAGCACGCTCGTGTGGATGGCGACGTCCGGCAGCGGGAAGACCGGATCCCAGCGGCCCTTCGCGGCGGGGTCGGCCACCCGGAACGTGAACGGCGCGTCCTGCGCGTCCGACTCCACCGCGGTCGCGCCGGTCGCACCCAGGAACGTCGTGTCGTGATCGTCGTACGCGACCCGCAGGTAGTAGCGGATCTCGTCGCCGGGCCGGAACGCGCCCGAGGGGATGCCGCCCCGGTAATACTTGTTGTTGCCCTCGGTCCGCAGGAAGGTCATCGGCCGCGGTGTCCACGCCGGATCACCCGGGCGCCGGACGAACAGCAGGCTGCCGTCCTGCAACTGGTTGCCCGGATTGCCGCCGCCCTGGAACTGGTTGCCGGTGACCACCGTGACGTCGGCGCCCGGCACGATCGCGCCGGCCGGGTCGAGCATGCCGCCACGGCCCCGGGGTTCCGGGTTGCCCGGGATGTGCCACGCGTTGCCGAGATCCGCCATCCTCGCCCACTCCTCCGGTCGGTCGGCGCCGAACGTCTCGACGCTACGGAGTGCGGGGGCGGTTTCCTGTCCGCCTTCCGACTAGGACTCGTCGCGCTTGTTCTGGCCGGCGATGAAGTAGGTCCAGCGGTCGTCGAACTGCCAGCTCGCCTCGCGGTAGTAGTCGAGGACGTCGGAACGGGCCAGCGACAGCGCCCCGGCGATCATCAGCACCAGCGCGACGAGCCCGAGGATGGCGTTGAGGTCCGGGTACCAGCCGGGCGCGAGCTCCTCGTAGAGTCCGGTGACGAGGTTGAACAGAAGGAACCCGCCGCCGGCGAAGGCCACCACCCAGGTGGCGATCTGGGCCCATCGCCGCCGGGGGACGCGGACCGCGAACGCGAGCCAGCCGAACACCAGGGTGAGCACCGATTCGACGGCACCGATGAGGACGAAGTCGGCCACCGGCCCGAATCGCGGCCATGCGGCGACCGTCGAGACGCTCATGCCCAGGGCGGTCAGCGAGCACCCGGCCAGCAGCAGCGACCCGGCCCGGACCGCCGGTGGCATCGGCTTGTCGATCAGCACGGCGCGCACTGTAGCGAATCCGGCGGCACGGCGGGTGCCCGTACGAATCCGGGCCGGTCCCGCGGGACCGGCCCGGCGCGCGCCGCCACGGGGGACGGGCTCGTGGCGGCGCCCGGCCGATCCGCCTCGGGTCGCGGATCAGGCCGTGGTGCACGCGGCGCCGTTGACCGTGAAGCCGCTCGGTGCCGCGCTGTTGCCGGTGTGCGTGGCCTGGAAGCCGATCGACACCGAGGAACCGGGCGCGATCGCGCCGTTGTAACTCGCGTTCCGTGCCGTGATCTGGCCGGACGCCGGGGCGTACGTGGCGTTCCAGCCGGACGTGATCGCCTGGCCGGCGGGCAGGGTGAAGCCGAGGCTCCAGCCGTTGATCGCGGCGGTGCCGGTGTTGGCGATGGTGAGCTGGTCGGTCAGCCCGGTGTTCCAGGAGTTGACGGTCGTGGTCACCCGGCAGGCGCCGGGCTGGGACGGGGGTGTGGTGGGCGGTGTTCCCGTCGAGTCCAGGCCGAAGAACGCGATCGCCATCCGGGCCATGCCGGGCAACGGCAGCGAGTGCCCCACCCCGGCGACGCTGATCGCCTCGACTTTCGCCTGCGGCCCGGACGTTCCGTAGCGGGTGCGGGTCCAGCCGGACTGCGGTGAATCCGTGGTGACCGGCGTCTGGCTGACGCCGAGCACGTTGGTCCACTGCTTGATCTCCTCACCGAAGTTCGGGTACTGCAGCGTCGTGTCGGCGGTGCCGTGGAACAGCTGCACGCGCGGACGCGTGCCGGTGTATCCCGGGTAGGCGCCGCGGACCAGGTCACCCCACGCCTGCGGAGTCTTGGTGACCTGGCCGCTGGCGCAGGCGTTGTTCCACATCGACGGGTCGCTGGTGGCGAAGCACGCGAACGGGACGCCCATGAACGCCGCCCCGGCCGCGAACACGTCCGGATAGTCGCCGAGCAGGACGTTGGTCATCATGCCGCCGGACGACGCGCCGGTGACGAAGGTGCGGTTCGGGTCGGTGCGGTACTGCTGCTGCACGTAGCGGACCATGGCGACGATGCCGGCCGGGTCGCTGGTGCTGTCGTGCCGCAGCGCGCCCGCGGTGGACACGTCGAAGCAGCTGCCGGAGCAGGTCGCGGACGGGTAGACGACGATGAAGCCGTACTGGTCGGCGAGGCTGGCGAACTCGGTGCCGGAGTAGAACGCGGGGCCCGATCCGGTGCAGTAGTGGACGGCCACCAGCAGCGCCGGGTTCGCCGCGAGGCGGTCCGGCACGTACAGGTGCATGCGCAGGTTGGTGGGGTTGGTGCCGAAGCCGGTGATCTCGCGCAGCGACGCGGCCGCGGCGGGAGCGGCGACGACCAGGACGGCGATGGCGGCCGCCACCAGTGCGGCGAGGAGCTTTCTCATGGAGATTCCTTTTCCCGTACGGGCGGAGGAGGGCGCGACGGCGCGGAGGTCGAGGAGGCAGCCGGTGGTGTGATGGCCGGCGCCGGCGGGCGGTGGTGTGACGGCCGGCGCCGGCGGCCGCGGGACCGGTCGGTGAAGGGGCAGCCCCGCGGCCGCACGATCACCGTCGGGTGCAGGTGGCGGTGGACGGGCCGGTGCCGGTGCCCTGGAAGCCGAACTCGGTGCTGGAGCCGGCCGCGACCGCGGCGTTGTAGGCGACGTTGCCGAAGCTGACCGCGCCGGAGGTGCCGCTGGCCTGGGCGTTCCAGGTGTTGGTGACGGCGGCACCGGACGGCAGGGTCAGGGCGGCGGTCCAGCCGTTGAGGGCGGTGGACCCGGCCGATACCCGTACGGTGGCGACGAATCCGCCGTTCCACTGGTTCAGCGAGATCGTGGCGGTGCAGGCTCCGTTACCCGGCGGTGGGGTCGACGGAGGCGTCGTCGGATCCGTCGGATTTGTCGGGCCGGCGCCGTTCAACGCGTCCAAGGTGGACTGATAGGCGGCCTTCTTGTTGCCGCTGCCGTCGAACAGCAGCGGGGTGTCGCCGGACCGCCAGGAGTCGCTGTCGCGGACGCCCCACACCGTGATGCCGTTGCAGCGCGCGACCGCGAGGCAGGCGTTGACCACCGTGCGGTACTTGCTGGCCTGGTCGGTGCCGGAGCCCTGGATGTCCAGCTCGGTGATCTGCACGTCGACGCCGGCCGCGGCGAAGTTGCTGATCGTGGTCTGAAAGTTGCCCGGCACCGGGTTGCCGCTGTTGAAGTGGCCCTGCAGGCCGACGCAGTCGATAGGCACGCCGCGCGACTTGAAGTCCTGCACCATCCGCAGCACCGCTTGCGTCTTCGCGGAACTCGGGTTGTCGATGTTGTAGTCGTTGTAGCAGAGCTTGGCGGCCGGGTCGGCGGCGCGGGCCGTACGGAACGCGACCTCGATCCAGTCGTTGCCGGTGCTCTGCAGGTTGGAGTTGCGGCGGGAGCCGTCGCCGTTGTCGGAGAACGCCTCGTTCACCACGTCCCAGGTGTAGATCTTGCCCTTGTAGTGGGCCAGCACCCCGTTGATGTGGTTGATCATGGCGGTGCGCAGGGCGGTGCCGCTCATGCTCTGCATCCAGCCCGGCTGCTGGTTGTG
This sequence comes from Actinoplanes sp. TBRC 11911, assembly GCF_012933445.1. Lineage (GTDB taxonomy): Bacteria > Actinomycetota > Actinomycetes > Mycobacteriales > Micromonosporaceae > Actinoplanes. Next base: position 23,410 of record NZ_JABBNC010000006.1, read on the forward strand.
CCAGGCGAGGGTGTGGCCGCGGACCCGCTTGCCGTTGGTGGTCGCCCAGTTGTAGACGCGGTCGGCGTTGGTGAAGCTGAACTGGTTCTGCTGCGGCTCGGTGGCGTCGATCTTCATCTCGTTCTCGGGGGTGACCATGTCGAACTCACGGTTCGCGATGGTCGTGTACGCCGAGTCGCCGAGCTTGCCGGCGCTGATGGCGACGCCGAAGTAGCGGCCGCTCTGCTGAGCGGAGGCGCCGAGCGTGGTGGCGGCGTTCGCGGCCGGGGCGGCGACGAGCGAGACGCCGAGGGCGATCAGCCCGGTAGCGAGGGCGGTGCCGGCGGCGAGGACACGCCGCCGGCCGGTTCGGGGATCTGTCATGGCCTGGGCCTTTCCAGCTGCGGTGGGGGGAACGGGCGGCGATGGAAAGTGATGCTGATCGATCGAAACATTAACGACACACCCCGATAATCACAACAACCAATGTCCCCGTACGCGGTATGGGCGCGCTCCCATCCGGCCCAGTTATCCCATTAAATCCGCCCTAGACCGGGCAATCCACCGACCGTAAGTTTCGGAGTTTCCCGCTTGGACCAAGTCCCGAAGATCACTGAAATGTTTCACCACGACTGCCCACGGGCCGCGCCCACGATCCGCGCCCGCTCCCTACCCCGACCCACTGCCACACCGCAGCATCGCCCCACACCACAGCACCGCCCCACAGCACCGCCCCACACCACCGCCCCACACCACCGCCCCACACCACCGCCCCACACCACCGCCCCACACGACCGCACCGCCCCACACCACAGCACCGCACCCTCACCCCGCCCCGACCTCGCCCCCGACCTCCGGCCCCGCAACCCGTCAAGATCTCGACGCGCCCAAAACGGCCGTCCCATTATCTGGACGAAAATGTCTGCAATATGGACGGGAGTCCGAACAGGACGGTGGCTTTGTCCGCAACTAGGGCTTTTGCGACCGCCGAATTCCGCTCGATTTCGAGACCTTGGAGAGTTAGGGCTCGTATGTGGGCGTAACTCTCCAAGGTTCGAAATTCGGCCGGAGCCGCACTCATCTCCCTCGGATCGAATGGGTCAAAAGTAGCGAAAGGACGCCCGCGACCGGCGAAGTCGGCGCATATTTCGGGGGTCGGGATTCCCGCTGAGGGCGCAGCCCCGGGATGTGCAAATGTGTGGGCGCCGGCCCGCAGCGGGTTCAGCGGCGTGCCCCGCGACTCGCGTCCAGGCACTCGGATCTGCGCTTACGTGCCGACGAGTCGGAACGCCCCGCATATGGAAAGCCTCGAAAAAACTTATCGGCACGCGGCACCATGGTATTCGTCACCGAATGGCCGCTGGCCGCTTCCGGTAAATGATGTCAGCATCGCGATACCACGAAGTCGCGCGACATATAAGGAAAAGCTCAGAATGCCATTCGAAATACGGCCGGTGTGGTCCGCGGACTACCAAGCCCTGGGGCAGGTCACCGCCGACGTCTACCGCGTGGCCTACCCGCCGATCGAGGAGACCGCGGCCGCCGTACGGGAAATGTATGACGTCACCGACCGCGTGGCCGGCTCGGAGACGACCTTCGTCGCGGTCGACGGCGGCAAGATCGTCGGAGGGGTCTCGTTCCTGCTGGCCGGCGCCAAGGACGGCCACGCCGCGCGCCCCGGCGAAGGCGAGTTCCGCCTGCTCGCCGTCGACGAGGCCGCCCGCGGCCGGGGCGTCGGCCGGGCCCTCGTGCAGGCGTGCCTCGACCGGGCCGCCGCGCTCGGCCTGCAACGCGTCGTGCTGAACACCGGCCCGGACATGCTGGCCGCCCAGCGCCTCTACGAGCGGATGGGCTTCCACCTCGAACCGGAGCGGGACTGGGAGCCGGTCCCCGGGATCCGCCTGCTCACCTACGTCATCGACGTGCCGGCACCTCGGAACTGACCACCGGCGGCGCGGCGTGTCCCCGGGCCACCGGCACCATCGCCGCCAGCACGACCAGCGCGGCCGGCGGCAGCAGGTCCAGGTTCACGCTGATCGCCAGAAATCCGACGAAGAACAGCGCCGGGCTCCACCACGGCAGCCGCCCGTCCGCGACCCGGATGCTCAGCAGCAGGATCATCCCGAGCACGAAGCACAGCGGCCCGGCCGTCTCCAGCGACGACGGCAGCGGGAGGCGGTCGTGGAAGCCCGCGTTCAGGTCCCCCGCGATCACCCACAGGAAGCAGCCGACCCCGAACGTCGCGGCCGCCACGCCGATCGCGGCCAGCGGCCGCGCCCGCTCCCACAACGCCACCGCCAGCCCGGCGAACAGCACCATCGCACCGAAGAACGCGAGGTGCCCGACGGTCCACGTCCAGCCGCCCTTGGTGTGCCCGTCCAGCCCTCCGGCGAAGCGCAGAACCCCGTAGCACAGCAGCAACAGCGGCGCCGACAACGACAGTGATCTCATACGCCGGAGCCTAGGGACGCCGGGGACCCCACCGACTCCGGTGAACTCCCCCGCCGAACCCCTAGGTGACCGCGTCGATGTAGATTCAATCTACGTAGACTGCATCTACCTTGGGAGCCGTATGTTCGCCGGCCTGGCCGGGTCGGACGCCATCGACGCGCACCTGATCACCGGCGGCCTGCCGGGAGTTCTGCTGCGCTGGCCGGCCGGGACATCGGCGGACGACTATCTCCGCGACGAGTGCGCCGACCCGGCATCGCCGCTGTTCACCGTGCCGGAGCAGTCCCTGGCATCGGAGTTTCCCAATCCGGACATCGCCCGGCGCGTCCTCGAAGCGGTGGGCGGCGACGTCCGCGCCTACGCGAGCATCGCCAGTACCGCCGGCGGGCGCGGCGGTGCCGTCACCTCCGGCACGCTGTCCCCGTTGTTGCGGCAGCTCACCGACGACAAACAGGTGCTCGCCGGCGACCAGCCGCTGTCGACCGGCAGCGGCAAACCCACCCTCTACCGGGTCGCCGACAGCAACCTGCGCCTCTACCTCGCCATCCTGCGCGACGTCTACCACCTGACCTTGCGCGGCCGGGCCGGCGCCGGGTTCGCCTTGTTTCAAAGTCGCTGGTCCAGCTGGCGTGGCCGGGCCCTCGAACCGCTGGTCCGCACGTCGTAGGGGCCTGGCACGACGTCTGATCAGGTCGTGCGGCGCAGGTCGGCGTCGATCGCGGCGGTCGCGGACAGCAGCCGGGGCAGGAAGCGGGCCCGCATCTCCTCGACCGTCACCCGGGCGGCGTGCGCCGAGATGTTCACCGCGCCGGCCACCCCACCCGAGCGGTCGTGGATCGGCGCCGCGATCGCCAGCAGCCCCTCCTCCAGTTCCTGGTCGACGATCGCGTACCCCTGCTCGCGCACACGCGCCAGCTCCGCCCCGAGGTCAGAAGCCGTGGGCACGGTCCGGTTGGTCAGCCGGGCCAGCGGCACGCGCTCCAGGTACGACGACAACGCGTCGGGCGGGAGAAAAGCCAGCAGCACCCGGCCCATCGACGTGGCGTACGCGGGAAATCTCGTGCCGACCGTGATCGCGACCGTCATGATGCGGCTGGTGGGCACGCGGGCCACGTACACGATGTCGTCGGCGTCCAGGACGGACAGTGACGAGGACTCGTGCACCTCGGCCACCAGGCGTTCCAGGTGCGGCGCGGCGACCTCGGGCACGGACAGGCTGGACAGGAACGCGTAGCCGAGCTCGAGCACCCGCGGGGTCAGCGAGAAGAACCGGCCGTCGCTGCGCACGTACCCGAGATCGGCCAGGGTGAGCAGGAACCGGCGGGCGGCCGCGCGGGTGAGATCGCAGATCTTGGCGACCTCGCTGAGGGTCAGCTCGGGCCGCCGGGCGTCGAAGGCGCGGATCACCGCGAGCCCGCGCTCGAGGGACTGGACGTGGTGCGGTTCGCGGGTCACGGCTCAGAGCCGGATCGAGGAAGATCGTTGACGTGACACGAGCCACATCATAGCGTTCTCCATGTGAACTTCCGTTCGCAGAGCGAACACGCGACCCCCAAAACGGAAGGAAAGCCATGCGACGCGTGCAGATAGTGGCAGCAATAGCGGCGTTGACGGTGGTCGGCGCGTGCAGTTCCTCGGGCGGGACAGCGCCGGAAAAAGAGGGCGGCGTCGATCAGGTCAAGGTCGGCGTCATCCCGATCGTCGACGTCGCACCGATCTACCTGGGCCAGCAGAAGGGCTTCTTCAAGACCCGCGACATCGAGCTGACGCTGGAGAGCGGGCAGGGCGGCGCCGCGATCGTGCCCGGCGTGGTCAGCGGCCAGTTCCAGTTCGGCTTCAGCAACATCACCTCGCTGCTGATCGCGCAGACCAAGAACGTGCCGATCAAAGTGGTCGCGAACGGCGTGGCGTCGACCGGCAAGTCCGGGGCCGACTTCGGCGGGGTGACGGTGAAGGCGGACAGCCCGATCACGACCGCGGCCGACCTGGCCGGCAAGAAGATCTCGGTGAACACGCTGAAGAACATCGGCGACACCACCGTGCGCGAGTCGGTGCGCAAGGCCGGCGGCGACCCGAGCGGAATCAACTTCGTCGAAATGCCCTTCCCCAACATGCCCGCCGCGCTGCAAGGTGGACAGGTGGATGCCGCGTGGGTGGTGGAACCCCAGCTGTCGGAGATCAAGGCGGCCGGCGGACGCGTGGTGGCCTGGAACTACGTCGATGCCGCGCCCGACCTGACCGTCGCCGCGTACTTCGTCTCGACCAAGCTCCAGTCCGACAACCCCGATCTGGTCAAGCGGTTCACCGACGCGATAAACGAATCCCTCACGTACGCCGACGGCCACCCCGACGAGGTGCGGGCGATCCTGGGTTCGTACACGAAGATCGATGAAAAGACGCGGGATTCGCTGACCCTGCCCCGGTGGCCCACGCAGATCAACGAGGCGTCGGTGGAAACCCTGGCCAAGCTCGGCCAGCAGGACGGCATCTTCGGCGGCGCGACCCCTGATCTGAGCAAGCTCCTGCCGTGAGAGCCCTGACGAAAGTGAGCCTCGGCCTGGCCGGACTGGCCGGGCTGCTCGTCCTGGTCGAGCTGCTCCCCCGGCTCGGCCTGGTCGACGACCGCTACCTGCCGCCCACGACCAGAATCCTCGGCGCGTTGCAAGACGAGATCTCCACCGGCGACCTGTGGCGGGCGCTCGGCGACACCCTGTACGCGTGGGCGATCGGCCTTCTCATCGCCGTCGTCGCGGGCGTGGTCGCCGGCATCGCGATCGGTGCGGTGCCGGTGCTGCGCGCGGCGACCGCGTCCACCGTGGAGTTCCTGCGCCCGATCCCGTCGGTCGCGCTGATCCCCCTCGCGGTGCTGCTCTACGGCACCGACCTGGGCTCGACCCTGCTGCTGGTGGTCTACGCCGCGTTCTGGCAGGTGCTGGTCCAGGTCCTGTACGGTGTGGCGGACGTCGACCCGGTCGCCGCCGAGACCGCGCACAGTTTCCGCTTCACCACGTGGGGCCGGATCCGCTACGTGCTCTGGCCGACCGCCCTGCCGTACGTGTTCACCGGCGTCCGGCTGGCCGCCGCGGTGGCGCTGATCCTCGCCGTCACCGCGGAACTGGTGATCGGCGCCCCCGGCCTGGGCCAGTCCATCGCGGTGGCGCAAAGCTCCGGAGCCATTCCCACCATGTACGCCCTGATCGCCGTCACCGGGCTGCTCGGCGTCGCGATCAACGTGGCCGCCCGCGCGTTCGAGCGGCGCTCCCTCGCGTGGCACCAGTCGGTCCGGGGGGAGATTCCCGCATGATCAAGAAGCTTGCGTACGCCGTGGGCCTGCCCCTGATCCTCTTCGTGCTCTGGTTCGTGCTCAGCAACGGCAGCGAGAACTTCTACGCCCCGCCGCTCAAGGACATCCTGCGCGCGTTCGCGGACACGTGGACACCCGAGCGGCTGCGCGCCGACGTCGTCCCCAGCCTGCTGCGGCTCGCCGCCGGCTACGCCCTCGCCGCCGTCATCGGCATCGCGCTGGGCGTCGCGATCGGCCTGAACCGGCGGCTGCGCGCCACCCTCGAACCGGTGCTCGAGTTCTTCCGGGCCATTCCGCCCCCGGTATTGGTCCCGGTCATCATGCTGTTCGCCGGAATCGGTAACGGCATGAAGGTCATCGTGATCGTGTTCGGATGTATCTGGCCGATCCTGCTGAACACCGTCGAGGGCGTACGGGCGGTGGATTCCGTGCAGGCCGACACCGCACGGGCGTACGGGATAACCGGCCCCGCCCGGATCGCGCGCGTGGTCCTGCCGTCCGCCTCGCCGCAGATCGCGGCCGGTCTGCGGCAGGCGCTGTCCATCGCGATCATCCTGATGGTGATCAGTGAGATGTTCGCCGCGAGCAACGGTCTCGGCTTCACCATCGTGCAATTCCAGCGCAGCTTCGCGATCCCGGAGATGTGGAGCGGGATCATCCTGCTCGGCCTGCTCGGTTTCGCGCTGTCGCTGCTGTTCCGGCTCGCCGAGCGGCGGGCACTTCGCTGGTACGACGGTCTGCGCGAAGCGCAGCGCAGGTCTTAAGGGGCGCGGATGCTCGAGGTCAAGGGACTACGCAAGGTCTACCGCTCCGGCAGCGGGGACGTGGAGGCGCTGCGCGACCTGACGTTCCACGTGGACACCGGCGACCTGGTCTGCCTGGTCGGCCCGTCCGGCTGCGGCAAGACCACGCTGCTGCGCTGTCTGGCCGGGCTGCTCGACCCCACCGCCGGGACGGTACGCATCGACGGGCATGAGGTGGCCGGTCCGCCGCCCGGTCTCGCGATGGTGTTCCAGGAGTACGGGCGCAGCCTGTTCCCGTGGATGAGCGTGCGGGACAACGTCGAACTCCCCCTCAAACAAAAGAGGATTCCCCGTACGCGTCGCCTCGAGCTGGTCGGCGAGGCCCTCGATGCGGTCGGGCTGGCCGGCACCGAGTCGTCCTACCCGTGGCAGCTGTCCGGCGGCATGCAGCAGCGGGTGGCGATCGCCCGGGCGGTGGCTTACGAGCCGACGACGCTGCTGATGGACGAGCCGTTCGCGGCGGTCGACGCGCAGACCCGCGCCGATCTGGAGGATCTGGTGCGGTCGTTGTGGCAGCGGCTGAGGGTGACGATCCTGTTCGTCACACACGACATCGACGAGGCGGTCTATCTCGGGCAGCGCGTGGTGATGCTGTCCTCGTCGCCGACGGTCGTGCAGGACGAGCTGGTGGTGGACCTGCCGGCGGCCCGGGACCAGTTGCACACGCGGGCGGACAGCCGGTTCACCGCGTTGCGGACGCACGTCTACGAGCAGATCCAGGCGGCGAAGCGGGGCCGGCCGGCGACGACGGTGTGAGAGACCCCCGGCGCCGGTGGTCCGCCGCCGCCGGTGCCGGGCCGCTACGACTGCATGATCAACTCGTAGGAGCGGGCCCGGTCCTTCGCGTCCACGATCATCGACCACACGATGAGCTCGTCGGCACCGAAGCGGCCGGCCATCTCGGTCAGCCGGGCCCGGACCTGATCCGGGGTGCCCTGCGCGACGTGCTCGCGCGATGCCACGGCCGCCGCGTTCTCGTCCGGCGTGAACTCGTAACTCGCGGCGGTGGCCGGGTCCGGGATCGGCACCTCGGTCTGGCCGCCGGCGATCCGCGCGCGCAGAAACTCGAGCGGCCGGGCCAGGTAGGCGGCGTGCGCCTCGTCCTCGGCGCAGAAGGCCGCGACGCTGAGCATCAGCCGCGGGGTGTCGCTCCACCGCGACGGCCGGAACTCCCGGCGGTAGCGCTCCACCGACTCGGGGGTGTTCTGTGGCCGGAGGTGATGGGCGAAGGCCATCGGCAGGCCGAGCCGCGCGGCCACCGCCGCGCCGTTCGGGCTGGAGGCGAGCAGCCACGGCTCGGCGGCCACGGGATGCTCGCTCGCGAGTCGCAGCAGCTCGGCCAGATTCGCCTCGTACTCGTCGTCGGTGGCCGGGTCGCGGCCCTGCCGCAGGGCCCGGACCGTCTCCTTGTCGTAGGTGCCGGGGCCACGGCCGACGCCGAGGTCGATGCGGCCGGGGAAGAAGGCGGTCAACGCCGCGAACTGCTCGGCGAGCGCGAGCGGGGCGTGGTTGACGGCCAGCACGCCGCCGGTGCCGACCCGGATGTCCGTGGTCGCCGACGCGACGCGGGCGGCGACCACGGCGGGCGGGAAGGCGATCATGTGGGCCGAGGCGTGATGCTCCGCGTACCAGACTCTGCGGTAGCCGGATCGCTGCAGGCCCTGCGCGACGTCGATGACGCCCGCGACGTCCAGTGCCGGGGTCGCGGTGTCGACCGCGAGCAGTTCCAACGCGGATACCGGAATGTCGATCACCCGGGCCAAGGTAGCCGCTTTCGGCCGTCTCGTACCGGTAGAGACTGTGTTGTCACAGCGCTGAACCCGGCAGCATCTCGGGGAAAGACCAGGGTACGGGCGCTACTAACGGGGTGGCGTGGCGGCGTCAGACTGTAGGCGTGCGCTTCATCCTGAACGTGTTGTGGTTCATCTTCGGTAGCGGCCTCTTACTCGCCATCGGGTACGGGCTCGCCGCCCTGCTCTGCTTCGTCCTGATCGTCACGATTCCGTTCGGCGTGGCAGCGCTGCGCATCGCGGGCTACGCGCTGTGGCCCTTCGGCCGGACGGTCGTGAGCCGCCCCTCCGCCGGGGTCGCCTCCGGCATCGCGAACGTGCTGTGGGTCGTGCTGGCCGGGTGGTGGATCGCGCTCGGTCACATCGTCACCGGTGTCGCCCAATGTGTGACGATCATCGGTATCCCGTTCGGTATCGCCAATTTCAAGCTCGTCCCCGTCGCGTTCTGGCCGCTGGGCCGCCAGATCGTCGACGTCGATAACCCCCGAGTCGAGGAGCAGTCATGGAGATAAGCGGCATCTTCACCGCCATCATCGTCGGCCTCATCATCGGCGCGCTGGGCCGCCTCGTGGTGCCCGGCAAGCAGAACATCCCGATCTGGCTGACCCTTCTCATCGGCGTGGTCGCCGCGTTCATCGGCACGTTCCTCGCCAGCCTGTTCGGGTGGGACGAAACCCGCGGCATCGACTGGCTCGAGCTCTTCCTCCAGGTGATCGTGGCGGCCCTGGGCGTGCTGCTGATTTCCCGCCGGAGCTCCGTCACGAAGTCCTAGCACGATCGTTTCCCGTCGCGCTCCGCCTCGTTTATCAAGGCGGAGCGCGTCGTTGTCCTGACCATAGGTAATATTTCGTCCGCTTCCGGGTGGCCGGATGGCACCCTCATGGTGCGCAAATACCGGGATGTGCAAAGCTGCGCGCTACATCAGCAGCGTTCGCTGTTCTCACATTTGTCCGGAGGCCCTTTCATGGCATCAATCCTCTACCTGGTCGCCGGGGTCGTGGTCGGCCTCGTAGCCGGCTGGTTCGCGCGCGGCGCCCGCGGCGCCGGCACCGGCCAGGCCGAGGCTCCCGCACCCCAGCCCGCCAGCGCCGCGCCGTCCCCGGAGCCGCTCACGGCCTCCGCGGTGGCGGCCGAGGCGGCCGCCGACCTCGAACCGGCCGACGACGCGCCGACCGCCACCACGGCGGTCGGGTCGGAGGTCGCCGAGCCGGTCACGATGGCCGCCCTTTCCCCCGAGGCCCCGGCCGCCGTTGACCCGGCCCCGAGTGCCGTCGCCTCGCCCGCTCTCAACGGCAAGCAGGCTCTCAACGGCAAGGCCGCCGAGCCGGTCGGCGTCACCGCCGAGCCGGTCGCCGAGCCCGAGCTCGTCACCACGGCCGCGGAGACGGAGCCCGTCGCGGAATCCGTTGCCGAAACGGAGCCCGTCGCCGAGCCCGTTGCGGAGATCGAGCCCGCGGCCGAGCCCATCGCCGACCCGGAGCCGGTCGTGACCGTTCCGGCCCAGGCGAAGCCGGTGGACGAACCGTCCGCCGCCGAGCCGGCCGAGGCCGAGCCGGTCGCCGTCGCGGCCGTGCCGAGCCCGGCAGCGGTGGCCGTCGCCGGGTCCGACGATCTCACGAAGATCCCGGGCATCGGTCCGAAGACGGCGCAGGCGCTGTCCGCCGCCGGCATCACCACCTGGCGCCAGGTCGCCGACTCGGACGCCGCCGCCCTGCGCGCGGCACTCACCACCGCGGGCGTGCGCTCCGCTCCGGGCCTCGCCAACTGGCCCGAGCGGGCGAAGCAGCTCCTCGACACCACCAACTGAACCAGCACCGCGGAGGCCCCGATGCGTAAGGGTTTTCGCGCCACGACGAATGCCCGGTGAGTCCCCGACTCGCCGGGCATTTCCGCGCTCCCAGCAAGCCGGCGGCGCTTGACCCGCTCCGCCGCGCTTTGACTCGGCCCCCCGCGACGGGGCTGCTACAACGCGGCCACCGCGGCGGCCACCTTGGTGCGCAGCCCCTCCGGGAGCGGTGCATAGCCCAGGTCGGTCGCCGCTTGCTGGCCGGCGGGGCTCGAGGCGTACGTGAGGAAGCTCTTGGCCAGCGCCGACGTGTGGGCGCGGCAGAGGATCTCGTAGGTGACCAGGACGATCGGGTACGCCCCGGGGGTCGCGTTGCGATAGTCGATCGCCAGCTGCAGGTCGCCGCCCGCACCGGTCACCCGGGCGCCGGCGACCATTTCGGCGGCCGCGGCGTCGGTCAATGCCGGGTACTGGCCGGCGGCATTGCGCACGCGGGCGGTGGGCAGATTGTGGAAGCTCGCATACGACGACTCGACGTAACCGATCGCGCCGTCGGTGCGCTCGATCGCGGCGACCACGCGGTTGCTTCCCTTCTGTGCGGAGCCGCCGGGCGCGGGCCAATTGGCGTCGCTGCCGAATTGCCAATCAGCGCCGGCGGTGGCCGCCAGAAACTTCGTGAAATTGTCCGTCGTGCCGGAGGAGTCGGATCGGTGGACCGTGCGAATGGGCGTGGCGGGCAGCAGGACGCCGGGATTCAGGGCGCCGATCGCCTTGTCGTTCCAGGTGGTGATCGTGCCGCGGAAGATCTGCGCGATCACCGCGGGCGTCAGCAGCAGCGACGACACGCCGGCGACGTTGAAGGCCAGCGCGATCGGCCCCACCACCATCGGCAGGTGCACCACCGGGCCGCCGCAGCGGGCCGTCACGCCCGGCAACGTCTCCGCGGTCAGCGCCGAGTCGGAACCGGCGAAGTCCCCGGTGCCGTCCGCGAACGCCCGCACCCCGGCCCCGGAGCCGGCGCTGTCGTAGGCGATCGTCGCATCCGGACAGCTCACCTGGTAGTTCTTGATCCAGGCGTTGACCGCGTTGGTCTGCGCCGACGACCCTTGTGCTTTCACCGAGCCGGACGCGCACGCGATGTTCGCCGGGGCCGCCTCCCCCCGCGACGCCGAGCAGGCCGCGGTGGACAGGAGGATCGCGAGCGCGGCCGCCGTGCGAAGCGGAACGCGGCGCCGGCGCGAGGAAGGCGAATTCATGGCAGCCCCTTCAGCGGTACTCGGCAAGGCGCCGGCGAACCCCCACCAGCACCAGCAACATCACCAGGCCGAGCACCACCAGCGGGATGACGGCCCAGCCGGTCAGCAGGGTCTCGGTGTCGTCCATGGCGTCGTCGAAGGCGGCCTTGCGGTCGTCCGCGATCCGCGCCACCGCGGCGTCGTAGTAGGAGAAGTCGAAGGCCGCCGCGCCGCGCCGGATGCCGGTGAGCTGGTCGATCGCGGCCGCGTCCCGGCCCTGCCGCGCCAGCGCGACGATGGCCTTGTGGTCCCGCTCGTAGGCGCTCCAGCGGGAAACCACCTGCCCGGCCGCGTCCGGGCTCACGTCGCTGCCGCCGGCCACCGCGGACAGCCCGCCGGTGATCGACCCGCCGCCGGTGCCGCACCCGCCGCCCTTGCCCAGGCAGCCGGACTTGGTGGCGAAGTCCTGTTCGTAGTAGGCGAGGTTGTCGCTGATCAGATACCGGCTCGTGTCGGCGGCGGCGTCGTAGCTGATCGCCCGCGCCTGCGACAGCGCCAGGAACGGCGTGAGGCTGTCGTCGCGTGCCGCGCCCAGCCAGCGCGCCTGCAGGCTCAGCACCGTGGTCAGCGGGACGAGCAGCGCCACCACCAGCACGGTGGCCAGCAGCAGCGCCGGGTTCAGCACGCGCCGGAACCGCCGCGCCAGCCACACCTGCAGCCCGATCAGCAGCGCGGCGAGAACGACCCCGAGGACAACCGCCAGGCCCGTCGCCCACCCTTGGGTCAACCGCTTTCCCGCGTACGCCTCGGCAAGCTGTCCCTCGCTCGCGTTCTTGAGCCGCTGCGCGGCCGGCAACAGGTCGAGGTGCAGCACGTTGGTGGCCTGCGTGTAGTACCCGGGCGCGGCGTCCCCGGCGGTGAGCGTCTGCCACACGCGTTCCCGGTAGACCGCGAGGTGGCCGAGCAGCTCGAGCACGATCGCCCGGCTCTCCGCCCCGGTCGCCGTGGTCAGCGACTTCTGCAGGTCGGCGTCGACCTGGTCGCTGCGCTGCTGGTAGGTGCCGAGCGCGTCGGCCTGGGTGCCGGCCAGCGCGTCGTTGTCACCGGTGAGAACCATCCGGGCGGCAGAAGCGTCCATGTCGCTGAGTGCGAAGTAGAGATCCGCCGCGGTGGCCGCCTGCGGGGCGGCCACGTCGCCGATGGTCCGCACCTGGCTCTGCACCCGGGCCATGAGCAGGCTGGTGGACACGAGCAACGCGGCCGCGACGGCCGTCACGAGGACGACCAGAAGGCGCAAACGGGCGGGTGTCTCGGGCCGGACAGCCCGGCGGGTAAGAGATCGCGTCGCCTCTAAAACTGCGGGCACGGCCGTCACGGTAATGCACGGACGCCATTCACCCGAACGGCGGGATCAGCAATTCCGGCCGTTCACCCGGCGTTAATCGCCAATTTGCGAAAGGTGGCGAATCAAACAGCGGCTTGTCGTAACCGTTGGTGAGGAACACCGGCCGCTGTCAGTTGCTGGGCGAGCGCACTGGTCGGATTGTGCACGAAGACCGCGACTTGCAGATCGTCCCCCAGATCACAGACGGCGGCGACCGATCCGAGGTTGATCGGGTCCAGCTCGGGAACGTCGGACAAATCCAGGATCAGGCGCAACGGGCGGATGCGGCGGACCGTGTGCACCAGCACCTGGCGGAGCTCGACCGCCTTGTCGAGTCCCACCGATCCGTGCGGGGCGATCACGACACTGCCGTCGGCGCTCGTCCGCACCTCTAGAGCAGAGCTCCGCATGGGAAGCACCTTTCGTTACCCTGCGTTCAGCCGCTCGACCACCATACGACGCCCGGGGTCCTTCGTATACAGACCTGCGTCGCTCATCACCTCGGCCTTTCCGGTGCTTCCCCCGTCAAGCAATCCGGCAGGCGCGACGAGCTGCTGTGATGAACCTTGCCGGATGAAACAAGCAGAACGCGGATATATCTAAATCGTGTCGCGTCGCTACCTCGTCCTGGCGATCTGCTGTACGAGCTTGTTCATCGTCGGGCTCGACAACACGATCGTGAACATCGCCCTTCCGTCGCTGCGCGTGGACCTGCACGCGTCCACGTCCGGGCTTCAGTGGATCATCGACGCGTACACGCTGGTCCTCGCCAGCCTGCTCGTTCTCGGCGGCTCGACCGGCGACCGGCTGGGCCGGCGCCGAGTTTTCCAGACCGGGCTGACCCTGTTCACGATCGGGTCGCTGCTGTGCAGCGTGGCGCCCAGCCTCGGCTGGCTGATCGCGTTCCGCGCGCTGCAGGCGGTCGGCGGCTCGATGCTCAACCCGGTGGCGCTGTCGATCATCACGAACGTCTTCCGCGAGCCACGCGAGCGGGCCCGGGCGATCGGGGTGTGGGGTGCCGTGATCGGCTTCAGCCAGGCGCTCGGCCCGCTGCTCGGCGGCGTCCTGGTGGAGTCGCTGACCTGGCGCGCGATCTTCTGGATCAACGTGCCGTTCGGGATCGCCGCCTTCGTGATGGCGATGCGCTTCGTGCCCGAGTCCAAGGCGCCGCATCCGCGCCGGCTCGACCCCGTCGGCCAGGTCATGGTGCTGGTGCTGCTCGCCACCGTGACGTACGGGATCATCGAAGGGCCGTCGCGGGGCTGGGGCTCGGCCGAGATCGTGGCGTGCTTCGTGGTCGGCGCCGCGGCCCTGGCAGGTCTGCTGACCTACGAGCCGCGCCGCCGGGAACCGCTGCTCGACCTGCGGTTCTTCCGCAGCGTCCCGTTCAGCGGCGCCACCGTCATCGCGGTGTGCGCGTTCGCCTCGCTGGCCGGCTTCCTGTTCCTGAACACGATCTACCTGCAGGAGGTCCGCGGCCTGTCGACGCTGCACGCCGGGCTGTACCAGCTGCCGATGGCCGCGATGATCCTGATCGGCGCGCCGCTGTCCGGCCGGATCGTGGCCGCGCGCGGCGCCCGTCTTCCGCTGCTGGTCGCCGGGGTGGCATTCGTGGCCGGCATCCTGCCGTTCACGCAGATCACCGCGACGACACCGGCCTGGCACCTGTGGATCAGCTATGTGCTGTTCGGGATCGGGTTCTCGATGGTGAACGCCCCGATCACCAACACGGCCGTCTCCGGGATGCCGCGCGAGCAGGCCGGGGTGGCGGCGGCGATCGCGTCGACCAGCCGGCAGGTCGGCGGCTCGCTGGGGGTGGCGGTGATCGGCGCGGTGGTGTCCGGCAGCACCGACCTCGTGCACGCGAGCCATCCCGCCTGGTGGATCATCGTGTTCCTGGGCGTGGCGATCTTCCTCCTCGGCCTGCTCACCACCGGGCGCTGGGCGAGGGGGACCACCGAACGGATGGCTCCGGACAGCACCCTGGCCCCGGTCCATTAACATGCCGCGAATGCGGCGGATCGTTGTGGTTTCGGTGATCGTCGTGCTGGCGGGGCTCATCGGGTACGCCACGGGCCAGTCCCGCGCCGCGGTCGACGTCGGTCCGTCCGGCCCGTTCGCGGTGGGCGTCGGCATGCACGACTGGACCGACCGTTCGCGCTACGACCAGTTCTCGCCGAACGGTGGCGAGCCACGCACGCTGTCCGCCTGGGTGTGGTATCCGGCGGTGCCCGGCAAGGGCGCCCCGTCCCGGTACGCCCCCGGAGCGTGGCGGGGGCTGCACCGGTACGGCATCGCCGAGACCGGTTTCGATCACATCCGGACCGGCACCCGGGTCGATCCGCCGCAGTCGCCGGGCCGGTTCCCAGTGGTGGTGCTGCTGCCCGGGCTCGGGCTGAGCGCGCCGCAGTACCAGGCGATCGCGGCCGGGATGGCAGCCCGCGGATACTTCGTCGCCGGCGTCACACCCACCTACAGCGCGAAACTGACGGTGCTGAACGGGCACCCGGTCCCGGCTTCGCGGGCCGGTGATCCGACGGACCAGAACGGGACGGTGCTCGCCTCGATCGTGTCGGTGTGGGCGGCGGACGCCCGGTTCGCGGCGGCCCGGACCGCGGTGCAGTACAACGGGCACGTCGATCCGTCCCGGGTCGTCTACGTGGGGCACGAGCTGGGCGCGGCGGCCGCTGTCTCGGCGTGTCACAGCGACGAGCACTGTGCCGGTGCGGTGTCGCTGGCCGGGACGATGCTGGCCGGCAGCCCGGCACTGTCCCGGCCGCGGTTGCTGCTGAACTCCGGTTCTTCGGCCGGCCGGGGGCCCGTCATGGCGTACACGATCGGCGGCGCCGGAAAGCTGGCCTTCACCGACTACGCCGTGTATCGCCTGGCCTGGCCGGTGCGGCGGCTGCTGCCGCTCGGCAGCCGCGACGGCCGGCAGACGCTCGACATCACCGGCGGCTACCTGGACGCGTTTCTCGCGACCAGCTTCCGGGGTACGCCATGGCACGCTCCCGCCTCCCCGTTCGTGCGCGCCGACGACGTGACGAGCGGCTGAGCCGATACGATCGGTCAATGTCCCCCGGCGCCGCGTGCCCGACGCTGATTGTCGTCAGCGGACCGCCGGGCGCCGGCAAGACGACGCTGGCGCACGCCCTCGCCACGATGATCGGCTGCCCGGCGATCTGCCGCGACGAGATCCGCGAGGGCATCGTGCACGCGGGCACGCCCGATCGGGATCTGCTGCACACGTACCGCACCTTCGTCGACACGGTGTCCGGCCTGGTCCGTGCCGGGGTGACGGTGGTGGCCGAGGCGGCGTTCCAGAACGGGTTGTGGCGTCCGCTGCTGGAGCTGCCGGCGTCGGTGCGGGTGATCCGCTGCGTGGTGACGCCGGACATCGCGCGCGAGCGGGTCGCCGCCCGGGGCGAGCGCGCGGCCCATCCGGGGCGACCGGTGGCGGCCGACACGTGGCGGCCGATCAGCGGGGACTTCGCGACGCTGCTGGTGGATACCGACCACGGTTACTCGCCGGGGATCGATGACATCGTGCAGTTCGCGGCGCGGAACGGACGCCGGCGCCGAGGGACGGCTGCGCTCGGTCCGCAGTGAGGGCGGCCGCCACGGCGCGCTCGGAGCGGAGTGACGGCCGCCCTCGTTGATCGCTCGCCCCCGATTAGCGGCCGCCCTCGGAACCGGATGATGGCCGCCCTCCCGGACCGTGCCGGGAGGGCGGCGGCGGTTAGTCCTGGATCGTGATGACGGTCTTGCCGCGGGCGTGGCCGGCGGCGAGGGCGGCGAGGCCCTCGGTGGCGCGGTCGAACGGCAGCACCGTGGTGACGTCGACGGCGAGGGAGCCGTCCGCGGCCTGCTCGGCCAGCGGGCCGGTGACCTCGCGAGCGGCCCGGGCCAGCAGGCCGCCGCCGGTCAGCCCGGCCTCGGCGAGGGCGTCCTCGAGGCCGGCGACCGAGCTCAGGGCCGCGACCCGGCCGCCCTTGCGGACCGCGCCGAGCGGTGCCGTGGCGGCGTCGGTCGAGGCCAGGTCGATCAGCGCGTCGACGCCGTCCGGGTAGACGGCCCGGACCTGCTCGGCGACCGGCTCGCCGGTGTGGTCGACGACGGTGGTCGCGCCCAGCTGGGACAGCCGCTCGGCGTCGGTGGCGGTGCCGGTGGCGACCACGGTCACGCCGCGGGCGGCGAGGAGCTGCACGGCGAACGAGCCGACGCCGCCGGTCGCGCCGTTGACGAGGACGACCTGGCCGGGCTGCGCGTCGACCGCGTCGATAGTCGCGACGGCGGCGGCACCGGCCAGCGGCAGGGCGGCGGCCGCGGCGAAGCTGAGGCCGGCCGGCTTGAGCGCGACGGCCTCGGCGGGCAGCAGCGCGAACTCGGCCAGGGTGCCCTGCCGGATCGGCGGTGCCAGCAGGACGTGCCCGATCACCTCGTCGCCGGGCTGGACGTGCTCGACGCCGGCCCCGACGGCCTCCACCACACCGGCCGCGTCCCGGCCGAGAATCAGCGGGTACTCGTGCGGCAGCATGCCGGTCAGCGCGCCGGCGGCGACGCCGTTGTCCAGCGGGTTGAGCCCGGCGGCCTTCACCCTGATCAATACCTGCCCGTCGGTGACCTCCGGGATCGGCAGCTCAGCGAGCTGCGGGGCCTGACCGGCGGCCGGGACGTGTAGTGCGCGCATGGGTTCTCCTTGAGCGTTTCAGTTCACGCGTTAACTGAAACCTAGCCACGCATGACTTCACGATGCAAGTCATGAGAGGTGCTTGTCACTTCAAGCATGAAGTCACCGGTTATGATCGGCGCATGGACGAGTTGCCGGAGCCGCGCTGGCTCGACGCGGAGGAACGCGAGACCTGGTTCGCGGTGACCAGCCTGGTCGCGCGGCTGCCGGGCGCGCTGGACGCGCAGCTGCAGCGCGACGCCGGAATCAGCCACTTCGAGTACGAGGTGCTGGCCGGCCTCTCGATGGCACCCGGCCGGACGATGCGGATGAGCGTGCTCGCCGACTTCGCCGAGGGTTCACTGCCCCGGCTGTCGCAGGTGGTGGGCCGCCTGGAAAGTCGCGGGCTGGTCACCCGCCGCCCGGACCCGGCCGACGGCCGGTTCACGCTGGCCACGCTGACCGACGACGGGTGGACGAAGGTGGTCGCCACCGCGCCCGGGCACGTGGCCGAGGTGCGCCGCCTGGTCTTCGACCCGCTCACCAAGGCCCAGCAGCGCCAGTTCCGCGCGATCGGGGAACGCATCGCCCGCGCCGTGGATCCCGGGCGCCCCTCCCCCTCGACCGTCTTCAGCGAGATCGACCCGCCGCCCGCGTGACCGTCGTCTCGTCGCCGAACGCCGATCGGGGGCGGCCGTTGAGGAGGGAAGCAACCAACGGCGGGGAGGTAATCGGCGGTGAAGCTGCACGCGGCGATCGCACGGGCTCTGGCCGGGCACGGGGTGCGCGCGATGTTCGGCCTGATCGGCGACGCGAACATGTTCCTGGTGCACAGCTTCGTCGAGAACGGCGGCGAGTACGTCGCGGCGGCGCACGAGGCCGGCGCCATGTTCATGGGGTTCGGGTACGCCGAGCTGACCGGGCGGCTGGGCGTCGTCACGGTCACCCACGGTCCCGGCCTGACGAACACGCTCACCGGCCTGGTCGAGGGCGTCCGCGGCCGCACCCCGATGCTGCTCATCGCCGGCGACACCGGGACCACCAGCCGGCCGCCGGTCCAGGACATCCCGCAGCGCGACGTGGTCCTGCCGACCGGGGCCGGGTTCGAGCAGGCCCGTACGCCCGAGACCACGCTCGCCGACCTCGCGATAGCGATCCGCCGCGCGGTCGTGGAGCGCCGGCCCGTCGTGTTCAACGTGCCGGTGGACTTCGCCTGGCGCGACGTCGACTACTGGGACGTGCCGCTCAACCTGCCGGAGACGCAGCACATCATCCCGGACCCGGTGGTGGTCCGGCACGCCGTGGACGAGATCGCTGCCGCGCGCCGGCCGGTGGTGATCGCCGGGCGCGGGGCGATCGAGGCGCGGGCGTCGGTGCTGCGGCTGGCCGAACGCATCGGCGCGCCGGTCGCCACCACGTTGAAGGCCAAGGACCTGTTCCGGGGCGAGGCGTACGACCTGGACATCGCGGGCGGCCTGTCCGGTCCGGTGTCGCGCGAGATCCTGGATGGCGCGGACCTGCTGATCGCTTTCGGGGCGGGGCTCAACGCGTACACGACCCGCAATGGTGGATTGCTCAGCGGCAAGCGTCTCGTGGTGGTGGACGCCGAGACCCGGATGGTGCCGGAGGCGCAGGTGACCGTGCAGGGTGACGCCACCGCGGTCGCCGACGTGCTGGTGGAGGCGCTGGAGGTGAGCGAGGTGCCGCCGAGCGGTTTCCGGGGCCCGGCGATGGCGGCGCGGCTGGCCGGGCAGCGGACGATGGGCGAGCGGCCGGTCACCGAGGACGGGACGGTCGACGTCGAGACGGCGCTGCGCCGGTTGGACGAGATCCTGCCGCAGCGGCGCGTCCTGGTCACCGACGGCGGGCGGTTCATGATGGAGGCGTTCCGGCACCTGCATCCGGGCGACCCACGGGCGTACGTGCTGCCGTTGAATTTCGGGTCGATCGGCATGGGCATGGGCGCGGCCGTGGGGGCGGCGGCCGGACGCCGGGGTGAGCCGGTGATCATGGTGTGCGGGGACGGCGGGTTCATGCACGGCGGGCTGGCGGAGTTCGCGACGGCTGCGCGATACGGGCTGGACCTGATCGTGGTTTTGTGCAACGACGGCGGGTACGGGGCGGAGCACGTGCAGTTCGTCGACCGTGGACTCGATCCGTCGCTGTCGTTGTTCGCGTGGCCGGAGATGGCGCCGCTGGCGGAGGCGCTGGGCGGCGAGGGGCTGACCGTGCGCACCATGGACGACCTGGAGAAGGCCGCGAAGGTGGTGGCGAACCGGACCCGGCCGGTGCTCATCGACCTGCGCCTCGACGTGCACCACATCGCGCCGATGCCGCGCTGACCGCTGGTCAGAGCGGGTGGACGCCGGCGTACAGGCCGCTCGGGCGGAAGCGCAACGGGCGGTCCGCGTACTCCTCCATGGCGTGCGCGAGCCACCCGGCCGTGCGCGCCACCGCGAAGATCGCCTCGCCGGTGTCCGGCGGCATCTTGTTCTGCAGCGTGAGGGCGGCCAGCGCGAAGTCGATCGTGGGATGCGTGCCCGAGCGGTCCGCCATCGCGTCGATCAGGTGCACGGCACACTCGCGGACCGGGCCGTCGTCCAGCATGTCCAGCAGGGTCGCGGCACGGGGATCGCCGTCCGGGTACAGCCAGTGACCGAACCCCGGGATCGGGCTGCCCTCGCGCAGCCGGTCGGCGATCGCGTCGACCGGGTCGGTGCGGTCCATGGCCTCGGCCAGGACGGTGTGCACCAGGCCGCTCGCGGCGCCGTGCAGCGGTCCGTCGAGGGCGGCGAGGCCGGCGCTGACCACGGCGTACGGATGCGCGCGGGTGGAGGCGGCGACGCGCGCGGCCAGGGTCGACGCGGCGATGTCATGATCGGCCAGCAGGACCAGGGCGGCGTTCATCGTGTTGATGTCGCGACTGCGGGGCGGCCGCGACGTGAAGCGGTACCAAAGGGTGCGGGCCAGCGCGCTCTCCCCGTTGCGTTCCTCGACCTCCTGCTCGATCGGGATGATGACGGTGGGCAGACCGGCGCCCATCGCGCCGAGCATGGCCCGGCCGGCCGCGACCACGGCGGCCGGAGCCGTGTCGAAGCGCAACGGGTCGGCCGCGGCCGCGGCTGCCACGATCACGCGGAGCCGGTCGGTGGCCCGCGCCGCGCGCGGCAATGCCAGGGCCACCGATTTCGCCACGTCTAGGATCTCCGCCGGGGCGCCGAACAGAATGTGCTCCGGCTCGCCCGTCCACAGCAGCGAGGCGACCGACTCGAAGGATTCCGTACGGGCGAGCAGACTGGCGTCGCGGCCCCGGAAGTAGAGGGCGCCGTCCTTGATCAGCGTGATGCCGGTCTGGATGCCGGGCGTGGTGGTGCGCTTGCGGCTCGCGAGGAAGGCGTCGACGTCCGGCTTCGCGAACAGGCTCGCCTTGCCGTCGGCGTTGCGCCGGCTGGTGAGCAGGCCCCTGCTGACGTAGGCGTAGACGGTCGCCGGCTTCACGCCCAGGCGGCTGGCGACCTCGCCGGTGGTGAGCAGCCGGGGGTTGCCGAGCTGAGGGTTCCGGTCCATGTGGACATGCTCTCATATTGACTGCATCAACATTGACATCAACATGTACGTGTAACACCGTGTCTCCATGTTGAGCGTGAATCCAGGACTGGCCGGTGTCGTCGCGTTCGACACCGAGATCGCCGAGCCCGACCGGGACGGCGGGGTGCTGCGCTACCGCGGGGTGGACATCCGGGAGCTCGCCGGGACGGTGTCGTACGCCGACGTGTGGGGCCTGCTCGCGGACGGTGACTTCGCCGACGGGCTGCCGCCGGCCGAGCCGTTCCCGCTGCCGGTGCACTCCGGGGACATCCGGGTGGACGTACAGGCGGCCGTGTCGATGCTGACGCCCTACTGGGGGTTGCGGCCGCTGATCGACATCGACGACGCGCAGGCCCGCTCGGATCTGGCGCGCTCCTCGGTGACGATGCTGTCGTACGTGGCGCAGTCGGCCCGCGGCACCCGCATGCCGGCCGTCCCGCAACGGGTGGTCGACACCGGCCGCACGACGACCGAGCGCTTCATGATCCGCTGGCAGGGCGATCCGGACCCCCGGCACGTCGCGGCCATCGACCGGTACTGGGTGTGCGCGGCCGAGCATGGGATGAACGCGTCGACGTTCACCGCGCGCGTCGTGGCGTCCACCGGCGCCGACGTGCCCGCGTGTCTGTCGGCCGCGGTCGCCGCGTTGTCCGGGCCGTTGCACGGCGGCGCGCCGGCTCGCGCGCTCGGCATGGTCGAGGCGGTCGAGCGCACCGGCGACGCACGGGCGTACGTGAAAAAGGTTTTGGACAGCGGCCGGCGTCTGATGGGTTTCGGGCACGCCATTTACCGGGCCGAGGATCCGCGGGCGCGCATTCTGCGGGACGCGGCGCGCGAGCTCGGGGCGCCGCGTTATGAGGTCGCGCTGGAGCTGGAAAAGGCGGCCCTGGCCGAACTGCGGGAACGCAAGCCGGACCGGGTGCTGGAGACGAACGTCGAATTCTGGGCGGCGATCGTCCTCGATTTCGCGCAGGTGCCGTCCGAGATGCTGACCGCGTTGTTCACGTGCGCGCGCACGGCGGGCTGGAGCGCCCATATCCTGGAGCAGAAGCGCCTGGGCAAAATCATCCGCCCGTCCGCCGAATACGTGGGCCCGAAGACCCGGCCGGCGGCGGAAATGCCGGGTTGGGAGGACGCGCTGAAGCGCAATCTCTGACCATTGTGGTCGGATCGGTGACACCGGCGACGCGGCGGGCGTCCGCCCGGGAGAGACTCGCGTGAGGGTTTCTCCCGAAGGAGCCGATCATGTGGTGGGAGCCGCAAGACGCAGAGACCGAGCGACTTCAGGGCGACGTCCGGCGGCTCGCGGAGTCGTATCGGTCCTACCTTACCGACAACGACGACGCCGACCTCCTCGCCTACGGGGTCGGCGCCACGCTGACCGTCGACGGCACCTGGGCACCGCTGGTCCTGGCCGGTCGGGAGTTCCTCGATCGCGATCGCACCGCGTTCCCCGAGGCGCCGCTGCGCCTGGGGCTGCTGTCCGATTTGCTGCCCCGGCACCGGCTCACGACGTCGCTCCGCGGCTGGGATGCGACGTCGGAGACCATCGTGCTGCCCGTCCACCGGCCTCGTTCCGCGTGCTCCGTGTCAACCGGTGACCAGGCGCGCGCCGATGCCGACACCGACGCTTTCGCGACCGTCGGAATGGTCGGATTCACCCCGATAGGCGAGCCGGCCATGGTGACAGCCGGGCATTTGGTCCACGGCAATGGTGATCGCGTCAACATCCGCGGACGGTGCGGTGGTCAATACCGGCAGTATCCGGGTGAGGTTGTGGCGTGGTCCGACCCCGCATCGAATTCGCCCGCGGCGGGGCTCGACTACGCCGTCGTCACTGTCGACCCGTTCGTGCGGCAGCTTTCGCACAACGGCACGATGGCGTCACCGCGTCCGCCGTACATTCCGATGAACGTGGCGGGAACCGGGGCGGTGTCCGGATATCAGGTCGGCACGGTGAGCGGCGCCCTGACGCAGGTCGGCGATCGCCACCGGCAATGGCAGGACTGCTGGATGCTCGGTCCGTGCCACCTTCTGCGTCCGGGTGATTCGGGCACTCTTGTTCAGGGGCGGCTGCCCGGCGGGCACGCCGACGCGTTGTTCGGGCATTTCGTCGGCGGCAGTGGTTGGCCGGGCCAGTCGGTGTTCCATCACCTTTACGTGCAGGACCTGGAACAGACACTGAACGGTGGGCTGGCGAACTCTTTCCAGATGTTCCCGCCGACATGACGATCCGGTCGATAGCCGCGCTGGCGGTTCAGCGTGACGCTGCCGCAAGCACCGGGGAATTGCCCGATCCGGCGGCGTTTCCCGCTTCCGGCCCGGCCCCGTCGGTGCGGGCCGCCTCGGACGTCCTGATGGCCGCGGTGCCGATCGATGTGGTCGTGCTTTACACAACTGTTCTCGGCGTCCTGTCCGGCGTGGTGCCCGACAACGAGCCCAACTCGTATCTCGGCCTGCGATGGGGCCTCTATCTCGGGTGTCTGGTGGCCACCGTCCTCGCCGTCTGGGTGGCCTATCGGGTCGCGCCCCGGCCACCGGGCGCGGTCGTCAAGCGGCGGGTGCCGTGGGCCGAAATGGGTACCGCATCCTTCGCCTTCGCCACCTGGGGACTGGTGCTGCCGGATTCGGTGCTCTACGCGCTGCTCGACCCGCCGACTCTGCCGGTCATCGTGGCGGTTCTCGCGGCGTTCGGTGCTTTCGTGTTCACCGCGGTGCTCACTCCCCTGCTGGGCCGCGCGATTCACGGGAGTCAATAGCGGCAGCGCAACACCACGAGGGAATGGCCCGTCACGCCGATCTGGCCGCCCGCCTTGGCCGTGCGGCGGCGGGTGGCCAGCAGCGGGTCGGCGGTGTTGACGACCACTTCCCACGTACGCCCGTAATCGCGGCCCGGGAGCGTGAACGCGGCCTGGTCGCCGAGTGGGTTGAACAGCAGCAGGAATGAGTCGTCGGTGATGGGCTCGCCCAGGGCGTCGCGTTCCGGGATGCCGTGGCCGTTGAGGAACACCGTCATCGTCAGGCCGCCGGTGGTGTTCCAATCGTCCTCGGTCATCGCCTCGCCGTCGCGGCGCAGCCAGGCGATGTCCGGGACCTTGGCGTCCCCGACGACGTCGCCGGTGAAGAAGCGCCGCCGCCGGAAAATGGGATGGGCGGCCCGCAGGTCGGTCAGCAGGCTGGTGAATCTGGTCAGCACGTCCTGATTGCGGGCGTCCGCCCAATCGACCCAGCTGAGGTCGTTGTCCTGGCAGTAGACGTTGTTGTTGCCGCGTTGGGTGCGGCCCAGTTCGTCGCCGTGCGCGATCATCGGGACGCCCTGGGACAACAGCAGCGTGGCGAGGAAGTTTCGTTTCTGCCGTTCGCGCAGCGCCACGATGTCGCGGTCCTCGGCCGGGCCTTCGACGCCGCAGTTCCAGGAGCGGTTGTTGCTTTCGCCGTCGCGGTTGTCCTCGCCGTTGGCCTCGTTGTGCTTCTCGTTGTACGAGACGAGGTCGGTCAGGGTGAAGCCGTCGTGCGCGGTGACGAAATTGATGGACGCGAGGGGGCGGCGGCCGTCCACCTCGTACAGGTCGGCGCTGCCGGCGAAGCGGGACGCGAACTCGCCCAGGCCGGCCGTCTCGCCGCGCCAGAAATCGCGCACCGAGTCCCGGAAGCGGCCGTTCCACTCCGTCCACAAGGGCGGGAAGCCACCCACCTGGTAGCCGCCGTCGCCGACGTCCCACGGTTCCGCGATGAGTTTCACCTGGGACACGACCGGGTCCTGATTCACCAGGTCGAAGAAAGCCGCGAGACGGTCGACGGCGTGGAACTCCCGGGCGAGCGCGGCGGCCAGGTCGAACCGGAAACCGTCGACGTGCATCTCCGTCACCCAGTACCGCAGCGAATCCATGATCAGGCGCAGCGACTCGTGGTGGCGTACGTTGAGGCTGTTCCCGGTTCCGGTGGTGTCGTAGTAATACTGCTTGTCCTCGTCGACGAGCCGGTAATAGGCGGGATTGTCGATGCCGCGGAACGACAGCGTCGGGCCCAGGTGATTGCCTTCGGCGGTGTGGTTGTAGACGACGTCCAGGATCACCTCGATGCCGGCCTGGTGCAGCGCCTTCACCATGGTTTTGAACTCCTGCACCTGCCCGCCACGGCCACCGAACGAGGCGTACGCGTTGTGCGGCGCGAAGAATCCGATCGTGTTGTAACCCCAGTAGTTGCTGAGCCCGCGGTCGATGAGCGTGCTGTCGTGGACGAACTGGTGCACCGGCATCAGTTCGACGGCCGTCACGCCGAGTCGCTTGAAGTGCTCGATCATCCGCGGGTGGGCGAGCCCCGAATAGGTTCCGCGCACGTCCTCCGGGATTCCCGGGTGCCGCTGCGTGATGCCCTTGACGTGCGCTTCGTAGATGACCGTCTCCCAGAACGGGATCCGCAGCGGCCGGTCGTTCCCCCAGTCGAAGAACGGATTCACCACCACCGACTTCTGCGCGAAGGCGGCCGAGTCCCCGTCGTTGCGCGACAACGGATCCCCGAACCGGTACGCGAAAAGCGCCTCGCTCCACTCGTTGCGCCCGTCGATCGCCTTGGCGTACGGGTCGAGGAGCAGTTTGCTGGGATTGCAGCGCAGCCCCCGGGACGGATCGTAGGGGCCGTGCACCCGGTATCCGTAGCGCTGCCCCGGCACGATGCGCGGCAGATAGCCGTGCCAGACGAGCGCCTCACGTTCGGGCAGATCGAGCCGCGTCTCCGTCCCGTCGTCGCCGAAAAGGCACAGTTCGACCCGCTCGGCGACCTCGGAGAACAGCGCGAAATTGGTTCCGCCGCCGTCGTAGGTGGCCCCCAGCGGGTACGGATTCCCCGGCCAGACCTTGACGCCCGCGCTGCTGTCCCCATCACCCGGCATAGCCGGAGTAAATCCGCCCGGCACCGACTCGGCAACCGCACAGCCCCGAATGTGACGCGGGTCGGCGGCCGGCGGCCGCTCCGGACGCCGGCACCGGACGGCGCAGATGGTTTGTTCGTGCGATGCCCGGCGGCCCGCGCGCCGAGCAACCGTCAACGGTATGGCGTGGGAATGGGACAGAACCGCACTCGTCGATCTCAGCGACATCCGGGTCTCGGGCGAAGAGGGAAATCTCGACTCTGCCGATCTGGCAGCTCGCCCTCGACCACGTGCGCACCCGGATGCGCCGGCCGACGCGCCGGCCCACGGCGTCCCGCTATCTGTAACTGTTCAGCTGGTTCCGTCGGCCGGGAGTCCCCGCGCGAGGCGCTGCCGCCAAGCCCGGACAGGCCCTAGCTCCCCACAGTGGCCGCCCCACCCGGGGCGTGGGGAGCCGCGACGCCGGGAAGGTTGCGGTTGCCCACACCGCAGCCACCCCCACCCCGGTGTGGGCAGCCGCGACACCGGGAAGGTTGCGGTTCCCCACACCGCAGCCACCCCCACCCCCGTGTGGGCAACCGCCACGACCGGAAGGTCCCGGCTCCCCACAGCGACGGCCCGCGCAGGTCCGCCCCGCAAGGCCAACCCATCGGAGGGCAAGCGGCTCGAGAAACAGCTGAACAGTTCCACTATCTGGGCAGAACTGTCTGCACGATGAACGAGAGTCCGAACAGGACGGTCGATTTTTCCCTCTCGCACCCCTTTGCGGCCACCGATTCCGGCACGATTTCGAGACCTTGGAGAGTTGCGCCCACATACGAACCCGAACTCTCCAAGGTCTCGAGAATCGACCGTGGCCGCCTGATCGGGCAGGGTCGAATGGGGTCAAAAATTGATGAAAGCACCTCCACGCCGGTGAACTGGAACCGGGCGGCATCGACGAACCGGACGGGCAGCGGCCGAGCCGAGGGCACCGGCCGAGCCGAGGGCACCGGCCGAGCCGAGGGCACCGGCCGGGCGGGCGTGACGGCCGTGCCCCGCGCTCAGCCGGGCGAGTGCCAGGGGCGCCTTTCGTACGCCGTACCTAATGGAATTGCTCGTGGAAGATGACCTCGTCCAAGGGGCGGCGGCGGGGCTGGGACCAGCGGCCTTTCGCGGGGTAGCCGAGCGGGATCAAGGCCATCGTCATCGCCGTGTCGGGGAGGTTGAGCAGGCGGCGGACCTCGGGCTCGTGGGCGGTGTGCAGCGTTGTCAGGGTGGCGCCGATGCCGTAGGCGCGGGCGGCCAGGATCAGGTGCTGGACGGCGCCGTAGATGCTGGAGCCCAGGCGGGGGTTGGTGGACTTGGCGGCGCCCAGGAGGACCGGGAAGATCCAGACGGGGGCCTCCTCCAGGTGGGTGGCGAGGTGGTCGGCGGCTCGGTAGGTCGCGGCGGACATGCCGTCTCCGGCGGCGAGGATCTGGTCCTTGCGGGAGGCGTAGGTCTTCGTCCAGGAGTCGCGGTACAGGTCGGCGATCTTTGACTTCGTGGTCGCGTCGCGGACCACGATCCAGGCCCAGCGCTGGCTGTTGCCGCCGCTCGGGCCTCGGATGGCGGCGTCCAGCAGGGCGCGGATCACGTCGTCGTCGATGGGGGTCGGGGATAAGTAACGGCGCGACGGCGTGGTGTGCAGCGCCTCCAGCAACTCGGTCATGGATGAACTTTAATGGCTCATGGCCTACCTCAAGAGCGTGCCATTCGATTGTGTGGATGCGCTGGTCGTGGGGCGGTTCTGGGCGGCCGCGCTCGGCGGGGAGCCGGAGGAGGACTCGACGCCGGAGAAGGCGTTCGTGGAGGCGCCGGGGTGGGGCGGGCCGAACCGGTGGTCGTTCTGCGCCGGAAGCCTTTACCCGGGGGCGGGGCGGCCG
Organism: Actinoplanes sp. TBRC 11911; assembly: GCF_012933445.1. Lineage (GTDB taxonomy): Bacteria > Actinomycetota > Actinomycetes > Mycobacteriales > Micromonosporaceae > Actinoplanes. Next base: position 51,176 of record NZ_JABBNC010000006.1, read on the forward strand.
ATATTCGGGGCGCCTAGGAGGAGGGAGTACGCCCATGTCGCAACGCGCCATGCCGGCTCGCCGGGACAAGTGGCGGCCGGTCGATCGGATCTATGACGGGATCCTCGAGCGGTGCGTCGACGAGGCCGAGCGGGGGGCGCGCCGGGACGGGACCGCCGAGCTGATGGCCGGCGGGGTGGTCATCGCGGTGCTGGCGGTGGGGATTCTCGTGGTGGTGCAGTCGGCGGCCGCCGCGCTGGTGGTGTGCGGGGTGCTGGCGGCGGGGCTGTTCTGGTTCATCGTGGGTACGGCGCAGCACGAGGACACCGATCGGCGCGGCGTGCTCGCGGAGATCGGTGGTGCGGGGATGTTGCCCGCGGGATATCTGGTGCATCCGCTCGCGTGGAAGGCCGGGATGGCCGAGTATGTGGCGCACGTGCCGGAGTCGCAGTTGAAGGCCGGGGCGGAGATGTGCCACGTGTTCCCCGGCACGGTCGGTGACCTCATCACCTTTGTCGGAAATATCGCGATTCATGTGCCTTTGCCGCATCAGGCCACGCCGGAGGATGTGGAGAAGCGCGGCAAGGCGCTGGTGAAGATCGGGCTGCCGATTCTCAAGAAGCACGTGAAGACGGTGCCGGCGCTGCCGAAGGCCTGACGGCCGGGCGGCTGGCGAAGCCGGGCAGACGGGCGGCTGGCGGACGGGCGGCTGGCGAAGCCGGGCGGACGGGCGGCTGGCGAAGCCGGGCGGACGGGCGGCTGGCGAAGCCGGGCGGACGGGCGGCGCACGTGGCCGGCCGGCAGGGCCAGAACCGGGCGCCAGGCGGAGGCGCGGCCTCAGCGCGACTTACGCGGCCAGCGCGGCATACCTGCCCGCTGCAGACAGCAGCGTCGCGTGGGTGCCCGCCTCCAGGACGCGGCCGTGGTCGAGGACCACGATCTGGTCGGCGTCGCGGACCGTCGACAAGCGGTGCGCGATCGTCACCGTCGTGCGGCCGCGGGACAGCGTGTCGAACGCCTGCTGCACGGCCCGCTCGGTCTCCGTGTCCAAGGCGCTGGTCGCCTCGTCCAGCACCAGGATGCGCGGATCGCGCAGCAGCGTGCGGGCGATCGCGATCCGCTGTTTCTCGCCACCCGAGAACCGGTGGCCGCGGGAGCCGACCATCGTGTCGTAGCCGTCGGGCAGGGCGGCGACCATGTCGTGGATGCGCGCGGCGCGGGCGGCGTCCTCGATCTCCTCGTCGGTGGCGTCGGGCTTGGCGTAGCGCAGATTCTCGCGGACGGTCGTGTGCAGCAGATACGTCTCCTGCGAGACCACGCCGACGATGCCGGCCAGGTCGCCCAGCGACAGCTCGCGGATGTCGACGCCGTCGATGGTCACGCGGCCGGCGGTCGGGTCGTGCAGGCGGGCGATCAGGCCAGCGATCGTGCTCTTGCCCGACCCCGTCTCCCCCACCAGGGCCAGCGACGTGCCGGCGGGGACGTCCAGGGTCACTCCGGCGACGGCGGCCGACGGGCTCCCGGCGTACGCGAAAGTGACGTCCTCCAGGCGCAGGTGGCCCTTGGGGGCGTCGAGGCGTACGGGGGAAGGGGGTTCGGTGATCTCGACGGGCAGGTCGAGGTATTCGAAGATGCGGGCGAACAGGGCCAGCGACGTGGTCAGCGACACGCCCACGTTGAGCAGGCCGAGCAGCGGCCGGAACAGGCCCGCCTGCAGCGCGGTGAACGCGACCAGCGTGCCGATGGTCATGCCGCCGGAGGTCGCGGGCAGGCCGGCGGCCAGGTAGATGATCGCGGGGATGGCCGCGAACATGACGCTCATCGAGGCCATCCGCCAGCGGCCGGCCAGTTCGGAGCGCAGCTCGAGGTCGATCAGGCGTTTCGACGAGTCGGTGAAGCGGGTGATCAGCGCGGGCGCGGTGCCCATCGTCTTGCTGAGCTGGACGCCGCCGATGGACAGGCCCTCCTCGATGGTGACGTTGAGGTCGGCGAGCTCGCGCTGGCGGCGGGCGGTGAGCTCGCGGCGCATGCGGGCGACGCGCCGGGTCAGCCAGATCGACGGCGGCAGCACGACGACCGTGACCAGGGACAGCCGCCAGCTCAGGGCGGCCATCGAGACGGCGGTGGCGACGACCGTCGTCAGGTTGGCGGCAATCGAGGTGGCCGTCGAGGTGACCACGGACTCCATGCCGCCGATGTCGTTGGTGATGCGGGACTGCACCTCGCCGGTGCGGGTGCGGGTGAAGAAGCCGATCGACTGACGCTGCAGGTGGGTGAACACGTCGGTGCGCAGGCGGTGCATGACGCGCTGGCCGACGTCGGTGGAGATCCAGGTCTGCAGGACGCCGAGCACGGATGTCACGGCGGCGACGGCCACCATGCCGAGCACGAGCCAGATCAGCAGGCGCACGTCGGCGCGGGGTAACGCCTTGTCGATGACGCCGCGCAGCAGGAACGGGGAGGCCGTGCTGATGATCGACGAGGCCACGATGATCAGAACGACGGCGGCCAGGCGGCCGCGATGCTCGGTGAAGAGGCTGCCGATACGGCGCAGCGAGACGCTTTTGGCCTGCGCTTTCTCGGCGGCGGACGGGGTTCTTCCGGTAGGCCTTGGCAAAGGCTCATCCTTAGGTCGCGATGACAAGATTTGATGAGGTTACCTCAACATGAGGGAGCAACGCTAGTTGCTGGTACGGTATTCCTTGTGCGCGACGACGACACCCTGTCCGAGGCGTTCTGGGCGGTCGCCCGCCGCCTTCGCCACCGCACCAAGGCTTCTCTCGAGCCGTGGGACATCTCGCCCTCGCTCGCGCGCGCGATGGGCGTCCTGTCGCGGCACGGCGACGTGCGGCTCAGCGTGCTGGCCGACCACCTGCACATCGTGCCGCGCTCGGCCACCGAGGTGGTCGACGATCTGGAGCGGCTGGGGTTCGCCGAGCGCGGTCCCGATCCGACCGACCGGCGCGCGGTGCTGGTGGGCCTGACCCCGGCGGGCATCGAGACCAGCCGGGCCATTCAGGCGGCGCGGCAGCAGGAGAGCGAGCGGTTCTTCGCCGAGCTCAGCGACGCGGATCGGAGCGAGCTGGTGCGCCTTCTCGGAAAGCTGCGCGAAGCCTGACGCCCAGACGCTGGCCGGGCACCTCGATGTAGCGCTGGGTCAGCGAGCAGACCCCGACGACCAGGATCCCGTACGCCGTCGCGCTGAGTACGTCCGGGATGCCGTGCCCGAACAGCGGCGCGGCGAGTTCGAGCAGCACCCAGTGCACGAGGTAGACCGAATAGCTCAGCACTCCGAGGCGTACGAGGAACCGGGGTGTTTTGCGATGCCGGGTGAGCATGCCGATCAAGAAGGCGCCGCCGAAGACCAGCAGCGTGATGACCGAGCGCGCCACGTATTTCGGGGTGAGCGCGTCCAGCGAGACCAGCTCACCGAACCAGTTACGCAGCAGCGCGACGGACACCAGCCCGCCGACCAGCACGACGGGCCGCCAGCTGGTGATCCCGCGGTCGGCGCGGTAGATGACGGTGCCGGTGAACATGACGGCGAGGATGAGCAGGCCGTCCCACTTGTGCGCGGGATCCTCGTTGATCACAGGCAGGGTCAGGGCGAGCGCGCCGAGCAGCACTCCCCCGGCCATGCGCACGGCGCCGCGCCCGCCGATCACCGCGGTCAGGCCGGCGATCAGCAGCACCACCACGACGACGGTGGCGGTGGAGGCATCGAGCATACGGGCCGGCAGCGGGGCGAGCACCATCCCGGCGACGGCGAACCCACCGGCCATCCAGGGCGCGCCGTTGCGGACACGCAGCGTGAACAAGCACGTGACGAGAAGGTAGAAGACCATCTCGAAGGTGAGCGTCCAGAACAGCGGGGTGATCAGCGGTACGCCGAGCAGGAACGGCAGCATGCTCGCGTGGGCGATACCGGTGGTGACCGGATGTGCGGTCACGAACGGGTCGAGCGAGACCCGGCCGGTTACGCCGAGTACGACGACGGCCACCGCGACCACCAGGTACAGCGGGACCAGCCGGAACAGCCGGCTGATCCAGAACGCGCGCAGGTCGCCGTGCCGCTCCAGCGAGGCCGGGATGATGTACCCGCTGACCAGGAAGAACAACATGACCCCGGCGGGTCCGGCGTTGAGCCAGTCGCCGGAGACCGCGCGGACGCCCTCGAACACGAACCGGCTCAGGTGCGCGTACACGACAAGCAGGACGGCGACTCCGCGCAGGGCGTCCAGCCAGTCCATTCGAGACGTCGCCGCCGCGGTGGCCGGAGTGGCCGGTGCGACGGCGACGGAAGACACCCGGGAAGGATAGCCCGCTCAGTTACGCCACGTATCGTTCGTCGTGGCCGGGCAGGTGGCCGTCCGGTTGGCGCCCGACTCCCAGACCACCGTGGAGCCGTTCTTCTTCACGTACTTGTACTCGACGGTCGTGCCGGCCGGCAGCGTGACGGCACCGCGCCACACCGGGTAACCGGCCGACGACAGGGCGAGACCACCGCCGGTGTTCCAGTTGCTCAGTTCGGGCCGGTTGCCGAGGACGTAGACGTTCTCGCCCCAGACCGTGGTGACGGTGGCCGCGAAGGTGATCGCGCAGGTGCCGGAGCTGGCGACGCGGGCATTGATGTGCAACGCGAGCATCCCGTTGGCCGGAACGGTGGCGCTGAACTGGCCGCTTCCATCGACCACGTACGCCGTACCGGAGCAACTACCGTTCGTCACGTCGCCGTTCGCCACGTCGCAATAGGTGCCCGCCGGCAGCGACGTCTGGAAGGTGCGGCTCAGCGATCCACCGCGATTGAAGACGACGTACGCGTTGGCACCGCGCCCGAACGCGATCTGACCGCCGCCGTTCGACCACCAGTTGCTCAGATTCGTCCCGTACGCGGCATTGTGGAGCGCGACCAGATTCGCGGTGGTGCGCCAGCGGTGCTCGCAGGCCCAGCCGTTGCCGCAGGTCACCGCGGTGGTGATGCCGTTCGAGGCGGTCGGCGGCCCGGCGTCGGCGTTGCTGAACGTGAAGCTCGACATCACCGACGGTGTCCCGTACGGATAGGCGAGCATGAACGCCTCGGCGAGCGCGTACGGGGTCCCGTTCTGGTAGTTGAGTTTCGCCCGCCCGTTGCGCTGCGTGTCGTGGTTGTCGATGAACGCGACCGCGTCGCCGCCGGACAGCAGCATCTGGCCGGGCAGGTTCTGCAGGCCGGCCAGGTTGCCGTCCCGGAACGCGTTGCCGACCACGTCGCCGTAGCGGAACTCGGTGACGTCGCCGATTCCCGTGTACTCGCTCGGGCTGATCTCGCCGGGGCCGCCCTCGATGACCTCCTGGAAGATGTACGGCGAGCCGGTGAGCTGCGCGTAGATGGCCTGCAGGTCGCCCGCCGGCAGGTGCTTGGCGGCGTCCACCCGGAAACCGTCGACGCCCAGGCCACGGAGATCGTTGAGGTAGGAGACGATCTTCCCGCGTACGTAATTGGTGTCGGTGGCCAGATCGGAGAGGTCGACGAGCTCGCAGTTCTGCACCTCCCAGCGGTCGGTCCAGTTGGCGATGTCGTCGTTGCCGTTACGCCCGCAGTGATGAAAATCGTTGCTACCGTACGGAACCGCCGGATAGGCATAGTGACTGTACGTGGACCCGGCCGTCCCGTTGCCGGTCGAGGCGCCGCCGGCCATGTGGTTGATCACCGCGTCCACGTAGATCTTCACGCCGGCCGCGTGGCACGTGCTGACCATGGCGGCGAACGCGTTCCGGTCACCGCGCCGGGAGACGATCTGGTAGCTGACCGGCTGATAGTCCTGCCACCACGGGTAGCCCTGGCCCGGCAGCACGACGTGCTCCTGCGGCGGCGAGACCTGCACGCCGCCGAAGCCCTTCGGGCCGAGCACGTTCGTGCATTCGCTGGCGATCGAGGCCCAGGGCCATGCGAAGAGGTGCACGATGACGTCGCGGGGGCCGGGGCTGGCGTCGGCCTTGGCCTGCGCTTTCTGCGGTACGCCGAGGGCCAGGGCCAGCAGGGCGACCAGGGTGGGGTACGCCCACATGCGTCTGCGTCTCATCTGTTCTCCTTCTGGGGGTTCGGAGAATGCGAGAGGTGCGGGGACGGATGAGACGGGACGCTAGCAAGTCGTTGCAGCGTTTGGAAGAGGTTTCATAGATGTCGATAGATTCGCTGTATCGGGATCGGGCGCGGCGGGCCGGTGGGTCGTGGTACGCGCTGGTTACCGATCTTTCCCGGCCGCTTGTGGACAGCGCCGCCGGTTACGTGGATCGGCCGCTTGTGGACAACGGCGCCGATCACGTGGTCGAGGGCTACAGTGTGCAGAAGCTCGCGGTGGCCGTGGCGGTGCTGGAGAAGGTCGACCGCGGCGAGCTCAGTCTCGGGCAGCTGGTTGCGCTGACCGCGGACGACATCCTCGGTGGCAGCGGCATCTACTTCCTGCAGGGCGTGTGGGGCGACCAGCTCACGCTGGCCAATGTGCTCACCGCCATGCTTCTGGTTTCCGACAACACTTCGGTACGCCTGTGCGGGCGCCTGGTTCCGGCCGCCGAGATCAACGAGATCCTGGCCGCGAAGGGGTTCACGCGCACGCGGGTGGAGCCGGTGGCCGATCCGCACCGGTTCCGGATGGGCACGACCACGCCGCGGGAGACCGTCGAGCTGCTGCGGCGGCTGGTGGAGGGGACGCTGCTGTCTCCCGCGTCGTCGGCGTTCATGGTGCGGGTGCTGCGCTGGGTCAACGGGTATACCGACGGCGTGCGGCGGGTGATGTCGTCGGCGGAGCGCGCGCGGGTCGCGACCAAGCACGGCGCCGACTTCAACGCGGCAGGCGCGGCGCGGCACGAGGCCGGCGTGGTCTTCGGCCGGGACGGCGCACCCCGGATCACGTACGCTCTTTTCGCCGACGGGTTGGGTGAGGTCGAGAACTACGGCGCGACGCACCCGGCGGTGGAGGCGCACGCCGCGCTGGGCAGGGCCATGATGGACGCCGTCGACGAGTGACGGCCGGGGCCAGGCACGGCGTCGGCGGCGGACCGGTGGGCTGCCGCCCGTTGCGCTGCTGAAGTGGTCGGGCTGAGCTGCCAAGGCGGCGGTCGTGCCGGCCACCGGTGGGCTGCCGCCCGTTGCGCTGCTGAAGTGGTCGGGCTGAGCTGCCAAGGCGGCGGTTGTGCCAGCCACCGGTGGACTGCCGCCCGTTGCGCTCCGGAAGTGGTCGGACTGAGCTGCCATGGCGGCGGTTGTGCCAGCCTCCGGTGGGCTGCCGCCCGTTGCGCTCCGGAAGTGGTCGGGCTGAGCTGCCATGGCGGCGGTTGTGCCAGCCCCCGGTGGGCTGCCGCCCGTTGCGCTGTCTGACAAAACAGCATAAAGCGCATTTTGTCGTGCATGAGGCCGGGCGAGGCCCAGCCCTTTGCCGCTCGCACATCGCGAATGTCTCAGTATCCGACCAAGACGTCCCACATTATGGACGATCATCTAATTAGGACAGCTGTTTCGACCTGAATTATACCTTTTGCGACCCCTGCTTTTCGGCCAATTTCGAGACCTTGGAGAGTTACGCCCACATACGAGCCATAACTCTCCAAGGTCTCGAAAAATCGGCCGCGCGCCCCCCGCAGTGAGATGACCGCGCCCATCGGCGCCCCCGCCACCATCGAAACGTTGAATGGGTTCAAAGGCGACAAAATTACTCTCGATTGTCGTCACCTGGTCCCGAAGCCGCCGCGATCATGAGGCAACCGCAGGTGACCAGCCCCGACGACCGGCGGCCTGACTTGCCGACTCACCACGCTTGCCGACCCACCACACTTGCCGACTCACCACACTTGCCGACTCACCACACTTGCCGACTCACCACGCCGCCGCCGCGTTTGCCGGCTTCACCCTGCCGCCGCCCTTGCCGCCGCCGCGGTTGCCGGCTTCACGCCGCCGCCGCCCTTGCCGGCGCCGCCGGATGGGTTGTGGGCGGGGCCGTCAACGCTCCGTGAATAGGCGCATGTCACAGGCGGTTTCCTCGAAGAGCATCATCTGCTTGGGTGAGTGCGTGAGTGACACGTCGAACACCGACCTGCAGGGCAGCACCCTCTGGACCCGCAGGGTGTCGACGCCGCTGCGCAGCTTTCTGAACACCGAGGCGGGCAGCGCCGGTGTGCTGATCGTCGCGATCCTCGCGGCGCTGGTCTGGGCGAACGTGGCCGGCGAGTCGTACGAGCGGTTCTGGCACACGGAGCTGTCGATCACGCTCGGCGACATGCACATCGGGCTCACGCTGCGGGAATGGGTCAACAGCGGGCTGATGACGCTGTTCTTCCTGGTCGTGGGGCTGGAGGCGCGGCGCGAGTTTGATCTTGGTGATCTGCGGGACCGGCGGCGGTTCGTGCTGCCGGCCGCGGCCGGGATCGCTGGGATGATCTTGCCGGTTGGGATCTTCCTGGCGATCAACCACGGCGGGCCGGGGCTGACCGGGTGGGGCGTGGCGATGTCCACCGACACCGCGCTCGCGCTCGGCCTGCTGGCGCTGGTCGGGCGGCGGGTGCCGGACCAGGCGCGGCTGTTCCTGGTAACCGTGTCGGTGGTCGACGACGTGGTCGCGCTGATCGTGATCGCGGTCGCCTACACCGAGAAGATCTCGGTGATGCCGCTGGTCATCGCGCTTCTGCTGTACGCCTTCACGTTCCTCATGGTGCGTTTCGGCGTGAGCAGCGGGTACGCGTACGTGCCGTTTGGAATTGCGATCTGGTTCGCGATGCTGGAAAGCGGCATCGACCCGGTCGTCGCCGGTCTGGCGCTGGGGCTGACCGCGGCCGCGTACACGCCGGTGCGCGGCGCGCTAGAGCAGGCCACCGAACTGTTCCGCTCGTTCCGGGAGCAGCCGACCCCCGAGCTCGCGCGGTTCGCCCAGGTCAGCCTGGTGCAGACGCTGTCACCCAACGACCGGCTGCAGCGCATCTACACGGGGTGGGCGAGCTACCTTATCGTGCCGCTGTTCGGCCTGGCCAACGCCGGTATCACGATCGACATGGACTTCCTCGCGCGGGCGGTGACCTCACCGATCACAATCGGCGTCTTCCTGGCGTACGTGGTCGGCAAGCCGATCGCGGTGGCGGGCGTGTCCGCGCTGGTCGAGAAGGTGAGCCACGGCCGGATCCGGGCGGCGGTGGGCTGGGCGTCGGTGCTGGGCAGCGGAACCATCGCCGGCATGGGATTCACGGTGTCGTTCCTGATCGCGAACCTCGCCTTCACCGGGCCGGAGCTGGCCGAGGCGAAACTGGGCGTGCTCGCCGCGATCGTGGCGTCCGCGCTGATCACCTGGGTGGTGTTCCGGGTGGCGTTCATGCTGAACCCGGCCCGCAGCGCGGTGGCCCTGCTCGGCGACGTGGACCAGCTCACCGACCTGATCCCCGAGGTCGACTACGAACGCGACCACGTACGCGGGCCGGAAAACGCCTCGGTGACCGTGGTCGAGTACGGCGACTTCCAATGCCCGTACTGCGGCAAGGCCGAGAAGGAGGTCCGCGAGCTGCTCACCGACGTCGACATCCGGTTCGTCTGGCGGCACCTGCCGCTCACCGACGTGCACCCGCAGGCGCAGATGGCCGCGCAGGCCGCCGAGGCGGCCGGCGCGCAGGGCAAATTCTGGGAGATGCACGACGTGCTGTTGCGCAACCAGGCCCATCTGCGGGTGACGGACCTGCTCCGGTACGCCACGAGGATCGGCCTGGACGCGGACACGTTCCACACCGACATGCTGGCGGCGCGCGCCTCCGAACGGGTGTCCGACGACGTGGAGTCGGCCGACCTCAGCGGCGTCTCCGGCACGCCGACGTTCTTCATCAACGGGCGTCGCCACTACGGCCGGTACGACGTGGCCACCCTGCAGGAGGAGATCCGCACGGCCCGGAAGCGCGCGAAGATCGCCGCCGCCCGCACCCCGGCGTAGTACCCGGCTTACCCCAGCGCCTCGTAGCACCGGGCGGTGACTTCGGCTTCGGCTCGGTGGTCCGTCGTCCACGGGTCTTCGTCCCAGAGGTAACTCTGCCGGACGTAACGGACCCGCATGCCGACCCGCAGCAGGTTGCGCGTCGACGAGTTCACCCGGCCTCCGAGGGCTTCGTGGGTCTCCGCGACGACCCGGCGGCAGCCGAGCTCACGTGCCTTGCCGATGCGCGCGGCGATCAGGGCGGACTGGGCGCCCCGCCGCCGATGGGTCGGTGCCGTCACGGCCGAGTTCAACGCGGCGATGCCGTCGTGCACGAACAGATGGGCAGCCGCGACGATGGTGTCGCCGTCCCAGGCGGCGTACGGGAAGAACTGGGGGTGCGAGACGGAGGCCGCGACGAGGCCGAGGCTGCCTTCGTGCGGCATGCCGAAACCGTCGAGTACCAGGGCGGCCCACGCTTCGGCGTGATCCGCGGTGAGCGGCCCGATCCGCAGATCCGTGATACCCGAAGGCCGGAGGCTTTCGATCGGCGCGACGAGCTTGGCCCTCCGGTCGCCGGGGCGCAGACCGCGGGCGAGCCGGATCTCCTCCCAGTCGACCGGCAGCGCGTCCGGCGCGAACTGCAGCATGGCGTGCGGGGTCGCCTCGGCCCGGTACACGTCCAGGATCGCATCGATCAAGCGCGCCGTGACCGGTCCGTCGAAGCCGAGCGCTTTGCTCCAGTAGCGGCTCGGGTCGGTGCGAGCGGACAGCACGACACCACCGTCGAGGCGCCGTGCGGTGAGCCCGAGGATCTCGCGGTCCGACGGAGGCGCCCCGGCCGCGTACTGAAAAAGCCATTCGGCCTCGACCGCCTCCGCCGATGCCGTCGATAGGAATTCCACACAAGGCACACGTCGCGCGAGGTCCCAAATTCTCCGCAATGATGTGTGCCCGCTCACCGATGACCTTTCGGCATTCACCGGCGTGATGGCATTGCACGGAAATTCGAATGGTTTGTGGCCTCGGCACACGCTAACTTGGCGTCTCGATGACCTCGGCAAACCATTCTTCCCTCGTACGGCGCGGTTTCCTCGCCATCACCGTCGCCGGCCTGCTCTGGGGTACGACCGGAATGGTGCTCCAATTCGTCCGGCGATCGAGCGAGCTGAGCCCGGTGAGCGTCTGCTTCTATCGCATGGCCATCGCGGCGCTCGTGCTGCTGGTGGCAACGCGGCGGCAGCTCGGCCCGGTGCTCACCGCGGCGCGCTCGCAACCATGGCGAATCGTCGTCGTCGGGCTCGGCGTCAGTGCGTTCCAGGCGCTGTACTTCGTTGCCGTCGCCTGGGGTGGAGTGGCCGTGGCCACCGTGGTCGGCCTCGGCGTGCCGCCGGTCGCGCTGGCGGGATGGGAGGCGATCCGAGCTCGCCGTTTGCCGCCACGTGCCACGCTGTGCGGCGTCCTGGCAGCGGTCGCCGGCCTGGCGCTGGTCAGCGGCCTCGGCGCGTCGCCCGCCGGCACCGCACCCCGACCCTTTCTCGGCGTGGCGGCAGCCGTCGGCGGTGGTTTGGCATTCGCGATCACCTCGGTGCTGAGCCGCCGAGTCATGCGCGAAATAGATTCGATGCTGCTCACCACGGCGTCCACCGCGATCGCGGCCGTGACCCTGCTCCCGGTCGCGCTCCTGAGCGGCGGATTCGCCGTCCCCACCGGCTTCGCCACCGACGGAATGCTGCTGTACATGGGCGTTTTCGCGACCGCCTTGGCGTATGTGCTCTACAACGGCGGCCTCCGCACCACAACGGGCAGCACCGCCGCGGTTCTCACGCTGGCCGAGCCACTGGCCGCCACGCTGCTCGCCGTGGCGGTCCTCGGCGAGCGCCTCTCCCCCGCGTCGATGGCCGGCGTGCTTCTGCTGCTCGGCGCGGTCGCGCTCGCGCACCTGTTCCCGGCCCCGGAGCCCGTCGGCTGAGCACTATCGCCAGCGTTGGGCGCGCGCTCAGCGCTGCCTCCTGGTACTGCAGGGCGTCAACCTGCGGCTGACCGGCGGACGCATCCTGCAGTCAGACCTGCTCGTGGCCGATACCGACGACGTGGGCACGACGGTCGAGGCTGCCGAGACGAAGCTTGTCGTCGAGGTGGTCTCACCGAGCAACGCCGGAACGGACCGGTTGCTCAAGCCCCAGTTGTACGCCGCGGCGAAGATCGGCTGGTATCTGCGTGTGGAGCAGCCGCTGGAATCGGTGGAACTGCACCTCCAAAGGCTCGACGGGGATCACTACACCTCGGCGGACGTTGCGAATCCGGGCCAGTTGCTTGCGTCGGAGGAGCCGTTTCCCTTCGAGCTCGAGGTTGCGTCTTTGGTTCGTCGCGGTCGTCGCCTCTGACTCGGCCCTATCGCTTCTCGGCTCAGGTCGGGGGTGGCCACGGATTGCCTGGCGGGGGCGGGGCGTCGCCCGTGCGATCCGCGGCCGGCAGCCACAACACGAACGTGCTGCCACGCCCCAGCTCCGAGAACGCCGCCACCTGGCCGCCGTGCGACTCGACGATCTGGCGGACGATGGCCAGGCCCAATCCCGTACGCCGGTGGTCGGCTCGCCAGAAGCGGTCGAACACCTGCGGCAGGTCGGACGCGGGGATGCCCGGGCCCTCGTCGGTCACCGCCAGCCACAGCCACGCGCCGGTCCGGCCCGTCGCCAGGGTCACCACCGAATCCGCCGGGGCGAGGCGGGCCGCGTTCGACAGCAGGTTGCCGGCCGCGCGGCGGAGCGCGTCCGCGTCGCCGATCAGGTGCTGGGGGCCCGTGGCGGCGTACCGCAAATGGAGGGGTTTGGCCGGCAAAAAATACTCCTCGCCGGCCTCGCGCGCGACCGCGGTCAGATCGATGTCGGTGTCGGCCATGGTGTCGGCCTCCCGGCGGGCGGTGGCGAGCAGGTCCTCGACCAGGCGGGACATCCGGTCGGTGGCGCGGTCGACCACGGCCACCGCGCGCGCTCTCTCCTGCGGCGTCGCGTCCGGCGTGGTCAGTGAGGCGTCCAGGTTCGTGCGGATGATCGCGAGGGGGCTGCGCAGCTCGTGCGAGGCGTCGTCGATGAGCTGGCGCTGGGCGCGGAACGCGTGGTCGAGACGGTCCAGCATGGAGTCGATCGTGTCGGCCAGGTCGCGTAACTCGTCCTTCGGGCCCTGCAGGTGGATGCGCCGCGCCAGGTCGGTGGCCTGGATCTCGCGGGCCGTCCGGGTGATCGCGCCGACCGGCCGCAACGCCCGCCCGGACAGCACCCACCCGATGCCCAGGCTCGCCACGAACAGGCCGCCGAGCGCGACCATCGAGTAGTTCCGCATGTTCTGCAGGGTGTTGTAGTTGACCGCGGCCTCGACCTCGCTGACCTCGGCCACCGTGGTGACGCCGACCAGCCCGCTGCTGTTGTAGACCTTGGCGGTCCGTTCGGTGATCGGCTGCGGCTGGGTGGACCGGGCGACCGCGAAGTAGGTGATCGCGAGCCCGGCTCCGGCCAGCGCGAACAGCAGCGCCGAGTAGATGACGGTGAGCCGGAAGCGAATCGACCGGACCATCACGTCGCCGCCTCCCGCAGCCGGTAGCCGCGCCCGATAACCGTGCTGATCCAGCCGTCACCGAGCTTGCGGCGCAGCGTGCCGACGGTGACCCGGACGGTCTCGGTGAACGGGTCGGCGTTCTCGTCCCAGACGTGCTCGAGCAGCTCCTCGCCGGAGACGACGTGGCCGGGGCGGGTCATCAGGTATTCGAGGACGCCGAACTCCTTGCGGGTCAGGCCGACCGGCTCGCCGCGCCGGGTGACGCGGTGCCGCGCCGCGTCCAGCACCAGGTCACCGACGGTCAGGGCGGGTGCCGCGCCGCCGGTGTCGCGCCGCAGCAGCGCCCGCACCCGGGCCAGCAGCTCGGCCAGGTGGAACGGCTTCACCAGGTAGTCGTCGGCGCCTTCGTCCAGGCCGCGCACCCGGTCGTCCAGGCCGCCGCGCGCCGTCAGCATCAGCACCCGCAGGTCGCGCCGCCCCGCCGAGCCGGCCCGCAACCGGCGGCACAGGCCGAAGCCGTCGCCGTCCGGCAGGTTCACGTCGAGCAGCATCAGGTCGTACTCGTTGACGGTCAGCCGGTCGTACGCCGCCGCGGTGTCCGCCGCGACGTCGACCGCGTAACCGGTGCGGGTCAGGCCCACGCGCAGGCCCTCCGCCAGATCTTCTTCGTCCTCCACCACGAGCAGCCGCATGGTTAAGCATCCCTCTCACGGGAGCCGGGCGAACCACAGCAGCGACGCGAGCGCCGCCAGCAGGGCCAGGACCAGGCCGGCGCCGATGAATCTCGCGGACACGTCCTGCCGCTCACTCTGGGTGCCGATCGAGCTGCCGATGTTCCCGTACGCCTCCCGGAGCTCGTCGATGTTGCCGGCCTCGAAGAAGTCGCCGCCGGTCGCGGAGGCCACGGTCCGCAACGTCTCGCCGTCCACCGGCACCCGCTGGCCGTCGCCGATCATCCCGGTGGCCGTGCCGAACGCGATGGTGTCCACCGGTACGCCCATGTCGGTGGCCAGCTTCGCGGCGGTCGCCGGGTCCTGGCCGGAGGTGTTCGCGCCGTCGGAGAGCACCACGACGCGCGCGGCCTTGCCCGCGTCCATCGTGCGGATCTGGTCCAGCGACGTGGCGATCGCGTCGCCGATCGCGGTCCCGGCGCGCCCGGCCTGCCCCTCGGCCAGCCGGTCGATGCCGGATTCGACCCGGTCGCGGTCGGTCACCGGCGCCACGATCACGGACGCGCTGCCGGCGAACCCGACCAGGCCGACGTTGAACTTGTCCGGCAGCTCGCCGACGAACTCGTGGGCCGCGGCCTTCGCGGCGGTGAGCCGGTCGGGCGCCACGTCGCCGGCGAGCATCGAGCGGGAGAGGTCCACGGCCACGATGACGGTGGCGCGTTCGCGCGGCACCCGCACCTCGGCCTGCGGACGGGCGAAACCGACGACCAGCAGGGCGAGCATCGCGAGGAACAGGCTCGCGGGCAGGTGCCGGCGCCAGCCCGGCCGCTTCGGGGCGACCCGGCTGAGCAGGCTGAGGTTGGTGAAACGGACGGCGTAGCGGCTGCGGCGGCGCTGGGCGATCACGTACGCGACGACGAGCGCGGCGACTCCGAGAAGGAACCAGAGCCGCTCCGGGGAGAGCCAGGTCATGCGGTCGCACCTCCGGGGCGACGGGCGGCTCGCGCGAGCCGCCGCTGGGCTTTCACGTGACGGACGATGTCGGCGATCCAGTCCCGGTCGGTCCGCAGGCGCAGATGTGCGGCCCCGGCGCGACGGATCCCGCCGGCGATCGACTCCTGCTGGCGGGCGGCCGCCGCGGCGTACCGCTCGCGCAGCCGGCGGCTCGCCGTCGCCACCTCGCGCCGCTCGCCGGTCTCCGGGTCGACCAGGGTGAGCAGGCCGACGTCCGGCAGGTCCTGTTCGCGCGGGTCGCCGACCTGCACGGCGAGGACCTGGTGGCGGGCGGCGAGGCGGCGCAGCGGTTGTTCCCACGCGGGTGGTTCGGGGCCGAGGCCGTCCGCGTCGAGCCCGTCGAGGAAATCCGACACGACCACGACGAGGCCGCGCCGGGGGATGCGCAGCGATCCGACGGCCTCGGCCAGCTTTCGCGACGGCCGGCCGTCGCGGGGCAGGGTCTGCAGGTCCCGGAGCAGTCCCAGCAGCGGGATCCGGCCGCCGCATGGTGGGAAGCGACGTACCTCCTGGGCGGTCAGCACGCTGGCGCCCAACCGGTTGCCGCTGCCCGCGGTGAGGAAGCCGACCGCCGCGACGGCGCCCACCGCCACGTCGCGTTTCTCCGCGTCCGCGGTGCCGAAGTCCATGCTGGCGCTCGCGTCCACCACGACCCAGGTGGTCAGCTCGCGGTCCGCGTCGACGGTCCGCACGTGCGGCGCGCCGGTGCGGGCGGTCACCGCCCAGTCCATCCGGCGTACGTCGTCCTCGCCCGGCCGGTATTCGCGGCTGCCCGAGGGCTCGCTGCCGAGGCCGGGCAGCAGTCCGAGATAGTCGCCGTGCAGCAGGCCTTCCAGCCGCCGCGCGATCACGAGCTCCAGGCCGCGCAGCCGTTGTTCGCGATTCACGCCACCGGGCTGCTTTTGTTCGCGGTTCACGCCGCCGGGCTTTTGGTCGCGGTTCACGCCGCCAGGCCGCTTTCCTGGGCGGGAGCCACCACCGGCAGCGGCACCGCGTCGACGATCCGGCGCACGATGTCCTCGGGCTGCACCCCGTCGGCCACCGCGTCGAACGAGAGCACCAGCCGGTGCGCGAGCACGTCCGAGGCGATCTCCTGCAGGTCGGCCGGAAGCACGTAGTCACGGCCGCGGAGCAGTGCCAGGGCGCGTCCGGCGGCCACCATGCCGAGGGTGGCGCGCGGGCTCGCCCCGTACGCAAGCAAGGGTTGAATGTCCGGAAGGCCGAATCGGGCGGGCTCGCGCGTGGCGGTCACCAGCCGCACCACGTACTCGGCGAGGGCGTGGTGCACGAACACCTCGCGCGCCCGCTCCTGCATCCGTTGCACGAAGTCGGGTTCCAGCACGGGTTCGGCGGACGGTCGCACGCCGCCCATCCGGTACAAAATCGCCAGTTCTTCCGGTTCGGTGGGATAGCCGACGACCACCCGCAGGAGGAACCGGTCGCGCTGCGCCTCCGGCAGCTGGTAGACGCCCTCGCTCTCGATCGGGTTCTGGGTGGCGAGGACCAGGAACGGCTGCGGGACGAAGTACGTGACGCCGCCGAGCGACATGTGCCCCTCGGCCATCACCTCGAGCAGCGCCGACTGGACCTTCGCCGGCGCCCGGTTGATCTCGTCGGCGAGCACGATGTTGGCCATCACCGGCCCGAGCTCGACGTCGAAGGTGCCCTCGCGGTAGATCCGGGTGCCCAAAATGTCCGACGGCACCAGGTCCGGGGTGAACTGGATGCGCCGGAAGCTGCCGCCCACCGCCGTCGCGAGCGTCTCGGCGGCCAGCGTCTTCGCCACCCCGGGGACGCCTTCGAGGAGGCAGTGGCCGCCCGCGAGCAAGGCGGTGAGAAGGCGTTCGACGAGCCGGTCCTGCCCGACGATCACCTTCTTGACCTCGAACAGGGTCTGTTCGAGCAGTGTCGCGTCGTCTGTCATACGTTTCAGGACACCAAGCGGCACCGAAAGCGGGCCGAAGAGTTCCTCATGATCCGCAGGCGGCGGCCGATTTTTGACGGCGTGATCGGACCGGATGGACAAGCGCGGCGCTGGGGAGAGCATGCCCGTTCGCTGGCGCGCGACCGGCTCCTGCTGTTCGGCACGGCCTGGACACTGATCGCAGGCATCCTATTTTTTCTACTTTTTCCGGATACCGACTCACTTGTTCGGGTGTTCTGGCTCTTCCAGCCGCCGCTCGATCTGATCCTGGCGGTCTGCTCGTGGCGGGTGCATCGCCTGGCGACCGGACCGATCCGCCGATTCTGGCTGGTGATGGCTGGTGTCGGCACCCTGTTCACGCTCGGTGACAGCTATCAGGCGGCGCTCACGCTGGCGCATCCCGAGCGGTCGTCGACCACCGGCGGCTCGATCCAGACGGCCTGCTTCAGCATCGGGCTGCTCGCCGTGGTAGTTGCGATGCTCGTCTATCCGCACCCGAACCGGACCGGCCGGGAGCGTCTCGCCTTCTGGCTCGACTCGGCCACGCTGCTCGTCGGTGGGGCGGTCGTCGCCTGGTGTTTCGCCGGGTCGTCGGACAACCCGGACATTTTGGGCACGCTGGTGGTGGCCGGCGTCAGCATCTGCGGCACCTTCGCCTCGGTCAAGATGATGCTCAGCGGCAACGCCCCGATGCACAAGCTCGCCGCGTTCCCGATGCTGGCCTCGGCGATCGCGATGAGCGTCGGCGTCTTCCTCGGCCGGTTCGCGCACACCGAGCTGGGCCCGCTCGTCTACTTCGTCCGTTTCCTGCCGTCGCTGCTGATCGCGGCCGGCCCACGCGTGCAGGAGATCCTCGCGCACCTCGAACCGGCCCCCTTCGGCGACCGGCGGCGCAAACCCTACAGCCTGCTCCCGTACGGCTCGATGGCGATGGCGTTCGGGGCTTTGATCGTGATTCTCCCGTACGGCGTGGACGGCCGCCTGTGGGGTGTGGTGGCCGGGCTGGGGCTGATCTGCGCGCTGGTCGCCGCGCGGCAGCTCGTCGCCTTCCACGACAACACGGCCCTGATCGGCCGGCTGCGCGAGCACGAGACGCGGCTGCGGCACCAGGCCCAGTTCGACGGGCTCACCGGCCTCGCGAACCGCACCCACTTCCACGAGCGGGTCGCGGACGCGCTCGCCGCCGGCCGCCCGGTGTCGGTGCTGCTGATCGACCTGGACGGCTTCAAGGCCGTCAACGACACGATGGGCCACGCCGCCGGCGACGCGCTGCTGGTCGCGGTCGGTGACAAGCTGCGGGCGACGGTCCGTGACGAGGACCTGCCGGCGCGGCTCGGCGGTGACGAGTTCGCCGTCCTGCTGCCGGCCGGCGAGACCCGGGCCGAGCTGACCGCCGAGCGTATTTTGGCCGCGTTCCGCACCCCGGTCGACATCGCCGGTCTGGCAGTGCCGGTGAACGCCAGCATCGGCGTGGCCGGCGCGACCCCGACCGACGACGTCGAGTCGTTGCTCCACCACGCCGACGTGGCGATGTACGCGGCGAAGGGCAGCGGCAAAGGCATCTGGAAAACCCACGTCCCGGCCCTGGCCTGACGCCGGTACTGCGAGATCTACGACTCTGGCGTCGACCGTGCCCGCTGCCGGGCGACGCTGGTGGGTGCGGAGGTCTGCTCATGGGACAGCTGGTCGAGTTCGAGTTGGACGGCGGCGACGGCCGGGTGCTGGTCGAGCTGGCGCCGGGCGTGGGTGGCGTGGTCACGCGCGGTCTCGGCGGAGGCGGGGTGGTGGCTCGAGCCGGGCAGAGCTTCGAGGCAGCCGTCCGGCAGGTGCAGCCGGTTGCCCAGACGATCGTGAACGAGCTTCGAGCGGCGGCGGATTCGCCGGCCGAGATCACGGTGGAGTTCGGATTGGACATGCACGCGGAAGCGGGGGCGTTCGTGGCCGCCGCGAGCACGACAGCGAACTTCAAGGTAGCGGTGACCTGGCGGCGGCGTTCTTAGGAACGCAGCGCGGCGACCGCGGCGACCGTGAACCCGATGACGGTGATCGCGACTCCCACGAAACTCAGCGCCCAGGCTGCTTTGGCCAGCGGTGTCCGGACCGCGGCGGGCCGGCGTTTCTTCGTCCGGTAAAGGATGATGAGCGCCGCGATCGACGTCAGTCCGGCGAACGGGGCGATGAGGATCACGCCGATCAGGGCGACGACGAATGCGGTCGTCACGGCACGATCGCTGCGATCCGCCGGAGCGTACGGTTCGCGCGCGCCGTGTCCGCTCGGTCGTTCGCCGGCCCGGGACCGGTAGACACGCGAGGTGGCCGCGGCTCGGTCCCGTTCGGCCTGTTCCCGGCGTTGCTGCTCGGCCCGCCCCCGCCGCTCGTTCTCGGCGGCGTCGCGCTCGGCCTGGGCGCGGCGTTGCTCGTCGGCGCGGCGCGCGGCCTGCGCCAGCGCCTGACGCGCCGTGGCCTCCAGATCGACGTCCACCGCCGCGGGGTCGAGGTGGCGAATGGCGTCGGTCAGCCGCAGCACCCCCGGCCAATCGCCCGCTCGGGCATTGAGCCGCGCCTCCGCTCGCAGGTCGGCCACCCGCAGCCGCGGCCGGCAGCGTTCCTGCCGGACCGACGCGTCGCGATAGTCGGGCCGGGTGGCCAATATCGTGCCGTACGCCTCGATCGCCGCCGCCCAGTCACCGGCCTCCTCGGCATCCCTCGCCCGTTGGTACCCGGCGGCCAGGTCGCGTTCCTGCCGGGCCTCGTCCGGATTTGGTTGTCGCTCGCGTCGGTCCGCCGGGGTGGTGCCGTGCACGTCGAACAGCTGAGTCGCCTCGCCGCGGACGTAGAGAACCGGCGTGATCCATTCCAGCGTCTTCCCCACGCCCAGGATTTCGAGCCGCCCGCTCTGCACGGCCTCGTCCACCCGTCGTCCCTTGGCGAGCGCGGTGTAGAAACCACGCGCGAAGCGGGCGGCGGCGCCGTCGCTCACCGCGAACTGCATCGCCGCGACGGCGTCGATTCCGCTGTTCACCAGGGCCGCACCGGTGCTGGACAGAACGTCGTGGACGCCGCCGTCGGCCGAGGAGCAGGAGTTGAGAACCACCAGCCTCGGCTTGGGCTGCGCCTCGCCCAGGAGGTCAGCGAACCGCGATGCCTCGACCAGATCCGGACCGCCGTCGTGCCCCACCAAGGCGATCAACCCCTCGTCGGAGCGCGCGTCGTAGTCGCCGTGACCGACGAAGTGCAGGACATGCCAGTCGCCGTCGAGCAGGTGCTCGTGCAGTCTGTCCCAGCTGGCCTCGGGCAGCCAGGTCAGCTCGACCCGGCCGGCATCGAGCTGGCCGGCCAAGGCGTTCGCGAGGTGCGCCTTCTCCGCGTCGACGTCGAGGCGCGCGAGGCCCCTGGGTGACGAGGCCATCGCGAGGATGCGCAGTGGAGGCTGGATCGCCAGCGGCTCCGAACCGTCGTTGGCCACGTGGCGAACCAGCGGCTCACGCCGGCAGAGATAGACGCGAAGCTCAGGATCGAACAACGTCTCCCACGGCAGCTGGGCGAGCTCGGGCGAGTCGAGTCGCAGTGAGATGCGCAGCCGCTGATGCTGATGCTGGGCCGCGCCCAGACTGGCGTGATAGGCCGCGCCGACCGGGCCACCGAACAGCGCCTCGAACAGCTGTTGTCCGACCTGCCGGACCGGTTCCTCCAGCTCCGAGACCACGCGCCGGGCCGGGACCGCCGAGGCCAGCACCGTTGTCTCGATCTCCCGGCGCCGGCTCAGCAACGCGTCGACGTCCAGCCGGAGGTCGTCGACCGGTGTACCGCCGGCCGCGGCGTGCACCACGCTCACGCGGTATCGGCCCGGGGCCACACCGGAGACCTGCAACTCGAGCTCACTGCCCATGGCGCGCCTCCGCCCCCAGACGCTAGCCACCAGCATGGAGTCAGGCCACGGTCCGCTCGGAAAGCCGACAGAACGTGCGCGCGGCAGCACGGGCGTTTGAGCCGATCCGCCGTCTCGACCGCGCAGCCCGCGCACGCCCTGACGTGACCGACGCCGGCGCGACGCGACGTCCCAACCGCCCAACCCGCGCCTTGCGGCACCGACGCCAGCGCGCGACGCGACGTCCCAGACGCGCGACGCGACGGCCCAGACGCGCAATCCGCGCCCGATGCCGGGATGATCGGCGCATGCCGCTGCTGACCGCGCTGCACTCGCCGTCCGACATCCCCAACGCCGTCGCCGCCCCCGATATATCCCCTATATCGAGACACGAGCTCCTCGGCTGGGCCCTCGCCATCGCCGCCGACCTCAAGGGTGCCCCGATCGTCGCCGTCGACGCCAGGCCCGACATCTCGACGATTGCCGGCATCGTGGCGGCGCTGCACGCGGGAATCCCGGTCGTGCCCGTCCCGCCCGACGCCGGCGATGTCGAGCGCGCGCACATTCTCCACGACTCGGGCGCCGCGCTCGTCCTGTCCGACGATCCGGCCGCGGCGGGCCGCACAGGCGTACCGGTCATGCCGATCGCCCGGAAAGCGCGAGCCTACGACGCCCCGCCCGAACCGCCCGCCGGCGCGCCCGCCCTCGTTCTCTACACGAGCGGCACCACCGGCGCTCCCAAGGGCGTGGTCATCTCGCGCGCCGCTATCGCCGCCGACCTCGACGCGCTCGCCGAGGCCTGGCAGTGGACCGAATCCGACGCCCTCGTGCACGGTCTGCCGCTCTACCACGTACACGGCCTGGTCCTCGGCGTTCTAGGGCCGCTGCGGCTGGGCTCCCGGCTGATCCACACCGGAAAACCAACCCCTTCCGCGTACGCCTCCGCAGGCGGCACGCTGTACTTCGGCGTGCCCACGATCTGGTCCCGGATCGCCGCCGACCCCGCCGCCGCCCGCGCGCTGGCCCCGGCCCGGCTGCTCGTCTCCGGCAGCGCCCCGCTTCCGGCCCCGGTCTTCGACGAGCTCGCGGCACTCACCGGCCAGTCCCCGGTCGAGCGCTACGGCATGACCGAAACCCTGATCACGGTGAGCGCCCGCGCCGACGGCGACCGGCGTCGCGGCCAGGTCGGGCTGCCGATCCGCGGCGTCGAGACCCGCCTGGTCGACGACTCCGGCGCACCGGTGCCCGCCGACGGCGCCACGATCGGCGAACTTCAGGTGCGCGGCGCCACGCTGCTGGACGGCTACCTGCGCGACGGCGCCGTCACCCCCGCGCCGCTGGTCGACGGCTGGTACCCGACCGGCGACGTCGCCACCATCGGCCCGGACGGCTGGCACCGCATCGTCGGCCGCGCCTCCACCGACCTGATCAAGACCGGCGGGTTCCGGGTCGGCGCCGGCGAGGTCGAGGACGCGTTGCTGCAACACCCCGCGGTGCGCGAGGCCGCGGTGGTCGGTCGCCCGCATCCGGACCTCGGGGAGCAGATCACCGCGTACGTCGTGGCCGACACCGTGACGTCCGCCGAGCTGATCGCCTTCGTGGTCGAGCGGCTCGCCGCGCACAAGCGGCCCCGCGTCGTGCATCTCGTCGCCGGGCTGCCACGTAATTCCCTGGGCAAAGTTCAAAAGAAGCGCCTGTGAATGGCGTGTCCGCGCCCACAGCGAACTGTCATTTTCCTCAGTAATCTCGGCCGACGTGCGTGTTCTCTTTTTCAATAATCCCGCGATGGGGCATTTCCTCCCGCTGATTCCGTTGGCCCGGGCACTTCGCAAACAGGGCCACACGGTTGCCTTTGTCACCGCCGCCACCATGCTCGACGATGTCGAACGGGAAGGCTTCGACCTGCTCCCGGCCGGCGTCACCATGCAGGAGGGCGTTGCCGAGGTCACCCGCCGTACCGGTAAGAACATCATGGACAGCCGGACTCCGGAACTGGCCGCCGAATTCTTCGCGGGCGTGCGGATTGACCTCGCATTCGACGACGCGCTGGCCGCCACGAAAGAATGGGGACCGGATCTCATCGTCGCCGAGCAGGTCGATTTCGTCGGCCCGATCGTCGCGACCGAGCTCAATCTGCCGATCGCGCTGGCGGGCATCGACCCGGCGCTGGAGACCGATTTCCAGGACGCGTTGGTCGCGGCGGCGCGCCCCCGCTATCAGGACCGTGACCTGCAGGCGCCGGTGCACTGGCTGACCGGCAACCGGTTCGTCGATCTCTGTCCGCCGAGCCTGCAGCGCGCCGACTGGGTGCCGCCGATCGACCGCATCGCGCTGCGCCCCGAGCCGTATTCGGCACCCGAAGGCACCCCGCCCGCCCAGCGCGCCCCCGGCACCGGCCGGCCGAAGGTGCTGGTCAGCCTCAGCACGGTAGCGGCGGCGGCGACCGGCCTCGACACGCTGCTGCGGTCGCTGAGCACGCTGGACGTCGACCTGGTGGCGACGTTCAGCGGCCGGCCGATCGACGATCTCGGTCTGGAGCCCGGCCGGATCGAGCTGTTCTCCTTCCTGCCCGCGGCCGAGCTGCTCGACGGCGTCGCCGCGGTGGTGCACCAGGGCGGGTCCGGCACCACCTGGGGCACCGCGGCCCGGGGCGTGCCCGCGGTGATCGCACCGGCCGCGATCGGCCAGTTCCGCCAGGCGAAGCGCGTCGAGGCGACCGGCGCCGGCCTGGCCCTGCCGCAGGGCCAGCCCGACCCGGCAGCGGTCGCCGAGGCGCTAGGCCGCGTCCTCATCGAGCCCTCGTTCACCGCGGCGGCCCACCGCCTCCGCGACGAGATCGCCGCCATGCCTCCCGCCGACGAGATCGCCAAACGCCTCGTAAACTCGATATAGACGGATATTTCCTGATCGTGGCAGCGCCGAGACACTCAAAGGGCGCGGCTGCCCGGTTCGCGGCACCACACGGTGCCGCTGCCCGGCTGCCGCGCTCGCAGCCGCGGCGCGCAAACGCCATGCTCGGGGTCACCGGTCGAGGTCAGCCCCAGCACGACGCCGCCGGCCAGCCCTCCGACCAAACGCCACGCCCTCGTCGGCCAACCTTCCGCGCAAAACGCCGCACCCTCGGGCCGGCCAGCCCCCGAGCACACGCCACACCCCCGCCTGCCGACCGTCCGCGCAAACGCCAAGCCCCCGGCCGGCCGAACCCTCCGGGCAAACTCCACGCCCCGTCGGCCGACCGTCCGAGCAAACGCCGCACCCCCGCCAGCCGAACCTCCGAGCAAACGCCACATCCTCGCCGGCCGACCCGTCCACGCAAACGCCACGCCCCCGACCGGCCAAAC
The DNA here is from genome assembly GCF_012933445.1 of Actinoplanes sp. TBRC 11911. Classification (GTDB taxonomy): domain Bacteria; phylum Actinomycetota; class Actinomycetes; order Mycobacteriales; family Micromonosporaceae; genus Actinoplanes. Next base: position 75,448 of record NZ_JABBNC010000006.1, read on the forward strand.
CTCCGGGCAAACTCCACGCCCCGTCGGCCGACCGTCCGAGCAAACGCCGCACCCCCGCCAGCCGAACCTCCGAGCAAACGCCACATCCTCGCCGGCCGACCCGTCCACGCAAACGCCACGCCCCGTCCGCCGACCCTCGTCGGCCGACCATTCGCGCAAATTCCACACCCTCGACGGCCGACCCTCCGCGCAAACGCCACGCCCGATGAGCCGCACGAGCGCCACGCCCTCGCCAGCCGACCCTCCGCGCATAGCCGACATTTCCTGTTATCCACGTTGATTGGCCGGACTTTCCGGTCGCGGGGCCTGTCGAGTGGCGCTCGGCGTTTTCCATTGTGTGGGACTTGCGGCCGCATGCTGAGACCGGCGACCACATTCTGAGCCCGGCGTCTACCAAGTGGGATCTGCGTCCATTGTGGAGGAAACTTTGTGCTGATATACCGCTTTTATCCGGCGGGATTTCCGGCCCAGATGTGAACCTTGGAGAGTTGTGGCTCGTATGTGGGCGCAACTCTCCAAGGTTCGCAAAAGTCCACGATGTGGCGCGTTTGTCCACATTGTGGAACTGTTCAGCTGTTTCTCGCGCCGCTCACGCTCCGATGAGTTGACCTTGCGCGGCGGACCTGCGGACCGTCGCTGTGGGGAGCTGGGACCTTCCGGTCGTGGCGGGTGCCCACACCGGGGTGGGGGTGGCTGCGGTGTGGGCAACCGCAACCTCCTCGGCGTCGCGACTGCCCACACGGGGGTGGGGGTGGCTGCGGTGTGGGCAACCGCAACCTCCTCGGCGTCGCGACTCCCCACACCGGGGTGGGGCGGCCACTGTGGGGAGCTGGGACCTGCCCGGACCTGGCGGCGTCGCCTCGCACGGGGACTCCCGGCCGACGGAATCAGCTGAACAGTTACACATAGCGGTACGCCGCCTTGCGAGCGTGCCGCCACGGCGCCTACGACGATCCTCTCCCCTCGCTGTGGCCGCATCTCGCCGGTAACGCGGGCCTGGCCCTCAACGCGCGCGGTAACTCGACGCGGATCGCGAGCTCGACGCGGATCGGCAACTCAACGCGGATCGGCAACTCAACGCGGATCGGCAACTCAACGCGGATGGCCAACTCAACGCGGATGGCCAACTCAACGCGGATGGCCAACTCAACGTGGATGGCCAACTCAGCGTGGGCCGCGAGCTCGACGCGGATCGGCAACTCGACACGGGCGCCCGACGCGGCGCAGCTGCGCTCTGCTGCCTGGTGCGGTTGTGGGTGGGGACGACGGCCGTACGGATGAGGCGCCCCGGGCTTGTTGATCATAGGGTGGGCGCAGCTTCCATAGAGGGATGAAGGAGATTGTGATGATTCCGCAGCACACCCTCGACGACATCACCGAGGTGAACGCGTCGGGGCTGACCCCGGTCGTGTTCATCCACGGGCTCTGGCTGCTGCCCAACAGCTGGGACCGGTGGGCCGAGGTGTTCCGCGGGGCCGGCTACGCGCCGATCACCCCGGGCTGGCCGGACGACCCGGAGACCGTCGAGGAGGCCAACGCCCACCCCGAGGTGTTCGCCGGCAAGACGGTGGGGCAGGTCGCCGACCACTACGACGAGGTCATCGGGAAGCTGGACAAGCAGCCCGCGGTGGTGGGGCACTCGTTCGGCGGGCTGCTCGCGCAGATCCTGGCCGGGCGGGGCTTAGCGAACGCCACGGTGGCGATCGACGCGGCGCCGTTCCGCGGGGTGCTGCCGTTGCCGATCTCGGCGCTGCGGTCGGCGTCGCCGGTGCTGAGCAACCCGGCGAACCGGCACCGGGCCATCCCGCTGACCTTCGACCAGTTCCGGTACGGTTTCGCGAACGCGGTCACCGAGGAAGAGGCGCACCAGCTGTACGAGGAGTACGCCGTGCCCGCGCCCGGCGCTCCCCTGTTCCAGGCGGCCACCGCGAACCTGAACCCGTGGACCGAGGTGAAGGTGGACACCGAGAACCCGTACCGCGGGCCGCTGCTGGTCGTGTCCGGCGCGCGTGACCACACGGTGCCGCCGGCGGTGTCGCAGGCGACGTTCAAGCTGCAGGAGAAGAACACCGGCGTGACCGAGTTCGCGGACATGCCGAACCGCGGGCACTCACTGACCATCGACTCCGGCTGGCTGGAGGTCTGCAACACGTCGCTGGCGTTCGTGCAGCGCTTCTCGGAACGCTGAAAGCGCTGATGCATGGTGCGTCCACACGGATGCACCATGCATCACCTCAAGCCTGGCGAACGGCCTCCCCGGCCAGCTCGATGCGCACCTTGCGGCCGACCAGGACGCCGCCGCTCTCCAGCATCACGTTCCAGCGCAGGCCGAACTCTTCCCGGTCGACCTCGGCGGTCGCGGTGAAGCCGAACAGGTCGAAGCCGTCCGGGTCGCGGCTGGCACCGCCGTACTCGAACTGCAGGTCGACGGGCCGGCTGACGTTGCGGATCGTAAGCGTGCCGTGCACCACGAACCGGCCCGACGAGCGGGTCACCGCCGGGAGCCCGGCGGCGGACGGGCGGCGGGTCAGCGGATTGTTCCGTAATCGGGCCCACTGCAGGATCTGGTCGGCCTGCTCCTCGAACTCGATGCCGGTGCTGCGGTACTCCATCGTCGGGAAGGTGCCGACGTCGAAGAAGTCCGGACTGGACAGATGCGCGTCGCGGTCCGGGTTGGCGGTGGTGACGCTGTCGGTCCGGATCGTCGCGGTGACCACGGAGCGCAACGGGTCCTCGGCCACCACAATGCGCGCGAAACCCTTGGTGAACTCGCCCCGGAGCTCGGTCACCATCATGTGCTGGGCCACGAAGCCGAATCGCTTGTGCCGGTCGTCGACCACATACACACCGGGGTCGGGAATTGTCAGCCCGTTCCATTCCCTGATCGGCCGGTCGACCACGTCTCGTTCCCCCACCCGTCTGACCTGCGTCGTTCAACGCGCAAGATCGTATCGGACGGGTCTCCGGCGGAATTTACCGGCTCCACCCGCAATCCTTTATGGACGGGAAAAACGGACTATTCATAACGCCATTTGTACGAACCGGAATCACATGTTTACCGGAGCGGCCATCGCGGCGCCGGTGAGTTCGACGGAGCGTACTCGGTCGGCGACCAGCTGAGCGTGATGCGCGATGATCAGTTCGTCCGCCTTGACCGACTCGGCGAACGACGTGAGGTAGTCGCGGACCTCGTCCGGCGTGCCCGCCGCGGTGTAGCGGACCATGCCGGCCAGCTGAGCGCCCTGCGGCGACGCGAGGAACTCGTCGAGCTCGGCGTCGGTGAGGTTCAGCCCCGGGTTCTGCCGGGTGATCATCGAGCGGGTGCGCGCCCGGTACGCCCGGTCGCGCTGCTCCTCGGCCGCCTCGCGGGTCTCCGCCGCCAGCACGTTCACCCCGGCCATCACGTACGGCTCGGCGAGTTGCTCGGACGGGCGGAACAGCTGGCGGTAGATCTCCACCGCCTGGTGCAGCGCGTCCGGGGCGAAGTGCGACGCGAACGCGTACGGGAGACCTAATTGCGCCGCGAGCTGAGCGCCGAACAGTGAGGAACCGAGGATGTAGAGCGGCACGACGGAATCGGCGCGCGGCACCGCCTGGACGCCGGGGATCCGGCTGTGGCCGGTGAGGTAGCCCTGCAGCTCCAGCACGTCCTGCGGGAACGAGTCGGCGGAGGCGTTGTCGCGGCGCAGCGCCAGCATCGTGTTCTGGTCGCTGCCGGGCGCGCGGCCGAGGCCCAGGTCGATACGGTCCGGGTACATCGTCGCCAGCGTGCCGAACTGCTCGGCGATCACCAGCGGTGAGTGGTTCGGCAGCATGATGCCGCCGGCGCCGAGGCGGATCGTCTCGGTGTGCGCGGCGACGTATCCGATCACGACGCTGGTCGCGGACGAGGCGATCGAGGACATGTTGTGGTGCTCCGCGTACCAGACCCGGCGGTACCCGGAGCGTTCCGCGGCGCGCGCGATCTCGACGCTGGCGCGGAAACTCTCCCGCGCGCTCGACCCGGAGGCGATGGGGGCAAGGTCAAGGATCGAGATCGCGGGAGCCATGACCTGAAAGTTACCCGCCGGTCGAAGGGGTCGATGTATGACCCTCTTCACGCCGGTAGACATCGAGCAGGAACCACTCGTCCTCGTGGTGCACCACCCGTGTCAGGCCGTCGAGCCCGGCCAGCGCGGCGTGCACGTTGAAGCCGTCGTAGTTGCCGCCCGCGGTGTCCCGGAAATGCACCGACACGAGGTCGCCGCCCGGTTCCAGACGCTCGGCCAGCCCGTCGAGGAAGGCGGCCAGATCCGTCCCGGACAGGTAGTAGAGCAGGTCCCCGACGACGATCAGGTCGAACGTCTCGTCCGGGAGCTCCTGCGGCACCATCGCGCGGCCGACGCGCACCTGCGGGAACTCGCGGACCGCGGCCCGGGTCTGCTCGACGGCGGAATCGACGCAGTCGACGGCGAGAAGGTCGTCGCAGCGCGGCGCCAGCATCGCGGTGAGCAGCCCGACCGAGCAGCCCGGCTCGTAGCCGCGCCGGTAGTGCGCGCGCGGCAGACTGGCCATGGTCACCGCGTATTTGCGCTGGTCGTGCCACTTCGCGGCGAGGTCCCACGGGTCGTCCTTGGCGTCGTACATGCCGAGGAAATGCTCGTCGGAAACCGTGGCGGCCGGCGGTTGGGCGTCACCCTGCGTACGTGTCACGGGCAAATTGTGCCCCATCGAAGTTCTCTGGTCCTCTTCCGGCACGTTGCGCGTGATCTCTGGCGAAATCGAGAGATCATGGTGATTGTGAGCGGTCGCACCTTCGGCATCCTGTCCCCCTTCGTCGGCGGCGACTACTACGGGGCGATCATCGCGGGGGTGAACGCCGCCGCGGTCGCCGGCGGCGACCGGGTGATGGCGATCCAGACCCTCAACCCCGGGTCGCACAGCGCCGACCGCAGCGGCATTCCGGACTTCCGGCGGCCGGTGGCCTGGGCCCACCTGTCCGGCCTCATCGTGCTGCCCGGCGCGGTCTCCCTCGAGTACGCCCGGGAGGCGCGCAAGACCGGGATGCCGGTGGTGTTCGTGGGTCAGGACGCGACCGACGTCGACTGTGGAACGGTGCTGGCCGACAACCGGTCCGGGGTCCGGGACGCGGTCTCGCACCTGGTCGGGCACGGGCACACCCGGATCGCGTTCGCGGGCCATCTCACCCATTTCGATCTGCGGGAACGCCGCGAGGGCTATCTGGCCGGGCTGCGCGAGCACGGCCTGCCGCCGTTCCTGGAGTTCGAGACCGGCGACAACCACGAGAGCGGCGGCGAGGTGGTCGCGGACGCGCTGATCCGGGCCGGGATGCCGGCGACCGCCATCGTGGTGGGCACCGATCGCAACGCGGTCGGCCTGGTCCGGCGTCTGCAGGCGGCCGGATACGAGGTTCCGCGCGACATCGCCGTGGTCGGGTTCGACGACATCGCCGACGCCGGGTTCATGACGCCGCCGCTGTCCACCGTCCGCCAGCCGGTGGAACGGGCCGGGGCCGAGGCGTACGCGATGGTCAGTGATCAGGCCGAAGGGTTGCGGCTGGTGCCGGCCACGTTCGTCGTGCGGGACTCGTGCGGGTGCCCGCCGACCGGGCTGCCGGTCTCCGAGGCGCTGAACCGGTCGCTGTTCACCCAGGTGCAATATCTTCAGCACACCCTCAACATCCAGTACGAGCTGGGCATCGAGTTGCTGGGCACGCACGAGCACGAGCCGCGCGGGCTGGAGTGGCTCGGGCGTACGCCGGCAATCGGGGGTTGTCTTGCTCTGTGGCCCTCCGCCCCGGCCGGTCCCGATCCGGTGCTGGAGGTGGTCGGCGAGTTCCGGGCCGCCGGGGCGACGCCGGGCGAGATCGGCCGTATGATCCCGGTGAGCGAGTTCCCGCCGACCAGCCTCAACGAGCTCACCGACGGGCCGGCCGGGGACATCGTCTTCGTGGTGCCGATCCGCAACGCCGCCCGCGACTGGGGTGCGCTGGCCGCGGTCGGGCGCATCCAGACGACCACGCCGCCGGGCCGGGAGATGATGAACCAGTCGGGGGCGCTGCTCGCCGCCGCGCTGGACTACGCGGCGATGATGGACGAGCTGCACGACAAGGAGGAGGGCCTGCGCAACGCGGCCCTGCACGATCATCTGACCGGCCTGCCGAACCGGGTGCTGCTCGCCGACCGCCTGGAGCGGGCCGGACGGCGCGCGGCGGGGCGGCCGGGCTACCGGTTCGCGATCCTGCTGCTCGACCTCGACGGGTTCAAGGCGGTCAACGACTCGCTCGGGCACGCGGCCGGCGACCAGCTGCTGGTCCAGGTGGCCGGCCGGCTCACCCAGCTGCTGCGCGAGTCGGACACGGTGGCGCGGCTGGGCGGCGACGAGTTCGTGGTGCTGCTCGACGGGCTCAGTGTGCCGGGCTGGCACCGGATCGTGCGCGACAAGATCACCTCGGCGGTGACCGAGCCGTTCGACATCGACGGCCACCGGGTCTCGGTGGGGCTGAGCATCGGCGTGGCGGTGTCCGACGGGCCGTCCGCCGACCCGGACCACCTGCTGCGGGAGGCGGACGCCGCGATGTACCGGGCCAAACGCCTCGGCGATAGTTGAGTACACGTACTCAACCCCCGGACGGTAACCGCGGCGAGGATGTCCGTCATGGACATTCCCGCTCAATCCAAGGTCACCGCGGCCTATTACGCCCAGGCGGTCGCTTCCTTCGCGATCTCACTCGTCGCGCTGGCGGTCGGCATCTTCTTTCTCCCGGTCGGCGCGTGGATCCGGGCATTTCTGACAATCGGCTTGCTGTACGTGGTCACGTCCGCTTTTACGCTCGCCAAGACCGTGCGGGACGCCCAGGATGTCGGCACCGTCGTGCGGCGGGTGGATCAGGCGCGGATCGACAAGCTCATCAGCGAGCACGACCCGTTCAAGACCCACTGAGACTGCTCGCGGCCTGGTCCTCCGCCCGGTCCTCGTCGGCTCCCGCAGGCGTACCGGGGGAATTGCGGTCTTGATGGCCCGGCCACCAGGCACGGTGACCGATCACCGCGGTCAGGCCCGGAGTGAGGAAGAGCGCCATCAGGAACGCGACGATCACGATGCCGCTGGAGATCGCGAAGCCCAGCTGAGTGAGCAGGCTGTTGCCGGCCAGCATGAGCGAGGCGAAGGTGCCGGCCAGGATCAGTCCGGCGGCGGCGACGGTCGGGCCGGCGTGCCGCACCGCCATCGCCGCGGCGTCGCGTGGGCTGCGGCCCTCTCTCGCCTCCTCGCGTAGCCGGGCGATCATCAGAATGTTGTAGTCGGTGCCGAGCGCCACCACGAACAAGTACATGATCACCGGCAGGATGAAGATCAGGCCGGGCTCGCCCTGGGCGTGCTGGAAGACCAGAACGGTCGCGCCGAGCGTGGCGGTGAAGCCGAGGCCGACCGAGACCATCAGGTACCACGGTGCGACCAGGCTGCGCAGCAGCAACCCCAGGATGATCAGGATCACGGCGCCGGCGACCGGGAAGACCACCAGGTAGTCGTGGTCGACCGCGGCCTGGATGTCGACGAAGACCGCCGAGATGCCACCGACGTACGCGGTCGTGCCGGGCGGCGCGAACGCGTGGGCGGTGTCGCGCAGCGGGCCCTTGACGGTCTGCAGCGCGGCCCGGGACTGCGGGTTGGTCGTGAGCGTCACCTGGAAGTCGGCGACCGTCTTGTCCGAGGAGAGAACCGGGGGCGAGACCTGTCCCACGCCCGGGACCGAGCGCAGCCGGGACTGGTAGTCGGTGAGCTGGCCGGCGTTCAACGGGGTCGAGTTGTCCGACCGGACGAAGACCTCGGACGGCTGGGTCGCCCCGGCGGGCAGACCCTTGAGCAGTTCGGTCTGGAAGACGGTCGACTCGGACGTGCTGGAGGTGGACCCGCCGCCGAGGTCGAAGTTCGGGTGGAAGCCCAGCGCGAAGATCGACAGCACCACGAGGATGAGGGCGGAGGCGCCGGCATACATCACCGGGCGGCGTCCCACGGACCGGCCGATGGCCGCGAACCGGGCCCCGCTCGGCTCGGTCTTCCAGGCCTTGGACGGCCAGAACACCTTGGTGCCGAGCAGCGACACGATCGCCGGGATCAGCGTGAGGCCGGCGATCAGCGTGGTGGCCACCGCGATCGCCAGCGCCGGGCCGAGCGACTTGAACAGGCCCAGGGTCGACAGGCTCAACGCGAGGAACGCGATGATGACCGCGCCGGCCGCCGAGGAGATCGCCTCGCCGACCCGGGCGACCGCGCTGGCCATCGCCGTCTTCGGATCCTCACCGAGACGCAGGCGTTCTCGGTAGCGGAACATCAGGAACAGGATGTAGTCGGTCCCCACGCCGAACAACACGACGATCAGGAAGGCGCTGACCGAGCTGTCCGTCTTGAGGTCGAAGGCGTTGTTCGCCCAGCTGATCAGCCCGGTGGCGACCTGCGACACGAGACCGATCGTGACGATCGGCAGCAGCGCGATGATCGGGCTCCGGAAGATGATCAGCAGGAGCACCACGATCAGGCCCACCGTGGCGACACCGATGATGACGTTGGCCCGGTTGCCGGAGTCCTGCTGGTCGAGCGTCTGCGCGGCGGTGCCGGTGATGCCACCCTTGAGCTGCGTGCCGGCGAGCTGGTGCTGCAGGCTGCTGCGCAAGGCCTTGACCGCGTCGCCGCCCGCCTTGTCGTTCGGGTCGGTCGGCGTCGGCATCTGCACCGCGATGATCTGGATCAGCTTGTTCGCCGAAGCGGGCGCGGTGTCGACGGACGTGACGTCCGGGATGTGCTCGCCGGTCAGCGTCCGGCCGATCGCCGCGACCTGGTCCGAGTTCGCCGCGGTGAGCGGGCCACCGTCGGAGCGTTCGATGACGATGATTGCGGACGGGGTCGCCGCCTGCGGAAATGCAGACTCCTGAATTTGCTGCGCCTGAATCGACTCGTAATGGGTCGGCAGAAAGGACGCCTCATCGGTCGTCGAGGTCAGTTTCGGCGCGAATCCGATGATCGCCACGGCAGCGACCACCCAGATGACGATCACCCAGATCGGGTGCCGGACGACGGCCCGCCCCAGTCCATGAAACACGAGCGAATACCTTCCACGAACAACGAGCGGGTCAGACGAACCGAATGGGTTGATCTTTACTCATTGGGCAGCCATCGGCCAGAGATGAAAAACACGCTGCGGGCGTGACCATTCGCCGTTTCCGAATACGTAAGAAATCAGCAACATTTATGACGCGGGATTGGCTGCTTCCGCCGAGCGCGGGTCGTCCGATCTCGCTTGACGCGCTTTTCGAGTAACGAGTGAGCGCTCCGCCCGGTCAAGGCCGCGTGCAGCGTCACAGGCGGCGTGTAGCGAGTGAGCGCTCCACCCGGTCAAGGCCGCGTGCAGCGTCACAGGCGGCGTGTTGTCCCGCGGCGTCCGCCGACCCGGTCTGGTCAACCGGTATGCGTCGCCGTCTACCCGTGGCCAGCCACGCAGCCCGAGGTCGCCGGCCATCGAACGGATCATCATGGTCGCAGCGTTTGGTCGGCGCAGTGGCTGAGAAACGCCGTATGCCCCGGGCGCCCGTCGCGCATATCCGACATTTCTGGCATTTCTGGTGGCTGGGATGGACCGGCCGGGCCGCTGGACCGCCGGGCTCGGCTAGTGACCTGCGGCGCTTCCACATCGTGAGACACGCGGCCACATAATGAGACTGGCGACCGCATCCTGGACCCGGCGTCCGGGATGCGGGATTAACGTCCATTGTGGAGTAGCTTTTGTCCCGCAATGCGGCCTTCGCACGGCGGGCTTTCCCGGCCAGATGTGAACCTTGGAGAGTTATGGCTCGTATGTGGGCGCAACTCTCCAAGGTTCACGAAAAGCCCACGATGTGGCTGCGATGTCCCACGAAGCGGGAACGCGCGCCCCGCCGCAGAGATCGCCCCGTGACGATGGCGATCTCCGCGGCCGCACCGACCCAGGCGCATCGGCGTCGGCCGCGGCGGCCCAGGCTGCGCATCACGGTCGGCCGCACCGCCCCCGGCTGCGCATCACGGTCGCCCGCACCGCCCCAGACTGCGCATCACGGTCGGCCGCACCGCCCCCGGCTGCGCATCACGGTCGCCCGCACCGCCCCCGGCTGCGCATCACGGTCGGCCGCGGCTGTCCCAGGTTGCCCAGGGCTGCTGCCGGCACCAAACCTGGCGGGCGCACGGGTCGCGGTGCGGCTTGCGTCGAGCGGCGGCGCAGCCTCCTCGACCGACAAATCAGGAATTATCCTTCTAGCCGCCGGGCCGTCTCGCGGTCAGGTGGTGGCGGACTGGACCGGTCAGCCGACCGCGCGGAAGCCCATTCCCAGGCCCACCACGACGACGAGGGCGGCGGTGGCGGTCGGAGCGGTTGCCGAGACTCGGCCGCTGAGCCGGGACACCAGCTTACCCGCCCGGCCTAGGCGCCCGTCCCGGACCGTCAAGCCGGCCAGCCGGCGCTGCGCGACGACCAGCAGGAGGCCGACCGCGGTGAGAGTGCCGGCCATTCCGATCCCGTAGGCCAGGACGAGCAGCACGCCCAGGCCGGCGCGACCGAGTCCGATCGCCCCGAGCAGCACCACGAGCGCGGAGGGGCTGGGCACCAGACCGCCGGCCAGGCCGATCCCAGCAAGCCCGAACCGCCCACCCGCCCGGCCGTGAGCGTCCGCATGACGGTGCGAGTGGCTGTGCGGGGTACGGCCGTGCCGACGATCGAGCCCTTCGTGATCGTGGGAGTCATCGTGTGTGCCAATGCCGTGGGAACGACCACGCGAGCGGTGGCTATGCGAATGGCCGTGCGGGCCATCGCCGTGCGGACCGTCACCAAGCGCGCCGTGGCTGTGGGTGTGGGGCTCTCGGGTGTGCGGCCGGGAGCGGCGGGCGGACGCCAGCATGGCGAGGCCGACGGCCACCACCAAGGCTCCGCTCGCGGCGCTCAGCCACGTCAGCAAGCGCTCGCCGGCGAGGGCTGTTGACGTGCTCAGCAGCAGGCCCACCAGCAGGACGCCGCCGGTGTGGGCGACCGTGACCGTGCCGCCCACCGCGAGCGCGTCGCGGGCGCGGCCCCGGCGGCCGGCGAAGTAGGCGGCCATCACCGTCTTGCCGTGGCCGGGCAACGCGGCGTGGCCCGCTCCGAGCAGCAACGCCAGCACGAACGCCAGGCCCACCACCACCGGTGTCAGGCGCCCGCCGAGCACCGACTCCACCCGGCTCTGGGCGGCGCTCAGCCACGACGGCGTCCCGCTGCCCGTGCGCAGGGCGGCCGCCGGCGCCGCCGAACCGCTGCCGGCTCCCCCGACCGTGATGGTCGCCGACCGCACGTCGGGCGCGGACGTCAGTAAATCACGCGGGTACGACCGTAACTGGCCGCTCACGCTGTCGGCCGGAACGGTGGCGGAGCTCAGGCGTACACCTGATCCGGTTGCGGTTATCTCGCGCCAGCCGACCCGGTCGGAACGATACGCGTTCACAACCCGGACCGTCGCGGTGTCCGACAGCGACGCCGGCGCCGACAGCGAACACGTCAACCGGCTCGTCGAGAGGCCACCGGCGCCCGGCACCACCGCGAACGACGGCTGCGTGACCGTCCACGACAGACGCTCGCCGGAGACCGACAGCGTGAGGCCCGCGGCGAAGCGGGCGCATTCCGCCGACGCGAAAGCCGACAGCTCGGCCGGCGACAGCGCACCGTCGCGAGACGTGTCCACCGACGGCTTCTCCTGCAACGTGGGGATCTCGGCGATGTCGGCGATCGCGAGCACGTCGATGCGGGACGGGGACAGGGTCAGCCCGGCGTACTGGTTGACCGAGAAATTGCCCAGCGGATGTGCCGAGGCCGGAGCGGCGGGGATCATGAGGACACCGATGACGGCTGCCGTCACGAACAAGAGGCGTCTCATCGCGGACCTCCGAGCGCGGCCAGGGCACGGCGAGCCGTCGGCCCGTCGACCGGGGAGAAGTACGGGTTGGTGGTCAGGGCACGGGCGAATTCCGTACGGGCGGCGGCTTTGTCACCGAGCGCGAGCTGAATCATCGCGAGGTGGTACGCGTACCCGGCGGTGTGCCCGCCGGCGGCGATCGCCTGGCGCGCGTATCCGAGGGCTTCGGCATCGCGCCCGGCCGCGTGCAGCGCCCACGCCAGGGTGTCCGCGACGTCGGGATGCTGGCGCCGCTTCCACTCCGCGCGGGCCGCCGTCACCGCCAAGGACGGTGAACCGGTGGCGAGTGCCAATGCCGAGGAGGCCAGCGCGTCCGACCCGCCGTTGGCCGTGAAGAGCTGCTGCGCGGCCGACGCCAGCGCGATCTGCGTGTCCGCCGAGGCGGACAGGCCGGCGAGCGACAGCAGCGAAGCGTATTCGAGCAAGTAGGACGGTCCGGGAAGCCGCGCGGTCAAGGACGCGTAGTCGGCGAGCGCGCCCGGCAGGTCCCCGGACGCCGCCCGCACGCGAGCCCGCCCACGCAACGCCGCCACCGACGACGCGTCCGCCGACAGCGCCGACGCGTACGATGAACGCGCCCCGGTCAGGTCGCCGCGCCCGAACGCCAGGTCACCGAGCTGCACCTGGCAGAACGCGACGTCGTGCGGATCCACCGCGTCGTCCAGCGCCCGCCGCATCAGCGCGCCGGCCTGGTCCAGCTTGCCGCGCAGTTCGAGGTCGTACGACGCGCGCGCATAGGCGGCCAGCCCGGGCCGGATGTCCAGCATTTTCTGTACGGCGGTGGTCGCGCCCGATGCGTCCCCGAGCTGGGTCAGGGCATCGGCCAGCACCCCGTACGCGTCGGCGTCGTAGGAGTCCACGCGCAGCGCCGCGAGGGCCTCCCGCCGCGCCCCGGCGAAGTCGTGCCGGGCGTTGGCCAGCGCGCCCAGCACGACGAGCGCGCCTCCGTTACCGGACCGCAGCGTCAGCGACTTGCGGGCCGCCTGCTCGGCCTGCGGGTACCGGGCCGGGTCGGCGGTGACGCGAGCCTGTTCGAGATAGGCGGCACCCAGCGTGGCCCACCCGCTCCAGTCGCCGGGCAGGTCGCGCAGGTGCTGCTGGGCCCGCGCGACGCGTACGGCGAGCGGGTCCGGGCCGCCGGGCCGGCCGGCCGGAGCGGACGTGCGCTCCGGCCGGACGACGACGCCGGCGATTGCCAGCAGGGCCACCGCGAGGGCGGCGCAGAGGAGTAGCCGGCGCATCGGGATCAGAGCCGCATCGTCTGGTCCGGGTCCTGGTAGCCACCGGCCGGGCGACGCCGGCGACGGCGCAGGAACGCGAACAGTCCGAACGCGAGGACCAGCGCGCCGATCCCGCCGGCCCCGGAGGCGAACGCCACCGGGCTCATGCCGCCCTCGTCATCGGTCGCGGTCGCGGCCGCCGGCGAGGCGTTCAGCATGTCGGGCTCGCCCGCGGTGACCGCGGACGGCTGCGAGGCGGACGACGGTGCCGCGTCGGTGGAGTTGGGCAGCGCCACGTACGGGAAACGGTCCCCGAAACGGTTGTCGTTGGCGTCCACCTTGTCGCCGGTGGCGAGCGCGTCCACCAGCTTCCCGGTCTGCGCCGCCCCTTCGACGGCCTGCACCGAGATGTCCACCACGTCGTCGGTGAGCCGGCGTCCGTTCGGGAAGCCCTGCAGGTCGCCCTGCAGCACGCCGAGCCGTTTCGGATCCGCGGTCACCGGCACCGACAGGTTCAGCCGCAGCATCTCCGAAGGGCGGAACCCGTCGGGGCGTACGTCGGCGTTGTTGAGCTGGGAGTTCACATCGGCCTTGATGGGTCCGCCGGCCTTCGTGGTGATGCCGGTCAGGAAGATCTCGGCGAGGTCGTTGCGGGGTTCCGCGGGTGCCTTGACGCCGTAGATCTTCTCGATCAGCTTGGGCAGTTCGGGGCTGGTGACCCGCTTGACCAGAGCCGGAATCGACGCGTCCTTGACCGGCGGGGTCGCGTTGAACGTGTCCTTCAGCCCGGCCGGCACGACGACCTCGTTGACCAGCGGGTTGCCCAGGCGGGAGACCTGCACCTTGCCGCCGTACGAGTCGCCGCCGGTGATCCGGACCCGGTCGCGTTCGGTGGTGGTCCAGACGCCGATCACCGGGTTGCGCTTGGCGTCCTGCTTGAGCGCGACATCCTTGAACGGGACCTGCAGCGCGATGGTGTTGACGTTGTAGCCCTTCAGGGTGTCCTTGCCGACCTCGCTCAGGTCCCCGCCGTACAGGAGATCGAAGACCCGCAGATCGAGGAAGAACGGGTCGTCGGCCTGGCCCGCGAAGATCTTCCAGCCGCCGGGCAGGGTGCGGGTGGCGTCGGCGCGCAGCTTGCCGTAGTCCGGCATGGACGCCTTGCCGACGCGCGACGGTGCCACCGGGGCGTCCGACACGCGCTCCTTGAACGGTTCGCCGTTAAACGACGACGAGAGCGAGTAGGTCTGCTTGAACAGCAGGTTCTCGTCGTTGAACGAGTCGACCGGACCGTTGTTGTACAGGAACGTGTCGTTGCCGCGCTTGTCGACGTTCTTGAACGACCAGCGGAACTCCGCGTCCGGCTTGGCGTCACCGTCGTTGTCGACCTTGATGTGGTAGGTCGCGTCGGTGGCGAACGGGTAGAAGTTGGGGCCTCCGTCGGGCTCCTCGAACGGCTGCCAGTTCGCGATGAACGTGACGTAGCCGGGCCGCTCGGGACTGACGAAGGCGTACAGGTCGGTGTTGTCGATCGCCGGATCGGCGGCGACAAGGGGGGCCTCGCGGTGGCTGGAAGCCGTCGCGGACCCGGGGCCTAGCAGATAGAGGGAACCGGCGAGCAGAGCGCTCACTCCGGCCGCGGCACCGAGCCGTCGCATCATGGGAATGTCCTTCCGTGCCGGTGCTTTCTTCTCGGCACGGGTTCGCAGCGACGGCCGCGATGGCTTGGTGTCTGTGAGATTGTCGTCGATGACCCATCCGCGCCGGGCCCGGCGGCGAATGACCTACTTGCGGTGCACCACGGCACGTCCGCCGCGGGCCGGGGCGACCGCGATGCCCCGGTTGAACCGCCGCTCCCCCGGAGCCGTCGTCGCCACCACGGCGAAGTCGCGGATCAGCGTGCTGAGCACGACGTTCATCTCCATCGTCGCGAAGGCCGCGCCGATGCACCGGCGCACGCCACCGCCGAACGGGATCCAGCCATACGTGTCCGGCTTGGCGCCGATGAAGCGGTCCGGCTTGAAGGTCAGCGGGTCGGGGAACAGCGCCGGGTCGTCGTGCAGCAGCGCGATGCAGGCCGCCGCGACGGTGCCGCGGGGCAGCACCCAGCGGCCCAGCTCGTACGTCTCGGCCTGGATCTGCCGGGCGGTCATCTCGATCACCGGCCGGACCCGTTGCGTCTCGATGATCGTGGCGTCCAGCAGCTCGGGCTCGTGCGCGTCGAGCCGGGCCATGATCTCCGGGTGCCGGCGCATCCGCTCGACCGCCCAGGCCAGCGTGGTCGCGGTGGTCTCGTGGCCGGCCGCGAGCAGGCCGAGCAGCTGGTCGCGGATCTGCTGGCGGGTCATCCGGTCGCCGTCGTCGTAGCGGGCCTGCACGAGCAGGGCGAGGATGTCGTCGCGCTTCTCCAGCGTCCCGTCCTTCTCCTCGCGCATGGCCTGGTCGATGAGTTTGTCCACTACCACGTCGTACTGGTCACGTAATTTCCGGAAATATCCCCATGGGCCGTACTTTGTCTTCGGGATCGGCGCCACCGCCAGCATCGACGCCACCCGCACCAGCCTGGGCAGCAGCCCGCGTAACGCCTCCTGCTCGGCACCGTCCGCGCCGAACACCGCCCGCAGGATGATGTTCAGCGTGATCCGCATCATCGACGGCATCACCGCGAACTCGCGCCCCTGCGGCCAGGTGCGCATCTCGCGCACCGTCTCTTCCTCCATCAAGCTTTCGTACGCCCGGAGCCGGCGCCCGTGAAACGGCGGGGTGAGCAGTTTGCGCTGCCGGCGGTGCTCGTCCCCGCGGATGGCGAAGAACGACTCGGCGCCCAGGACCGACCCGAGGTTGACATCCGACTTGTCCACGTCGTCGGTGCCGGCCATGAAGAGCTGGCGGACCTCACCCGGGTCGGCGAGCATGACCACCGGCCCGAGGCTGTACGTGCGTACGGTGAACGCCGTCCCGTACTTGTCGCGCAGCTTGTGCATCGTGCCGTTGCGGTTGGCGAGCAACCGGGCCGCCTGCACCACGCGCGGCGACGACGGCCCGCCCGGAAGGGTGATCGTCGTGGTCATCTCTCGCCACCTCCGGTGCGGTCGTTCCTACGTAGCGTCGACGGTAGGCATACGCAGCGCGAAGGCACAAGGCAGACCAGGTACCGACCAGGGACTTCTACTGGGGCGAACACCCCCGTGATCGCGCGAGGATGAGGCGGTTCGTCCGCCTGCAACGGAGGTGTGTATGGCCGCGCGCCTGGAGGGTCAGACCGTCGTTCTCATCGGCGGCAGCGCCGGCATCGGGCTCGCGACGGCCCGCCGGGCCCGCGCCGAAGGGGCCGAGGTCATCCTCACCGGCCGCGACCTGGACCGGCTCAAGCGGGCCGCCGCCGACGTCGACGCGCACCGCACCGCCGTGTTCGACGCGGGCGATCCCCAGCAGCTCACGCAGTTCTTCGACGACCTGCCGGACCCGGTCGACCACGTGCTGGTGACGGCCGGCGGCAACTACTACGCGCGGCTCGCCGACATCGACTTCCGCGAGGCCAGGCGCCTGGTCGACGACCACTTCTTCCTGCCGCTGCACCTGGCCCGCGCCGCCGTCGGCCGGGTCCGGGCGCCGGGCACGCTGCTGTTCATGGGCGGCGTCGGCGATCAGCACCCGTTCCTGTCCGGGGTGCTCTCCGCACCGCTGACCGCGGCGCTGCCGGTGATGGTGAAGAACCTGGCGCTGGAGATCGCGCCGCTGCGGGTCAACGTGATCGCCGCCGGGTTCGTCGACACCGACCTGTCCGAGCGGCTGCTCGGCGACCAGATCGAGGCGCGCCGGGCCGAGCTGCGCGAGACACTTCCGGTCCGCCGGGTGGTCGGGCCGGAGGACGTGGCCGACCTGGCCGTGCACGTGATGACCAATACCGCGCTGACCGGGGCGTCCTTCACCATCGACGGCGGCCAGCGCCTGCTCTGACCCGCTTCTCCCCCATTTTGGAGTACATGAATGCCCTGGCTTCCGGACCTCGCCAACGCCGCCGAGCTGGCGCGGCAGCACAGCCGTCAGGTCGGTTACTCCGACCCCGCGGGCCAATACCTGAGCGCGCTCAACAGCGGCCACGCGCGCGACCTCGAGGACATCTGGTCCGGCGAGGTGGTGGTGCACGACCCGCACGCCGGCGAGGTTCGCGGCCACCGGCACCTGCGCCAGTTCATGAGCGACAGCCGCAAGATGCTCGAGCGGAGGCACGCGCGCGTCGAGCGGGGCGCCACGATCGTCACCCCCGGCCGGGCCGTGCTGGAGCTGACCGTGCATCTGGAGGTCGACGGCCGGATGGTGGACTGGCCGGCCGCGGTCGTGGCCGAGTCCCCGGACGAGGAATCGGTGGTCTTCCGGTCCTATTTCCACCAGGGCACCGTGTACGGCGAGGGGGTGGTCCGGCCGGCGATCCTCGGCGCCGCGCAGGCGCACCCGGGCGACGTGGTCGGCCGATTCCTCGCGGCGCTGGACGCCGCGGACGTGGCGACGGCGGTGGCCTCGTTCGAGCCGGACGGATCGTTCAGCCCGCCGACCGGCACCTACCGGGGCACCGCCGAGCTGCGCGAATACTTCCAGAGCACGCTCGCCGAAGGCGGGATCAGCCTGGAGAACTGCGCGGTGACCGACGACGGGGTGCGGTGTGCCGTCGAATACAACTGCGTGCGCTGGGACGGGCAGGCGGTCAAGCCGCAGGCCGGGATCGGGATCTACGAACGGGGCCCGGACGACCTGCTGGCCACCGTACGGGTCATCGACGACGTTCCCCGCCCTGGGAGGTGATCGCATGCCGCACATGCCCTCGCTCGCCGCAGCGACCGGATGGCTCAACACTTCGCCGCTGGAGACGGCGGAGTTGCGCGGCCGGGTCGTCCTCGTCGACTTCTGGACGTTGACCTGCATTAATTGGCTGCGGACCGAGCCGTACGTGCGGGCGTGGTCGCGGGCGTACCGCGACGACGGCCTGGTGGTGCTCGGCGTGCACACCCCGGAATTCACCTTCGAACGGGACCCGGAACTGATCCGGCGCTCGCTCGTGGACCGCGAAATCGACTATCCGGTCGCGATCGACAGCGGGTACGGGGTGTGGTCGGCGTTCAACAATCACTACTGGCCGGCGCTGTACTTCGTCGACCGCGACGGCGCGATCCGCGACCAGCATTTCGGCGAGGGCCGCTACGAGCGCTCCGAACGCACCATTCAGCAGTTGCTCGGCATCGACCGCGATCCGGTGCCGGTGACCGGTTCCGGCGTCGAGGCCGAGGCGGACTGGTCGCACCTGCGCTCCCCGGAGACCTATCTCGGGTACGCCCGTAGCGAGCGCTTCGCCTCACCGGACGGCTTCGATTTCGACGAACCACGGGCGTACGGGATGGCGAAGGGTCTGGGGTTGAACGAATGGACCCTGGACGGGCGCTGGACCATCGGCGAGGAGGGCGTGGTGCTCGATTCCGCGCCGGGCACCATCGCGTATCGGTTCCACGCCCGCGACGTCCACCTGGTGCTGAACTCGGATTCACCCTCGCCGATCCCGTTCCGGGTCCGCCTGGACGGCGCGGCGCCCGGCGCGTCACACGGGGTCGACGTCGACGCGGAGGGCGCCGGCTCGCTCGATTACGGCCGCATGTATCAACTGATCCGCACCGACGGCCGGGTCCGCGAGCAGACCGTGGAAATCGAGTTTCTGCAGCCGGGGGCTCGCGCCTATGTGTTCACGTTCGGCTAGGCGAGCCGGCGGCGGCCCGCGTAGCCCAGGTCGAGGCGGTGGTACCAGAGCAGCTCGGTCTCGCCCTCGAGCCAGCACAGCAGCACCGGGACGCCGTCTAAATCGGCGGGAAAGTCGACGAGGATCGGCGCGACGCCCTTGAGCTCCGCGCCGGTCTCCTGCACCGTGGTCATCAGCTCGTTGAGCCGCGCCTCGGCCGCCTTGCGCTCGGGCAGCCCGCCGAGATCGCTCGGCATCCCGCCGGGAGTCAGCGCGGCGGTGAGCTCGACCATGTCGGCCCGGACCGCGACCATCTCCTGGAGTACCGGCAACAGGCGCGCGAGTTCCTCGCGCGCCTGGTCCACCGTGAACAACGCCATGTGCGTAAGTTACGCGCCCTTCCGGTAGGCCCTTCGTCAGACCTTGGTGAACAGGATCGACACGTTCTGGCCGCCGAAGCCGAACGAGTTCGAGATCGCTGCGTGCAGGGTGATCTCGCGCGGGCGGCCGGACACCACGTCGAGTTTGACGTCCGGGTCCTGGTTCTCCAGGTTCAGCGTGGGCGGCACCACGTTGTCGCGCAGCGAGAGCATGGTCAGGATGCCCTCGACCGCGCCGGCCGCGCCCACCAGGTGGCCGATCGCGGACTTCGGCGCGGTCAGCACCACGTGGTCGCCCAGCGCCTGCTGGATGGCCGTCGCCTCGCCCGGGTCGCCGACCACCGTCGACGTCGAGTGCGCGTTCACGTGGGCGACGTCGGCCGGGGTGAGCCCGGCGTCGTCCAGCGCCCGCCGGATCGCCCGGACCTGGCCGTTGCCGGTCGGGTCGGGACCGGTGATGTGGTAGGCGTCGGCGGTCACGCCGATGCCCGCGATGCGCCCCAGCACGCGGGCACCGCGCGCGGCCGCGTGCTCCTCGCTCTCGATGATCAGCGCTCCGGCGCCCTCGCCGAGCACGAACCCGTCGCGGGCGGCGTCGAACGGGCGGGACGCGCGCTCCGGCTCGTCGTTGCGCTTGGACAGGGTGCGCGCCTGGGAGAACCCGGCGATGGTCATCGGCAGGATCGGCGTCTCGGCGCCGCCGGCGATCACGATGTCGGCCTCGCCGAGGCGGATCAGCCGCACCGCCTGGGCGATGGCGTCGGCGCCGGACGCGCAGGCGGACGCCGTCGTGTACGACCCGGCGCGGGCGCCGAACTCGATGCTCACCTGCGCGGCCGCGGCGTTCGGCATCAGCATCGGCACGGACAGCGGCGACACCTTGCGGGGGCCGCCGTCCATCAGCACGTGTTCCTGGCCGAGCAGCGTGGTGGCGCCGCCGATGCCGGTGCCGATGACCGCGGCGAGCCGGTCGCGGTCCACCTCCGGCGCGCCCGCGTCCTGCCAGGCCTGCCGGGCCGCGACCAGGGCGGCCTGCGTGCAGCGGTCCATCCGGCGGGCCTGCACCCGCTCCAGGAACGTGGCCGGGTCGGCCGCCATGGGTGCGCCGATGCGGACCGGAAGCTCGTCGTGACCGCCGAGGAACTCGTCGATGCGGCGAACGCCGGAACGTCCCGCTAAGGCCCCCTCCCACAGCGACGCCACGTCGCTGCCGAGCGGGGTCAGCGCCCCCATGCCGGTAATGACCACCCCGTGCGACCTCATGCTTGCTCGTCCCTCCACTCGCTTGCGTGCCCTACTTGTACCGTATACAAATACGGCATGTCCATCGCCGAGCCCGTACGCGAAAAGGGCCGCCGCACCCGAACCCACATCCTGACCAGCGCTATGGCCCTCTTCGCCCGGGACGGCCTGGAAGCGGTGAGTGTGGCGAACATCGCCCGCGACGCCGGGGTCTTCCCGCACCAGATCACGTACTACTTCGGTTCCAAGGATGGCCTGTTCGTGCACGCGGCGCTGGGTTCGCTGATGCGCGAGGCGCTCCGGCTCGAGCCGCTGGGCCTGCGGCAACGCACGCCGGAGATGTTCCGGTCGGCGATCTCCCGGGCGGCGCTGGCGATGCGCTCGGTGCCCGGCGCGGTCCAGGCGATGTCGATCAGCCGGTTCCGGCCCGAGCTGCACCCGGTCGCCGAGAAGCACCTGGAGTTGTTCTTCCGCCGCGCGCAGAGCTACCTGGAGGCGGTGCTGTTGAAGAACGGATGGTCCATCGACCGTACGCCCGGGGTGGAGACCCGGACGTTCTGGAGTGCGGTGCTGGGCGCCCGCCTGATATCCGAGTCCGGATACGGCGGCACGCCCAGCGACATGGATCTGGCAGGGATTTTGACCGTACGCGCTTAGTCGGTCGGAATGGTGTCGGCGTGCAGGCGCAGCCACTCGTCGAAGGTCTGCAACCGGGGGTGGATCCGGCGCACCACGTTGAGGTCGCGCTGGCCGAGGAAGTTGTCGGCGAACTCGTCGTAGTACTGGTGCATGTTGCCGCCCTCGTCGTAGCCCAGCGCCCGGAACGCGTCGGCGGTCAGCGGCCGGTAGACGACGGGCTCGCCGATCGCCCTGGTCAGGCCCTCGGCGATCTGGTTGCCGGTCAGGAACTCGCCGGCGATGCCGACCGTCTGCCCGGCGAACTCGTCGCCGCCCTTGAGGATCTGGTACGCCACGGCGCCGATGTCGTCGGACGCGATGCCGGCCAGCGGCGAGTCGCCCTGCGGCCAGCTCAGCGTCAGCACGCCGTCCTCGTCACGGTTCGCCCGCCAGTTGCCGGCGAGGTTCTCCCAGTAGAAGGTGGTCCGCAGGAACGTGGTCGGCACACCGGAGGCGCGGAACAGCTCGTCGGCCTCGGCCTTGACGTCGAAGTGCGGCACCTTGAAGCGGCCCTGCAGCGTCGGCATCCGATCGTCCTTGACCAGGTCGCGGGTGTCCTCGAAGGTCGACCAGACCACATGCTTCAACCCCGCCCGGCGGGCCGCGTTGGCGAGGTTGGTGGCCTCCTGAAACTCCTTGTCGGCCGACAGGTGCTCCCAGAAGTTCGTGACGATGAACGCGCCGTGGGCACCCTGGAACGCCCGGACCAGGCTCTCCTCGTCGAAGTTGTTCGCCTCGATCACCTCGGCGCCCTGCTTGACTAATTGCTGCGCCCGCTCGGTGGTCGCGTCGCGGGTCAGCGCCCGCACCGCGTAGCCGCCGTACGGATCCGCGAGAATCGCCCTGGCGAGCCCGCCGCCCTGCTTACCGGTGGCGCCGACGACCGCGATGATCTTCTTCTCACTCATGACGTGCTCCTCGTCTTGGTTTCACCGATACGCTAAGTCGTCCCTTTCAAATTTGTACGATGTCGGCAATCACAGCGGGTATTGTCTATATAAGCGTCTTGGCTGCTCAGAGCGTCTTGATCTTCGCGGATGTATGCGCAGCGTCACTTGTGTGCGCAATGTTTGACGGGGTTGCAACCGGTACCCGGGTACGGGCTTACCGCGGGTTCATGGCTTTCGTGGTTCCGGATGCGTGCACGTTGCCGACGGCGGAGCGGCCGTTGCGGCTGGCGGAGTTCGACTCGCTTTTCGCGTCTACGGACCTGCGGCAGCACGCCCTCGCCAAGATCGCCAAGATCGCCAAGATCGACCGGAAGATCGCCGACCTCACCGCGATGCGCGGCACGCTCACCCAGCTCGTCGAGGCGCGCTGCGAGAGTCTCACCCACTGCACCTGCCCCGACTGCCCGATCCCCTTCTCGACAATCGGGACATAACGGCCGGGTGCGGCGACGTGGGGGGTGGTCGTCGGCGACGCGATGTGCCGCGCGCGGGGCAATTCCGGCTGAAGCGCTCGAGCCCGGCTCAGGCCAGGCTCATCGCCCTCGCCACCCGGTTCAGGCCAGGCTCATCGCCGTCGGCGCCCGGCTCAGGCCAGCCTCATCGCCGTCGGCGCCCGGCTCATCGGCGGAACAGCTCCACGATGTGGGACAAGCGTCCGATGTACGGGATCGGCGACCACATCGTGGCAGCGAGTCCACAATGTGGGATCAGTGTCCACTATGGATACTCTTTCCTCCCGTCTTGTGGCTTTTGTTCGACCGATTTTGCCGTCCTGACGGAGACCTTGGAGAGTTGTGGCTCGTATGTGGGCGCAAGTCTCCAAGGTCTCCATAATGTCCAGAGCCGGCCGACAGCGAGGCTGGGCGGACGGGCAGAATGCGGTTGTGTCTGATCTTGCGCAGCCGTTGAGGTATCGACTTATCACGGGTCCGGACGACGCCGAGTTCTGTGCTCGTGTCAGTAGCCTGCTGGAGCAGGGCTACCGCCTGCACGGGTCGCCCGCACTGACCTTCGACGGGCAGCGGGTCGTCGCCGCTCAAGCCCTGGTCCTGCCGGAGCCGGAGAGTGCGCCGCCGGCAAGATGAGCCATGGGGCGCACCGAATCGATCCGGTTACGCCAGACCGTCGCGCCTTCGGGCGTCCGGCCCACCGCACCGGCCCACTTCGTCCGGTCGTGTCGCGGCGCCGCCGGGGTGATCAGCGCGCGGCCCGCATCAGCGCGGCGCCCCGGCCCGCCCGGATCGGCGCGGCGAGGATCGGCGCAGCCCAGAACGGCGCAGCCCAGAACGGCGCAGCCCAGAACGGCGCTGCTCGGTGCCCGCGTCCCGGAAAGAGGGCGGCGCACGTCCATGGTCGATCGCTGGCGGCTGATCGTGGTAGAGAATGCCATGAGCTTCGGGAAGCCGGGCGCGCAGCGCGCTCTCATCGCCGCCGTTCAGGTGCTCGGTCTGGCCGTGTGGTTCTCCGCGTCCGCGGTGGTTCCGGCGTTGCGTGCGTCGTGGCACATCAGCGAGACGGCGTCGGTGTGGCTGACCGCGTCGGTGCAGCTGGGGTTCGTGGCCGGCGCGATCACCTCGACCGCGCTGAACCTCGCCGACCGGGTGCGCGCGCATCTGCTGATGGCGGTCTGCGCGCTGCTCGCGGCGGCCTGCACCGGTGTCTTCGCGCTCGCCGTCGACGGGCTGGCGAGTGCGATCCCGCTGCGGTTCCTCACCGGTGTGTTCCTCGCCGGCGTGTACCCGGTGGGCATGAAGCTTACCGGCTCGTGGGCGCCGCCGGCGCGGCGTGGCCTGGCGTTCGGCGTGATGATCGGCGCGCTCACCCTCGGGTCCGCGCTGCCGCACCTGATCAGCGGCCTGGGTGACCTGCCGTGGCGGGGCGTGATGAGCGCGGCGGCCGGGTGCGCGGTGCTGGGCGCGCTGGTGGCGGTGACGCTGGTCCGGGAGGGTCCGCAGTTCGCGCAGGGGACACCGCCGAAGCCGCACCCACGGTACGCGCTGGCCATGTTCGGGCAGCGTGGTCCCCGGCTGGTGAACGTCGCCTACTTCGGCCACATGTGGGAGCTGTACGCGCTCTGGACCTGGCTGCCGAGTTACCTGATCGCGGGGCACGCCGGCGCGCACGTCGACCTGCTCTCGTTCATCGCGATCGGCCTCGCCGGGGTGGCCGGATGCCTGGCCGGCGGGTGGGCGGCGGACCGTTTCGGCCGGCCCCGGGCGGCGGTCACCGCGCTCGTGGTCAGCGGCGCGTGCTGCGTGGTGTCGCCGTTGTTCTTCACCGCCCCGATGAATGTTGTCGTGCTGCTCGCCGTCGTCTGGGGCGCGGCGGTGATCGCGGACTCCGGCGTCTTCTCCACGTCGCTGAGCGAGGTCGCCGACAAGCGCTACGTCGGGACGGCATTGACCGCGCAGACCGCGATCGGGTTCGCCCTGACCGTCGTCACCATCCAGCTTGTGCCCGTGCTGGCCGACGCGGTCGGCTGGCGCTGGGCGTTCTGGCTGCTGGTCCCCGGCCCGGTGGTGGGCGCGCTGGCGATGGGCGCGTTCGGCCGCGAACGCGCCCGGCTGGCCGTCGCCAACGCCTGAAAGCGCACGGCCGACGGTCGCCAACGCCTGGAAGGGCGAGGCCGGCGGTCGCCAACGCCTGAGCGGGCCCGGTTAGCGGTCGTGCGCGTCCGGCGGGGCCATCACCCGCAGCGCGTTCGCGGCGAGGCCGATCCGCAGCGGCGTGTGGCCGGCCGGCTCGCCGTCCACCTCGACGCGCGCCGGCCGGTCGGTCTCCAGCCACAGCTCCCCCACCGCGAGGAACGGCTCCTCGCGCAAGGTGCGGCGCGGGCCGGTCGCCGCGTTGCGGGCCGTCTCGCGCAGCAGCGTGCGGCGTGACGGGCCGCCGACCGGGTACGCGATCAGCAGCCGGTCGTCCGCGTCGGCGTCGCCGGTGATCGGGCGTCCCGCGTGGAAGCCGCCGTTCGCCACGTACACCTGGTGGCTCACGAACACGTGCTGCCGCTCGCCGGTGCGGACCGTCACGCGCAGCGGCCGGTGCCCGCCGAGCAGTCCGAGCGCGGTCAGCGGATAAGCGTACCGGCCCAGCACCCGCTTCAGCGGCGGCGGCGCCTTGCGCATCACCTCCGCGGACAGGCCGATCCCGACGTGGTTCGTGAACGCCACGTCGCCGGCCAGCCCGAGGTCCAGATCGATCACCTTGCCGCCGGCGAGCGTCGCGACCGCCGCGTCCAGGTCGAGCGGAATCCCGGCCGTACGCGCGAAATTGTTGGTGGTGCCCAGCGGCAGCAAGCCCATCGCGACGTCCCGGTGGGCCAGCAGCCGCGCCGCCGTGCTGATGGTGCCATCGCCGCCGCCCGCGATCAACAGATCAGGACCCTTGTCGATGGCCGCCGCCAGGACTCTCTCCAACTCTTCGGGCTTTTCCACGCCGTACGCGGAAAGCAGCTCGAAACCCGCGGCAGTGACCTTGGCGCGGGTTTGTTCGTAGAGCACCCGGCCTCGGCGCGAATGGGCGTTGACCACGAGGATCGCGCGGCGGTCCCGGCGGATGGCGTCGGTGAGCTGCTGCTTGGTCCGCATCCGCGACATTGTCGCAGTTTCACCCGGCCTGCAGCATCGACCTTCCGCTTTCCACCACGTACGCCGCGGAGGTCGTGACCGGCGTGCGGCGGACATCGATCGTCTCGACCGTACGCACGTCGGTGTGCCACGCCGACTTCGTGACTGTGCAGCGCAGGTAGCCGCGGCGCGACCCGTCGAAGTAGCGGACGTGCGGGTTGAGCGTCGGGTTGAGCGCCTTCAGCGGCGCGTCGAACGCGATCGGGAAGTCCGAGCTGACCGAGGTGGCGGTGAACTCGACAGCGACCGGCGCCAGGTCCGGGCGGTCGAAGTCGGTGCGCAGCTCGCTGAACCAGGTGGAGTGGATGTCGCCGGCCAGCACGACCGGGTTGGCCACGCGCGCGTTCTGCAGATGGGTGAGCAGCCGGGTGCGCTGCGGTGCGTAGCCGTCCCACTGGTCGAGGTTCGCGACGATCGGCGGAACCGGGTTGCCGGTCGGGTTCGGGAACTTGATCCGGCTCATCATGACCTGCTGCGCGATGACGTTCCAGCGGGCCGGCGAGTGGTCGAGGCCGGCGCGCAGCCAGCGCTCCTGGTCCTCGCCGGTGAGGGTGCCGGCGGTGTTCGCGGTGCCGGCTTCCGCGAGGCCGAAGTCGCCGGGGAAGCCGCCCGGCTGGTCGGTACGGTACTGGCGGGTGTCGAGCACGTTGAGGCGCAGCAGCCGTCCGAAGTCGAACCGCCGGAAGATCCGCAGGTCGGCCGAGCCGGGGCGCAGGTCGGCCCGGATCGGCATGTGCTCGTAGTAGGCCTGGTACGCGGCGGCGCGCTGCTTTTTGAAGGCGGCGACTGTCTGGTTCCGGGCGCCGGTGTCGTCGATCTCGTCGACCAGCCCGGCGTAGTTGTTCTCGGTCTCGTGGTCGTCCCAGGTGACGATCCACGGGACCATCGCGTGGGCCTTCTGCAGCGCCGGGTCACCCTTGTACTGGGCGTGCCGGGCGCGGTAGTCGTCGAGCGTGACGAGCTGGTCGAGCCCCGGGGTCTGCGGCGTGGTGTGGTTGCGGTCGGCGAAGCGGCTGCTCGGGTCGTACTCGTAGATGTAGTCGCCGAGGTGCAGCACCACGTCGAGGTCTTCGTCGGCGAGCCCCCAGTAGGCGGGCCAGTAGCCGTTCTGGAAGTCCTGGCAGTTCACGATGCCGAACCGCAGGCGGCTGCCCGGCGCGGTCCTGGTCCGGCCGACCGGGCTGATCTCGCCGAGCGCCCGGAAGCGGTAGAAGTATTCGCATCCCTCGTCGAGGCCGCGCGCGTCGACGTGCACGGAGTGGGCGAGCTCTCGTCTCGCCGTCGTGCGGCCGTGCTTCTCGATGTGCCGGAAGCGCTCGTCGCGGGCGACCTGCCACTCCACCTCGACCCGGCTGTTCAGGTGCCGGCCCATCAGGCGGGTCCACAGGATGACGGCGTGGGGCAGCGGGTCGCCGCTCGCGACACCGAGCGGGAAGACGTTGGTGTCGCTCCGCGTGGCCGGGAGCGCGGCGGCTCCGCTGGCTAAGGCGGCGGTGGCGAGGACTTGGCGTCGAGTTGGCACGGCGGACTCCCCCGGTGTTTGGTCCTGTGTCGACGGTCACTGTGGTGGCACTCGGTGACGATACGGCGACGCGCGCCCAACATATAGATGGCGATGGAAAATACCCCTCGCCTAGTCTGCGGATCATGGACCGGTTGAGTGAGCAGCGGGAGTATTACCGGCAGCGGGCACCGGAGTATGACGAGTGGTGGCAGGCCCGGGGGCGGTACGCGAAATCCCCGTCGGAGGAGGCGAAGTGGTTCGCCGACGTCGACGAGGTGACGCGGGCGCTGGATTCGTTCGGGCCGGGCGGGGATGTGCTCGAGCTGGCCGCGGGTACGGGGTGGTGGACGGCGCGGCTGGCTCGGCAGGCCTCACGCGTGACCGCCGTCGATGCCGCTCCTGAGGCATTGGCGATCAACCGAGCGCGCACTTCTGGAAATGTCGTATATGTTCAGGCGGACCTTTTCGAGTGGGAGCCGCCCGCCGACGGGTTCGACGTCGTGTTCTTCGCCTATTGGCTGTCGCACGTCCCGGCCGATCGGCTCGCCGCGTTCCAGCGGAAGGTCAGCGCGGCGCTGCGTCCCGGCGGCCGGATCTTCCTGATCGACAGCTACCACCACGAGCGGCTCCCGGACGATCGCCAGCAGCGGGAGCTCAACGACGGGCGCCGCTTCGAGGTGGTCAAACGGTATTGGCAGCCAGCCGAGCTCCGGGCCTTACCCGGCTGGGACCTCACGGCGCATGTGACCGCGAACCGGCACATCATCTACGCGACGACGTAGCGACTCATCGCCAGTGGGGCTTGCGCTTCGCGACGAAAGCGCGGACGCCCTCCCGGCGGTCCTCCGAGAAAACCGTGGCGCGCCACGCGGAGTCCTCGATGTCGAGGCCCGCGGGCAGATCGACGTCGAGGCCGCGCCGCAGCGCGTTGCGGGCGTTCGCGACCGCGACCGGAGAGTTGGCGGCGATCCGCTCGGCCAGCTCGGTCGCCGCCGTTCGCGCGTCGCCGGCCGGGACGAGCCGGTCGACCAGGCCCAGCCGCAGCGCCTCGGCCGCCGGGACGTGCCGGCCGGTGAGGATCAGGTCGGCCGCGATGCCGTAACCGGCCCGGCGCGGCAACAGCTGTGTCCCGCCGCCGCCCGGCACGATGCCGACCGTCACCTCGGGGAGGCCGACCACGGCGGTCTCGTCGGCGACGATCAGGTCGCAGTTGAGCGCCAGCTCGAAGCCGCCGCCGAGCGCGTAGCCGTGCAGGGCCGCGACGGACGGCACCGGCATTTCCCGGATGGCGGTGAAGGCGCGCCGGAAGACGAGGCGCTGCGTCATGAACTCGGCGTCGGTGAGCGTGTGGCGCTCCTTGAGGTCCGCGCCCACGCAGAAGGCGTCCGGCGCGCTGGAGGTCAGGACGACCGCTCGGGCTCGGGTGGCGTCCACCGCGGCGGCCACCGTCGTCAGTTGCTCGGCCATCGCGGTGGAGATCGCGCGCCGGTTCAGCCGGATCTCGGCGATCGGCCCGTGGCCGGACAGTTCCACATCGGCGGGCTGGTCGCCCCTTCGCGCGTCGGCCATCCCGTCTCCTTGCGTCAAGTGATTTGCTGTCGTTATGAAAGCGATTCTTCTGCATGGGCCCGGCGACGTCCGGATGGAGGAGGTACCCGACCCCCGCGTCGAGCAACCCACCGATGCCGTCGTACGGGTGGTGCTGTCCTGCGTCTGTGGCAGCGACCTGCACCCGTACCACCGCAGGATGAACCCGGACGCGCCGCCTCGGCCGATCGGCCACGAGTTCCTCGGTGTGGTCGAGGATGTCGGCGCCGACGTCCGGCGCTTCCGTCGCGGTGACCTGGTCGTGGCCGCCGACACCTACTGCGACGGCACGTGTGACTTCTGCCGTGCCGGTCTGCACACGTCCTGCCGCAACGGTGGGTACTGGGCGGTGAAGGGTGTCGGCGGCGGTCAGGCCGAGGCGGTGCGGGTGCCGCAGGCCGACGGCACGCTGGTGAAGCTGCCCGTTCCGGAGGACTCGCCGCTGCTGCCGTCGCTGCTGGCGCTGGCCGACGTGTATCCGACCGGCTATCACGGCGCGTTACGGGCCGGGGTGACCGCGGGCAGCACGGTGACGGTGATCGGTGACGGCGCTGTCGGCCTGTTCGCGGTCGCCGCCGCGAAACGGATGGGCGCCGAGCGGATCATTCTCATGGGCCGGCACAAGTCGCGCACCGACCTGGGCCGCGAGTTCGGTGCCACGGATGTCGTCGCCGAGCGCGGACCCGAAGGCATCGCCAAAGTGCGGGAGCTGACCGACGGCTCCCCCTACGTGATCGAGGCGGTGGGCTTCGTCGAGGCGTACGAGCAAGCCTTGGGTGTGGTGCGCGACGGGGGCACGATCAGCCGGATCGGTGTGCCTCAATACGTTGACGGGCCGGTCGGCATGCCCCTGTATCGGCGCAACGTCACGCTGACCGGCGGGGTGGCGCCGGTCCGCGCCTACATGGAGCTGCTGCTGCCCGACGTCCTGTCCGGCGCGGTGCCGGCGGGCCGGGTCTTCGACGCGACGGTGGGCCTGGCCGGGGTGGCCGACGGCTATCGGGCGATGGACCGCCGCGAATCGCTGAAGGTGCTGATCCGCCCGTAGGCCGACTTGGAGTTGGATAAGTTCGAGCCGGCGCCTTTCGATGCGCGATTGGCGGCGGAGCTGGCCGAGTTCGACCACGCCGCGCGCCCAGAGAAGAAGCCGTGTTGACCTGGGGACTGATTGGGCAACCTGGGGCCTGACTGGGCAACTCGGCAGCCGCGGCCGACCTCGATGCGCAGCCTGGGTAGCCGCGGCCGACGCCGATGCGCAGCGTGGGTCGGTGCGGCCGCGGGGATCGCCATCGTCGCGCGACGATCTCCGCGGCGGGGCGCGTGTTTCCGCTTTGTGGGATATCGGAGCCACATCGTGGGCTTTTCGTGAACCTTGGAGAGTTGCGCCCACATACGAGCCATAACTCTCCAAGGTTCACATCTGGCCGGGAAAGCCCGCCGCGCGAAGGCCACATTGCCGGACAAAAGCTGCTCCACAATGGACGAGAATCCCGCATCGCGGACGCCGGGTCCAGGATGCGGTCGCCGGTCTCAGTACGCGGCCGCGAGTCCCACGATATGGAACCGCCGTGGGTCACTCGTTGAGCCGGAGCACCGGCGCGGCCATCGCAGCGGCCGGCTATCCATCCCGGTCACCGGAAATGTCGGATATGCGCGCCGCCCGGGGCATACGGCGTTTCTCCAGCCACTGCGCCGGCCTGTGGGGCCGGCGCAGTGGCTGCGCCGGCCTGTGGGGCGAGCACGTCGTGCAGCTCAGGGCGTTTCTGGCATGGCGGGCGGCGGTGCTGGACGTGGGCCTGATCTTCGTGATCGCGGAGCAGGTTCGTGCGCTCGTGCCCGCTCAGCGCTTGGCCGCGGCGCCGCGCCGCGCCGCGCCGGGATCGTCGCGGAAAGCCAGGCCGGCTGCGTCCAACGCCGCGCGCAGCCGGCCAAGGGCGTATGGCCCGACCCCGTGTAGTGCCTGCACCTCGGCGGCACTCAGCCCGGCCACCTGCTCGAGCCGGACCACGCCCTGCGCGGTCAGCGCGCGCGTCGCAGCTGCGCCGAGGTGGGGCAGCGGGATGCCCGGCTCCGGTGCCACCCTGCCGCGGGACGGGCGGGGGTGGCCCTCGTGGTCCAGCACGGCGGCGCCGCGCGGCGAGAGCCGATACCCGATGTCCAGCGATTCGGTCAGGCCGCGCTCCTTCAGCTTGCGGACGTTCTGCTTGAACGAGGGGGTGTCGCGGCCCATCCGCTGGGCGAGGTCGGGTGCCCGGGTGGCCGGCAGTTCGTCGATCAGCAGCAGCGTCGCCCGGGTCCACGTCCCGGTCGGCGAGGCGCGGTCGAGCCGGTCCAGCCAGGCGCCGATCGCGTCGATCTCCGCAGCGTCCGGGACCGACTCCCGCAACGCCTGCCGCGGATCGGCGCCGGCGTAGCGCAATCCGATCCGATACACCGGCCGCTCGGGGTGCAGACCATCCAACTCCTGCCGGAGCGCCGCCAGCGAAGCCGCGCCGGCCCGCCGGGCGTCCGAGGCGGTCAGCGAGCTCACCGGCACGCGGTCGACGGACATGACCTCGACCAGTCCCACCGCGGTGCGCATCCGGGTACCGACCCGGACCCGAGGCCGTTCCCACCGGCGAAACGCCACGTCGACATCGCCGGCCCGGATCGCCGCCAGTTCCGCTGGACGCATCTGCATGCCATCCAGTTCAACACAGGTCACGATCTCGTTGCCCGTCCAGCCACGGGAAGGGGCTTGAGACTCTTCGACATCGGCCGGTAGAAAATTTCTCGTACGGGATGTCGATAACGCCGCGCCCGATCGTCGTCACGATGGAAGCGGCCGATCGGCGGCTACTCGACGTGAGGGAGACCATCATGCGTTACCTGTTGCTGATCTACAGCGAGGAACCCACCGCCGCGCCCGACCCGGCCGAGGCCGAGCAGGTGATGAACGAGTACTGGGCGTACAGCAACGCGATCAACGAGGCCAAGGCCAGCACGGGTGGAGAGGCTCTGCAGGACAGCAAGACGGCCACCACCGTCCGGGTCAAGGACGGCGAGCGCGTGGTCACCGACGGGCCGTTCGCCGAGACCCGGGAGGTCCTCGGCGGCTACTACCTGATCGACGTGCCCGACCTGGACGCGGCGATCGACTGGGCGGCGAAGTGCCCGGGCGCGAAATACGGATCGGTCGAAGTACGGCCGATCATGGAGTTCGACAGCGCGTCATGAGGGTGGAGGTCACCGATGGGTACGGCGGCGGACTCGGTCGAAGCGGTCTTCCGCGAGGAGTGGGGGCGTCTGCTGGCCTCGCTCGTGCGTACCCTCGGTGACCTCGACCTGGCCGAGGAGGTCGCCGCGGACGCCGTGGCCACGGCGTTGCAGCGGTGGCCGCGCGACGGGGTGCCCAACCGCCCGGCGGCGTGGCTGCTGACCACGGCCCGCCACCGGGCGGTCGATCTGCTGCGCCGGGACAAGGTGCTGGCGGCGAAGCTGGCCCTGCTGCAGGTGGAAGCCGACCGGTACGAGCCGCCACCGCCGGAGCCCGACCCGGGCTGGGCCGACCCGGACGACCAGCCGGACGAACGGCTGTACCTCTTCTTCACCTGCTGCCACCCGTCGCTGGCGCTGGAGGCGCAGACCGCGCTCACTCTGAACTGCCTCGGTGGCCTCACCACGCCGGAGGTCGCCCGCGCGTTCCTCACCCCGAACGCCACGATGGCGCAGCGACTGGTGCGGGCGAAACGCAAGATCCGCGAGGCGCGGATCCCGTTCCGGGTGCCCCGCGCCCACGAGCTGCCGGTACGGCTGCCGGCCGTGCTCCGGGTGATTTATCTGATCTTCACCGAGGGGTACGCCGCGACCAGCGGCCCCGCACTGATGCGCCCCGACCTGGCCGACGAGGCGATGCGGCTGGCCCGGATCCTGCGCCGCCTCATGCCCCGGCAGCGGGAGGTGGCCGGCCTGCTCGCCCTGATGCTGCTCATCGACGCCCGCCGCGCCGCGCGGGTGGACGTCCGCGGCGACCTGGTGCTGCTCGACGACCAGGACCGCTCCCTCTGGGACGCCGGCAAGATCGAGGAGGGGCGTCGCCTCGTGATCGACGCGCTGACCGGTGGCCCACCCGGCCCGTACGCCCTGCAGGCCGCCATCGCGGCCGTGCACGACGAGGCGGCAAACGTCGCGACCACCGACTGGCCACAGATCGTCGCCCTGTACGACGTCCTCCGCACCGTGGCACCCTCGCCGCTGGTCGAGCTGAACCGGGCGGTGGCGGTCGCGGTGGCCGACGGACCCGCGGCCGGGCTGGAGCTCCTGGACGCCTTGACCGCGGACCGGCGGCTGGCCGGATACCACCTGCTTCCCGCGGCTCGCGGCGACCTGCTTCGCCGGCTGGGCCGGACGGCGGAGGCGGCGGACGCGTACCGGCAGGCGCTCGACCTCGCCGGCAACGGCCCGGAGCGAGCGTTCCTGCAACGCCGCCTGCGCGAGACCGCCACGAAATGGGACCCCCAGTAGGTTGCCAGGCCCGCGGTCCGGGCACCCGCCGGGAGTGTGGGGAATTACGCCCTCTGGACGGCCGGTCTCCCTGCCCAACCGCCCTAGCTGGGCAGGGAGGTGGGCGAGCGGCGCCGGGCACGCGCCCTTGCCGAGGATCATCCCGGTATCTGGGAGGCGCGGGTCGTCGAATCAGGGATTGCGGTGTTCGCTTTTGATTATGAAAGCAACCATCTTGCGCGGTGCCGGGGACATCCGGGTGGAGGACGTGCCGGATGCGGCGGTCGAGGAGCCCGGGGATGTCGTCGTGCGCGTCCTGCAGTCCGGGATCTGTGGCAGCGACCTGCACCGGTACCGCCGGGGCGCGGACAACGCGCCGGAAGCACTCGGGCACGAGTTCATCGGGGTCGTCGAGGAGGTCGGGGCGGCGGTCGGCAGCCTCAAACGCGGTGACCTCGTCGTCTCGCCCTGGGCGTTCTCGGACGGGACGTGTGACCTCTGCCGGGACGGGCGGTTCAACAACTGCCGGCACGGTGGGTCGTTCTCGTACGCGATCCCGGGTGCGCAGGCCGAGGCCGTACGGGTGCCGCTGGCCGACAGCACGCTGATCAAGCTGCCGGTGGCGGCCGACTCGGTGCTGATGCCGTCGCTGCTCTCGCTCACCGACGTGTACGCGACGGGGCATCACGGGGCGGTGCGGGCCGGCGTGAACCCGCGGACCACGGTGACGGTGATCGGGGACGGCGCGGTCGGGCTCTCGGCCGTGCTGGCGTCGAGGCGGCTCGGGGCCGAGCGGATCATCCTGATGGGGCGGCACAAGGAGCGGACCGACCTGGGCCGCGAGTTCGGGGCCACCGACGTCGTGGCCGAGCGGGGCGACGAGGGTGTCGAGAAGGTGCGTGAGCTGACCGGCGGTGACGGCACCCATCGCGTGATCGAGGCGGTCGGCTTCCGGGAGGCGATCGAGCAGGCGATGGGCGTCGTACGGACCGGCGGCGTGATCAGCAGCATCGGCGTCCCGCAATACGGGGAGGCGCCGACGGGCGTGCCGTTCTACCGTCGCGGGCTCACGCTCACCGGCGGGTCGGCGCCCGTACGCGCGTACATCGAAGAGCTGATGCCGGACATCCTGGACGGCACCGTCGAGCCCGGCCGCGTCTTCGACCTGGCGATCGGGCTGGCCGACGTGCCGGAGGGGTATCGCGCGATGACCGAACGCGAGGCGATCAAGGCGCGTATCACCCCTTGAGAAGACGCGCCGAGGTGCATGGGGGCTCGGGGACGCGTACGGGGAATGCCTGGGGGTGGGGGTGGACCCGGGCGTACGGGGAACGTTGACCCGTGGGGGGATCGCCGAGGCGTACGGGGAAAGGGGCCGGCGCATGATCGCGCCGGCCCCTCATCTCGAGGTTGGTCAGCAGGTGGGCTCGCCGGACTGGGCCGGCACGCTCACCGCGGTCCAGGCGGCCTTGGTCGAGTTGAACAGGGTGCAGTTGCCGGGGGTCAGGTTCTTCGCGGCCTGCAGCGTCCACACGCGGTAGCGCAGGTACGAGGAGCTCGACGTCTTCATCAGCATCGCGTTGTACATGATCTTGATGGCGTTCTGGATGCCGACGCCCGTCACCGTGGAGCCGTTGCAGGTCGGGCTGGCCGGGCTCGCGCCGGTGCCCTGCGACAGCAGGTAGAACCAGTGGTTGCCGGGGCCGGCCGCGGCGTGCACCTCGGAGCCCGGGACGCTGCTCGAGTAGCAGTTGGCGTCGCCGGCCAGCGACGGGTTGTACATGTAGCGGATGGGGCCGGAGCCGACCAGGTTGACCTCTTCGCCGACCTGGAAGTCGGCCGGGTCGTTCGGGTTCGCCGCGAACGCCTCGGTGGCCGCGCCGAACGTGTCGGCGACGAACTCCTGGGTGCCGCCGCGCGAGATCCGGCCCGGGGTGGTGTCGTCGATGCCGTGGCCCAGCTCGTGGCCGACGACGTCGAGCGACGAGATCCAGCGACCGGCGGTGTTGTGGCCGATCTGGACCTGGGTGCCGTCGTAGTACGCGTTCTCGTCGTTGAGGCCGACGCGCAACGGCCACGCGCCGTTGTTGCCGTTCTGTCCGTTGCGGCCCAGCCACGAGGACAGCATCGACTTCTGCTTCTGCGCCACGTAGAGCGCGTCGACGCAGCCGGTCTCCTTGTTGGTCGCGACGCCGTTGCCCCACACGTTGTCCGAACCGCTGAACACCACGCGGGTGGAGGCGTCCTGGCAGCTCAGGTTCGTGGTGGCCGGGTCACGCATGGAGAACGTCGAGCCGGACTGGGTGGTGTTCAGCGACACCGAGCCGTTGATCCAGCCGGTCCCGGTGCCGGTGACGTCGGTGACGTGCTCGTACGTGCTCAGCACCTGGCCGGAGGTCGCGTCCACGTCGACGGTCAGCCGGCTCGGGCCTTCGGCGCCGACACCGTTGAGGGTGGACTCCCACGCCAGGGTGGCCGCCTTGCCCTCGTCGGCGACCACGACCAGTTTCGTGGACTCGACGCCGGACACCGACTTGAGCTGCTTCTTCGCGGTCGCGACGGCGGCGCTGTCGGAGATCGCCGGCGCGGTCGACAGCTCGCCGATCGAGCTGCTCTGCGCCACCGAGGTGAACGTCGTCTTGCCGGCCGCGTCGGTGACGACCACGAGGTCGCCGCCGATCACCGGAAGACCCTTGTACGTACGCTCGTACGAGACGTAGTTGTGGCCGGCGGACTTGTAGACGGCGCGCTGGTGGAACGTGTCGTGGCTGGTCGCGTGGAGCGCCTGGGGCCGGCTGGCGACGAGGGCGTCGGCCGTGGCCACGCCGTCCGCGGCGGGTTGCGCCGACGGTCCGGCGGGCTGGGCGATCGCGGGCCCGGAGGTCAACGCCGCGACGGCCGCGACCGCGGTCCCGACGGCGATGAGCATGGGGGTTCTTCGGGACATCTCGCGTACTCCTTTCCCGCCCGCGGGGGTAGTCGGGCGGGGCTCGACATCCGGCGCGGCCGTCAAGCCGGCACCGTCTGGTTATCGAGGGAGACGCTATCTACGAGGGTCTATGTTTTGAAATAGGGAAAACCCTCGCAGTTTGCGGATTGTCAACCTGGGAATCACCCTCCGTATGACAACCTCCCAGCTCAGGCTGCACTCGCGACCGTGGTGGGGGCTCGCGGGTTTCGCCGCTGCCGTGTTCGCCGCCGCGGCCATCGGCGCGCTCGGGGTCGCCGGGACCGCCGCCGAGTACGAGTCGCTGCGCCGGCCGGGGTGGGCGCCACCGTCCGCGCTGTTCGGTCCGGCCTGGACCATCCTGTACGCGATGATCGCGCTCGCCGGCTGGCTGGCGTGGCGCCGTGCGGGTTTCACCGGGCCGTTGTGGACGTACGCGGCGCAGCTCGTGCTGAACGCCGCGTGGACGCCGTTGTTCTTCGGGTTCGGTCGCTACGGTCTCGCGTTCGCGGACATCGCCCTGCTCTGGGTGCTGATCGCCGCCACCGTGGCGGGGTTCTGGCGGGTGCGCCGGGTGGCGGCGTGGCTGCTGGTGCCGTATTGGCTCTGGGTCTCGTACGCCGCCGCCCTGAACCTGGCCATCTGGCTATTGAACCGGGGCTGACTCCCCCGGGATCAGTCCCGCCTCGGTCGCGGCGGCGAGTGCCCGCGTCAGGGCGACCCGCTCCGGCACGCCGAGCTTCTCGGCCAGCGCGGCCACGTCGGAGAACTCGGGCATGGCCTGGACGATGACGCCGTTCGCGTGGCCGATCTTGACGGCGACGGTCACGCCGCCGACGGTGACCGGAACGAACGTTCGTTTTAGAGTGGTCTTGCGCCGCGCCGCTTCGCGCACCCCCAGCGTGCTCGTCTCCTGGAAGATCGCGTCCCGTACGGCCGGGACCGCCGCCGGATCGCAGAGCACCGTCAGCGTGTGCGCGGGCCGGCCCTTTTTCATCAGGATCGGCACCAGCCACGCGTCGGCGGCACCGGCCCGCAGCAGGCTCGCCAGGACACCGGGCCACAGACGCGGATCGAGATCGTCGACATTGGCCTCGAGCAGCACGGCGTCCTCCTGGCGGCCGTGGTCCGCTTCGGCCGCGCCGAGCACCACGCGCACCACGTTGGGCCGGTCCGGATTGTCCCGGGTGCCCGCTCCGGTGCCCGCGGTGTCGATCGTCATCGACGGCAACGACTCGCAACGCGACGCCAGGGTCCGGATCAGGGCCATCCCGGTCGGGGTGGCGAGCTCCCCCGGCCCGCCGCCGCTGACCTGCCAGCCGCGGGCCAGCTCGGTCACCGCCGGCACCGGAACCGGCAGGCGCCCGTGGGCCGTCCGCGCCGTGCCCGACCCGAGCGCCACCGCACTGGCCGAGACGCTGCCGACGCCGAGCGCGTCGAGCGCCGCCGCGACGCCCACCACGTCGGCGATCGAGTCGAGCGCCCCGACCTCGTGGAAATGCACGTCTTCCTCGGCGACCCCGTGCACGGCCGCCTCGGCCCGCGCCAGCCGCGCGAACACCTCCCCGGCCCGCCCGGTCACGACCGCCCGGATGGACCGCCACGTGCGGTGCGGCGGGTCGTCGACCAGCGGAACCACGTCGGCCTTGAGGGCTCGCAGGCCGGCCCGCGACACCTCGCGCACGTCGATCCGCACCGAGCCGGGGATGGTCGCGTCGACGGCCGTTTGTATCGCGTCGAGGGGGGCTCCGGCGTCGATCAGCGCTCCGAGCAGCATGTCCCCCGCGATCCCGGCGGACGCGTCGATCCAGAGGTGCCGCCCGCTCATCGCCGGACCGCGGCGATCTGGGCGGCCAGGTGTCCCGCGCCGTACCCGTTGTCGATGTTGACCACCGCGACCCCGGGCGCGCAGGCGTTCAGCATCGCCAGCAGCGCCGCGATCCCGCCGAACGCGGCCCCGTAACCGACCGACGTCGGCAGCGCCACCACCGGCACCGACACCAGCCCGGCCACCACGCTCGGCAACGCGCCGTCCATGCCCGCCGCCACCACGATCGCGTCGGCCGCGCGCAGGTCGTCGAGCCGTCCCAGGATGCGGTGCAGCCCGGCCACCCCGACGTCGGCGACCATCTTCGTCCGACGGCCCAGAAAACGCGCGGTCAGCAGGGCCTCGGCCGCGACCGGGGTGTCCGACGTGCCCGCGGCGACGACCAGGACCGTTCCGCCGGTCGGCGGGGGTGGCGCTGGTGGCCAGGCCAGCAACCGCGCCTCGGAGAAGTAGTGCGCGTCGGGCAACGCGCGTAGCACCTCCGCCGCGTGGTCCTCGCCGGCTCGGGTGAACAGCGTGGTGACGTCCGGTCGCGCACCGACGGCCGCCGCGATCCCGGCGACCTGCTCCGGGGTCTTGCCCTCGCAGTAGACGGCCTCCGGGTAGCCCCGGCGGGCCGCCCGGCCGAGATCCAGATCGGCGTACGAGTCGAGCTCAGACATCGGCCGCCGCCGTCACCAGGGGAAGCGTGAACGCTCCCGACTGCACCCCGGCCACGTCCACCGCCGCGAAGCGGAACCCGGCCCCGACCACCGCGGCGTGCACTCGCGCGCGCAGCGGATCGGTCACGGCGCGGACGAGATCGGCGGCCGGCAGCTCGATGCGGGCGATCTCGCCGTGATGGCGGACCCGCAGGTCGCCGAAACCGAGCCGGCGCAGTGCCGCCTCGGCCTTCTCGATCTGCTCCAGCTTCGCCGGGGTGACCTCGGCGAAGTGCGGGATCCGCGAGGCCAGGCAGGGCGCCGCCGGCTTGTCGGCACTCGGCAGCGCGAACGCCCGCGCCACCCGCCGCACGTCCGCCTTGGACAGCCCCAGATCGGCGAGCGGGCGCAACACGCGATGCTGGGTGGCCGCGCGACTGCCCGGACGGTCCGGGCGGCGGGCGTCGTCGGCGTTCTCCCCGTACGCCACCGCGTCCAGCCCGTGCGCCGCCACCACCGCGTCGTCGATCCGGGTGAACAACTCGTCCTTGCAGTAGAAGCACCGGTCCGGCCCGTTGGCCCGATACTCCGGCCGGTCGCCCTCGCGGGTCTCGATCTCCACCACCGGCACGCCCACGAACCGCGCGACCCCGTAGGCGGCGAGCCGCTCGTCCGACGCGAGGCTGGGCGAGACGCCCATGATCGCGACCACCCGGTGCGTGCCGAGCGTGCGGGCCGCCAGCGCGAGCAGCACCGACGAGTCGACGCCGCCGGAGAACGCCACCCCGAGGCGGTCCACCCCGGTCAGGGCCGAGGCGACGCGGCCCAGCACCTCGTCGGCGAAAGCGTCGCTCACCGCAGCCCCTCCCGCAGCCGGAACAGGACCTCGCCGGCGTCCGGCACCACGAACGTCGACGGATCGTCGGCGATCGCGGCGACCTCGGCCGGATCCAGGTAGTCCAGGTTGGCCCGGCGCACGACCGGCTCCGGAATCCCGGTGGCCAGCGTCACCGTCACCCGATCCTGCTCGCCGCCGACCAGGTCGAACGTGCCGGCCCCGCGGAGGTGGGTGGAGTGCGCGAGCACGCCCCAGTGATAGTCGCGGAACTTGTCCCACTGTTTGAGGAAGTAGTCGCGGCAGTGGTAGCCGATCTGGTCGATCTCCGGGTGCATCGCCGAGATGGTGGTGATGTGCGGGGCGTACAGGATGACCTGCCCGCCGTCCGCGACGATCGGCTCGACCTTGTAGAACCCCTTCGCGCCGGTCCACATGTCGTCGTACTTCTCCGGAATGATCGACAGCACCCTGTTGACCGGGGCGTCCAGATATTCGACGTGGGTCTGCGCGGAGATGTCCGAGGCCGCGGCCCACGCCTCCTCCGGCGTGCCGAACGCCGCCGCGTGCAGCGCGCCCGACCCCGACTCGACCACCAGGCACAACGCCAGCCGGCGGCTCGGGATCATCGCGGCGGCCTGGTCGATCAGGGCTCGCACCGGGGTGATGCCCCGGGTGCCGATGATCTGCGCGCTGGTGATGAGGGCGCCGAGCCAATGCGAGAAGTCGATGATCCCCTGGCCGGCCACCCCGGGCACGAAATACTTGTTGCCGCCGGAGAAGCCGACCACCTCGTGCGGGAACACCGGGCCGATCACCAGGCACACGTCGTGCTCCACGACGGCCCGGTTGATGACGACGTCGACGTCCTCCTTCATCCGGCCCTCGGACAGCTCGGCCACCCGGTCGGCGCCGATCGTGCCGATCGACACGAGCTCCTCCGGGCGCCACCACTCGTGGTTACGCACGGTAAATCCGGGATAGGGGCCGCCGAGGTGTTTCGCCAGGTGGGCGTCGTCCATCGGGGCGTGCGTGCCGAGCGCGACCATCACCGTCACGGCCGCGGCCCGCCCGTGCAGCGCCTCGTGGACGGCGGACAGCAGCAGTGGCAACGGCGAGCTGCGGGTGGCGTCCGGCACGATCACCAGGAC
This sequence comes from Actinoplanes sp. TBRC 11911, assembly GCF_012933445.1. Taxonomy (GTDB): domain Bacteria; phylum Actinomycetota; class Actinomycetes; order Mycobacteriales; family Micromonosporaceae; genus Actinoplanes. Next base: position 116,210 of record NZ_JABBNC010000006.1, read on the forward strand.
CGAGCGCCCGTCCAGGTCGGCCGACGCGAGCCGGTCCACCACGAAATCTCGCACCGAAGCGTCGCCCAGCGTGTCGCCCGGCCCGCCGATCAGATCCGTCATGCCTCGACCCTCCGTCCGTTCACCTGCGTGCGGCAAGTCTGACCCACCGCGACGCCGGCCCGCGGGCGGCCTGTGGACGAAGGGCCCGCTGTGGAAAGCGAGCGGACGTGACGCGGACCGTGGTATCCCGTAATTACGGCCCACCCCGCGTCGGTGACTGGGGTGGGACAACCAGGGCGCGCCGCAGCATAGACTGCCGCCGTGCGTGAAGTCGTCGACGGCGTTTTCGAGCTGAACCTCGGATTTGTCCACGTTCATCTGGTGATCACCGACGAGGGTGTGGTGCTGGTCGACACCGGGCTGCCCGGCCGATCGGCGCGGATCGACAAGGCCCTGGCCGAGATCCGCAAGACCGTCGGCGACGTAACGACCGTGCTGCTCACGCACCACCATCCCGACCACATCGGCAACGTGGCCGACCTGCGCCGCCGCTCCGGCGCCCGGGTGTTCGCGCACGCCGCCGACGCCCCGGTGATCACCGGGGCGATCGAGCGCGTCGCGCCGAACCGCCTGGTCAAGCTCGTGCTCAAGGACCCCGAGCCGACCAAGATCGATCAGCTGATCACGGGCGACGAGTCGGAGCCGATCACCGGCTTCACCGCCCTGCACACGCCCGGGCACACTCGGGGTCACGTGTCCTATCTGCTCGACCGGGCCGGCGGCATCCTGTTCACCGGGGACGCCGCCACCGGCGCCCGGGGCGGCAAGGTGGCCGCCGCCCCGCGGATGTCGTCCGTCGATCCCGCCGAGGAGAACCGCAGCATCGCGAAGATCGCCACCTTCACTTTCGAGCACGCCGTCTTCGGTCACGGCCGTGCGATCAGCGGCGGCGCGGTGCAGCGTTTCCGGGAGTACGCCTCGGCGAAGGCGCGGTGACCGTCAGACCGGACGGTTGTACTCGTGGAAGCCGGCGACCTTGCCGTCCTGCACGATGATGTGGATGCAGTGATACGCCTCGTAGGGCTCACCACCGACGGTGCCCTTCGCGCGGTCCTCGAAGATCATGCGGTCCGCTGCGACGGTCTGGCCGATGATCTCGACCTCGCCGAGCTGAGCCACCCCGGCGGTGAAGTTGCTGAAGAACTCGACGGCCTTCGCCCGGCCCTCGGCGCCGGTGAAACGACCGGTGGCGGGGGCCGGCAGGATCACGTCGGCCTCGGGGCCGAAAAGCTCGAAGAAGCCGTCCCACTGACCGGTTTCGAAACTCTGGGTGAGGGCCTCGTACGCCTTGCGCGCAACCGCCTCGACACTCTCGCTCAAGAGATTCCCCTTTTTCTGTTCGCTACGTCCGGACATCGCGTCCGGAAATAAGCTACAGCCTGTCCGGGCGCAGCGGAGTGTGACGCTCGTTGCGCCCGGCAAGGGCCCTATGATCTGGGCATGGCTTCGACCACCCGGCGGCGCTCCGCGCAGGTTGGCCGCCCGACCACGGCCGAGGCCGGCATCCTGGCCGCGACCCGGCGGCTGCTGGTGAACGGGGCCAGCTTCACCGAGATGGGCGTGCAGGAGATCTGCGCCGAGGCCGGCGTGGCCCGTTCGACGTTCTACAGCCACTTCCGCGACAAGATCGACCTGATCCTGCGGCTGACCACCGACCTCACCGGCTCGGCGTTCGAGACCACCACGGCGTGGGAGCCGGCCGACGGACTCGACCGTCTCGCCGAGACCTTCGAGAACGTTCTACGGATCTATCGCGACCAGGCCCCGCTACGCCGTGCGATCACCGAGGTCGCCACCTACGACGTGTCCGTACGGGAAGTCTGGGCGAACGAGCTCAAGCAGTTCACCGACCGCACGATCGAGATGATCCGGACCGAGCAGAAGGCGGGCCGCGCGCCCGCCACCATCGACGCGGTGGCGGTGACCCGGGTGGTCGTGGTCGGCGGCGAACAGGCCATCGTGGACCAGGCCACCGCCGGGGATCCGGCCGACGACGCCGTTTTCGCCCGCGAACTGGCCGAGACCTGGTGGTACGGCGTCTTCCGCCGTCCTCCCGGCTAGACAGACCGTCGTCGATCGCCGTACACATTGGTACCGCATGGTTACCGCATGTCGCACTATGTGGACGGAATCGCCGCCAGCCCGTGGGTCTTCGCCGTGGTGTTCCTGGTCGCGGGCCTCGACGCGCTGCTGCCGTTCATGCCCAGCGAGACGACCGTGGTGGCGTGCGGGGTGGCCGCGGCCGGCACCGGCCGGCCGCAGGTGGCGTTGCTGCTGCTGGTGGCCGCCGCCGGCGCGTTCGCCGGTGACTGGTTGTCGTTCCGGGTGGGCCGCAGCGGCGCGAAGGCGGTGGCGAGCAACCGCCGGGCGCTCGCCCTGCACAGCCGGGTCCACCGCCTCCTGCACAGCCGCGGCGGGCTGGTTATCGTCTTCGCGCGCTACCTGCCCGGCGGCCGCTCGACGACGGCGCTCGCGGCCGGTGTCGTCGGCTATCCCGCGGTGCGGTTCGCCTGGTACACCGCGGGCGGTGTGCTGGTGTGGGCCGCCCAGGCGTCTCTGCTCGGCTATCTGGGCGGTGCCGCCTTCGCCGACCGGCCCCTGCTCGGGCTGCTGCTGGCCGGTTCGATCGCGGCGTCCGTCACCGGCGCCGGGTTCCTCGTCCAGCGCCGGCTGGGCAGAAAAGCCCCGGTGACTCAGGTCACAAAATAGACAATTTCCCAGCGTACGGACTCCGTATGCGCACACCGGGACGCCCACTGTTCGAGAAAATGTCGGAGGGTGCTCGTAATGTGCCGGGACGTAATCGGAAACCGGAGGTCACCCGATGACAACCCTCGATCGCGACGCGGCGACGGCCACCCGCCGGGCGCTGCGCTCCCAGGAGGAAGTGGAGGCGCACATCCGCGCCATCTGCTTCAAGACCGGCCCGCCCGCCCGCATCGGCGCCGAGCTCGAATGGACCTTGCACCACACCGCGGCGCCCCGGGCGCCGCTCGACGCCGGAACCCTCCGGCACGCACTGGGCCGGCACACCCCGGCCACCCTCGATCCGCCGGACCCGCCGCAGCCACTGCCCGCCGGTGGCGTGCTCACCGTCGAACCGGGCGGCCAGATCGAGATCTCCTCGGCCCCCGCGGTCTCGTTGACCGCGTTGCACCGGGCCGTCAGCACCGACCTCGCCCATCTCACCGGGCTGCTCGACGCAGCCGGTCTCACGCTGGGCGAGCAGGGCATCGACCAGCACCGTCCGCCGCACCGCATCCTGCACACGCCGCGATACACGGCGATGGAGCGGTCCTTCGACGCCCGCGGCCGGCACGGCCGCACCATGATGTGCAGCACCGCCGGCCTGCAGGTCTGCCTCGACGCGGGTCCGGCCGCCGAGCTGCCCGAGCGCTGGGCGGCGGTGCTGGCGCTGGGACCGCCGCTGATCGCCCTGTTCGCCAACTCGGCCCGCGACGGCCTCGCCTCCGCGCGGATGGCCGCGTGGTGGGGCATGGACCCGCGGCTCACCCACCCGCCGATCGGTCCGCCAAGCGATCCGGCCGCCGGTTGGGTGCGGTTCGCGCTCGACGCCCCCGTCCTCTGCGTCCGGCGCGACGGCGAGGCGTGGGATCCGCCGCCCGGGCTGACCCTGCGCGACTGGGTGCGCGGCGCGCTGCCGTTCCCGCCCACCGCCGACGACGTCGGCTACCACCTGAGCCTTCTCTTCCCGCCGGTACGCCCGCGCGGCTACCTGGAGGTCCGCTACCTCGACGCGCAGCGCGGTCAGGACTGGTTCGTCCCGGTCGCGATGCTCAGCGCGCTGCTCCTCGACGCGGCGACCACCGCGGCCGCCCTGGAGCTGACCGCCCCGGTGGCGGACCGCTGGGCGGTGGCGTGGCGCCGCGGTCTCGCCGACCGCCGCCTGCACCGGGCCGCTACCGCCCTGGCCGGGCTCACCGCCGCGCGCCTCGGCCGCACCGGCTTATCGCCCGCCCTGCACGACCACGTCCTCGACACCATCCACCGGCGCCTGCGCGACGACCCCGAGGAGCACCGATGAGCTACGAGACCGACCGTCTGCGCGACCGGGTCGCCGTCGAGCTGGAACGCGCGCGGGACCGCACCGTCACGCTGACCGAGGCGGTGGACGACGGCGACCTCGTCCGGCAGCATTCGCCGCTGATGTCGCCGCTGGTCTGGGACCTCGCGCACGTCGGCAACCAGGAGGAGCTCTGGCTGGTCCGCGACGTCGGCGGCCGCGAGCCGGTGCGCCGCGACATCGACGAGTTGTACGACGCGTTCCAGCACCCGCGCCGCGACCGTCCGGCGCTGCCGCTGCTCGGCCCGGCCGAGGCCCGGCGATACGTGTCGAGCGTGCGCGACAAGGTCCTCGACGTGCTCGACCGGATCAGCCTGGACGGCAGTCCCCTGGTCGAGCAGGGGTTCGCGTTCGGCATGATCGTGCAGCACGAGCAGCAGCACGACGAGACCATGCTGGCCACGCACCAGTTACGAGCCGGTGCACCCGCCCTGACTGCTCCCCCGCCGCCGTCCTCCGCCGGTGCGGTGGCCGGGTCGGTGCTGATCCCGGCCGGGCCGTTCACGATGGGCACCAGCACCGAGCCGTGGGCCCTCGACAACGAACGGCCCGCCCACCGCGTCGAGGTCGCGGCGTTCCACATCGACCGGGCGCCGGTCACCAACGGGCAGTACGCGGCGTTCATCGCCGATCGCGGATACGACGATCCGCGCTGGTGGTCCGCGGACGGCTGGGCGCATCGGCAGGCCGCCGGGCTGACCGCTCCCCAGCACTGGCAACGGGACGGGGACGGCTGGGCGGCCACCACGTTCGGCCGCACCGCGCGCGTGGTCGACGACGCTCCCGTGGTCCATGTCTGCTATTACGAGGCCGAAGCGTACGCGGCATGGGCCGGTAAACGGCTGCCCACCGAGGCGGAATGGGAGAAGGCGGCCCGTTTCGACGCGGCGACCGGGCGCTCGCGCCGCTACCCGTGGGGCGACGACGATCCGGCGGCGAACCACGCCAACCTCGGTCAGCGGCACCTGCAGCCCGCTCCGGTCGGCGCCTATCCGGCGGGAGCGACACCGGAGGGCGTACATCAGATGATCGGTGATGTCTGGGAGTGGACGTCGACCGATTTCCGGGGCTATCCGGGCTTCGTCGCGTTCCCGTACCGGGAGTATTCCGAGGTCTTCTTCGGCCCGGACTACAAGGTGCTCCGCGGCGGCTCGTTCGGCACCGACGCGTCGGCGTGTCGGGGCACGTTCCGCAACTGGGACTACCCGATCCGCCGGCAGATCTTCAGCGGCTTCCGCTGCGCGCGGGATGCCTGATGTGCCGTCATCTGGCCTATCTGGGGCCGCCGATCCCGTTGTCCCGGCTGCTTTTCGAGCCGGCGCACTCGCTGTGCCACCAGTCGTGGGCGCCGCGGGACATGCGCGGCGGCGGCACCATCAACGCGGACGGTTTCGGCGCCGGCTGGTTCACCCCGGCCGGCCCGGTCCGCTACCGGCGCGACACTCCGATGTGGAGCGACACGACGCTGCCCGCGCTGGCCGCGTCGGTCACGGCCGGTGCGGTGCTGGCGGCGGTACGCTCCGCCACCGCCGGCATGCCGGTGACCGAGTCGGCCGCCGCACCGTTCGGCGCCGGCCCGTGGCTGTTCAGCCACAACGGCCAAGTGGTCGGCTGGCCGCGCTCGATCGCGAAACTGGCCGCCGCGCTGCCCGTCGAAGACTTGCTGGTGCTGGAGGCGCCGACCGACTCGGCGCTGCTCTGGGCGCTGGTCCACGACCAGCTCCGGACCGGCGTGCCCGCGGCCTCCGCGGTCGCGAACGTGCTCGCCTCGGTGTCGCTGGTCGCCCCCGAGTCGCGGCTGAACCTGCTGCTCACCGACGGCTCGACGGTGGTCGCCACGACCGCGGGCCATTCGCTGTCGGTGCGCCGCAGCGACGATTTCGTGCTGATCGCCTCCGAACCACTCGACGACGACCCGGCCTGGCGGCAGGTCCCCGACCGCACGCTGCTCGTCGCCGACTCCGAGAAGCTCACCCTGACCCCGTTGGGAGAAACATGAACCTCGAGGTCCATCTGGACGCCGACGAACTGGCCCGCACGCTGCGGGCCGACGTGACCACCGGGCTCACCGCGTCGCCGAAGTGGCTGCCGCCGAAGTGGTTCTACGACGAGCGCGGCAGCGAGCTCTTCGAGCAGATCACCGAGCTGCCGGAGTATTACCCGACCCGGTGCGAGCGGCAGATCCTCGCGGCGCACGCGGACGGCATCGCCCGGCACACGCACGCCCGGACTCTCATCGAGCTGGGCAGCGGCTACTCGACGAAGACGCGGCTGCTGCTGGAGGCGCTCACCGGCCTGGAGACGTTCGTGCCGATGGACGTCTCACCGTCCGCGCTGACCGACGCCGCCGTGCGGATCACCGCCGAATACCCGGGTCTGACGGTGCACAACATCGTCGGGGACATCACCCGCCACCTGAAATTCCTGCCGTCCGGCGGCGACCGGCTGATCGCGTTCCTGGGCGGCACGATCGGCAACTTCGACCCGGCCGAGCGGGCGGCTTTCTTCGCCGACGTCCGGGCGGTGCTGGGCGAGGGCGAGCACCTGCTGCTCGGCACCGACCTGGTGAAGTCACCGTCCGTGCTGGTGCCGGCCTACGACGACGCGGCCGGCGTGACGGCCGAGTTCAACCGGAATGTCCTGCACGTCCTCAACCGCAGCCTGGGCGCGGACTTCGACCCGGCGGCTTTCGAACACGTCGCCTTGTGGGACGCCGAGCACGAATGGATCGAAATGCGTCTCCGGGCCACCCGCGCCATGCGGGTCACGGTCGCGGACATCGGGCTGACGGCAGACTTCGCCGACGGGGAGGAGATGCGAACCGAGATCTCCGCCAAGTTCCGTCGCGAGGGCGTCCGGGCCGAGCTGGCCGAGGCGGGCTTCGAGCTGGATCACTGGTGGACGGACCCGGCCGGCATGTTCGCCGTCTCGCTGTCCCGGGCGATCTGAACCACCGGCACCCGAGCCGAAAGGAGAATCGCCGCCACCCGGGCTTTGCCAAGATCAGAAGAGCTGCGTAAGGTGCCCCGTCGTAAGCTCGCGACATTTCTGGTCAATATCGCCTCGCTCCGGGAGAGTGCGTTGCCCCCGCTCTACACGATCGGCAAGCTCACGGTCGGCGCCTCGCTGGCGTACGGCTGGCGACCCCATGTCGAGGGCCGCGAGAACGTGCCGCGGACCGGTGGCGTGATCTTCGCCGGCAACCACATCTCGGCCGCCGATCAGCTCTTCATCGGCTCGACCCTGTCCCGGCATCTGGCGTACTGGGTCAAGGCCGACGCGTACCGCCTCAAGGGCGTGGGCGGCTGGATCACCCGCAGCGTGCTGAACGGCCTCGGCACGATCCCGGTCGAGCGGACCGGCGGGCGAGCCGCGCTGGCCGCTATCGACGGCGCGATCCCGGTGCTCAAGGCGGGCGGCGCGGTGGTGGTCTACCCGGAGGGCACCCGCTCGCCGGACGGCCGGCTGTACCGCGGCCGCTCCGGCGCGGCCCGGCTGGCCGTCCTGGCCGGCGTGCCGATCGTCCCGGTGGGCACGATCGGCACCGACAAGCTCCAGCCCAAGGGCCGGTTCCTGCCGAAGCTGGAGCGCCGCACGGTCACCGTCAAGTACGGCAAACCGATCGACACGTCGGCGTACAGCGAGGACCTGTCGTCGCTGCGCGCGCTCACCGACCACGTGATGTCCGAGATCCAGAAGCTGACCGGCCAGGAGTACGTGCCCCGGTACTCCTCGGCCAAGGCCCCGAAGTCCGAGGCGTGAGCTGAGTCTCGCTCACCAACTTCGCGGCCGGTGGCGCGTTTCCTCCCTCGGGAGTCCGGGCGACGGCGGGAGATGACGATGGGGTTCAAGGCCGAGGTGCGCGCCGCGTTCCGGCGCGGCGAAAGCGACGCCGTGGTGCGGATGAGCGAGGCCGAGATCGAGCGTGCGCGGGCCGCCGGGGAGCCGGACGGGGAGGTCGAGGCAATCTACAGCCTGGCCCGGGTCGCGGTCCGCAACGGAGACCTCGCCGAGGCCGAGCGCCTGGCCACCGAGGCGCTGGACGTCGCGCTGCGCACCGGTGACCGCGCCCTGGAGACTCAGCCCCGGCACGTGCTGGCCGCGGTCGCGCGGATGTCCGGCGATCTGGAACGGGCGCGCGGGCTCTATCGGGCCAGCATGACGCTGCGCGAGCAACTCGGGCAGTACGAGGCGGTCAACTCCGAGCTGCACAACCTGGCGTTCACCGAGCTGCATCTGGGCAACCTGGACGAGGCTCGGACGATGTTCGCTACCGGCCGCGAACAGGTGTTCCGCGAAGGGTGGGACAGCTTCGTGCCCTACCTCTGCGTGGCCGGCGCCGCACTGGCCGCGGCCGAGGGCGACCACGCCCGCGGGGCGCTGATGGTGGGCGTCACCGACGCCGCGTTCTACGCGGTCGGCCAGGTCCCCGACCCGGACGACGCGGCCGAGCTGGCGGCCGTCCGCGTGGCGGCCGAGAAGGAGCTGGGCGCCGAGCGGTTCGCGGCCGAGTACGCACGCGGCCGGACCCTCGAGCCGCGGGCCGCGTTCGGCCTTCAGTAGGCGTCCACCGCGCGCTGCGCGGCCCGGTCGGCGTCGGCGGGGCGGCCGGCGCTCGCGGCATAGAGCGGCACCTCGGCGTCCGGCTCGCAGCGCAGCGTCGCGGCCAGCTCGTCGTCCAGGAAGCCGCCCAGCTCGCAGGTGCCCAGGCCCAGCGCGCTCGCGGCGAGCACGAAGCTCTGCATCGCGTGGCCCGCTTCGAGCAGCACGTAGCGCAGCCCCCGGTCGCCGTACTTGCCGAGGGATCGCGCGACCACCGAGGTGAGGACGATCGTCAGGGGCGCCAGCGCGGGATAGGGCTGGCCCATGAACAGATAGCTGACGAATCTGTCCGGCAGCCGCCCCTGCCGGACCAGCTCCAGGCCGTGCAGCGCGGGCACGTAGTGATAGATGCCCGCCTCCAGGTCGCGCACCCGGTTGGCCAGGGCGTAGACCTCCAGCGGGTAGAGGCCGCCGCCGGAGGGCAGCGGGCGGTCGAGCCAGTCGAGGGCGCCGAGCCGGCTGCGCCCGGTCACGCCGTAGGTCGCCCACAGCAGGGTGCTCAGATCGTCGAGCGGCATCGCGGTCGTGTCGAAGCGGCGGCAGGACGACCGGGCGATGAGCAGCTCCCGCAACTCACCCAGCTCCTTCGCCGGCGGCGGCAGCGGTGTGAACGCGGCGAGCGGGTCCTCCTTCCCGGCCGTGGGCGCGTTGAGCTCGGGCGAGGCGAGTGAGTTCCACGCCCAGCGGCTGGTGTTGCGCTGGAACTGCCAGGCGGACGGGTGGTCGGCGCGGAAGCTCATGCCAGCGGGTGGGGGTAGAGGTTGACTCCGTCGTGTCCGGCGGTCACGCCGAGACGCTCCGGGAGCTCACGCAGGCGCCGGCCGGCGAGGCGGGGCTCGCCGGCTCCGAAGTGGATGGGCTGGAAGCCGGGCAGCACGGCCCGGGCGACGTGCACGCCGAGCCCGGCCACGTCGGGGGTGGTGAGGTCGCGGTAGAGGATCCGCGCGTGGCGAACCAGCTCGGCCAGCGGGTCGGCGGGCCGCTCCGGCTCGGCGGGGGCGGTGACCGGGGTGGACCGCAGGAAGTCGAGGGCCGGGCGCGCGGACGCGTCGGCGAAGAGCAGGTCGTGCTCCTCCAGCGTGGCGACCGCGGACGGCGTCGCGACGAGCGTCGCCAGCCTGGACGCCGTCGCCGGGTCGCGCAGCCGGGCCCGCAGCGCCGGACGCACCTGGCCGACCTCGAGCGCCGCCTTGCGGCAGGCCGTGACCCAGTCGGGATGGGCCGCGAGGCCGGCGACCACCGACGGCCGCCGATCGAGGTCGCGGTCGGCGCCGAGGGCGAGCACGACGGTTACCGGCATGTCGGTGTGCAGAACGTACAGCTCCAGGTCGATGCCGCGGCGCTGCCACCCGGCGGCCAGCGTGCGCACCCCGGGGTCCGGTACGTCGTACGGGGAAAGCCGTGCCCGCGGCGGCAACTCGCGCAGCCAGCCGAGCACGAACGCGTCCCGCTCGATGACCTCCAGCGTGGCAGCGAGGACGGCGGCGCCCAAGTCGGGGCCGGCCGCGAGCCCGTTCGACGTGATCGGCGCGAGGAATTCGGCGTGGTGGCCGACGCGATAGTCCATCAGGACCGCGATCGCGGGCACCCAGACGGCCGAGCCGTCGGTCAGGTCGGTCATCTCGACCCAGCCGATCGGGGTGTCCGCACGCCACGGCGCGTAGGGCAGGCCGGCCCGGTGCTGCTCGCCGGTGTAGAGAACCAGCTCGGCCGGGTCCAGCGAGGGCCCGGGCAGCTCGGCGCGGCGGCAGTGCCGGACGATCTCGCCGGTCCACCGCGAGCCGCAGTAGCGCTCGCAGGCCTCGCCGAGCGCGCTGACCAACGCGTCCGCGCCGGTCATGCCCTTGCCGGAGCACACCGCGAACGGCTCCTCGTCGCGGCCGACCAGACGGTGGTTCGCCAGCTCCGCGCGATAGACCACGGGCGCGGCCGGCTCGTCGGTGTCGCGGGGCACCACCCCCAGCGAGCGCACTATCCCGTAGTCGGACCCCACCAGGCCGTACGAGGGGCTGGTCACGATCTCGGCGGGAAGCCGCAAGCCGGGGCCGGTCGCGGCCGCCGCCCGCAGCCCGGCGAGGTCAGGTCCGGGCGGAGGCGTCAGCGCTTTTTTTCGGCACACCGGGCACTGCGGGAACTGCAGGACGCGGTGGCGCGTCGTCTCCGAGGTCAGCGCGTCGATCTTCAGGATGGTGCCGACGAGGGCCGGGCTGCCGAACGCCAGCGCCACCTTGAGCAGCTCGAAGGCGAGCAGCGATCCGGTCTGCGCCGCGAGCGACGGCAGCCCCGGGCGCCCGGACAGCCGCGGCTCGCGGCGCTGGTCGAGCAGCTCCTCGCGGGCCATCGCGGCCGCGAAGTCGTCGGCGCACGAGACCGCCCGGATCCGCGAGCACATGTAGCAGGGGCTCTCGTGCGGCAGGACGATCGGCCCGACGAGCCCGATGTGGCCGTCGAGCCGGACGAAGCCGGCGGGCGTGCTCCGGTCGAGCGCCGCGGCGTTGACCCAGTGCGCCGCGCTGCCGAGTCCTTTGTCGAAGCAGCAGGCCAGCAGGTCGGCGCCGGCGACGGCGTCCCGCACGCCTTCCTCGGTCGGTGGCGCGCTCAGCGGGGTGCTGACCCGGGTGCCGTAGCGCCGCGCCAGGTCGCCGACCGCCCGCTGGCGCGGCGAGCCCACCGCCGCTTGCTCGATCGGCGGCAGCAGGGTCCGGTCGGTTTCGGTCAGCGGGAACGGGTCGACGAGAATCAACCGCCCCACGCCGGATGCCGAGAGCGCGGTGGCCAGATGACCGCCGGGGCCCTCACAGCCGACCACCGCCACGGTCAGCTCGCGCAGGCGGCGGCGCGCGTCCTCGTGGGACAGGCCACCGGCGTACAGGAGGGAAAGGAAAGGTCCTGGTTCTTCGTCCGGGACGGCCTCCAGCGCGCCGCCCGCGACCAGTTGCGACAGCAGACCACGCAGGTCGGCGGCGACGCTCGCGGGCCAGCCCGCGACGAGCTCCCCGACGGTCACGGTGCCGTCCAGGCGGGCGAGCACGCCGCGTACGGCACGGGCCGACGGGCCCTGCAGACGGACCCGGATCAGGTCGGAGACGAGATGCAGCTCGCCCGGCGCGCCCTGGATCGCGTCGACTCCGGGAGCCAGACGCAGGCGGGTCTCGTCGGCGACGCCGTCACCGGCCAATGTCGCCGAACCTGTTCAGCCCGCCGCCGCCGAGTGGCCCGGTCTGGCACGGGCCGCAGGTGCACTCCAGAATGCACACCTTGCAGACGCGGCAGACCTCACAGACCCGGCAGACCTCGCAGACACGGCAGTTGACAATGCACCGGAAACAGTCGTTGATGCCGCAGAAATCGCCGAAGTCGGTCGCCAGAACGTCGCGCACCTTCGCATAGGTGGCGAGCTCGTCGGGGGAGAGATCGTTGATCTGGGTACGCTCGCGAGCCGCGCCGGCAATACGGTTCTCCAATGCCTGAAGGCGTAGCTCAAGCCGTTCCAGAATCTGGCCGAGATCCACATTGTCGGGAGGGCGTTCCGGCTCGCTCATCGTGCCTCCACGCTCGACGGGGCACACAATGCAGCGACTCTACGTCCGCCGTCGGCGCGAGCACAATGCGGATCATGTTTCGCTCTCTGCGCCGATTTCGGGTTCTTTCCCGACAATCTCGTACGGGGGGCTTCGTTCACCCTTTCGGGAATTGTTTTCTTGGATATACAACCGGCCGGGAGAATGATGTGCGCCATGGACGGACGCGTGGTCGACTGGGCCTATGCCACGCGCGTTCGCCCAGGCCGTCGCTGGCGGCCCGTGCTCGACGGCGCGCGGCGCCGGGACGCCATCGACGTCGCGCTCGAGGTCGCCGGACGCATCGCCCAGCCCGCCCGGCTCGCCGCGGCCGTCGCGCGGTACAACTCGCACGCCCGGGAACGCGGCGTGGCACCGTGGCAGGCACACGCCATCGCCCACGGCGACGCGGGGCTGGCCGTCATGTGCGCTTATCTCGACGCGTGTTTTCCGGGTGCCGGATGGGATCGGCGCGGACACGAGTTCCTGGCGTCGGCCGCGCACGCCGTCGAGCAACCGCCGGCCGTGCCACCGTCGCTGTTCGGGGGAATGGCGGGAGTCGCGTTCGCGGGCATGACCCTCAGTCGTGGCGGTACGCGTTATTCGCGGCTACAGGCGACGCTGGACGAGGCGCTGACGCCGATGGCCCGTCGACTCGTAATGGCTCTCGGCGGCCCCGACCGTGGCACCGCGTTCGACGTCATCAGCGGAGCCGGCGGCGTCGCGGCGTACCTCATCGGGCGGCCCGGCGACGTCCTGCCCGGCCTGCTCGGCGGCCTGGTGGCATTGGCCGAGCCGGCGACGATCCCGAGGTGGGCGACGCTGCCCACGACCACCGACAGCCGGCTGGGACGCGAGTATCCCCAGGGCTACCTCGACTGCGGGCTCGCGCACGGCGCGCCGGGCGTGCTCGCGCTGCTGGCGATCGCGCTCGCCCACGGCATCGAAGTGCCAGGACAGGCCGAGGCCGTACGCCGGTTCGGCTCCAGCATCCTCGGCTACGCGACGTCCGACGTGTACGGGATGACGTGGCCGCAGGCCGTGCCACTCGACGGCGAGGTGCCGCCGGTGGCGCCGATCAGCCGGAGCGCGTGGTGTTACGGCAGCCCGGGCGTCGCCCGCGCGCTGCATCTCGCCGGCGAGGCAGTGGACGACACCGACCTGCGTAACGCCGCCGCGACCGCCTTGCACGACTTCCTCCGCCGGGTGAACGCGGCACAGCCGGCGGACTCGTCCACCTTCTGTCACGGTCTCGCCGGTGTGCTGCAGGTTGTCCTGCGTTTCGCCCACGACGCCCAGGCCGGCGGTCCAGCGGAGTCGACGGCGTCGGCCGTGGCCGATCTGCTGCTCGCTCAGTATTCGCCGGGCCGGCTCCTGGGCTACGGCCCGTTGTCCGGACAAGACATCGAGGATCCCGGCCTGCTCGACGGAGCCGCCGGCGTGGTGATGACCTTGCTGGCCGCCGCCACCGACACGGAGCCCACATGGGACAGACTGTTCCTGCTCTCCTGAGGCGTCGTGCCGCACTCTACGAGCCGCTCGGGCTCGCGATGCTGCGTACGCCGATGCTGCCCGCCCGGCCGGCAATGCGCGCGGCCGAGGAAGATCCGTTGGTGCGGGCCGCCATCGCGGTGGCAAGCGCTGACCTGGCCGAGTCGTTGCGGAGGGAACCGTCCAGCGATCGCGACGAGCGCCGCCGTCGTCATGCCCTGCTGCGATACCTGAACAGGATGAGCACCCGTCCGACCCCGTACGGGCTGTTCGCGGGTGTCGGGCTCGTGGAATGGGGTGCCGGCACCGATGTCGCGGTCGCCGCATCAGCACCCCGCACCCGGACGAGGCCGGACATGGGCTGGCTGCTCGACCTCGTCGGCACGCTGGAGCGCGATCCGGCCGTGCGACCGGCGCTGCGGGTTCGAACACATCCAGCGGTCGTACGGCGTGGTGGTCGCATGGTCGCGATGGGTGCCGACCCGCCGGTCTCGGTGCGCGCCACCTCCGTCGTCACCCAGGCGCTCGACCTCGCCCGCGATCCGCTGCCCGTGGCGACGCTGGCGGAGTCGCTGCGGGCGAGCACGGGCGCCGCCGCGGACACGGTGGACGGCCTGATCGACCAGCTCCTGCGCGAGGGCTACCTGCTGTCGGATCTGCGGCCGCCGCTGACCGGAAACCCGGCCGCGTACGTGCGTGCCCGGCTCGCCTCGGCGACGCCCGTCGCGGCGGCGATCGACCGGTTCCTCGCCGGGTGTGCCGCATTGGACGAGCAGCCCGTCGGGACTGAAGCGCTGGCGGGCTTGACGGCGCACGCCCGGCTCGTCCCGGGATCGCGCGCCGGCGGGCCGTACGCGCAGATCGACAGCGCGGTCGAGCTGGCGAACGCTCGGTTACCCGGCCTGGTCGCGACCGAGGCGGCCCGCGCCGCGGAACTCCTGCTGCGGTTGAGCCCGCACCCGCACGGCCCCGCCCGCCTCGCCGGCTACCGCCGCGAATTCGAGGCGCGGTACGGCCGTGAGCGCATGGTGCCGCTGCTGGAGCTGCTCGATCCCGACGATGGCCTGGGCCTGCCGCCCGAGACCGCGCCGGAGCATGCCCCGGACGACCGCGACGCGCTGTTGTGCCGGCTGGCCGTCGAGGCCGCCCGCGACCACGACAACGTCCTGCACCTCGACGATCAGCTCGTGGCGCGGCTCGCGACCTGGACGCCCGGTGACAGTCCCGCCCCGTCGTCACTGGACATCTCGGTCCTCATCGCGGCCGCGTCGGAGCAGGCCGTCGACAGCGGCGATTTCCTGGCCGTCGTCGGTCCCAACCTGGGCGCCACCACGGGCGGGCAGAACCTGGGGCGGTTCGCCGATCTGCTGGGCGCACCGGCGTACGCGGCCTTGTCGGAATTGGCCGGGCATGCCGCGGCCGCTGCTCACCCGGCGATCCTGGCCGAAGTGACCTATCGGCCGTTACGACCCCGATCGGCCAACGTGATGGTCCGTCCGGTGGTCCACGCGCACGAGATCCCCTTCGACGTCCATCCCTCGGTCGCGCCCGGCGATCAGGTCGCCCTCGACGACATCCGCGTCGGCCTCGAGTCGGGGCGGCTTCAGCTCTATCGCGCCTCGCGCGGCGTCCCGCTCATCGCGGTTCAGGGACACATGCTCAACGGGCATCGCGCACCGCCCATCGCGCGTTTCCTGCTCGATGTCGCCGCCGACGGGTTGTGCCAGTTCCAGCCGTTCGACTGGGGTGCCGCCAATCTGCTTCCGGCGCTCCCGCGGGTCCAAGCCGGGCGGATCGTCCTGGCACCGGCTCGATGGCGCCTGGACGGGCCGGTGTGCGAGGCGGTCGCCGGCGGGGACAGCGGCGCTCTTCGCCGGTGGCGCAAGCGGTGGGCAGTGCCGTCCGAGGTGTATTTCGGTCCGGCCGACCAACGCCTTTTACTCGACCTGGACGATCACGTGGACGTCGAGCTGCTCGGCGACGAGCTGCGCCGCCGGCCCACCCTGCCTCGCTTGCAAGAGGCCATTCCCGCCCGTACGGATGCGTGGGTGCCCGGTCCGCACGGCAGGCACCTCGTCGAGCTGACGGTGCCACTGCGATCGACGTCGCCGGTCGTCCCGCGTCGGGTGCGAGCGAGTTCCGGGTGCGCCCCCGGCACTCGACTGCGGCTGCCCGGCAGCGACTGGCTTTACCTGAAGCTCTACGGTCCGACGACAAGCGACGACGATCTCATCGCGGGTCCGCTTCGCGCGTTCGGCGAATTCGCGACGGCGGCCGAGCTGTGCGACGGGTGGTTCTTTCTCCGGTACGCCGATCCGGATCCGCACCTGCGTATTCGATTCCGCGGTACTCCTTCGACGCTCCTCGGTCCCCTGCTGGAGCAGGTGTGCGGGTGGGCGGCCGAGCTGGTGAGCACCGGGGATCGCAGCCGGTTCGGCTTCGACACGTACGAGCGTGAGGTCGAACGCTACGGCGCAATCGACGCCGCCGAAGACGTGTTCATCGCCGACAGCCCGGCCACGGCCGCGTTGATCGACCTCGATCGCGGCAGGTCGCTCCCGTACGACCGGATCGCGATCGCGGTGCTCAGCGCCGACGACCTGCTTGCCAGCCTCGGATTGGCGGCCGCGGAGCGGTTGTCCGTCTATCGGTCCATGGCGTCCCGGTCCCGCGACGGCGGCGCCCAATATCGCCGCCGGCAACGCGAGCTGCGTCGTCTGCTCCAACCATCGGCTCGGCCGGCGTCGGTCGATCTCGTACTCGATGGCCGTCGTCGCGCCATTCAACGGCATGCACCGAACCTGACGTCGCAGCCGGCGCCGAGCTTCGTTCACCTGCATCTCAACCGACTGCTCGGAACGGACCGAGCCGCCGAGAACCTCGTCGTCGAATTGCTGCGCCGCACCCGAGAAAGCCTGAGCCGGATCCCCAGTGAGGAGCGTTGAAAATGGAAAACCAGGAAAGCGATCGCGACCGCGGCCAGGACCCGATCGTGGCACGGCTCCGGCCCGATCCGGCCCAGCCTGCGGTGCGGACCACCACGTTGCGCGGGTTCCTCGGTGACAGCGAGCTGGACGGTCACCGCCGCATCTACTTCACCAGAACCCTCGACTACTACGCGGAGTTCCGCAACGACGACGTGCTGCAGATCAGGTCGATCCCGGCCGACCAGTCGCCGTTCCCCGGCGAGGAGGCGTCGGTGGTGGACCTGCTGCCAGGTGTCCGCGTCAACTACGTCCGGGCTCGTATCACCGCGGAAACGGCGCCGTTCGAACTCGACATCCAGCCGGCGTCCAGCCGGTTCTGGGGTACCGAGGAACCCGGCTTCACCGACTCGGTGATCAGCCCCTCATGTGACATCTTCGACACCTCATGCACCGGCGCGGGATGCGGCGACCCCAACCCGGCACCGACCGTCCTCGACTGTCCGGTCCCTCCCCGACGTCGGCGCTGACCACCGGCGACTATTTCGGCGCCACGTGGGGGCCGATCGTGGGCGGGCGAACGGGGTCCGGTGTAATCACGGCATGCCGCACGCGTCGTCGTTGAATGATTTGATCGGCCGCTATCTGCCGGCGGCCACCGAGGCGTGCCCGATTTTCGCCGAGAACTCCCTGTTCGAGCCGATCATCGACGGCGTCACCTACTTCACCGAGCTGGCCGAGCACATGGCCGCCCTCGGGCCTCGCGACGCCGTGTACATCGCCGGCTACCAGGCCGACCCGCAGGTCGACCTCACCGGGCGCGTCGCCGGTGACGCCGGGTACCGGCCGTTCACCGACGTGCTGGCGGAGAAGGCCGCCGCCGGCACCGACGTACGCATCGTGCTCAGTGCTGCTGAGTTCTCCGGCGGTGTGCCGTGGCTGCCGGTCGGACCGTTCCGAGCCAACGTTCTCGCGGCGCGGGTGATCCGGGCGTGGCAGCCGTCGACCCGCGACGTCGCCGGCCCGCCGCTGGAGAACCGTGTCCTGCTCGACTGGTCCGGTCCGCTGCTGGGCTCCAACCACCAGAAACTTGTGGTGTTCTGCCACGACGGCGTGCTCACCGCGTACGTCGGTGGTCTGGATCTCTCCCCCAGCCGGTTCGACCACTCGCCGCACCGTCGCCTCCGGCTCGGCGAACACCGGTGGGGCTGGCACGACGCGGCCGCGCGGCTGCACGGACCGGCGGCCGTACGGGTGCGGGAGACTTTCGGGTTTCGCTGGCAGAACACCGCCGCCCTGCCCGCGCGGTACATCGCGAAGAACCTGCCGGAGTATTTCCATCTGCCCACCGGCGGCCTGACCGTGCTCAACCCGCTGAACCCGCCGCGCGAACTGCCGGCCGTGCCGGACCAGCCGGCGCACCCGGCGGACGGGACCGCGGTGCAGGTGGTGCGTTCCTACCGGACGTGGAGTTTGTACCGCCGGCGCGGGCTGAGCCGGATGCGCCGGGCGAACGTCGTCCGGGCCGGCATCCACGAGATCTACCACTCGTTGACGGCCGCGATCGGCGCGGCGCAGCGCTACATCTACCTCGAGGACCAATACTTCCACGAGGCACCCGGCGGCGACCCGCGGTTCCAGCTCTACGACCGGCTGCGCTCCGCGGCCCGCCGCGGCGTCAAAATCATTCTGGTGGGATCCGGCAGGCGGGACCCGGCCGACGGCGGCGACAGCACCGTCCACCCGGTCGTCACCCATGACCTGCGGCGGCGGGTGCTGGACCGGCTTCCGGCCGCCGCCCGCCGCAACGTGGTCATGTACCGCATCGACAACCTGACCGTGCACACCAAGCTCATGCTGGTCGACGACGTGTTCGCCAGCATCGGATCGGCGAACTTCTTCAGCCGCTCGATGGTCGGCACCGACAGCGAGATCACGTCCACCTTCGTCACGACCGGCCCGCTGGTCCGGGACCTACGCGTAAAGCTGTGGGCCGAGCACCTGCGTACTCCCGTTGACGACCAGCTCACCAGGTCGATGTCCGATCTGGATACGGCCCTGGGCATCTGGCGCCGGGAGTGGCTGCCGGACGGTCATCCGCCGGACACGTGGCGCCGGGCCGGCCTGCCCGTCGGGTTCGCCCCCGAGGAGTGGGCGCTGACACCGGCGCGCTACTCCCCCGCGGTGTGGCGCCGCGAGACAAGGCGACGCTGAGCGACCGGCCGGCCAGAGAACGTCCGCGTCAGAGGTCGCAGCGCTGATCGACTTGCCGCCAGCATCATCCGGCGTGTCGACGTTGCTGCGTACGCCCGGGCGTGTCGACATCGCCGCATGCGCCATCCCGGCGTTTCGGCATTGCTGCGTACGCCATCCCCGGCCTGCCGACATTGCCGCGTACACCATCCCCGGCCTGCCGACATTGCCGCGTACACCATCCCCGGCCTGCCGACATTGCCGCGTACACCATCCGGGCATCTCGACCCAGCTACTCGCGTCCTCTTGCGGGCCGGCGCTGCTGACGGCAGCCCAGTGGGTTTCGAAGCCCGGCGACCGCGATCGCAGCGCCGTGGGTCGGGACGGCATCGCCGCGCGCCGCCAACCGGGCCGCGTCAGCCGGGTCCCCCTCCCCGCCTACGAGGCCACAATGTGGGATCTGTGTCCGTTGTGCGGGACTGGCGACCACATCGTGGCAGCGAGTCCGCAATGTGAGATTGGCGTCCACAGTGGAACATTATTTCCTCCGCCTTCACACCTTTTGTTCAGCCGCTTTCCCCAACATTTCGTAGACCTTGGAGAGTTGGGGCTCGTATGTGGGCGTAACTTTCCAAGGTCTCAAGAAGGTCCAGAATGTGGAGGGGTGCGCCACATGGTGGGATCGGCCGACGAAGTGCGCGTCGACGTGGAGACAGATGCGGCTCGTTGGTCACCGCGGCGGCCGATGCCGGTGGCGGGCCGCAGGTCGCGGACTGCAGCAGGTCGCCGATTACGGGTTGCCCGTTATCCGCTACTGGTAATGAGTGGCGCATTACTGGTTGCGGCTGGCGCATTGCCGGTCGCGGGTGACACACTGCCGATCGCGGGTGACGCACTGCCGGTTGCCATCTGACCAGTGCCGTTTCCGGCTGCAGGTGGCGCATTATCGGTCGCCGGCTGCCGGTGGCGCACTGCCGGTCGCCGGGTCAGCAGGGCCAGTTGCCGGCCGCAGGTGCCGCACTACCAATTGCCGGTTGCGGAAGCCCGACACGCACGGAACCGACAACCGTCGCCACCTGCCCGGTCACCCGGTCGGCCGGGTGACCGGGCAGCGGCCGAAGCCGTGACGTCAGGTGCCGGCCGAGCGCCAAGGCCCGAACGCATTCCCGTCCGTTGGAAGCACCGCCGCGAGGTCCGGCGCGTGCCGCCTGATCACGTCGACCAGCGTATTGTCGGCGACCCAGTCCAGGCCGAACTGGGTGTAGATCTCCGGGCGGAAACCCACGGTCAGGAAGCGGTCGCTCTGCACGCGCCGGGACGCCATCAGCAAGAAGATGCGGAACGCCGTGTCGGAGAAGCCGAAACCCGCGGGTGGCGTCTCGGCGAACATGCCGACCATCGTGTCGACCTCGTCGATGCTGCGGTACACGCTCCGCAGGCGGCGGACCGTCTCCGGGTCGGCGCTCAGGTCCTCCCAGCGCTTGATCCGGGGCATGTGCAGGGCGGCCCGGAAGTCGTTGTAGCGCGGGACGTCCCGGCGCCGGTTACGCACCAGGTCGACGACCGACATGTCGACTATTTCCCCGTCACGTTCCAGGGCTTGCAGCGTACGAGGGTAATTGTGCAGTGCGATCGCCCCGGGGTGGGCGATGCCGAACGAGTAGAGGACGTTCGGCAGGCCCAGCGACCGCATCCGCTCGTCGGCCTTGTCGCCCAGCAGGTCCGCGAGGCCGTGCGAGGCCACGACCTCGCCGGTTGCCGCGTCGTGGAACGTGTAGTCGTCCGGGATCAGCGGATGCATCCGGTAGACGGTCACGAACTCCTCGGTCAGCGAGTACGGGACATCGTGGTGATCGGGCAGCCCCTTGGTGATGCCGCGCAACGCCTCGACGTCGGTCAGCCACAGCCCGAAACGGTCCAGGATGTCGCCGGGCGCCACCCCGTTCCAGTTGATGTTCATGGCCTTGTGCAGCAGCTCGGTGTTCAGGATCGCCGGCGTCCACTCCACCGTGTGGATCTTCGCGATCAGGGCTGCCACGATCAGCCGGGCGGTCTGGTAGACCCGCTCGTCGGTCCACGACGGGTTGCGTGAACGCAGCTCGTCGCACAGGACGTTGTGCTCGCGGGCGAACAGCGTGTGCAGACCGCTCAGGCCCAGCCACCACGCCTCGTTGAACCCGGTGACCTCGGCTCCGCGGATGTCGACCGGCAGGAAGCCCGACGGAGTGAGCCGCAGCTTGGCACCGTCTCGCAACGACCGCGCCTTCGAGGCGTCCATCCCGTACACCTCGGAACTGTCCCACCAATGCGACACCACGTTGCCGAAGACGATGCCGTTCACGCCCGGTCCTCGCGCGATGTTGCCGGCGATCCGCATCTCCTGCTCGACCGGGCCACCCACGGTGTTCTGCCAGCCGTGCATGCCGGGCGGCAGCGGCACCCGTACGTCGTCGACTCCCAGGGGGTGACGGGCGTGCACCACCCAGTCGTGCACCTGGAACTGGATCCACGCCGCTGCCAGGACGTTCAGCGACGGGATCGGCTTGAAGACGTCGCGGTGCAGCAGCTCGCGGCTGACCACGATCGGGTTCGGCTCGTCGAACAGGTCGGGCCGGTGGTCGACGCGCATGTTGCGGCCGAAGGCGGCCCCGACCGCGCCCATGTCCGGCGCCGACAGGTCGTCGAAGCGGCCGCTCTGGGTGCGGAAGACCCGGGTGTCCTCGGGCGCCGGCGCGGGCACCGGCCGGACCGCGGGCGGCGCCTCGCGGATCTCCGAGTCGATCAAGTTGTCCCGGCGCAGCACGTCACGCAGCGTGGACAGGTTGAGCAGCGACAGCAGACCGGGCAGCCGGTGCCACTGCACCTTGCGGTTGATCGCGCCGAAGACTCCCCGCAGGATCGCGCCGCTGGCCCGGTTGCGGACCGGCACCGTGGTCAGGAAGCGCTCCTGGTGCCGGTGCGCCGCGCTGGCGTCGTAGGAGGCCTTGCGCACCCGGTTGAGGTTGCCGAGCGGCCGGAAGTCCGCCGTCGTGTTCCACGGGTTGAACCGGAGTCCGTTGAGGGCGACGACGTCGCCGGAGCCGGCCGACCGGCGCCGGATCGTCAGCACCGCGATCACCTCGGGCGGGGCGGACGGTGTGCGCCAGTCCACGGCCGCGTCCTCGATCGGCGTCGAATGAGGATCGCGGAACCGCTGCACGCAGAGCTCGAACCGGACGTCGCCGTGCTGCAGACGCGAGGCCATCTCGGTGCTGAGGAAGTCCGGGTCGGCCGGGGACGGTGTGGGCGCGGCGGGAGTGCCGGGGAACGGGCGCAGCAGGTATTGCAGCGCCACCTGCTCACCCCACGTGATCGGGGTGCGGCTCCAATATGTCGTGGTGGCCACGCTGGTGATGCGCTGGCGGCCGGCGAGCACGTTGCGGACGGCCCGCAGTGTCTCGAACGGGCCGATCACAAAGACCAGCTTCACCAGCCCCAGTACGCGTCCCACGCCGCCGCCCGCCGTGGCCACCGCGATCTCGGTGAACTGCCGGGCGTCGCGCGCGTGCGACACCGGCGCGCTGGTCATCAGCAGGTCGTGCTGCTCGTCGTCGGACACGGTGACCCGCAGGGCCGCGCCGCGCAGGTCGGCCTCGTGGTCGGAGAGGATCCGGCCTTCGGCGTTACTGAACCGCACCGCCGTGCGGTAGACGGCGCCGGGCTGGGCGTAGCCGACACGCAGGTCGGCGGGCAGGTCCAGGAACTGCAACTCGGCGTCGTCGACCGCGAAGGTCCCCTTGGCCTGGAACCCGGCGGTGATCGGCCCGCCGCCGCTCGCCTTCCGGTTCTTCAGCTGGGTCCGCATGATCTTGACGGCCATGCGCTCGAACAGCTGCCGTTCCGCCTCCGGCGACCCGCCGAGAAATGCCTCGCTCCACACTGGCGCCCACCTTCCATTCACGACACCACTACGCGAACGGGCGGCGGCCGGGCAAGTTCATTCACCGCGACCGTGATCGCGCCAACGTGACCACGGTCAACGAGCCGGGCGGGTGGTGCTGCCCCGGACCACGAGGCGTGGCGTCTCGGTGCGGACGCTGCGCCTCGAGGCCGGGTCGGCGATCACCTCCAGGAGGCTCTCGGCCACCTGCGCGCCCAGCTCGTACGTGTTGCGGGACAGGCAGGTCAGCGCCGGGTGCACGATGCGCGCCAGCACCGAGTCGTCGAACGACACGATCGACAGATCCTGCGGGACCGGTACGCCCATCTCCAGCGCGACACCGAGGCCGGCGGCCGCCATCACGTCGCTGTCGTAGACGATCGCGGTCGGTGGCGCGGGCCGGGACAGCAGGGCCCGGGTCGCCGCCGCGCCCTGGGCGTCACTGAAATCCGTGGGCAGCGACTCGCTCGACAGGCCCCGGGACGAGCCGTGCTCGCGAAGCGCCTGCATCCGCCGCGCGGTGTGCTGGTAGAGCGGCGGCCCGGCCACGTGCGCGATCCGGCGATGGTCGAGGGCGGCCAGATAGTCCACGATGGTCGTCATCGCCTCGTGGTCGTCCACCCACACGCTGGGCAGCTGGTCGGCGACCGCGGGCAGGCCCAGCGTCACGGCCGGGATCGCCAGCTCGCGCACCACGTCCAGGCGCGGGTCGGACACCTGCTGGTCGACCAGGACCAGGCCGTCCACGCGGTGCTCGGACGCCCAATCACGATAAAGGGCGATTTCGGCCGAGGTGTCGCGGACGAGCTGCATCTGCACGGCGATCGACCGGGCCGACAACGCCTCCTGCATGCCGTACAGGATCTGGGTGTAGAAGTGCTCCGAGCCGAGCGTGCGCGGGTCGCGGGCCAGCACCAGGCCGACCGCCCCGGCCTGTGATCCGCCCAGGGCGCGGGCCGCGCGATGCGGCCGCCAGTTCATCTCGCGCGCCACCTCGAGGATGCGCGCGCGGGTCGCCTCGCTGACGCCGGGCCGGCCGTTGAGCGCGAACGACACCGCCCCGGGCGACACGCCGACGCGCTTGGCGATGTCCGCGATGGTCGGGCGGCTGGCCACGAAACAATCTCCCCCAACTACACCGGTTTAGTCGCGAACACCGGAACCTTACCAGTTAAAAATCGTCACACCTGAGTCATTGACTATAGCGCTTTAGTTGCTCACGATGGCTTCCGCCGACGCCACCGACCGGAGCCACCCACCGGCCGGAGGCTGGTCGACGACGACCAATGGGAGCTGTGCATATGCGAATCCGGAACGCGGCGATCGCCGTGTTGACATCGATGACCCTCACCCTCGCCGCGTGCGGTGGTGGCGGTGACGACAAGGCGGCCGGCGGCGACAGCCAGAGCATCACCGGCGACATCACCTTCCAGACCTGGGCGCTGACCCCGAAGTTCACCGACTACCTCAACCAGGTGATCGCCGGCTTCCAGGCGAAGTACCCGGGCACCAAGGTGCAGCTGCTCGACCAGCCCGGCGACGGGTACTCGGACAAGGTGCTCTCGCAGGCCGCGTCGAACACGCTGCCCGACGTGATCAACCTGCCGCCCGACTTCGCGCTCCCGCTCGCGAAGCAGGGCCTGCTCAAGGACGTCAGCAAGGGCGCGGGGGTGGACCTGGCGGCCACCTACGTGCCCGGCGGCATCGACGCGTACAAGTTCACGAGCGCCGCGGACCCCAACGCGGTCTACGGCTACCCGTGGTATCTGAACACCGACCTGGACTACTGGAACACCAAGCAGTTCACGGATTGCGGGCTGGATGCCACCAAGCCGCCGGCCACCACCGACGAGCTGTTCGCGCAGGCGGCCACGATGCACGCCAAGTGCCCGGCCGACTTCCTGATGAGCCGCAAGCCGGACGTCTCCGACTTCGTGCGGGCCGGCATCCCGATCTTCAGCGCGGACGGCAAGCAGTTCGCGTTCAACACCGACCAGGCCGTGGCGCTCGTGGACAAGTACCGCGACGCGTACCAGAAAGGGTTTATGCCCTCGAGCGTGCTGAACTCGGACTACCTCGGTAACTCGAAGCTGTTCACGCAGGGCAAGGTCGCCTGGACCACGGGCGGCGCGACCGGCCTGGCCGACTTCCAGAAGGACAACCCGAGTCTCCAGGGCACCGTCGCGGTCACCAACGCTCTCGACACCCCGCCGCTGTACGTGCAGGGCGTCAGCGTCTCGGCCAAGAGCAAGCACGAAGCGACGGCCACCGCGTTCGCCGAGTGGGTGACCAATGCCGACAACCAGAACAAGTTCGGCCACCTGGTCAACATCTTCCCGTCGACCACCGCCTCGTCGTCCGACCCGTACTTCGCCAAGGACGACGGCACCGACCTGGCCAAGGCCCGGGTGCTCGCGTTCAACGAGCTCAAGACCGCGAAGA
Organism: Actinoplanes sp. TBRC 11911; assembly: GCF_012933445.1. GTDB lineage: Bacteria > Actinomycetota > Actinomycetes > Mycobacteriales > Micromonosporaceae > Actinoplanes. The sequence goes on from NZ_JABBNC010000006.1 coordinate 141,467, forward strand.
CCCTCATCCCGTACGAGGTCAACTCGGACATGCAGACCGTGCTGGACCAGCAGATGGCCCTGGCCCTGAAAGGCTCGGCGACCAGCAAGCAGGCCCTCGACGACGCGGTCACCAAGCTGAACCAGATGCTGGCCCGCCAGAAATAGCCAAGCGCGGGGATCCCGGAAGGGATCCCCGCCGGAGGAGGTCTGGTGCGCACACACCGCTGGTTCACCCCTTGGGTCCTGCTCGTCCCGGCGCTGGTCTGGCTGCTGACGTTCACGGTCTGGCCGTCGCTGAACACGCTGCGGCTCTCGTTCACCGACGCGCGTCCGCTGGGCGGCGACGCCGGCTGGGTCGGGCTGCGTAACTACACCGACCTGCTGCACGACAGCCAGGTGTGGAGCGCGCTGCTCAACAGCGTCGTCTACATGGCGATCTGCCTGCCGCTGCTGACCGTGCTGCCGCTGCTGGTCGCGATCCTGGTGGAACGCAAGCTGAAGGGCATCGCGTTCTTCCGGACCGCGTTCTACACGCCGGTGATCGCGTCGGCCGTGGTGGTGGGCCTGCTGTGGACGTGGCTGCTCGACGACCGCGGCGTCATCAACAACGTCGCGACCGCGTTGCACGTGCTGCAGCACCCGTTGCCGTTCCTGACCGACCGCTGGCTGGTGGTGTTCAGCGCGATCAGCCTGACCGTGTGGAAGGGCCTCGGCTACTACATGATCGTCTACCTGGCGGCGCTCGGGAACGTTTGCAAGGAGCTGCACGAGGCCGCGGCGATGGACGGGGCGGGCACGCTCCGCCGCTTCTTCTCGGTGACGGTCCCGGCCGTACGGGGAACGATGTTTCTGGTCGCGATCCTGGTGAGCGTGGCCGCGTTGCGGGTGTTCTCGGAGATCTACATTCTCACCGGGGGCAAGGGCGGGCCGGGCGGTGAGGACTCGTCGCTGGTCATGCTCATCCAGCAGTACGCCGGTGGGTTCTACGGTGACCTCGGCTATGCGTCCGCGCTGAGCGTGCTGCTGTTCGTCGTCACGCTGGTCCCGATGCTGGTACTGGCCCGTATCAACAACCGGAGCGAGCGATGACGGCCGTGGCGGAAGCACCACGACAGAAGCGCAGGAGGACCCCGATTAGCGAGGCGGGCACCGGCGAGAAGGTCGTGCGCTACGTCCTGCTGGTCTTCGTCCTCGTCATCACGGTGGGCCCGTTCCTGTGGGAGCTGTCCACCTCGCTCAAGGGCGCCGGCGAGGACATCTACACGACCAACCCGCAGCTGATCCCGCACCAGCCGACGCTGAGCAACTACGCGCACGTCGCGCAGTCCATCCCGGTCTGGCGCTACATCGGCAACTCGCTGATCGTGGCGGCGCTGACCGTCGCCGGCAACGTCATCTTCGCGACGCTGGCCGGCTACGCGATCGCCCGGCTGCGCTTCGGTGGCCGCCGGATCGTGCTGGGCCTGTTCCTGGCCACGCTGGTGCTGCCCGGCGAGGTCACGATCATTTCCCAATTCGTCACCGTACGCGACCTCGGGTTCGCCGACTCACTACTGGGTGTGGCGCTGCCCGGCATGGTCGCGGCGCTCAACGTGCTGCTGCTCTACAACGCGTTCCGGATGCTGCCCGGCGACATCGACCAGGCGGCGATCGTCGACGGCGCCAACGTGTGGCAACGCCTGACCAGGGTGTCCCTGCCGGCGGTGCGCGGCACCCTCGCGGTCGTGGCGATCTTCGCGTTCATCCAGGCGTGGGACGACTTCCTCTGGCCGCTGCTCGTGATCACCACGCCGGGCAAATACACGCTCACCGTGGGCCTGCAATACCTCTCCGGCACGTTCGTCTCGGACAAGCGCATGATCGCGGCGGGCACGATGATCGCCTTCATCCCCATCGCGGTGATCTTCAGCGTGCTGCAGCGCTACTTCTTCAAGGGTGTCGAAGAGGGCGGCGTGAAGGGCTGACCGCGCCGGCGACCTGGAAAAACACGACAGAAAGCGCAACACCACATGCGATTCGGTGTCAACTACACCCCTTCGACCGGCTGGTTCCACTCCTGGCTGGACTTCAACCCCGCGGACGTACGCCGTGACCTCGCCACCATCGCGGGACTCGGCGTGGACCACATCCGTCTCATGCCGTTATGGCCGCTGATCCAGCCGAACCGAGGCGTGATCCGCAAGAGCGCGCTCGACGACGTGGTGACCGTGTTCGCCATCGCCGAGGACCTCGGTCTCGACGTCAACGTCGACGCGCTGCAGGGCCATCTGTCCAGCTTCGACTTCGTGCCCTCGTGGCTGGAGAGCTGGCATCGCCGCAACATGTTCACCGATCCGGACGTGGTCGGCTCGCTCGAGGCGTACGTGCGGAACCTGGCGGCGGCCGTGGCGGACCGGCCCAACCTGCTGGGTATCACGCTCGGCAACGAGGTCAACCAGTTCGCGGCGGCACCGCACCCGGCGCCGCATCCGGTCACCCCGGCCGGCGCCGGCGAGTGGTTACGCCGGCTGACCGCGGCGGCGCGCGCCGAGGTCCCCTCCCGGGTGCTGGTCACCCATGCGATGTACGACGCCGCGTGGTACGACGACACGCAACCGTTCGAGCCGCGGCACGCCGTCGACCATGGCGATGCCACGATCACGCATTCGTGGGTTTTCAACGGATCCGCCCAGGCGTACGGGGGCCTGGGTCGTGGTTCGGTGCGGCACGCCGAGTACCTGTGCCGGCTGGCCGCGGCCTGGCACACCGATCCGGCACGTCCCGTGTGGTTGCAAGAAGTGGGCGCACCGACGAACGTCGTCGATGTGGACGACACCCCCGAGTTCCTGGAGAGCACGCTGCGGCACGTCGCGGCGATCGACGGCCTGTACGGGATCACCTGGTGGTGCTCGCACGACGTCGGGCGGGAGCTGCTGGACTTTCCCGAGCTCGAGTACGACCTGGGCCTGATCACCAACGACGGCAAGGTGAAGCCGACCGGCCTGCGGTTCGCCGAGACGATCGCCCGGCTGCGCGGCGGCGAGGTGCCGGTGGCGGACGTGACGACGGCGCTGGTCCTGGACGACACCGGGTACGGGCACCGGGCCGCGACCGCGCCGGGCGGCGAGTTCTACCGGGCCTGGCTGGACGCGGCCGGCGACGGTCCGGGCCCGCGGATCGTCCTGGCCTCCCGGCAACACTCCTGACTCGTCCCCGTCGTTCCGAAAGGCTCCGAAATGCACGACGACATCCCCCTCACCGTCGGACGCGCCACCCGCGTGCTGAACGAACGGGTGCTGCCCGCGGTCTACCCGTCGGCCGTGCCACTCGACGTCGCGGTGTGTGAACTGCCCGGCGAGCCGATCCCCGCGGTCGAGGGACTCGCCCTGGCGTACGAACCCTTTGTGGTGGGCTCGAGCTGGGGTCCGGCCTGGGGCACCACCTGGTTCCGGCTGCGCGGCAGCGTGCCGGCCGAGTGGCGCGGCAAACGCGTCGAGGCCCTGGTGGACCTGGGCTTCGACAAGAACATGCCGGGCTTCCAGTGCGAGGCCCTGGTCTACCGGCCGGACGGCAGCCCGGTGAAATCGATCAACCCGCGTAACCAGTGGATCCCGCTGGACGGCCCGGAGGTCGAGCTCTATCTGGAGGCGGCTTCGAACCCGGTGCTGCTCGACTACCACCCGTTCCTGCCCACTCAGGAAGGCGACATCCAGACGTCGTCGCCGCGGCCGTTGTACCAGACGCGGCGGATGGATCTGGTGGTCTTCGACTCCGTCGTCTTCGAGCTGGCGCAGGACATCGACGTGCTGCTGGAACTGCAGGCCGAGCTGCCGGCGAGCGCGCCCCGCCGAATGCGGATCCTGCAGGCGCTCGACGACGCGCTGGACGTGCTGGACCTGCAGGACATCGGCGGGACCGCCGCCGGCGCCCGCTTGCGCCTGGCCGACGTCCTTTCCTCGCCCGCCGAGCCGAGCGCACACCAGGTCTCCGCGGTCGGGCACGCGCACATCGACTCGGCCTGGCTGTGGCCGGTGCGCGAGACCATCCGCAAGGTCGCGCGCACCGCGTCGAGCATGACCGCGCTGATCGACGAGGACCCTTCCTTCCGGTACGCCATGTCGAGCGCCCAGCAATACGCGTGGCTCAAGGAGCACCGGCCCGAGGTGTGGGAGCGGGTGGTCAAGGCGGTCGGGGACGGACGGTTCATCCCGGTCGGTGGCATGTGGGTGGAGAGCGACACGGTGATGCCGACCGGGGAGGCGCTGGTCCGGCAGTTCACGTACGGGCAGAGGTTCTTCCGCGAGGAGTTCGGCATCGAGTGCCAAGGGGTGTGGCTGCCGGACAGTTTCGGCTACTCCCCCGCGCTGCCGCAGCTCATCCGGCGGGCCGGGTTCCAGTGGTTCTTCACCCAGAAGATCTCGTGGAACCAGGTCAACAAGTTCCCGCACCACACGTTCCGGTGGGAGGGCATCGACGGGTCGCGGGTGTTCACCCACTTCCCGCCGATGGACACGTACAACTCGCAGCTGTCCGGGGCCGAGCTGGCCAAGGCGACCTCGCAGTTCCGGGAGTCGCGGGTGGCGTCGCGCTCGCTGGCACCGGTCGGGTGGGGTGACGGCGGCGGCGGCACCACACGCGAGATGGCCGGGCGGGCGCGCCGGGTGGCGTCGCTCGAAGGCAGCGCCCGGGTGACGTGGGAGCATCCCGACGACTTCTTCGCCGCGGCGGCGGCCGAGATGCCGAACCCGCCGGTGTGGGTCGGCGAGCTGTATCTCGAGTTGCACCGGGCGACACTGACGAGTCAGCACAAGACGAAGCAGGGAAACAGGCGCAGCGAGCACCTGCTGATCGAGGCCGAGTTGTGGGCGGCGACGGCTGCGGTGCGGGCCGGGGTGCCGTATCCGTACGACGAGATCGACGAGTTGTGGCGGTCGGTGTTGCTGCACCAGTTCCACGACATTCTGCCGGGGACGTCGATCGCGTGGGTGCATCGGGAGGCGGTGGCCGCGTACGAGAGGATCCGCGCGCGGGCGGTGGAGATCATCGAGGCGTCGGTGGGGGCGCTGGCCGGGGTTGGCGATCGGGAGATCATTTTCAATCCGGCGCCGTTTGCGCGGGTGGGTGTGGCGGCGCTTGGGGCAGCCGCCACGCCGGTCGCGCCCCTCACCTCCCCACCCCTCACCCCCACCGCACCCGTCACCCCGGCGGCACCTCTCACCCCCGCCGCAACCGCAACGTCCACACCGCTCAGCACCACAGCGGCACCCACCACCACACCGCTCAGCACCACCGCGGCACCCACCATCGCCGCACCGCTCAGCACCACCGCAGCACCCACCACCGCCGCACCGCTCAGCACCACCGCAGCACCCACCACCGCCGCACCGCTCAGCACCACCGCAGCACCCACCACCGCCGCACCGCTCAGCACCACCGCCGCACCGCTCAGCACCACCGCGGCCATCACCGCTTCGCCCCTCAACACCACGCCCGTCACCGCCACGCCCACCTCGACGGCGCACGCCGCCCCCGATGTCCGGATTTCTCGCCACGGTGACGGATATATCCTCGCCAATGACCTCGTCTCGGTGACGGTTTCGTCGGAAGGGCTGATCACCTCGGCGGTGGATCTCGCCTCCGGCCGGGACGCGATCGCGGCCGGCCAGCCGGCGAACCTGCTGCAGCTGCACCAGGACTTCCCGAACATGTGGGACGCCTGGGACGTGGATCGCTTCTACCGCAACCGGGTCACCGACCTGCGGGAGGTCGACTCTCTCTCGGTGGTGGACGGCAGAATCCAAATCGAACGTTCGTTCGCCGATTCCCGGGTGCGGCAGGTGCTGTCGCTCGCGCCCGGCAGCCGCACGGTGCACATCGAACAGGAGACGGACTGGCATGAGACGGAGAAGTTCCTGAAGGTCGCGTTTCCCTTCGACGTACGCGCCGAGCACGTCGCCGCCGAGACCCAGTTCGGCTACCAGAAGCGGGTCACGCACACGAACACGAGCTGGGAGGCGGCCAAGTTCGAGGCCTCCATGCACCGGTTCGTGCACGTCGAGGAGCCCGGCTTCGGAGCGTCGCTGATCACCGACTCGACGTACGGGTACGACCTGACCCGCGACTCGGTCGACGGTGACGTCACCACGACGGTGCGTTTGTCGCTGCTGCGGGCGCCGCGCTTCCCCGACCCGGCGACCGACCAGGGCGTACAGACGTGCCGGTACGGCTTGGTGATCGGCTCGACGGTCGCCGACGCGACGGAGGCAGGCATCGACCTGAACCTGGCCCTGCGCACGGTGACCGGCGACCACGGTTTCGACCCGCTGGTGTCGGTCGAGGGTGACGGCATCCTGGTCTCCAGCGTCAAGCTGGCCGACGACCGCAGCGGCGACATCATCGTGCGCTTGTACGAGTCGCAGGGCCGCCGCGCCGCGGGCACGCTGACCGTCCACACCGAGGTCAGCGGCGTCGCGGAGGTGTCACTGCTGGAGAGTCCGCTCGCCTCCGCCGTCGTCACCGGCACGGCGATCCCGCTGTCGCTGACCGCGTTCGAGGTCCGAACGCTACGCCTCACCCGCTGACCAAGCCAGCCGCCGGCCGCAGCATCCATCGTGCCGACGTCTTGAGTTGACGTGTTGACACATTGACTCAAGACGTCGGCAACGTGGACGCGCCCAGACCTTCGGAGCCGGACGCGCACCTGCGTCTGCCAAACGGCCACAAGGGGCAACCTTTGCCGACCAATGTTCGTGCTTGCACCACGTGCCGCGCCGGGATGCCGAGCGCGACCAAGCGCCCGACCGCGACCAAGCGCCCGACCGTCACCACGCGCGCAACCGCCACCACGCGCGCGGCGGGATGCCGAACGCGTCGTCGACTCCGCGGTGGCCGCGCGGGCTTGCCACGATCCTACAATGCGAGTATTTCGGCCACATTCTGGGATCTGCGGAGACCTTGGAGAGTTGCGCCCACATACGAGCCACAACTCTCCAAGGTTCACGTCTGGCAGGGAAGTCGCGTCGAACAAAAGCCTCAAGGCTGGAGAAAAGTCCGTCCATATTAGACGCCAATCCCACATGGTGGACGCGCAGCCACGATGTGGTCGCCAGTCCCACGCAGCGGACACCACTCCCACATCGTGGAACTGTTCAGCTGGTTCTCGACGCTCACCCTGCGATGCGTTGGCCTTCCGTGGCGGACCTGCTAGGCCGGTCGCTGTGGGGGGCTGGGAGGTTCCGGCCGTAACGGGTGCCCACACCTGCTGTGGGTCGCCACGGTGTGGGGAACCGCAGCCTCCCAGCCGTCGCGACTCCCCACACGCGGGTGAGGGTGGCCACGGTGCGGGGAACCACGGCCTCCCAGCCGTCGCGACTCCCCACACGCGGGTGAGGGCGGCCACGGTGCGGGCAACCACAACCTCCCAGCCGTCGCGACTCCCCACACCCGGGTGAGGGCGGCCACGGTGCGGGCAACCACAACCTCCCAGCCGTCGCGACTCCCCACACCCGGGTGAGGGCGGCCACGGTGCGGGCAACCACAACCTCCCAGCCGTCGCTACTACCGGCGCCAAACCCCGCAGCCGACGCTCACCACGCCTTTGTCATGAAGACGCTGTTCGGGTCGTCTATGTAGGGGCCGAACGGGGCGCAGCGGACGAAACCCGCCTTCGCGTACAGGGCCCGCGCCGGGGCGAAGAACGCCATGCTGCCGGTTTCCAGGGACACCCGGTGGGTCGCGTGCCGCCGGGCGTCCCGCAGCAGGTGGTCGAGGATCTGTGTCGCGATGCCCTGGCCCCGCCGCTCCGGGGTGGTGCGCATGCTTTTGAGTTCCTCGTGGCCGGGCTCGACGGGTGCCAGGGCGCCGGTGCCGACGAGCGTGCCGGCGGCGGAGGCGACCCACAGGCGTACGGACGGGGTCTGTAATTCTGTCAGATCCAGCGCGTGCCGGCTTTCCGGCGGGGCCGTCGGTGCCATGTCGTCCAGGTGCGCCTGCAGGAAGGCGACCAGGGACACGTCGGTGAAGTCGGCACGCGTGATGCGCAGGGTCATCGGTGCATGATGACGGGGCGTTATTTCGGCTCGGTTTCCCGCCGGACGCGGCTCGGGATCCAGTCGCGGACCGGGGGCTGCGCGTCCTGCGGCTGCTCCACGACCAGGCCCATGGCGTACGGGAAGAAACGCAGTTGATAGCGGCGGCCGTCGTGCTGTTCCGAGGCGGCCAGCTCGTCGAGGATCTCGATCAGGCGGCGCTGTTGCTCGGGCGGCAGGTCCTGGAGGCGTACGGCGGCGGCGTCCTTGATCTTCGCCGCCACGTCCTTGCCGTACGTGTCGAGCCACCACAGCAGGTCGACGACCAGGCCGACGGAGGTCCGCGGGTCCAGCGTGGTGCGGCGGCCGACCACCTGGTCGACGTCCTGCCGGATCGCCGTGGGATCGAGCCCGTCGTCCAGCGATCGCAGCGTTTCGGTGACGAAGGCGTGACTCAGGCGTCCGAGTTCCGCATCGATGTCCACACTCATGATCGGCAAACCTACCCACCGCCGTCGGGCGACGATCGGGCGGCTACACGGCTCCGATCGCGCGGGAGTTGACCACGGCCATGGTGTGCACGTCGTCCTTCGAGAAGCCGGCCTCCAGCAGCTTGTCGGCGAACAGCGCGAGCCCGTCCTCGACCGGCGGGTTGAACGGCTGGCCGAGGTCGCTGGACAGGATCGAGTGCGCCGGGCCCACCGCGCGGATGTTGGCGAACAGCTCCTCCCACGCCACTTTCCCGGTGTGCGGAGTCGTGAAGCAGCGTTCGAGGAAAGCGCCCAGCTCGGCCAGCCGCCGCTGTTCCGGGACGGGGAGTCGCTGCGAGGTGAACTCCGGGTGGGTGACGACCACGCGGCGTACGCCCTCCTCCTTGGCGGCCGTCACCACCGCGACGATCTCCGCGGCCGCGAGATGCCCGGTGGCCAGGACCATGTCGTGCCGGGCGATCACCCGCAGCACCCGCCGTACGCTGTCGAGCACCTCCCCGGAAGCGGAAACGACGTCCACGATGTCCGGCACGATGCCCTGCGCGTGCAGGTCGGCCTGCAACGCACCCCACATCGCCGGCTTCGCGCCCGGCAGGTCCGGCGCCGTGTTCGTCCGCTGGTTGCGCGAGTCCACCGTGGGCATCCACACGACGCGCGCGCCCAGCCGCCCGGCGATCTCCACGGCCGCCGGGTTCATGCCGCCCATCGAGCCGTTCAGCGTGATCGCCCCGAGCGCGTCGATGCCGGGGACGGCCTTGCGGACCACGGAGGCCCGCTCGGCGGTTGTCACGTAGTGCGATTTCAGCACGAAACCGGCCAGGCCGACGTCGAGGCAGCGCCGGGCCAGGTCAAGGTCGTCGATGCGGCGGTCCATCACGTCGGGCGCGACGTGCACGTGCGTGTCATAGGCGCCGGCCACCAGGGCGCGGGCTTCGGCAGAGGGCATGGACTTCCCTTCCGTACGCCGTCACAGTACGGCCACGATTGTCGATAATCTTGTCGACGAAGTCCACCGGTCGTGATCACAATAGACGCCAGTCTATAACTGGAGACTCGGATGATCAGAGCATCGCGTGTGTTCGTGACGCTGGCCGCCCTGCTCCTCGCGCTCACCGCGTGCGGCGACTCGAAGGAGGGCCCGGCCGGCCGCCCCAAGACCGACAAGGTCACGTACGTGACGGCGTTCGGCGCGGTCGGCCGCGACTCGTTCGCCTGGGTGGCCAAGGAGAAGGGCTTCTTCCGCGACGCCGGCATCGACGTCGACATCCAGAAGGGCGCCGGCAACGTCCAGAACCTCACGATGATCAAGTCGGGGCAGGCGCAGTTCGCCGCGCTCGACTTCACCGGCGCGGTCATCCAGGCCGGCACCGGCAAGTTCACCGACTGGCGCGCGGTCGCCGCGATCCACCAGCAGACCCTCGTCTCGATCATGACGACCGCCGACACCGGCATCACCAAACCCGCCGATCTGTCCGGCAAGACCATCGCGACGGCCGCCGGCAGCGTCTCGGAGCTGCTGTTTCCCGCGTACGCGAAGCTCGCCGGCATCGATCCGGCAAGTGTCAAAATCCAGGGGGCGCAGACCACGGCGCTCAACGGGCTGATGGCCCAGCGCAAGGTCGACGCGCTCAGCACGTTCCTGCTCAGCCAGAAGGCGCTCGAAACCACGTCCAAGAAGCAGGTGGTCGTGATGCCGTACAGCGACTATCTCAAGGACCTGTTCGGCAACGCGATCATCACGACGCCGTCGCTCATCTCGACCAACCGTGACCTGGTCAGCCGGTTCGTCGGCGCGGCGATGAAGGGTCTGCAGTACACCGTGGACCACCCGGACGAGGCGGCCGCGATCCTGCACCAGGCCGAACCGACGGCGGCGGTCCCGGCCGCGGTCGGCGAGATCAACGCGATGAAGCCGTACGTGCCGGCGCCCGACGGCGGGCCGCTCGGCTCGTTCGACCAGGCGCGCGTACAGAGTGGCATCGCCGAGTTGGAGACGGCCGGACTGATGCCGAAGGGCCTCACGCCGGACAAGATCGTCGACCCGAGCTTCATCCACTGATGACCCGCTCGCGGCTGTGGGCCGTCACGCTGCCCGTGCTGGGCGCGGTGCTCGCCGTCGGTCTCTGGTGGCTGCTCACCGCCGCACTGCACATCGACAAGTTCTACGTGCCCTCGCCGGCGGATGTCGTGGAGACCTTCTTGCGTACGCCTCGATTCCTCATCCAGGAGACCTGGGTGACCCTGCAACGGGTGCTGATCGGCTTCGGCATCGCCGTGGCCGGAGGGCTCGCCGTCGCGATCGTGCTGGCGGCCTCCCCCACCGTCGAACGGATGACGATGCCGGTGCTGGCCGCGGTCAACGCCATCCCGAAGGTGGCGCTGGCACCGCTGCTGCTGGTGTGGATGGGTTTCGGCGACGCACCGAAGATCGTGATGGTGATCCTGGTGAGCTTCTTCCCGGTGGTGGTGTCCACCATGGCCGGTCTCACCTCGACCCCGATCGAGCTGCGCCGGCTCGCCCGGTCGCTGAAGGCGTCGTGGCGGCAGACGTTCGTCAAGGTGCGGCTGCCGTGGGCGCTGCCGCAGATCTTCGTGGGCCTGAAGGTGGCCACCCCACTGGCGATCATCGGAGCGGTGATCGGTGAGGTGGTCAACCCGGACCGCGGCCTCGGTTCGGTGATCAGCGGGTCCGGTGCGTCGAACGACACCCCGCTCGCGTTCGCGGCGCTGGTGCTGCTGGCCGTGCTGGGCGTGCTCCTGTTCTACGCGGTGGCCCTGGTGGAACGCCTGCTGGTGCCGTGGGCGCAGGCGTTGCGGAGCGAGGAATGATCGAGGTTTCGGGGGCCGGTCGCACCTTCGACGGGCGGCGCGGCCGCGTCGAGGCGCTGACCGACGTGAGCCTGTCGGTCGCGGACGGCGAGTTCCTCACGCTGATCGGGCGCTCCGGCTGCGGCAAGTCGACGCTGCTCAGCATGATCGCGGGCCTGCTGCCGCCGACGACGGGTTCGATCGCGATCGACGGAGTCCCGGTGACGTCGCCGCGCCGGGACGTGGCGATGGTCTTCCAGCAGCCGGCGCTGCTGCCGTGGCGTACGGTCGAGGCGAACGTGATGTTGCCCGCCGAGATCTCCGGCCTGGATCGCGGCGACGTCCGCGCCCGCGCCGAGGGGCTGCTGTCGCAGATGGGGCTGCTCGGCTTCCGCAAGCGGCTGCCGCACGAGCTCTCCGGCGGCATGCAGCAGCGGGTGTCGCTGTGCCGGGCGCTGCTGCAGAGCCCGACGGTCATGCTGATGGACGAGCCGTTCTCGGCGCTGGACGCGCTGACCCGCGAGGAGCTGGCGGTCGAGTTGCAGCGCATCCATCTCGAGCTGGGCACCACGATCGTCTTCGTGACGCACTCGATCCAGGAGGCGGTCCTGCTGGCCGACCGGGTGGCGGTGCTGAGCGACCGGCCCGGCCGGGTGCGCGAGATCGTGCCGATCGACATTCCGCGGCCGCGGTCGTTCGGCTTCAACGCCCACCTGGATCAGGTGGCGTCGGCGTCGGCCCGCCTGCACGACCTGCTCATGCCGCTGGACAAACGCTGAGGTTGCCCGCAGGCTGACGGGCATGCTGTCGCGTACGCCGGGAATGTGGTGGGGTGCGGCCGTCGAGGCGCCCGACCCGAAAGCTCTCGCCGCCTTCTACTCGGACCTGCTGGGCTGGCCGATCGTGCACGAGGAAGCCGGGACCGCGGTGCTCGGGACGCCGGGGGCCAGCTTTCTCGTCTTCCAGCAGGCCACCGACTATCGGCGTCCGGTCTGGCCGCCTAACGACGGTGACCAGCGCCCGATGATGCACCTGGACTTCGAGGTGGGTGACCTGGAGGCATCGACGGCCTCGGCGGTCGCGCTGGGCGCCGAGATCGCCACGCATCAGCCGCAGACGAACGTGCGGGTGCTCATCGACCCGGCCGGCCACCCGTTCTGCTTGTGCAAGGACGAATAGCGTCGCCGTGAGAGCTGCCACAAGGCGTGAACCTCGCCGGTCCGGGCTCGTCATCCCATGCGATGGCAGACATGGCGCAGCGTTATCGAGGGTGGTTCGTCGACAACGCCCGGTGGGACCACATTGAGTTGCGTGCGGGCGACATCATTCTGACGGTGCCGCCGAAATCGGGGACGACGTGGATCCAGATGATCTGCGCGCTGCTCATCTTCCAGACGCCCGACCTCCCGCGGCCGCTCGGCGAGCTGTCGCCGTGGCCGGACTATCTCGTGCATCCACGCGAGGAGGTCGTCCGGGAGCTGGCCGGGCAGCGGCACCGGCGGTTCATCAAGACGCACACCCCACCGGACGGACTCCCGTACGACGCGCGCGTCACGTATCTGACCATCGGCCGGGACCCTCGCGACGCCGGCCTGTCCCTCGACAATCACCGGTCGAACACGAATCTGGCCGTCCTGATCGAGCGGTTCAACGCCGCCTCCCGGGCCGACGGCGTCGAACCACCGCGATTCCCCGAGGTGCCACCGGCGTCCGAGTCGATTCACGACCGTTTCCGTGCTTGGGTGGACAGCCCAGAATTCATGTTCGGCCTTCCGTCCTACATGCGGCACCTGGACATCGTCTGGCGCCGGCTCGACCGGCCGAACGTGATCCTGACGCATTACCAGCAGCTGAAGGACGACCTGGCCGGCAGCATGCGTGGCCTGGCCGAGACGTTGGAAATCGACGTTCCCGAGCACAAATGGCCGGAGCTGGTGGAGGCGGCGACGTTCGGCGGCATGAAAAAACGCGAGGCCGACGTGGTCTCGCACCGTGACATGTGGCTCGACGAGTCACGCTTCCTGCACAAGGGCACGAGCGGCCGGTGGCGGTCCGTACTCGACGACGAGGACCTCACGCACTATCGGGAGCGCGTGGCGACGCTGGCCGGCCCCGATCTGCTCAGTTGGGTGCACCGAGGTCAGGAATCCGCGGGCTAGTCGTCGGCGGCCCGCAGCAGTCCGCTATGGCCCCGCGGGGCAGTGGGTGCCGGCCGGCAGCCGTATTAACCGGCCAACGCCGCCGGCGGTTCGCGCGGCGGGGTCGGTCACGGAGCCGAGGCATTGCCGCGCGCGATCGCCGCGTAGACCGCCGCGCTCGGCTTCGGCGTTCGGGTGAACGTTGCCCGGTCCACCTCGTGCAGGCCCAGCCTCATCCCGTACCCGGACGTCCATTCGAAGTTGTCCATCAATGTCCAATGGAGATAGCCGAGCACCGGAACACCGTCCCGGACGGCGTCGCTCAGGCCGTCCAGCGCGGCCGGGATGAAAGCGGCCCGCAACCGGTCGTCGTCGTGGGCCAGGCCGTGCTCGGTCACCAGGATCGGCACGCCGGACGCCGCGTGCGCGTAACGCACCGCATTCGCCAGCGACAGCGGATAAACATCCGAGCCCATGTCGTTCAGGGGTGCTCCGGACGGTGGCGGCAGCAGACCGTTCGCGTCGTAACGGAACCGCTCGTAGTTCTGCACGCCGAGAAAGTCGTCGGCCGATGCCAGGTGCAGCCAACGGGCGTACACCTGGGAACGCTTTTGATCCCGTACGCCGTCATCACCGACCGCCTGATCGTCGGCGACGGCGAGTCTGAATCCCACCGGCAGTTCCGGGCGTGCGGCCTTGATGGCGGCGCGGGCGGCCGAGTGACCCGCCGCCATCCCGTCCGCGATGGCGCCGAAGTCCTCGGGGAGCATGACGTTCGCCAATCGGTAACGCGGCACCCCGGCTTCCCGGGCGGCGGCGGTCAAGGTGGCTCTTTCCAGGTCACCGACCGACGACGGAACACCCGACCAGGACAGCAGCTGCGGCAGATTCGGCTCGTTGAGCGTCACCGCGAAAGCGATCCCGGCACCGAAAGAGTCGGTCACCGCGCGGCAATACGCCGCGAACCGGGACGGCGCCTCGTCGTCGAGCCATCCGCCGCGCGCCGCGAACCAATGCGGGCTCGTCATGTGATTGAAGGTGACGATCGGCGCGAGCCCGGCGGCCCGGCACCGGTCGACGATCGCGCCGTAATGGGCGAGCGCTTCCTCGTCGAACGTTCCCGGCGACGGCTCGACCCGTGCCCATTCGACCGAGAACCGGAACGCGTTCAGGCCCATCGCCGCGACCCGGTCCACGTCGCCGGCCCACATCTCGTACGCGTTGCAGGCCGCCCCGGACGGCTCGCGGAAAACGGTCGGGCTCACGTGCTCGGCGAACCACGTGTCGCTCGCCGTGTTGAATCCCTCGGTCTGATGTCCGGAGGTCGCCACACCCCAGAGGAAGCCGGCCGGAAACGCCATGGTGTTTCAATATCATTCTCGGCCGCACAACTCCAGGGGGAGCGCACGGTGGATCGGAAATGGCTGGAGCAATGGCGGGCTTCGATGCGGGAGAACCTGTCCCGGCTGGCCGGCGAGCGACGGTTCGGGCAGGTGGCGGGCGTGCACGAGGTCGCCGGCGCCGCGACCGAGGCCGAGCTGGCCGACCTGGTCGCCACGCACGGCGACGATCTGCCGTACGACCTGCTGGCGTTTCACCAGGCCATTGCCGAGGTACGCCTCCCGGCCGTCACCCACGGTTACTGGATTCACCGTCCGCCGCACACCGATCCGCCGCACACGCTGAGCGACGGCCGCCGGGTGATCGTGTTCGGCAGCGACGGGAACGGCGGATTGTTCGCGCTGACCGCCGGCTCGGGGACGCCGGTGCTGCGGCTCTCGGACGAGGAGGAGGCCGTCGTGTTCACCGCCGACCTCCAGGAATTCCTCAGCTTCCTGGAACGCGAGACCGCGGCGTTCGGTTGAGCGCGGCGCCATTCGTCC
This sequence comes from Actinoplanes sp. TBRC 11911, assembly GCF_012933445.1. Taxonomy (GTDB): domain Bacteria; phylum Actinomycetota; class Actinomycetes; order Mycobacteriales; family Micromonosporaceae; genus Actinoplanes. The sequence continues at coordinate 156,774 of NZ_JABBNC010000006.1, forward strand.
CGACCTGTTGGACGCGGAGGAAGTTGTCGATACCTGGGATGCCGCGGTCTGCTAGAAAGGTCAGGCGATGTACGGGCCGGCGGTTCGGCGCGGCGGGGTGGAGGGCCGATGATTCTTCTGATCATGCGGTGGCCCACGCCCGCGATCGGGGTGACATGACCGACATTGATCGTGCCCGGGCGTCCGGGTTGCCCCCGGACCGGCTCGGTGCCCGCATGCTCGCCCACGCCCTGCTGGAGTTTACGCAGGTCGAGACCGATCCCGAGCTGATCGACAAGCTCATCGCCGAGTGCCGGGCGATCGGCTGGGACGAGGTCGAGGTCCTGCTTCTGCACTGCCAGCTGCTCTGCCGCGCGCTGCGTAACGAGCCGCAGGACCGCATCCGGGAGAGCTCCGACGCGATGGTCAGCGCCGCCCAGGCCACCTCCGACGAGATCTTCATCGCGTTGTCGCTGGCCGCCCGCGCCCTTTTCGTGGTGCACGCGGAAAACCCGGACACTCTGGGCGAAGACGACGGCGAGCTGCTGGGCCGCGCGGTGTCGATGCTCGACGACGTGCTCGACGGTGGGTCGAACCTCGGACTGCGCGCTGTCGAACTGCCGGTGTGTTACGTCGAGGTCGGTCAGGCGTACCACCGGATGGGCTTGTGGGAGCTCGAGGAGGAGATGTACGCGAAGGCGGCCGGCACCCTCGACTTCCCGCTCCCGGCCGCGGCCCGGCACGTGCACCAGCTCACCCGCCGCGTCCTGGTGATCAACCGGCTGGAGAACGCGACCGCCCTGGCCTGCGCGATGATCGAGATGAGCGACCGGGAGGGCGCCCGGCACGTGGCCGCCGTCGCGGTCCGGCCCACCGACGTGGAACGCGCCGACCTGCCGCCGATGTGGCAGTGGGAGGTCCGGGCGCTGGAGCGGTTCCTGGACGTGCTGGCCGGCGACGACGCCGACCCGGGTGGCGTCTCCGCGGAGCATTTCGACGCGCTCGCGCCCAGCACGTGGCCCGGGTACCGTGCGTGCCTGCTGCTCGCCGCCGCGGTCGGCGTGCACGACCGCGGTGACGCCGTCCGCGCGGCCCGGATCGCGAACCGGGCGGTGCACCTGCTCGACGACTACAAGCCGAGCATCCAGACCCTCGCGCTGTACCTGGCCGCGCAGGCCACTCCCGAGGGCCCCGCGCTGCGATACTCCCGGCACCTGGCCTCGTTACGCTGGCAGGCCCGCCTCGACGTGCTCGGCGCCGCGCGGGCCCGGTTAGCCGCCGCCCGGGTGCTGCGGCAGGGCGAGCAGCTCAACCGCCAGGCGTACGTGGATGCCCTGACCGGCCTGGCCAACCGGCACGCCGAGACCCGGCACCTGGCCCGGCTGCGGCGGCGCGCCCCGCAGGACCGGCTCGCCGTGGTGCTGATCGACGGCGACCATTTCAAGTCGGTCAACGACACGTTCGGGCACACGGTGGGTGACGAGGTGCTGCGCGTGTTCGGCATGATCCTGCAGGAGGCGGTGATCCGCCCCACAGACCTGGCGGTCCGCCTCGGCGGCGACGAGTTCATGCTGCTCATCGACCTGCCGCCGGGCGGCGACCCACCCCAGGTTGCCGATGACGTCGTACGCGCCGTGGCCCTGCACCGGTGGGACGAGGTGGCGCCGGGCCTGCACGTCAGCGTGAGCGCCGGTCAGGCGGCCGGCCCGGCCCGCGAGGTCGACCAGCTGATCCGCGCCGCGGACGAGAACCTGTACCGGGCGAAGGCGGGCGGCCGGGCCCGCGCCGTGCTGATCCCCTGACCTGGGTGAGTAGGTCCTAACCGTGGTGGTAGGCGGTGAGTGACCTGGTCACGGTGTAGCTCCGGTGGTGTCAGAGCTGAGGCGCTGCGGCGATCCGTTCACGGCAGGGCGGTCCCGCTATGTGTAACTGTTCAGCTGGTTCCGCCGGCCTGGAGTTCCCCGTGCGAGGCGGCGCCGCCCAGGTCCGGGCAGGTCTCAGCTCCCCACAATGGGCGCCCCACCCGGGTGTGGGCAGCAGCGACGCCGGGGAGGCTGTGGCTCCCCACACCGCGGCCCCCTCACCCACGTGTGGGGAGTCGCGACGGCGGAGACACTGTGGCTCCCCACACCGCGGCCACCCCTACCCACGTGCGGGGAGTCGCGACGGCGGGGACGCTGTGGCTCCCCACACCGCGGCCACCCCTACCCACGTGCGGGGAGTCGCGACGGCTGGGACGCTTTGGCTCCCCACACCGCGGCGACCCACAGCAGGTGTGGGCAGTAGCGACGCCGGGAAGGCTGTGGCTCCCCACAGCGACGGCCCTCAGGTCCGCCACGGAAGGCCACCGCATCGGAGGGTGAGCGGCGCGAGAACCAGCTGAACAGTTCCGCTATGTGGACACTGCGGTCACATCATGGATTTTTGTGAACCTTGGAGAGTTGCGCCCACATACGAGCCATAACTCTCCAAGGTTCACATTCGGCCGGCAAAACCCGCCGGGCGAAAGCCTCGTTACGTGACAAACATGCTCTCTACAATGGACGCCAGTCTCACATCGCGGGCGGTGGGTCCATAATGCGGACGCGGGTCTCAGCAGGCGGTCACCTGTCTCACGGAATGGAAGCGCCGCGCGGCCGCGCACCGAGCCAGCCTGTCCAGCGGCCCAGCCGATCCGACAAATCTCGGGAAATGTCGGATATGCGAGTGGGGGTGAGAGCGCTGGCGGACGGACGGACGGCGATCAGATCGCTGATCGGCTACGGCCACTGACTCGGCTACGGGCCACTGACTCGGCTACGGCCACTGACTCGGCCTAGGACTTACTCGTCTCGTTCGCCGCCCGCTCGATCGGTGTCCGGAGCGGTTGCAGTTCGGTGATCGCCTGCTCGTGGGTGTATTCCCACAAGGACCGCCACTCGGAGTCGTCCGCGGCGATCCGGTCGAGCGCGCGCAGAGCAAGCCCCGGGACGTCCGCCGGGATGTCGAGGGTCCCGCCGTCCACCAGGAAATCCGGCGCGTACGCGGTGGTCAGGGGTTCGCCACCGGGAAGCTGGGAGGCCACCACCGTGGCGGCCGCGATCGCGTCGCAGGCGAAGTCGCTGTCCAGATAGTCGTCACCCGGAACCAGGCATGTGGGTGGACGACGCCCGCTTCCTGAACAAAGCAACGATGGGCCAGTGGCGGTCCGCGCTCAACGACGAGGACCTCGCGTACTACAGCCGACCCGGACGTCATCAAATGGGCTCAGCAGGGCCAGGAATAGCATAATCGTGTCGTGCTGAGCACCGAGCGCCTCACCCTGCGCCGCTTTCGCCGGGACGACCTCGACGCGCTGGCCGCCATCGACGCCGACCCCGACGTCATGCGGTACATCATGGACGGTCGGCCGCGCACCCGCGACCAGACCGCCGAGAGCCTGCACCGCATGATGCGGCGATGGGACGAGTACGGCTTCGGGCTCTTTGCCGTGGAGGTGCGCGAGACCGGCGTGCTGGCGGGCTGGGCGGGTCTCGCGATACCCACGTTCCTGCCCGAGGTCATGCCGGCCGTCGAGATCGGCTGGCGGCTGGCGCGCCCGTTCTGGGGTTTCGGGTACGCCACGGAGGCCGCCACCGAGGCGATGCGGTTCGCCTTCGAGACCTGTGGACTGCCGCGGCTGATCAGCATCCGGCATGTGGATAACGTCCGGTCCGGCCGCGTCATGACTAAACTAGGCATGCGGCACACATTCGACACCGTCGTCCCCGAGCACCACCAGCCGGTCGCCGTGCACGAACTGACCCGCGAGCAATACCTGGCTAGGCGCTGAAGACAGCGCTGTATTCGAGGTATTCCTCGATGCCGAACCGGCCGAACTCGCGGCCGATGCCGGACTGCTTGAAGCCGCCGAACGGGGCGTCCTGGTCGCTGACCGGCTCGTTGATCACGACTCGTCCGGCCCGGATCTGCGACGCGACAACCGACGCGTGCGACGGCGGGCCCGCCACGTACGCCACCAGGCCGTAATCGGTGCCGTTAGCGATGTCCACGGCCTCGGCGTCGCCGGCGTACGGGATGACCGCGAGCACCGGGCCGAAGATCTCCTCCTGGGCGATGGTCATGTCGGGTTTGACATCGACGAAGACCGTCGGCCGGGCATAGTTGCCGCTGGCGAGGCCGGGCACCTTGCCCTGGCCGCCGACCAGCAGCGTCGCGCCTTCGTCGAGCCCGCGCTGGATGTAGGCCTGGACGCGCTCGTAATGCGCGCGCGTGACCATCGGGCCGACGCGGCTGGACGGATCGTGCGGCAGACCGACCTTGAAGGCGCCGATCTTCGCGAGGATGAGCTCCTTGACCTCGGCGAGGCGGTGCGCGGGCACGAGCAGCCGGGTGCCTGACGTGCACGCCTGGCCGCTGTTGTAGAGCCACACCCGCAAACCGAACTCCACGGCCCGGGGAAGGTCGGCGTCGTCGAGCACCACGATCGGTGCCTTGCCGCCCAGCTCCAGCGTGACGCGCTTCATCGTGCCCGCCGCGTTCCGGGCGATGATCTTCCCGACCGCCGTCGAGCCGGTGAACGAGATCTTGTCGACGTCGGGGTCGGTGGCCAGCGAGGTGCCGACGTCGTCGCCCAGCCCGTACAGGATGTTGACGACGCCGGGTGGCAGGCCGGCGTCGTGCACGACCCGGGCGAACGCCTGCGACTGCAGAATGCTGTTCTCGCTCGGCTTCATCACCACCGTGCAGCCCGCCGCCAGCGCCGCGGCCGACTTCATCGCCATGAACCACGCGCTGCCGTTCCAGGGCGTGATGAGCGCGGCGACCCCGACCGGCACCCGGCGGACCACGGCGTTGTTGACCCGCTCGGCGAACGGGAAGTCGTCGAGGAGCTGGGCCGCCTGCAGATACCAGTCCCGTGCGGCATCGACGACGAAACCGGAGAACGCGGCGATCGCCCCGTACTCGGTCGACATCGTCGAGGCCAGCTCGTCGCGGTGCCGCGAGACCGCGTCGGCGAGCTGCCGCAGATAGCGCTGCCGCGTCGCCACGGTCGTCGCGGACCAGGCCGGCAGCGCCGCACGGGCCGCCCGCACCGCGGCACGGGCGTCGGTGAGATCCGCCAGCAGGCCGTCGCCGAGGGGCTCGCCGGTCACCGGGCTCACGATCGGCATCGGCCGGCGGCCGTGCGACTCGACGAAACGTCCGTCGAGGTAATGCGTCGTGATGTGGTCCATCTCCGCCTCCCCGAGAAAACGATTAGCGAACAGAGTGTTCGTTACCCACGTTAGCGGACAAGATGTTCGCTACGGTTGTGAGATGGCATACCAGCGGGCGCGCAGCCCGGAACGCAAGCGCGAGCGGACCGAGGCGCTCATCGAGGGAGCCCGGCGCGTGGCGGCCCGCGACGGCGTGCACCGGGTCACGCTGGCCGCGATGGCCGAGGAGGCGGGGCTGACCCACTCGGCGGTGCTGCGCTACTTCCACTCCCGCAACGAGGTGCTGCTGCGGCTGGCGGGCCAAGGGTGGACGGCCTGGGCGGACCGCCTCGAAGCCGCGCTGACCCGGACCGACACCGACGGGCTCGCGAAGATCATGGTGGCGACGCTGGTCGCCGATCCCCTGTTCTGCGACCTGCTCGGCAACGTGCCGCTGCACCTCGAACACGACCTGCCACGCGAGATCGTGCGGTCGTTCAAGCGGACCGGCAACGCGGCCCTGCGGCGGATCGTCGCCGCCATCGACGCGGCGGTCCCGGCGCTGGACGCGGCGGCCGCGGCCGATCTGATGTCCGCCACCAACGCGCTCGCCGGCACGCTGTGGCAGGTGTGCCACCCGGATCCGACGCTGGCCGAGATCTACCGCGAGGAGCCGGCGCTGGGCCATCTCCCGGACGACTTCGCCCCCCTGCTGGAGCGGCTCATCGGCGCAACCGCGAAGGGGCTCAAGTAACCGGCAAACAACGTCAAAAGACTCAAGCCATCCGCCCCGTCCCGCGGCCAGGATGGCTACATGACGCACCCCAAGCCCGTGCTGGAACCGGCCGCCGCGGACTTCGTCCGCCGCACGGCGAAACCGCCGTACGTGTACGAGACGCCGATCGAGCAGAGCCGCAAGCACTTCGAGGCGCTGCAGTCCGGCGACGTGCCCCGGCCGGCCGCGTCGATCGAGGAGGTGGCGCTGGCGGACGTGCGGATCCGGATCGTGCGCCCGGCCGGGCTCGACGGCGACCTGCCGGTGGTGTTCTACCTGCACGGCGGCGGCTGGGTGGTGGGTAACGCCCTCACCTACGACCGGCTGGTCCGCGAGCTCGCCACGAGGGCGGGCGCCGCGGCCGTCTTCGTCGAGTACGCGCTGGCCCCCGAGGCCCGCTACCCGGTCGCGCTAAGGCAGTGCCTGGCCGCGCTGAACTGGGTGGCGGCACACGGCGGCGAGCACGGCCTGGACGGCTCGCGGATCGCGGTGGCCGGCGACTCGTCCGGCGGCAACCTGGCCACGGCGCTGGCGTTGCTGGCGTGTCAGCGGTCCGGGCCGCCGCTCGCCGGGCAGTTGCTCTACTACCCGGTCACCGACGCGACCTTCGGCACACAGTCGTATCAGCAGTTCGCGACCGGGCACTGGCTTCGCCGCGACGCCATGCAGTGGTATTGGGACCAGTACGCGCCGGCGCCGTCGACCCGGTTGGAGTTCACGGCGTCGCCGCTGCGGGCCACGATCGATCAGCTGGCCGGTCTGCCGCCCACGTTGCTGATCGTGGGTGAGGCCGACGTGTTGCGGGACGAGGGGGAGGCGTACGCGGGGAAATTGCGCAGTGCCGGGGTGGCCGTGACCGCCGTGCGTTACGGCGGGATCATCCACGACTTCGTGACGATCGACGCGTTACGCGACACGCATGCGGCACGCGCGGCCACCGCCCAGGGCGGCCGTTTCCTGTACGAGACACTCCACTGATGCGATCCCAGCCCCACGCGGTGGCCAATCTGATCCGCGACGCGGCCGCCGCGGTGATCAAAGACTGAGCCTCTAGATTGGCGCGGTGACCGGACACCATCACCACGCCGCGCGTCGCCCGGCCACGCACCGGCGGGTGACACTGCTCCTGCTGATCCCGGCCGCGCTGCTGACCCTGGCCGGCATGGTCGCGCTCTGGCCGCACCACACGCCCAAGGCCACCCCCGACGACGGTCCGCCACGGTCGCTCGGCCGGGTGGTCGCGGTCTCCGAGCAGACCTGCCCGCGCGGCCGCCAGGGTCCGTGCGGGTCGGTCGCGGTGCGGCTGGACTCCGGCCACCAGGTCACCACGGACATCCCTTCGGGACCCGGCGCCGTACGCCCGTCCCCCGGCGACAACGTGGTGCTGTACCTGCTGCAGGACTCCCCCGGCGGCCCCACCGGGTATTCGATCGTGGACTACCAGCGGTCGAAGCCGCTCTGGCTGCTGGCCGTCGTCTTCGTGCTGGCGGTGATCGCGTTCGGGCGCTGGCGTGGCCTGACCGCGCTGGCCGGCCTGGTCGTCACGTTCGCGGTGCTGCTGATCTTCATGGTCCCGGCGATCCTGGACGGCAGATCGCCGGTGGCCGTCGCCGTGGTGGGCGCCGCCGCGATCATGCTGACCGTCCTGTATCTGACGCACGGCTTCAATCCGACGACCACTGTCGCGGTGGCGGGCACGCTGGTCAGCCTGACGGTGACCGCGGCGCTGTCGGCGATCGCCACCGCGGTCGCGCACCTCTCCGGCGTCGCCGACGACACCTCCAGCTATCTGACCATCACCCAGGGCGACGTCAACATGCGCGGCCTGCTGCTGGCCGGCATCGTGATCGGCTCGCTCGGCGTCCTCGACGACGTCACGGTCACCCAGTCCGCGACCGTCACCGAGCTCGCCGCCGCCAACCCGGGCTACGGTTTCCGCCAGCTCTACGGCTCGGCCACCCGCATCGGGCGGGCGCACATCGCCTCGGTCATCAACACCATCGTTCTCGCGTACGCCGGTGCCTCCCTCCCCCTGATGCTGTTGTTCGCCTCGGGCGGGACGCCGGTGAGCCAGCTCCTGACCGGCGAACTCGTCGCCCAGGAACTGGTCCGCAGCGCGGTCGGCACGATCGGCCTGATCACGGCGGTCCCGATCACGACGGCGCTGGCCGCCGCGGTCGCCGCACGCCGCGCGACCCCGCAGCCGCAGCCGGTGCCTCGCCGTGGCGCCTGGACCGCTGCCGAGTGATCCATTTGGCAGCGCGGCATCTGAATCCGCCCGGCCGGTGTGCGTCTCCGGAAGGTCGTCGACACTCTGACAAGGGAGGACCGTAGTGCCGACCATCACCACCGGGGACGGAACGGAAATTTTCTACAAGGACTGGGGAACCGGGCAGCCGGTCGTCCTGAGCCACGGATGGCCGGTGACGTCCGACGACCTGGACGCTCAGGCGATGTTCTTCGTGGAGCACGGGTACCGGATCGTCGCCCACGACCGGCGCGGGCACGGACGCTCGGCGCAGGTCGCCGACGGGCACGACATGGATCACTACGCGGACGACCTGGCCGCGCTGATCGGCCACCTCGACCTGCGCGACGTTCTCCACGTCGGGCACTCGGCCGGCGCCGGCGAGGTCGTCCGATACCTGGCTCGCCACGGGGAGTCGCGGGTCGCCAAGGCCGCGATCCTCGCCGGGGCGCTGCCGCTGATCGTGCGGACCGAAGCCAATCCCGACGGGCTGCCCAAGGCCATCCTCGACGAGACCCAGCGACGCTTCGCCGCCAACCGCGGCCAGGTGCTGCTGGACAACGCGACCGGACCCTTGTACAACTTCAACCGCCCGGGCGCCGAGAAGTCCGAGGCGTTGATCCGCAGCACCTGGCGCCAGGTCATGATGGGCGGCATCAAGGCCCAACACGACAGCATCGTGGCCTGGTCGCAGACCGACTTCACCGAGGACCTGCAGAAGATCACCGTGCCGGTGCTGGTCGCGCACGGCGATGACGACCAGATCGTCCCGTACGCCACGTCGGCGCCCCGCACGGCGAAGCTGCTCCGCAACGGCACGCTCAAGACGTATCCGGGTCTCTCCCACGGCATGCCCCAGACGCACCCGGAGCTGATCAACGCGGACCTGCTGGAGTTCTTCCGCCGCTGACGCAGCCTAGTCCCGAAGTAAACGCTTTGGCAACGTGGCGTCAGTTACGCCCCCGATCCTTGCCGAAGTATTTATTTCGGGACTAGCTTCGGGCCCCTGGAGAACGCGTGTCGAGGGGGCAAAAGTGGTTTCAACGGAACAGACGCGGCCCCGACGGACGTCGCCGCGGGTGACCTTTGTCGTGGTGGCGGCGGCATCGGTCGTGTTTTCCCTGATGCTGTCGCTGGTCACCCCGGTGCTGCCGACCATCCAGCACGATCTGCATACGAGCGCCACCACGGTCACCTGGGTGCTGACCGCCTGGCTGCTGTCGTCGTCGGTGGCCACGCCCATCATGGGCCGCATCGGCGACGAGATCGGCAAGGACCGCATGCTGCTGATCGCCCTCGCGGCGATCGCGGGCGGCTGCCTTCTCGCCGCGCTCGCGCCCAGCGTCGCGATTCTCATCGTGGCTCGTGTCCTGCAAGGTTTCGGCGGCGCGGTGTTCCCGATCGCGTTCGGCATCATCCGCGACGAGTTCCCCGCCGAGCGGGTCCCCTCCGCGGTCGGCGTCATGGCCGCGGTCATCGCCGCCGCCACCGGCCTCGGCGTGGTCCTGGCCGGGCCGATCGTCACCGCACTCGACTGGCGCTATCTGTTCTGGATCCCGATGGCCGCGGCCGTCATCATCGGCGTCTTCACCTGGCGGCTGATCCCGGCGCCGGCGCGGCGTACCCACGCCCGGATCAACTGGCTGTCCGGGGTCCTGCTCTCCGGTTGGCTGGTCGCTTTGCTGCTGCCGCTGAGCGAGGGCGTCGCGTGGGGCTGGACCGCGGCGAAAACCCTCGCCCTGTTCGCCGCGGCCCTGGTGCTTTTTCTGGCCTGGACATTCGCCGAGCTGCGGTCCTCGAACCCGCTGATCGACATGCGCATGATGCGCCTGCCCGCGGTCTGGACCACGAACCTGGTCGCCCTGCTCTTCGGCGCCGCGATGTACGGGATCTTCACCTTCCTGCCGCAGTTCACCCAGACGCCGCGCGCGTCCGGCTACGGCTTCGGCGCCTCGGTCACCAAGGCCGGCCTGCTGATGGTTCCGCTGCTGGGCGCGATGGCCGTGTTCGGGTCGGTGTCCGGCCCGCTCACCCGTTGGGTGAGCGCAAAGGCGCAACTGCTCGTCGGCGCCGGGCTGAACACGGTCGCCAGCCTGGCGATCGCGGTGCGCCACGACGCCGAGTGGACGGTCGCCGTCGAGGGCGCGGTGTTCGGCATCGGGCTCGGCCTGGTCTACTCCTCCATCATCAACCTCATCGTGCAGAGCGTGCCGCGGCATCAGACCGGCGTGGCGAGCGGCATGAACACCAACATCAGGACCATCGGAGCCTCGATCGGTACGGCGGTGGTGGGTGCGGTGATCGCCGCACATCCGGCGGCCGGCGGCCTGCCCGCCGAGTCCGGCTACACGGAATCGTTCGTGATCACGGCGGTCGCCGGGGCGGCGGCTCTCGTGCTGGCCCTGCTGGTGCCGGCCGTGCGGAAGCCGGACAGGCCCCGGCAGCCGGAGGTCCTGCCCGACCTCTCGCCGGCCGAGATCTGAGCCGCCGCCGGGTTCAGGAGTGCTGATTCATCCCGCCTCGAACCGGCAGCGGAATCCCGCCGCCGGCGCCCGCCGCCCCGACAGCCGGCAGCGGGATCGGCGCCGGGAGCTGCCGGCCGGACAGCAACACCTCCAGCATTCGCGCGCCGTCCGGGACGCCCAGCCCGGTGACGTTGTCCCGGCCCGGACCGGCGCGGAACCCACCGTTGTCGCCGGACGTGACGTCGTACAGCACGCCGAGGTTGGTCAGGAAGAAGTTGCTCAGGTCGGTCACCTGTCCCAGCGGCCGGCCGAGCGCCTCACTCAACTCCAGGGCCAGCCCCGCCATCAGCGGCGCCACCGCACTGGTGCCACCGAGCACATGGTCCTCCCCACCGGTGAGAATCTGATAGCCGGTGGCCGAGCTGGCGTTGCCGCTGATGTCCGGCACCTGACGACCAGAGAAATGAGCCGAGATCCCGCCGCCCGAGGCCGACTTCGTGTCGTCGATGTCCCAGGCGACTTCCGATGCCCTATCCCCGTACGCGTCGAGGAGCAACTCGGTACCGCCGCAGGAGATGACGTGCGGGCTGGACGAGGGGAAGTCGGTGTGCAGCAGGCCGTCGCCGCCGTTGTCCTGCGCGCCCCGATCGCCCGACGAGGTGAAGACCGTCACGCCCTTGGCCCGCAGGACGTGGAGCAGCGTGTTGAACTGGTCCATCGTGTCGGGGTTCCACAGGTTCTCCGGCTGGCCCCAGCTGATGCTGACCACCGTGTTGCGATGACCCTCGTCCTCGAACGTCTCCGGGTTCACCCCACCGGCCGCCGCGATCGCCCGATAGAACCCGTCTTCGCTGTTCTCACCGAAATAGACGTTTACCTTCGCCTCGGGCGCGAGCGTCGCCGAGATCTCGATGTCGATCATGACCTCGGTGTCGGCGCCGCCCGGCCCGGTGGATTCGATCGGCGCCCCGTTCACCGAGATGGCTTCGACGACCGGCACGGGCAGCCCGAGCCGTCCGAAGTACTGCTCGAGGTCGGCGTCGTTGACCGCGCCCCCGAGCTCGACGATGCCCAGCGAATACCCGGCGCCGCTGTAGCTCGTCGGAAAATGGTAGGCGCCGGCGACCTGCAGCGGCGTGTAGGACGCGGTAACCGTGAGAGCACGGGCGATGCCGGTGCCCACCTCGCGGGAGAGTTCCACTGCGGCGTCCTCCTTGGACGGAATAATCGAACGCCGCAGGAACGCGATAGCCACGCGGTAATTCGGAGCATCTCGCGTGAGGTACGCCACTCATGACAACCGGGCACTGTGGATCCGCTCGTACGTCGGCTTCGGCCCTAAATGGCTGCGTACCAGCTCGATCGTGTCCACCGTCCAGGCCGGACCTTGATAGCCGGCCAGCGTGGCGCGATCCTCGTCGACCGGGCCGCGATCCAGGCGATCCCCCGGGCGGGCGATCGTCAGGTGCGGCCGGAAGGGCTTGCGGTCGTACGCGACGTGCGAGCGCTTCAGCTCCCGCCGGATCCGCGTCGCGAGCGGGTCGAGATCGCCCCGCACACCGGCCCAGAGAATCGTGAAGCGGCCGCGCCCGAAGCGCCCTCCCCCGGCGATCCGGAGTTCCGGAGCCGCGACGTCGCGGGCGGTCTCGGTGACCGCGGTGGCGGCGTCACCGGCCCGCTCGTCCGGCACTTCGCCGAGAAACGCCAGCGTGACGTGCCAGGTGTCGCGGCGGGCCAGGCGGGTGTTGACGTCGGGAGTGCTGACGTGCAGACGCGAGACGAGGTGCGCGAGGTCGTCAGCCGCCTCGGCGGGCGGGTAAACCGCGATGAACAGCCGCATGCCGTGAGTCTCACCCCAGAGTCAAGGCCACCCCCCGGACGGAGGGTGGCCTCGGCTCTCACTCGAACGTGCTGATAGCTCTCAGTGAAACGTGCTGATCGCTCTCAGCGGGACGTGCTGATCGCTCTCGGTGGGACGTCAGTCGTCGAAGCGGTCGAAGCCGCGCAGACCACGGAGGCCCCGGTCGCCGTAGTAGCCGCGGCTGCCGGTGAAGAACCGGTTGTCGCGGTAGTCGCTCCAGTCGCAGTCGTCGTCGTCGGAGACGACGAGCGCCCACACGCCGTGGCGGAAGCCGTAGCGGACGGGGAAGCAGGCGAAGTCGTCCCAGTCGTCGTCGATTTCGCCCTCGCGGCCTTCGCGCAGGCACCGGCCCAGCGAGCGGTAGGTGTCCTCCAGCCGGTAGTCGTCGTGGCGCCAGTTCGCCTTGGCCTGGACCGTCGTGGAGCCGGTGCCCGAAGCGTCGGCGGCCTGCGCCGGGGCGGTGCCGACAGCGACACTGGCAGCAACGCCGACACCAACACCGGCCAGGGCGAGCAGACGAGTAACGCGGTTCATGACTTTTCCTCTCGATGTTTGCTTCTTGCGAGAGGAGAAAATCAGGCAAATGACCCCGCTGTTCACGAATCCGGCAAATCGTCGCCTGATCGGGTTGGGACTACTCTCCGGCGGTCATCCTTTCGGTCACCCAAGGGTCACCCGCGCAGGTAACGGACGACCTCTCGGAGGCCCGCAATGGTTTCCGCATCGCGTGCCTCATCGTCCTGAGTGGGCCACGCGCTGCATTTGACGATGACGACATTCGCCGCCGGATCGACGTACAGGTATTGCCCGTGCACTCCGACCGCGGTGAAGGCGCCGTCGTCCAGGGTCCACCAGTGATTCGCGTAGCCGTAGTGCGGATATCCGCTGGGCCCGAGCATGCCCGCCGGAATGCGCGGTGTCCGGCTGCGGCGCACCCATTCGCGGGGCACGACCTGCTCGCCCGCAACCCGCCCGTCGGCGACCATGAGCTGCCCGATCCGGGCCAGGTCGCGCGCGGTCGCATTGAAGGACCCGCCCCCGATCGCGGTGCGCGGACGCTTGCGGGTGAGCCAGTAATAGGCGTCGTTCTCCGCGCCGAGGCGACTCCAGAGCTGCTCCGAGGCGTACGCGGGAAGGAATTTGCCGGTGGCCGCCTCGAGCACCCAGCCGAGCACCTGACTGTCGAACGTGGAGTAATTGAATCGGACGCCGGGAAGCGCGCTGCGGGGCGCCCGGCGGACCACTTCGGTGACGTCCCCGCCGCCGGCGATCGCGCGCTCGAATCGTTTGATGCCGCTGTCCTGCTCGTCCCACGTTTCGAGGTCGCCGACGCCGCTGGTCATGTCGAGCAGTTCGGCGATGGTGGTCCGCTCGTAGGCGGTGCCGCGGAAGTCCGCCCGATAACGCGACACCGGATCGTCGACGCTGCCGATCGCCCGTTGTTCGACGGCAATTCCGACCAGCAACGAAAGGATCGACTTGGAGACCGAGAACAATTGCATTCGCGCATCGACCCCAGAAAATCTTCCCTGGTACGCCTCATGCACTATCACGCCGTCGCGCAACACCACAAATGCGGTAGTAAATGTCCGGCGGTGAAATTCCCGGATCCCGTACGTCCGTTCCCCGATCGAATACGACACCGGCGCCAGGTCGACGGGCCGTTCGCCCAGCGGCATATGAAAGCCGCCGCTCCCGACCGGCGCCGCGGGCATGAGCCGATTCATGTGGGTGAACGTCCACTCGTTGAAGGGGCGCCGCATGATGAGGTCCCCTTGCCGTGCCCAGCACCCGGGCCTGCGCCCGGTCCGTACAGCGATTCCCGCCGTGACCGTCATCGCCATCCCTCGCTCCCCTTGACTGCCGTTGCCCTCTTCACGCCGGTTGCGCCCGGCGGGTTCAGGGTCGGCAGCCAGGGAAGCGCCGCGGGTCGGCGATCAGAGCGACTCGGTCAGGCCACCGTCGATGATGATGTTGGCCCCGGTCAGGTTGCCGACCCGGTCACTGGCCAGGAACACGACGAGATCGGCCACCTCCTCGGGCTTGGTGAACCGGCCGGTGACCATGGACTTGGCCGCGTTCGCCGCGACCTCGCCCGGATCGGCCCCGGACGCACCGCCGACGGTCTCCGCGACCCCGCCCTTGCCGAGCCAGAGATCGGTCGCCACCGGACCCGGGCTGACCGTGTTCACCCGTACGCCGTGCGCGCCGACCTCCTTCGAGAGCGACTTGAAGAAGTTCAGGCACGCCGCCTTGGCCGCGCTGTAGTCGATCACCAGCGGGTCCGGCAGCGTCGCGTTCACCGAGCAGACCGTGACGATCGCACCCGCCCGCTCGATCAGCGACGGCAACGCCGCCCGCGTCGCGCGCACCGCGGACATCAGGTCGAGATTCAGCGTATTCAGCCAGTCGTCGTCGGTCACGGACAGGAACCCGGCCGGCCGGGGCCGGACAAAACCGACGTTGTTCACCAGGATGTCGATACCGCCGGTCCGCGCCACCACATCGTTGACCAGCCGCCCCGGCGCGTCGGCGGTGCTCAGGTCGACCGCGACGGCGTCGACCGGTAACGACTTCAGCTCACCGTCCGTGCTCCGCGACGCGGCCACCACCTGGACGCCTTCGTCCACCAGCGCGCTGGTCACCGCCAGCCCGATCCCCCGGCTCGCGCCGGTGACAAGCGCGGTCTTACCTCGTAATCGAAGATCCATCGAAGGACTCCCGTCGTGGCGCCAAAGATGCGCGGCCGTGCCTCGATGGCCGCGCCCCTGGTTGAGGCTAGTGGCCCACCTTCGGGCACCCGAGAGCGCGGCCCGCTCGATAGGTCAGAGGCCGAGCAGGCCGGGGTCGGCGGCCAATACGCGGAACCGCTCGCCCGGCTCGGCGACGAGCCGCCTGGCCGTCAGATCCATCAGGCCGCCCACCCCCGTCACCTCCGCGACCAGTTCGCCTTCGGGCGTCGTGAACTGCTGCTCCACCTGGAACGTCTTGCCCGTGCCCCACACGAACGCGCAACTCACCAGCACGGCGTCGCCGGCGCGCAGCTCCTTGCGGAACCGGATGGTCGTCTCGAGGTTCACCGGCCCGATCCCGTCGGCGATCAGATCCGCCTGGCGGATGCCGGCCACGCGCAGGATCTCCCAGCGGGCGTGCTCGGCGTACTGCAGATAGACGGCGGTATTGAGATGTCCCTGCGCGTCGGTTTCGTAGCCGCGCACGCGCATCTCGACGCTGAACGGTTCCCCCATGCCCTCGAGTTTTCCACGGGCTTATCCGGAGCCGCCTGCCGGTTCCGGCCGTTTCAGCGGGTGTCGGCTGCGATCATCGGCTGGGGGCCTCTTTCGGCCTCTTCCGGCTTCTCTCGGCTTCTCTCGGCTTCTCTCGGCTTCTCTCGCAGGGCGAGGCATAGCGCAAACACATCGCTGTCACAGCTCTCGATGCTTGCCTGGTGGTGCTCCATCACGGCGGAAACCACCGGAGGAATCTCGTGACCGACCACGACCGGACATTTGAGGGGCGACGACTGCCCCGGCCGCACGACGAGGTTGTCGATCAGGGGCTGTCCTTTGATCTGGGGACCCTCATGGGACGGCGGACGCTGTTCCGCGCGATCGGGCTCGGCGGGGCGACACTCGGGCTGGCGGCCTGCTCCGAGGACACGACCTCATCGTCACCGTCGCCCGCAGCGACGGCGGCGTCCGGGGAGATTCCGGGTGAGACCGCCGGGCCCTACCCCGGGGACGGGTCGAACGGGCCGGACGTGCTCGAGCAGAGCGGCATCGTCCGCCGGGACATCCGGTCCAGCTTCGGCGGGGCCACCGGTACCGCCGAGGGCGTACCGATGACGCTAGATCTCACCATCAACGACCTCGCTAACGGCGGCCGGCCCTTCACGGGTGTCGCGGTCTACGTCTGGCACTGCGACCGGGCCGGGCGGTATTCGCTCTACTCCGACGGCGTCACCGGCGAGAACTACCTGCGTGGGGTGCAGATCGCCGACAGCACCGGCAGGGTGACGTTCACCAGTGTCTTCCCGGCGTGCTACAGCGGACGGTGGCCGCACGTCCACTTCGAGGTCTATCCGGACCAGGCTGCCATCACCGACTCCGCGAAGGCCATCGCGACGTCGCAGCTCGCGCTGCCGAAGGAGATCTGCGAGAAGGTGTACGCCCAGAGCGGTTACGAGGCGTCCGTCAGCAACCTCGCACGCGTCAGCCTGGACAGCGACAACGTGTTCAGCGACGACGAGGCCGCCAAGCAGCTCGCGATCGTCACCGGCGACGTCGCCGGCGGCTACACGGTCTCACTCGTCGTCGGCGTCGACACCACGACGACGCCGACCGGCGGCCAGCTCTCCGGCGGCGGCCCGGGCCAGGCCCCGAACGGCACCCCACCCAGCGGCGGCCCGGGACGATGAACCAACGCCGTGAACTGCTACCTTGATGAGCTGATGACGCGACGATTCGGTGACCGAGCCAGATTCTGCATCGAGATCGGCGAGATCACGCCGCCCAGCCTGCGCACCGTCGACCTATGGGCCAGCGGCAAATGGCTCACCACAGACGACAACACGGTCTTCCTTCCCACCTTCATGAATTTCCTACGGTCCACAGCAGCCCAGGTGCGCCGCCGTGACGTCAGTCCGTGCCCTTACCCGGACCATTCGCCAGAGGAGATCTTCCGACTGCTCGACGCGGACGACGAGACAGACCTCCGGGAGCAGTTTTGGCTGATGCACTGGGGCGAGACCGTTGACAACGTGACGACCTACGTCTACATGGACGGTGACAATCTAGTGATCGTCTTCGGGTATTGGCGGGCATCGCACCCCTTCCCCGACGACTTGGGGAAGGTCTTCGTTGCCAGGATCCCGCCGGACGAGTTCGCGGCCGTTCTCGAGGAGGCAGCTGATCTCTTGAATGCCGATTTCCCCACCCCAACTCAGGGACGCTTGCCCGAGGGGCTGCCTATGTCGTCGCGCGAGCCCTACCCTGTCCCGGGTGACTGACGATCTCTCGCTGGCTCCGTTTCGCATCCACACCCTTGAGGACGGATCACAGCAGCTCTGGCTCTTCGACGGCGACATGGAAGAGGTCGCGGACGTCTTTGAAGACCGCGACGCGGAAAGCAACGGGCACGGATGGGAAAGCTTCGCCAGCTGGCTGCTCGAAACCGAAATGCCCGACAACGCCGAGCTGATCTGGTTCGGTTCCGAGGGCGACACCTTTGTCGCCGGAAGCTCCGACCCGGCAGCACTACGCCAACTCGCCGAGCGCCTGCACGCCGCATTCCATGACCGTTCGTTGCTCGCGCGACTCGTCACCGAAGCCGAACTCGACTGACTGGCGCTGGTCGTGACTAGCGATCTTTCGCGTTCGAGGCCTCTTCGCTGATCGGCTTTCTGCAAGCGGCGCCCTACGAGGCCATAATGTGGGATCCGTGTCCGCTGTACGGGACCGGCGACCACATCGTGGCAGCGCGTCCGAAGTGTGAGATATGCATCCACAGTGGAGCACCTTTATCTCCGCTTTCACGCCCTTTGTTCGGCCGCTTTCCCCGACGTTTTGTAGACCTTGGAGACTTCGGGCTCGCATGTGGGCGCAACTCTCCAAGGTCTCCAGAATGCCCAGGATGTGGCCGGGATCGCCACATAGTGGGATAGGCGGGACGAGGCTCGCGTCGACCTGGAGGCATGTGCGGCTCGTCGGTCACCTCGGCGGCCGATGCCGGCTGCGGACGACGGTCGAGGACTGCTCGACCGTTGACCTCGAAAATCACCACGAGTCAGTGAAGGTTTGGAAGATCGATCCGACTCCGCACCGCTCAAGGTCATGACGAGCGCCTCCGCCTCGGCCACATCTTCGGCGGCGAACTCACCGCTGCGAACAGTTGTCGAAAAGTCGTCCACCTCCGCGCGGACGCACGGCTGACGAGCCCCACCCCGCCGGCGGCTGCACCCGGGCGTCGCTCCTGGCGGTCGGGGGCGGAGCGCGGGCGTACCGGGAAATGAGGGGTTGGATCAGGCGGCTTGAGGCGCGGATCGGGTGCCCGGGGAGGAAAACTCTGGACTGGGCGACCGCTGACATTCACGATCGTCGAATGCCTACCGATCGCTTCAGTCACTCCTTTGTCGTGGATGCGCTTCCCTCCCGTGTGTACGCCCATCTGATCGAACCGCAGAGCTACGTCGGTCTGTCACCGTTAGTCGTAACCGTGCGTGAGGTGGAGCAGGTGGCGGATGCGGTGCGTTACGTCGCGGTGGAGCGGTTCGGCTTCGGGCCGTTTCGGTGGGACAACAACATCCGGGTCGAGATGCGTGGCACGCCTGATGTACGAGTGGTCAGTGATGTGAGCAGCCCGGGACGGGTCCGGCTGGTCGCGACGGTCGACCTCCGGCCGGCGCGCCACGGAACTCAGGTCACCGAGATCATTGAGCTCACCGCGCCCATTTTGTTACGTGGCTTCGCCAACGGGCAGGCCCGGAAGGTGCAGCAGGAGCGTGCCGCGGAGCTGACCCGCCGGATGCGGGCCTGAGGAATGCCAAGCTGACCGCCGGATGCGGGGCTGAGGGCCGTTGGGCCGACCGCTGGATGCGGGGTAAGGGCCCCGGGCCGACCGCCGGGCGCCAGCGGGGAAGAGCCGGAAGCGTGCCTGCGGGGCCGGGAAGGGATAGCGTGTCAACCCATGGCGGTGGATTGGCGCTCGCCGCGCACAACCGTCGGCAGGCCGCTGCTCCGGCCGTGGATGGCACCACCTCGTCCGCCCGGCCTCGTGGCACGTCCCGCCCTGTCCGAACGCCTGCGGGCCGCCGTCATCCACGACGGAAGCACAGCCGCCGCGGCCGACAACGGCGCCGTCGTTCTGCACGGCGCCGGCGGCTACGGCAAGACCACTCTCGCCACCTGGCTGTGCCATCGGCCGGAGACGCGGGAACGCTTTCCCGGCGGCCTGCTCTGGGTCACTCTCGGTGAGCACGTCGCGGGGCCGGAACTTGCCAGCCGCGTCAACGGACTTATCGAGCGCCTCACCGGCACCAGACCCACCAGCACCGACCCCGATCAGGCACGCGACCAGCTCGGCGCCCTGCTCGACACCGCCCGCGAGCCCATCCTCCTGATCGTCGACGACGCCGGCAGCACGCACGCCGGCACGTTCCCGGCCGGGAACCGCCTCCTCATCACCCGCCACGACACCCCACGCGGCATCGAGGTCGGACCGATGACCGAGCACGAGGCCAAGGCCTTACTGCTGCGCGATCTGCCGGGCGACCTCACCCCGCAAACCGGCTGGGCCCTGATGCTCCACCTGGCCAACCGGGCCGCCATGCGCGCGGTCCGGCACGGCGCCGCACCCGAGAACGCCCTGCACGCCGGCCAACAGCGGCTCGATGCGGGGCTGGCCCTGCTCCCGCCGGACTATCGCGACCGGTTCGCCTACCTGGACATCTTCGGCCCGGATGTGGAGATCCCCCTCGAGGTGCTGCATCCCTTGTGGGGCGGCCGTTTCGGCGAGGTCGCCCGGATCTGCGAGGCCCTCGCCGACCTGGCCCTGGTGCAACGCGGACGACCCGGCACGATCCGCCTCCACCAGGTGATCCGCGACCACCTGCTGCGCACCGGGAACCCTGGCGAACGGGTCATGCGACACCGCCGCCTGCTGGACGCCACCGACCACCGGCACAACGACTACCTGGTCGCGCACCTGGCCGAACACATGGCCGCCGCCGACCGCCCGGACGAGCTGGCGGATTCGCTCACCGACCCGGGCCGCGTCGTGCAGCGGCTGCAACGGCACGGCACCGCGGCGGTGGCGGCGGACCTCGCGTACGGGCAAGGGTTGAAAAAGGCCGACCGGCTGGCGGAGATCCTGCACCGGGACAGCCGCCTGCTGGCGCCGACCGATCCGCCGGACGCGCTCGGCGCGATCATCGCGAGCCGCCTCGGCGAACCGCCCGCGAAGAACGAGCACGCGTGGCTGGTCAACCGCCCGGTGCCGGAAGGCCCGCCACCCCGCGCGCCGGAAACAGCGTGGGTCACCGACGAGCAGGGCGAGGTCCGGGCCGCCACGGTCTCCCCGGACGGCTCCTGGATGGTGAGCGGCGGCGCCGACGGCACCGCCGCCATCTGGGACTGCGAGACCGGGAAGCTGCTGCGCCGGCTGAGCGTCGCGGCCGAGGTCACCGCCGTCACCCCCGACCCCCATTGGCTGGCGGTCGGGAGCGATGACGGCCTGGTCCGCATCTGGGACCCGGAGAGTGGCCGGCTTCTGCATCGCCTGCGGTGCGAGGGCCCGGTCACCGCGATGACGGCGGCGAAGGGCATGCTCGCCGCCGGCACCGCGACCGGCACCATCAAGGTCTGGAACCCGCGCACCGGCCGGCCGCTGACCATGATGCGCATCGACTCCTCCATTCGCGACTGTCGGTGGTTCGACGACGACAGCCTGCTGGTGGTGGCCGAGCGGGGCAGCTACGCGTTCCGGCTCACCTGAAGACGTAGGTGCGGGCCGGAACGACCGCCGCGGTCCGGAAGTTCGCGTTCACCTGCGCGACCTCGGCACTGTTCGGGTTCGCGTTCGTGCAGGACACCGGCGCGCTGCTGCCGGACATCAGATCCCCGCACAATCCCGTACGCCGGTCCGGCAACCCGAGAATGTGCCCGAACTCGTGCGCGGCGATGCGCGGCTGGAAGTACCCGTCGTCCACCGCTTCCCGGCCCATGTACCAGCGGCCGTTGCCGAGCGACGTCGTGTAGGTACGCGGCCAGCCGTTGTCCGCGTACACCCGGACGTTGGGGGTGCGCCCGGCGGTGACCGGCATCAGCCGCACGTTGGTCGCCCGGCTGTTCCAAATCTGCGCGCCCTGGTCGACCACCGCGCGGAACTCTTGGGCCTGGCTCGCGTCGTAATAGAGGATGCGTGGCGCGGCCGAGGCCGGCGTGGCGGTCAGGGCGAGCATGACCGCTACGGCGCCGAGTAGGGCCGCCAACCGTCTGCGGAGCATCGAAACCCTCCTGGGGGTGAAGGAAAGGGACTTCCGACGCTAGCCATTCGATAGATCACAATCTATATATCGAAGACCCAATCTCCCGTACGCGATGACGTGCGCAACGTAATGGATGACACAACGCGGAACCGGTGCGCGCGACGTACACGTCCTTTACGGTTCGATGCGCAAAACAGGAGGAGAGGCACCAATGACCGACGATTCAGTGCTGGTGGCCGGAGGCGGCATCGCCGGGCTGGCGGTCGCGCGGGCGCTGCGGCAACGCGGCATCCGCACGTTCGTCTCCGAGCGCATGGCCGACGCCGCCTCGGGCGGTCTGTCGATCATGTTACCGGGCAATGCGATCATGGCGTTTGCCGAACTGGGGCTGCGGAACCGGCTGGAGCGGCTGGGTGAGGCCGTGCACCGCCGCGAATATCGGTCGGGCAGCGGCCGGTTGCTGTTCGAGGTCGACGAGGACGCGTTCTGGGGTCCGCTGGCGCAGCCGCGCGTGTTGCGCCGCTCCGAGCTGCTGGATCTGCTCGACGACAAGCACGAGGACAACCGGCGCTCCTCCGCGGTGGTGTCGGTGCGGCCGGTCGACGGCGGCGCCGAGGCCACGTTCGACGACGGGCACGTGGAGCGGCACGGCTTCGTGATCGGTGCCGACGGCGTGCGGTCGGCCGTCCGCCAGTCCGTCTTCGGCGAGCATGAGGCGCGTTTCGCGGTGCTCAGCGCCGCGGCCTTCCGGTGGATCGCCCCCAACCCGGGCGTCGACAGCTATGTGGGCTGGACCGGCGAGGGGTCGTTCCTGCTCATTCCGCTGGACCGCGGCGAGGTGTACGTGTTCGCGTCGGCGACCGGGGGCGCCGGCTTCGAGGCCACGCCGGAGTGGTTGGAGCGCACGTTCGGGAGCTTTCCCGAGCCGGTGCGCGCCGTCGTGGCGTACGCGCGAAATCACCCGGAGGCGCTGCACCACTCGCCGATCGAGGAGATCCGGATCAACGAGTGGACGCGCGGGCGGGTCGCGCTGATCGGTGACGCCGCGCACGCCACCTCTCCGATGTGGGCGCAGGGCGGGGCGCTCGCGGTGGAGGACGCCGTCGTGATGGCGGACACGCTGGCCCGCGGCGACTGGGACAGTGCCGGGCAGCGCTACGAGCGGCGGCGGCGCAAGCGGGTCGACCACGTGCAGCTGGCGACCGACCAGTTCTCGGCGGCCGCGTCGCTGCCCATCGAGGTCCGCGAGCGCACCATGCCGGAGGTGGGCCCTAAGGCGTACCGCGCGGCGTACGGTCCTCTTCGGGAGAAGCTGACGTAGTCGCGGGTTCCTCCGCCGGGCCCACCGTGGGCTCGGCTTTCAGACGGCCCCGGCGGGTGTCCCAGATGTCGCGCGCGATGATCTGCAGGATGCCCGCCGCCGGGATCGCCAGCAGCGCGCCCAGCAGCCCGGCCACCTCCACCGCGATCAGGATCGCCAGCAGCACGGTCAGCGGGTTGAGCTGCACGGTCCGGGCGAAGATGATCGGCTGCAGCAGGTGGTTCTCCAGCTGCTGGTAGACGACGAAGAACACGATCAGCACGATGCCCGCGGTCAGCGACTGAGCGAAGCCGGCCAGCACCGCGACGACGGCGCCGAGGGTCGCGCCGACCAGCGGTATCAGGTCGGCGATCCCGACGAACAGGGCGATCAGGCCGGCGAACGGCACGTGCAGCAGGGCCAGTACGGCGTACGCGAGAAGTCCGGCGATGACGCTGATGAGCAGGTTGCCGCTGATGTAGCCGGTGATGGTGCGGCCGCAGTCCGACGCGACCCGGCTGATCCGCTTGGCGTGCTCCTCGTTGAACAGCGACAGGACGCCGCGGATGACCCGGGGTGCCTCGACCACCATCAGGTAGGACAGCACGAAGATGGTGACCAGCCCGGCGACC
This sequence comes from Actinoplanes sp. TBRC 11911, assembly GCF_012933445.1. Lineage (GTDB taxonomy): Bacteria > Actinomycetota > Actinomycetes > Mycobacteriales > Micromonosporaceae > Actinoplanes. The sequence goes on from NZ_JABBNC010000006.1 coordinate 180,194, forward strand.
CCGGTGGCGGCGGTGCGCAGCGCGCTGATCGTCGGGGCGCCGAGCCCGGTGAGGTAGCCGCGGAGCTGGTCCGAGTGGCTCTGGATGTACTGCACGACGTGGAAGCGCTCGGCGAGGCTGCCGACCGGTCCACGCCCGGCCCGGATGTCGTCGATGTAGCGCGGCACGTCGTCGGCGAGCTGGCCGGCCTCGCGCACCAGCGGGATCACGAAGAGCGTGACCAGCCCGCCGATGAAGATCACGGCGAGCAGGTAGACCAGCAGCGTGGCGAGCCACCGTTTGATCCAGCGGGCCCGGCGTTCGAGCCAGGAGACCACCGGGTGCAGGGCGACCGCGAAGAAGATCGCGATGATGATCCAGGTGAGGACGCGGCGGGTCTCGTAGGCCAGGGTGAGCACCAGCAGCGTGGCGATCACCAGCCCGATGACCACCAAGGAGTACCGGGCGACGGTCCGGTTGCTCACGCTCGGCATTCCGCCCGGTTACCCGGCGCCGACCTCGGCAAACGTATGGCCGCATCGTTGTGATCGCTAACATCGCGGAAATACGCACCGTTGACACTGTGAATGTTAGCGATAACACTTAAGCCTCCCCGGTGCGAACCCTCGATGCGGAGGTAATCCCCCATGTCCGTTGATCCGTCCGCGGCGTACGTGGTGGGTGTCGATTTCGGCACCCTCTCCGGCCGTGCGGTCGTCGTCCGGGTGTCCGACGGCGCGGAGCTCGGCTCCGCGGTGCACGACTACCCGCACGCGGTGCTCACCGAGGCCCTGCCGGACGGCACGCCGCTCGGCCACGACTGGGCGTTACAGGTGCCCGGCGACTACGTCGACGTGCTGCGTACCGCGGTGCCCCAGGCGATCGCGGCGGCCGGCGTCGACGCGGCGCAGGTCATCGGGATCGGCACCGACTTCACCGCCTGCACGATGATCCCGGCGCTGGCCGACGGCACGCCGCTCAACGAGGTGGCCGGGTGGGAGAACCGCCCGCACGCGTACGTGAAGCTCTGGAAACACCACGCGGCCCAGCGGCAGGCCGACCGGATCAACTCGCTGGCCGCTGAACGGGGCGAGGCGTGGCTGCCGCGGTACGGCGGGTTCATCTCCTCGGAGTGGGAGTTCGCGAAGGGGCTGCAGCTTCTCGAGGAGGACCCCGAGGCGTACGCGGCAATGGACCGCTGGGTCGAGGCCGCCGACTGGATCATCTGGCAGCTGACCGGGGATTATGTCCGCAATGCCTGCACGGCGGGTTACAAGGGCATCCGGCAGGACGGCGAGTACCCGTCGCGAGAGTTCCTCGCCGCGCTGAACCCGGCCTTCGAGGATTTCGTGGCGTCCAAGCTCGACCAGCCGATCGGTGAGCTGGGCGCGGCCGCGGGGACGCTGACCAAGCAGGCCGCCGAGTGGACCGGGCTGCCGGAGGGCATCGCGGTCGCGGTGGGCAACGTGGACGCGCACGTGACCAGCGCGGCGGCCGCGGCGCTCGACCCGGGTCAGATGGTCGCGATCATGGGTACGTCGACGTGTCACGTGATGAATTCCGCGGAGATCCTCGAGGTGCCGGGCATGTGCGGGGTGGTCGACGGCGGGATCGTCGCCGGCCTGTACGGGTACGAGGCGGGCCAGTCCGGCGTCGGTGACATTTTCGGACATTTCGTGAAATATTTGGCGCCTGAATATTCGCATGAGCGCCTCACCGAGCTGGCGGCGCGGCAGAAACCGGGAGAACACGGACTCATCGCGCTGGACTGGCACAGCGGCAACCGCTCGGTGCTGGTCGACCACGAGCTGTCCGGCCTGCTCATCGGCGAGACCCTGGCGACCAAGCCGGAGGACATCTACCGCGCGCTGATCGAGGCCACCGCCTTCGGCACCCGCAAGATCGTCGAGACGTTCACCGAGGCCGGCGTGCCGGTGCGGGAGTTCATCGCGGCCGGCGGCCTGCTCAAGAACCGGCTGCTCATGCAGATCTACGCGGACGTGCTGAACATGCCGCTGTCGCTGATCGGCTCGGAACAGGGCCCGGCGCTCGGCTCGGCCATCCACGCGGCCGCCGCGGCCGGCGCCTACCCCGACGTCCGTGTCGCGGCCGCCGCCATGGGACGCGTCGAGCGCGACGTCTACCAGCCCGATCCGGCCGCCGCCGCGGTCTACGACGAGCTCTACGCCGAGTACTCCACGCTGCACGACTACTTCGGCCGGGGCGGCAACAAGGTTATGCGCACGCTGCGAGCCATCCAGCGAAAGGTCTCCTCATGATCGTCACCGACGCGGTACGCGACACGATCGCGCACCTGCGCCGCCAGGTCGCCGCGTTACACGCGGAGCTGCCCCGCAACCAGCTCGTGGTGTGGACCGCGGGCAACGTCTCGGCCCGCGTGCCGGGCGCCGACCTGCTGGTCATCAAGCCGTCCGGGGTCTCCTACGACGAGATCACCGCCGATCGCATGGTCGTCACCGATCTTTCCGGCCGGCTGGTCGACGGCGAGCACAACCCCTCGTCGGACACCGCCGCGCACGCGTACGTCTACCAGCACATGCCTGCCGTCAACGGTGTGGTGCACACCCATTCCACGTACGCGACGGCGTGGGCCGCCCGCGGCGAGGCGATCCCCTGCGTGCTCACGATGATCGCCGACGAGTTCGGTGGTGAGATCCCGGTCGGGCCGTTCGCGCTGATCGGCGACGACTCGATCGGTCGCGGCATCGTCGAGACGCTCCGCACGCACCGCTCCCCCGCGGTGCTGATGCGTAACCACGGCGTGTTCACCGTGGGCAAGTCCGCCCGCGACGCGGTGAAGGCCGCGGTGATGTGCGAGGACGTCGCCCGCACGGTCCACATCGCCCGGCAGATCGGCACCCCCATTCCCATCGCACAGCCGGACGTGGACTCCCTCTACGCCCGGTACCAGAACGTCTACGGACAGGAGCCCGCCAAGTGAAGCCGCAGATCTGGTTCCTGACCGGCAGTCAGCATTTGTACGGACCGGAGACGCTCGACCAGGTCGCCGCGCAGTCCGCCGAGATCCAGCAGATGCTGGTGTCCGGTGGGCTGCACGCCGAGCTGGTCGGGCGCCCGGTGCTGACCGACTCCAGGGCGATCCGGCAGACCATGCTGGAGGCCAACGCCGACCCGTCGGTCATCGGCGTGATCGCGTGGATGCACACGTTCTCGCCCGCCAAGATGTGGATCAGCGGGCTGGACACGCTGCGCAAGCCGCTGCTGCACCTGCACACCCAGCACAACCGGTCGCTGCCGTGGGGCACGATCGACATGGACTTCATGAACCTGAACCAGGCGGCGCACGGCGACCGCGAGTTCGGCTTCATCCAGGCCCGGCTGGGAGTGCCGCGCAAGACGGTGGCGGGGCACGCGTCCGACCCGTCGGTGGTGTCGCGGGTGGACGCGTGGATCCGGGCGGCGGCCGGCTTCCAGCACATGCGCACGCTGCGGCTGGCCCGCTTCGGCGACAACATGCGGGACGTGGCGGTCACCGAGGGCGACAAGGTCGAGGCGGAGTTGCGTTTCGGGGTCTCGGTCAACACGTACGGGGTCAATGATCTGGTTTCGGTTGTCGACGCGGTGTCGCCGTCCGAGGTGGATGCGCTGGTCGGGGAGTACGCGGACGTGTACGAACTGGATCCGGCGCTGGCCAAGGGCGGGGATCGGCACGATTCGTTGCGTTATGCGGCGCAGATCGAGGCCGGGTTGCGAACGTTTCTGACTTCTGGCGGTTTCGGCGCGTTTACCACGAATTTTGAGGACCTGGGCGGGTTGCGGCAGTTGCCGGGATTAGCCGTGCAGCGGCTGATGGCCGACGGGTACGGGTTCGGTGGCGAGGGCGACTGGAAGACGTCGGCGCTGCTGGCGACCGTCAAGGCGATGGGTGCGGGCACCGGGCGTGGGACGTCCTTCATGGAGGATTACACGTATCATTTCGGGCCTGGGGAGCAGAAGATCCTCGGGGCGCACATGCTCGAGGTGTGCCCGTCGATCGCGGTGGCCCGGCCGCGGGCGGAGATCCACCCGCTCGGGATCGGCGGCCGGGAGGACCCGGTGCGCCTGGTGTTCGACGCGGCGCCCGGTCCTGGCGTGGTGATCGGGCTGGCCGACCTGGGCGACCGGTTCCGGCTGGTGGCCAACGAGATCGAGGTGACCGCGCCGGATTCGCCGCTGCCGTCGTTGCCGGTGGCGCGGGCGGTGTGGAAGCCGCAGCCGTCGCTGTCCACGTCGGCCGAGTGCTGGCTGACCGCGGGCGGACCGCACCACACGGTGCTGACCCAGGCGGTGGGCGCCGAGACGCTCCGGGATTTCGCCACGATGGTGCAGACCGAGCTCTTGTTGATCGACGCGCAGACGACTACGCATGATTTCGCCGATCGGGTGCGGTGGAATCAGGCGTATTACCGGCTGGCGCGTCCGCTGTAAGGAAGGGGTGGGGCGGCCTGGATCGGGCCCTGGGCCGCCCTTCTCCCCCGTCTATTGTGGACTGTTCTTGCGCTTCGCCTTTCTGGCGCTTTGTGGGTTGGGCTTTCTTGCGCTCCGCGGGTTGGGCTTTCTTGCGCTCCGCGGGTTGGGCCTTTCTTGCGCTCCGCGGGTTGGGCTTTCTTGCGCTTGACGGTGGGGGGACGAGGGTGCCCCATCACGGCTTGGTGGAGCGCTTTTATGCCGTGATGGGGCACCCTCGTCCCCCCACCTCGCGTGGTGTCACGCGCCGGCTGGGCGTTGGCTTACTGGCCTCTGGTTGCACGGCTGGGCTTCCCGGCTCCCCTTGCGCTGAGTGATCCGGCTGCCGCGCTGTGGTCGCCGTTTGCCTTTCGCTTTCAGCGGGCAGATCTGGGTGCCGGGTCAAGCGAGCGAACCGTGCCGCCTCACGCTCAGCACGTCACGCCTGGGCGTTGGGTCACCCACCGATAGCTGCATGGCCGGCCTGGGCGTTCGCCACCGGCTCGGCGGTTCCTCACCCTGGCCTCGCCTGGCGGTCGCGCTCGGTCTGGTGTCCGCCGTGATGCAGACCGGCGGGCAGCTCAAGGACTACACCGCCTTCGGCCGGTCGGCACGCCGGCCAAGCGGACATGCCGGCCAGGCGGACACGCCGGCCAGGCGGACGCCGCCCGCGGCGGCAAGCCCGGCGCAAGCTGATCGCCCCTACCCCCCACACCTACCGCAAGGTGGCCGACCAGCTGTCCCCGCTCGGCCTCCAGCGCCCCACGGGGTGCAAGCTGATCGCCGAGCTCACGCATGTAGCTGCTTTCAGCCCGCTGGGCGCAAGGTGATCGGCTGGCTCACGCACGTTGTCGGCTTTCAGGCCCCGCTGGGCGCAAGCTGATCCCTCAGCTCTCGCAGGTCGTCGGCTTTTAGCCCCGCTCGGCGCAAGTCGATCGCCTTGACGAGTAAGTCCTAACCGTGGTGGTAGGCGGTGAGTGACCTGGTCACGGTGTGGCCGTTGCGCGGTGTTGCCAGAGCTGAGGCTCTGTGGCGATTCGTTCGCGACCGGGCGTCCCGCTATGTGGACACCGCGGTCACATGATGGATTTTTGTGAACCTTGGAGAGTTGCGCCCACATACGAGCCATAACTCTCCAAGGTTCACACTCGGCCGGAAAAACCCGCCGAGCGAAAGCCTCGTTACGTGACAAACATACTCTCTACAATGGACGCCGGTCTCACATCGCGGACGGTGGGTCCATAATGCGGGCGTGGGTCTCACCAAGCGGTCGCCCGTCTCACGGAATGGAAGCGTCGCGCGGCCGCGCGACGAGCCCGCCTGTCCAGCGGCCCAGCCGCTGTGCGCGACCGGAGTGACCGAAAGGTCGGAGAAGTCGCGGGTGTAGACCGTGCTTACCTGGACCTGGCCTGAGGTCACCTCGAGGCCGGCCTTGAGCCAGTTGCGTGCGTCTCCGCGCACCATCATTCCGGCCTGGTCGAAGCGGGTGTCATGCGCGGCGTCGACGGTCGCCTCGGCGGTGAAGTCGCCCTCGACCGCCCGATGGTAGAAGTGGCCGTTGTCGGTGACCCAGCCGTAGAAGGTCTCCCGCCAGAAGTCGGTCCGCTCCCCCGTTACCGCGCGCAGCACACCGTCGGTGACCGACCAGTCTTGCGGCTCGTTGAGCCACTTCATCTCCGTCAGCATGTGGCGCAGCCTAGTTAGGTTGATGCGCGTGCTGCCGCTGCCATCGCCCGTAGACGCCCTGTTGCTCGACGTGAACGCTCCCGCACGCCTGCGGGCACACCTCACCCTCGTCCACGACGTGGCCGCCACGCTGACCGACTGGCTGCGGTCGACGCATCCAGCGGTGGAGTTCGACCGTGCCGCGGTGCTGTTCGGTGCCGCCACCCACGACATCGGCAAGGTGGTGCACCCGTCGGAGCTGTCGGCCCCCGGGTCCGAGCATGAGCCGGCCGGCGAACGTCTGCTGCTGGCCGCCGGGGTCGAGCCGCGGTTGGCCCGGTTCGCCGCGACGCACGGGAGCTGGCACGCCCCCGGCATCACCACCGACGACATCCTGGTGAGCGTGGCCGACAAGGTCTGGAAGGCAAAACGGGTCGCCGACTTGGAGCAGTTGCTGGTGGGACGCGTGGCCGAGGCGTCGGCGGTGCCGCCTTGGCAGGCGTTCCTGGGCCTCGACGACGAGCTGACCCGCATCGCTGACTCGGCCGACGCGCGCCTGGCCTACCAGAACAGCCATTCCGTCGCATAGACACGCCCTGGCCGTACCGCCGCTGGCTCTTGATGGTGAAGCTGGAATATCCGGTTCGGCGGACACCCGGGTGGGCGAACGGGTTGAATCCGGATTCAGCAGTGCTGACCGGATCTGTTGCCCAACAGGAGTCTTCGTGCGCGCCTTGCCCATTCGCCGCCGCCGGCTTTTCGCCGGGTTCTTCGACGACCCCGCCTTGGCTGCGCCGGCCGCTGCCGGATCGGGCGACGATGGGCCGGCACTCGCAGGCGGTGCCACACCGGGCGGCGGGAACAACGTCGGCGGGCTCGGTGACGCAAGCCAGGCAAGTCGGGTCGGCGGCGCGTCGTGGGTGGCGGCTGCCGTGGCGTGGGCCGGGCGGCGGCCGTGATGAAGAAGTGGGTGGCGGGCGGGCTCGTCGTGGTGGCTGCCGGAGCCGGGGTGGCGGCGTGGGTGGTGCGCGATGAGAACGGGAAACCCGCCGCCGAGCCGGTCGCGACGGTTGCTGTTGGCACCGGGGCGGTGACCGCGGCGGTGGCTGCGACCGGGACCGTGCAGCCTGCGGCTATCCGCGCGCTGTCGTTCGCGGTTGATGCCACGGTGAAGTCGGTTGGTGTCCGGGCCGGGTCACGCGTGGCCAAGGGGGCTGTGCTGGCATTCGTCGACGATGCCGATGCCGTGGACTCGGTTGCCGAAGCCAAAGAGTCGCTGTCCGAAGCGGAGGATCGGCTCGCCGCGGCCAAATCGGCCGAGGCAAAGGCGGCTGCGGGAAAGACGGCTGCCGCCACGTCGGCTGCGGAGACTTCGATTGCCTCCACGTCGGCCGCAGCAAAGGCGGCGGCCGCGTCGGCTGCAGCAAAGGCGGCGGCCCCGTTGGCTGCAGCGAAGGCGGTGGCAGGTTTTTCGACTGCCACCGCGGCGACTGCCCACGCTGCGTCCTCGGCCTCGGAGGCTGCGCCCAACCCCCCACTCTCGGTGTCCGGGACGACGTCAACGACGGTAATTGGTGCCGCCTCCGCCGCGGGTGGCACCGGCGGGCAGGGCGGTGGGGCCGAAGCGTCGGCTGCCGGGGACGCCACCTTTGTCGCGCAGACGCAGGTCAACCAGGCGCGGTACGCGCTGGCGGAGGCGCGCGTCGCGCTCGCCGGGACCACGATCACGGCGCCCGTCGCCGGGACCGTGATGGCGGTCGCGGGCAAGGTGGGCGCGAACGTCAGCAAAGGGGCCACGTTCATCACGCTGGCCGATGCGGACGCCATGCGGGTGTCGGCGGCGTTTCCGGAGGCGGACGCCGGGAGCCTGGCGGTCGGGCAGAACGCCACCGTGACGCTGGCCGGCCGGGTGGGTGAGAAGTTCGCGGCGTCCGTGGTGCAGGTGGATCCGGTGGGGGTCGCGGACGGCACGCTGGTCACGTACGGGGTGATGCTGGTCTTCGGGAAGCAGCCGGCCGGGCTCCTCGCGGGGCAGAGCGCCGCCGTCGAGGTGACCACCGACTGGGTGGCGGAGAGTCTGCGGGTGCCCTCGACCGCGGTGCACGACGCCGGGGGTGGCAAAGGGACCGTGCGGGTGGCGGGCAGCGAGAGGCGGGTGGGCGTCGGGCTGCGCGGCGATCAGTACACGCAGATCACCTCGGGGCTGACGGCCGGCGAGCTCGTGGTCCGATCCTGGTAGCGACCGCTCGGCAGAAGCCACATCCGGATGGCCCTTTTCTGTGGCTTTTGCCCTTATCGCGCCTAAGAGGCGGTAATCATGGTGTGTGGCTCGGCTTCTCCCTAGTTTTCTCGTCAATCTCCTCCTGGCTGCGCTCGCGCTGGGCGCTGCGGGCTGGGCAACCGTGCAGGTCCGGGCGGACGGGGCGGTCACGAGCGCGGCGGCGTCCGGGGCGCGGACCGTCACCGTGGGCCGGGGGATCGTGACGGCCACGGTGTCCGCCGACGGGAGTCTGGAGCCGGTCACCAGCGCGATCGCCAACTTCGGGACGGGCGGCACGGTCACCGCGGTCTCCGTGAAGGTGGGCGACAAGGTCACCAAGGGCCAGCTGCTGGCCCAGGTCGACGCGGCGGCGGCGCAGCGAGCCCTCGATCTCGCCAAGGCGAACCGGACCGCGGCGCAGGATGCCGTGAACCGAGCGACGGGAGCCGGCACCGACGCCGCCAGGAACGAGCTGGCGACCGCCCAGATCGCCGTCGACGCGGCTCAGGCGGGTGTCGACGGCACGACGCTCACCGCTCCGATGACGGGCACGGTCACCTCGCTCAACGGCACGGTGGGGTCGTCCGTGAACACCAATGCGGCGTCGCCGGGCTTCGTGGAGATCGCCGACCTGACCCGGTTGCAGGTCGTGGCGGCGTTCGCCGAGGCGGACGCGACGCGGGTCAAGGCCGGGCAGACCGCCGCGATCACCTGGAGCGCGCTGCACGGGGCGACGGCGAACGGCGAGGTCCTCGCGGTCGATCCGTCGGCCACGACAAGCAACAGCGTGGTCTCGTACGGCGTGACGACCAGCATCGGATCGCTGCCGCCGGGGGCCCGGGCCGGCCAGTCGGTGACCGTCAGCGTGACCACCGGGACGGCCCGCAACGCGCTCATGGTGAACGCGGCCGCGGTCGCCGTCAGCGGCAGCCGGTACACGGTCGGCGTGCTCGGCGCGGGCGGAACCACCGAGACCAGAGCGGTGCGGGTCGGTGTGAAGGGCGATTCCGCGTACGAGATAACTTCCGGGCTCGCCGAGGGTGAGCAGGTCGTGGTGCCGCAGGGCGGAGGGCCGCCCTGATGCATCCGGTTCTCGAGGTACGCGCTCTGACCAAGGTGTACGGCGAGGGTGACACCCGGGTGCACGCGCTTCGCGGGGTGTCGCTCGCCGTCGAGCGAGGCCAATACGTGGCGATCATGGGCCCGTCCGGCTCCGGCAAATCCACCCTGATGAACATCCTCGGCTGCCTCGACATCCCGTCCGGCGGGTGCTACCTGCTGGACAGCGTCGACGTCAGCGGCCTTTCCGACCGGCAGCTCGCGCTCGTCCGCAACCGGCTCATCGGGTTCGTCTTCCAAGCCTTCAACCTCATTCCCCGTACGTCCGCACGGGCCAATGTCGAGCTCCCACTGGCGTACGCGGGAATCCATGCGCGGGAGCGACGGGAGCGTGCCATGCGGGCGCTCGAGCTGGTGGGGCTGGCCGATCGGGCCGACCACGAGCCGAATCAGCTCTCCGGCGGGCAGCAGCAGCGGGTCGCGGTGGCGCGTGCGCTGGTCACGCAGCCGGCGTTGATCCTGGCCGACGAGCCCACCGGCAATCTCGACAGTCACTCGACCGAGGACATCCTGACCGTGTTCGACGAGCTCAAGGCGGCCGGCCGGACCGTCGTGCTGATCACCCACGAGCCGGATGTCGGCGCGCGTGCCGACCGGCTGATCAAGCTCTTCGACGGGCAGATCCGCAGCGACGAACCGAAACGGCCGGCCGGGCGGCACGCGGAGGCGAACGCGCTGTGAACATCGCCGAGATCGTCCGGTTCGCGCTGCGCGGGGTGGCGGCGAACAAGCTGCGGTCGTCGCTGACGATGCTGGGCATCCTGATCGGGGTGGCCGCGGTGATTCTGCTGGTCGCGGTCGGGAACGGGTCGGCGAAGGCGGTCAGCGACCAGATCGCGGCGCTCGGCACGAACACGCTGACCGTCAGTTCGCGAGCCGGCGGGCTGACCATGGGGGTGGCCGACGCCCTCGTCGATCCGGTTCTCGCGCCGGACGTGAAGTCGGTGTCGCCCGTGGTGAGTGCGGCGGCCGCCGTGGCGTACGGCGGCACCTCGTACGATGTCGGCTCCTTCGTCGGGACCACGCCGGGCTATTTCGCGGCGACCAACAGCCCGGTGTCGGCGGGAGCCGTTTTCGGTGCCGACGACAATGCTCAGGGCCGCAGGGTGGTGGTCATCGGGCAGACCGTCGCCGATTCGCTCTTTCCGGGTACGGACGCGATCGGTCAGCAAGTCACGGTGGGCGGGGCGTTGTTCACCGTCACGGGCGTACTGGCGCAGAAAAGCTCTTCGGTCGGCGGCTCGGACGCCGATGACACCGCGATCGCGCCGATAACGGCCGTGCGGCAGGTGCTCACCGGGTACGGGACGCTCAGCTCGATCCTGGTCGAGGCCGCCGATTCGCCGAAGGTCGGGGCGGCGGAAGCGCAGATCACCACGATTCTCGATCGGCGGGTGCCGGCGGGATATCGGATTCGCAGCGCCGAGCAGCTTCTCGACACGCAGGCCGGGACCGCGGATACGTTCACCACGTTGCTGGGTGCGGTGGCGGCGATCAGTTTGCTGGTCGGGGGTATCGGCACCACGAACATCATGCTCGTCACGGTCACCGAGCGGACTCGTGAGATCGGGATTCGCAAAGCGCTCGGGGCGCCGCGCCGGACGATTCTGACGCAGTTCCTCATCGAGGCGACGTTGCTCAGTTTCCTCGGTGGCGGGTTGGGCGTGGCCGCGGCGCTGATCGCGGCGAGATTCAGCATTGCCGGGGTCACGCCGATCGTGGTGCCCGGTTCGGTCGCGCTGGCGCTGGGCGTTTCGGTGGTGATCGGTTTGTTCTTCGGTGGATTGCCGGCCGCGCGGGCGGCGCGACTGCGGCCGATCGACGCACTTCGCTACGAATAGGAGCGCAGTCATGAGCAAGACGCACACCGATTCGGATTCCGGCACGGACGCGGAGGCGAAGCCCGGCACAGACGCGGAGGCGAAGCCCGGCACAGACGCGGAGGCGAAGCCCGGCACGGACGCGGAGGCGAAGCCCGGCACGGACGCGGAGGCGAAGCCCGGCAGCGACGATCGCTCGGATGCCGGCGCCGGCTCGAAGCGCGACACCCAAGCCCTGCCGACCGCCGCCGCCGAGGCGGAAACGCCGCACGACGACGAGCTTCCGGCGCGGCTCCGGGCCGCCGCACCGCGGCAGTGGCGCAACCGAGCGACGCCCTGGCTGTTCGCGGCGGTGCTGCTGGCCGGTGGCTTCCTGGGCGGGGTGCAGGTACAGAAGACGTGGGGAAAGCCGGCCGCCGACTCGTCCGGCGCGAGCCAGGCCATCCCGGCACCGGCTTTCACCCCACCGGCCGGCACCGACATCCAGGAGACCACCGGCATGCTCAAATCGGTCACCACGAACGCGTTGACGATACGGACCACGGACGGCCGAACCCGTACGGTCAAAATCGCCGAATCCACCAGGATGCGGCAGAGCGTGACCATCGCGAAGCTCAAGCCCGGCCGCCCGGTCACCATCCAGGGCAGCACCGCGGCCGACGGCACCGTCACCGCGACCGCGGTCACCGTCTCCTGATCCCCCGCCGATAGGGTGGAGTGATGGCGTCGGTAAAGCAGGTCCAGGTCACCTTCGATTGCGCGGAACCCGAGCGCGTCGCCCGTTTCTGGTGCGAGGTGCTGGGTTACGTGGTGCCGGCGCCGCCCGAGGGCTTCGCCAGCTGGGACGAGTTCGAGCGGTCGCAGCCGCCGGAGCGTCAGGGTGCCGCGTTCGCCTGCATGGATCCCACCGGGGTCGGGCCGCGGCTGTTCTTCCAGCGCGTTCCCGAAGGCAAGGTCGTCAAGAACCGGGTCCATCTTGACGTACGCGTCGGCACCGGCCTCGTGGGTGACGAGCGCCTGGCCGCGCTCGAGGCGGAATGCGCGCGACTGCTGCCGCTCGGCGCGACCCGGGTGCGGCTCCTGCGTGCCGACGAGTTCAACGAGTCGTGCCTCGTGATGCAGGACGTCGAGGGCAACGAGTTCTGCCTCGACTGAGCGGCCCTATCGGCGCCGGTTACGTGGGTGGCTCTTGGCGGTCCGCTCGTTGCCGTGCTTGTAGTTTCCGGTGAGGCGGGCCATCAGCTCCTGCGGGTCGTCGCTCTCCACGTCGACGAGGAAGCGAGCCGCCGCGGCGCCGCGAAGCACGGTGGCGACGCGACCGTGGTGCAGCAGTTCGACGTCCCCGTTCTTACGGACGCGATAGGTGAACCCCTCCGGCACCGGCACCGCCGTATCGTCCCCGCCGGACGCCCCGGTACGCCACCGATTTACGCGGCCGCGCGCTCGGCGAGGTGTTTCAGGTTCAGCAGCTGACGCCGTGCCATGACGAGATCGCCGACGGACAGCCCGGCCGCGGTCAGGCGACCGGTGCGCATCACCACCTTGAGCAGCAGCCGCGTCGCGTCGTGCGCCTCGGGCACCAGCACGTACGACATGAAGCCGCCCATGATGCTCGCGGTCAGCTGCCGCCCGGGCTCGACCGAGACGATCCGGCCCAGCTTCCGCCCACCGGCCGTGGTGAACGCCTCGCCGACTTCCGGCTCGGGAAGGCCGAGCAGCTGCGGCGGTGAGCGACGGCCAAGGTTGTCGATCCAGTCGTAGGCGTACGGCGCGATCCTGATCTGCGCGACCCACGGCCACACGGCTTCCGGCGGCGCGTCGACCCGCACGCCCCGCCACACCCGCAGCTCCGGCGACGCCACCAGGTCGTCGCAGGGGTAGCGGCGCACGATGTCGCCGTCGGTCACTCCCCACCGATCCCCGATCACCCCTCCTTTTGTACGCCGGTAGGACCGCTCACGTGCGGCGGACCAGACCACGGTAGACGTCGACCGTCCACAACCCACTGTCCACAATGTGCCCGGCCATAATCCGCCGTCCACAATCGGCGTCGGCCTCAGCATCGCCGGCTTCCGCGCCTTCACGCTGGGCGTGTCCGCGTCCATCCCGCCCCCGCGTCGCCCGATTTTTCGGCTTTTTTCTGTTGTTTCAACCCACCGTTCACAACCCACCATCTACAACCCACCATCCACGAACCGGCGTCCGCGACCCGCAACCCAACGCGAGCGGCGACCCAACGCGAGCGGCGACCCAACGCGAGCGGCGACCCACAACCCGCGAACCGCAACCCGCGAGCCCCAGCCCGCGACCGACATCCGCCGCCGAGATAACCGACGAACCGCACATGCCTGCAAGTCGACGCGCGCTTCGTCCGTCCATCCCACTATGTGGAGATCCTGGCCGCATTCTGGACTTTCTTGAGACCTTGGAGACTTACGCCCATATGCGAGCCATAAGTCTCCAAGGTCTACGAAACGTCGGGGAAAGCCGCCGAATAAAGGGCGCGAAAGTGGAGAAAACACGCTCTATTGTGGACTCATGTCTCACATTGCGGACGCGCTGCCACGATGTGGGCGCCAGTTCCGTGCAATGGACGCCGATCCCACATTATGGACTCTAAGGGCAGCGGGCGCAGGCTGACGCGGCCCTGTCGGCGAAGCACGGGAATGCCCGTCGCGAGCCAAAGCGCTGCCACCCAGGCCGCCGAGCCACGAGACGACCTGGGCTGCCATCGGTAGAGCCGACCCGCAGGTGAAGCGAGTAACAAGGTCGACTGGACCGGATGGCGCAGCGGCAAGTCGATCAGCGCTGAGACCTCTGACGCGAAAGATCTCTAGCGGCCGGCCACGTCACGGCCGGGCATCCCGGCGTCGGTGTCGGTGCGGCGGCCGGCCGGGGTGGTGGCTTCCAAGCGATGACTGTGGCGGCCTGACCACGGCGGCGACCGGCGGTCCGGGTCGGCGAACCTGCACACCAGCCACGGCAGCAAGCGGCAGACCGGACCGGCCAACCTGCACACCAGCCACGGCAGCACGCGGCAGACCAGGCCAGCCAACCTGCACACCAGCCACAGCAGCACGCGGCAGACCAGGCCAGCCAACCTGCACACCAGCCACAGCAGCACGCGGCAGACCAGGCCAGCCAACCTGCACATCAAACGACGGCGGCGAGCGGCGGACCGGGTCCGCGAACCTGCGGATCAGTGACGGCTTCTCCCCCGTCGGGCGTTAGGTGAGCTTCACCCCGGCCCTGTCTATGTCGTCGGGCGCCGCGAACGGTTTCGTTGCCGCGGATCGCAGGGATCGTGGCCGGACACGTTGTCGGTCATTCCCGGGACGCTGCCGGGTCAGGCGCGTGTGGCCAATGCGGCGCGGCAGGCGGTCAGCAGGCGCTCGTCGTCTATCACCTGGCGGCTGGACCGGCCGGTGTCGGTGAGGCCGTGGCGTGCGGGTGCCGAAAGCTCTGCCCGCAGCAGCGGTGCCAGGCCTGCGGTGAGCGCGCCTCGGGCGTGGGCGACGATCTCGTTGCGTCTCGTGGGCTTGTCCTGCCAGGTGGCAGCCAGGATCGGCAGGGTACGGTCGGTGTCGCCGGTGAGCTGCCACAAGGTGATGGCCGCGTCAGGCCGCCGCTGTGGGTCGGCCAGCAGCGCGGTCACGGACGCGGTCGCGGGCTCGGCGGCCGCGCCCATGGCGGCGACGGCCCGCAAGGCGGCGTATCCGGAAGGGCCGGCGATCTGGGCGATCAGCGACGGCAGCACGTCGTCGGCGCCGGTTACAAACCACAGTGCCTCGGCGGCGGCCACCGCTAGCCCCGCGTCGTCGGCGGTCATGGCTTGTCGCAGGAGGGGTGCGGCGGGGGCGGCCGCGGGGCCGAGGCGGCCGAGTGTGCGGGCCTGCGAGTCGTCCAGCGGCTGAGACAGTAGCCACGGCAACGCGGGGGCGGACGCGGCGCCGAACGCGCCCAGCGCGGCGTGCATCCCGTGCCACTCGGGTGGCGGGCGCTCGCCCTCTTGCCGTGGGCGCAATGCCGGCAGCAGTGCGGGAACTATCGTCTCGGCCTGCGCGGGGTACCGGCTCAGCAGGTATCCGACGTTGCGCGGAAGCCGTGGGAGGCGCAGCGCGGCCAGCAGGTACGGCACGGCCCGCGGGTCGCCGAGCTCGGCCAGCGTCTCCAGCGCCGGGTTCAGACCGGGCGCGTCGTGGTACGGGATCGTCCAGGCGGGCATGCCGTCCTGCCATGGCCGGGCGTCCAGGGCGGCGAGATGCGCGGCGACCGTGTCGGCCACCGGCGCGGTCAGCGGGCCCCAGGTGCTCAGTGCCGTCGCCGCGTGGTCGGCCATGCGCGGGAACGGGTGGGTCAGGTGGGTGGCCACCAAGCGGACCAGTTCGGCGTGGTCGCCACGCCAGCGGTCGATGAGCTTGCTGGTTCCGTACAGGGCGTCGGCGGTGATGTCCTGATGCGGCGACCGGAGCAGCGTCGTCAGGATCGCGGTCCGCTCGGGGACCCGGGGGCCGAGGGCGTCGGTCAGCGAGTCGATCAGGCGGGCGGCGTGCGGGGCGCGGCGGGCCGCGTTCGCCTGCTCGGTCACGGCGCGGATCGCGCCGACCAGCGTGTCGGTGGTGAATCCGGCGGGCCGGGCCGGTGCGGCCGTCTCGGCGTAGGCCCTCTCCAGCAGCGCGGCGACCCCGCCGGCCGGAACCAGGTGAGGGTCGATGCGGGCCAGGGCGACCAGTGCGGAGACCGCGGTGGACGCGTCGGGTGCGGCGGTCGCCATGTCGAGCAGCTGGGCCGTGACGCCGGGGTCGCCGGTGCGGACGCCGAGGTGGCTCAACGCGTCCAGCAGGGCCCGGCGTACGTCCGGGTCGGTCTCGACGCCGAGTCGCGCGGCGAGCAGGTCGCCCGCGAGGGGTTCGGCGCAGATGATCAGCAGCGGGGCCAGGCCGGCCCGGAGCTGCGGATCCGGGTCGTCGACCAGGGCGCTCAGCGCGGGCAGGGCCGTCGCGATCAGCTCGCGGGCCTGCCGGGTCAGGCCGGTCATCGGGCCGTCCGAGGCGGGCGGCCACCATTCGTAGGCGCCGATGCTCGCCAGCAGCTCGGCGACGTTGCCCCGGCCGGGAAGCCCGGGCGTGGTCAACGCCTCCAGCAGGAACGGGACCGCGGCGACCGTGCAGTCGTACACGTCGCCCTGGTGGTGGACCGCGCCGTACATGGCGTCCAGCGCTTCCTCACGCACCGCGGGGTCCGGGTCGGCGAGCCCGCGGATCAGCGACGGCATCTCCTCCGCCGGCCCGTACGCGTGTTTCATGGCGGCCCAGTCGATGTCGTCCAGCCCAGCGAACATCGCGGCAGTCTAGGGCAGACTCATCGGCCGGACGTCATCGCCAGGTCATGTCGATCTGACGTTCGAAGGTGACGTAGCCGGCCCGGGCGAAAGCCGCCGCCATCGGCACGTTGCCCACGTCGGTGGCGGCCCGGATCCGCGGCACATCCTCCGCGGCCAGGATGCCGGTGCCCATGGCGAGCACCTCGTGGATGTAACCGTGGCCGCGGTGGGCCGGGAGCACCGCGAGGTACGCGATGATCGGGTGGTAGCCGTTGTGCGCGGGGATCACGAAACCGACCGGTTCGCCGTCCGGGAGCGTCGCGATCCGCCACCACGAGCGCGGGCTGGTGTAGCGCTCGAGCTCGTCGCGGTACTGCTCCTCGGCGGACTCGCGGGCGGTCATCCGGGTCAGCTCGTCACGGCTGTGCGCGTCCAGCGTGCCGTCCAGCACTAGCGTCATCAGGTCGATGAGCTCGCCAGGGTCGCCGACCGGGCGGAAGGTGAGCCGGCCGCCGGGGGCCGCGATGGGTGTGCCGGGGCGCCATTCCAGGCGGAGACGTTCGACGAAAAGCTTTGCTCCGGTACGTTCGAGCGCCGCCGTCACCGCGTTGACGGGCTGCGGCCGGTCGTGCCAGTCCGGCGGAAGGAAGCGGCGGTATTCGGGTGGCGTGGTGCCGGGCGGAAGCGCCGCGTTCAGCAGCCGGACGGCGTCGTCGGGGTCGCCGTCGAAGTCGAAGATGTCCATCAGCAGCGGTTGCTCGTCGCCGGGCTGTGACCACCATCCGGCTCGGGCCACTAAGCGGTCGCCGCGCAGGGCGACCCACAGCCATTGCGGGCGGCGGCGTCCGGCTGCCAGGTCGCCGGCTACCTCGGTGTTGAGGACGTACGGGAACTGGTTGAACAGGTCCAGCTCGTCGGGTCCGGAAAGCGGGCGCAGGACCAGGTCGTCGGGCATGGCATTCTCCAGCTCAGAGGGTCGTCGGGACGGACTCGTCGCCGGCGAAGAAGCCTCCGTCCATTGTCTGCTGTCGATGATCGCATGATGGCGACGCTCTGCGCCCGGCGGGCGCGGCAAAGGCGTAAGGGTGCGGCGGGATCGCGGCGGCAGCCGCCGGAGGCGGGGTTCTGGGTGGTGCGGTTGTGGGAGGCGGGTGGGCGTACCGGATCATCGTGGGTTTTCGGCGCGCCAGGCCAGGTAGTCGGCTACCGCGGTGCGGACGTCGAAGGCTGGGGTGAAGCCGGTGTCCTTGGTGAGGCGGGTGATGTCGAGGTACGGGCCGGGTGGGGCTGGTTCGGCCGCGGGTGGAGCGGGGGCTTGCAGGGCGGCGGCGAATTCGCGGTTGGTGGCGGGGTGGCCACTGGAGACGTTGTAGGTGTGGTGGGCGAGCGTGGGGGCGGTCATCAGGAGGGCGATGGCGCGGCCGGCGTCGGGGGCGTAGCAGCTGTCGAACGAGGCGTCGGGCAGGTGGGGGTGCTCGCCGCGGAGGACGGCGCTGATGTACGGCGGGATGTGGCAGAACGGGGACTCGGGGTCGACGAGCGGGCCCCAGACGGTGCCGATCCGGAGGACGAGCGGGTGGACGCCGCTGCCCCGCAATCCGTGTGTGGTCAAGGGTTCGGCGGATTTCTTGAAGGCTACGATGAGGTGCGGTGCCTCGGTCGTGGGGAGGGCGAGGTCTTCGTGCCAGCGGGTTTCGGGGCGTCCGGCGTAGACGAAAAGGCTGCTGGGTACGGCGAATCGGCGAACGCGTCGGTGGAGGGCGGTGTCGAGCGCGTTGAGCAGGCCGGTCGTTTCCGTGCGGAGGAAGGTGATCGAGTCGTCGGCGGGGATGCCTCCGGCTAGGTGCACGATGTCGTCGATGTCGTGGCGGTCGGCCAGGGCCAGGAAGGCGTCGCGGTCGGTGACGTCGAGAGGTTCTACGGATACGCGGCCGGTCAGGAAGGACGGGACCGCGGTGTTTCGGTGCGCGGTGACAACCACCCGGTGGCCGAGGTCGGTCAGTGCGCGGGCGGTGTGGGCGCCGATCATGCCCAAGCCACCGGTCACCAGGGTGGTCATGTCACTCTCCTTGAGTCGTACGCCCGTTGCACCGTTGCGAGGTGCGGATGCTGCGCTTGTGCTTGCCAGGCCAAGTATCCGGATTTTTGCTGTATATCCGGCGGGTTATTCGAGTCTGGGACCGCGCGAGGCGTAGTGCCGTCGATCACGCCGAACCACTCGCCTGGTCGCAGGCCTCGCCCGTCCCATTATGCGGGCGATTCCGACCACCTGCTGGAACTGTTCAGCTGTTTCTCGAGCCGCTCACGCTCCGATGAGTTGACCTTGCGCGGCGGACCTGCGCGGACCGTCGCTGTGGGGAGCCGGGACCTTCCGGTCGCGGCGGCTGCCCACACCTGGGTGGGGGTGGCTGCGGTGTGGGGAGCTGGGACCTTCCGGTCGTGGCGGGTGCCCACACCGGGGTGGGGGTGGCTGCGGTGTGGGCAACCGCAACCTCCTCGGCGTCGCGACTGCCCACACGGGGGTGGGGGTGGCTGCGGTGTGGGCAACCGCAACCTTCCCGGCGTCGCGGCTCCCCACACGGGGGTGGGGCGGCCACTGTGGGGAGCTGGGATCTGCCCGGACCTGGCGGCGTCGCCTCGCACGGGGACTCCCGGCCGACGGAACCAGCTGAACAGTTACACCTGCTGGGCTTTCTCGCGACCTTGGATACTTACGCCCATATGTGAGCCATAAGTATCCAAGGTCCACGAAACAGCGTGGAAGGCGAGCGAACAAAAGCCGTAAGAGGTGTGGAAACGGTCTCCATAGTGGACATGGATCCCACATTGCGGACCCGCTGCCACGATGTGGTCGCCAGTCCCGCACAACGGACGCAGGTCCCACATTGTGAGCCTGATCGACTGTCGACCGGGCGATTCGGGGCCCGTCGTGCGGCAATCCCGCGTCCTGGGCGCCGGTGGCAGCTGACTGTGCTGTCCGCACTGTGGCGGCGGCGATGCGGCTACGGAAGGAGTCTCGCCGAGGCAAGGCGGGGCCCGGGTGGCGGCCGCGATGCGGCTACCGACCAGCCCCGCCGACGCAAGGCGGGCCCGGGTGGCGGCCGCGATGCGGGTGCCGACCAGCCTCGCCGAGGCGGGGCCAGGCCGGGCCCGGGCGGCGGCCGCGATGCGAGTGCCGACCAGCCTCGCCGTGGCGGGGCCAGGCCGGGCCCGGGTGGCGGCGTGCCGCTGGCGCCGCCACCCGGGGGTGTCAGCAGGTGCTTGCGTCGAACGGTGCCTCGAACTGCGCCGTCGTCGTCACGCCGTTGACCGTGCCGGTCACCTTCACCGTCGCGGTGCCTGCCGGGATGGCCGCGCGCCGGGAATTGAAGGACTGGTAGGCCGACTTACCCGGTGCTACCCCGGTGACGGTCCGCGAGCCGTACGGGGTGATCAGTTCGATGGTCAGCGGCACCCCGTCGGCGTTGCGGGCGGTGACCGAGACGTACGCGTTCGCGGCGATGCACTGCGCCCGCGCCGACACCTCTACCGCGAACGTGTGCGGCGGGTCCAGCTCGCTGCGCGCCTGGTTGGCCGCGGCGACGATCGTGTCCCGCTCGGTGTCCGTGTAGAGGGGTGCCGCGGTCTGGCGCACCGCCGCGACGAAGGCCTCGTGGGTCGCGAACGGTGCCTGGTCCCACAGCAGGTCCAGGAAAGTCGGGCCGTCGGTGCCGGGTGACACGATGCCGTTGACCGGGACGTCGTAGTTCGGCAGGCCGTCGTTGCGTTTGCGGTTGGGGACCCCGGAGTCGACCGAGCCGAAGACCACGGTGGGCTCGACGCGCCGGAAGTACGACGAGGTCGCCTGGGTGTCGCTGATGTAGTACGGCCGCAGCGTGAACCCGCCGGTGGTGAAGAACGGGTCGCCGGCCGCGTTCGGGCTGCCGGGAGTGATCGCCGCCGCGGAATAGTCGCCGTCGCGCTTGAGGAACCGGTAGAGCGACAGCGACCGGTACGAGCCGCTGCCCGGGTTGCCGAGGATCTGCAGGAGCACCGGGCCCCAGAAGATGGACTGCGTGTCGGGCCGGTCGATGGCCCGCTCGATGCGGATGCTGAACGGCATCCGGATGTCGATCGTGTCCCCGCTCGTCCACGTGCGGCTCAGCGTCACATAGCTGCCCGGCGTGGCGGCGATATTCTGCGGAACACCATTGATCGAGACCTGGTAGCCACGCCGGACCCAGCCGGGGACGCGCAGCTTGATGTCCAGCGGGCCGTCGCCGCCGACCGTGAGCTTCGTGCTGTCCGAGCGCGGGAACGACGTCTCCTGGGTGATCGTGAAGCCCTTGCCGGCCCAGGTCAACGTGGACGGCAGGAACAGGTTGACCCACAGCGCCGAGCCGTCCGCCGACTTGAAGTAGATCGTCTCCTGGTACTTGGTGTGGTTCTCCATGCCGGTGCCGCCGCAGCACGTTCCGGTGTTGCCGTAGCTGCGGTTCGCGCCCGGCGTCAGCGGCTGGAAGTAGGTCACCTGCGGGTCGTTGACCGAGGTGGTGTCCGCCCGCGAGCCGGTGATCATGTTGACCAGGCCGCGCTCGTAGTAGTCCATGTACGCCGGGTCGTGCTCGTGCAGGAACAGGTTGCGGGCCAGCTTGATCAGGTTGTACGTCGTGCAGGTCTCGGCGCCGCCCTGCGCGATCGCGTTGGCGATGTTGTCGCGGTTCTGGAACAGCTCGGTGTTGTTGTTCGACCCGGGGTAGTTGCCGCCGGTGCCGCCGTGCGCGAACATCCGGTGCGGCACCACCATGCCGAAGAAGTTCTTCGCCGCGGCGAAGTACGACGCGTCGCCCGTGTGCTCAAAAACCCGCATATATCCGATGAACTGCGGCACGTGCGTGTTGGCGTGCAAGCGTTCCGGACGCCGCCGCCCCGGTCGATTCTGCGGCGTCACCACCAAAATGTCACGATTGTCCACAGAGGCCCCGAACAGCGACTCCCGGTTGTCGAACGCCTTGGCGGTGGACAGGTGCTTCGCGTCCCCGGTCAGCGCATAGATCTCCGGGAACACCTCGTTCGCCCCGCCGAACTCGCCGCCGATGTAGAGGTCCCACATGTAGTTCAGGTTGTCGCGGGTGAGCGGCGCCCCGGCCCGGGGATCCCCCACGGTCAGCGCGAGATACGCCCAGTCGGCCATCTTCACCACGACGTCGCGCGCCTGCGTGTTCCCGGTGTGGTAGTACGCGTCGAGCAACCCTCGCATGATCTTGTGCTGGGTGTACCAGGGCGCCCACGTGTTCGTGTCCAGGTTCCCGCCGTACACGGCGAAGCGGGGCGGTCCGAGCCGCAGCACCGTGTCCTCGGGAAGCGCGCCGAGGTAGCCGGGATAGACCGGCACCCAGGTGGCCGCCCCGCTGCTGGTGGCCGCCACGACCCCGGCGTCCCGGCCGTTCGGCGACGAGTCCTCCAGCGTGGTGCCACCCTCCTCGTCGAACTTGTACGCCGCGATGGTGCCGCTGCCGGTACCCGACGACAGGGCCACGATCTCGGCAGCCGACAGCGCGCGGTCGAAGATGTGGAACTCGTCGAGTGTCGCGTCCAGGAACGCGTCGCCGTACTGCGAGCGGCCGAGCCAGCGGTTGCCGGGGTTGCCGAGGTTCGACGGGTTGAGCGTCATCGCCGTGTTGGTGCCGGCCACCTCGCCGTTGACGTAGAGCGTGCCGACCGCCCCGGCCAGCGTCACCGCGAGGTGCACCCACTGGCCGACCGGCAGCGCCGCGTTGCCGTTGATCTGCTGCTCGCGCCCGGATCCGCCGGTGGTGATGGCGAACCGCGGCGTGTTGCCGGTGACCCCGGCGCGCGGCGTCAGGAACATGTTGACCGTCGTGTTCTGCCCGAAGTCGAACAGCCGGCTCCAGCTCTGCGCCGACCCCAGGTTGATCCAGGTCGCCATCGTGAAGTCGGTGAGCTGGTTGATCGTCTCCTGCGGCAGCGTGACGTACTGCGCCTTGCTGCCGCCGTTGAGCCGTAACGCGTTGCCGGACTTGCCGGCGACCCGGCCGATCTCCGGTTCCGGCTCGTCATCGCCACCGCCCGGCCCACTCGACATCCGCGCGGTGATGGCCGCCTGACAAGCCGCGAGCTCGTTGACCATCCAGTCCAGCTTGGTCTTGTACGCCGCTTCACCCTGGTCCGCGTACGCCTGTGCGAGCGCCGACAGGTAGTGCCCGGTCCAGTGCCCGCTGAGCAGTCCGCCGTCCTCCCAGCCGCCCGGCACGGCCACGCCCGCCGGGTTGGGCCGTCCCGCCTGGTTGTTGAACATCACCAGGAAGCGCCGCTCGTCGTACTGGCGCAGGAACGCCTTCATGCGGTCGCGCTTCTCCTGGAACAGGCCGTTGCCCAGCCGTACGTCGGTGAGCGGGAACGGCCGGACCGGCGCGGTAGCACCAGGCCCGATATCCGATATGTCGGAAATGTTCGGGACGGCGACGGCAGCGGGCGAAGCGGCGACGGGCCCGGCGCCGGCCGCGGACCCGACCGCCGCGCCACCCGCCGCAGCGGCGGTGAGAGCGGATGCCTGAAGGAGTTGACGTCGGTTGAATTGCACCTCGTCGGACACGGAGGCCTTTCCTTCCTGAGGGGAGGGTACGCAACTTCCGAAAACCTTTTCGGGGATGTTTCCAGCGCATCAAGGCCATGTCAACGGTCCATCTTTCCTGCTTACGGTGCGTGATCACGACGTGAGGGCGGAACGCCTCGCCGAAATGTTTTCGGGGATCCGCGCTCAGCCCGGCACGCGCGGCAAAGGCGTGACGGCACGCGGCGATCGCGGCGGCAGCCGCCGGAGGCGGGGTTCGAGGTGGTGCGGGTGGGGGCTCGGCTAAGGCGTACCGGGGCGGCCTTGGGGTTGGATGCGGTCGGCCTCGAAGAGCTGATGCAGGAGCTGGATCGCGACCGAGCCCTCGCCGACCGCGGAGGCGACGCGCTTGACCGAGCCGTGCCGGATGTCGCCGGCCGCGAGCACCCCCGGCATGCTGGTCTCCAGGAACAGCGCGCTGTTGCGGCCGGTGACCAGGAAACCCTGCTCGTCGCGGTCGATCTCGGGCGGGAGCCATTCGGTGTACGGGTGGGCGCCGATCATGATGAACAGGCCGGCGGCGTCCACCGTCTCCTCGACGCCGGACTCGCGCAGCACGAGGTGGTCGAGCACGCCGTCGCCGCCCCCGCCGACGATCTCGGTGGACGTTCGCACGTGCACGTTCGGGGTCAGCTCGACCTCGCGGATCAGGTAGTGCGACATGCCCGCGGCCAGCGAATCCGCGCGCACCACGAGGGTGACGCTCTTCGCGTACTGGGCCAGGTAGAGCGCGGCCTGCCCGGCCGAGTTGGCGCCGCCGAGCACGAACACGTCACGGCCGGCCATCGCGGGCGCCTCCGAGGTCGGGCCGCCGTAGAAGACGCCGGCGCCGTTCAACGCCTCCAGCGAGGGCACGTCCACCCGGCGGTAGCTCGCGCCCATGGTCAGCAGGACCGCCCGGGCGCGCACGGTGCCGCTGCCGGACAGGGTCAGGGCGAGCTTGTCGCCGTCGCGGCGCAGGTCGGTCGCCCGCTGCATGAACGCGAACTGGGCCCCGAAGATCCAGGCCTGGTCGTACGCGCGCTGGGCCAGCCGGCGACCGCTCACGCCGCGCGGAAAGCCCAGATAGTTGCGGATCATCGAGCTGGAGGTGGCCTGCCCGCCGACGCCGCCCTGGTCGACGACGAGCGTGCTGAAGCCCTCCGACGCACCGTAGACCGCCGCCGACAGACCCGCCGGACCGGCCCCGATGATCACGAGGTCGTAGTCGATCTTCGCGGGGTTCACCGCGGAACCGGCGGCGCGCGCGACGTCGGAGTCGCTCGGATTGGTCAGCACCTTGCCGTTCGGGAAGATCACCACCGGCAGCCGGCTGTGGTGGCCGGTGTCCTTCAGCAGGGCGCGCCCCTCGTCCGAGTCGGCCAGGCAGAACGAATGCGGCAGGGCACAGTTCGCCAGGGCCTTGCGCAGCTCGTACGCCCGTCCGGACCATTCCTCGCCGACGATGTGCACCATGTACGGCAGGGCGCGGGTCGCCTCCGCCCAGCCGAGCAGCAGGCTCGACACCTCGTGGTGGAAAGCCTCGTCCGGCGGCTCGGACGGCTCCAGCATGTAGTGGTCGATGAGCCCGCGCGCCATCGATTCGAAGATCGCCGCCCCGATCTCCGGGTTGCCCCAGTCACCCCAGGCGATCACCAGGCCGCGCTTGGCGTGCGGATGCGAGCGCCGGGCCGCCTCCAGCACCGGAATGCCGGTGATCGCGGACAGCACGGCCGCCACCTCGTCCCCGGCGACCGCCAGCTCCTCGAGCGTCGCGTACGCCTCGTCAGGCGAGGCCAGCGCGATGATCCGGTAATGGCGCTCATAGCGCTCCCGCAGCTCCCGTTCGAGATCACGCAGAGCCGCGCCGTCGTCGTGGACCGCTACTATCGCCGGCGGGTTCACCTCATTGACACTATTGTCGCAGCGTGCGGGCGCACAACGAGCCGAGGCGGCGGTGCGCGTTCAGCCGGTCGGGGGATACCGTCAGCGCTTGAAGAACGAACGCCGCTTGCGGGCGAGCAGTTGCGGCCGCCGGTTGTTGCGCGGATCCCGGTCGTCGTCGCAGAACCCCAGATCGACCATGCTGGTGAATCCCGCCGCCTTGAGATGCCGGCGCGCCGCCGCCATGTCGCAGTTGCTGTTTCCCTCGAAGCACAGCAGCTCCCCGGTCACCTGCCCGAGCAGCCGGTACAGCCGTTCCGGATCGTTGACGTGCCCCTCGATGGCCAGCGCCAGCACGATGTCGTGCACGCCGATGTCCGCCGCCGCCAGCTTGTCGAGGTCGCCCTGCTCGAAGCGCACTTTTTTGATGGCCGCGTGCGCCGCGATCTCGTTGGC
The DNA here is from genome assembly GCF_012933445.1 of Actinoplanes sp. TBRC 11911. GTDB lineage: Bacteria > Actinomycetota > Actinomycetes > Mycobacteriales > Micromonosporaceae > Actinoplanes. Next base: position 205,759 of record NZ_JABBNC010000006.1, read on the forward strand.
GAGGTCCACCTTGTCCCGGTCATACTCGATGCCCAGCCCGTCGCGCGGCGCGAAGTTGGACAGCTGGAACAGCATCGCGCCCGCGTTCGACCCGAGGTCCAGCACCGATTTTCCGGCCACGTTGTCCGCGGTGAGCCCGAAGTGCGCCACGCGTTTCGCGGCGTCGCGCTGCGCCTCACCCGGCGCGACCGTGAACCCCGGCGTGCTGAACGCGCAGTACATCACGTTCTTCGTCCGCAGCTCGTGCCGCCCGTCCTTCTTCCGGAACGAGCCCGACGCCCCCCGCAGCCGCGTCCGGATGTCGCCGGGTGTGTGCGCCACGATGAACTCCTCCAGCTCCTCGACGCCCTTATCCCCGCTTTCCAGCACCAGCACCGGCACGTCCCGGGCCCGCAGCGCGCCGGCGGCGAGGTCCGCGAGCTCCACACCGCGCTGCACGGTCGCCCGCAGCGCCGCGTCCCCCAGCCCGTGATAGACGTTGGGGACCGTCCCCCGCCCCTTGATCCGCTCGAGAATCGTCGCCGCGTCCGCCCGCACCACGACCGCCGCCTCCGGCACCGGCACCAGCTTGAAGAAGTCCCGCCCCGCCCGCTCCGGATCCGCCGCCCGCGGCAGCAGGCTGAACGCCCGGTGCAGCAGCAGCTCGTCGTGCACGACCGGCGCGTCCAGCCCCGCCACGTACCGGGTGTCGAAGCAGGACTTCCGCAGCTTCATCAGCATCGCCAGCACCTGCGACGGCGCGACGTCCGCCTCGGCAGCGGTGTCCACACAGAGCCGCACGAACGCGCGCATGCCCGGCTCGTCCATCGCCGCCCGCAGCTCGGAGGAGCCCGGCGCGGTCTCGACGTCGGCCGGGCCGAGCCAGCCCCGCACGTTCCCCCGCGCCAGCACCGCGTCCAGGAGGGTGGTCTTCCCCACCGCCGAGGGCCCGAGCAGTTCAATCCGCATGCCCTTAAAAACGAATCCCCACCCTATCCGGTACGCCGCCGCGAGCCCCCAACCGCACCAGCCGGTCCCCCGCCTCCGGCGGCTGCCGCCGCGACCTCCCTGCACCGTTACGCCCGGTGCCGCGCCCACCGGGCGCAGCTGCCGACGGCACCCTCACCCCGCCCGTCCCCCTTCCGCCCGCCATGGCTGGACCCGGCACCTTCCGCGGCGACCCTGCGCACCGCGGCGACCCTGCGCACCGCGGCGACCCTGCGCACCGTCGCGACCCTGCGCGGGCCACCGCTGTGGGGATCCGCAACGCCCCGAACGCCGCGACCACCCACACCCCGGGCAGGCAAGCGACACTGTGGGGATCCACAACGCCCCCACCGCCACAACCACCCACACCCCGGACAGGCAAGCGACACTGTGGGGATCCACAACGCCCCCACCGCCACAACCACCCACACCCCGGACAGGCAAGCAACACTGTGGGGATCCACAACGCCCCCACCGCCACAACCACCCACACCCCGGACAGGCAAGCAACACTGTGGGGATCCGCAACGCCCCGAACGTCGCGACTGCCCACACGCGGTGGGCCCGGCCGCAGTGTGGGCGGCTGCGACCTCCCGAACCGTCGCGACCGCCCACACCTGCGAAGGGCCGGTCACGGCGTGGGGATCTGCAACGTCACTGACGTCGTTGCCGCCCGAACCGGAACAGGGCTGCCGACGGTGTGGGGAACTGCGACCAAGCAAGGACGCGGGCGCGCTAGGGCGTGTGAGGGGAACTGGGCGCGCGACGGGCATGCCGGACGATGGCGAGAGAAGCGGTGAGTGATTGACCAACTTCGACAGTCGAAAAGGACGGTCGCCGGAGCGCGCTGCTGTCGTTGATCTAACAATTCGTGGGGCGGCGGGCGGCTATCGTGGGATGCGGCTGGGGCGGCGGCTTCCGACTGTCGTTCTGGTCTCCCTCTATAGCCCCAGCGTGCTTGGCCAGTCGAGTCACGGGGTCGCCACACCATGTTCGTTGTCATTCAGTTTCCGCTCGTGGACGGCCGCGTGTTCACGAGCGCCGCCGGGCTGGTCAACCGGCCGGACTGGGGTGCGCCGCAGCTGTCCCGGTTCGTGGCGCACCGGGATTTCGTGCGCGGGTTCGGCCGGCTGGCGTACCGGCGCGCCGAGACCAGCGCCGAGTGGACCGACGAGGCCGTCTTCGCGTACGCGCGCCGTGCGGTGCAACTGCCGTCGCTGCAGCGCCGGCACTTCGTCGGGCGCAACGGTGGCCGCTGGATGGTGAGCTGCCGGTTCCGCCGGCTGTTCAGCGACGGCGAGGCCACGCTGCGGCTCGAGATCGGCTTCGAGATCACCGTAGGCTGGCAGCGGAAGGTGCCCGCCGAAGAGGTCGTCGCCGGCCTGCTGGCGCTGCCGGCCGTCGTGCCCGGCGGGTCAGCCAAGGAGCTGGCGCTCATCGGGCCGTACGTTGCCCGGCGCTACGCGGCCGCCTCGACGCGGCACGGGTGTGCGCCGGCCGGCACGCTCGTCGGTGCCGGTGACCCCGTCGTGGTGGTGGAGGACGACTTCTGGGCGACCGAGCCGCCGGACGGGGTGGTCGAGGCCGGGAACGCGATCGCCCGCGGGCGGCCGCTGCGGCTGGGTACCACGCGGACCAGGTACGGCGGGGTGGAGACCTGGTATCTGCCGGACGCCAAGCGGGATGACTGGCGCAACGCGCGGCTGGCGATCCTGCGGCAGCACGCGCAGGAGGAGAGCGTCGACCGGGTGCTGCACTGGGCCGCTACCGGCGCGTTGAGCTATCGGCCGCGGACGCCGGACGGTGACCGGTTCGAGGCGTACGTGAATGAGGGAATCAAGATCATCAACCGGGACACGTATCGGGGTGTGGACTGCGCCTCGATGCGGAAGGCGCTCGACGCGGTCACCGATACGAGGCGGGCCACCATCGACATTCGGCGCCGGGAGCGGCTGGACGGGATGCGCAGGCAGGTGCGGGAGCGGGCCGAGCGGTTTCTCGCGCGGCGGGAGGCGCGGCGGCCCACGTTCAACGTCTCGGGGCGGGTGGTGCACGTGGGTGAGCAGATTTTCAGCGGTCAGTTCTACGGGCCGGTCGCCGGCACCGTGTACGCGGAGAAGATGGAGAACAGTTTCAACAGCTTCGCCGCGCGGGGGCCGGACGAGCAGCTGCGGCATCTGGTCGCGGAGCTGCACGAGCAGGTGGCCGACCTGGTGGGCCGGCTGCGCGCCACCGCCCCGGAGGAGGCCGGCGAGGTGGCCGAGACGCTGGCGAGCTTCACCGCGGAGGCCGGCAAGGAGCAGCCCAACAAAGTCACCCTGCGCGCGCTGGGCACCGGCATCGTCGAGGTGGCGAAGAAGGTCGCCGAGGTGACGGCCCCGGTCGCCGCCGCCGTGGCCGCCGTACTCAAGCTTTTCTAAGGGGCGTAGACCAGATCCAGCGTGTCGGTGCGGCCGGACCACGACAGGGTGAATCGCCAGCAGCCGGGCTTGGGCAGGTCGACGATGGACGGCCCGGGACCGCCCTGAACCGTCTGGGCGGCCCGCAGTCCGGTGCCGGCGAGCACGCCGCTGATCTCCAGCCGGTCGCCCAGTTCGACGGGCTGGCGGGAGACCCAGAGGATCTTGTTGCCGTGGTCCGGCGGCGACGGGCTGCGCAGCGGGGCGCCGAACAGAATGGCCACGATCTCGCCGCGTGCACCGAAGACATGCTGCATGCCGCTGCCGTCCCAGCTGAACCCGGTCCGGGCCCACGTCGGCAGCGCATCGGTGCTGACGGGCGAACCACAGGCGGCCGCCGAGGCCGGGGGCGGCGTGGCTGTGCACCCAAAGGGAAGAAGACCGGCAAGAAGAACGGCGAGAATCCTCATGCCGGGTGGACACCGCCAACGCCCCCGAGGTTCCCTACTCCTTCCCGGGCACCCGGTCCTTGACGTCGTCGTAACCAACCTTCGCGGGCACCTCAGCGGGCGCGTAGATGACCCGGATAACCCCGGTAGGAAAGACTTCGGACGCGACCACGGTCAGGTGATAAGGCACCCCACCCTCGTCGAACAGCTTGCGCCCTTTACGCGCCGCCACCGGATGCACCAACAGCCGGATCTCGTCGACCAGCCCGGCGGCCAGCAACTGCTGCACCACCGAGATCGACCCCGGAACGAGAATCCCCTTGACCCCGGGATCGGCCTTGAGCGCCCGAACAGCGGCCACCAGGTCACCGGAGATCAACTCAGAGTTACGCCAGGAGAACTCCAGCGGCTGCCGCGACACCACCACCTTCCGGATGTCGCCCAGCAAGGTGCCCATCGCCGCGTCGTCCTCGCCCGCCCCCTCGCGCTCCGGCCAGGCACCGGCGAAACTGTCGTACGTCTCCCGCCCGATCAGCAGCACGTCGGCCGTCGCGTAGTCCTCGCTGACGGCCCGGCCCATGTTCTCGTCGAAGTACGGAAAGTGCCAGTCCGGGTCGATCTCGGCGACCCCGTCGGCCGAGATGAACAGGGTGGAGATGACCTTCGCCATGTCGGTGATCCCTTCGTACGGTGATGACGACCAGTTGATCAAACTGGAGTAGGCTGCGCGCCGTGAATCCGGTTGAGTTGAACACGGGTGTCGCCCACTCCGCCCGCATCTACGACCATCTGCTCGGCGGCAAGGACAATTTCGCGGCCGACCGGGACGCGGCCACGCACATCACGAAGGGCTGGCCGCACCTGGCCATCTCGATGCGCGCCAACCGGTCCTACATGGCCCGTCAGGCCCGGTTCATCGCCGCGGAGCTGGGCATCCGCCAGTTCCTGGACATCGGCGCCGGCCTGCCGACCTCACCCAACCTGCACGAGGTGGTGCAGTCGGTCGCGCCCGAGTCCCGGGTGGTCTACGTGGACAACGACCCGATCGTGCTGTCCCACGCCCGCGCGCTGCTGACCAGCTCACCGCAGGGCCAGACGGCATACCTCGACGCGAACCTGCGCGACCCGCAGGCGATCATCAGCTCGGCCCAGTTCCTGGAGACCTTCGACCTGAGCCGGCCGGTCGCGTTGAGCCTGATCGCGATCCTGCAGTTCGTCGTGGACGAGGCCGAGGCGTACGAGATCATCGATCGGTTGATGGCGCCGCTGCCGTCCGGCAGTGTCCTGGCGATCTCGACGGTCACCGCGGACAGCGCGCCGGAGGAGGTCAACGCCGGTGTCGCCGCGTACGTGGCCAAGGGCATCGACGAGATCGCGCGCGACCGGGCCGCGGTGCGCAAGTTGTTCCGCGGCTTCGAGCTGATCGACCCGGGTGTGGTGCTGGTGCACCGCTGGCGCCCGGACGAGGCCGCCCGCGCGCTGCCGGACGAGCACGTGCACATGTACGGCGGAGTAGCGCGGAAACTCTAGGGCTTGCGGGCCAGCACCAGCGTCAACCGATCCGCCAGCCGGACGGCGTCCACCGCGAACCCGGCCGCCGTCAGGTCGTCGCGCACCGCCCGCACCGGGCTGGTGCGGTAGTACATGACGAACGGCGGCCGCCACACCGCGTTGCGCACCCGCATGACCACGTCGAAGCCGAGCAGCGTCCAGTACGAGACCGACGTCAGGCCGGCCGGCTCCCCCAGCGGCATGGCGAACACGCCACCGGGCCGCAGCGCCCGATAGACGCCGTCGAACACCGCGGGCCGCTCGGAAGGCAGGAAATGCCCGAGCGCGCCGAAGCTGACCGCCAGGTCGAACGACGACGAGAACGGTAAGGCCCGGGCATCCGCGCGCACGAGAGTGGCATCCGGAAAAGCACGGGAAGCCTCCGCGAGCATCCCGGCACTGAAGTCCACCCCGGTGATCGGCCCCCGGCAGAGGCGCTGCAAGACCATCAGCCCCGCGCCCGTTCCGCAGCACACGTCCAGCCCCGACTCGAACGGCCCGTCCAGGGCGCCGGCGGTCGCGTCGAGGACATTCACCGGCGTACGGAAGGGGGTGTGGTCGAATTTGGGGGCCAGCAGGTCGTAACCCCGCTCGACCGAGGACAGCGCCTGGACGCACAGCTCACGCAGCGACGGGCCTTGAGGAGAGAACACCGGCCGAGGCTACCGGACCAGGCGCGGCACCAACCGCACATAGGCGAGCATGCCCAGCACCTCCACCAGCGTCTGGGTGACGACCACCGCGGCCACGATCGGCGACAGCGCCAGAGCCAGCGGCAGCACCACCAGCGAGTTGCGGGTCGCCCCGGTGAACACCACCGCCCGCCCGGCCGGCACGTCGAGGCGGAACAGCCGCGCGACCCCCAGCCCCGCGAACGCCATGACCACCAGGAACAGCACGTAGCACGGCACCACCGCGGCCACCTCGGCGAACGAGATCCGCGCGATCTGGGACGCGACCACCACGAGCAGGGTCGCCGCCATCAGCGGCACGGACAGCACGTCCAGCCGCCGCGCCCATTTATGCGTGGCCCAGGCGAGCGCCAGCGGAATCACGATAAGCGTCAGGAACGCACGCGCCAGCGGCCCGGTGCTGCCGCCGAGAAACACCGGCAGCAGCGCCATCTGCACGATCAGCAGCAACGGCGTGGCGGCCAGCAGCCGCCGGTTGTCCGCGCCGGCCAGACCGCTGAACACGATCACGTAATCCACGCAAGGACACAGCAACACCAGCAGTACGCCGGTACGCGTCGACGAGTCCCCCGGTAAGAACGGGACCATCGCCGCGACCACGAGCGGCACCACCACGAAGTTGACCACCAGGGCCGCGCCCAGAAACCGCCCGTCCCGCAGCGACCGCGCCAGTTCCCGCGCCGGCACCTGCAGGAACGTCACGTAGAGCAGGGCCGCCAGCACCGGGTTGATCGCGTGCGAGAAACCCGGCCCGGCCTCCGGAGCCGCCCGGCCGATCGCGGCACCCGCCGCGATCGCACCGAGATAGACGGCGACCTGATACCGGTTCAGCCCCGCGAGCGCGGCAGGCAGCACTTCTTGTACTTGAGACCGGACCCGCACCAGCACGCGCCGTTACGCTCCGGCGGCCAGTTGATCTGGCCGGGACCGGTCGCCACCTGACCGGCGTACCCGCCGCGGACCTGCGCGTCGGTCGGGTCGCCGTCGGCGCCGGCGAAGCGGGTCAGCCCGTCGACGGTGCCGGGCAGCAGCGTCAGCCCGGTGCGCCCGGTGCCGGTCAGCCGGACCATCTCCTTCTCCAGGTGGGCGCGGTGCTCGTCCCAGTTCGCGCCGTACGGCCCGGCGAGGCTCGGCCACTGCTCGAGAAGGCGGTCGAACTCGGCCTGCGGGAAGAACAGCAGGTCGTCGGCCGGCGCGGTGTCGCGCGCGGCGGCGTTGGCGAGCCGCGTCTCCAGCCGGTCGGCCAGGTTGTCGTGCTGGTCGTGCGGCATGTCCAGCAGGTGCCGGATGCGGTGCCGCTGCTGCAGCAGGAAGAACAGCGTCCCGGCGTCGTCCGCGCTGGTCGGCTCCGCGGTGCGCTCGGCCATCGCGGACCGCACCGCGTCGCTCAGCCACTCCTCGGCGAGCTGGGTGCGCCCGCCGACGGCCAGCGCGGCGCTGATGTACGCGGCGGCGTCCGAGTCCTTCGTCAGCAGCGGGCGCAGCGGCTCGAGCTCGGCGACCGCCTCGTCGCCGCGGCCGGCCCGGAACAGCAGCCGGGCGTGCAGCGCGTGGGCGGGACCGGCGCGGCCGTCGTCGCGCGTCCCGAACGCCTCGATGGCGTGCTCCACGTACCGCTCGGCGGCGTCGGCCTTGTTGCGGCTCTCGGCGATCTCGGCGGCGAGGGTGAGCGCGTACCCGGCGTCGTCCGGGTCGGCCAGCCCACCGGCGTCCACCGCGTGGGCCAGCTCGGCCGCGACGCCGAGCGGGTCGGCGGCGCCGAGGGCGGACTGCCGGATCTCGATTAGATCTGCGCTGGTCAGGTCAGCTTTCAATGGCACGACCAGACATTACTTCTACTCATGCACATATGACCGTTGATTTGAGTCTCACTTTTCGTCAGTCCGCTGTGGACGGGCTGAGCCAGAAGGTAAAGTCGAGCGTTTCATCCCTAAATGCCCGCGCGTCGGGCCAGTCCGGCGTCCCCGCCTCGAACGATGTCGCCAGCACCTCGTCCGCCACCAGATCACGGTGTTCCGCGAGGGCCTCGTCCAGCCCCTGGTAGCGCACCCGGATCCGGTCGGACACCTCCAGGCCGCTGGTCTTGCGCGCCTCCTGGATCTGGCGGATGGCGTCGCGGGCCAGGCCGGCCCGTTTCAGCGAGTCGGTCAGGTGCAGGTCGAGCGCGATGGTGGCGCCGGCGTCGGACGCGACCGCCCACCCCTCGCGCGGCGTCTCCGTGATGATCACTTCGTCCGGCCCGAGCGTGATCCCGTCGACGGTCGCCGAGCCGTCTGCCGCCAGCGACTCCTTCAGTGCGGCGGCGTCGGCGGCGGCGATCGCCTTCGCGACCCGCTGCACGTCCTTGCCGAGGCGCTTGCCGAGCGTGCGGAAGTTGGCCTTGGCGGTGGTGTCGACGAACGAGCCGGCCAGCGCCTCGACCGTGCCGACGTTGAGCTCCGCCGCCACTTCCGCGAGCAGGGAAGGCTCCAGCGACACGAATCCGGGCGCCGAGGCGAGCGCCCGCGACAGCGGCTGGCGCACCTTCATCCCGGACTCGGCCCGAGCCGCCCGGCCCAGCTCCACGAGCCGGCGCACGACCGCCATCCGCGACGACAGGCCGGGGTCGATCAGCGAGGGGTCGGCCACCGGGAACGACGCCAGGTGCACCGACGGCGCCGCGTCCGGGTCCACCGGGACGACCAGGTCCTGCCAGACCCGCTCGGTCACGAACGGGGTGATCGGCGCCATCAGCAGCGTCACCGTCCGCAGCACCTCGTGCAGGGTGGCCAGCGCCGCCGGGTCGCCGCGCCAGAACCGCCGCCGGCTGCGCCGCACGTACCAGTTGGACAGGTCGTCGACGAACGCGGCGAGCAGCTTGCCGGTCTCGTGCGTGTCGAACGTTTCGAGCGCCGCGTCCACCCGGCCCACCAGCGTGTTCAGCTCGGAGAGCAGCCAGCGGTCCAGCACCGGCCGGTCCGCCGGTGCGGGGTCGGCGGCGCTGGGAGCCCACGAGGCCGTACGCCCGTAGAGGGCCTGGAACGCGACGGTGTTCCAATACGTGAGCAGTGTCTTGCGGACCACTTCCTGCAGCGCGTTGTGCCCGACGCGCCGGGCCGACCAGGGCGAGCCGGCGGCGGCCATGAACCAGCGCACCGCGTCCGCGCCGTGCGTCTCCATCAGCGGGATCGGTTCCAGGATGTTGCCCAGGTGCTTGGACATCTTGCGGCCGTCCTCGGCGAGGATGTGGCCCAGGACGACCACGTTCTCGTACGGGGAGCGGTCGAAGACGAGGGTGCCGACCGCCATCAGCGTGTAGAACCAGCCGCGCGTCTGGTCGATCGCCTCGGAGATGAACTGCGCCGGGAAGCGCTGCTCGAACAGCTCCTTGTTCTTGAACGGGTACCCGAACTGCGCGAACGGCATGGACCCCGAGTCGTACCAGGCGTCGATGACCTCCGGCACGCGGGTCGCGGTGGCGCCGCACTCCGGGCAGTCGAACGTCACGTCGTCGATGAACGGCCGATGCGGATCCAAATCCGACAAATCCTGATTTGTCAGGTGGGACAGCTCGGCCCGCGACCCGACGCACGTCAGATGGCCCTCCGGACACCGCCAGATCGGCAACGGCGTCCCCCAGTACCGGTTCCGCGACAGCGCCCAGTCCACATTGTTGGTGAGCCAATCCCCGTACCGGCCGTGCTTGACGTTCTCCGGCTGCCAGTTCGTCCGCTCGTTCTCCGCGATCATCCGATCCCGGACGGCAGTGGTCCGCACGTACCAGGACGGCTGCGCGTAGTAGAGCAGCGCCGTGTGGCAGCGCCAGCAGTGCGGATATTGATGCTCGTACGGCTCGTGCCGGAACAGCAGCCCGCTCTCGCGCAGCGCCTCGACCAGCGGCTGGTTCGCGTCGCGGAAGAACATCCCGCCGACCAGCGCGACGCCTTCGGTGAACGTGCCGTCGCGCCGGATCGGGTTGACCAGCGGCAGCCCGTACGCCCGCGTGCTGGCCAGGTCGTCCGCCCCGAACGCCGGCGCCTGGTGCACCAGCCCGGTGCCGCTGTCGGTGGTCACGTAGTCGGCGAGGATCACGATGTGCGCGTCCGGCACGTCGACGAGCTGGAACGGCGGCCGATAGGTCCAGCGTTCCAACTGCCTTCCCTCGTACGCCTCCCCCGTCGCTCGCCATCCCTCGCCCAGCACCCCGAGCAGCGGCTCGGCGACCACGAGCTGCTCGTTCCCGTCGGTCGCCACGACGTAGGTGACCGAGGGGTGCACCGCCACGGCCGTGTTCGACACCAGCGTCCACGGCGTGGTCGTCCACACCAGCAGCGAGGCCCGCCCGTCCAGCGGCCCCCCGGTGAGCGGGAAACGGACGTACACGGAAGGGTCGACGTCTGTCTCGTAGCCCTGCGCGAGCTCGTGATCCGACAGCGTGGTCTGGTCGCGCGGGCACCACGGCGCGACCCGGAAGTCCTCGACCAGCAGCCCCTTGCCGAAAATCTGCTTGAGCGACCACCACACCGAGTCGATGTATTCCGGGTCCATCGTCCAGTACGCGTCGGTGAGGTCGACCCAGTAGCCCATCCGTTCGGTGAGCTCGGCGAACGCGTCGGTGTGCCGGGTCACCGACTCGCGGCAACGGTCGTTGAACCGGGCGATCCCGTACGCCTCGATGTCGGGTTTGCCGCCGAAGCCGAGCTCGCGTTCGACGGCCAGCTCGACCGGCAGGCCGTGGCAGTCCCACCCGGCCTTGCGGGCCACGTGGTAGCCCTTCATCGTGCGGTAGCGCGGGAAGACGTCCTTGAAGACGCGGGCCTCGATGTGGTGCGCGCCGGGCATGCCGTTGGCGGTGGGCGGGCCCTCGTAGAACACCCACTCGGGACGGCCGCGCGACTGCTCGAGGCTGCGCGCGAAGACGTCCGCGGACCGCCAGAACTCGAGCACCTCGTGGTCGACCTCGGGCAGGTCGACCTGGGCCGGCACGGGCCGGTACGTCATGGGTTTCTCCTCCGCCGGGATGCCGCCAACGGAGTGATCAGGCACTCCCCATCAGCGCCTCAAGTGCCCGCAAATGTTACCGCGCCCCGGCTACCGGATTAACGCGTCCAGTTTGTCCCAGATCACACCATCGGGTGAGGGCATCCGCGCTACCGTCGCTCGGATCGACACGCGCAGCAGCCACCCGGTTATCCGAGCCGCCCCGGGGGTAATTCGCTGATCTTGAGCTGTTTGGCTAAGGAGACTAAGGCACGATGCGCATAACGCCCGATCCCGACCGTTACCCACCACTGGACCCCGGCGCGCCCATTCCGGACGACCCGGGTGAACTGGAACCCGACGCGCCGGATCCGCTCCCGCCACCGCCGATGGAACCCACCCCGGTGGAGCCCGAGCCGTCCGCGCCGGACCCGGACGAGGTCCCGGAACCGGCCTGAGCGGCCCGGGCCCGCGGCCCCCGCCCTACCAGGCCTGATCGGGTCCGTGCCGCAACTGCCGCCAGGGCCGGCCTTGTTCGCCGGGCAGGCGGTCGGTCGCGAACCGCTCGTCGACCTTGTCCAGATCCTCCCGGCTCGGGCTCGGCCCGAGCCGGCCCAGCTCGGCGAACAGCTCCTCGTTACCGGCCGGCGAGCTGACGAACAGCATCTTGCCGCCGGTCGCGGTGACGAACGTGTGGTAGGAGCCGCGCGGTACGACCACGATCGTGCCGGGCCCGCCGGAGAACTCCGCGTCGCCCACCCGGAAGTCGTACGTGCCTTCCAGGACGTAGGCGATCTTCATGAAGTCGTGGTGGGCGTGCGGCGGGTTCTCGGTGATGACGTCGTGGTGGAACACGAAGGCGCCCAGCGCGCCGTCCACGTCGGCGCCGCGCACCAGGATCTCCGGCCGGTGCGGCCCGCCGAGCTCGATCATCTCGCCCTCACCCGCCGCGACGGCCCATCCGTCGCGTCCCCAGCCGGTGTCGCCCATGCGTTCTCCCTTGAATCGAAGCCGGTCACCCTCTACCGGACCTCAACGGGCGGCGCGTGTGATGGTTCAGTCGGTGACGGTGCGGCGTTGCAGGCGTACCTCCTCGGCGTCCAGGCGGGTCTGGATCGCGCGCATCACGGAGTCGTCGATCGCGCCCTCGTCCCGCAGCCGGATCACCGTCGCCCGCTTGTGGTCGAGCGTGGCGCGGCTGAGCGCGGTGTACTGGCGGTCGTGGCGGGCCGCGTCCTCGTCCTCGTCGTCGAGCTGGTCGCCGCCCGCGTGCAGCACGTGCACGTGCCGTTCGAACTCGTGCTGGATCCGGTCGACCACCTCCTGGTCGACCTCGAGGCTCGCGGCGAGGTCGGGCAACGCCTTGAGCGCCTCCTCGCTGGCGGTCTCGTCGGCCAGCCGCCTCTCCCGGTCGTCCGAGTCGTCGCGCGGGAACCGCGCCCACCGGATCACCATGGGCAGCAGCAGGGCCTGGCCGACGAGCGTCACCACGATCACCCCGGTGGTGATGAAGATGATCTCGTCGCGGCCCGGGAACGGGGCGCCGGAGTCGACAGTGGTCGGTAACGCCAGGGCCGCGGCCAGCGACACCGCGCCCCGGAATCCGGCCACGCCGTTGACCACCCGGGCGCGCGCGCTGGAGCGCCGGGCCCGTTGCTGCGGCCGCCGGTCCAGGGCCCGGATGATGTACGGCGTGGTGAACAGCCACAGGAAGCGGACGCCGACCACCACCGCGGAGACGACCCCGACCGCGATCAGGCCCTTGGTCAGCGCGATGCTGGTCAGCCCCCGGACCGAGGACTGCACCTCGAGCCCGATCAGCACGAAGAGAGCACCGTTGATCAGGTAGGTCGCGAGGTTCCAGAACGCCGTGGTCTGCTGCCGGGTGCCGGCGTGCCCGACCCGCGGCCCGGCCTGACTGATGATCAGCCCGGCCACCACCACGGCCAGCACCCCGGACGCGTGCGCCGCCTCGGCCAGCAGGTACGCGGCGAACGGGATGACCACCACCGACACGTTCTCCAGCAGCGGGTCGTTGAGCCGGCGCCGGACCCACAGGCCCAGCCAGGCCACGATCACGCCGGCCAGCATCCCCGCGCCGTACGACAGCACCACCAGCCAGCCGACGTGCAGGACGCTCAGGTGCTCGCCGCCCACCGTGAGGCCCACCGCAAGCCCGTAGATGACCAGCGCCGTCCCGTCGTTGACCAGGCTTTCCGCCCGCATCACGACCATCGAGCTGCGGGGCAGCGCCCGGCCCAGGATGCCGACCGCGGTGGCGTCGGTCGGCGCGATCGCCGCGCCCAGCGCCCAGGCCGGCCCCCACGGCAGCCCGAGCGCGTGCGCCGCCACCGCCACCACGCCCGCGGTCGCGACCACCAGCAGCGTCGCCATCAGCACGATGACCCGCAGGTAGTTGCGGATGCCGCGCAGCGAGGTGGTCAGGCTCTCCCAGTACAGCAGCGGCGGCAGGAAGACCAGCAGGACGATCTCCGGCGGCACCGACACACCGCGCAGGGCCGGCGCGAAGCCGAGCAGGATGCCGAGGGCGAGCTGCGGCACCGGCGGGGCGACGCCGAACCGCCGGGCGAGCACCCCGGCGGCGAGCAGCGCGAGGCCGAGGACGACCACGAGTTCGAGTCCGAGCACGCCATCATCCTGGACGTTCGCGCCCGCGCCCGCACAGCCGGGTAAGTGTGGCCGTCGTTACGCAAAGTGTCCGCGCGCGTACCCCACATCACTCTGTTTCATGCACCGACCAGTCGAATGACTCACGAAGAGCGGTCGCGCGGCAGCCTAGCGTCGCTGGCATGACCACAACGCTTGCCGACGGGCGACGCGCGCGGACCACCGACTACCGGAGCCTGCTGACGCATCAGCAGGAGACGATCCGGGCCTTGCAGCAGACGATCCAGCCGTCCGGGGGGACGGCCGAGATCGCCGGCGTACGCGTGAGCGTGCGCTGCAACAGCGCCGAGCGTGGCCTGCACGTCGGCGGCGACTGGTACCTCACGATGCCGCTGCCGGGCGGCGACCTGCTGATCGCCGTCGGGGACGCGCGCGGGCACGGCCTGGGCGCGGCCGGCCTGATGCTGCGGCTGCGGTTCGCGATGGCGGCGCTCGCGGCCGAGGGCGCCATGCCGGCCATGATCCTGAACCGCCTCAACGACGTCCTGTGTCGGACCGGGACCGTGGCGGCGGCGACCGCGATCGTGGCGCTCTACCGGCCGGCGACGCGCGAGCTGCTGTCCGCACGAGCCGGGCACCCGCCGGCGGTGGTCAGCGACGGGGCGTCGACCACGATGCTGGCCGACGAGGGCGGGCCGGTGCTCGGCGTGGTGCCCGGGGTGGTGTACCGGCACACCCTGCACCGCCTGCACCCGGCCGATCAGCTGATTCTCTACACCGACGGCCTGCTCTGCCGGGACGAGGCGATCGAGGACTGGGTGGACGCGGCGGCCGGCACGATCCGCGCGGCCGGCGGCGACGCCCGGGCCCTGCTGCACCGGGTCGACTACGACGCCTGCGGCGACGACGCCTGCCTGCTGATCGCGCAGTTACGACGCTGATCCGGGCCCCGGCGGTGACCGGGAACACCCCTCCTCCGGGCCTTCATGGAGGGAGCCAGATCACCCCGGGCAGAATGACCACGTGGACTCAGCTCATGCCGTGGACCGGGGTCAACCGGTCCGCGCGAAAGAACCCGCCGCCGCCGGTCACGCCTTCGACCGGGGCCCGGTTCGCACCGCCTTGATCGTCGGCGCGCTCGGCGTCGTCTTCGGCGACATCGGCACCAGCCCGATCTACGCACTGCAGACGGTGTTCAACCCGGACGACCCGCATCCGGTGCCGCTCACCTCGGCCAATGTCTACGGTGTCGTCTCGCTGATCTTCTGGTCCGTGATGATCATCGTGACATTGACGTATGTCACGCTGGTCATGCGCGTCGGCAATGACGGTGAGGGCGGCGTCATGGCGCTGATCACACTGCTCCGACGGTTCGGTGGGTCACGCCGCCGCAAGACCGCGCTGGTCCTGGCCGCCGCCGGCATCTTCGGCGCGGCGCTGTTCTTCGGCGACAGCATGATCACCCCGGCGATCTCGGTGCTCTCCGCGGTCGAGGGTCTCGGGGTCGCCGAGCCCGGCCTCAAGGAGTTCGTCGTCCCGATCACCGCGGTGATCATCGTGCTGCTGTTCATGGTGCAGCGCCGGGGCACCGCCGTGGTGGGCCGCCTGTTCGGCCCGGTCATGATCGCCTGGTTCGTCGTGATCGGCGCGCTCGGCGTCAAAGCCATCGCCGAGCATCCGGAGATCCTCAAAGCCCTCTCCCCCACGTACGCCTTGACGTTCGTGGCCGGGCACTTCCACATCGCGTTCTTCGCCCTCGCCGCGGTCGTGCTGGCCTTCACCGGTGCCGAGGCGCTCTACGCCGACATGGGCCATTTCGGACGGCGGGCGATCACCCGGGGCTGGCTCGGCCTGGTACTGCCCGCCCTGACCCTGTGCTATCTCGGTCAGGGGGCGCTGCTGCTGCACGACTCGACCGCGTACCGCAGCCCGTTCTTCCTGCTCGCGCCCGGCTGGGCGCAGTTCCCGCTGGTCGCGCTCGCCACCGCCGCCACCGTGATCGCCGCCCAGTCCGTGATCACCGGCGCCTACTCGGTCGCCAACCAGGCGGGCCAGCTCGGCTACCTGCCGCGCATGCGGGTCGCGCACACGTCCGAGGCGACCATCGGCCAGATCTACGTCCCGTGGATCAACTGGGTCCTCATGGTGGCCGTCCTGGTGCTCGTCTTCGCGTTCCGCAGCTCGGCCGCCCTGGCGTACGCGTACGGGATGGCGGTCATCATCACCATCACCATCACCACGCTGCTGTTCTTCTACCTGGCCCGGGTCCGCTGGAAGACGCCGCTCTGGATCGTCATCACCGGCGGCGGGCTGCTGCTCATCGTCGACCTGCTGTTCCTCGCCGCGAACCTGACGAAGCTGGTGCACGGCGCGTGGGTGCCGCTGCTGATCGGCCTGCTCGCGTTCACCATCATGACGACCTGGCAGCGCGGCCGGCAGGTGGTCACCGCCGAGCGGGTCAAGGCCGAGGGTCCGCTGCGCGCGTTCGTCGACAAGCTGGCGAACCATCAGCCGCCGCTGCTGCGGGTGCCCGGCACCGCGGTCTTCCTCAACCGGGGCAAGCAGACCGCGCCGCTCGCACTGCGCGCCAACGTCGAACACAATCACGTACGCCACGAGCACGTCGTCATCATGTCGATCGAGACGCTGCCGGTGCCCCGGGTGCCCGACTCGGAGCGCATCATGGTCGACGACCTGGGGTATTCGGGCGACGGCATCACGCACGTCAGCGCCCGCTTCGGATACATGGACGTGCCCGACGTGCGGGCCGCGCTGCGCCTGCTCAAGCCGAAGGACACCGAGGGCGAGATCAGCATCGAGGACGCCTCGTACTTCCTGTCCAAGATCGAGCTGACCCGCGGCCCGGCCCCGACGATGGCGGTCTGGCGCAAGCGCCTGTTCATCGCCACCTCGTACATCACCGCCGACGCCGCCGAGTATTTCGGCCTGTCCCGCGACCGCACCGTCATCATGGGGTCCCGCATCGAGGTGTGAGCGCCCAGGGCCAGGCGTTCGGGTTGCTTCACATGGCGGTTCCGCGATCGCGCGTTTGGCGTTGGGTGCGGCCATCAGAGCACGGCCGCCGGGGTGGAGGGTGACGGTGGTCGTCAAAACCGGTGCCTGGCTGCATGCGTCTCACCATCCGGACCAGGTTTCCTGCATCGTGCGACTCACGTCCAAATAGGACGGATTTTTGCCCTGAATTGCGGCTTCTGCACCAGCTTTTCCCGCGCGATTTCGGGACCTTGGAGAGTTACGCCCACATATCAGCCATAACTCTCCAAGGTCTCCGGAAATCGGCTTCACCAACTGAAGCCGACGCACTCACCAGGCGCTTATGAACAGCTTTTGCGTCCGAACCGGTCGGTGAGCCACCCGGAGAACAGGGCTCTGAGCACGGAGGACGAGGCTCCGAACCCGGTCATTCTGCGAGATGTCCAGTCCGCTGCCCGGTTCGGCGAGGCGTCCGGAGAGGTTGCCGACGATGGTGACCTCGCGGACTACCCATCCGGAAGCTGCATGAAGCAGCAAGGTTTACCGGGTGGTCACAAACGAGCGAAGCTCGCGTATCGTCTCGGGTCGTCCCCAACTACCGCAGGCCGGGTGAAATGACTGAGAACCACGACGACGCGACGGAGCGTACCGAACCCGTCCTCGTACGCCCATACGTCAAGACCAACGACGACGAACCCGCGTCGGCGGAGACGTGGCCCGCGGCGTACCGGGAGAAAAAGGAAGAGACCGACACCGTTGTCCAGCCCGTGGTCGTGGACGAGGAGCCACCCGCCCCGGTTCCGTCGCGCCGGCGGCCCCGCCTGGTCCTGCGGCTGCTCGCGCTGATCGTCGGGGTCGCGCTCGCCGGCGGCGCCGCGTACCTGGTCCTCGGCGACAACGACTCGTCCGGGGCGCAGCCGGCCGCGCTCCTGCCGCGCCCGGACGACGTGGCGCCCACCGGCGACGCCCCCTCGGCGCCGGGCCGGACCACGCCCAGCGCGAAGGTGAGCAGCTCGGCCAGCGCCTCCGCGTCGGCCTCGGCCTCGATCCCGGCCTCAGTGCCGGCGGCGCCGCCGGTCAGCGGCAGCGTGGCGCCACCGACGCAGCAGACCACCACGACGGCGCCCGCCGCGCCGGGCCTCGATCCGCCACCGGCCGCCGACCGCTCCGGCAAGGTCACCGCGGCGAGCGGACGCTGCCTGATGCGCGGCGGCCTGCTCGGCGTCGACGGCAGCCCGGTGCAGGTCGCCGACTGCGGCCTCGCGTCCACCTTCACCCTGGCCGCCGACGGCACGCTGCGCGTCTCCGGCCGCTGCGCGCAGATCACCGGCGACGGCACCGTCCGTATCGACGACTGTGCCGGTCAGGCCAGCGCGCAGTGGCGCGGCGGCCCCGGCGACTCGCTGGTGAACCCGGCCAGCGGCCAGTGCCTGACCGACCCGGGCCGCTCCGGCGCGACCGCCAAGGCCGCCGCGTGCACCGGCGGATCGGAGCAGACGTGGGCGCTGCCCTGAGTGCCGCGTGCTGCTCGTCACGGCGATCCCCGCCGCCCGCTCGCTAGCCTTGCGCTGTGAATCCGTTGGAGAGCGACCGGATCGCGCTGCGCCCGATCGAAAAAGACGATCTGACCCAGCTGGTGACCTGGTTCCAGGATCCCGAGGTGCTGCGTTTCCAGAGCAGCGGCCCGTTCATCCCGCGGTCGGTGTCCGCGCTCGCCGAGGAGTACAGCTCGGCGAGCGGGCGCCGGGACACCGACGTCTGGCTGGCCGTTTTCAGCAAATCCGAGGAGAAGGTGATCGGCACGGTCGCGCTGCAGGGCGGCGGCGGCTTCAACCGTACGGCCACCTTCATCCTCATGATCGGCCCGCCGTACCAGGACCGGGGCTACGGACTCGCGGCGACCCGGCTCACGCTGTCGTACGGCTTCAGCCAGCTGGGCCTGCACCGGATCCAGCTGGTGGTGTTCGGCTTCAACGAGCGGGCGATGAAGACGTACAAGAACGCCGGCTTCGTCGAGGAGGGCCGCGCCCGCGACAGCCTGTTCCGCGACGGCCGGTTCCACGACGTCGTGCACATGGGCATCCTCGACGAGGAGTGGCGGGCGCTCTCGGCGTCACGTGCTGGTTAACATAGGCGCCGCTAACCTGGGATGATGCTGGAATTGGAGGCGGAATCCGAGGCGGAGGCGGCGGGCCTGCGGCACGTGAGCGACCTCGCCCCCGGCGTCACCCGCGAACGCCACGGAAACGACTGGATCTATCGGCGGCCGGACGGCACCGAGATCACCGACCCGGCGGACCGTGCGCGGATCACCGCGATCGGCATCCCGCCGGCCTGGAGCGACGTCTGGATCAGCCCGTACGCCGACGGCCACATCCAAGCCACCGGCCGGGATTCGCGCGGGCGCAAGCAGTACCGGTACCACCCGGCCTGGCGCGACGTCCGCGACGGCACCAAGTTCCATCGCGTCGGCACGTTCGGTCACGGCCTGCCCGCGCTCCGCCGCCGCACCGACGCCGACCTCAGCCGGCCCGGCCTGCCCAAGGAGAAGGTGCTGGCCGCGGTGCTGCGGCTGATGGACGAGACGCTGATCCGGATCGGCAACGAGGAGTACGCCAAGCAGAACGCCTCCTACGGCCTCACCACGCTGCGCCAGGACCAGGTGAGCCTGGTGGGCGGCAGCTCGATGCGGTTCGAGTTCCGCGCCAAGTCCGGCAAGCACCAGGACGTGAAGCTGCGCGACCCCCGCCTCGCGGAGGTCGTGTGCGCGGTCCACGAGCTGCCCGGCCAGGAGCTTTTCCAATACCTCGACCACGAGGGCCGGGTGGTCAACATCGGCTCGGCGGACGTCAACACCTACCTGCGTACGCTGACCGGCGCGGTCTTCACGGCCAAGGACTTCCGTACGTGGGGTGGCTCGGTCACCGCCGCGGAAGCCCTGGTGCGGATGGGTCCGCCCCGGTCCGCCGCCGACGCCAGGCGCAACGTGCTCGCCGCGATCGACGAGGCGGCCGCGAAGCTCAACAACACCCGGGCGGTGGCCCGGAGCAGCTACATCGACCCGCGCGTGCTGTCCGCGTACCCGGACGGCCGGCTCGACGAAGCGTTCGGGCAGGCCGCGCCCCGGCCCCGGCTCAAGCACGCGGAGGCGGCGGTCCTGCTGCTCGTCTGACCCGCCGGCGTCACCGCGCGGACACCACGACGTTGTCGCGGTAGGAGCCCCGGTTGCGGTCGAACGAGCCACCGCAGGTGACCAGGCGTAACGCCGGGTAGGGGATCGGGCCGTACACGTCCTCGGTCGGAAAGCCCGTCTTCGGGTAGCGGGCGACGCGGGTGACGTGGAAGCGCACAGTGCTGCCGTCCGAGCGGCGCACGGTCACCTCGGCGCCGGGTTTGAGCTGGGAGAGGCGGTAGAAGATCGCCGGGCCGTCGCGGGCCGAGTCGACGTGGCCGAGGATGACCGCGGGGCCGGTCGCGCCGGGGACGGCCGAGCGCCCGTACCAGCCGGCCGGGGCGTCGCCGTCCAGCGGTGGCACCTGGACGGTGCCGTCCTTGTTCAGGCCGAGCTTGATCAGTCGGGTGTGGACCCCGATCGACGGGATGTCCAGGCGGGTAGGGATTCCCTTGACTTTGGTGCGGGTCGAGGCTGCCGTTCTCACCGGAGCCTCCGGGGCTGCCACGGCCGCCGGCTCCGCCTCCGGTCCGGTCATCGCGGCCACGCCGCGGGCCGTCAGCAGGCCGCCGACCAGCGCGAGAAGGACGGCCAGGGCGGCGGCGGGCGGGCGCTCGATCAAGGCCGCGTCCGCGGCGGCCGGGCGGCCTTGTCGGGCGGAGCCGCGGCCGCGTCGGGCCGGCCCGTGGCCAGCCGGACGGTCGGCTGCCGGCCGCGCCGTGGCCGGGTAGCCAGGACCGCCGCGCCGACCGCCGCCAGCAGGGTGATCACGCCGAGGCCCGTGAAGATCGTGTTCTCGCCGGTGATCGAGCTGCCGCCACCGGTGTCCGCTCCCCCGCGCGGCGCGGCCGGGGTGGTCGTCGCCTTCGGGGTCGGGCTCGTCGTCTTCGTCGTCGTCGTTGTCTTTGTCGCGCTCGGCGTGCTGGCCGGCTCAGTCGCCGGGCGGCTGGTGGTGGTCGCCGGCGGGGGCACGGCGCCGCCGCTCGGGCTCGGCCGGGGGCTTTGCGCGGCGCTCGTCGTCGTACTCGGCCGCGACGTCGGCGGGTAGCTGCCGCTCGGCTTCGTGCTCGACTTCGGCGCCGACCGGCTCGGTGACGCCGTCTGCCTGGTCGCGCTCGACTCCGGCTGCTGGGCCGGCGGCTGGTCCTCGGCCTGGTCGTCGCCGCTGGTGCTCGCGCAGAAGGCGAGCAGCACCAGCGCGGCCACCACGATCACCCCCACGACCGTCCACAGGATCGCCTGCCGCCGGCGCTGATCAGTGGGGGCCCGGTGTGCGCTGTCCGACATGACCGGCACCTCCTGCGGGGGACGGTTCGTGCCCCGACAGGTTATGGCTCCGGACGCTTCGGGCCTGTCGGATCAACGACTCCGCGCCATACGCTGGGACCCGGGACGTACCAGGGAAGGACCCTGGTGCGAGTATTTGCGCGCCGAGGCTGTGATGAACTGATGAACCCTCCATACGGCTACCAGTCGCCCGTGGTGATCAGCCGCGACCGGACCCACACCCTGTTCGCGCAGACGATGGGCTACGTGGCGCTCACCGCCGGGCTGTTCGCTCTCGGCGCGTACCTGGGCCGCAACCTCACCGGCGGCGTCGCCATCATCTCGTACCTGGCCTCGTTCGGCTGCCTCATCGGCATGCAGTTCGCGGTCCGGCGCTCGACCCAGCTCACCGTCGGCCTGCTGT
The DNA here is from genome assembly GCF_012933445.1 of Actinoplanes sp. TBRC 11911. Taxonomy (GTDB): domain Bacteria; phylum Actinomycetota; class Actinomycetes; order Mycobacteriales; family Micromonosporaceae; genus Actinoplanes. Next base: position 227,259 of record NZ_JABBNC010000006.1, read on the forward strand.
GCGGGTTCGGCGTGCTGATCGGCCTGGCGATCGCCCCGACACTCTCCTACTACGCGGCCACCGATCCCCAGGCCCTGTGGCAGGCGGGCGGCGCGACGGCGCTGTTCATCGCCGGCTTCGGCGCCGCCGGCTACGCCACCCGCCGCGACCTGACCGTGGTGGCCCGCATCAGCTTCTGGGCCCTGGTCGGCCTGATCATCTTCGGCATCGTCCTGATCTTCGTGAACATCCCGAACGGCGCCCTGATCTACTCGGTCCTGGGCCTGGTCATCTTCGCGGGGCTGACGATGGTCGACTTCCAGCGCCTGCGCCGCACCAAGGACGTCCGATCCGCCCCGCTGCTGGCCGCCTCGATCTTCCTGGACATCCTCAACGTCTTCCTCTTCTTCCTCCAGATCGTGAGCCGCTCCAGCAGATGATCTCTGGCCCGATCACCCGATGACCGACACCCGCACGGAACGCCTGGCGCACGCGATCGAGTTGCGCGAGGCCGGCCGATGGGACGAGGCTCGCGAGCTGCTCCTGGCCCTGCGCCCTGCTGGGCCTGGGCAGCACGCTGCGCGCGCTCGGCCGCGACGACGAGTCCGCCGAGATCTTCCGGCGCGGCCTCGAACGGTTCCCCGGCTATCGGTCGCTGCGGGTGTTCCAGGCGATGCTGCGCTACAACACGGGCGACACCCGCGAGGCGGTCGCCGACCTGCTTCGGGTTCTCGTCGAGTCCACATCGGACCGCGAAATCCTGGACTACCGGAGGGCCGTCACGGCGTACGCGGAAGATCTGGATCGAAGCTGGCTCGGATCGCCCAGCCGGTCAGAATAACGTTCTTCACCTGCGGATATCGACCGGATCAGCGCTAGATTCGGCACCATGACCCTGTTCACCCCGCTGGACCCCGCCGACGTGGCGGTCCGGCTGCCCGCCGCGGACCTGGACCGCGCCCGCGCCTTCTGGCGGGACAAACTCGGCCTGGAGCCGGTCGAGTCGCGCCCCGGCGGCCTGCGTTACCGTTGCGGCGAATCCTGGTTCGTCATCTTCCAGTCCGGCGGCCGCGCGTCCGGCGCCCACACGCAGATGGCGATCTGGGTGCCGGAACTCGATCCGGTCGTCGCCGCCCTCGAGGAACGCGGCCTCGAATTCGACACCCCCGACCCGATCTTCGGCCCGCCGGACGCGAACGGCGCCGTGCACATCGACGGCGCCTACCCCTCGACCGGCGCCGTCGGCGAGCGCGCCGTCTGGTTCCACGACTCGGAGGGCAACCTGATCGGCATCAGCGAACTGGTGTACGCCCCCGGCGCCGGATAGACGCCTCCGGCTATGCGTCGCGGGCACACATCGCACATCCCGGTACGCCGCAGCCCCGCGCCATCAACAACCGGTTCCGCTCCAGCCGCCACCGCCGCCGCTGATGCTGCCGGTATCTCCGGGTGACCGTCCACCCCGACCACACCAGCACCAACGCGAGAATCCCGAGGACAAAAGCCCATTCCCCGGTACGCGCGATCGGCACCATCACAGCCGCAGCCGCGATGCCCAGCGCGCCCGCGACCAGCGCCTTCCCGCTCGACACCGCACGGCCACCCGGACCGCTGGACGCCAGCCACGCGTCGATGACTTCCACCTCTTCGCGCAGCACCGCCCACCCGGTCTTCTCCTCGCGCGCCGCCACCGCGGCCGCGTGCCGCTCTTCACGCCGGAACGCCTCGGCCCGCTTGGCCGCCTCGACGTTGCGGCGCTCGCGCTCGGCGTGGGCGGCCCGGCGCGCATCGAAGCCGCGACAGGCCCCGCACAGCGTCGCCCGCGCGTCCCCACGATGCGATTCGCAGAACGCCCGCCCGCATTGATGGCACCGCCCCACCGCGAGCACGGCACAGACATCAAAGTCCGTGGACTCGCACTCGCACAGCGCCGCCCGCATCCCCATGCCCACAGCCTGCGCACGGCGCCGCCCCGTCCGCATCAGCCCTACCCCGATCGAGCGACAAACCAGCCCACGAACGGCACGGCCGCGCGGGCACGGCACGGCCGCGCGGGCACGGCACGCACGGCACGCGCGGGCACGGCACGCACGGCACGCGCGGGCACGGCACGCACGCCCAGCCGGGAACAGCGCGGTGGCCGGGAATGCCATGTGCGCCAGCCGCACCCGCGTCGCGCCCAAATCGCGCGCCTTCCCCGTCATCCACATCTACGACATTTCCGATATTTGCGGTGTGGGGTAAATATTGCAGCGAGTCTCCGGGCCGACAAGGCCGTCTGGCCCGGCGGGGATGCGTTGACGAGTGTCGAATCTCCGGCTTGATGTCCATTATGTGGGACAGACATCCGCTTGTTGAGACCGGCGACTACATCCTGGTCTCAGTGTCCACAACTTGGGACTCTCGTCCATCGTGGACGGACCTTTCGTCAACATTGTTCCTTTTATACCGCCCACTTTTACGGCCGAATGTGAACCTTGGAGACTTGTGGCTGATATGTGGGCGCAAGTCTCCAAGATTCGCAGAAATCCACGGATCTGGCTGCGCATTCCATAGAGCGGGAAAGCCTGCCGCGGCCGCGCGATTCATCACGATCCCCAAACACGCGGCGCGGGCGCACAGCTCGCCGTACGCCGCCACCTGCCGCCGATGCCGGCGCTTTCGACGCCCCCACCCGAAAAGGGCGACATATCTGAATCGCTCGACGGCCGGTTCCGTAGACCCGAGCCTCAGACCGGCCGGGCGGCAGCCTCGGACCGGCCGGATCGCAGCCTCGGACCGGCCCGGTCGCAGCCTCGGACCGGCCGGATCAGCCCTTATCCGGCTCAGCGGCCGTTGGGCGATCAGCGGATCGCAGCCTCAGACCGGCCGGATCGCAGCCTCAGACCGGCCGGATCGCAGCCTCAGACCGGCCCGGTCGCACCCTCAGACCGGCTGGGCCGCCGCGATCACCCGGGTCAGCGCCGCATGCACCAGACGCAAATCCTCGACCGGCATCCCCAGCCGCTCCACCACGGCCGGCGGGATCTGCTCGGCCTTCGCGCGCAACTCCCGCCCCGCCTCGGTCAGCGTGATCGCGAGGCTGCGCTCATCCGAAGGGTTGCGCTCACGCCGCAGATAACCGATTGCCTCCAAGCGCTTGAGCAGCGGTGACAGCGTCCCGGGGTCGAGCTGCAACAGCTCCGACAGCCGCCGCACGGACAACGGCGCGTACTGCCACAGGGCCAGCATGACGAGGTACTGCGGGTGGGTCAGGCCCATCGGCTCGAGCAGCGGCCGGTAGACCGCCACCACGCTGCGAGCGGCCACCGACAAGGCGAAACACACCTGCTGCTCGAGCGCGAGCGGGTCATTGTGGTCCTGGTCACTCATTTCGTCTCTCCTCAGGCTCCCCCACTAGACTACCGATAGTTTGTACACCAATGGTTTGTACACCAACATCCGAGGAGGGGCCATGCGCGCACGCATCCGCAAGTGGTGGCACGACACCTTCAACGACTGGGCGTTCCGCTCGATGATCGGGCCGTCGCAGACCCGCAACGCGGTGCACGGCGCCGACAAGTACGCCCGCGACTACTGGAAGCGCGACATCGAGCAGCGCAAGCAGTTCACGCGCGAGCAGCGGGAGCGCCGCCGCCAGCAGCGAGCCGCACGCTGACGCCAGCAAAGCCGAGCCGAACCGAGCCGAAGGCTGATTAGATAGATTTAACTACATCATTGCTTAACGGGGACGCGCACGAGAGGGTCATAGCACCGCCAACGACGGAGGTGCTTAGTGAAGCTGCCCGGAATCGCCGCCGCGCTGCTGGCCGCCGGCCTCATAACGGCCCCGAGCCACGCCACAGCAGCCCAGAAAGACCCGGCACCGGGAACCACGACCCGCGAATTCGGTAACGGACCCGAGCGCAACGAGGAAGCCGCCACCACCCCCGAGGCAGCCACCCTCAACGCCCTGCGCACGGCCCCGACGACGAAGCCGAAACCGCACGGCTATCCCCGCCAGAACGACCTGCGCGAATACCCGGAAAACCCGGCGGACAAGTCGATCAAGCTGGGCCTCATCCCGTACCACGCGATCGCACCCCGGCTCAACGCCCTGCAGGACGCCTCCGACCGCGTCTCCGCCGAGGTTATCGGCCAGTCCGCCCTGGGCCGGGATCTCTACCTGGTCACCGTGACCGCACCGGAGTCCGCCGCCGAGTCCGCGAAGCAGGACCGCTGGCGCACCCTCATCGAGGACGACCCGGCGAAGGCCAAACGCGACAAGACCCTGGCCCGCGACTACAAGACACCGGTCTGGATCAACGCCAACATCCACGGCGACGAATGGGAAGGCACCGACGGCGCGTTCCGGGTCATCGAACGCCTGGCCACCGCCACCGACGCCACCACAAAGGCATTCCTGCGCCGTACGCGTGTGTATGTCACCGTGACGAACAACCCCGACGGCCGGATCGCCGGGACGCGGCAGAACGGCAACGGGTTCGACATCAACCGGGACTACGCGACCAACTCCCAGCCCGAGTCGCGTGCCATCCGCGACGTGTCCATCGCGACGCAGCCGTTCGTGATGCTCGACGAGCACGGCTACACGGGCACCACGCTGATCGAGCCGGCCACGCCGCCGCACGGCCAGAACTACGAGTACGACCTCTACATCAAGAACGCGCTGCCGAACGCCCTCGGCATGGAGGCCGCCATCCAGCGCCTCGGCTACCCGGAGACGGCCCGCGCGGACATCCCGTTCCGCGACTTCGCACCCGGCGACTGGGACGACTGGCCACCCATCTTCACCCCGATGTACGCCATCTATCAGGGCGCGATCGGCCACACCGTGGAGATCCCGCTGGCCGTCAACCGCGGCGCGTACGACTCGTTGCCGCTGGCGGAGCTGCACCGGCGTTCCGCCATCAACACCGATGTCGCCGCCGCCACGATCGAGGCCGCGATCGGTTACGCCGACACGCATCGCGCCGACCTGCTCGCCGGCCAGATCGAGCAGTTCCGGCGGGGCTGGGCGGGCGCGCCGTCCCCGGACATCCCGGACGGCTTCGTCGACGGCTTCGGCCCCGAGGACCGCTATCCGGCGAGCTTCCCCCGGGCGTACGTGATCCCCGGCGGAAGTGGGCAGCGATCGGCACCCGCCGCGGCGAGGCTGGTGGACCACCTGATCGCGAACGACGTGCGGGTCACCAAGGCGCGCCACGATTTCACGCTGAACGGCCGGCGCTATCCGGCCGGTTCGTACCTTGTGGACATGCATCAGCCCAAGCGGGGCCTGGCCAACGCGCTGCTGGAGGCGGGCCGCGACATCTCCGCGCTGGTGCCGCAGATGTACGACATCTCGGGCTGGAGCCATCGGCTGCTCTGGGGCGCGTCGGTCGACATCAGCCGCAACGCCGCACCGCGAGTCGCCACGACGCCCGTGGTGATCGCCGGGCCGACCGGTTCGGTGCCGCCCGGCCGTGATCTGCTTTTGACGATGCGTGACCCGGCCGACGTACGCGCTGTCAACGCCCTGCTGTCGATGGGCGTCGCGGTGCGGCAGACCGACGCGGCCACCGTCGTGGTCCCGGCCGCGGCGCGCGCGTCGGCCGCCGCGGTGGCAAAGCAGTTCGGCGTACGCTTCGGCACCGCACCCCACGGCGTACGGGGCACCCCGTTCGGGAAGCCGGTGCTCGCCGCCGCGGTCTCCGCCGACGAGCTGTTCGCCTTGCGCGAGATGGGCTTCGAGGTGCGCACCGTCTCAACCGCCCTGCTGAACGCGGGAGCATCCCTGGCCGGCGCGGACGTGCTGGTGGTCTCGTCCGGCCTGAACTACGGCGCCCTCAACGCCACCGCGAAGGCCGGCGTCGACGAGCTGCTGGCCCGCGGCGGTGTGGTGACCCGCGGCGCGACCGGCGCGGCCTTCAACGCCGCGGCGGGCTTGCTGCCGGCGGTCGCGGTGGCCGGCCGCTCGGACGCGAACGGCGTGGTCTCGGTCCGCAACACCGGCCCGGTGGTGGGTGCGGGCGCGCTGCCGTATTCCTTTGTGTACTCACCGCTCTGGTTCACCGGCACGGGTTTCACGGTCGAGCAGCGGTACGCGGATGTGCCGCTGGTCGCCGGTCACTGGCTGGAGACCGCCCCCGGTCAGGGCGGCGCGGCCCAGGCGGCCGGCCAGCCGGCGGTGATCTCCGGCGGCACGGCGCGTGGCGGCAAGGCCGTCATGTTCGGCACCGAGCCGCTGTTCCGGGACCACCCCAAGGGTTTGTTCGCGTCGTTCGCGCGGGCCCTCTACTGGTCGGCGACCCCGGAAGGCTGATCCGGCAAGCCCCCGGCGGCACTGCCGCCGGGGGCTTCAATTCAGCCTGTCCGGCTCCCACCGTGCGCGGCGACCAGAGCACGAGAAACTCGTCCGGTGCTAAAGCCATGCCGCGCACACTATTTCAGGCGAGCCACCAACGCGCGTACGACGTCCGCGGTGTCCGCCGTCCCGCCCAGGTCTCGCGTCCGGGTTGCCGGATCGGTCAGCGACGCCTCGATCGCGACCAGCACGTCCGCCGCCGCGTCCGGGTGGCCCAGGTGGTCGAGCATCATCGCGGCCGACCACACCGCCCCGATCGGGTTCGCGATGCCCTTGCCGGCGATGTCCGGCGCCGACCCGTGCACCGGCTCGAACATCGACGGATAGGTCCGCGTCGGATCCAGGTTGCCGGAGGGCGCGATGCCGATGCTGCCGGCCACCGCGGCGGCCAGGTCGCTCAGGATGTCGCCGAACAGGTTGGAGCCGACGATCACGTCGAAGCGGGCCGGCTGCAGCACCAGTTTCGCCGCCAGCGCGTCGATGTGCTCGCTGTCCCAGCGCACGTCCGGGAACTCGGCCGCGCGCGACGCCACCACCTCGTCCCAGAACGGCAGCGTGTGCACGATCCCGTTGGATTTCGTCGCCGACGTGACGTATCCGCGACGCGTACGGGCAAGGGAAAAGGCGAAGTCCGCGATCCGGGTGACCCCGGCCCGGGTGAACACCGACTCCTGCACCGCGAACTCGTCCGGGAAGCCGCGGTTGAGCCGGCCGCCGATCTCGCTGTACTCCCCCTCGACGTTCTCGCGGACCACCACGAAGTCGACGCCGGCGGCATCGCGCAGCGGCGACTCGACGCCGTCGAAGACCCGGATCGGCCGCAGGTTCACGTACTGCCGGAACGCTCGCCGGATCGGGATGAGCAGACCCCACAGCGACACGTGGTCCGGCACGCCGGGCCAGCCGACCGCGCCGAGCAGCACCGCGTCGTACGGCCGGAGCTGGTCGATGCCGTCGGCCGGCATCATGGCGCCTTCCGCCAGGTAGCGCCGGCACGACCAGTCGAACTCGTCGTAGTCCACGGGGATGTCGTGCCGCCCGCAGACCGCGTCGAGCACGACCCGCGCCGCGGCGATCACCTCGATACCGATTCCGTCGCCCGCAATGACCGCGATCCTCATCCGCCCAACCCTACGGCGGCGACCATCAACGGCAGAAGCAGCAGGATGATCAGCGCGCCGAGCACGTCGAACGAGATCCCGGACCGGATCATCGTGGTGATCGGGACGACTCCCGACCCGTACACGATGGCGTTCTGGGGTGTGGAGACCGGCAGCATGAAACCGAACGACGCGGCGAACGTGGCCGCCAGGGCCGGGACGAGCGGGTTGACACCGGCGGCCACCGCGACCGGGATGATGATCGGCACGACCACCGCGGCCGAGGCGGTGTTGCTCGTCGTCTCGGACACGATGATGGCCAGCACCACGGCGAACGCGGTGATCAGGAAGACGCCGGACAGTCCGAGAGCGCCGGCGCTGGAGGTGCCGATCGTCTTGGCCAGGCCGGTCGAGGACAGCAACGCGCCGAAGATGATGCCGGTGCCGAACAGCACGATCGTGCCCCAGTCGATGCGGGCGGCGTCGCTCCAGTTGAGCGTGAACTCGCGCTGACGCCACGAGGTGGGCAGCAGGAACAGCAGCGACGCGCCGAGCACCGCGACCACGCCCTCGTCGAGCCGGTTGCTGACCGTGTCGTAGATCCCGGAGTCGGTGCCGGCCACCACCGCGACGACGCCCGGGAAGATCCACAACGAGACCGTGGTGACGAACGCGATCAGGGTGTTGCGTTCCGCCCGGGAGAACCTGCCCAGCTTGGCGCGCTCGGCCGAGACGTACGCCTCAACGCCCTCGATCTTTTTGATCTCCGGCCGGTTGAGGAGCAGCAGCACGACCGCGAGCACGACGAACATGATGGCGCAGACCGGGGCCGCCATCGCCATCCACGCGGCGAACGAGATGCGCTCGCCGGTCGCCTCCTCGATGAGCCCGCGCCCGATCAGGTTGGGCGGGCTGCCGACGGGAGTGAGCAGGCCGCCGACGCTCGCCCCGTACGCGAGCATCAGCATCAGAGCCGCACCCACCCGCAACCGGGTCGGGTCGAAGCCCGGCTGCACCAAGCCCTTGTCCTGCATCAGTTTGGCGATGACGGCCAGGATGCCGAGGGCGGTGGGCAGCAGCATGGCGACGGTCGCGGTGTTCGACACGAAGGCCGACAGCAGGCAGGTGATCACCCCGAACGCGATGATGACCCGGGTGGTGGACCGGCCGACGCCGGGCAGCGACAGCACCCGGAACGCGAACCGGCGGGCGAGCCCGTGCTTGAGCATCGCCTGCGCCAGGATGAACGCGCCGATGAACGTGAACACGGTCGACGAGCCGAACGGCGCGAGCACGTCGTCGGCCTCGGCCACGCCCAGCACCACGACGAGGCCGACACCGATCAGCCCGCCGACCGGGATCGGCACCGCCTCGGTCACCCACAGCACGATCACGCCGAGCAGCAGACCGCCGAGCACCTGCTGGCTGGGCGGGATGCTCATCGGCAGCGCGAAGAAGATCAACGCCACCGCCGGTGCGGCGAACAGGCCGACCGTACGGCGTCCGCGCTCGAAGCGTTCCTCGGCCGGCGAAAGCTGTTGTTCGCCCAGGCTGCGGTAGGTGCCGCCGCCCATCAGCTGACGTTCGATGTCCGGTGCGTCCCTGGTCGTCATGCCGCCTCCCAGTGATTCACGTCACTGCTCGACGGTAACCTCCGCTCCCGCATACCGCCCGCTGAGACGCCGGTAGGGGCGGCTGCGCAGCGCGGCCGCGGTGGCGAGCAGCCCGATCAGCCCGGTCAGGATGAACACCAGCGCGATGCCGCGGTCGGTGCCGGTGCCGAACCAGTCCCCGATCGCTCGGGCGCCGTAACCGTCGGTCATGAACGGGATGAAGAAGAATTGTGCGACCGGCGCGATCAGGAACGCGGTCAGCGGCGACGCGGACTGCTCGACACTCTGCGCGAAGCCGAAGACGCGTCCCTGCCGCTCGTACGGGACGACCTTCTGCAGGATCGTCTGCTCGGCCGCCTCGGCGTACGGGCCGAGCACCATGTAGACGTACAGACCGACGGCCATCAACACGATCGACGACCGCAGCGGGAACAGCAACGTGACCGCCCACAGCACCACGTTGACGATCAGCAGCAGCCACACCGGGTTGCGCCCCAGCCCGGTGCGCGCCACGAGCAGCCCCCCGACGATGAATCCGGTGCTCAGAAAACCCCACAGCAGACCCCAGGCCTGCACGGACATCAGCGACAGCCCGTACGCGTCGAGCAGCGCCATGAACACGCCACCGAGCAGATTGTTGAACGCCGAAAACGCGATAAGAGCCGAAAGCCCAGGCACTTCCCGTACGACCGTGACGGTCCCCCGCAAGTCGACGGCCCGCGTGGTCTGCTCCGCCGCGCGCGGCGGCTCCGCGACGCGAACCGTGGCGAGGTGCAGAAGCGCCGCCGCGAGCACGACCAGCGCCAGCACGAGCACCCAGAGCATCCCGCCGAGCGCCACCAGCACGCCGCTGATGACGGAGGTGACCAGGAACGACACGCCGGACGTGGTCCCGACGAACCCGTTGGCCCGGTCCCGGTCCCTTTCGGCGATCAGCAGCGTCACCAGGGTCTGCAGCGCGATCGTCCGAATATTGCCGGCGATCACCCCGAACATCAGCAACACGACGAGGGCCCACAGCCGCACGCTCGCGGGCCGGGTGAATTCCTCGCGCGGCGTGGCTTGGTAGAGCACGAAGGCCGCGGCGTAGAGCCCCAGGGACACGACCGCCGACACCTGCATCACGGTCTTCTTGGCGTAGTGGTCGACAAGGCTGCCGAACCAGATCCCGGTGAGCGCCGTCATCACCAGAAAAATCCCGGAGATGACCCCGGTGGCGAACACGGACCGCGTCTCGATGTAGACGTAGAAGGTGATCGCGAACCAGACGGTGTAGTTGATGACGGAGACGAGGAGCGTGTTGACGAGAAGGTGATAGAAGGTGGTGCGTTCTCCCTGGATAGACCGCATGCCGCCCACCGTAGGACGTCAACCCACGTTCATGTCCACCCGTCGGCCGCCCCCGCCCGCGACCGGCCCGCGCCTGGACGCACGGCGCCGCCTGTTACGCACCGTCCAGCTCGTCGGCTTGGCCCAATGCCAGGAACGCGGCCACCCGGCCAAGCCCGCCGGAGTTCCCGCACCCGCATCCAGCCGTCCCGCCATGTGTAACTGTTCAGCTGGTTCCGTCGGCCGGGAGTCCCCGTGCCAGGCGACGCCGCCAGGCCCGGGCAGGTCACAGCTCCCCACAATGGGCGCCCCCACGCGGGTGTGGGCAGTAGCGACGCCGGGGAGGCTGTGGCTGCCCACACCGCGGCCAGCCCCACCCGCGTGTGGGGAGTCGCGACGGCGGGGAGGCTGTGGCTCCCCACGCCGCGGCCACTCTCACCCACGTGTGGGGAGTCCCGACGGCGGGGAGGCTGTGGCTCCCCACACCGCGGCCAGCCCCACCCACGTGTGGGGAGTCCCGACGGCGGGGAGGCTGTGGCTCCCCACACCGCGGCCAGCCCCACCCACGTGTGGGGAGTCCCGACGGCGGGGAGGCTGTGGCTCCCCACACCGCGGCGACCCACAGCAGGTGTGGGCACCTGTAACGGCCGGAACGTCCCAGCTCCCCACAACGACGGCCCTCACAGGTCCGCCACGGAAGGCCAACGCATCGGAGGGTGAGCGGCGCGAGAACCAGCTGAACCGTCCCGCCATGTGGACAGCACAGACCGCATCGTGGCGGGTTTGCAACCTTGGAGAGTTACGCCCACATATCAGCCCGAAGTCTCCAAGATTCGTATTTGAACGCGACAGGCGGTGCGACAAAAGCCATATGACGGAAGGAAACTTCCCTCCTATTTAGATGGCCGTCCCATTATGCGGACCCAAGTCCACGATGCGGACGCCCATCCCAGATAGCAGTCCTGCGTCCCGAATAATGGACGCACCACGACGAGCGCGCCAGCCACGCACCGGGCCAGGCCGCCAACGGTCGCCGGAAATGCCGGACATGCACGGATAGCGCAACCGGCCGCACCACCGTTCCGGGCGCCAACGCCGCGATGGCAACCCAGCGCGACCGCAGACCACCGCAACCGGCCGCACCCAACCGTCCCGGCGCCAACGCCGCCATGGCAACCCAGCACGACCACAGACCACCGCAACCGGCCGCACCCAACCGTCCCGGCGCCAACGCCGCCATGGCAACCCAGCGCGACCACAGACCACCGCAACCAGCCGCACCAAGCGCAACCGACCCATCACCGCAGCATCGGGCTCCTCCATGCCTCGGCACGCCGGGACGGGAACCCTCAAGTTGGTGGCGGGGGTGCCGATGGGAGACGTGGGCGCGCGCGAGAGAAGGGACCCTGCCGGGTGGGCAGCAACGATGGTTCGAGCCGAGGCACTGACCCGCTCACCGGGGTGGCCGACCGGGCCTGGTTCCTCGGGCGGCTGGACGACGCGGCCGCCTCGGGGCGCAAAGCCGGCGTGGTCCTGGTCGACCTCGACGGGTTCGCCGTGGTCAACGACGTGCTCGGCTATGTCGCAGGGGACCGCATTCTCACCGCGGTCGGGCAGCTTCTGCGGGACACCGCCGGCGAGGGTGACACGGTCGGGCGCCTCGGTGGGGACCAGTTCGGGGTGCTGGCCGAGGGCGCGGCGCTGGACGAGCTGGCCGAGCGGATCACCGCCGCGCTCGCCAGCCCGGTCCAGGCCGACGGGCGGCCCGTCGCCGCTCGGGCCAGCATCGGGGTTGCGCACGCGGCGCGCGGTGACGGTGGGACCGATCTGCTGAGCAAGGCCGACGTCGCGCTCCGGACGGCGAAAGCCAGCGGGCGCGGCCGGCCCGTGCACTACGAATCCGCTATGAAAACGCGCTTCCTCGACCAGGCGGCCCTGCTCGACGGGCTGCACGAGGCCGTCGGCGGCGGGCAGATGGAGCTCGTCTACCAGCCGATCGTGCGGCTCGGGGACGGCACGCTCACCGGGCTCGAGGCGCTCGCCCGCTGGCGGCATCCGGTGCGCGGGCCGATCATGCCGGGTGACTTCATTCCGGTTGCCGAGCGCAGCGGTCTCATCGTGCCGCTGGGGCGGTGGATGCTCGCCGAGGTGTGTCGCGAGCAGGCGGACGACTGGCCCGACACCTACGTGAACACGTCGGCCCACCAGCTGCGCGAGCCGGGCTTCGCGGAGACGGTCACGAACCGGCTGGTCATCGAGGTCACCGAGGACGCGCTCCAGGACGAGTCCGCTACGGCCGCCCTGCGGGTGGTGCGTGACCGAGGCGTACGGGTGGCGCTCGATGATTTTGGGGCCGGCCGGGCGTCGCTGCCCGCGCTGGCGTCGGCGCCGATCGATGTCGTCAAGGTGCACGGCTCGATGACCGGGCAGGTGCTGACGTCGCCCCGGCACGCCGCGGTCGCCGGCGCGGTCGCCGAACTGGCCGCCGAGCTCGGCATCGTGGCGATCGCGAAGGCCGTGGAGAGTGCCGCCCAGGCCGAACGCCTGCATGAGCTGGGCTATCAGCAGGGCATGGGCTTCCACTACGCGGTCCCGCAGCCGGCCGCGGCGATCCCGCTGTTCCTGGCGAACGAGGTCGTGCACGTCATTTAAGCGACGGAAAGCGACCGCCTGAATACCACGCGTCATATTAACGATGTTTCAAGTACTAGCCTCCGAGTACTACGCACGTGCGCACTTGAAGCGCCCGGGAAACAGACAACAATCACCTCATGACGTACGGCAAGAAGGACCTGCCCTACCCCTACGATCAGGACTTTTCCGGCATCGTGACGAGGGTCAAGGGTGTTCGGGAGTCGACCAGGGCCGCCCTGGTCAACTCGCTGAAGGTGGCGTCCTACCTGAAGGCGGGCGAAATGCTCGTTTCGCGGCACCTGGGTGCTCCGAAATCCGCCCCCGCATCCGACGGCCGCAAGGCGTACTGGTCCGGTTTGCACTTCTTGTCCGAGCGTGCCCTTTCTCGCGAGGTTGCGGAGCTGGACCCGCCGTTCCTCCGGCAGAAGGGTGCGGGGCCGTACCGCTCGACCTGGGCCAGCCACGACGACTACCTGAACGACCTGCTGGCCTTCCTGTTCCACGCGATGAACTACGACCCGCAGTACGGTGCCGGCCTGGAGACGCGGGGCGACTGGCTGCTGGCCGACGAAAGCTTCACCGACGCCATCGACCGCACCACCTATCACGAACTGCTGGCGATCGTCCGGATGCCGCTGTTCCGGCTCCAGCTGATCGTCAGCGCCACCGCCGACCGCAACGACGGCATCCACGAGGCGATCGCGAATCAGTACGCGGGCGCCCTCGAGCCCTGGACCAAGGTGTACGAGGCGGTGATCGCCGCCCGCGGCTTCCGGCTGCGCCAGGGCGTCACGATCCACCAGTTCGCGAACATGCTGGCCGCCGTCACGGAGGGCTTCGCGATCCGATATCTCGGCGACCCGGGCTCCGGCGTCGTCGGCGACGGGCCGCGCGGCAACCTGTTCGGCATGGCGGTCCTCGGCATCATGCACGCCTACCTCGAACCCAACGACGACAACCCCGGACCGAATCTGCGCGCGCTGTACGACGTCCCCGGAGATGACGAAGAACGGAACCTGACATGACGAGCACGACCGAGCGACCCGGCGCCCCCAGCGGGCACGCCGCGGTTGTCCGGCCTCCGTCGTGGTGGGACCGTCAGGGCGATGTGATCATGCGGCGGCCGTTCAACGAGTGGACGTTCACTCACATGAACTGGTTGATGCCGACCGAGCGGGTCGCCCGCGGCGACCGGCACCGGCCGCTGCCGCACGACCCCTACCCGATGGATCTCACCTATCGATTCGAGGGCCACGACCGGACGCTTCACGAGCTGCACCGCCGCACCTTCACGACCGCCTTCGTGGTGCTGCACCGCGGTGCCATCGTCCACGAGTACTACCCGGGCGCGTTCGCCACCTCGCGCTCGCGGATGCAATTGTTCTCGGTGTCCAAATCGGTCACGTCGCTGATGGTCGGCGTCGCGATCGCCGAGGGCACGATCGGCAGCGTGAAAGACCACATCACCGACTACCGACCCGATTTCCTCGGTACGGCGTACGAGGAGACCACGCTGGAAGAGTTGCTCACCATGACCAGCGGGGTGGGCGACCTCGAGGCGTGGGACGTCCCGGACAGCGGCATCAAACGCTTCGAGCAGGCCGTCATGGGCGGCGGTGACGTGGCCGCGGTGATCCGGTCGGCCCCGCGCACCGCACCGGCCGGCGAGAGCTTCAACTACTCGACCTTCGACGCGCAGGTCCTCGGCTGGGTGCTCGAGGCCGCGACGGGCAAATCGCTTGCCGCGTACGCCTCCGATCACCTCTGGTGCCACCTGGGCGCCGACCGCGACGCGTACTACTGGCTGACCCGTGCCAAACCCCGCAGCGCGCTGGGCTCGGGCTCGTTCAACGCCACCGCCCGTGACCTCGCCCGGCTCGGCCAGCTCATGGTCGACGACGGCATGGCCGGCGGCGTTCAGGTCGTGCCGCGCGACTGGGTGCGGCGCAGCCGGGGCAGCGACCTGCCTCAGCTCGCGGTGGGCGCGCTCGGCCCGAGCGGGTACGCACACTACGGATACGCCAACCAATGGTGGACCCTCGGTCCGTCCTGCTTCGACGCTTACACCGCGCTGGGCGTCCACGGGCAGTACCTCTACGTCGACCCCGCCGCCGACGTGGTCATCGTCAAATGCAGCGCCTGGCCCACTCAGGACGACGAACGCCGCGACCGGGAAACCATCACCGCGCTCCGCCGGATCGCCGACCATTTCGCTTGCACCCGGTAGTCACCAAATAGCATTTCGTTAATCGTTTTTCTCCCCCACAGACTTTCCTCCCGGGCTCACCCCTGCCCGAAAACCACCCGGCGTAATGCCATACACAGAAAGGAGCAATACATGAATCATGCCCGTTGGCGGAGGTGCGTCGCCGTACTGATCGCGGTAAGTGTCACCCCCTTCATCTTCCCGGCCCGGTCCGCCTCGGCGGCTCCAGCCCCCGGCAGCGTTCTGCTCGCCACCCCGGCAGTGCTGCCGTCGGAGCTGTCGTCGCTGGCCACCGGGAAGCGCATCAGCTACGCGACCACCTCCGTCAGCGGGGCCTCCCTCAACGCGACCGGCCTCGTGCTCACCCCGAAGACCGGCAAGACCGGCAAGACCGTCGCCTGGGGCCACGGCACCACAGGCCTGGCCGACCAGTGCTCCCCGTCGCTCAACCAGAACGTGTTCTGGCCGGAGGCGCGCGCCGCGATCGCCGCGCTGCTCGCCAAGGGCTGGACGGTGGCCGCCCCCGACTATCCGGGGCTGGGCACGCCGTCCGCGCACCCGTACCTGATCGGCCAGAGCGAGGCCCGCTCACTGATCGACGCCGTCAAGGCCGCCCGCTCGCTCGACTCGTCACTGTCCACTCAGTACGCCATCGACGGTCACTCGCAGGGCGGGCAGGGTGCTTTGTTCGCCGGGGAGATCGCACCGGCGTACGACGGGAACCTGGTCTTGAAGGGTGTCGCGTCGATCGCGCCGGTCTCGAACGCCGGGGACTTCGCGCCGCTGGTGCCCGGCACGCCCGGCCAGGGTTATCTGGTGATGGGGCTGTACGGGCTGCAGGCGCAGGACCCGAGCGTCAACGCCATGGCACTGCTCGCGAACCCGGCGAAGCTGCGCACCCCGGTGCTGACCTCCGGCTGCCTCAACGAGATCCTCAGCACCTACCAGAACCTGACGGCGACCCAGCTGCTCGTCAACGGTGTCCTGCCGGCGTCGGTGCTGGCGAAGCTCGTGCACTACGTCAACCCCGGCCAGGTCGCGCCGAGCGCGCCGATCCTGCTGATCCAGGGCATGAACGACGACGCGGTGCCGTGGCCCTTCACGGCTGAACTGAACGGGCAGCTCACCGCGTACGGCACCCAGCCCGTGCAGTTCGAGCTCCTCCAGAACGCCGACCACGACCAGGCCGTCTTCCAGACCACGACCCTGGTGGCGGACTGGATCGCCGCCCGCTTCACCTGATCTTTCCGGCCCGTCCCCACAAGATGGCGGTGTCCCCGGGACCGACCCCAAGCCCGGGGATGCCGCCGTTCCCCCGCCCGCCTCAGGCCCCGCCCGCGCGGAGCCTGAGGCGCCGGCACTCGGATCGTGCCGATGCGAAGCCGCCGGCCGGCCGCTCACGCCCTGCCGATAGAGAGCGCCGGCCGGCCCTCAGGACTCACCGATGTAGAGGCGCCGACCCGCCTTCAGGACTTGCCGATGTAGAGGCGCTGGCCCGCCGCGCGGTAGCCGACCCGCTCGTAGACGCGCCACGAGTCCGGGCCGGAGGCCTCGAGCCAGGCGATGTCGGTGCCGGTGGCGAAGAGCTTGCGGGTGATCGCGGACGTCACCGCGCGGGCGATGCCCCGGCGGCGGAACCGTGGCCGGACGGCGATGCCGACCACCGCGCTGACCCCGAAGGCCTGCGGGCCGGCCTCGCCGCCGCCCACGCAGAAGCCGTCGGGGGTGACCGCCATCAACGCGATGCCGCCGTCCGACTGCAGGCGGCGCATCCGGGCGACGTCCGCCGCGCCGGCCGCCGCCGGGCCGCCGAAACCCTCGTTCTGGGCGGCGATCAGGGCCGCCCGTTCCTCGTCCGTACGCGGTTCGCTCAGGCTGGCCAGCGGCTCGATGCCCGGCGGCTCGCCGGTCAGCGACCCGGGCGTACAGGTCATGTAGTCGCGGCGCGCCTCGGGAATCCAGCCGGCGTCCGTCAGCAAGGGTTCCAGCGCCGGTGCGCAGGTGACCACGTACTCGAGGCGGGGTTTGCGGCGTTTCTCGCGGAACACGTCGGCGAGCAGGCGGACGTCGCCGGCCGTGATGGTCTCGCCGGGCCGCGGCGTGGCGTAGTTGATCCACGGACTCGGCGTGCCGGGATCGATGCCGATCAGGAACGGGCCGGCCTCGATCGAGGCCGGCCGCCGCGCGAGGCCGGCGAGGACCGACTGCTGGATCCGGACGTCCACGTTCACGGTGTCAGCGGCCTCAGTCGGGAAGTGCTTCGGTGCCGTATTTGGCGAAGAGCCCCAGAATGCGGTCGTCGAACCGCTCGGGCCCCCACGGCTGGACCTGGACCCCGCGCTGCGGCTCGTCGCCACCCTCGACGAAGAGCTCCTCGGTGCCGCCGGGCGTGTAGATGAACAGCATCCGGGCGGTGTGCAGACCGACGTTCCGGAAGCGGTGCCGGATCTTGCGCGGGACGTGGACGATGTCGCCCTGGCCGGCGGTGAAGATCCGGTCGCCGTCGAGGAACTCCAGCTCGCCGGATAACAGGTAGAACGTCTCGTCCTGGTCGGCGTGCGTGTGCGGGACGGGTCCGCTGCCCGGGGGGACGCTCGCCTCGACGATGCCGAGCGAGCCGTTGGTCGCCGCGGACGACAGGCGAACCGTGTAGACGTCGCCGGAGAACCACTTGGTCGGGCCGGCACCGGCCGGGACGTGCACGCCGCCGCGTGTCGTGTACCGCGGGTCGTTGTTCGTGCCGTCGATCGCCATGCTCATGCGGAAGCCTTCGCTCGTGTGGAGACGAAATCGCGGCCGCGCGCGGCAGCCGGCCACCGGCCGTCGCGACGGTCATAACGAAAGCTGCCACGGAAGTTCAGAAAACGTCATGTGGTGGTCCGCACAGGCTCGCGTTCCTCGTTCGCGCACGGTGATCGCGCGGCCGTTTTGCCCCGGATGCGACCCCGAATTCTCACCGAGGCGAGCCGGACTTTTACTTCACGTGAGCAACAAGTTCACCTTCGAACAATCTGCGACCCGAATCACGTTTGCCCGCTTCGGAATGAACCTAGGATCAATTCTGTGGATTCGCTGGAAACGTTGCTCGCTGCGCACCGCGCGTACCTGCTCGGCTGGAACATCGGTGCGGCCGGCGACGCGAACCTCGTGACCTACCGCAGCGACGTGCAGCACGCGCCCCTCAACGGTGTGCTACGACTCGCCGGGCGCTCCCCCCGGGAGGCGTTCGAGGACGCCCGCGAACGACTGGACGGCGTGCCCCGGATCTGGTGGGCCGGCCCGGACAGCGACCCGGAGACTCCGATCCACCTGCTGGCGCTGGGCGCGGTCCCGATCGCCCGCATGCCGATCATGACGACGGCGGTCGGCGACGTGGCCCCGGAGAAGCCGCCGGCCGGGTTCCGGGTCACCGAGGCGACGGACATCGAGGAGTTCGTCTCGGCGTACGGGAAAGTCTCGGGAATTCCGTCCGATGCCATGGCCGCGGCGATCGACCGGGAGAAGGCGTTCTCCGCCGACGGCACCGTGGTGCGGCTGGCCGGGCGCTTCGAGGACGGCCGGATCGCCGGGACGGCCGTGGCGTGGTTCAGCCACGGGCTGCTCACCTTGTACTTCGTCGGCACCCAGCCGGACCACCGCCGGCGCGGCGTGGGCACGGCGATGACCCTCGCCGCGATCGACCTGGCGCGCGAGCGCGGCATCGAGACGGCCGCGCTCACCTCGACGGCGATGGCCCAGCAGCTCTACCGGCGGATCGGGTTCCGGACGGTGAGCTCGTTCCACCTCATGTCGTTCTGAGGATGTCGCCGAGGCGGCCCCGGATCCGGGCCGCGGTCACATGATCGAGGTAGTCCCGGGACTCGACGATCTCACCGTCGCGCACCCGCAGCACGAAGATCGCCGGCTGGGTGAAGGGGACACCGTCGGCGGTCCCCCGATACTCGAACTCGGCGATGATGACCTCGGGGTCGGCGGTCTCGTGGACGGTGATGTTGACCGCGCGGCGGACCAGGCGCGGCGAGTCGCCGGTCGGCCGGAAATGCGCGCGCAGCTCGTCGCGGGTGCGCAGCGCGGGCTGCCGGAGCGGGTCGAACGGGTGCACGACGTGGGTCTGCTCGGCGTAGAGGTCGGGTAGCTCCGCCCAGCGGCCCTCCGCGACGCCGTTGACGAGAGCGAGGAAAACGTCTGTCGGGCTTTGTGTCATGGCGCTGCCCCCGTATTATCCGAAGTCTTGACTCCGAATATATGGAGTCACCACTTCGGAAGTCAACGAGCGAGGGCGTGATGAGGGCGGACGCCCAGACGAACCGCGACCGGATCCTGGACGTGGCCGAGGAGGTCTTCGGTAAGGGTGGACCGGCGGCGTCCACGGAGGAGGTGGCGCGGCGGGCCGGTGTCGGGATCGCGACCGTGTTCCGCCATTTCCCGACCAAGGCCGGGCTGCTGGAGGCGGTGCTGGTGCGCCGGTTCGACCGGTTGCGGGAGAGGGCCGAGGCGCTGCTGGACGCTGGTGCCCGGGGCGAGCCCCAGCCGGGCCCGGTGGGGCGTGGCCGCGCACAGCTGGACTCGGGCCGGCGAGGCGCGCCGCCGCTCGACGCGGGAGCCGCCTTTTTTGGGTTCTTTGCGGAACTGGTCGCGGATGCTGCCACAAAGATCGCGATCGGTGACGCGCTGCTAGAGGCCGGCGGTGACGGTGACGGCGAGGCGGCGCGGGCCTCTAACGCGCTGCGGCAGGCGGTCGGCGTTCTGCTCCGGCGCGCTCAGCAGGCGGGCGCGGTCCGCGATGACGTCGAGTTGCCCGAGGTGTACGCGCTACTGGTGGGCACGTCGCGGGCGGCGGCGCACGCGCACCTCGACGACGAGGTGACGGCCAGGATGCTCGCGATCGTGTTCGACGGGCTCCGGGCTCAGGCCGACTTGTGACCACCCACTCACGACGATCGTGAAGTCCCTGCCGTGGCACGCCTCTCACAACGTCCGATAGGTGGCGCTGTCGAAGTCGGCGTAACCGCCCTCGGCGCCCAAATCCTGCACCCACAGGCCGGCGAACGCCCCGGTGAAGCCCCACACCTCGGGCTCCCCTTCGATCTTCGTCGCCGCGTACTCGTCGGACAGGGTGGTGGCGTCCAGCACCGGGCCCGCGGCCTGCCAGTGCGCCAGAGCGGGATCGACGGCGTACGCGAAAGTCAGTGAAGGTCCGTCGAAGGTGACCCGCAGCCCGATCCGGGGGTCGCGGACCTCGGTGCGCACGCCCGGCACGACGCTGACGGTGCCGGTGTCGCAGGCGAGCAGCCCGAGCACCGGTGTGCCGTCGTCCTCGGCGGTGACATGCAGGTGGTACCAGTTGCGGGTGTTGTAGTAGGCGCCGATCCCGGCGAGCTGCCGATAGTTGCGCGGCGTGAATTCCATGACGGTCTCGAACGTGCAGCGCCGCGCGGTGACCCGCCGGGCGACGAGGCTGGGCCGGTGCCGGTTCATCGGGGAGCGGCCGCCGTGGATCCGCAGATGGGACGGCCGGCTGGCGAGGTCGACCCAGTCCGGCGTCGCGGGCCGTCGCAGCGTGGCCCAGTCAACGCCAAGCTCAGCCGAGTCGAAGTCGTCGACATCGTCAACCGGCTCTGCCGGCGAAGCGCCGGCCTCGCCCTGCCACCCGGACGTCAACGACGTAGGCGCATCCACCACCTCAGCCGGGACACCCCCGCGAATGCGCGGCCACCCGTCCTCAGTCCAATGCACCTCCTGCAGCGCCGTCTCCCGCCCCAGCACGCACCGGCCACGCGTCGTATAAGGCCGCCCCACAAGATGCGCCAAATACCACTCCCCCGCCGGCGTGGACACCAGGCTGCCGTGCCCGGCCTTTTGCAACACCAATTCCGGATTCCCGTACGAGCTCAGCAACGGCCCATGCGGATCGGCAAGATACGGGCCGTGCAGAGTGCTGGAGCGGGCCACCGTCACCTGGTGCTCCCAGTTCGTGCCGCCCTCCGCGGTCACCAGCAGATACCAGCCGTCCTTGCGGTAGAGGTTCGGTGCCTCGGTCATCCCGGCCGACGTGCCCTGGAAGATCATGCGCTCGGGGCCGACGAGCCGGCGTGCCTCCCGGTCGTACTGCTGGATCGAGATGCCGGCGAACCGGTCCCGCCCCGGACGTGAATCGGCGATCATCGACAGCATCCAGGTGGTGCCGTCGTCGTCGTGGAACAGTGAGGCGTCGAAGCCGCGCCCGTGTAACACCACCGGATCGGACCAGGGACCGTCGATCCGCGGCGCGGTGACGAGATAGTTCTGGGGATCCCAGTAGCCGCCCGCGAACGTCGCCACATTCGTGTAGAGCAGATGGAACTGGCCATGGGCGTACGTGAGATTGGGCGCCCACACCCCGCACGAGTCGCCGGTGCCGGTCAGATCGAGCAGGCGCGTCTCGGTCAGCGCCCCGCGCAGCGGCCGCCAGGTCACCAGATCGGTGGAGTGGTGCAGTCGGACGCCGGGGAACCACTCGAACGTCGAGGTCGCGATGTAGTAGTCGGTGCCCACGCGCAGGATCGACGGGTCCGGGTGGAAACCGGGCAGCACCGGGTTGTGGATCTGTGCCCGGCCGGCGTCGCGCGTGCCGCTCGTGGTGGCGGTCGTCTCGGCGCTCATCATCGGCCTCCCCTGGTCGCGCGCAAGTTCCGTGACCCTACCGCAACTTACGGCTGCGGAGTAAAGGTTGGCGGCCGACGATATTCGCCGGCCGCCAGATGAGGCTTATCGAAACTTCCGCGTTCCGGTTTCAGGTGTCGCAGGCGACGCCGTCCCCATCCCGATCAAGGTCATAGATGTCGCTTCCGGTGACCCGGACCGGCCCGCTCACGTACTCGGGGCCGTTCCCGCTACCCCCGGCACAGTCCACATCGCTCGTGATCGGCACGCAGCCCGAGTAGTTCGGGTCGCAGCTGGAGGTCTTCGAGCCGACCGCCACCACCTTGGTAACCGGTTTCTTGGTCACCACACTGCTGATCTGCTTCCGCGACGTCTCCTTGCCATCGGTCATGGTCACCTCATAGGTGATCGTCCGGACGCCCGCGACACCCTTGGTGCGCACCTCGGTGTCACCCTTTTCCAGATCAGGATCCTTGACCGTACGCGTCGTGAAGGCGATCGCCGTACGCTTCGTGACCTTCTTCGTCGTGACAACGGGTTGCACCGAGGTCGGCGCCGCACTGGTCGGGTCCACTGCGGGGGCCTCGGCGGACGGCACGTCGGCGGACGGCTGGTCCCCGGCCTGCTGCGCCGGCTGCACGACCACGTTGTCCGCGGCCTTGGCGGCATCGACATTCTTGTCATCGCCGGACAGCGCGTTGATCAGCGCAGCCCCACCGCAGCACGGGACCAGCAGTACCGCCACGAGCATCCCCACCCGCTGCATCGGAGACAGCCGTGACCAGAATCCGGGCCGCTTCTGCCCCGGCCACGCCGCGCCACCGTAGGGCGGTATCTGATTCGTCACCGCGCCATTGTGTGTGTCCACCATGTAATCGACGAGCGTCCGTTCGGCCAGCCCCCTCGACCGAAAGAACCAAATTCGCGATACCTCTTACCTAACCCGCACGAGGAGACGCACCGCCCGCCCGGCCGATGACCTTGCGAGGCCGGAGCCGCCGCACAAACCCTCAGGCCCAGGGTGCCGCGACCGATCACTGCGTTCGACGAATCACGGTGACGACGGGAGCGATCATGCCGGACGGCGCACGCCGATCACGGTGGCTCGACCCTGTCCTGCTGGTGCTGGCGGGGCTCGCGGTGGCCGCGGTGCCGATCTTCGGCCTCGGCTGGGGCGGCCCCGGCACGAACTGGGCCCTGCAGACCGTCATCGACGTCGTGGAAGTGGTCCTGGCGCTGCGCCTCGCCCGGGTGGACGCCGCGAACCGGCCCGCACGGCGGCTCTGGCTGGCGGCCGCCGCGGGCATGCTGCTCTGCGCGGCGGGTGACCTTTTTCAGACCGTACGTGCCGTTGCCGACCCGGACCTGCACGATCCCGGCCTCGTCCAGACCACGTTGATCACTGCCGGCATGGCCATGGTCGTCGTGATCATGCTGTTCCACCCGCTCGGCGGCACCGGGCGACAGCGCCTGCGGCTGTGGCTGGACGCCGGCACCGTGCTGACCGGAGTGGCCGTCTTCCTCTGGTACTTCGCCCTCTCCCCGGCTTTCACGACCGCGGATCCGGCCGGGCGTTACGCGGGCACGGTCAACTGCGCGGTGATGATGATGCTGGCGTTCGGCCTGGTCAAGCTCGCGCTGGGGGGACGGGCCCCATTCACTCGCAGCGCGGGGGCGATCAGTCTCGTCGGCGTGATCGGCATCGGCCTGAACGCCTCCGCACCGGCTTCGGCGATCGGCGCGACCCATCCGCGCCTGTCGCTCATCGCCCAGCTGCTGCCGTGCATCCTCATGCCGGTGTCCATGCGGCTCCAGGAGCTGCAGCGCCGGACCGGCTTTGTCGCGAAGGCAGCGTCGCGCGGGCACCGGCCGAGCCGGCTGCCTTACCTGGCCGTCGCCGCCACCCAGGTCCTGCTGGTGATCGCGCTGACCCAGAGCGGCCCCGGCGTACGGGTCTGGGGCGTCGCCGCCGGCACCGTGCTCATCACCGCGCTGGTGCTGACCCGGCAGCTCGCCGCGTTCACCGACATCGAGCGGCTGCTCGCCCAGGTCGACGCCGGCATGCGGGAGGTGCGCGAGCAGCGCGAGTGGTTCGAGTCGCTGGTGCGGCATTCGTCGGACGTCACCCTGGTGATCTCCCCGGACGGCCGGATCCGGTACGCCAGCCCGGCGTCCTCGCGCGTGCTCGGGCTCGACCCCGCGCAGCTCGAGGGCACCGTGCTCGCCGACCATCTGCACCCGGACGACCGCGCCGACGCCGGCGCCCAGCTGCGGTTGCGGCACGCCGACGGCTCGTACCGCTGGCTCGACATCGTCGGCACCGACCTCAGCGCCAACCCGAGCGTGGGCGGCGTCGTTCTGAACGCGCGGGACATCACCGAGGCCCGCGCCCTGCACGACAAGCTCCGGCACCAGGCGACGCACGACCCGCTGACCGGTCTGGCCAACCGCGCGTTGCTGGAACAGACGATGCCGCGCTCCGGGACGGTGTGCGTGCTGCTCGTCGACCTGGACGGCTTTAAACCGATCAACGACCGGTACGGCCACCACGCCGGCGACCAGGTGCTCATCGCGGTGGCGCGGCGCCTGCAAGCCGTTAGCAGAACCGAAGGCACCGCGGCGCGCCTCGGCGGCGACGAGTTCGTCCTGATGGTGCCGTCGATGACCGCGGCCGCCGGCCGGGAGCTGGCGTCGCTGATCACCGAGGTGGTGGCCGAGCCCGTCGAGATCGACGGCGGCGAGCGTGTCACGGTCGGGGCGAGTGTCGGCGTCGCGGCCGGTCCGGCACGTGACGCGGGCCGGCTGCTGCGCGAGGCCGACGCCGCGATGTACCGCAGCAAGGCCTCCGTCTGACGGACCCTAGACGAGTAAGTCCTAAGCCGAGTCAGCGGCCGCAGGCGAGTCAGCGGCCATAGGCGATCTGCGGCCGTAGGCGATCTGCGGCCGTAGGCGATCTGCGGCCGTAGGCGATCTGCGGCCGTAGGCGATCAGCGGCCGTAGGCGATCAGCGATCTGATCGCCGTCCGTCCGCCAGTCCCCGCCGCCCCTCTCGCATATCCGACATTTCCCGAGATTTATTGGATCGGCTGGGCCGCTGGTCAGGCGGGCTCGGCGCTCGGCCGCGCGGCGCTTCCATTCCGTGAGACAGGCGACCACCTGCTGAGACCCGCGCCCGCATCATGGACCCACCGTCCGCGATGTGGGACCGACGTCCATTGTAGAGAATACCTTTGTCACGTAACGAGGCTTTCGCCCGGCAGGTTTCTCCGGCCGAATGTGAACCTTGGAGAGTTATGGCTCGTATGTGGGCGCAACTCTCCAAGGTTCACAAAAATCCACGATGTGACCACGGCGTCCACATAGCGGGACCGCCCGGCCGCGAACTAACCGCCACAGCGCCTCGGCTCCGGCACCACCGCGCCACCGCACCACCGCGCCACCGCACCACCGCGCCACCGCGCCACCGCGCCACCGCGCCACCGCGCCACACCGTGACCAGGTCACTTACCGCCTACCACCACGGTAGGACTTACTCGTCAAGGGCGCGAGCTGCTCCCCGGTCTCGGCGTTCCGGACGGTGATCGCCTCCATCGGGCAGGAGGCCGCCGCGTCCAGCAGCACCTCGAGCGGATTGGTCACCGCCGCCCGGGGATGGGACCGGCCGTCGTCGCCCATCGCGAAATGCGCCGGCGAGGCCTGGAGCTCGGCGGCCCAGTCGGTGATCGACTCCCAGGAGACAACGCCACGCACATGCCCGACTCGATGCATTCGTCGCTTGTGGACACCTGCCGGGACGGTGCCACGCTCACCACCGGACCGGCAGCTCGCGCAGGCTCCGCAGGAACATGCCCTGCTGGAACGTCAGCTCCGCCACCGGCGCGTCCGGGTGCAGCGACGGCAGCCGGCGCAGCAGACCGCTCAGCGCCTCCTGCAGCTCCATCCGGGCCAGTTGCGCACCGAGGCAGTGGTGCACGCCGGCGCCGAACGCCAGGTGCGCCCCCTGCGGGCGGGTCAGGTCGAGCTGGTTCGCGTCCGGGATCACCGACGGATCGCGGTTCGCGATGGTCATCGCCGGGATCACCGCGGCGCCGGCCGGGATCGTCACGCCGCCCAGCTCGACCTCGGTGGTCGCCACCCTGGGCAGGCCGGTGCCGATCTCGCCGAGCTGCGCGAAGCGCAGCAGTTCCTCGACCGCCTCCGGGATGATCTCCGGTTTGGCCTGCAAGCGGGCGAGCTGGCCGGGGTACTCGTGCAGCGTCAGCAGGAACAGGTTGATCTGGTTCGCGGTGGTCTCGTGGCCGGCCACCAGCAACGTGCGGCCCATCCGCACCAGTTCGTCCTCGGCGAGGCGGTCCTCGTTGTCGCGGGCCTCGATCAGGGCGGTCATCAGGTCGTCCGCCGGTTCCTTGCGCTTGCGTTCGATCAGCTCCGCGAAGTACTGCCAGAGGCGCTCCATACCCGCCTCGGCGGCCGCCGGGTCGCCGATGCCCATCACCGAGTCGGACCATTCGTGGAACAGGTGGCGGTCCGTGGCGGGCACCCCGAGCAGCTCACAGATGACCTGCACGGGCAGCCGCAGGGAGAAGTTCTCCACCAGGTCGACCGGCTGCGGCAGCATCTCCATCTGGTCGATCAGCGTGTCGACCATTTCGGCCACGCGCGGGCGCAGCGCCTCCACCCGGCGGGCGGTGAACGCGCCGGCCACCAGGCGCCGCAACCGGGTGTGCTCGGGCGGGTCCAGCCCGAGGATCGATCCGGCGGAGTCCTTCCCCAGCCCGGTGCCGGCCACCCCGGGTTCGGCTGCCTCGGCCCGGCTGAACCGGGGGTCGATGAGCACCTTCCGCACGTCGTCGAACCGGGTGACCAGCCAGGCCGTCCTGCCGTCCGGCAAGCTCACCTCGCAGACCGGCCGGGTGAGTTGCAGACGGGTCAGCTGGGGTGCCGGGTGGAAGATCGACGGCGGTGCCGGGAAGGGGAATGCAGGCAACGGGATCACCTCCGGAGAGTGACATCCCGATAACCTATCGAAGTTCGACGATCATTGGTGGCCGTTCATCAGCAAATTCGCGCGGGAAAGGCCGAAAATTCGGCGACGTATCGATGATCTATCCTCGTCCGGTGCCCGCGCCCCGACGCGCCGCCCTCGGCGTCGCCTTATCGCTCCTCTCGTGCCTGCTGGCCGGCTGTGCCGTCAGCCCGGCCACGGTGACCCGAGCGCTCGCAGATCGCAACCAGGACTCGTCGCTGAGTTTCGACTACACGGCCGACAGCGGCGGTGACTACATCGACCAGGTCGTGCAGATCGACAACAACGGCGACGAGGCGGTGATCCCGACGCTGCGGTACATCGCTCTCGACGCCAACGGCGTGGGGATGCCCGAGATCAAGGTCTTCACCGCGTTCGGCAGCGATCACGGCGACGTCGTGGTGCCGACCAGCGGCGCGTGGGAGATCGTCCAGTTCGTCGGCGAGGGCCGCGACAAGGTGGCCGACGTCCAGGTGACGGTGCTGCGGTCACAGCACACCGATTACCCGTACGTGGAGACCGAGCCGGACACCGAGGCCTTCGACGAGTCGGGTAGGGAGGACGAGTATTTCGCGAACTTCCGGTCGGTGAAGGTCACCAACGACAACGACGACCCCATCCGCGTACGCCTCGCCTTCGTGGCCTGGCAGGGTCTGGACAGCGGCGCCGACCAGTTCCAGGTGGCCGTCCCGGTCGGCGAGCTGACCACGGTGCCCGCGCACGGCGACGCCACGGTCGAGGTGGACCCGGGGGCGCTCACGTCGATCTTCCAGTACGGCGGCAAGTACCCCACGAACGTCATCGCGTACTACTCGCACTGACCCGGAAAAGGGGGCCCGGCGACCGGACCCCCTTCCCTGGTGCGGAGATCAGCGAACCGCGTACGGTCCCTTGTAGGTGAGCTCCGGAGCCTTCCGCTTGGCGAACGAGCCGTCCGGGAAGAAGCCGGTCTTGGTCAGCGCGAGCGTGTAGACGGCGTGGGCCGCCGCGTCACCGAGCTCGTTGAGTGCCGACGTGTTGAGGTTGTTGATGGTGTCGCACGCCTGGTGGTAGCAGACGTCGTACGCCGCGCCGGCCGTCCCGCCGTACACGGCCGCCTGTTCCGGCGTCTTCTCACCTTCGGCGCCGCTGAACAGCCCGCCGGCCGGGATGCCGACCGCGATGAACGGGCCGTAGTCGCTGCGCCCGTCGAACGCGGTGGGATCGGTCGCCAGTCCCTGCTTTCCGAAGTAGTCGTTGAAGATGCCCTCGATCTCGGCGGATCCGGCCGGGCCGGACGTGCCGGTCGCGGAGCCGTCGCCGTCGTAGACGAACCGGACGTAGTTCGGCGAGCCGACCATGTCGAAGTTCAGGTTCGCGTAGATCTTGCCGAGCTGCGCGTCGGACAACGTGTTGACGTAGTGCTCGGAGCCGAGCAGGCCGCCCTCCTCGGCGCCCCAGAAGGCGAAGCGCACCTTCTGCTTCGGCTTCACCTTGAGCGCCTTGAACTGCTCGGCGATCTCCAGGATGGTGGCGGTGCCGCTGCCGTTGTCGTTGATGCCCGGTCCTTCCTGGACCGAGTCGAGGTGTGCGCCGACGACGATGACCTTGTTGGCGTCGCCGCCGGTCGTCTCGCCGAACACGTTGCTGGTCGTCTTGGTCTCCACGAAGGTCGAGGTGGTCACGGTCGCGGTGACCGGTCCCGCCTGGGTGGCCGCGTAGAGCGAGTTGCCGTCGGCGAAGCTGAGCCCGACGGTCGGGGTGTCGACGACCTGGCCGATGTCGCCGACGAACAGGTCGGTGCGGCCCGGCTGGCCCTCGTTGAAGATGACCACGGCGTCGTAGCCGGCCGCGGCCGCGTTGACCACCTTGGTCCCGAAGGTGCACGTGCCACGCTGGATCAGCGCGATCGCCGGACCGGCCGGCGCGGCCGGGAAGTCGGTGGCCTCACAGCCCGACGTGGAGCTGGGTGCCGGGGTGGGCGGCAGGACGACGTCGATCGGCACGACGGTACCGGTGACGGTGCCGCTGCCGGAGTACTGATAGGTCGCCGTCTCGTAGCTGACCTGGTTCGGCGAGTCCTGGGTCAGGACCGCCGGGGCGAGCTCGTGGAAGAGCGGGAAGGTGAACGGCTGCTGGCTCACCTTGAGCCCGGCGGCCTTGAGAGTGTCCTTGACGTACGCGGCGGACGCGTCGAACCCGGGAGTGCCCGAAGCCCTCGTTCCACCGTTCTGGTTCGCGATCCGCTGCAGGACACGCTCGTGGCTGAGGATGCCGCCGACCGTGACCGCGTCGCGGAACTTCTTGCTGTTGACATTGTCGACGGCTGCCGCGGGTGCCGCACTGACGACCACTAATGCGAGCGCCGCTGCGACGGAAATGGCTGCCTTGCGCACGTAACCTCCCATGTCGAAATGACCCGAGGACGAGGGGTGCATCCGCATGACTCAATCAATTTCAATCTATAAATGTCAAGTGGGGACCGGGTCGTCGGCAGAGATCCACATCCGTTTTATACCGCACTGGGCGGCGAACGGCGCGGCTGTGCTCACTTCGGTGTATTTCCGCTGCCCGAAGCGATTGGGCACCCCGCGTTTGCCGTGGCGGGACCTTGCCTCTACCTTTGCGCGATGCCACCGGAACACCCGGTCCGCGCCGATGCGGTCCGCAACCGAGAACACATCCTCGAGATAGCGCACGAGGCGTTCGCCGCGGACGGGTCGGTCTCGCTGAACGCGATCGCCAAGCGGGCGGGTGTCGGCCCGGGCACGCTGTACCGGCACTTCCCCACCCGGGAGGACCTGATTCTCGCGGTCTATCAGCACGACGTGCTGACCGTGGCGCACGCGGTAGACAAGTTATTGGACGACCACGAGCCGCTGGACGCGTTCCGGTTGTGGTTCTCCGAACTGGCCGGCTATGTGCGGCTGAAGCACGGCCTGGGCGCCGCCTTCACCGCGGCCGCGATCCAGGACGTGGTCAACGCGACGTACGCGCCGGTGATCGCGGCGGTCGGCACGCTGATCGCGGCGTGCGAGCGGGACGGCAGCCTGCGTTCCGGGCTCGACCCGGCCGACATCCTGCTGCTGATGGAGTTCATGTGGCGGGGCGCCGCGGGCGCGGAGGGCGAGGCGCAGGCCCGGCGCGTCATGGAGCTGGTCATCGAGGGGCTACGGCCGCGGGGCTGATTCCCGGCGCCATTGTGCGGGTGTCAGCCCGTACCGGCGTACGAAAGCTCTTTCGAATGTCCGCAGTTCCACAATGCCGACTTCTGCCGCGATTTCGGCGATACCGCGGCGGGCGTTACCCGGATCGGAGAGTTTGGCCCGGGCGGTATCCATTCTCTGCTCCCGGATGTACGCCCCGGGGGTCTGCCCGATTCGGCCGAACAGCTGTTGCGCGTACCGCACGGAAATGTGATGGCGCCGCGCGAGGGAGGCGGCCGTGAGGTCCGGGTCGCCGAGCCGCTCGCGGACGTGCCGCCGCATCATGTCGAGCGCCACCTCGCCCGCGGCGCTCTCGCCCGGAACCGTGGCCGGCCCGCCGCGCAACGCCATCGCGACCATGTCGACCGCCACCAGCCCGGCGTCCTGGCGCTGCGTCGGCGTCAACCCGTCGGACACCTTCACCATTTGCCGTAAATATCCAGACAGGAGTTGCATGGCGGGCAGGGCCGGGTCCAGGCCGTACGCCAGCCCGGCGGTGAGATCCTTGTCGCGCAGCCCCAGGGCGGACCGCGGGAAGCGCAGCAGCAGGCTGCGCACCGGATCGTCCATGGTGAGGTCCCACGCGTTGCGGCTCTCGAACAGCGCGCCGACACCCGGCCGCAGCGACGCCTCGCGCCCGGCGTGCCGTAACCGGCCGGATCCGGCCAGGTAGAGCGAGAACATCAGCAGGTCGTCGCGGCCGTGGCGGGCCACCATCCGCTCGGTGCGCACCGCCCGGAACGCCGAGTTGCGCCCGTCGATCAGCGCGAGCTCCGGCCCGAGGGGGAACATGTCGACCTGGGCACGGAAGTCGCCGTCCGTGGTGGCGACCATCGGGACAAATCCGTCGTCGGCGGCCTGTTCGAACTCCGCCGCCGACCGCATCGTGTAGGTCAGCACCCCACGACATTACTGCGCCGATTTCGTCGCCCCGGAGTGCGCGTTTGGTCGTGTGCGCGGGCCGCGGCGCGACGTAGCTTCGGTTGCGGTCCGCCGGGAAAGGCGGGGGGCGTTCCCGGCGGACCAATGATCTCCGCTACCGTGACGTGAGCGGCGGGATCGGGAAGTTGCGGTTGAAGACGTTGTCCGGGTCGTACCGGCCCTTCAGCTCGCGCAGCCGGGTCAGCGCCGGCTCCGGGAAGGCCTCCAGCAGCAGCTCGGGCTCGGTGCCGCTCTCGAAGCTCAGGTACATCCCGTCGAGGTGTTCGCGCAGCTCGGACCACATCTTGTCGAGCTGCCGCCGGTTCTGCGACACCGCCCCGGCCAGCAGCGAGAAGTTCTGATGCCGATGCGGGTACGCGGTCTCGTCCGCCGCGACGTCGTTGACCGCGCCGCCCACCGACCGGAACTGGACGACCGCGATGTCACCGGAACGGATCATCGCGGCCAGCGCGCCGGCCACCTCGGGGGTGATGTGGTCGAGCAGGCCGCTGTGGGTGTCCTCGAGGCCCTGACCGACGTGCCGGTTGTTCGCCGGTGCGACGATCGCCGGGTACGGCGCCACCTGGGCGCTCTGGTCGAGGATCGGCCCGATCGCCAGGAACGGCTCGATCGCCGCGCGGGCCGCCTCCACGTCGTCGCCCGCGTAGATGAGCGTGACCTGCACGATCGGCGCGCCCGCCCGCCGCCCCGGGAACATCATCAGGAAGCTGGTCAGCTCCCGCGGCGCCCGCTCGATCAGCGCGCCCCACGCCTGCAGCACCGCCGCCGGATCACTCGCGTCGACCACGAGCTGGGCGAAAACCACGTCCCCGACCTCGTACGCCGTGAGTTCGAGCGCGGTGACGACCCCGAAATTCCCGCCGGCACCGCGCACCGCCCAGAACAGATCCGGGTGATGGTCGCGGTCGGCGCGCACCTGCGTGCCGTCGGCCAGCACCAGCTCGGCCGCCTGGACGTGATCGATGGTCAGCCCGTACTTGCGGGACAGATAGCCGATGCCGGCCGTGGTGGCGAGCCCGCCGACGCCGACGTCGCCGTAGTCGCCGGAGCTCATCGCGAGCCCGTCCGCGGCCAGCACCTTCGCCACGTTTCCCCAGCGGGCGCCCGGTTCCAGCCGGACCCGCCGGGTGGCCCGGTCGAGCACGCTCACCTTGTTCATCCGGGACAGGTCGATGATCACGCCGCCGTCATTCGTGGAGCGGCCGCTCATGCCGTGGCCGCCGCTACGCACCGAGATGTCCACGCCCTGCGCCCGCGCGAACCCGACCGCGTCGGACACCTCGGCCGCCGTCGACGGGCGCAGCACCAGTGCCGGCGATCCGGTACGGATGTAGGTGTGCCGGACCTGTTCGTACTGCGGGTCGCCCGGTTCCACCGCGGCAGCGGCCAGCGACGCCGGCACCCCGTCGTAGTCGATGCCGGGAACGCGGCGCGCCAGCGCGGACGCGGTGCGCGCCACGCCCGCCGAGGCGCGTTCGCGCGCGACGGCCTCGCGCAGTGCCGGCGCCACCTCCTGCCCCAGGATCTGCAGAGCCCGGGGGTCGTCGCCGCCGACGATGAAGGTGCTGAACCCCTCCTCCAGGACCAGCGGCAGCAGCCGGTCCACCAAGGCGCCCGGGTCGCCGCGCAGCAGCTCGACCGGCCGCATGAGGTTCAGCAGTCGCCGGATCTCGCGCGGGTCCCGGCCGGCCTCGGCCGCCGCGTCGTCGATGATCTTGTTGGCGTCGCGGATGCCCGGCGACCGCACGTAGTCGTAGGAGGGCAGCCAGCCGTCGGCCTTGCGGCCGGTGAGCCGCAACATCTTCGGCTTGTACGCGCCGAGCCAGATGCCGATGTCGTGCGCGGGTGCCGGCCCGCGCCGCATCTGGACGCGGTGATGCTCGCCGGTTAACCGCACCGGGCCCGGTGCCGTCTCGTCCCAGACCCCGCGCATGATGTCGATCGCCTCGCTCAACGCGTCGATCGCCGCGCCGGTCCCCCGCACCGGAGCGCCCATGCCCTGCGCCGCGTCGGGGAACGCGCCGGCGCCGATGCCCATCTCGAGCCGGCCGCCGGAGAGCCGGTCGAGGCTCGCCGCGGCCCGGGCCAGCACGCCGGGCGGCCGCAGCGGCACGTTGAGCACGTTGCCGGTCACGTGGATCGCCGACGTCCGCGCGGCGACCCAGCCGAGCAGGGTCCACGTGTCCAGAAACCCCGGGTTGTACGGGTGGTCCTGGAAGGTGGCCAGGTCGAGCCCGGCCGCCTCGGACACCTCGGCGAGCGCGACCGCCCGCTCGGGCTGGTCGGCGGCGGGCGTGATGAACGCTCCGAACTGAAGCTCGTGACCGTAGTCCGGCATGTGATCCCCCCAGAATCTGTGTTGTCCGACAGAAAGTCTACGAGCGGATCGTTTGTGCTACAACATATGGGTTGATCAACACATCGAGCTACCATCGGGGGCATGTCCGAGCCGATCGAGAGCGCCGCGCGGGGCGTGAATCTGGGCTGGTCGCTGGCCCTGGTGCTGCGCCGCTGGCACGAGGCCGTCGAGGAGGTGCTGGCGGACATCCCGCACGGCACGCGCGGCTATCACATCCTGGGTGTGGTCGCGCACGAGTGCCCGCCGACGCAGGGCGCGCTGGCGACCCGGCTGGTGATCGACCGCAGCGTCCTGACCTACCTGCTGGACGATCTGGAGACCGCCGGCCTGCTGCGGCGCGTGCCGGATCGCAAGGACCGCCGGGTGCGGCGCATCATCGCGACCGAGAAGGGCCGCGCGATCCTCGCCGACGCCGAGCAGCGGGTCGCCACGGCCGAGGAGGTCGTGCTCTCGGCGTTACCGCCGGAGCAGCGGGAGTTGTTCCGCGCGGCCGCGGGTCAGGCCGCGGTCGCGCTGCACGCGCAGGACCCGACGACCGACCCCTGCGTCGCGGTGGAGATCGCGCTCAGCGATCGCTGAGGTCGTCGAGGATGCGCTTGAGCATCTCGACGGTGCGGCTGGGCGGGTCGGCCTCGATGAACAGCCGGCCGATCGCCGCCGCGTAGACGTCCACGTCCTCCCGCTTGTCCAGGTAGAGGCCGCTGGTCAGGTGCTCGACGTAGACGACGTCGGGGAGTTCCTGCTGCGGGAAGCGCAGGATGCTGAAGGCGCCGCCGGCCGCCGCGTGCCCGCCCTTGTCGAACGGCATGACCTGCAGCCGGACGTGCGGCGAGTCGCCGACCTCCATGAGGTAGCGGATCTGCTCGCGCAGCACCTCGTAACCGCCGATCGGGCGCCGCAGCACCGCCTCGTCGAGGACGGCCCACAGGCGCGGCGCGTCCGGGCGTTCCAGCACCTGCTTGCGGAGCATCCGCTGCTCGACGCGCAGGTCGATCTCACGGTCCTCGGCGGTGCTGTGGCCGAGCATGATCACCGCACGCGCGTACGCCTCGGTCTGCAGCAGGCCGGGAACGAACTGCACCTCGTACGTGCGGATGAGCTCGGCGGCCGGCTCGAGATCGAGGTAGTTGGTGAACCACGTCTCGGTCACGTCGTTGTAGCTGTGCCACCAGCTCGGCGCGTTCGCCTCGCGGGTGAGCGCGAGAAGCTTGTCGACCTCGGCCTGGTCCTCGACGCCGTACATCTTGAGCAGGTCGGCGACGTCGCGCTCCTTGAAGCTGACGCGGCCGAGCTCCATCCGGCTGATCTTCGACTCGGACCCACGGATCATGTACCCGGCGGCTTCCCGGGTGACGCCCTTGGCCTGCCGCAGCGCGCGCAGGCGTGCGCCGAGCTGCAATCGGCGCACAATCGAACCACCGCTGTCCAAAGCTCCAGTCACCTGATCCTCCCCACGGGGAGCCGTGGGAAAACCTACCCCTTCACGCGGGTATTGTTGCATCGACCTTCGCCTTGATGTCCATAGTGGAAACGGTTGATGTTTCGGCGATCCGGAAACGTTCGCGTACCAGATCCCCGGCACAATTCAGCAGTCATCAATGTAATGGACACTACACCGCGTAACGCATTTGCACCCCTCATGCAAAAAGCCGCGCGACCGCCGAATCGGCGGTCGCGCGAAAAAGCCGGTTTGGCGCGTCACATTACACGGATCATGCTCCAGGACAAGGGCGGCAAGACGGCGGATGCCCGTCCGTCGGTGACCTTCACGTCGTCCAGCCGGTGTGGCCTCACCCGGTCGGGCCGGTCGGCCGTGTTCACCGCGTCCGGGTCCTCGTCGGCGATCGCGGTGTGCTCCCCCGCGGTGAGCGCGCCGAACGCCCGCAGGTCCAGATCCAGCGTCGCCGGCTGACGCTGGTCCCGGTTCACCGCGAACACGGTGACCCCGCCGCCCTCCTCGTCGTGCAGCGCGACCATGTCCAGGATCGGCACGTCGCCCTGCGCGGCCGTCTCGTGCGTG
The DNA here is from genome assembly GCF_012933445.1 of Actinoplanes sp. TBRC 11911. Taxonomy (GTDB): domain Bacteria; phylum Actinomycetota; class Actinomycetes; order Mycobacteriales; family Micromonosporaceae; genus Actinoplanes. The sequence continues at coordinate 262,640 of NZ_JABBNC010000006.1, forward strand.
GGTGCGGTGACCGCCGTCCGCAGCACGGTCCCCCGCCCGTAGCGGGAGGTCAGCGCGAACGGGTGGAAGCTGGCCTGCCGCCACGCCGGGCCGCCCGGCTCCGAGCGGATCGGAGCGATCACGTTGACCAGCTGCGCCAGGCAGCCGATCTTGACCCGGTCGGCGTGCTTGAGCAGCGAGATCAGCAGGTTGCCGACCACCACCGCGTCGGTGACCGAGTACGTGTCCTCGATCAGCCGCGGCGCCTCGCCCCAGTCGAGGTTGTCCTCGCCCGGGAACCGCTGCTGATACCAGACGTTCCACTCGTCCATGGACAGGTTGATCTTCTTGGTCCGGCCGAGCTTCGCGCCGACGTGATCGGCGGTGGCGACCACCGACTCGATGAAGCGGTCGAAGTCGGCGGCGCGGGCCAGGAAGCTGTCGCGGTCGTCGCCGAACTGCTCGTAGTAGCTGTGCAGGGAGATGTAGTCGACCACGTCGTAGGTGTGCTCGAGCACCTCCGCCTCCCACGCGCCGAACGTGGGCATCCGCTGGTGCGAGCTCCCGGCGGCGGCGAGCTCGATGGACGGGTCGACGCGGCGCATCGCCTTCGCGGTCTCGGCGGCCAGACGGGCGTACTCGTAGGCGGTCTTGTGCCCGATCTGCCAGGGGCCGTCCATCTCGTTGCCGAGGCACCACAGGCGTACCGAAGGCGGGTCCGGATAACCGTTGGCCCGGCGCAGATCCGACCAGTAGGTGCCGGCCGGATGGTTGGTGTACTCGACCAGGTTGCGGGCCGCGTCGACGCCGCGAGTACCCAGGTTGACCGCCATCATGGCCTGGCTGCCGACCTGAGCGGTCCAGTCGAGGAACTCGTCGACACCGACCTGGTTGGTCTCGATCGAGCGCCAGGCCAGGTCGAGACGGCGGGGACGCTGGGAACGCGGCCCGATCCCGTCCTCCCACGTGTACCCCGAGACGAAATTGCCGCCGGGATACCGGATGACCGGCACTCCCAGCTCCCGGACCAGGTCGGCGACGTCGGTACGGAAGCCGTCCGGGGCGGCCGACGAGTGACCCGGTTCGTAGATGCCGGTGTAGACACAACGGCCCATGTGCTCGACGAACGAACCGTAGAGCCGCGGGTCGACGGGAGCGAGCGGGAGAGCGGGATCGATGGCCACTGAGGCGTGGTGCACGATGTATCAGCCTTTCAGACCGGTTCCGGCGATGCCTTCGACGATGCGGCGCTGGAAGAACAGGAAGAGCAGCACGAGCGGCAGCGCGCCGAGGATGGCCGACGCCATCGTGTCGGCGTACCGGATGCCGTAGGTGCCCTGGACGGTGGCCAGGCCCACCGGGATGGTCATGAGCTTCGGGTTCGACATCACCAGCAGCGGCCAGAGCAGGTTGTTCCAGCTCCAGACGAAGGTGAAGATGGCGACCGCGGAGACCACCGGCCGGCTCAGCGGCATGACCACCCGCCAGTAGGTGCGGAAGAAGCCGGCGCCGTCCACCCGCGCCGCCTCGTCGAGGTCGCGGGGCAGCCCGTCGAAGAACTGCTTGAAGATGAACACGGCGATGGCGGTCGGGATCTGCGGCAGGATCACCGCCCAGTACGTGTTGAGCAGCCCCCACGCGCTGAACTCGCGGAACTGCGGCACGATCAGCACCTGCTGCGGGATCATGATGCCGATCAGCACGAACCAGAACACCAGCCACCGGTAGCGGAAGCGCATCCGGGACAGGGCGAAACCGGCCATGCTGGCCACGATCACGGTGGCGGCGGCGGTCAGGGCCGAGGTGATGAAGCTGGTCGCGTACCAGTTCCACACGTCGCCCTGGGCCAGCAGCGTACGGAAGGACTCGAGGGTGGGATGGTGGATCAGCCAGGTCGTCTCGGTGGTCTCGGCGTTGGGCTTGAGCGCCGTGTCCACGGTCCACAGGATGGGCACCAGCCAGATGATCGCGAACGCGACGAGCACGCCGGCGCAGATCCGGTTGAACAGCTTGGTCCGGCGGTCGATCGAGGCCTGGGTCACGGGCGGCGGGGCAACGGTCGTCATGGTCAGAACCTCTGTTCCTGGCGGCGGGTGAGAACGACCCACACCGTGGAGATGGCGAGGACGAGCACGAAGAACACCGTGGACGCCGCGGCGGCGTACCCGGTGCGCAGGTCGGTGAAGCCCAGGTCGTAGACGTACTGCAGCATCGAGCGGGTGCTGTAGTTCGGGCCACCCGAGGTCATGATGTACATCTGGTCGAAGACCTTCAGCGACGCGATCACCTGGAGCACGATCACCAGGGCGGTGGTGCGGTTCAGCAGCGGGATGGTGATCCGCCAGATCTGCTGCCACGGGGTCGCGCCGTCGATCGAGGACGCCTCGTACAGATCGCGCGGGATGTCCTGCAGACCGGCCAGGAAGAGCACGAAGTTGAAGCCGAGCGTCCACCAGACCGTGGTGATGGCCAGCGACCACATGGCCAGGCTCGGGCTGCCCAGCCAGTTCGGCTCGGCGAAGCCGAACGTCGTGACGATCTTGCTGAGCAGGCCGATCTCCGGCGTGTAGAGCCAGATCCAGACCAGCGCCACGACGGCGGACGGCAGCACGTACGGCAGGAAGAACGCGAGCCGGAAGAACGCGCGGCCGCGGGCCACCCGGTTGGCCAGCAACGCGAAGAACAGCGCGAGCACGACCAGCGGCGGCGTGGTGAGGATGGTGAACCACAGCGTGTGCCACATCGACGACCAGAAGTCGGCGCTGCCGAACGCCTCCGCGTAGTTGCCGAAGCCGCCGAACTTGCCCAGGCCGGACTCGGTGAGGCTGCCGTCGAAGAAGCTCATCAGCACCATGTAGAGCGTGGGACCGATGATGAAAAGCACGTACAGGATCAGGAACGGGGCGAGCATCAGCAGCGCCGGGCGGGTGTGACCGGGCTGGGTGTTGCGTTCCGTGGTGGTGACCGGCGCGACCTCGGGTGAGACTGTTTCGACGATGGTTGTCATGGGACATGCCTCCCTAAACCGGCGAAGGTGCGCTGGCGAGGTCGGAGAGCTTGGTCCGGACCTGGCTGATCGCAGCGGCCGGGGAGAGCTGGCCGGCTTCGACACCGGCCACGGCGGAGCTCATGAGGATCTCGAAGTCGGAGCCCGAGCCTGAGTACCAGCCGGGCGGGTCGTAGACCGCGGCGTCGGCGGCGGCCGCGTAGTTCGACTGCGGCGTCAGCTTCTTGTACGCGTCGGACTGCACCGTCGGCAGCCAGGCCGGCACGTGCCCGCCCTCGGCCCAGGTCATGCTCTGGTCGAGCATCGACTTGATGAACCCGAGCGCGCGGTCGAGCTGCGCCTTGTCGCGGGTGCCGCCGCGCGGGATGACCAGCGTGTGCGAGTCGGCCTGCACGGCGTACTGCCCGCCCGCGCCGAACACGTTGGGCACCAACGTCATGCTGAACGGCATCTTGGCGGTCTGGAAGGTGGTGATCTCCCATTCGCCGTTGAGGTGGAAGCCCGCCGCCCCCGAGGCGAACAGCGCGATCGCCCCTTGGTAGTCGATGCTGCCGGGCATCAGTGCTTTTTCTACGGTTATTTCGTGAAGTAAGTCGAGAACCTGGCCGGCCTTGGCATCGTCGAACACCACGCGGGTGCCGTTGTCGGCGAGGACTTCTCCCCCGAGCTGGGCGTAGAGGGTCTGGAACAGCCGCCACGGGGTGGCCGAGTCGCCGTTGATGCCGTGCGTCGCGCCGTACTGGCCGGTGACCTGCTTGACCTTGGTGAGCGCGTCGACTAAGGCGTCCGGCCCCGCGATCGGCTTGAGCTGGCCGGCCTCGTCGAGCAGCCCGGCCTTGCCGCAGATGTCGGTGTTGTAGAACAGGACGAACGGGTGGGTGTCGATCGGGATCGCGTAGATCCGGTTGTCGACCAGCCCGGCCTGCCAGGCCCGCTGGTTGAACATCTCGGCGCTCATGCCGTGCCGGCCCAGGTCCTCCGGGTGCAGCTCGGCGAGCAGGCCGGCGGACTGCAGCGTCTTCATCCGGGTCAGGTGCGACACGGCCACATTGGGCGGCTTGTTGCCGACGGTCGCCAGGGTGAGCTTGGTGTAGTAGGGATTGCCCCAGGCCAGCGTGACCGCCTGGAGCTTGGAATCGGGGTTCGCCTGGCGATACCCGTCTTCCATCTGGGTCATCCGGACACCGTCGCCGCCACCGAAGAGATTCCAGTAGTCGACGGTGCCGGGATCGAGCGGGGTGCCGGCCAGACCGGCGCCGACTGGTGAGGAACAGGCGGCGAGGGCCGCGGTTCCCAGACCGGCGAGTGTGCCTTTGAGGAGGGTACGGCGTTCCATGAGCGAGCCCTTCACGTTGCTGTGCGAAACGTTTCAGAGATCGCCGCGAGCCGACGTGGTGCAGGTGTCCTAGGGGGACGGCTCTCGGGTTCAGCCGATTGTTAAGGTTAACATTCAACGTTGTCAAGAAAATGTTACGGTCCAGGAAGGACCCGCGTGAACGCCCTGTTCACGCGGGTCCTGTTAGCGGTCTCAGCCGGGCAGCGTCCACCGCTGGTTAGCACCGGCGAAACAATCCCAGATCTGCAACTTGGTCCCGTCCGCCGAACTCGGACCGGTCGCGTCCAGGCATTTGCCCAGCGACCGCAGCGTCCCGTCGGCGCCCGCGGTCCACTGCTGCGCGGCCGTTCCGTTGCAGTCGTAGATCTGGGCCTTGGTCCCGTTCACCGCCTGCGCGCCCGCGACGTCGAGGCATTTGCCCAGCGCCCGGACGGTGCCGTCGGATCCGACCGTCCACGATTGGGCATTTGTGCCGTTGCACGTGTAGAGCTGAACGGCGGTCCCGTTCTGGCTCAACGCTCCGGCCACGTCGATGCATTTACCGCCATAACCCACAATTGCTCCCGTACGCCCCGGAGCAGCCCCCGCATCACCGGCGCCGGCCCAGACGTACGTGCCGGTGGTCTTCGCCGGGAGCGTGCTGGTGAACTGGCGGCTCCCCGCGCGCAGCGTCACGGTCTGGTTCGCCGTGCCCTGGTTGACCACCACGGTGACCAGCGAGTTGTCCGGGTTCACGAAGGCCACGTTGCTGCCCGCCGAGCTCGCGACCCGCTTCGCGCCCGGCTGCACGAACTTGGAGAACTGGGCGACCATGTTGTAGTCCGGCAGCTTCCAGAACGTGTCCGGACTGGACGCGCTCTGCACCAGCATCGTCGGATCCGGCGAGCCGGACCAGCGTTCCGGCGAGCGGTTCTGGTCGAGCATCGACACCCAGCCCTCGTACAGGGTGGACTGGTTGCGGAAGTACTGCACGATCCGGTCCGCGCCGGCGGTGCCCCAGACCGAGCGCTCGGTCATCAGCACGTCCTTGTCCGGGAAGGCGGCTTTCACGGTCGCCATCGCGCTCGGGTCGCCGGCGTAGTCGTGGAACGCGAATCCGTCGATGTTCGCGCTGCCCACGCCCGCGGCGTAGCTCGACCCTTCGGAGAAGTTGTGGTCGAACGCCCAGATCTTGGTGGCGCCCAGGCCGTTGTTCGTCAGCTCGGTGCGCAGCGCGGCGGCCAGCTGCTTCTCCTGGGCCGCCGAGACGAGCATCCCCGGGTAGTCAGCGGGTTCGAACAGCGGCTCGTTCTGCAGGGTGAGGCCGTAGAGCGGGATGCCCTGCGCCGCGTACGCCTGAATCGCCTTGCGGTAGTAGGTGGCCAGCGTCGGAATGTACTGGCTGAGCAGGCTGCCGCCGATGATGTTGTTGCTGGTCTTCATCCACGGCGGGGCGCTCCAGGCGCTGGCGAAGAGCTTGAGGTTCGGGTTGATGCTCCGCGCCTGCTTGAGCGTGTCGATGATCCGGTAGTCGAGGTCGCGCTGGATCGAGAACCGCGACAGCGACGGGTCGGCCGCGCCGTCGTCGTAGGTGTAGAAGTCGTGCGAGGTGAAGTCGCTGGTCCCGAAGGTGATCCGGGCGACGTTGAAGCCGGCGCCGTTGACCGGGTCGACGAGGGCCCGCAACGCCGCGTCGCGCCCCGCGGCGGACATCCTGGACAGGTTGAAGATCGTCGACTCCTCCAGGGAGGACCCGACGCCGAGGATCGTCTGGAACTTCTGCGTCGTGTCGACGGTGATGGTCGCGGTGCCGCCGGCCGCCGTCGTGGTGATGTCGGCCTGCTTGCTGAGCTGGTAGGGGGTGCCGGCGAGCCCGGTGGCGGGGCTGGTGTACCAGTTGGCGTTCTTCGGTTCATATCCGGCCGTACGGGATTCGGAGCTGAACCACGCCTGCACGGTGGCCGCGGGCGCGGCTTGCGCGGGGGTCGCGGTGAATCCGGCCGCTAGGAGCGCGGTCAGGGCCAGGGCTGTTCGGGGATGGGGTCGGGGCATCGGGGGGACCTTCCGGCTGGGGATTCGCACTTACCGGAAAGATTGTTGCCAGTTAAATAGAGATCAGTCAATGAGCGGTCTCGCGGAGCCAGGCCAGGACCTGGCCGGCGTGTTCGTTGGGTGGGAAGACCGGGTAGAAGACGTGTTCGATGCCGCCGTCGCGGACGATCAGGGTCAGGCGCTTGTACAGCCGCATGCCGCCGGCCTCGAAGGTCGGCAGGTTCAGGGCGCGGGCCAGCAACAGGTCGGGGTCGGCGAGCATCGGGAACGGCAGGTGCAGGCGCTCGACCGCCTCACGCTGGTAGTCGGTGTCTTGGCTGGACAGGCCGAAGACCCCGGAGGCGCCCGCGGACAGCAGGTCGCGGTGGTGGTCGCGGAAGTCGCACGCCTCCGTGGTGCAGCCGCGCGCCCCGGGGATCTCGTCCCATCCGTCGGGCGTGGCGACGCCGGGCCGGCCGGTCATCGGATAGAGGTAGATCACCGTCCGGCGGCTGCCCAGGTCGTCGAGAGCGACCGCCTCGCCGCCGGTGCCGGCCAGCGTGACGCGGGGCATCGCCATGCCGGGCAGGTGCGCCGCGGCGCCGTCGTCGGCCGGAATCGGCAGGTCGGGAGGCAGACTCAGGTAATCGCTCGTCACCGTGTGAACGCTAGCGCGGCTGCTTGATCCAGTCGAAGGTGCGCTCGACCGCCCGCTGCCAGTTGCCGTACTCCGTGTCGCGCAGCTCCGAGTCCATCGTCGGCAGCCACTGGCCGGCGCGGTGCCAATTGCGGCGCAAACCCTCCAAGTCCGGCCAATAGCCCACGGCCAGCCCGGCCGCGTAGGCGGCGCCGAGGGACACCGTCTCGGCGGCCAACGGGCGTACCACGGGAACATCGAGCACGTCGGCGATGAACTGCATCAGCAGGTTGTCGGCGGTCATCCCGCCGTCGACCTTCAGCGTCTTGAGGGTCAGCCGGGAGTCGGCGTTCATCGCGTCGACCACCTCGCGGGTCTGCCACGCCGTCGCCTCCAGCACCGCGCGGGCCAGATGACCCTTGGTGATGTACGAGGTGAGGCCCACGATCACGCCCCGGGCCTCACTGCGCCAGTGCGGGGCGTACAAACCGGAGAAAGCGGGCACGATGTAGCACCCGCCATTGTCCGCGACCGTCCGCGCGAGGGTCTCGATCTCCGGCGCGCTGGCGATCAGCTCGAGCTGGTCGCGGAACCACTGCACCAGCGAGCCGGTGATGGCGATCGACCCCTCCAGCGCGTAGGCCGCCGGTTCGCCCGCGATCTGGTAGGCCACCGTGCTGAGCAGCCCGTGCGTGGAGCGGATCAACTCGCCGCCGGTGTTCAGGAGCAAAAAGCTTCCGGTCCCGTACGTGCATTTCGCCTCGCCCGGTGTGAAGCACGTCTGCCCGAACAGTGCCGCCTGCTGATCGCCGAGCGCCGCCCCGATGCGTACGCCGGGAAATGCCGAGGTGGCCTTGCCGAACACGCCGATCGACGCGCGTACCTCGGGCATCATGGCCTTCGGGACGCCGAAGAACTCGAGCGACGACGGCGACCAGTCGAGCGTGTGCACGTCCATCATCATCGTGCGGCTGGCGTTGGTCACGTCGGTGACGTGCAGCCCGCCGGTGAGTTTCCAGATCAGCCAGGTCTCCATCGTGCCGAACAGGACCTCGCCGCGTTCGGCCCGCTCGCGCAGGCCGGGCTGCTGGGCGAGCATCCAGGCGACGCGGGGCCCGGAGAAGTACGTGGCGAACGGGAGCGCGGAGTCGTGGCGTACCTGATCCGCTCCGATGGTCAGGCTCATGCTGTTGACCAGCGCGTCGGTGCGGGTGTCCTGCCAGACCACGGCGTGCCCGACCGGCAGGCCGGTGGCGCGGTCCCAGAGCAGTGTGGTCTCCCGCTGGTTGGCGATGCCGACCGCCGCGACCTGCTCCGGTCCGATGCCGGCCCGGCGCAGCGCCTCCGGGCCGAGCCGTTCCACGTTGCGCCAGATCTCCATGGCGTCGTGCTCGACCCAGCCGGGCTTCGGGTAATACTGCTTGTGTTCCTGCTGGGCAAGGGACACCAGCTGACCGTTGCGGTCGAAGACGATGCACCGCGTGGACGTGGTGCCCTGGTCGATGGCGACGACGTAGCGCTCGGTCATGGATGTTCCCCCCAGGTCGTTCAGCCGCGGGCGGCTCCGAGATCCCGGGACACCGCGCGGGCGGCGTCGCGGACGAAGGCGACCAGGCGCGGCCGCGGTTCGTAGTGGCTGTCGCAGATCCGTTCGACGTGCCCGAAGATGCCGATGGCGCCGACCACCAGGCCGCCCTGGCCGCGTATCGGCGCGGCGATGGCTGCCTCCCCCGGTGTCAGCTCCTCGACCTCGGCGCTCCAGCCGTTCTCGCGGATCAGCTTCAGCTCGGCCGCGAGAGCACGCGGCGCGATGATGGTGCGGCGGGTGAACCTGTCCAGCACCTTGGTCGGTACGGCCCCCGCCGCCCGATATGCCAGTAATGCCTTTCCGATTGCGGTGGCGTGCATGGGAAGGAGCGACCCGACGTCCAGTGTCTGGAAAGTGTCGTCGGGCCGGAAGACGTGGTGCACGATGAGCACCTGGTCGTCCAGGGCGGTGCCGATGCGGACCGCCTCGCCGGTGCGGGCCGCGAGCGGGTCGGCCCAGTTGATGGATCGGGACCGGAGCTCGTTGATGTCGAGATAGCTGGTGCCCAGCCGCAGCAGCGCCGTCCCGAGGTGGTAGTGGCCCGAAATGCGGTCCTGCTCCACAAATCCGACGGTTTTCAGGGTCGACAGGATGCCGTGCGTGGTGCCCTTGGCGAGGTCGAGCGACCGGGAGATCTCACCGAGCGTCAGGCTGCCGGCACCGCCAGCGAGCAGGCGCAGGACCGCGGCGGCCCGCTCGATGGACTGGACTGTGCCCGGCATGTTTCGAACTCTATGCCGATGAATGACGAGGTCCAGTCACATTTGTTCGACAATGCCGAACGCAGTTCATTGTCCGTGCCCGGCTAGCTACTTAGCGTCGGTGAGCATCTAGCTTCAGGAGGGCACATGGCAGCACGACTGAAGTTCTCGGGGCTCTGGGCCGAGTTGGCCGCCGAGTTCGCCGGGACAATGATCCTGATCCTCTTCGGCGTGGGTGTCGTGGCGCAGGTTGTCGCCGGCGGCATCGGAGACCACGACAGCATTTCCTGGGCCTGGGGCCTGGGCGTCGTGATGGGTGTCTATGTGGCGGCGCGGATCAGCGGCGCCCACCTCAATCCCGCGGTCACCATCGCGCTCGCTGCCTTCAAGGGCTTCGAGTGGCGCAAGGTGGCCCCCTACATCGTCGCGCAGACGGTCGGCGCGTTCGTCGCCGCCCTGCTGGTGCGCTGGAACTACACCGAGGTCCTGGGTGCGGTCGACCCCGGTCACACGATCAAGACGCAGGGCGTCTTCTCCACGCTTCCCGGCAACGGGACATTGCCGGTCGGCGAGTGGGGCGCGTTCCGCGACCAGATCATCGGTACCGCCATCCTGCTGTTCCTGATCCTGGCGATCACGGACGCGGCCGGTACTCCCCCGCTGTCCAACCTGGCGCCGTTCATCATCGGCCTGATCGTGGTCGGCATCGGCATGGCGTGGGGCACCAACGCCGGCTACGCGATCAACCCGGCTCGTGACTTCGGCCCGCGGCTGGCCAGCTTCTTCACCGGGTACGGCGGAGCATTCCGGGATCAGACAGGATATCTCTACTTCTGGATCCCGATCGTGGGACCGATCATCGGCGGTCTCGTCGGTGCCGGCCTCTACCAGGTCCTGGTGGGCCGCTTCCTGGGTCAGGCCGGAGCGATCGAGCCCGGCGAGATCCCGGAGAAGGGCGGCCAGCCGCTGACCGAGGCCGTGCCGACAGCGACTACGAACGTGGAGGCAAACCGTGGCTGACTTCGTCGGCGCAGTGGACCAGGGCACGACGAGCACCCGTTTCATGATCTTCGATCACGGTGGCAACGAGGTAGCCCGCCACCAGCTCGAGCACGAGCAGATCCTGCCGCAGGCCGGCTGGGTCGAGCACAACCCGATCGAGATCTGGGACCGGACCGAGTCGGTGATCCGCACCGCGATGCAGAAGGCGAACATCTCGGCGACCGACCTGGCCGCCATCGGCATCACCAACCAGCGCGAGACCGCCGTGGTGTGGGACCGCACCACCGGCCGGCCGTACTACAACGCGATCGTCTGGCAGGACACGCGTACCGACCGGATCGCCTCGGCCCTCGACCGGGACGGCCGGGGTGACGTCATCCGCCGCAAGGCCGGCCTGCCACCGGCCACGTACTTCTCCGGCGGCAAGATCCAGTGGATTCTGGAGAACGTCGAGGGGGTCCGCGAGGCGGCCGAGCGCGGCGACGCGATCTTCGGCAACACCGACGCCTGGCTGCTCTGGCACATGACCGGCGGGATCGACGGCGGCCGGCACGTCACCGACGCGACGAACGCCAGCCGCACGATGCTGATGAACCTCGAGACGCTGCAATGGGACGACGAGCTGCTCAGTTTCTTCAACATCCCGCGGTCGATGCTGCCGGAGATCCGTCCGTCGAGCGACCCCGAGACGTACGGCATGGCCCGCTTCCCCGGCCCGCTCGGCGGCGAGGTACCGCTCACCGGCGACCTCGGCGACCAGCAGGCGGCCATGGTGGGTCAGGTCTGCCTCTCCCCCGGCGAGGCCAAGAACACGTACGGCACCGGTAACTTCATGCTGCTCAACACCGGCAACGAGCTGGTGCGGTCGGAGCACGGGCTGCTCACCACCGTCTGCTACAAATTCGGTGAGGCCGATCCCGTGTACGCCCTGGAGGGCTCCATCGCGGTCACCGGTTCGGCCGTGCAGTGGCTGCGCGACCAGCTGCACATCGTCACCTCCGCGGCGGACAGCGAGTCGCTGGCGTCGTCGGTGCCGGACAACGGCGGCGTGTACTTCGTACCGGCGTTCTCCGGTCTGTTCGCGCCGTACTGGCGGTCCGACGCGCGTGGTGCGATCGTCGGCCTGTCCCGGTTCAACACGGACGCGCACCTGGCCCGGGCCACCCTCGAGGCGATCTGCTACCAGAGCCGCGACGTGGCCGAGGCGATGGAGCAGGACTCCGGCGTGCACCTGGACGTGCTGAAGGTGGACGGCGGCATCACCGCCAACAACCTGTGCATGCAGATCCAGGCGGACGTCCTCGGCGTGGAGGTCAGCCGGCCGGTGGTCGCCGAGACCACCGCTCTGGGTGCCTCGTACGCCGCGGGCCTGGCGGTCGGCTTCTGGAAGTCGACCGACGAGATGCGGGACAACTGGAACGAATCGAAGCGCTGGTCGCCGCAATGGAACGACGAACAACGCACCGAGGGGTACGGCAAGTGGAAGAAGGCCGTGGAACGCACGCTCGACTGGGTAGATGTTGGGTGAGTTGAGTTCGCACGGCTGAACCGAAAGGAAACCACTGCTGATGTCGGCACTCTCACCGGAATATCGGGACTCGGCGCTGGCCGCGCTGGCCGGCGCCGAGCTCGACGTGCTGGTCGTGGGCGGCGGGGTGGTCGGCGCGGGCACTGCGCTCGACGCCGCCACCCGCGGCCTGTCGGTCGGCCTGGTCGAGGCGCGCGACTTCGCCTCGGGCACGTCGAGCCGGTCCAGCAAGCTCCTGCACGGTGGTCTGCGCTACCTGGAGATGCTGGACTTCGGGCTGGTCCGGGAGGCGCTGCACGAGCGGGGACTGATCCTGTCCCGGCTCGCGCCGCACCTCGCCCGGCCGGTCAAGTTCCTCTATCCGCTCAACCATCGGATGTGGGAACGCGTCTATGTGAACACGGGCGTCACGATGTACGACGTGATGGCCTGGAACGGTCACCTGCCCCGGCACCGGAACCTGACGCGCCGGGGCGCGCTGCAGGAGTGCGCCGCGTTGAAGAGCGACGCGCTGGTCGGCGCGATCCAGTACTACGACGCGCAGGTGGACGACGCGCGCCACACGATGTTCCTGGCGCGCACCGCGGCGGCGTACGGGGCTCATGTCGTAACCCGGACCGAAGTCGTCGGCTTCCTGCGCGAAGGTGAGCGGGTCACCGGCGTACGGGTGCATGATCTTGAGCACGACCGCACCTTCGAGATCCGCGCCCAGCAGGTGATCAACGCGACCGGGGTGTGGACCGACGACACCCAGGCACTGGTCGGCGAGCGAGGGCAATTCCACGTACGCGCGTCCAAGGGTATCCACCTGGTGGTGCCGCGCGACCGGATCCAGTCGAAGACCGGGCTGATCCTGCGGACCGAGAAGAGCGTGCTCTTCGTGATCCCGTGGGGACGGCACTGGATCGTCGGGACCACCGACACCGACTGGAACCTGGACAAGGCGCATCCGGCCGCGTCCAGCACCGACATCGACTACCTGCTGGAGCACGTCAACAAGGTGCTGCAGACGCCGTTGAGCCGGTCGGACGTGCAGGGGGTCTACGCCGGGTTGCGGCCGCTGCTGGCCGGCGAGTCGGACATGACCTCGAAGCTGTCCCGCGAGCATCTGGTGGGCAGCCCGGTTCCGGGCCTGGTCGTGGTGGCCGGCGGCAAGTACACGACGTACCGGGTGATGGCCAAGGACGCGGTCGACGCCGCGGTGCACGGGCTGGGCCGTTTCGTGGCGCCGTCGGTGACCGAGGACGTGCCGTTGCTGGGGGCGGAGGGCTTCCACGCGCTGTGGAACCGCCGCCGGATCCTGGCCGCCGACTCCGGGCTGCACGTGGCCCGGGTGGAGCATCTGCTCGGCCGGTACGGGACGCTCGTGCACGAGGTGCTCGATCTGGTCAAGGAGGACAAGAGCCTCGGGGAGCCGGTCGAGGGGGCGGACGACTATCTGCGGGCCGAGTTGTTGTACGCGGCGAGCCATGAAAGCGCCCGGCACCTCGTAGATGTGATGGCGCGGCGTACCCGGATCTCGATCGAGACCTTTGATCGGGGGCTGACGGCTGCTCCGGTGGCGGCGGCGTTGATGGCGGGGCCGCTGGGGTGGACCGATGAGCAGACCGCCAAGGAGGTCGAGAACTATCGGCTGCGGGTCGAGGCCGAGCGGGCTTCGCAGGAGCAGGTGGACGACGAGACAGCGGATGCGATGCGGTTGGGGGCGCCGGACGTGGTGCCGTTGACCGCCGCGATGTAAAGGGGTGGCCGCGGCCACGCAAGCGGGCATCCAGCTCCAGATTTCGCGATTTTTCGGATTTGTCGGGCCCGAGCCGGTTTGTACGCCTGGCTCGGGCCTGCCCTCGTTCCTGCTTGTTGCGCCGGCTCAGGTTCGGGTTCAGGCTGCGGCGTCCGCGCTCCCACTATGTGGCGATCCCGACCACATCCTGGACTTTCTCGCAACCTTGGAGAGTTGCGCCCACATACGAGCCCGCATACGAGCCATAAATCTCCAAGGTCCACCAAACGCCGGGAGAAGCGGTTGAACAAAAGCCGCAATGCGGGAGGAAATTATCTCCACAGTGGACGTCAATCCTACATCGCGGACGCGCAGCCACGATGTGGTCGCCAATCCCGCCCAACGGATGTAGGTCCCACATCATGGGACGCGTAGAGCATGGCGCCCTTCGGATCCGCAAACCTCGAGGCCCTTCACCGGGGGTAGTGGCATAACCCCAATCGCGCATCAACGGGGTCCCTCAGTGGCGATGAAGAGCTTCTCGCCGTCCGCGAGCCGGCCGATGCGGTCGCGCATCGGCATCGGCTGGTCGTAGCTCACCGTCCCGCCCAGCCCACAATGTCGGCGAGGCTGAGGCCGTCCGCCCGCAGGACCACATCGACCGAGATGCTTGTCGCGGCGTCGAGCGAGCCCCGCACCGACACGCGCGGCGGGTACCGGGCGGCGGCGATGTCGGCGAGGCTGCGAAAGCCGAGACGGTCGGCGACCGCCGTAGAAGCTGAACCGGGCGGCCGGATCGGAATGGCTCTCGAACACCACGGACACCGCCCGCAGCGGCCAGTCCTCGCTGAGCATCATCTCGTGGACGACGTCCAGCATGAGCAGGGGTCGGATGTTGAGGGGTCGATCGGCGGCAGTCAGGGGAGAATCACGCGGGCACCTCCTGTGCGATTCCGGCCCCGCCATTGAAGATCATCGAACCCAGCCGGTCAACGCCCCCGCGTCGCCGATCTCGCGGCCCGGCCGGGCCTGTCCTACGTCAGCGGCATCCTCGGGTGGTCAGCGGCGAGCATCGCGGACAGGTCGCGCATCGCGCGGTAGAGCCGGGCGGAGGCCAGTGCCGGGGTCAGGCCGAGCAGCCGCGCCGCCTCGCGGGTCGTCCGGCGCTGGAAGTACGTCGCGACGATGATCTCGCGGTGGTGGTCGGGGAGGTTGCGCAGCATCAGTTCCACGGCAGGCCGCGGGGTCTCACGGTCCCCGAGAGGGTCGGCATGTGTGGTCGGCATTCCTGGCACTTTGGTCGCCGGCGAGCAGAGAAACCAGTGCGCACCTGCGGCGTAGTCGGCCGATCACCCTGGGCTGGTGGCGGGTTCCTACCCTGTCGGCATGCGGTTGACCGAGATGAGCGTCATGGGCTTCCGGACGTCGGTCACCACGTTCCGGCGGCCCGCCGGCGGGCTGCGCTGGGTGATCATCCCGACGATCCACATGGGGCACGCCGACTACTACTGGGCGATCTGGCAGCGGCTGCGCTCCTGCCAGGCGGTCGTCGCCGAGATCTGGGACGGGCCCAGCTCGACCGGGATGGCGTACGCGAACGCCATGCGCCTCGCCCGCCAGCGAGCCAGCCGCGACCTGGTCGCGCAGGACATCGACTACGCGGCGCTCGGCGTACCGATCATCTTCCCGGACGACTACCTGGCGCCGGACGCGAGCCCGGACCGCCGGATGTCGCGGGCGGAACGGCTGAACGCGACCGTGGCGACGCCCATCCTCGCGCTGCACATGGCCCTCACCGGCGACCGGGACTGGCTCGCCAGGACCAAACTCGACATCGATGACCAGACCGAGGTCGTACGGGATGCCGGCGACGTCAAGCGGGAGGACCTCCTCCTCGGCGTGCTGCGCGAGATCGACACCGAGTTCGCCGCCGAGGACATGGAGGTGGCGGTCGTCTTCGGGGCACTGCACATGCCGACCGTCGTCCGCCACCTGGCCGGGATCGGGTACCGGGTGGTGCCGCCGGAACAGTGGCTGACCGCTGTCGGCTACGACGAGCCGCCGTACCTGCGCAAGCCCACGCTCGACGGGTGGATGGACTGGTAAATCGGTTGTCGCGGGGTGCGGCCGCGGGCCAGGGTGGCCGCGTGCCGATGCATGACGACGAGATCGAGGTGGCCCCGGGGACGGTCCGGGCGCTCGTGGACGCTCAATTTCCGCGATGGCGGGGGCTGCCGATCGAGCGGGTCGGCCGGCACGGCACGGTCAACGCGATCTTCCGGGTCGGCGACCGGCTGACCGCGCGGTTTCCGTTGCGCCCTACCGCGCGGGAGACGCTGGAGGCCGAGGCGGAGGCGGCTCGGGAGTTGAACGGGCGCACGCGCTTCGCCACGCCCGAGCCGGTGGTGATCGGTGCGCCCGGCTTCGGGTATCCGATGTCGTGGTCGGTGCAGACCTGGCTGCCCGGGGTGGTCGCCACCGAGCTTGATCCGGGCGGCTCCGAGGCGTACGGGAGGGATTTGGCCGATTTTGTCGTTGATGTGCGGGCGCTGGATCCTCGTGGGCGCACCTTTCGAGGGCACGGGCGCGGCGGGGATCTGACGGACCACGACGAGTGGATGGCGACGTGCCTGCGCCACCATGACCGGGACGGGCTGCGCCGGATGTGGCAACGGCTGCGGGAGCTGCCGCGCGGCGCGGGGCCTGACACGATGACGCACGGCGATCTGATTCCGGGCAACGTGCTGGTGGACGGGGGCCGGCTGGCCGGGGTGCTGGACGTGGGCGGCCTCGGCGTGGCGGATCCGGCGCTGGATCTGGTCGCGGCGTGGCACCTGCTGGAGGACGGGCCGCGGCAGGCCTTCCGGGAGCGGCTGGGCTGCGACGACCTGGAGTGGGAGCGCGGGCGGGCGTGGGCGTTCGAGCAGGCCATGGGCGTCGTCTGGTACTACCGCGAGACGAACCCGCCGATGAGCCGGATGGGGCAGCGCACTCTGGACCGCCTTACCCGATAGCCCGACGGGTCGGTCCGGCGCGTCGCCCGCCTTACCCGCTCTGCGGCATGACGCGGTCCAACGCCTCGTCCGCCGGGCACACCACGTCCGGGATGACGCCGGTCTGTTCCCAGTTGTCCTCGGTCTCCGAGTCGCGGACCTCGCCCTCCGGCAGGAAGGCCAGCACGCGGCGCGCCAGCCGCACGGGCACGATGTGGTCGGCCGCGCCGCGCGTGGTCTCGCCGATCACCGTCGCGCGGCCGCGCACGGACAAGTGGTACGCCAAGGCCTCGGCCGACGAGTAGGTGCGGTTGCTGACCAGCACCGCCACCTCTCCCCGGTACGCCGTGCCGAGCGGGAGCGACGGCGTCCACCACTGCCGGCGGTGGGTCTGGTAGATCACCTCGCAGAGCTGCCGCGAGTCGTCGCCGAGCAGCCAACCGGCCAGCGCGGCCACGGTCGCGACGTCGCCGCCGACGTTGGCGCGCAGGTCGAGGATCAGGGCCGGGGCGCCGACGGCCAGCGCGGCGGCGGCCGCTATGTACGGCTGGGCGAGGCTCAACGACTCCAGCGAGTCGAGCCGGACCAGGCACGTGCCGGGCAACCGGCGTACGGCGGAAAACCCGGCGGCCTTCGCCTGGATCTCCGCCCGATCCGGCGGCGGCCACCCGGGAAGCTCGGGTTGATCTTGATCGGATGACGTGAAGCGAAGCTCGATATGCCGGGAGTGACGCTGCGCCACGGTCTCGATGTCACGCAGCGCGGCGGCGTCAACGGGGGCCTCGGAGCCGCCGAACGCCTCGGACAGCGCCGCCGTCAAGGCCGAGCGCCGGAAGCCCGCAGGCATCAGCATGCGTAACCGATCGGACAGTCGCCCGGTAAGATCGCCGACCGTCCGGGCCTCCTCGATCACCATGACCTCACGGTAGGTGGCGGATCTGCCCATCGCAGTCTGACCGGCCGGGTGAACCCGCAGGTCGGAGCTCCGTTGATGCTGTGTAGGGGAGGCTTGCGATGGACACACCGATGCTGGCGCGAATCCGGCAGGGCATGATCGGCGCGGGGCAGGTGCTCGACGGGCCGTACGGGCCGCGGCGGATCACGTACGCCGATTTCACCGCCTCGGGGCAGGCGCTGGACTTCATCGAGGACTTCATCCGCGAGCAGGTGCTGAGCCGGTACGCCAACACGCACACCGAGGCGTCGGCGACCGGCGCCCAAACCGGGTCGTTGCGGGAGGAAGCGCGCACGATCATCCACGACGCGGTCGGCGGCGGGCCGGACGACGTCGTGATCTTCTGCGGCTCCGGGGCCACCGGCGCGGTCAGCAAGCTGGTCGGCATCCTGGGCATCCGTATCCCGGAGGGGCTCGACGATCGGTATCGGCTGCGGGCGCACATCCCGCGATCGGAACGGCCGGTCGTCTTCGTCGGGCCGTACGAACATCACTCCAACGAGCTCCCCTGGCGCGAGTCGATCGCCGACGTCGTCGAGATCGAACTGGACGCCGGCGGTCATGTCGACCTGCGTTCGCTGCGAAATGCCCTGATTGCGTACGCCGATCGGCCGTTGCGCATCGGGAGCTTCTCGGCCGCCTCGAACGTCACGGGAGTGCTCACCGACACGGTGAGTATCTCCCGGCTCCTGCGGGAACACGGAGCGCTGTCGGTGTGGGACTACGCGGCGGCCGGCCCGTACGTGCCGATCACGATGACGGACAAGGACGCGATCTTGCTGTCGCCGCACAAGTTCGTGGGCGGCCCGCAGACCCCCGGCGTGCTGGTGGTGAACCGGCACGTGATGAAGAACCGGGTGCCGGTCGTCCCGGGCGGCGGCACGGTGGAGTTCGTCGATCCGACCGGCCACCGGTACCTCGACGATCCGGTGGCGCGCGAGGAGGGCGGCACCCCCGCGATCGTCGAGTCGATCCGGGCCGGGTTGGCGTTTTCGGTCAAGCAGGCGGTCGGCACCGAGCTGATCGGCGTCCGCGAGCGGCAGCTGTGGGAGCGGTTGCGCGCCCGCTGGAGCACCGAGGACGGCATCGACATCCTGGGTTCGCTCGACGCGGATCGCCTGCCCATCGTCTCTTTCCAGGTACGCCACGGCGACGTCCCGCTGCACCACAATTTCGTGGCGGCGCTGCTCAACGACCTGTTCGGGATCCAGGCGCGCAGCGGGTGCTCGTGCGCCGGACCGTACGGGCATCGTCTGCTCGGCATCGACGACGCCCGCTCGCGCGAGTTCCGCGGCGAGATCGTCGAGGGCTGGGAGGGCATCAAGCCGGGCTGGACCCGGGTGAACCTGGCCTATTTTCTTTCGGACACGACGGTCGGCTATCTGCTCGAGGCGGTCGCGCTGATCTCCCGGTACGGGGCACGGTTGTTGCCGGACTATCGGTTCGATCCGCATACCGGGCGGTGGACGCATGCCGGGTTCGCGGCGTCGCGGCTGCGGCTGGCGGATTTGCGGCTGAACCAGGACGGCACGGTTCCGGTGTTCCCCGGCCGGCCGGTGCTGGGCGAGGACGTGCTGGCCACCTATCTGGACGAGGCGCGGCGGATGATGGAGAGCCGTCCCGACCCGGCCGACGGCGTACATCTGGAATTGCCGCCGGCGTTCGAGAAGCTGCGCTGGTTCCTGCTGCCGGACCAGTGCCTCGCGCGCATGCGTTAATCGCGTCGCGCCCTTGTGGATGCGGCGTTAGCCTGACGCCGTGGATTCACGGGACGGGATTTCACCCCGAGCTGGTGAGCTGGTTGTCCGGCACGAGCGGGACGGGGATCACGCTGCCGTCCGGGAGGTTCACGCCCGGGCATTCGGGGACGGCGATCGGGTTCCCCGGCTTGTCGATTCGCTGCGGGAGGCTAGGGCGTCGCTTGGGCCGCTGTCGCTTGTCGCTGTCGTCGGGGATCGCGTCGTGGGCCACGTGATGCTCAGCGCCTGTCGACTGGACGCGCTGCCGCGGCTCGTGGATGTGTTCTCGCTGTCGCCGCTCGGTGTGCTGCCGGAGTTTCAGGGCCGGGGAATCGGCACTCGGCTCGTGGCAAGCGCCCTCGCCGAAGCCGACGGCTCGCGTATCCCCTTGGTGTTCCTCGAGGGTTCGCCGCATTACTACGGCAAGCGGGGCTTCGCCGACGCCACCGCGGCGGGGTTTCGTCCGCCGACACTGTGCTACCCGCCCGGGACGTTTCAGGTTGCCAAGCTGTCCGCGTACGAGGAATGGATGGTGGGCACGTTTGTGTATTCCGACGTTTTCTGGGCCCATGATTGCGTGGGGCTCCGGGGTGAGCGTCTCGCGTCAGCTCTCTGAGACGGCCTCGGTCTCGGCCCATTCCAGTTCGCCTTCCGGGGTCACCTCGGCCTGGAAGATCGGGGTGTCCACGTCATAGCCGGCGAAGCGCCGCCCCCGGCGCTCGGCATAACCGACCAGCGCCGGGCGACCGCAGCCTCGACCTCGGCGATCCGGGCGTCGGAGGCGGGCGGACGAATCTCCGCCGCCGAGGCCGGCGCATTCCGGCGCAACCATTCCGCGATGTCGCGCCAGAGCGCCGCCACCTCACCAGCCATCTCGGCGGCGCAGCGGAATGGCTAGTTACTCGTCGGAGCGCAGCTCCGCCAAGGTCGCGCCGGCGACGATGCGAGCGATGTTCCCGTCGTGGTCGCGCTCGGCCAGCCGCCGGGCGAGGTCGTCCAGGTCGGTGAGCTCGCCGAATCGCGCCCGCAACAGCGCCCGCATCCCGTCGGCGTGGCCCTGCTCCAAGCCCTGCTCGCGACCCTGTTCCCGGCCCTGTTCCAGCCCTTGCTCGTGGCCTTGCTCGCGGTTTCGGCGAGCGATCTCGCGGCCCGATTCCGTTTGCTCGAGAACGTCGTTCATGCCTCTCCTTCGCAATGCTTCAAGAACCTGGACCGCGAGCGAACCTCCCACGAGCATACCCAGCTCGACCTGGACCAGCCGTTCCTCGAACGCGCTGGTCGCGGCGATCCGATCGACCACCCGCTCCACGAGGTCACCCGGCGGTTTCTGCGACCACAAAGCCAGCGGCGCCAGCGGGCTGGCCAGCAGCACACCGGGGTTGAGATCGTCGGGCACGTTGATCGACCGGTAATCGAGCCGGACCTGGTCACGGCTGAAACGGCCCGGATATCCCCTGCCCAGCGGCCAGAGCACGAACTGATGGATCCGGTGATCCGAGCGGCGGTACTTGAGCGCCATCGACGCCCAGTAGGCCACCATCCGCTCCTCGAAATCCTCGGTGCGCTGCACCTGGATCTCCACGTGATAAATGTCGGTCGGCACGTCATGACCGAACCGCACCACGAACACCTTGTCCTGCTGGCGGCTACGTTGCCTCGGCTGCTCGGTCGGCCCGTCGAGGATCACCTCCGCACCGTCGAGTTGCGCGCCACACAACAGCTGTAGCGCCTCCCGCGGATGCGCCTCCAGCAGCGCCTTGTACAAGCCGTCGAAATCGCGGGCCGGCGCCGCCCGCGGGACTGCTGTCTCGGGGGACACTGTTCCTCCTTTTCCGCGCCTGCGATCGGCGCGGAGGACAGCTTCCCGCACGGCATGACAACTAGTCAAGAGACAGGTTGTCCAATGCCCCATGTTTGTCGCGAATCCGGGCTCCAGCCGAAAATGTCGTACCCCTCCGGCATCATCTCCGGCACCACAAAGGACGGAGTTGGTCATGGCCCAGGTGATCGTGCGCGACGAGACGATGGCCGGGCGCGCCATCGGTGAGGTGGTGCTGCCGGGGCTGCCCGAGCGGATCACCGCGCGCGAGCTGGTGCGCCTGCGGGTGCGCGAAGAGGTGGCGCGGTTCAACGCCGCTCCGGCTCGGCCCGACACCTTCGGCGGGCTGGTGCGGCCGAGCGATCCCGCCAGGTCCCGGGTGGACTGGGAGGCGCAGGCCGAGATCGCCTGCGCCGGGTTCGGGCGCAACGCGTACGTGATGATCGTCGGTGATCGGCAGGTCGAGGATCTCGACGAGGTCATCGACCTGGAGCAGGCGCACGCCGTGTCGTTCATCCGGCTGACTCCGCTGGTCGGTGGCTGATGAGCGACCTGCTCGCCGACGAGATCCTGCACGGCCGGTCCGGGGCGGCGCTCGGTGCTCAGACACCGGAGGTTCGCCGGGCGACTCTGCGGCTCATTCACGAGCACGTGGTGGCGCACGACTCGCCACGGTTCGCCGGTTACGGACGCCATTTCGCCATCGATCACCTGCGTACCGCCTGGACCCGGGCCGACCTGGAGTGGGCGCTCGACCTGCTGCTCGCCGCCGGTCCGCGCGAGACCCTCTCGGACGCCCCGTTCTGGGTGCCCGCGCTGATCGCCGGCGCCCTCGACCAGGCCGAGCTGGAGGGGTTGGAAGGCCGGTTGGACGCCGTGTTCGGGGCCCTGCGCGACAACCCCCGGGTGCCGCCGGATGATCGGCGCCGGCTGACGTGGATCGTCGGCGCACCGCTGCGCCGGTTCGCCGGCCCCGACGCACCCGCCGAGATTCACGACCTTTTCCGGTACGCCTCGGGCCTGTCCAAGCCGGTCCCGTCCCGGTCGTGGCTCCGGGTGGCCGACGAGAAGCTGGCCGCCTCGCCACGAGCACGCGACGCCGTGACAAAGGTCCTCGACGCTCACCGGAACCCGGCGAGCTCGGCGTACGACTATGACGACTCGTTGCTGCGCGGGCTGATCTGGCTGCAGTCGCGCACGGCGGGCGACGAAAGCACCGCGCTGCTCGCCGACGTCGCCTCCGTCGTGGCGACGCCCGTCCGGCGGGGTGGCGCGGAGATGGTCACGCCGATGGCCGCGACGGCGATCGTCGAGGTGCTCGCGACGCGTCCGGGCGACGCACCGGTCCGTGCGCTGGCCCGGCTGAGTCTGACCGTGCGCAGCCGGCTGCTGCTGCCGCGGGTCCGCGCGGCCCTGGACCGGATCGGCCGCGAGCGTGGCTGGGCGCCCGGCGAGGCGCTCGAGCTCGCGGTGGACGACCACGAGCTCGACCGCGACGGCCGCCGCACCTGGCCGCTGGGCGACGGTGCGGCGGGCATGGTCGAGGTTGCCGGCGGCAAGGCGCGCCTACGCGCGTACCGGGACGGGGTGGTTCTTCGCACCGTGCCACCCGCGTGGAAGGACGCGCTGGCCGAGGCGCGCGCCACCGTCACCGAGATCAACAAGTCGCTCGCCGTCGAGCGGCTGCGGGTGGAGGGGCTGTTCTCCCAGGACCGGTTCTGGGAGTGGGCGACCTGGGTGCGGCGCTATCTGGAGCACCCGATCACCGGGGTCACCGCGCGGTCACTGATCTGGCAGGCGTCTCCGGACGGCGCGAGCTGGACGTCCGGGATTCCCGAGCGGACCACCGACGGCTGGACACTGTCCGATATGGACGCTCTGCCCGGCGCGGGCTGGCGGGTGCGGCTCTGGCATCCGGCCACCGCCGGGACGGCCGAGGTGGCCCGGTGGCGCGGCCGGGTGATCACGGCGAACCTGCGGCAGCCGGTCAAGCAGGCGTTTCGCGAGGTCTACCCGTTGACGCCGGCGGAGGAGGAGACACGGATCTACTCGAACCGGTTCGCGGCGCACATCCTGTACTACCGGCAGACGGCCGCGCTGATGCGCGAGCGCGGCTGGGCCAGCAACTATTTGGGCCCTTGGGACGGCGGTTACTGCGGCGAGGCCAAGAAGGAGCTGGGCGGTGGTGAGTGGCAGGCCGTCTTCCTCCACGACTGGGTGGAGTCGAGCACCTGGGAGCAGGTGTATTGCGCGACCGACCAGGTCCGGTTCGGCCGGCGGGACGGCCGCGCGTGGGCGCCGGTCGAGCTGAGCGAGGTGCCGCCGCTGGTGTTCAGCGAGGCGATGCGCGACGTGGACCTGTTCGTCGGCGTGACCTCGATCGCCGCCGATGACGCGTGGCAGGATCGCGGCGAGGACCGGTTCCACGACTACTGGGCGAGCGCGTCGTTCGGCGAGCTGACCGGGCGCGGGGAAATGCGCCGGGACGCGCTGGAACGGCTGCTGCCCCGGCTCGCGATCGGCCCCCGGTGCGAACTACGGGACCGCTTCCTGCGGGTGGCGGGCACGCTCGGGGCGTACCGGATCCATCTCGGCTCGGGCAACATCCTGATGGAGCCGGACGACGCCTATCTGTGCATCGTCGCGGACCGGGGGCCGGCCAAGAAGCTCAGCCTGCCGTTCGACGACGATCCGGTGCTGTCGGTGATCCTGTCCAAGGCCGTCATGCTCGCCGCGGACGACCGGATCACCGACCCCACCATCACGCGGCAGCTGCGCCGGAGCCGCCTATGAGGCCGTTCACCAGGACGCCTTGTGGACGCCGGGCAGCTCGCCGTTGCGGGCCATGTCACGGAAGCGGATGCGGGAGAGCCCGAAGCGGCTGAGCACCCCGCGCGGCCGTCCGTCGACCATGTCGCGGTTGCGGCGCCGGGCCGGGCTGGAGTCCCGGGGCAGGGCGCCGAGGCGGCGCACGGCCTCGGCGCGGACGTCCGGCGCGGTGGCCGGGGCGGAGATCAGGCGCTTGAGTTCGGCGCGGCGCTCGAAGTGGCGGGCGCTGAGCTCGGCGCGCCGCTTCTCGCGTTCGACCAGGGCACGGCGGGCCATCAGCGGCCCTCCCGGTCCGGGGCGGGGATCACGTCACAGAGAAAAGGCATGCCGTCAACTTTACAATGAAAATCATTTCCAACAACATGGGGGGATGACCTCCCTTCCCCGCGTCACCGTGCTCGCCGGCTTCTCCGCCGCGGCCACCAACGCCGTCGCCCGCAGCCTGCTGGTCACCGACCCGACGCTCGTGCTCGTCACGCACGACCTCACGGACGTCCGCGACGGCGTGGTCCGCCGCACGGTCCGCACGGCCGACGAGATCCTCGAGCAGGACCGCACCGACCTGGTGCACGGCTGCGTCTCCTGCACGCTGCGCGAGGACGTCCTGCCCACGCTGGCCCGGCTGAGCCGCCGGCGGCCGGGCGGCGACATCCTTCTCGCACTGCCGCCCGCCATCGAGCCGGAGGCGGTCGCCGCGGCCTGCGCGATCTCCACCGTCGACGGCGTGCGCCTCACCGACCTGGTGTCCTTCGACTCGTTCGTCACCGTCGTGGAGGCCGCCCGGTTCACCGACGACCTGGTCAGCAGCGACGATCTGGCCGATCGCGGGCTGCACGCGGCCGGCAACGACGAGCGCGGCGTCGCGGACGTGCTCACCCGCCAGGTCGAGTTCGCCGACACCCTCGTGGTGTGGAGCCACCCGGACGCGGACGAGCGCGACCGCCTCACCGCCGTCCTGCACCGGCTCGCGCCGTGGGCGGTCCAGGTCCGGGTGGGCGACACCCCGGCCGTGGACTGCTACGCGCTCGCCACGCGGCTGCTGCGCAGCGGACGCCACCAGCCCGCCATGCCCGGGATGCTCGGCCGGGCCATGGAGGGCTACCCGATCGGCGTGCACGATCCCGCCGGCGAGCACGGCGTCAACGCGATGCTGTTCACCAGCCGGCGCCCGTTCCACCCGCAGCGGCTGCACGACGCGCTGGACGACCTCACCAGCGAGGCGCTGCGCGGCCGGGGGCAACTGTGGATCGCCAGCCAGCCGGCGACCGCGATCGCCTGGGAGTCCGCGGGCGGCGGGTTGCTGCTCGGCAACCTCGGGCACTGGCTGGCGGCGCTGCCCCGGGACCGCTGGGAGGAGGCGAGCGACATGCGGCGCCTGGCCGCCGACGCGGACTGGGATCCCTATCACGGCGACCGCAGGACGATGCTGTCCTTCGTCGGGTTCGGCCTGGACACGGACGCGATGACGGCGTTGCTGAGCGCCAGCCTGCTCACCGACGCGGAGATCGCCGAGGGCGCGGAGGGCTGGCGCGACCTGCCGGACCCGTTCGCCGACTTCTTCCCGCTCCACGAGGCCGTGGCCCCGCCCGCGAGATGATCGGACGATGGAGGTACTGAGTAGCCGTATCCTGCTGCGCCCGTCCGACCTCGCACGCAGCCGTCGCTTCTACCGGGACGTGCTCGGGCTCGCGGTCCACCGCGAGTTCGGGCCGCCGGAGAATCCGGGGCTGGTCTTCTACCTGGGCCAGGGGTTCCTGGAGGTGTCCGGCGGCTCGCGCGACGAGCCGGCCGGACCGGTCCGGCTCTGGCTGCAGGTCCGCGACGTCCGCGCCGAGCATATGCGTCTCGTCGCGGCGGACGTGCCGGTCACGCGCGAACCCCGGCAGGAGCCGTGGGGACTGGTCGAGATGTGGATCGAGGACCCGGACGGCGTCCGGATCGTGCTGGTCGAGGTCCCGGCGGATCACCCGCTGCGACGTGACACCCGGCGATGAGCAAACTTGTCGTACCCGGCCAGTAGGTTATCGGCATGACGGAGACCGAAGCCGACTTCGCCGCCGCTGTCGGGCGTGCCCAGGCCGCCGCCAAGTCGTATTACGACACCGGCGACGTGCTGATGACCGATGCCGACTACGACCAGCTGCTCGACCGGATCGCCGAGGCGAAAAAGGCGCACCCCGACTGGGACGACCGCGGCCTGACCACCCGGGTCGCGGCGGGCGTGTCCGGCGGCGGCGACGTGCGGCACCCCGTTGCGATGATGTCGCTCGGCAAGGTCACCGGGGAGGACGAGGTGGGCGCCTTCGTCACCAGCCTCGGCGGCGAGCCGTGCCTGGTCGAGGTCAAGCTCGACGGGCTCGCGATCCGGGTGGAATACCGGTCGGGCCGGCTCGCGCTGGCCGCGCTGCGCGGCGACGGCAGCACCGGGGAGAACGTCACCGCCCAGGTCCTGCGCGGCGTCGCCGGCCTGCCCGAGCGGCTGGGCACCCCGTGGACGGGCGAGGTCCGCGGCGAGGTCTACATGACGGTCGGCGACTTCGAGGCCGCCAGCGCCAACCGGGTCGCCGCCGGCGGGAAGGCGTTCATCAACTCGCGCGGCGCGGTCGCCGGGTCGATCCGCAGCGCCGACCGCACGTACGAGACGCCGATGACCTTCGCGGCATACGACATCTCCGGCGAGTTCGCCTCACACCGCGAGCGGATGGCCCGGGCGGTCGAGCTCGGCTTCCCCACGGCCGGGCGGCTGGCCACCGGCGAGATCCAGGTCGCCGGTGACGCGCCGGCCGCGCTCGCCGCCATCGCCCGCATCGGCGAGCTGCGCCGCGACCTCGAGTTCCCGATCGACGGCGCGGTGCTCACCGCCGACCTGGAGTCGACACGCCGCCGGCTCGGCGTCGGCAGCCGCACGCCGCACTGGGCGGCCGCGTTCAAATACCCGGCCGACACGGGTTCGACGGTGCTGCGCGACATCGAGGTGCGGGTCGGGCGCACCGGGCGCATCTCACTGCGCGCGGTGCTCGACCCGGTCTTCGTCGACGGCACCACCATCACGTACGCGACGCTGCACAATCCCAAATTCGTCGAGGAGCAGGGCCTCGCGATCGGCCAGACGGTCGCGGTGTGGCGGGCCGGCGACGTGATCCCCCGCGTCACCGCGCCGATCGGCGAACAGCCGCACGGCCTCACCCCGTGGACCCCGCCCGAGACGTGTCCGCAGTGCGGCGAACCGTGGGACAAGTCCAGCCTGCTCTGGCGCTGCCACACCGCCTCCTGCAGCGCCGTCAACGCGCTGGAGTATTGGTGCAGCCGCGACGCCATGGACGTCGAGGGCGCCGGCGAGGCGCTCTGCGTCGCCCTCGTCAACGCGGGCCTGGCGAACGACGTCGCCGACCTGTACGCGCTGAGCGAGGAGCAACTGTCCGGCCTGCCGGTCGGCAACACCAAGGCCGGCGGTGTCGTCCTGCTCGGCAAGCTCAACGCCGCCAAGGTCATCGCATCGCTCGAGCACAGCAAGAGCCAGCCGTTCAATCGCGTCA
The DNA here is from genome assembly GCF_012933445.1 of Actinoplanes sp. TBRC 11911. Lineage (GTDB taxonomy): Bacteria > Actinomycetota > Actinomycetes > Mycobacteriales > Micromonosporaceae > Actinoplanes. The sequence continues at coordinate 290,019 of NZ_JABBNC010000006.1, forward strand.
TCACCGGCCTCGGCATCCGGATGACCGGCCGCAGCGTCGGCCGCTGGCTCGCCGCCCGCTTCAAGACGATGGACGCGTTACGCGCCGCCACCGTCGAGGAGATCGCCGAGATCGACAAGATGGGCCTGATCAAGGCGCAGCACGTCATCGACGGCCTGACCGCCATGTCCGGCGTGATCGACCGGCTCGCCGCCGCCGGCGTCACCATGAGCGTCCCGCAGACCACCGGCGGCAAACCCCTCCACGGCAGGACGTACGTGGTCAGCGGCAGCGTCCCCGGCTACACCCGCACCACCGTGAGCGAGCGCATCGAGGAGTTGGGCGGCCGGGCCAGCGGCAGCGTCTCGGCCGCCACCACCGCACTGGTCACCTCGGAGACGACCACCGCGAAGGCGACCAAGGCGGCCAAGCTCGGCATCCCCATCATCGACCCGGCCGACTTCGCCGAGCTGCTCGCGGAGACCACGACCGACGGGGTGGACGCATGACCACCAGCCCGGCGATCCGTGCCGCGGTCGTCGCCGATCTGCCGGCGCTGCAACGGGTGTTCCGCGCGGCGTCACTGTCCAACGCCGGCGAGGCGCCGATGCTGCTGGCCCGGCCCGAGTTCCTGGTCTTCGCCGGCGACGGCATCGCCGACGGACGCACGCTGGTCGCGGTGGCCGGCGCACCGCAGGACCGGATCGTCGGGTTCGCGACGGTCACGACCGGCCCGGAACTCGAGGACCTGTTCGTCGACCCGGACTGGCACCGCCGCGGTGTGGCCCGGCAGCTGGTCGGGCGGGTCGCCGAGACCGCCCGCGCCCAGGGCCACCGGCGCTTGTGGGTCACCGGCAACCCGCACGCGCTCGCCTTCTACCTGGCCGTCGGTTTCGTCCAGGTCGACCAGGTCGCCACCGAGCTGGGCGTTCCCGGCCTGCGCATGTCCCTCGACCTGACGGGAGGTCACCCCTGAGGAGTCCACGCCGCGACGTCCGGCGGCCGCAGGTCGGTGCGGATCCGCAGAAACCTGACCTGATGCCGCCACTGCCCCGACTCGTACGCCTGATCGACCACGATCTCCGCGACCAGGGACGGGCGCACCGGCTGGTAAGCGACCGGACCGCCTCGGTCGAAGCGCATCCACGACACCGGCAGCGGCCGCGGCCACGGGCTCTCGTCGACGGGCGCCGCCAGCGCGGCCACCTCCTGCCGCTGCGGCGCGGTCAGCATCCCGGTGCGCCCCACGTACCGCAGCCGCCCCTCGTCGTCGAACCGTCCCAGCAGCAATGACACCGGCGGCTCGGTGATCCCGCCGACGATCGCCTCGGCCGTCACCCGCAGCTTGTACTTCCACCAGCCGGTACGCCGATACCGCCCGGCCAGGTCCTTGATGACGATGCCTTCCGACCCCAAGCTCCGGTACGCCTCGAGCCAGAGCAACGCCTCGTCATAGCTCGTGGTCTGCGGGCAAACCTGCAGCGCCGTCGCCGCCCCCGCGAGCAGCGCTTCGAGCCGTCCCCGTCGTTCCCGCAGCGGCCGCTCGCGCAGGTCCCCGTCCACGTCGTGGAGCAGGTCGAACGCCACGAAGGTGGCCGGCCGCGCCCGCACCTCCCGGCCCAGCCCGTGCCCCGCCACGACCCGCCGCTGCAACGCCGAGAACGACGTCCGACCGGCGACCGGATCGAAGTAGATGAGCTCGCCGTCGAGCACCGTACCGCTGGGCAGCCCGGCCAGATGCTCCACGAGATCCGGGAAGTAGGCTGCCAGCGGCCGTGCCGAACGCGATTGCAGAAACACCTCGCCGTCGCCGACGAACGCCGCCGCGCGCCAGCCGTCCCACTTCACCTCGTAGGCGCAGCCGCCCCGGCACATCCGCGGCGGCGGCAGGTCGGGAACGCCGGCGGCGCGCATCAGCTCGATCGGTGGCCGCAGCACCTCGACCCCCGTCCGCCCGCGACACCCCGACGCTAGGCAGAACGGGTGGCTCCGCGAGGGCAAACGCGAAGATCGCACTCACCCGCGCGAAATCCACACGGGACGCGAGCGGTGATCGCCTACGCGAAGGTGCGCCTCCCCCGCGCGAGCGGCGCCCGTTCCAGCGCCCCGTTCAGCCCGATGGCCGCGTCGATCAGGGCCAGGTGCGTGAACGCCTGCGGGAAGTTGCCCAGCTGCTCCCCCGTCAACCCGATCTCCTCCCCGTACAGGCCGAGGTGGTTGGCGTACGTCAGCATCTTGTCAAACGTCAGCCGCGCCCGGTCCAGCTCGCCCACCTGCGACAACGCCGTGATGTAGGAGAACGTGCAGAGCGAGAACGTGCCCTCCGAGCCGCGCAGCCCGTCCGGTGACGCCGCCGGGTCGTAGCGGTAGACCAGGCTGTCGGTCACCAGCTCGGTGTCCATGGCGCGCAGCGTGGAGAGCCACATCGGATCGTTCGGCGTGATGAAGCCGACCACCGGCATCCGGAGCAGGGCCGCGTCGAGGACGTCGGTGCGGTAGTGCTGCCGGAACGCCTGCCGGGTCGGGCTCCAGCCACGCTCCATGACCTGCTGGTAGATCGCGTCACGTTCGCGGCGCCACCGCTCCACGTTGCCGGGCCGGCCGTTCTCGGTGGCGAGCCGCACGCCGCGGTCCAGGGCCACCCAGCACATCACCCGCCCGTACGTGAAATCCTGCCGGCCGCCGCGGGTCTCCCAGATGCCTTCCTCCGGCTGATCCCAGTGGTCGGCCACCCAGTCGAGCAGCTCGACGACGCCGAGCCAGCCACGGTGGCCGGCCTTGAGACCGTGCCGGGACGCGACGTAGCCACTGTCCAGCGCCTCACCGTAGATGTCGAGCTGCAGCTGATCCGCGGCGCCGTTGCCGATGCGTACGGGAGCCGAGTTTTTATAGCCCCGCCAGCCGTCGATGATCTCCTCGCCGCCGATCTCCGTCCCGTCCACCCGGTACATGATCTTCAGCGGGCCGGTGCCGGCCTTGTCCGCCTGTTCCTCGATCCGGTCGCGCAGCCAGAGCCCGAGCGCCGCCGCCTCGTCGGTGAATCCCAGGCCGAGCAGCGAGTAGACGGAGAACGACGCGTCCCGGATCCAGGTGTAGCGGTAATCCCAGTTGCGTTCGCCGCCGACCTGCTCGGGCAGCCCGGCGGTCGGGGCGGCGATCAGGGCACCCGTCGGGGCGTACGTCATGAGCTTGAGGGTGATCGCCGAGCGGTCGACCGACTCGCGCCAGCGTCCGCGGTAGGTCGAGCGCGCCACCCACGTCTGCCAGAAGTCGACGGTGTCGTCGAAAAGCCGGCGCGCCTCCGCGGTCGGAACAGCCCGGATCGGGCCCGCGACGCCGGTCTCCAGCACGAGCCCGCGCATCTGCCCGGCCTTCATCGGGATCTCGGCGCGCACGTCGCCCTCGCCGTCGACCGAGGCGCGCGCGAGCCGCTCGTCGTCGGTGTCCCGGATCAGGCACATGGTCATCGCGGTCTTCTCCCCCTCGAAGACCGCGCCGTCCTCGGTCACGTGCGTCTGCGCCGGCTCGCGGCCGTAGTCGAATCGCGGCGCCACCTCGACCACGAACGTCATCTCGCCGCGCACGCACCGCACCAGCCGGACCAGGCGATGCCGCGGCGCCTCGGTGCCGTTCTCCGCGATCGGCATGAAATCGATGATCTCCCCGACGCCCGCCTCGGTCAGGAACCGGGTGACGAGCACCGCGGTGTCGGCGAGATACATCTGCTTGCTTGTGTACGCCTCGACGGCCGGCCGCATCCGCAGATGCCCGCCGCGCTCGTGGTCGAGCAGCGCCCCGAAAATGCTGGGCGAGTCGAATCGCGGGGCGCAGAACCAGTCGATGGACCCGTCGGTGCCGACCAGCGCGGCCGTCTGCAGGTCACCGATCAGGCCATGGTCGGCAATCAGGGGATAGTCGGACATCGAACTCCCGCCTTCTCTCGTCACGGCTGACCCCGTCACCATCCGGCGTTACCCCAGCACAGGCATCATTCGTACGGGATGAGAGAGGCGCTCAGGAGGCCAGGTCACCGAGATGGCGGTGGAGCTCGGCGACCAATCTCCTTGCGGCACTGCTCGTGGTCCACCAGTTCGGCACCTCCGGCCAGGCGGTTCGGCCACGACCACGCCGCCCACGAGCGGCGGCAATGGCTGCGACACCTCATGGCGTACGGGATCGGGGGTGTGATTCTGGGGTTCTTCACGATTCTCGTCGGCGACGTTTCGCGAACCGTGCCGGTGTGCGCTCTCCCCTAGACCACCAGTGGCTCCCCGCCGTCGACCGGAATGACCGCGCCGGTGAGGAACGTGTTGGTCAAGGCGAAGACAATGGCCGACGCGATGTCTTCCGACGTGCCCACCCGGCGTACCGGATTGCGCCTCTCCCGGGTCGCGTAAAGCTCCGACCTGCCCTGCTCGCCCAGCCGGTCATAGGCGCCGGTGTCGATGGTTCCGGGCGAGATGGCATTGACGCGGATCGGTGCCAGTTCCAGCGCGAGCGCTCTCGTCATCGCGTCGACCGCGCCGTTCGTGGCGGTGACCGCGGACGAACCCGGCAGCGGCTGACGCGACCGGATGCCGGCGAGAAGCACAAATGAGCCGTCGCGGGGCATGCGCGGCTCGAAATGCTTCACCAGCATGAGCGGGCCGATGACCTTGGTGGCCAGCGACAGCATGACCGGGGCGGGCTCCAGGTCCCGGACGTTGCCGTAGACGCGCGCGGACGCCGTCGTGACCACGTGGTCGACGGTGCCGAGACGGTTCGCCAGGTCGGCGATCGAATCCTCGTCGGTCAGGTCGATCGACTCGACGTCGACGGTGTCGTTGTACGCGGCCTTGAGCTCGTCGACATTGCGGCCGGCGGCAATGACCTGGCCGCCCGCCGCCTGAATGGCCGTGGCGGTGGCTTTCGCGATGCCGCCGGCCCGGCCGACGACCAGGACGCTGCGATCCTTCAAAAGGTGTGCCATGGCGCCATGCTCCTGTAGCCGGGTCGTCCGTGTCGTGTCACGTGCGTCACTTCCGGGGCGGGGCAAGATGGGCTCATGACGTATCCACCGCCCCTTTACCACGGTGACGAGCCCGAAGTCAGCGCCACCTTCCGGCCCGACGGCGCCGCACCCGAGCTGGTCTATCCGAACGGCACGCGCGTGCATTACCTGTCCACCGGCCAGTCGACCGGCGGGCTGTTCGGGTTGTACCGCTGGGAGTGCGGGCCCGGCGTGACCGGTCCCGACCCGCATTTCCATCGCTCGATGGCGGAGTCGTTCTACATCCTGTCCGGGAGCATGCGCATCTACAACGGCAAGGAATGGCTGACCACGGAACCGGGCGACTACGTGCACGTCCCGCCGGGCGGCATCCACGGTTTCAAAAACGAATCGGGGGCGCCGGCGTCGATGCTGCTGCACTTCTCACCCGGGGCGCCGCGGGAAGGATATTTCGAGGGGCTGGTGCGGGTGGCGCAGATGAGCGACGAGGAAAAGGAAGAGTTCTACCGCTATCACGACAACATCTGGATCTGAGCGCTTTGCTTTTTGTGGGGGAAGCCGGTCCGGCTTTCCCCATTTACCTCCACGTGCCGTGCGCCAGGACGCGTCCACGGGAGTCCGACATGCGAAATCTGCGGGCTGCCGATTGGAATTCGACTTCCTCGCCGACGAACACCGGCCGAATGAACACTATGTCCAGAAATTTCATGGCCTCGGCTGAAATTTCGGAGATGTACCGTACGGCGTACGCGGCGGTCGCATTGCCCTGGATAAACGGTTTCCGAAAGCCGAACAATCTCGCGGCGACACGATAGATGTGCACGTTGTAGTCGCCGCTCAGCCGGGCGAATCGGATGCCCATGCGCGGCGGTACGACGAAGGTGCTGGTGGTCTCGACCTTCATGTCCAGCGTCTCTTTCGTATAGCGCGTGAGGTCGAGCGAACCGAGGTCGGTCTTGTTTCGCGCAGGGTCCGCCCGCAGGCGCGCCATGTTCCGCTCCCCCACCTTGTCAATCATGAAATGCGCCTGATGGGCAACGCGGGTGGCGCCGTCGTCGTCGAGGACCTCGGAGTGCAGCACGACCAGGATACTGTTCGATCCCAGCACGGTGACGTCGCCGACCCACGTGCGGACGGTGTATCCGTCACCGGCCCGCAGCGGCGGACGCCCGGTGTCGTACGTGACCAGAGTGCGGACATGTCGAAGAAACCGAAGGTTGACCCCCAGCGACGTGACCAGCCGGGTCGCCGGGGGCAACATCGCCGGCAGCTCGTAGGGCAGCGGGATGTCGAATGGCGGCGCCACCGCGAACAGATTCCGCCACGCCCTTTTCTCGACGTCCGACAGGGTGAAATCTGTTTGGATGGCATAATCGTCGTCATCCAGGTTCAGATTTGTCTTCCGCAGGACGGATCGCCGTCCCGAGCGGAAGTAGCGATATTTGGCGCGCACCGTCCGGGCCGGAACGAACGGCATGGTTGTCGTGTGCACGCGACGACCGGGGTGTTCGGAGGAATTCCGCATGACAACCTTTCGCATGTCATCCTTCTGATGGCAGATGCCTTCAGATGGCGTGGTGCTCACGATAAATCGTTCTGATGTCAGCTGTCATCAGAAGGTTTATCCAGCGGTCATGACGCGCGACACTTCATTTTCTGACATCTCGCGGACCGGGCGCCCGCCCCGATACGGTGAGAGCGAGATGAAAAGCTATGGGGGCAAAACTGCCGACGAACGGCGGGCCGAGCGTCGCGCGCAGCTGATCGCGGCCGCGCGGGAACTGTTCATCGCCCGGGGCTACGCCGGGACGTCGATCCGGGCGGTGCTGCGCGAGGCCGGCCTGCAGGAGCGCTACTTCGCGGAGAACTTCTCCGGCATGGACGACCTGCTGGCCGCCGTGCACGACGAGGTCGACGCCTATTTCTTCGATTCGCTGATGCGCGACGTGGACCGGTCCGATCCCCCCGCGCACCAGCGCCGGACGATCCTGACGAACTACATCACCGCCATCGAGAAGCACCCGGCCTGGGCCCGCATCAAGCTGATCGAGACGGTCGGCGTCTCCGCCCTGGTCGACGAACGCCGGCGGCAGACCCAGGAGAAGTACGCCACCGCCGCGGTCGCGTTCATGCCCGTTCCGCGGGCCGGCTCGACGCTCGACCCGCACATCCTCGCGCGCGCCTTCATCTCAGGCATGAACGGCATCATCATCGACTGGCTGACCGGCACCCTGGACATCGACACCGACCAGGTCATCACCCACGGCAACGCACTTTTCGACGGCGTCCTGGAGGCCCTGAACGCCCGCCAAGAAACCTCGTGACACCGACCGAGGTCCCGTCCGGTCCACCAGCTGGCACTACCCGAACCGCCTGTCAGACCTGACAGGCGGTTCTTCCGTCGTCGTTCGGCGCGGAAGACATGGCATCTGAGCTGCGCTGTTAGGTATTGACAGGCTGCGACAAAGCCTGCATTGCTCGGCAGGCGGCCGGGCTGCATTGCCGCCGGGACGGGTGCTCTCGGCGGAGTGAAGATCCTCTCGGGCGTCAGAGACCGCCATGGTCAAGACGCAGGGGGTAACCGGCGCGACCAATGCCTCCGGCCGCCCCCGGAAGGTCGGCATCGCGCCTCATAGCCGCAAAGCGGATACCACTGCCGCTCGCACCGGTAGTCTCGTGCGGCCGTAGCACGAATCCGTGATCGGCTCTCCCGGAGGCTGTCCTCATGTCGCAACCTCCGGCGCAGGACGAGGAACGACTGCAGAGACTTGCCCGACGAGCTGGCAGTGAAACCGTCGTCATACTCCGCGACGGCCGGCGCCTGTCCGTGTACGACATCGCCTGGGGATACGACGTGGGCGACGCATGGGCTCACGTAACCACCAACATCAGTCCCGGCTTCGAGGGCGCTCCCGTGGACCTCTTTGTCACGAGCGAGGTCGTGCTGGTCGTTGACCCCGCTACCGACGAGATCGTGTACAAACCCAGCTCGTCGCGGCTTACCTGACTGAGTCCCGGACACGAGCGAATCGCGGCATGAGAGTGAGCACGGCCGAGCAGCCTATTTGGATATCATCTGGATCGCCGACCTGACACGATGTCCACCTGGACGAGCAAGTGGAGCCCGGACATGGACAACGCGGATGCCTGAACGGCCAACGCAAGAGACAACCGAGGCCGCGGTCGCACATCTTCTGAGCGAGGCAATGCTTCTTATCAGGTTTGAGCTCGCCCCGCTGCGTGACGACGTGCCGGAACGGGAGAGAATGCGACGAGCGTGGGCTCTCGCCGACCTGTGCGAGAATCTGCCGTCATGGCTGAATCCGGATCGGCGCATCTGCGGCATGAGAGTCGCCTTCCGTGAGCGGGTAAAGACGAGCCGATGAATAGCCGGAATCGGCGTGCCAGCAATGTGTG
>NZ_JABBNC010000060.1 GCF_012933445.1 Actinoplanes sp. TBRC 11911
CCCGAAAGATCTGGATCGCGGCCGGGCTCGACCACGATCGGGCCGAAGAGTACGCGCGGGCGGCAAGACGGAGTCTGACATCGCTGCGTCGGCGCATCGGTCGGCCAGGCTGGCTCCGCCAGCCGCCGTGGGCCTCAGAGACCACGGCGAACCTGCTTGCTCCGCTACTGCTTGCTGGTGCCTGGGCCGACGATGTCCAGGGCGACCGGGAAGCGGTGCAGAGCTTGACCGATCGCGGCTGGCGGGCGACTGCGCGGGATCTGAGCACGTTGACGTCGGGCGAGGATGCGCCGCTGATCTTGAGGAATCGCCGCTGGGAGTTCGCTGATCCGGTGGATGCCTGGGATGCCTTGAACCACGCCTTGGTGGCCGACGATCTCGATGTGTTCCAGTCGCTGGCTCCAGGTGTGCTGGGCGAGGGTGACCCCGCTTCAGGGCTAACGGCACGAGAACGCATCGCTGCCTCGTTCAGCGAGACCGGCGTCCCGGGCCGGCGGTACTCCCTCGCGCTTCGCCGTGGAATGGCTTCGACCGCGGCGATCCTCGGTGCGGTCGTCGGCGACCGTGAACTCCCCGGCGGTCTCACTGGTCAGCAGCGCGCGTCGCGGGTTGTCCGCGAGTTGCTCCACGATGCCGACGCCGCTCGCTGGCACGCGGTTGTAGATCTGCTGCCGCTGCTGGCCGAGGCTTCCCCAGGGGTCTTTCTGGCGTGTGTCGAGCGTGCCCTCGACGAAACCGCCCCACCGGTGATGTCGCTGTTCACCGAAACGCCTGACGACTTCGGGCTGGCCCACAGCGCCCACTCCTCGCTGTTGTGGGCGCTGGAGGCCCTTGCCTGGTCTCCTGCACTGCTATCGCGCGTAGCGGTCGTGCTGGGCCGCCTCGCCGATCGGGACCCGGGCGGGCGGCTCGCCAACCGGCCCAGAGCCTCTCTCACAGCCGCGCTGCACCTACGAATCCCGCAAGGCGCGGTGGACGCGGCGACGCGCATCGCCGCGCTCGACGCTGTCCGGACCGTCGTACCGATGGCGGCTTGGCGACTCGCGCTCGACCTTGTCAGCCGCGCCGACCGAGGGATGATTCTGGTCAACGGCCCGAAGTTCCGAGACTGGACGAGGCCACCACACGCCACCATGAACGACATCGTCGACACCCTGGATGCCTTGGCCGTACGCATCGCCGAGGATGCTGGTAGCGACCCGAGCCGACTCGCCGCCGCCCTCGCACTTGTCGATCGATTCCGGGAGCCCGGCAGGCTCGCGCTCCTCGACGCGGCCGAGACCGCTTGGCCCAACTTGCAGGAAGAAGGCCGCCGCGTAGTACTCGCGGAGCTCGCGGAGAGAGTCGCGATGCACCGCCGGCACCCGAACGCCGACTGGGCGCTGCCCGACCAAGCCCTTCAGCCCCTCGAAGCGTTCCTGGACACACACGCCCTCCCAGGCAGCCAACCCGATGACGCCGAGCTGTTCTCGTGGCTGCCTTTTCGCCGCAGAGTGAACCTCGACGGCGAAAACCCAGACTTCGAGGCGCTTGCCTCTGCACGGGCCGAAGCGGTTCGACGGTGCCTCGACGACGGGCTCCCAGCAGTCTTTCGCCTGGCCGAGACGTCCGAGAACCCGGCAGCCGTCGGCTACACCCTGGCCTCAGTGACAACCGACCACGACTCAGCAGTCCTCGATCACCTCGCAGGCTCATCGCCATCCCTGCACGCGATGGCCACCGGGCTAGCGGCACACCGGCAGCAGGAGGACAGCAACTGGCTCGCTACCACGACAGCGGCCAGACCTTCGCAGGCTGCAGCGCTGTGCCGGACGACGGCGATTGACGAGGCTTTGCTGACGTTCATCGATGGCCTGGAACAGGCGGCGAAGAACGAGTACTGGCGCGACATGCAACCGCTGGGCATTCCAGACGGCCTAACGTCAACCGTCGCGCGGCGCCTGATCGAGCACGGCCGGGGCTGGACCGCAATCGACTTGCTCAGCCATGCCGACCTCGGCGCCGACCTCGACCTGGCAATTCAGGCGCTGCGAGGTCCGACTCTGGCCGCGAGCGAAGACATCTCGCGCGCACCGTCGCCGCAGTACACGGTCGGCCGTCTGCTCGACCGTCTCCAGGACGCCGGCGCGGACGACACGCTACTCGCGGAACTCGAGTGGTTCTACCAGCCACTTCTCGATCACAATCGCAGGCCGGCAGCCATACACCGTGAACTCGCCCGCAACTCCGCCTTCTTCGTCGACCTCGTGTCCTTGATGTACGGGCAGGACCAGGACACTGACGCGGGCTCGGGCGACCAAGAGGCCCGGGACAACATGGCCTCCTCAGAGACCATCAGCGCGGCCCGGAGCATCCTACGGAACTGGCGCACACCGCTCCCCGGCTCCATCGATGGCCAGCTACCGACAAACGAGAACATGCTGCGTTGGGTGGAGACAGCACGCGAGATGCTCACTGCATCTGGTCGCGCCCGAGTGCTGCCCATCGTTCTGGGTGATGCCCTGTCCGGCGTCACCGCAGACGAGGACGGCACATGGCCCAGTGAGCCAATCCGGTATGTCCTCGAGGTCCTTTGCGACCCTGACCTCGACGAAAATCTGCTTTTCGCGAGGATGAATCAGCGCGGCATCACAACCCGCGATGTCTACGACGGCGGAACGCAAGAACGCGCGCTCGCGGACAAATACAGTGCGGCGGCAGACCGCGTACGTGGCCGGTGGCCCCGATCAGGGGCCCTGCTGGACGGGCTGAGCCAGTTCTACCGCGATGACGCCCGTCGGGAGGACCACTCAGCCGACGGCCAGGGTGATCGGTGACGGCCGTTCCTGATGATGCGCTTTGGTTTGTGCCGAGATGGCAGGAAACTCGCCTTCAACGGGGGCCCCGGCCTATCCGCTCTGTACGACGCCTACACCCAGCACCAACCCGACGAAGCGGGCTAGCCTCGGTCCTTCGTTGGTGATCGGCCACCGCGTCCAGTAAACGTGCTGGGCCACGGCTTGGCGCAGCACGCCCATGCACCAGTCGGCAGATAGACTTCGCGCTTGGCTGTTCTGTCCGTGCGGAGGGTGGTTGATGACGACCTCGAAGGTCGCCCTGCACGGCGGCGGTGCTTCCAAGGTCAGTGGTATCTACGAAGACCACTGGACCATCTACATGTTGATCGACCTGCTGATCGGTCTGGCCGAGTCGATCACGCTGGAGCCGCCGGGCAAGGCCGGAGTTGGCTTCGAGTTCTTCGTGGACCGGGCAGGCACCCGCGAGTGGCACCAGGTGAAGTACCAGAACGCTCAACTGGGCAAGTGGACTCTCGCCGCGCTGCAGGGCGAGGACGTGCTCGAGAACTTCCGCAGCAAGCTCGCGGGCGACAAACTCTCCACCTGCGTCTTCGTGTCGGCGCACGCTGCACACCCGCTGGGCAAGCTATGTGACCACGCCACTGAGAGCACCTCGCTCGCATACTTCATCACGCACTTCCTGTCGAGCAAGGAGCTGACGGACGCGTTCGACGACCTACAGCACAAGCACTGGAACGTCACCGACCAGGAAGCGTGGACCTGGCTTCGCAGCCGCATCAAGGCGCGAACCCTCGACGCTTGGACCCTGGAGGAGCGCCTACGCGAGCGCGCCGGAGCCTTCCTCGACGGCGACCCGAAGGACGCGGTGGCAGCTCTCCTCGATGTTGTCCGCGGATCTCTGTACCGACCGCTTGACCGGGATGAGCTGATCCGGCGCCTGGCTGAGGACGGCACGATGCTGCGCGGGACGGGTGCCTCGGCCAACGAGGTACGCGCGGCAACGGAGCTCTTTCGCACCGGGGTTGAGGAGAATCTTGTTAACGCCTCGTTTCTCGTTCGCGAGGAGGTCTCACGAATAACCCAGTGTTTGAGATCCTCCCAATCTGCGCTGGTCACTGGCGGGAAGGGCTGCGGCAAGAGCACTGTGCTCGCTGGGGTGGTGCGCGAGCTCCTGCTCTCCAACGTCGAGGTCCTCACCATCGACGTGACCCGGCTCGTGCGCGAAACGTCCAGCGCCGACGTCGGGCGGACCTTGGGGCTGGCTATACCGCCAGCGGCGGCACTCGCAGCTGTGGCACGAACCAAGACGGCTGTCCTAGTGATCGACTCGTTGGACTCCGTCGGCGTCAATCGCGATAAGCCGGTTGAATTGTTCCGAGCGGTCAGCGAGGTGATGCGCGAGGCCACCGCGTATCCCAATATGGCCGTCCTGGTCTCGTGCCGCACCGAGGACCTGGACACCGACACCCGGCTCCGCAGCCTGGTGCGGGAGCCTGATCCCGCTGCCCGGTTCGATGTCGCCCTGCTGTCGCGAGAGCAGGCTGCGGGCGCGCTCGTCACCGCTGGTCACGACCTGTCAAAGTTCGGCGAGGATCAAATCACCATCCTGCGCAACCCTGGAAACCTTCGGATTCTTACCAAGGTGCCTCCAGCGGAGTTCTTCGACTTCGCCACTGAGCAGGAGCTCGTCGACGGATACCTTGATTGGGCGGTGCGGACATGACCGTCAAGTGGACCACGCTGAAGCTGATTGCGGAGAGGGCCAAAGAGACCGGGGCTCGCGGGGTGGACGTGCGGGAACTCGAGGCGATGTCGGCAGTCGTGGAGGATCTCGTACGGGACGGGGTGCTGATTCAGGACCAGCGGGAGATTCGGTTCTCGCACGAGGCATTGTTCGATCAGGTCATCGCTCGCTCGTGGGCCGAGTCAGATCTTCCGCTGGAGTCGGTACTTCTGGCTACCGACCAGGACCTCTCACATCGCTCGCTGGTGCGACAGGTGCTCACATACCAGCGTGGCACGAACCATGCAGCGTACGAACGTTCTATCAGCGGCATCCTCAGCAACCCGGACATCCGATATCACCTCAAGGACGTCGCGCTGTCGGTACTGGCGTCAGACCAAGCGCCGTCGCAGGCGCTCTGGGAGATTGTCAGCGCCGATCCAGTTCTGGAGGTACTCACGACCCCTGCCTGGTTTGCCTATGCGGAATCAGCAGGCGCGGTGTTGCGATGGGCTGTCGGCGACCAGCCAGCCGTGGCGGCGACCATGCTCGACGCTGCCCTCGAGTGGGATAGCGAACGGGTCGCAGAAATCCTGATCGCCCTCCTCCCCATACATGAATGGCGGCACAGGCTGCGCCTGCTCATCGACCGGGCACCCACAGGCTCATCGACGGCCTTCTGCCGACTCATCGCAGCGGCGCTGGCTCGCGGCCTGTATGACGATGACGGCGTGATGACGGACGGCTTGTTCCTCCACTCCCTGACCGAATGCGAAGGCAACACCGAGGGAAGGCTCGCGGTGCTGGACGCCTTCGTCGCTCGATGGCTCCTGCTCTCCCGCGAACGCGGGTCAACGCTCGAAGCCGTCACCGGCCGCCACCATGCGATCGTCGGGTTTCTCCGTGCGATGGCATCACGCGAACCCGCCGCGTTCGTGTCGATCGTTCTTCCCCACGTGACCACGTACCTCGCATCTACGCAAACCTCCTGGCGGCCGATTGTCGTGAACAAGGTGGAGAACCCGGCGGACGCGCTGCTCGGTACCCTCTCAGAAGCCCTGACGACTGTCGACTTGCTGCCGTACGAAGCTGACCTACTCACGTTGACAGACTCTAGGATCGCCCGCTTTCTGCTTTACCGTGCCTGGGCCGGCAACGCAGACCGGTACGCAGGCCAAGCCTTCGAGTTCCTCGTGGCCGACCCAACTCGTTATCGCTGCGGGTATCTCGGCAGCCAATACTGGGTCACACGTGAGCTCCTCGCGGCGATCCATCCCCACCTCACGCCCGCGCACAGGCACGCCCTTGAGGAGTCGATTCTCGCTTTCTACCCCGACTCGGAACGGACGGCACACGGACGCGCAGCCCAAGGGTCAGCACAGTTCGTTCTGCTCGACGGTCTGAACGCGACCCTCATGTCGCCGGAAACACGCCAGCGTCGCTTGGAACTCCAGCGGAGGTTTGGCGATAGGCCCTCGCCTCCGCGGGGCATTGAGTTCGGCTTCGTTCCGTCGCCGATCGAGGCAGCCTCCGCCGCACGGATGGCGGATGAGCAATGGCTTGGCGCGATGCGGCGATACCACCTTGACGGGAAGGAGGAAGGGTGGCTTAAGGGCGGACCTCACGAGCTGTCCACCGTTTTGCAGCAGGAGGCACGACAAGATCCGGGTCGCTTCCTCAACCTTGTTCTCGAGATGCCAAGCGACGTGCACGAGGCGTATCCGTCCGCGATCCTGATCGGCGCAGGTGACTCCGTGAGCGCTAACGAGGCCGAGGCCCTGTACTCGGCGCTGCGACGGATCCACGAGCTACCCGGTCGCCCGGGAGGTCTCTGGATCGGCAAGCCGCTAGCTCGATTGGCCGACATGGAAATCCCGGACGATGTTCTGGCGATGGTGCGTTGGTACGCCACCGAGGACCCCGACCCCGAGGAGGACTTGTGGTTGCCCGGGGACGAGCAGGGTGACCCCCATGACGGAGACCCGCTCACGGCCGGCATCAACAGCGTCCGAGGCGCTGCGGCGGAGACAATTAGTGCTCTTCTCTGGCCTCGTCCCGAGCGCCTGCCGTTCTTCGCGGACGCACTGCGAAGCATATGTAGCGATCGACTCGGAGCTGTGCGCGCCTGCGCCGCCGTCGCGGTACTCACCGTGGCAAAACACGACGAGAGCTTGGCGCGGGAGCTCCTCGGCAGGCTTGTGCGCGGCGCTCACCATCGTGTGTTGGCCACGCCATACGTCGAGCGATGCATTGCGAGGTTGAAGGGGCAGCCGGGGCCGCGACTGCGGTTCTTGGCCATCCAGATGTCCCTGTCGGGGGTCCCGAGCGCACGCGAGGCTGGTGGGCGCCTAGCCGCCCAGATGGCCCTGGAGTCCGACTCGGCCGCTCTGCTGAACGCGTCATGGCGCTCGCCAGAGTCCCGCAGAGGCGTGGCGCAAGTTGCCGCAGCCTTTGTTGAGTCCGACGACCTTCGCGTACGACGGTGGTGCGCCGAGTGGCTGGGTCAGCTTTTCCGGGATGAGGACCTGGCGGTGCGTCAAGCAGCTGCTGAATGGGTTCGTTCCTTCGCTGAACCAGACCCGGTTAGCCGAACCCTCCTGACGGCGTTCCTGGCGAGTCCTGCCTACTTGGACGACCCGTGGCCCCTGCTCAAGGCATTGGACGATTCTGACCACGTCGGGTCAGCTATCGTCATCGACGCGATCCGACTTCTGATGGGAGACGAGCCGCCCCTCGGTCTTCGTCGAGTGACACGCCATGCCCACCAGGGACTCGTATCCGACATGGCGATCCGTGCCTACGCCTCCGCTGATACTCCCGACGTGCGTACGGCGGCATTAAATTTGATCGACGATCTGCTGTCCCAGCGAGATCCTCACATTCGCCGCCTGCTGACCCGCCACGAGACGGCTCCCGGTCTCCATTGAACTACCGAAACCAGGTCGCCAGGGGGATGGTCAAGCACACCGCTGCAGCGGCGGGTGAATCCTGGTACGCGTCTGTTCTCACCGATGCCGGTGATCACCAAGACTCTGGTGGCGGGGCATCCCAAACGTCTTGCGGAACCTGCCAAGGCCTGGCTACGGCCAGCCGGATCCTCTAGGCCCTCCGGCGGTTGACTGGCCAGGATGCTGGAGCTAGGTGGGAGGTGGCCGTTTGGATTCACTGACCGCCGGCGCGGTCGCACGCCTGGGCTCGGTGCGACGGTTCGCGGTGAAGATCAGCGTGGCCTTCGCGGCAATCTGAACGCACGGGTCAGTTCGTGCAGCTGCTGCGTCGGCAAGGCATCCACAGTGCGTGGTCTGCCGGGTTCAGGGAGCGAGCGGATGCGGCTCTCCCGTGAGCTCGCTGAGCGCTGCGGCCACTTCATGGATGTCAGCTTGGACGTAGGTCAACGTGGTGCCGGCGTTTTTCGGCTGTGCGTGTCCGGCATAGGCACGTGCAACCGCGTAGCCCCAATTTCGCTCGACCCAGGTGAGCGTGGTGTGTCGCAGCCAGTGCGTGCTGATTTGTTGGGTACGCACCCATGGGAGGTGGGCTCCGATGCGCCGCCACAAATGGTCGTAGCGGCGATAGGTCAACGAACGGCCGTCGCGGTACCGCAGCAGGCGAGTGCTCGCGTCATCCGAGCCGCGTTCGGCGTGCTGGACCAGCAGGTGTCGCATGAGGGTGGGCGAGATCGGCTGCCGGCGGAAGATGCCGCCTTTCTCGCGAAGGCTGATCAGACAAAGGTCAGGGTCGACGTCCTCGCGGCGCAGAGCAAGCGCGCCACCCCGACGACAAGCGGTTTCGACGTGCAGGCGCAACAGCAGACAGTCGAGATCCGGATCATTGCCAGTTGCGCCGGCCGCCGCGCTGATTTCTGCGAGCTGAGATACGGACAGTGCCATCCGATGGCTCGCCAAGCGGCGAGGTTTGGCCACCTTCGCTGCCGGGTTGTCGGCGTCACGGATCAGGCCGTCCGACGTGGCGTGTCGATACAGGCACCGAAGCGCCGAGATTAGGTGTTCGGCCGCGGTGCGGCCACCGCGCGTGTTGCGGCGAACGATGGCATTACGGCGGACTTCTTCGGAGAGCTGCTTAATCTCCAGCGGTGTGGGCTCGGTGATGCGGCGCTCACCCCACCGCTCACAGATCCTCTCCCAGTACGGACCGTAAACCTTGCGGCTACCAGGCGACACGGCTTCGGAAAGCAGGGGCACATACTCGGCAAATGTCGGGATGGCCGCCACAGTAGCTGGGCCGGCGATGAGCTGCTCCGGCGTGATGCCAAGCTCATCGAGCAGACTACGTAGCATCGCTACCTGCTGGTCGCGTCCGTGTGAAGGCGCGGTCATTTCGCCGTATGCCCGGTCGGTGAAGCTGCACGGTGGCTGTCGAGTAGGTCGTCTAGCACCCAAACGGGCAAGACGAGCACCTCGGCCTTGACCGGGTTCGGTACGACGAGTACTCGACTCCCGGTTTCGATGTGGCACCGGCGCCGAATGAGTGCCGGAAGCCGAAGGTGTCCGCGTCCGTTGAGACGGTCAGACCCCTCGGGTACGGCTACGACGATCGGTCCGGGCTTAATCGAGAAGCTGACGGGTTGTCCAGGCGACCAACGCATGACGCTCATCGGAGACCGGTCCGCGAGTCGCCCGTCGCGATCGACGGACGTGATGACGCTGAGGGACGCCGTACGGCTCTTCTGTTTTGGTGAGGGCAAGCCGGGCAGCCCCGCCCAGGCAGCGCGTGACGCGAACGTCAAGGACGGTCTGTCAGATGAGTCGGCGCGGCGGCTAGTCACGACGATCGGACTCGCTGGCGAAAACCAGGAGGTCGACGTGGTAGCCGTCGGCCGGCTGGCGCTGGCGGGCCGCTTCGGCTTCTGTCGGAGTGGCGTAGTAGAGGAACTCGTCGCCGTCGTGCTGGCCGGTGACCGCGACGATTTGCAGGACGTGGGTGAGGTCGGCGGCACGCGCGGCAGGTAGGAGCTCCGCGATATGTTCCGCGTATGTGGTGCCTGGTTGCCCAGGCGCTGATGAGCTCACTATGGCGATCGCGCTGGTCTCGGCGGTCATGATGAGCCGGCAGGCGGCAAAGAGATCTCTGAAGTCGGCGGCGGCCGCGACGGTATTGCGTGGTGGCCACCGCAGGACGATGAGGCTAATGGGTGCGGTAATGCCGTCGAGCTCTGCGATCTTGCTGGTATCGGTGATTAAGACGTACGACCGCGACGCGTCGGTGGTCGCGGTTTGCAGATGCGGGTCGCCGTCGAAGTCGATGACCACGTCGCCGTGTCGTGTATAGACAAGGACGAGTCGGCGGGCCAGTCGTGGAGCCAGAACGGCACCGGGGTCCGCGGTTGGTGCGCTGCCATCGCGCGCGGTCAGGCGCCAGACGGCGATCGGTATGTCGTCGGTGACCACGCGCGCGTCGTCGTGCTGCATCGGCACGCCGTCGTCAAAGAGTCGTGCATCTGCTCCGGGCGAAGCCGCGGGATCAGGCTGAGCATTCATGCGCGTTTGGCCCCCGCGCTGAACGACCGTGTTCGCATCTACCAATGGCCGCCCGCCCGCGGTGTACACCACCGGCTCTGCTCGCCTGTCACCCAACGGAGCCCAACAGGATCGTCCGTACGACGGCCTCGCTCTGCTCAACCGACCGAGGCGCGCAGGCTCCGGCCCACTATTCGCGTCGCTGCATCTCGTTGGCTGTGCCTGGTGGTCCAACAGTGGGCAACAAGCTCTTGAGCTGTGTAGATCACGTCGGGTGATGGTGCGGAACACGGCCAACAGTTGGGGAGGCATCGTCGCTGAGCAGGAACAACGGCCCGCGCGACTCGAAAGTATCGGCCATGGGGTGTTGGGCGGACATGCGCGGATGGAGGTTGTGCACCGCCATCGTGGCGCGGTTGCCGATCACCTCGCGAAGGGCGCCATGCCGACTCAATCCTGGCCGTCATCGCCGCTGGCTGCGGCGCATCGGGCCTTCATGCTGTTGATCCAACCCCCGACCCACATCGGCTTCGACGGACGCGCGTTTCCCGCCCTGCCGGACGAGATTCTGCCGCTGGAGCGACTCAAGACGCTTCTGCTGGCGCCGCAGACCAGCGTCGAGGTCCGCGACGCGGTGTGGCGGGAACTTGTCGTGCGGGCCCGCCGTGACGGACCCGCCTGGGTCGTGGCGGCCGTCGGCATCGCGATGCCCGGCCTGCGGCACGTCGCCGGACTGCTGGCCACCGGATGGCGCGGTGACACGCAGGATCTGGACGCGGAGCTTCTGGCCGGCTTTGTCGAACGGCTACGCACGATCGATCTCGAACCACCCCGAGTGGTCGGACGGCTAATCGACGCTGGCGTGCGCGCCGCTCGCAAAGCGCGCGACGCCGACTCCGACGCTCAGTTGATCCACACCGACGTGACCAGCCCGGTTGCACCGATCCTGCCGTGGGACCACCCGGAGCTCGTACTGGCCCGCGCGGTTTCCATCGGCGTCCTGGACGCCGACGAAGCAAACCTGATCGCCGCGACCCGCCTGGAACACGCCACCCTCGCTCAAGCAGCGCAACAGATCGGTATCTCCCCGAGCCTCGCATCGTCGTGGCGCGTCAAGGCCGAGCGCCGGCTCCTCGATGCGATTCGCGAGGGCGACCTCGCCTTCGTCGCGTTGCGACCCCGCCGCCGAGCTGCGACCCGCAGCTGCGTCACCGCGACACACCTTGGCACGACGGCCACTCAACGGCAGGCCGCTGCCGCCTGACTTTGCCCAACGCCGACGGAACGTTGGGTCGAAGTTGGGCCGTTGACCGGCAGCAGACGCTGTGTTGACCGCCCAACCGCAGGCCTTCGTGGGCACGACATCGGACCGAGAAGCGGCCGATGCCGGCGCCCCGGGGATCGGGACTGGGCCGGCCTGAGTGGCCGTGTTCGCACTCGATCACCTCGGCCGGAAGGAGCGATGCTCCCACGGCCTGCCCCAGCTCCTCGGCGGCGCACCTCAATCCATGTCAAGCCCCGCACGCGGGGCCGGAGGTGCCCATGTTCCGCCGCATCGTCCAATCCCTCATCGTCATCGCCGTCACCACGGCGATCCTCGCCAGCACCGGCCCGGCCTGGGCGGCACCACCGGAGCCCTCGCCCACCGCCCGGCTCAGCGCGATCATCGCGAACATCCAAGGCTGGATCGTCGGGATGCTGGTCGGTGTCGCCACGCTGTTCGTCACGTACGGCGGTGCGCGCCGGATGAGCTCCAACGGCGATCCCACCGAGATCGAGAAAGCCAACTCCATCATCCGCAACGGCCTCATCGGCTACGCCCTGGCGTTTCTGGCACCGATCCTGTTGGCGCTCGTCCAGGGCTGGATCAAGGTCTGACGATGGGCTGGTTCGGGAGCCAACTACTCTTCGGCGAATTGTTCGGCTGGTTAGCCACGACCGTAATCGGTGTGCTGGATCTGCTCTGGGGTCTGCTATCTGCAACCGCGTTCAGCACACCGGACGTGACCGTTCTGCCGCAGGTCACCGCGTTCGCCAATACATCGCTCGCCATTGTGAACGTGTGCTTCGTGCTGGCCTTCTTGTGGGCGGGCATTGTCGTGATGGGCCGCGGCACTTTTCAGTCGCAAGTCGGGCCGGGCGAACTGATTCCGCGCTTGGTCCTTGGCTTGATTTTGGCCAACTTCGCCGTCCCGCTGTGTTCGACCGTCATCGGCCTGGCCAACGCGCTCACAGCCGCGCTCACCAGCCAGGACATCACCGCGCCAGGCTCAATGCGGCAGCTGCGTGAAATCACCGTTTCCGCCATGAAAGGCCAGACCGGCGCCACCGCGACCAGCCTTCTGCTGATCCTGGTCGGCGGCCTGATCGCGGCCCTCACCGGAACGTTGATCGTTCAGTGGATCATCCGGCTCGGTGTTCTGGTCATCGCCGTCGGCATCGCACCCATCGCGTTGGCCTTGCACGGCACTCCTCATACTGAAGGTGCTGCCAAATTGTGGTGGCGCACGCTGCTGGGCACTGTCGGCATCGTCGTGGTTCAGGCGGTTGCCTTGCATGCCACGCTGCTGGTCTTCCTTAGTCCGAACAGCAATCTGCCGCTGTTGGGCGTGTCGGTCGCCGACGGCGACCCAGCGGGGATCCTCAATCTGCTCATCGTCGTCTGCCTGCTGTGGGCCGTTGTCAAGATTCCGGCACTGATGCGGCGCTTCGTCACGCAAGCCCGGCCGAGCCGGGCCGGCACCGTTCTGCGTGTCGTTGCGGTTCAGCAGCTCACCCGCGGCCTCTCTCGCGGACTCGCCATAGGCCACGGCGCCAGCCGGTTGGCTCGTGGGACAGGTCCAAGCACCGGCAGCGCCACAGGTCCCGCCTCGTACGCCTCCGCGTCTCGTCCCGCCGGATCCGGGCGGCGGTCGTTGCGTCCAGCCGGAGCCGGACCGGGCCGTGTCGGCATCGCGTACCCGACCGGGCGGATCATCCGCCCGTACACCCCCGATGAGCTCGCCGAGGGCGTCGACCTCTATACGCGCGCCCTCAAAACGCGAACAGTCAGCGCCTCCGTACCACCGCAGCCCTCGTCAGCGCCGCGCTCCGTCGTAACGCCGCGCGCGATGCCTCAGAGGTCTGCCGCCCCGCACCGCATCGGAAACGCCAATCGCATTGGCCGAGTGGCGCGCCCGTACACCGCCGACGAAATTGCCGGCGGCGTCGATCTCTACACCCGTGCTCTTAAAGCCCGCGCATCCGAACCCGGAAAGGCACCCAAATGACAGCTACACACGACACCGCACAGACCCATGCCGAGGCCGCAGAGCCGGTACGCGACGACCCCGCAGTCGTTGCGTTCGCGTGGCCGACCGGCCGACCAATCTATCCCTATACGCCGGACGAACTCGCCGCCGGTGTAGATCTGTATACCCGCGCGATGAAAGCACGCGGCGCTGAAGGAATGACGGCCCGCGGAGGCGACGATGCGGCCGACCGATGACGTCAGTCCACATGCCCGCATCCCGGCCGACATCGACACGCCCGACAAGATCGTCTACGGGCTGACCGCGCGGCAGCTGGCCACCTTGGCTGTCGCCGCGGTGGTCGGCCTCGTCATCTTCAGGGCGCTCGGCGCACTGGTACCGCAGCCGGTGCTGATCGCGATCCTCACCCCGATCGGCGGGACGGCAATCCTGCTTGCGCTAGGGCGGCGTGACGGGTTGCCGATGGACGCCTGGCTACTGGCGGCAATCAGGCACACCCAACAGCCACACCGGCTGATCCCGGCAGCCGGCCGACCAACATCGCCACCGACCTGGGCACCGCCCACGACAACCCCGGCCGCTACCGTGCCGGTACTGCGGCTGCCCGCCAACGCGATCAGCGACACCGGAGTTATCGACACCGGTACACAAGCGGTGGCGCTGGTCGCCTGCACGACTGTGAACATCGGCCTCCGCACCGGCGACGAGCAGGCCGCATTGATCGGCAGCTACGGTCGCTGGCTCAACTCCCTATCCGGGCCAATTCAAATCGTGGTCTCAACGCAGCGCGTCGATCTGTCCGGCCACGGACGACGCATTGCCGAGCAAGCCGCGACCATCGCCAATCCCGCACTCGCTGCGGCCGCATCGGACTACGCAGCCTTCCTCGAGGACCTGGCGGCTCGGCGCGATCCGCTGTGGCGCACCGTCACCATCGCGGTCACCGCCAGCAGTCGGGCCCCCGACACCGAGGTTCTCCGCCGTGCCGAGCACACAGCGTCTGCCCTGGCCACGCTCGGCGCACAATCGGCGGTGCTCGACGGCGGCCAGGCCGCCGCAGTACTGACCTGTGCCACCGATCCGTTCACCCCTGCCGATGTCAGCTGGAGCCGCTCACTGCCTGATGAGGCCGTCACGGGATCAGGAGGCGACTGACATGTCGATACTCAAGCGACACGGTCGCGCCGCCGTTGACGCGAGTACAGCCGACGCGGCCAGGCTCGCGGCGGTCGTAGGGCCGGCAGCCATTGAGACCGCGCCTCATTATCTGCGAGTCGGCGACGGATACGCGGCGACGCTGATCGTGACCGGATATCCCTCGGAAGTCGGTCCTGCGTGGCTCGACCCATTGCTTTCCTGGCCCGGCCGGCTCGATGTCGTCGTATACATCGACCCGCTGACACCACAGCTAGCCGCCGGCCGGCTTCGTAAACAGCGGACTCGGCTCGAAGCCAACCGACGCACCGACGCACGCCAAGGCCGCTTGGGCGACCCTGCAGCAGAGGCCGCCGCCGACGATGCCGCCGGACTAGCCGAACGGATCGCTCGCGGCCAGGCCAACCTCTTTCGCGTTGGTTTGTACTTGTGCGTGCACGCCACCAGCCGTGACGAGCTCGACGAGGCGGTGGCTCACGTGCGAGCTACCGCGGCGTCAGTTCTGCTGGACACCCAGCCCGCGACCTGGCGGCAAATGCAGGGCTGGACCAGCGCGTTGCCCCTGGCCGCCGACGGGATAGGTATGCGCCGGGTCATGGACACCGACGGCCTCGCCATGGCTTTCCCCCTCGCCTCCTCCGATCTGCCGGCGCCGCTGCCCGGGGAATCCGGATCCGACAGTGGCGTGTTGTACGGGCTGAACCCCGACAGCAACGGCGTGGTGTGGTGGGACCGCTGGGCGCAGGACAACGCCAATAGCGTGGTCATCGCCCGGTCAGGAGCGGGCAAGTCCTACTTCGTCAAACTCGAAGTATTGCGTTCGCTGGCCGACGACGTCCACGTCGCAATCATCGATCCCGACAACGAGTACATCCGTCTCACAGAGGCAGTCGGCGGCGTCACAGTTGCCCTCGGTGCGGGCGAGGTCAGGGTCAACCCGCTTGACATCCCGCCCGCCGACCAACGACCACAGGCCCGTACGTATCGTGCACTGTTCCTGCACACGCTGGTCGCGGTACTGCTCGGCGACCAACCGCCACCCGCTGAACGTGCCGCCCTCGACAAGGCGATCAACGCCGCCTACGACAGAGCCGGGATCTCCAACGAGCCCAACACGTGGCGGCGGGAGGCGCCCCTGCTGCGCGACGTCGCCACCGCATTGACTGACCAACACACCGAAGCCGCTGAGACCCTTGCCTCCCGGCTGACCCCGTGGACCAGCGGATCCTTCAAGGCTCTGTTCGACGGTCCTACTACCACCGCCCCCGCGGGGCAGCTGGTGTGCTGGTCCACCCGGCAACTCGCCGACGAACTGCGTGCCCCCGGCATGCTCCTCGCCTTGGATGCGATCTGGCGCGACGTCGACACGCCTGCAATCCACTCCGCACCCACCCCGCGGCGGCTGGTCATGGTTGATGAAGCCTGGACCTTGCTCCGCGACGGCGAAGGCGCGAAATTCCTAGGCCGGCTGGCAAAGTCCGCCCGCAAACGTCGGACTGGACTGACCGTCATCACCCAGGACGTAGTCGATCTGCTCGGCTCCGTGCTCGGGCAGGTCGTCATCGCTAACGCCGCTACTCAAGTTCTGCTGCGGCAGGCCGCCACTGCCATTGACCTGGTCGCTGACGTTTTCGGCCTGACCAGCGGTGAAGCCCGCGTTCTCCTGAACGCGCGCCGCGGCGAAGGGCTGCTCATCGCCGGCACCCATCGCGTCGGGTTCCAGGCCGTTGCCTCCGACACCGAACACCAGCTCTGCACCGGCGACCTCGACCTGGTCGACAACCGCTAACACCCGCGCACGGCTACGAACGGCCGTGACCCAACCCCCACCCCAAGGCCGTGGGCCGCCACGACGGCGGCCTACGGCCTTTTTTGCGCCTTGAAAGGCCGAATTATGTGGATTCATGCCCTCGCGGTCCCTCAAGTATTTGCGCCATCGTCCAGCCCCTCACCCACGCCACCCGCACTCCAGACGCTGCCGAATCCATCGCAATGGCTGTTCAACGCAGCCACCACCGTCACCAATTGGTGCCGCGACCGGTTCTGGCTCGCCCTCGCCGCCGTCCTGGTGATCGTCTGCGGCGCACTCGTCCGAACCGTCATCGTTCGGCGCCGGCACCACCGGATGGCCCGGCACGCCCAACTCCTGACTGTCTTGCCGCAGCCGGAGGTCGACCCGGACGGCGCCGCCACCCTGTGGGCGACACTCGCGGAGATCCTGTACGCCGGCTGGCGGCGCAGGCTGCGCGACGGCCGCCCTCACGTTGCCGTTGAATACCGGTGGCGCGGCCGGCAACTGACGATCGCGATCTGGGTGCCACGCACCATCCAGCACGGCCCGATCCAGGCCGCGATCCGCGGCGCCTGGCCCGGCGCGGCCTGCACCGTCACCGACGCCGATCCACCACTGCCCGGCGACGCCCTCGCCGTGGGCGCTGCGCTCGCGCCCAGCATGCCGGCCTGGTATCCGCTGCAGACCGACCACGCCAACGACCCGATGCGCACCCTGATCGCGGCCGCATCAGGCTTACACCACACGGAATCTGCCTGCGTACAGGTTCTCGCCCGCCCCGCCACCCGCCACCAGATCGCACGGCTCCGCCGCGGCGTGCAAAGCCTGCGCACCGGCCAGCCACCCCACGACCCGCGCGACCCGGCCACCTGGCTACGGCTGCTCGTCGACTTCGTCCTTGAGCTACTAGGCGCCCGCCGGCGCCCCCACCAGGCCGGCGCCCGGCACATTCAAGATCCGCGGGGGGACCCGCAACGCGAGCGTGACGCCAAAGCAGGAATCGACAAGCTCACTGGCAACCAATGGGAAGTCGCGTTGCGCTTCGGCGTCGCGCACACGAACCCCAAGAACAGCAACCCCGCCGATCTCCAGCCCCGTCTGGTCACCGTCGCCCACGGCATTGCCTCCGCGTTCGGCTCGTGGACCGGCCGCAACCGGCTGCACCGGCGACGCATAAGGCATCCGGCCCGCGTGCTAGCCGACCGCCGACTGCGGCGTGGCTTCCTGCTCTCCACGCAGGAACTGGCAACGATCGCGGCCTTGCCGCAAGACGTCGCCGTGCCGGGCCTGGACCGGGCCCGCGCCAAGCCCATGCCCGCTCCCGTCGCGGTCGGCTCCGGCGGCCGCGGTACCAAGGTGCTTGGCCGCGCCGAGATCGGCGGCCATTCCGTGGCCCTACAGGTCGCCGACGCCCGTCAGCACCTCCACGTGCTCGGCTCCACCGGCAGCGGCAAAAGCACCCTGCTGCTCAACATGATCCTCGATGACATTCACGCCCACCGCGGCGTCGTGGTCATCGACCCCAAAGGCGACCTGATCCTCGACCTACTCGACCGGATCCCGGCCAGCCACGCCAAACGGCTGGCCATCATCGACCCGGATCAACCCGCCGGCACCACGCTCAACCCGCTGCAGGGCGACGACGACGACCTGGTCGTGGACAACATCGTCTCCATCTTCGGCAAGATCTTCGCGAAGCATTGGGGTCCGCGTATCGACGACACGCTGCGCGTGGCGTGCTTGACCCTGCTGCGCAAGGCCAACGCCACCCTCACGCTGATCCCACCACTGCTCAACGACAAGCAGTTCCGGTCTAACTTCACCTACGAGCTCGACGACCCCGAAGGTCTACGCGGCTACTGGGAATGGTTCGAAGCCACACCACCGCCGCTGCGCGCGCAGGTCATCGGCCCCGTGCTGTCGCGGCTACGGGCTTTTCTACTGCGTGACTTCGTGCGACGCACCCTCGGCGCACCACGGTCGAGCTTCGACATGCGGCGGATCCTCGATGGCGGCATCCTGCTCGCCCGGCTCCCGAAGGGCCAGATCGGCGAGGAAACCGCGCGGCTCATGGGCAGTTTCGTTCTCGCCTCCGCGTGGCAGGCCGCAACCGGCCGGGCCAGGCTCCCTGAATCCGAACGCCGTGACGCCTTCGCGTACATCGACGAGGCCCACAATTTTCTCAACCTGCCCGGCAGCATCGGCGACATGCTCGCCGAAGCCCGCGGATACCGGCTCGGCCTCATCCTCGCCCACCAAAACCTCGCCCAGATGCCCCGCGACACCCAACTGGCCATCAGCGCGAACGCCCGCAACAAGGTGTTCTTCTCCTGCTCCCCGGAGGACGCCCACCAGCTGGCCCGGCACACGCTGCCCGAGCTGGACGAGCACGACTTGTCCCACCTCGACAAATACCGGGCCGCGTGCCGCCTGATCGTCAACAACCGAGAAACCAGCGCCTTCACCCTGCACACCAACCCACCAAGGGCCCCCGTCGGTGAAGCTACCGCACTGCGCCTCGCTGTCACCGGCGGCGTCGGGAAACAATCGGCCATAGCCCAACTGGCCGGTCTCGCCGAGTCACCCTGATCGTGCCAAACACCGGCGTGATCTGGCCTTGAGGCCGGTCGACGCATCAGCCACTCCACGGCCCGTGCTCGGCGCCGTACTGCCGGGTGCCGGCTAACCCCGCATTGCCCAACAGCCCAGCTAGGAGCCTGTCATGACCGCACCCACCAAATCCCGACAGCTCCCTCCGGGGAGCCACCCGACGGGGAACCCGATGACGACCAGTGCTCGTGCGATCCGCTCACGGCATCGAACCACTCCATCGCTGATCGATGTCTCTCACCGACTTCGCTCGCGCGACTACGCCATCGCTCGCCTCCTGGACGAACACACCACCCTGACCACCCCACAGATCACGTCGATCTTGTTCACCAATCCCACTACGTGCCGCCACCGCCTTCATTTGCTCCGCAGGATCGGCTTCATCGACCGCTTCATCCGCAACCGGCCGGGCGCACCTGATCCGATTTGCTGGGTGCCAGGGCTGCTATCCGCGCGATACGTCGCCCTGGCCGAAAACAATCAACCGCCGACAGCACGAGCCGTACGCGAACGGCAGGACCGGATCTACTCCAGCCCGATCTTGCAGCACCAGTTGGCCGTCAACGACGTGTTTGTTTCCCTGCTGATCCACGCCCGCCATCACCCCGGTACCCGGTTGGTCCGCTGGTGGTCCGAGCGCAGCACTGCGGAGAAATTCGGTCGCAAGATCAAACCCGACGGACATGGTGTCTGGACCGACGGCGGACAGGAGATCGGCTTCTTCCTGGAGCTCGACCGCGGCACCGAACCGATCGGCCGGCTTGTCGACAAACTCGCCTCGCATCGCAGACTGTGCGCCGAAGGCGGCCCGCAATACCCGATCCTGTTCGCGCTGCCCAGCCGGATCCGAGAGCAGAACCTTCACCGCAAGCTCGCCGACCGGCCGGAACCCACTCTCATCGTCGCCACAACCTCACCGGAATCCGGGCCCGACCCGGCCGGCCCGGTCTGGCGGCTCGTCGGCAACGGCCGCCACCGCCTCGTTCTCGCTGAACTGCCCAGCAACCACGGCCAGCCGGGCGGTTTCACCATCGGACCGCCGCAGCCCGCCGACGATCCGCTCCGACCATTCGGCAACGTCGCCGCCTAACCCCAACCACACATCAGGGAGCTCTATGCCAGCACGTCACCCCGACACCGGGACACTTCCACGCCCACGACCACTACTCACCCAAAACCGCGAACTAAAGGCGATCGGCGTCTGGAATTGGTCGCTGCCGGCCTGGGCCGGACGACTCAGCGACGGACGCACGTTCAACACCTGCCCGTCTGCCGGAATTTGCCGGCACGTCTGCTACGCGCGTCAGGGCACCTACCTCTGGCCGGTCGTCCGCGCCAAGCACCAAGCAAACCTGACGTTCGTCCTCGACGACCTGCCCGGCTGGGAAACAGCCATGAGCCGCGAGGTCGAGGCGAAGAAGTTCCGCGGCGCTTGGGTGCGGGTACACGACGCCGGTGACTTCTTTTCAGACGACTATCTGAACGCTTGGCAGCGGATTTGCGCTGCCCACACCGACATTCGGTTCTATGCGTACACCAAGGAAGTGGAGCGATTTCGGCGCCTCGTGGAGCCGGAACCGCCGGCCAACTTCCTATGGGTGTACTCCTACGGCGGAACCCAGGACAGCGCGCTCGATCCGGCCGTCGACCGGGTCGCCGACGTCTTCCCCGACGAGCAGGCGATCATCGACGCCGGCTGGTCCTCGCAGGAGGCGTCGGACCTGCTAGCCGTGCTCGGCCCAAGCTTGGTCGGCATTCCCGCTAACCGCATCCGCGCCTTCCTGAAAACCATGGCCGGCCGCCGGTTCAGCCAATGGCAAGCCGAAGAGGACACGCACCGGCGTGCAAGGCGCGAGCGCCGCACCGGCCAGGCAGGCGCGTCGCATGCCAGCGCCGCCTGATCGGCCGGGCATCCCGTCCGATTCGCGCACCGATAGCGGCAACCCGGAAGTCTCAGTGTCCGAACCTGGCAAAGTCACGTCAGCGGGCGACGCTGTTCATGTTGGATAGTGGTGCCGGTGCAAAGCTGATGATCTTGTCGCCGTCCTGTTCGGTGGTCTGTCGCCGCTGGTAATCGAGAAGGTCGAGGACGCCGTTGGTATCTGCGAAGATTTATCCATCTTAGGAACACCACCAACCGAGATCGAACGACCAGATGGCCGAGCACTCAGGGAGTAAGGACATCGCGAAAGTCCTTCAGCAAGCTCTCCAACTCGTCTACTTTGCCGGCGATCTCGTCGAGCTTTGCTTCGTTTTTTCGGTTGGCCTGAATACTGTCCGAGGTGTTTACTTTGCGGAGTGCCCGTTCAGCCGCCTCACCGCTAGACCCGTTCCGCACCGCGTTTATGATGGCGGCTGCCTCGCTGGTCGCCCGATAAACAACGACGTACTCGTTCTGATTACGCGGCAAATCGGTAGGCAGATGGGCAAGTCCGACATCGGTGAGGGCCTCGCTGATACTAGCCACGACGTGAACCTTGAGTCGGGTCATGCCGGTGATCTCGCGCAAGCTCCACATGCTCACCCGCAAAACGCCGCCGTTGGCGTCCACGTCCTCGCGAAGCTCTTGCCATGAACTGTAAGACGTCTCGTACTCTTCGAAGTTGCCATCGACGGCATCCACTTGGCCTCCCGGGTCACCAAACTCTCTGCAACGTAGTTTAGATTAAAGATTTAGATTCCTCAACCTTAAATTCTAAATCAGTCGCAAGTTGAGTAAGGCGCCGTCGGAGTGACGGACTGGCGCGTGTCGCAGCAGCGCTCGATGGTGGTTCCAAGCTGAAGCCGGGTCGTGGCAGACACTGGAGCACACGGACAAGGCACATTTCCAATGTGCTGCCGCTGTCCCACCCGCCTGATCGCCGAGCTGCTCGCGCTGCTGCCGACGTTCGCGGAGCTCCGGGCCGCAGCGACGGAGAGCTTTGCCCGGTACGTAGCACAACAGCGCAGCAAGCGAGCGGCGGACCGTCTCACCCAGGGTCGTTGGGTCATCGGGTGACTGCTGGTCACGGTGGTGATGAGGTCGCGTGAGCGACAGTGGGCCTGTCTGGTTGCTCGGGCGATATTCGTTGCTCCGGTGACTCGGTGGTAGCCGATGGCGGTGTTACGCAGGATCGCCAGGATGGCGGGTCCGTTGCCTGTCCGGGCTTGGTGCTGGTCTCGACGGAAGGTCACGCCGCGCACGTGGTGCAGGCGGTTTTCAATGGGCCAATGCTGGCGAATCCAGGTCTGCAGGTCGATGGACAAGGCTTGTCAGGCGGGTATCGAAACGGTCAGGTAGGGCGATTCACGGCTCGGTTTACCCGCGACGTACGGGTGCGGGTGACTCGGACGGCCTGCACCGCGTGTGGGAATCCGATACCACCGGGCGTTGGAGGGTGACGGCTTTGACGGTGCGGGTCTCCCCCGGCCGTGACCGCGTTCGCGGCTCCTTTCCTAGCCGGGATCTGGGCCCAGAGCGGGCGTTTGA
Source organism: Actinoplanes sp. TBRC 11911 (assembly GCF_012933445.1). Lineage (GTDB taxonomy): Bacteria > Actinomycetota > Actinomycetes > Mycobacteriales > Micromonosporaceae > Actinoplanes. Next base: position 22,276 of record NZ_JABBNC010000060.1, read on the forward strand.
GCTGTTTGAACAGGGTCGGCTGATTGGCTTTGACTGCGCGAGCAGGTGCGCGCCGCGACGGGCGACCTCGTCGGCGTGACCAGTCTGGGTATGCAAGGCGTCCGCGGTGAACAACACCCCGGCCAGGGTGCCGAGCACCGTCGCGACGGCATCAAGCAGCGGGCCGAACGCGGGGATCTCATTGCTCTTGGTATCGACGGTGACCTGGGCCAGGCCGGTGCCGGTGTCCAAGGCAGAAAGCGGTGGACCTGACGGCCGCCGCGGCCCGAACCTCGCAGGGTTTAACCGTCAACGACGGTCACCGCGCGGTATCGACGCGGGCGCGCAGATACCGGAGTCTGGGTGCGCGGCCAGCCGGCGAGAACCGTGGTGAGCAGGCCCGCGACCGCCTCCACGTAGGCCGCTGACCGCATTCCCCCAGCTCGGAAGACAGTCACCAGACTACGCGCCCTGGGATCGGGGTCCACGGCGATTGCCGCACGGGTATCCGGGCGTCGCGTCATGCTCATCGAAGCGGACGAGCGGCACTGCGCCCGCGCCGCAACGTGGCTGGCCTCGCCGTCGAGCTGATGCGCACCGAACCATTCCTGGTCACCGCTCCGTCCAACAACGCATCGCTGTCGCCCAACGACGGTCCGCCGATCAACGGTGGCATCGAGTCGTAGTACCCAACAACCCAGGTCAGACGGCGATTCACTGCGGGATTCGGTCTCGGTGCGCTGTTGGGTGCGATGGCTACGGTGAAGGCTCAATTTCAATTGAACTCCTTGGGAACTATCCTTCGGGCCTCGCTGCCCACGATTGCGGTCGCAACCGCCCACCCGCCATCTGGCCGGTCGGCCTGCCCCGCCCGTCGGCGCCCGCCCATTGCGTGACCTACGCGGCTGCCCTCTCTTGGGGCACCCGCCCCGCGGACCTCTCCGCGCACTGCTGACCGTCCTTCGGTCCTTCCGTACGCCATTTCGGGCACGCCGGTCTCGGCATGCCTGCACTGCCTGATGTTCTTCGAGGAGGAAACCATGCCCTACCCGTGGCTAACCGTCGCGTGTGTGCCCGATGGCACTCCGACTGACGACCTGGCCGCCGTCGCCGCACACCGCCTGGCCGCCGCATCGCTGGCGACCCTCGGCACCGCCGAATACTTCCTGACCAACACCGTTTTCCGCCGTGCCAGTCTCCTGCGTCCGCAGCACGACACTGCTGCCGGTGGCCCAATCCTTCTTCTCAACCTCCAGGCCATGCGTGCTGCCGCCCACCGTACCTACTGGCACCGGTGGCAGCTATGGAGCCAAGTAGTCGCTGGCACTCGGCCGGCACAGCCGTACTGGACCTTCCTGGCACGCCACCGCGAGGACCCCGAGGCGTACCAGCTTGCCTGGGCACAACAGAACTACCTCGCCCAGCCGCGGGTGGCGGCAATGCGCACTTACAACGCCTTACCCGAGCGAGCTATGGACATACCGACCAGCCACTTGGAAGCGTTTCAGATCAGCGGCGACAGCTACGCCAACTACGGCGCGCTGCACGCCGTACCAGGCAACAGCTTCGTGGCCATTGACGGCACCCACCTGGCACCCACCAGTGACGAGTACGCCATCGAGCTGACCTACCTGGAGATCGTGAACCGCCAGATCGCGGCCTTGCAACAGAGCGACAACCTAGTCGCTCTCTACAGCCGTCTCGCCCGGCCTATAGCAGTAAATCCAGTGAACCCGGGCGGGCCGTCATCAGCATCTCAAACTCCTGAACTGCGGATCCTTACAGCGATTCCTGGACCCGATTCAGTCAAGAGAGGAGAACCACAGGATGCCTTTTAGATCCTCGGACACGTCACTACGCTGGCTTGGAATAGCCATTGTGACGGCGATCCAATTCTTGGCCGCCTTCTTACTCTTCAATGGTCATGACCTTCTGGCAGGCGGCTTCGTCCTGTTCAACGTCGTCGTCCTGGCCGACGTTGTGGCGATTTATGACCTGCGTGCCGTACGCCTCCGGGAGCGCTTGGCGCAATTGCGGGTGGACCTGGACGTCGCGCACACGGACTCGGTCACGGGCCTCGCGGTTCGTCGGCTCGCCGAGCGGCGTCTCTTCGAGGCCGCGGGTAGCGACGTGACTGTCGCCGTCATTGATGTCGACGGCATGCATGACATCAACGCGACCCACACCCACGCGGGCGGTGACGCCTACCTTCTCTCGCTGGCCGAACGGCTTTGCTGTGCCGCCGAGCCGGGCGACCTCGTCGCACGTCTTGGCGGCGATGAGTTCGCCTTGATCACTCAACGCGACCCGGTCGCGCTGGAGCAGTCACTCGCGTCAGCCCTCGCCATCCCGACCACCATGGACGGGGTCGCCCGGCCGGTCCGCGTCAGCATAGGGATCTGCCGTGCGCCCGGAGGTGACCCGCACACTGCACTCGGTCGCGCCGACAGGGCTATGTATACCGCCAAGCGCTCCGGCAGCGGCACGGAGCACTACGATCCCGTTCGCGACGGCGAGCCGCTACCGGCCTATGTGCGACCAGCCGTCCGTCGCCGCACGACAAACGGCGACGACGAATCCGTCGATCGTCGCTGACGCGGAGCTTATAAAGGCGGACTGGGAGACCGGCACCAGATCTGCCGAGACGATCACACTACGGATCGTCAATCCCGGGACCCGCTCCAGGGCCGCCTTCGGCCAAAACACGCTGCTTGGAACCAAGCAGCCCCGGTGCCCGTACGGCACCACCGGCACCCGCAAGACGTGCGGGTAACGCCTACCGCCCTTGGTGAGGCGAGCCGGTGGCGGCCGGCTGCCTCGCCTCGCATCTAGTTGGAGGTGGGGGTACCGATGTCTACCCCATCGCAACATTCCAAACCCGGCGCTCGCAACGACGACGGGCAAACACGATGAAGACCCGCAAGCTGATCATTTGCCGACGCGACACACCGCATGCCACAACCACGGTCGGTAAGGACGTGTACGGCCTGATCGACTGGGATGGCGTGCCCGTGCTGATCGTCGGTGGCCGCCTCGACGCGGTTAAGCGCGAAGCGATACGTGTCTTCGCTGGAGTGCTCGCAACCGTAGGCACCTTGACCGACGACACCCCGGACTTCGCTGAGGTGCATCCGTTACCAGACCCCGACGGCCCGATGGCCATCATCGACGACTGGATGGAGCTCCTGAGACGGGCGACGGCGATCCCCTCGTTCGAGATCCTCGATGACGAGGTGGTGATCGCACGGTGAAGAGACCTCATCTTGAGAGCCACATGATGGAGTTCCCGTCAATGACCGAGTACGCCGTGGAACTGATCGAGCAGACGTTCGGGGAGCGTCGAGTGAAGGTGTGGGCGGATCGACCCGCCCGCGGGTTGACCAGGATCATGCTTGCCGACGAGGACGGCCAAAGCTGCGGCGATGCGATCCTGCGGGGTGAAACCTTCACTGTCGTGTTGCCGGACTCGTGGCGTGCCGAAGACCGCGTCGCCCTGACCTGCATGATCGCGCAGGTAGTCCACGGTCTCGGGACCGTCGCATGACTCGTCGTCCGAGCGCTGGCTGAGCAAGGACACCGTAGCCGGATCGCTTCAGATTCGTGTTGCCGCCCGCCTTCGCGGGCGACGGCCTCACCTTGTGCCCACGGGCAGGCTGAGGCCGCCGGTCTCAGCCTGTCCGCCGCCACGAGGCGGGGATAGGAGGGAGTGGCGTCCCTGATAGTGGTGTAACGCGGTTGGCGTGAGCGTCGGACAGCTGGTCCGGCATG
>NZ_JABBNC010000061.1 GCF_012933445.1 Actinoplanes sp. TBRC 11911
AAACCAGCTGAACAGTTTCAGACCTTGGAAAGTTGGGGCTCGTATGTGGGCGCAACTCTCCAAGGTCTCCAAATCAGGCAGCAAATGGTGGCCGCAAAAGAATCGATAGGGTGCAAATCGACCGTCCTATAAGGACGCGAGTCCACGATGTAGCCTGCGGCGGCCGGATGATGAGACAACCGCCGAGCGGCGTCGTCAGGTGGCAGTCCATTGCCCTGCTTCGCGCCGACTAAATACCGATTTATCGGTATAAATCAGGGTGAGCGTGCCCGCGACAGACAACGCGCGCCGCTTGTTTTACGCGTTGTGTTTCGCGTGCTCGCAAGCAGCCGGCACGATTTGTCCCACGCCAGACCTGCAGCGTCGACCAGGGGGTTGGGCCGCGTCGACGAAGGTGCACCGGCGTCGACCAAGGCGCAGTGAGGTCAGGCGGCGCCGGGGCTGTTTTGCGGGGGCAAGGGCCGGAAGCCGGGGACGGCCTTGCCTGGCAGGCGAGTGGCCGTAAAACCTAGGGGACTTTTCGCTCGCCGTACCTTATGAAGGTTTTGACAGGACCGTCGAAGCCAAGGTGACCGCGTTGAAGTCGTCCGTCTTGCGGGTGCCTCGGAAGGACCGGTAACGCTGCCGCACCTTGTGGGTGCCCACGCCGACGGCGGACCGCACGCCGTCGCCGGTCTGGGACAGCAGGGAGCGGCGCGCCGCCGACAACGCGTCCTGATAGATCTGCTCCTGCATCACCGCGGCCCGCTCCAGGCTGAACCGCTCGACCGCGAGCTTGCGGCCGTAGGCGCCCAGCTCCGCGCGCCGCGCCGGGTCGGCCACCAGCGCCTGCAGGATCGACGCCAGGCGGGCGGCGCCGGCACCGGAGGCCGAGCCCACCCCGTACCACCCCTGGCGCAGAAACAGGTCGACGCTGGACGGGGTCAACAGCTCCCAGAACCCCTGCTCACCCTGCACGACCAGGGGCTTCGCGAACGCCAGCGCGCGCAACGCCGAACCGCCCATGCCGAGCATGATGTCGGCGGCCGCATACGCCGGGCGCGGGTCGATGAGCTGTCCGGTGAGCACGACCGCCCGCCGACCGGCCCGCGCGTTCGCCTTCGCGGCCCGCTCCGCGACCGCGTCCCGGGCGGTGCCGTCGCCGACGACCGTAAGCCGCAGCGGCAGCGATCGGGCCAGGTCACCGACCACGTCGATGGCGGTCAGCACGCCTTCGAGCTTCAGCTCGGGCACGAGGCGGCAAATGACCACGATGTCCACATAAGACGTGTCAGTCAGGTCGAAAGAGGCACGAAAGTCGCCCACCGGATGCGCCGGCGCGTTGGCCGTGACGTCGACCGGCGGCTCGATCAGGTAGACCGGGCCGCGGCGACCCGCGGCGGTCGTCTCCCGGAGCGCCTCGGTCCCGACCACCAGCGGCAGATCGCGGGGGAGGAAAGGGGCGATCGCCATCGACATCACCGTGCACACCGCCGCCGACGCACCGAGCGGATAAACCGCGGCGGCGGCCTCCAAACCGGGCGGCCACTCGTATCCGTGGACGATGTCGATCTTTTCGGTGCGAATCATCCGGCGCAACTGGCGAGCGACCACGGTGGACGGACGACGGCGGTGCGACGGGATCGAAACGTGACGCATGCCGAGGTCGGTCACCATCTGCACCAACGGTCCGTCATCGCCGGCGATCGTCACGTTATGTCCCAGGTCGCGCACCGCGGCGGCCAGCTCGATGGCGTTGAGCTGGCTCCCGCCCATCGCCATGTCGTGCGGGTAGACCACGATGTTCAGCACGCAGGGATTGTAGGAATCCAGTGACGGGCAAGAATGCCGACAAAGCGTCGGGATCTCGACCCTTCCAGTGGATAGTCGGCAGGTGACGGGCATCGGTACTGTGCCCACTGAGCCTTGTCGATGAGGCCGATGGTTGACGCGCCCGCCAGCGCTGGATCCATCGCGACGACATCGTGACGGTGGCGGGGGCAGCGATGGAGGAGAGGACTCAGTGGATTTCTGGGACGCGACGAAGGTGTTGGTGCGGCGCTGGTATCTGGCGCTTCCCCTCCTTCTGCTCACGTTCGCCGGGACCGGGTACACGGCCACGCAGATCGAGGCCGACTACGTTCTGACGTCGTACGTGCAGCTGATCCCGCCGCAGACTCCGCCGGTCACCGAGGAGGAGGCCCGCAAGATCCCGGTCAATCCGTGGAACCAGCTGGGGCTCGAGGCGCTGAGCCAGGCCAGCAACTACGCCACGGTCGACCGCACCTTCCTGGAGCGTCTCGAGAAAGAGGGCTACAGCACCAACTTCAAGATCACCTCGGGTGACCCGGTCGCGGGCGCCACGATCGAGGTGATCGGCCTGACCAGGGAGCAGGCGGTCGAGACGACCGATGCGGTGATCAAGCGGTTCAAGGAGAGCACGCTCAAGCTGCAGACGCAGTACCGCGTCCGCACCCAGGATCTGATCACCGTGGAGCGGCTCGACCAGGGCGAAAACCTGGACCGTCCGGGCGGCAAGGTCAAGCGGGCCATCATCGCCGTGTTCGGCACCGGCATGCTGCTCACCGCTGCCGTGACGATCGGTTTCGACGCGTGGTTGCGGCGGCGTCGCCGGCGCAAGGACGAGGCCGCGCTGCCGGAACCGACGATCGCGGCGGCACCCGTCTCGCCGTCACCCCGGGTCTTCGAGGCGCCCAAAGCCAGTGAGACCGTGCGGATCCAGTTCCCGGAGGGCACGATACCGCCGCGCAAGGGCACCAACGGGGTGGCGAAGGCCAAGGTGAAGGCCCCGTCCGAGCCGCGTAAGGACAGCCCCGGCGAGGCGACCATCATCCTGCCCGGCCCGCGCCAGTCCTCGAACGACAACGGCGGCCACCGGCGTTGAGCGCTCCCGCCATTCACCCGGCGGACTTCGAGCCCGCGGTCGCCGGTAATCGCACCTACGCCACCCGGCGGCGACTCGGCCGCGTCGACGCGGCCGTCGTGTTCGGGCTGATGATCTGCCTGCTGACGCTGATTCCGTCGCTCGCGATCCTGCCCAGCACGAGCGCCGACGTCGGCCGCCCGGCGGTCATCCTGTGCGTGTTGATGTTCGCCTGGTGGCTGGGCTCGCGGGCGCATCCCCGGCTGGCCATGCCCGGTCCGCAACCGGTGCGCTGGGTCGTGCTGATCTATTTCGCCTCCCTCCTGGCCGGGTACGCGATCGGCTTCGAGCGCGGCCTGACCGCGATGGAGGCCAACGCCGCCGACCGGCTGCTGCTCAGCGCGTTCGCGTTCTTCGGCGTGATCCTGCTGGCCGCCGACGGCCTGACCAACTGGGACCGGGTCCGCCTGGTGCTGAAGGTTCTGGTCTGGTGCTGCGTGTTCATGTCGATCATCGGCGTGGTCCAGTCGGTCTCGCCGGTCGATCCGGTGCAGTATCTGGAGATTCCCGGCCTGCAGATGGGCGATCTGATCGGCCTGCAGGAGCGCGGCGGTGGCGTCCGGGTGGCCGCGACGACCACGCATTACCTGGAGCTGTGCGGCACGCTCTCCCTCTGCTGGCCGATCGCCGTGCACTTCGCGCTCTACTCGGACACCGCCAAGGAACGCCGCCGGTACGCGATCGCGGCCGGGCTCGTCACGCTCGGCATCCTCGAGACGATCTCGCGCACCGGGATCATCGCGATGGTGATCGCGCTGGCCTTCCTGATCCCGCTCTGGACGTGGCGCCGGCGCTACAACGTCATCGTGCTCGGCGTCGGCGGGCTGGTGGCGCTCTCGGCAGTGCTGCCCAGCATCGGGCGCACGCTGCTGAACCTGTTCGCCGACGCGGAGGACGACCCGAGCATCACCTCCCGTACCGAGCGGTACGCGATGGTCGGCCACTACTTCTCGCAGCGGCCGTGGCTGGGCCGCGGCACCGGCACGTGGGTGCCCCCGATGTACCAGTACCTGGACAACCAGTGGCTGCGCACCGCGCTGGAGGGCGGCGTGCTGCAGGTCGCCACGCTGGCGATCCTGCACATCACCGCCCTGGTCGTCGCGGTCGTCGCGTTCCGCCGCGCCACCAACAAGGCCGACAAGCATCTGTGCATGTGCCTGGTCGCGATCCAGGCGATGGCCATGTTCATCGCGTACACGTTCGACGTCTTCGCCTACACCACGTACGTGATGGTGCTGGGTCTGATGATCGGCCTGTGCGGCACGGTCTGGCGGTTCACCCACCCGGCCCGTCAGGTGCGCACGTCTACCCCACACTGGTTCGGGTAGTCAGACCCAGCAGCTCGGCCATCCGCTCGGCGCGAACGGTCCAGCTGTGCCGTGCCGCGAAAGACCGCCGATCCCGTACGCCCGCAGGGGTCCGTGGTTGTGCCAAGGCGCGCCCGACCTGCGCCGCGAAGTCGCGTGGGCCGTCCGCCAGCGTGATCAGCGGCGTGTTCAGCCACGTGTGGGCCGGCAACGAGGTGGCCACCACGGCCCGGCCCGCGGCGAGGTACTCCAGCGTCTTCAGCGGGAAGCTGGCCCGGTTGAACGCGTTGTCCACGTACGGCGTCAGCCCCACGTCGATGAGCCGCAGATAGGACGGCAGTTCCTCGTACGCCCGCTGGCCCACCCAGGACACGTTGCCGCGCCCGGCGAGCGCCGCGAAGCGGTCCGCCTCCCGGTAGCCGTGCGCCAGCGGCCCCACGATGAGCAGCGCGCACCCAGTGTCGGCGACCGCTTCCAGCAGGCTGAGGTCGATCCGGTCGTTGAGGTGCCCGACAAATCCGGCGACCGGCCCGGTAAGCCTTATGTCCGGCAGCGGCGCCTCATCCACTCCCGCGTACGCCTCGGGGGAGCACCCGTTCGGCACCAGCTCGGCCCGGCTCCCGTAGCGCTCCCGCAACCCGGGCGACACCACGCTCACCCGGTCCGCCCCGGCGAGTGCCGCGTTCTCCAGCCGGATCAGCCGTTCCCGCGGCAGCCCGAGCAACTCCGCCCCGGCCACCAGGTCGTCGGTGACGTGCAGCAGCCGGTGCCGGGCGGGCAGCCGCGGCCAGCTCTCGTCGACCCGGCTGGACACCACCGCCGCCACCGCGCCCCGCGGCCCGAACAGTTCGCGCACCGCGGACCGCAGCGTGTGATGGACCTGCGGCGCCCGCAGATGCCGCAGCACGGGCCGCGTCATGCCGGGGGTGACCCGGGTGACCAGCCGCGCCAGCCGGGGCGTGTGCACCTGAATGCGGGGCGCCGCCGCCACCCCGGCGAGCTGCGGCTTGAGGAAGCGGGTCAGCCCCGAGATCGGCGGGTCCACGTAGAGCACCGGACCGTACCGGCCGAGCGCGGTGGCCAGCTGCCGGTCGGTGCCGGCCGGCCCGTCCCACCACCCGGTCGCGAGGTAGACGATCAGATCCTCGCGGGTGCCGTCCAGTGCGGTCACGCGTCGCCCTGGGACAGCTCGGCCCGCTTGCGCTTGCGCATCGCCGCCACCCGCTCGCCGCCGAGCACCCGCTTGCCCAGCCCGACCGCGGTGGCCGCACCGGTGTTGAGCAGGTTCAGCGACAGCGCCCGCGGCCGGGCCGCGAAGAACAGCACGTCGGTCTCGTCCCACGAGGCGTCGCTCATCGACGACTTGTACTGCGCGTCGCCGTACCCGTAGTCGAACCCGTCCACCGCCGGGTCGTCGGCCAGCTCCTGCAGCACCCGGGCCAGCAGGATCGCGCCCGGCTCGTCGTCCGCGCGCGCGGCGTCGAAAGCCGTCTCGAACAGGTGGAAGGTGCCGTGGTGGGTGAGCCCGTTCAGGTACGCCACCGGCGTGCCCTCCAGCGACAGAAGCCAGATTTTGTACGCCCCGCCGGCGATCGCCCAGCGCACGAAGGCGCGATGCAGCGGGTCGTCGGCGAACCCGACCCCGATGCCGCGCTGGTAGCTGCCCGACGCGATCGAGTCCAGAATCCGCACGACGTCGTCCTCGGCGTCGTCCGGCCCGATCCGCCGGACGCTCATCTTCGCCTCCGGGTCGCCCAGCTTCTTGAGCCGCTTGCGGATCCGCCAGCGGGTGCCCTTCGACCGGCGGCTCAACAGGCTGTCCAGGCCGCCGCTGAGGTCCGACGTGTGGTGCACCTGGGGCGCCGCGCCGTGCCCGCGACGCAGCCACGACAGGTGACTCGCGGCCACCTCGGCGAGCGGCCCGTCCACCGGCACCTTCGACAGCTGCAGGATGTCCGCGTCACCGCGCCGCAGGCTCGCCGTCAGCGCCCGCATCACCGCGCGGTAGTCGTCCGCGGTCCGCGCGCCCACGATGCCGCCGGCCACCACGACCAGCCACCGGGCCGGGGCGGTGAACAGCGTCCGGTAGCCGGCCTTGACCCGCACCGGGCGGCGCTCGACGCGCGCCACCACGAGGATCGGCTCGCGCCCGTCCTCCTCCAGCAGCAGGACGTGCGGCTGCTCGCCCAGCGCGTCGTGGACGACCGTGAACAGTTCGAGGCTCGCGTGTGGACTGACGATCTCGAACCGGCGCCACGTGTCGGCGAGCGTCTCGAGGTCGGTGGCGGTGGTGATCTTCATGGCGCCTTTCTCAGCCCCAGTCGGGCTCGTCGTCGGCCGGCTTCCCGGTCTCGAGGATCTTGTTGCCGCGGCGTACCAGGTCCTTGGGGAGGTCGCTGCCGTACCAGATCCCGTACACGCCGACCTTCTTCTCCTGCTGGGTGGAGAACCAGTTGTCGACCACCTGGATGTTGGTGGCGGGGTGTCCCTGATCCTGGATGTAGACGCAGTAGTTGCCGCCGGCCAGCAGGTTGTTGCGGACGATCACGTTGTCGATCGGGCCGATCGAGCTGCCGATGCTCACCGCGCCGGTGAGGCTGCCGCCGGACAGCACGATCGTGTTGTGCTCGATCAGCCCGTTGTCGCCGATCGAGCTGATGATGCCGTCGACGTGCCAGTCGTCGTCCGGGCCGTCGGTCGTCGAATGGATCCAGCTGTCCTTGATGACGTAGTCGGTGCCGATCTCGACACCGTGCCCGATGTTCTTCATCTCGCAGCGGCTGACGGTCAGCCCGTTGTACGCCATGATGGCCCGGTAGACCAGCCCGGACCCGTCGATCTCGCAGTCCTGCATCGTCATGCCCTTGACCGAGGTGTCCTGCTGGATCACGGTGAACTCGTCGCGCCCCTGGTTGGGCAGGTTGGCCGGCGCGGTGATCCGGGAGTTCTTGATGGTGACGTTGTTGGCCTTGACCACGAGCCTACCGACCAGATCGATGCCGTCGACGACCGCGCCGGCCTTCGACACCACCAATTCACCGGTCATCGGCTTGAGCTTCACGCCGGCCGGCACGCCGGTGTTCGACGCGCCGGGGAACGTCGACTTCTTCGCCTCGACGGCGGCCGCACCGGACTTGGCCTTGGTGGGGGTCTTCGACGGCGTCGCGCTCGCGCTCGCACTCGGGCTGGGCTTGACCGTCGGCGCCTGGCTCCGCGGCCCGGGGGTGGCGGACGGCGCGCTGCCCTGCTGACCGGCCAGGGTGCCGGTGCTCGCGTTGTCGCGCGTGGTCAGCACGCCCACGGTGGTGCCGGCGACGACGGCGAGGGCGATGGCGGCCGGAACGAGCCAGCGGCGGCGGGCAGGGCGAGGCGCTTCGCTGGGCATGCACGTAGGGTGCCGTACGCCCGGGCATCGGCCTATGAGCGGGTCGGCCGAGGTTGTGTCGGTTAAACGACTGAGCCATAGAGCCGTTTGGTTGTCTAAGTTGCACACTGCTGATGTCCGTACGCGTTGGGGGGAAGTCACACCGATGGCCTGGAAGTCGCTCCGTTCCCGTCTGGTCGGCGACGACGACTCGTGGGGTGCGCGCCGCCGTGCCGCGCGCTGGTCGTGGTTCACCAGCACGTTCCCCGGCCTGGACCAGATGTCGGTGGTGGATCTCGGCGGCGACCCGCACACCTGGATGCATTCGCCGGTGCACCCGAAGCACGTGCACGTGCTGAACATCGAACCTCTCGATACCGACATTCCTGATTGGATCACGACGGACTACGCCAACGCGTGCGATCTACCCGAGTCGATTGCTTCCCGGCGATACGACCTGGTGTTCTCGAACTCGGTGCTGGAACACGTCGGCGGTCACGAGCGCCGTGCCCGGTTCGCCGAGAACGCCCACAAACTCGCCGACGCGCACTGGATCCAGACGCCGTACCGGTATTTCCCGGTCGAGCCGCACTGGGTGGCGCCCGGCATGCAGTTCATGCCGATCCGGGCCCGCGCGGCGATGGCCCGCCGGTGGCCGCTGGCCCACGTACGCTCGAGCGGCCTCACCGACGCACTCGACGGCGTGCTCTGGACCGAGCTGATCGACCGCACCGAGCTGCGTTACCTGTTCCCCGGCTCGACCATCCGCAACGAGCGCCTGGCCGGCCTGACCAAGTCGATCATCGCGGTCAAGACGGCCTGACCACCGCGGGCGACCACGCGTCGGCCACCAGCGTGCGCGGCGTGCCCGAGCCGTCCGCCGGGACGGCCCAGATGTCGCTGGTGGCGGCGCCGGCATCGGTGGTGCGGGGCAGCCCGTACAGGACGGTGTCGTCGTCGAGCCACTCGACCTGGTCGTCCACGCTGCGCGTCTCGGCCAGCAGCGTCTCGGTGTGGGTGCGCAAGTCGTAGACGGCCAGCCGCCACTGGCCCGGGGGCAGGTCGCCGTGCTTCTTGAAGGCGATCCGAGTGCGGTCCGGCGACAGCGACGGGCACTCCACGTCGCGGCGCAGCGAGGTCATCCTCTTGGCCGACAGGCTGCCCACGACCAGCCACGTCTTCCCGCCCGAGGCCGCGGTGGCGTAGAACTTGTCGTCGTCGGCGAACGTGACGCCCCAGAAGTTGCGGTCCGCGGCCGTGACGCGCTTGCCATCGGCGTACAACTGGAATTGCTCGAGGTCCGCGGTCTGTTTGCCGTCCAGCCGGGTGACCAGGGTCCGGGTGGAGAACTGGCCGACGTTGGCGTAGGAGTCGCCGAAGACGAAGGTGGTGGTGGCGGTCAGGCTGCCGTCGCGCGACATCCGGGCGCGGCTGGGCAGCCCGCTCAGCGGCACGTCGGTGACGGTCTGGAAGTCCGGCCCGAGCAGCTGCGCCTTGTACGTGTTGCTCAGCCCCCGCCGGGCGTACAGGCAGATCTCGTGGCTTCCGGTGGCGTAGATCCGCTCACAGGAGGCGCCGGTGAAGGCCCGCGGCCCGGACGGCGCGCTCAAGGGCACGACGGCGACCTTGCCGAGCTCGCTGCCGATCGCGGTGTTGCGGAAGACCAGATGCGGCGCGGCCAGCACCGTGCTCAGGTCGGCGCGCGCGGCGACGGGCGCGGCATTGGCCTGCCTGTGCTGCACCCGCAACACGTAGGCGCCGGTGGCGACCAGCACCACCGCCACCACGCCCGCCAGGATCGCTAGCCGTGCTCTGGTGTTCACGCGGGTACCTCCGATGCGCGCAGCAGCCACCAGGCCACCGGGAGGGCGCACGCTAGCAGGCCGGCCACGAGCAGCAGCGCGTCACCCCGCCCGATCAGCACCCACAGACTGCCGAACGCCAGCGCGGAGACGAACCGGGCGACCGCGACCACGGTCTGCGCGGCGGCGATCCCGCTGCCTCGCGCCTCGTCGCTGACCAGGCGGCTGACCAGCGCGGACAGCACGCCGTCGGTGCTCGCGTAATAGGTGCCGAGCAGGGTCAGCACGACCACCGTGCCGGCCACGCCGCTGAACGGGCCGCCGGCCGCCAGATAGGCCAGCAGCAGCGCGACGTGACCGCCGAGGAAGACCCGGGACCGCCCGATCCGGTCGGAGAGCCGGCCCAGCGGCAACGCCAGCGCCAGGTACGCGATGTTGGTGCCGACGTAGAGCAGCGGGAACAGCGTGGCGGCCAGGTCGTCGCGCTGCTGCACGGCCAGGTAGAGGAAGCCGTCGCCGATGGTCAGCACGCCGAGCAGCCCAGTCGCCACGAGCGGGCGCCGCAGCCGTACGCCGCTGATCTCGCGCAGCACCCGGCGCAGTCCGACGCGGGCGGCCCCGGCGCGGGTGCGCAGGTCGGGCACGAACAGCAGCAGCACGGCCACGCCGATCACGGCGAACGCGAACGAGGTGACGAACACCGAGTCGTAGCTGCCCGGCACCATCGCCAGCAGGGCGAACGCGACCAGCGGGCCGAGCACCGCACCGACCGTGTCCAGTGTGCGGTGCACGCCGAACGCGCGGCCCAGCATGGCCGGCTCGGACGACTCCGCGATCAGCGCGTCGCGCGGGGCGGTGCGCAGGCCCTTGCCCAGCCGGTCGGCCGTGATGGCCCCGGTGACCGCGACGAATCCGTGCGCCGGCAGCATGACGATGCGGGACAGCGCGGACAGCCCGTACCCCGTGAAGGCCACCCATTTCGGCCGGCCACCCCGGTCGCCCGCGTATCCGCCGGCGATCCGCACGAAGGCGCTGACGCCCTGGTAGAGGCCGTCCACCACGCCGTACGCGAGGTAGCCCAGGCCGACCTCGGTGGTGAGGTAGAGCGGCAGCACCGCCACCACCATCTCGGACGAGATGTCGGTGAGCAGGCTGACGACGCCGAGAAGCAGGACGGTCGTCGCCACCCGGCCGGCCTGCGGGCCCGCGGCTTTCGAGGGCCGGCCGCGTACCGTGACGTACACGTATTTCCCTACCTCTCCGTTTCTTCCCTGTCCCGCCACCTTTACGCGGATCGGCGGCGAAGACACTCGGCCATCGGGTTCGTTGATTTACATACGACAGTTGATGGCGCCTCACCGAAGTGGCCGAGATACTGCTCGCGTGATCAGCGTAGTGATCCCGGCACACAACGAATCCCTCGTGATCGGACGCCTGCTGCGGGCCCTGCTGGAGGGGGCGCGACCGGGCGAGATCCAGGTGATCGTCGTCCCGAACGGCTGCACCGACGACACCGCCGGGGTGGCCGCGTCGTTCGGCCCGGCCGTCGAGGTGGTCGCCTTGGAACAGCCCGGCAAGTACGCGGCGCTGCGGGCCGGCGACGACCGGGCGACCGGCGACGAGGTGATCTTCCTGGACGCCGACGTCGAGCTCGGCATCGCGGATCTGCGCGCGCTGGCTGCGGGGTTGCGGGAGCCGGGCGTCCTGGCCACCGCACCCGACCGGACCGTCGACACCGGACGGTCGTCCTGGCTCGTGCGGTGGTATTACGACATCTGGCAGGAGCTTCCGGGCGTCCGGGAGGGCCTGTTCGGCCGCGGCGTCATCGCGGTCGGCCCGGTGGCGCGCGAGCGGCTGCGGGCCGTTCCCGACGTGATGGGCGACGACCTGGCCGCGTCGGTGGCGTTCGCGCCCGCCGAGCGGCGGGTGGTGCCCGGCGCTCGGGTCGTCGTGCACGCGCCGCGGACCCTCGGCGACCTGCTGCGCCGCCGGGTCCGGTCGGTCACCGCCACCACCCAGCTGCAGGCGGCCATGCCGGGCACCGTCGACGCGGCCCGTACCAGCAAGGCCGACCTCCTCGGCATCGTCCGCCGGCACCCGCCGGCGGCGCCCAAACTCGCGGCGTTCCTCGCCGTCACCGTCATCACCCGGTGGCGGGCCCGCCGTCCGATCCGTTCCGGAGACTTCACCACATGGCTACGCGACGAGAGCAGCCGCGCGACCTGACCACCCCCACGATCGCGGTGGTGGTCGTGACCTACAACAGCGCCGCCGTCCTGCCCGGCTTGCTGGACTCGCTCGACGACGGGCTGCGCGGGGTCCGCTGGCACCTCACCATCGCCGACAACAACTCGGCCGACGACAGCGTGGCGATCGCCGTCGCGGCGGTTCCGGGCTGCCACATCGAGCAGACCGGACGTAACGCCGGATATGCGGCGGCGTTCAACGCGGCGGTGCGCTCGGCACCGGCGTACGACGCGGTCCTGATCCTCAATCCCGACGTGCGGCTGCGGCCCGGCTCGGTCGCGACGCTGATGTCGCGGCTGGGCGACGGCGTGGGCATCACGGTGCCGCGGATCGTCGGCGAGGACGGGCAGGTGGCGCTGTCATTGCGCCGCGAGCCGTCGGTGCCCCGGGCGTTCGGCGAGGCGGTGCTGGGCCAGCGCGCCGGACGCTTCCCGGCGCTGGGGGAGACGGTCGTGGACCCGTCGGCGTACCTGAGTGACGGGTCGGCCGACTGGGCCACCGGCGCGGTGATGCTGATGTCGCGCGCGTGTCTCGACGCGTGCGGGCCGTGGGACGAGCGGTTCTTCCTCTACTCGGAGGAGACCGAGTTCGCGTTGCGCGCCCGCGATCGCGGCTTCCGCACCGATCTGGTGGCCGACGCCGAGGCTGTCCACATCGGTGGCGAATCGCGCGTCTCGCCCGCGCTGTGGAGCCTGCTGACCGTGAACAAGGTTCGGCTGTACCGGATGCGGCACTCCGGTGCGGCCACCGCGCTGTTCTGGTCGGCGACGTTTCTGCGCGAGGCGTCGCGCGCGGCCCTCGGGCATCCGCGGAGCAAACAAGCAATCGCCGCCCTCGTACGCCCGTCCCGGCTGCCGTTTCCGCCGAAGTGATCGATGCATATCACCCGCCTCGTCCGTTGCGGCTGGCCGTTAAGACGAGCCGCTTCACCGGTCGTACGGAGTTATCGGGAGCCTCACCACGAAAACGGTCAATACGGCATGTCAGTTAGCCGTCTACATCTTTCGATGACCTAATTGTCCTCAGTAGCCTCACGGACGGCTCCGCTGCTCCTGTGTGGGCGGCCCTCCGGAAGGACGACATGACGCCGAGATTCGCTCACCTCGACGGCGAAACCACCGAGCTGACCAACCGGCTCCTCGCGCTCGCATCGCGCGGACTACCCGCCATGTACCGGTCGGACACCGACGAATTCGCCTTCACGCGCGTCTTCACCACGACGGATGACCGGGTCGACGCCCACCTCTCCGGCACCAGCCTGCGGTACGCCGCGATCGTCGCTCTGGGGGTCGCGTGGCTGCCCGAGGCCGACCGGCCCGCGTTGCTCGGCGGCCATTGTCTGGACGACTTCGTGACATTGCTCGTCGAGCGCCAGCAGACGAGCACCAACCTCGGCGACATCGCGCTGATCGCGTGGAGCGCCGCCCAGATCGGCCATCCGTCGCTGCCGGACGCCCTGCGGCGCCTGGCCTCCGCCGACCGGCGCACCGCCCCGGAATACGTGGTGGAGGCCGCCTGGGTGGTCTCCGCGCTGGCCACCGCGCGCGGCCAGGCCGACGTCGAGGAACACCTGGCGCAGGCCCGGAAACGCTTGCTGGACAGCGTTTTCAAGGGCAGCCCGGTGTTCCCGCACGCGACCGGCCCCGGCCTCGTGAAGGGCTACCGCAACCACATCGCCTGCTTCGCCGACCAGGTCTACCCGATCCAGGCGCTGGCCCGGCTGCACCACTCCGGCGACGACAAGGCGGCACTGGACGCGGCCCGCGTCACCGCCGAGCAGATCTGCCGCCTGCAGGGCCCGGCCGGGCAGTGGTGGTGGCACTACGACGCCCGCACCGGCGACGTCATCGAGGGATACCCGGTCTACACCGTGCACCAGCACGCGATGGCCCCGATGGCGCTGCTCGACCTGGCCGAGGCCGGCGGCGGCGACTACGACCAGTCGATCCGGCTCGGCCTGCGATGGCTGCTCGGCCCCGCCGAGCTGGGTGCCGGCTCGGAGACGATGCTGCGCGACGACGACGGCCTGACCGTGCGGAAGGTGTTCCGCGGTGACCCCAGGAAGATCGTGCGCGGCCTGCACGGGGTCACCACCGGCGTGCGCTCCGGCCTGCGGATGCCGGTCATCGACCGGGTCTACCGGCCCACCGCGCTCGACCGCGAGTGCCGCCCGTACGAGTTCGGCTGGCTCTACTTCGCCTGGCTCGCCTCGGTGCACACGCCCGCCACCGAGCAGCAGGGGCGGTGACCGGGATGCTCACCGTCCGCGAACGCCGCGACCTGCTCGGCGTCCCGATCGACCCGCTCACCCTCGGCGAGACCGTGGCGCTGTGCATGGCCGCCGTCGAGAAGGGCGAGTTCGTCGAGGTCGGCGTGGTCAACGCCGCGAAGATCGTGAAGATGCGCGCGGACGCCGCCCTGCGCGACGCGGTGACCGGCTGCGACGTCATCGTGGCCGACGGCCAGTCGGTGGTCTGGGCCGCCCGGGTGCTGCGCCGCCCGCTGCCCGAACGCGTCGCCGGCATCGACCTGTTCCAGCGGCTCATGTACATGGCCGAGGAGCAGGGCCGTTCGGTCTACTTCCTCGGCGCCCGCGAGGAGGTGCTGGCGACGATGGTTTCGCGGATCCGGGCGCAGCACCCGCGCCTGCGCATCGCCGGCAGCCGTAACGGCTACTTCGCCGACGACGAGGCGCCCGCGATCGCCGACGCCATCAAAGGCAGCGGCGCCGACCTGCTCTTCCTCGGTATGACCTCGCCGAAGAAAGAGGTCTTCGTGGCCACCCACGGCGAACGCACCGGCGCGAAGGTGGTGCACGGCGTCGGCGGGTCCTTCGACGTGCTCGCCGGGGTGGTCAAGCGCGCGCCCCGGGCCTGGCAGCGGATGGGCATGGAGTGGCTGTACCGCGCCCTGCAGGAACCGCGTCGTCTCGGCGGCCGCTACCTCACCACGAATGCCGCGTTCATCCGCCTCGTCGCCGGCGAGTGGGCGCGTTCCGTCCGATCCTCGTCCTCCACCGATCACAAGTGAGGGAAACTGCCATGCGAGTCGTCATCGCCGGCCAGGGCTATGTCGGGCTGCCGCTGGCCGTCCGCGCCGCCGAGGTCGGTCACCAGGTCGTCGGCTACGACGTCGACACGGTCCGGATCGGCCGGTTGCAGCGCGGCGAGTCGTACGTCGAGGACATCGCCGCGGCCCGGCTGCAGGCTGTCACCGCCGACGGGTCCTACCGGCCCAGCACCGATCCGTCGGACTGCGCGGACTACGACGTCGCGGTGATCACCGTGCCGACCCCGCTGCGCGACGGCGTTCCCGACCTCACCTACGTCGAGGCGTCCACCGCACTGCTCGCCCGGCACCTGCGTCCCGGTGCGGTCGTGGTGCTCGAATCGACGACGTACCCGGGCACCACCCAGGAGGTCGTCCAGCCCATCCTGGAGAAAGAGTCCGGCCTGCGGGCGGGCATCGACTTCTGGCTCGGCTTCAGCCCCGAGCGCATCGACCCGGGCAACCCGACCTGGAACGTCATCAACACCCCGAAGATCGTCTCGGGGGTCGACGAGACGTCGCTGAAGAAGGTCAAGGAGTTCTACGACACGATCGTCGAGAACACCGTGACGGTGGCGTCGCCGCGCGAGGCCGAACTGGCGAAGCTCATCGAGAACACGTTCCGGCACGTGAACATCGCGCTCGTCAACGAGATCGCGATGATCTCCAACGACCTCGACATCGACGTCTGGCAGGCCATCGACGCGGCCTCCAGCAAGCCGTTCGGGTTCATGCGGTTCACCCCGGGCCCGGGCGTCGGCGGCCACTGCCTGCCGATCGACCCGTCCTACCTGTCCTGGCGGGTGCAGCGGGCGCTCGGCCAGAGCTTCCGGTTCGTCGACCTGGCCAACGACATCAACAACCACATGCCCGATTACGTCGTACGCCGGTTGATCAGTGCTTTGAACAAGCGGCAGCGCTCGGTGTCGGGCAGTCGCATCCTGCTGCTCGGCTTGGCGTACAAGAAAAACACCGGTGACGCCCGCGAATCGCCCGCCGTACGCGTCGTGCAGTTGCTGCGCGAGATGGGCGCCGAGGTGCGAGTCGCCGACCCGCACGTGGTCGAGGCGGTGCACGGCGCGGCCGACCTGACGATGGTGCCGGCCGACGCGGCGGAGTTGCGGGCGGCGGACGCCGTGGTGCTGCTGGCCGACCACGACGTGTTCGACTACGAGCTGATCGCGTCCGAGTCCCGCTACGTGCTCGACACCCGGCGCCGCCTGCCGGCCGGCGACCTGGTCGAGGTGATCTGATGCCCCGGATCATCCTGGTGGCGGGTGCCCGCCCGAACTTCATGAAGGTCAAGCCGGTCCTCGACGCCCTCGAGTCCCGGGGCGCCTCGGTCGTGCTGGTGCACACGGGCCAGCACTACGACGCCGCGATGAACGACGTGTTCTTCACCGACCTGGGCCTGCGGCCGCCGGACCGCCACCTCGGCACCGGCTCCGGCAGCCACGCCACGCAGACGGCCCGCGTGATGACCGCCTTCGAGCCGCTCGTCGACGAACTGAAGCCGGACGCGGTCGTGGTGGTCGGCGACGTGACGTCCACGCTGGCCTGCTCGCTGGTCGCGGCCAAGGCGGGCGTCCCGGTGGCGCACGTCGAGGCGGGCCTGCGCAGCCGCGACTGGTCGATGCCCGAGGAGGTGAACCGGGTCGTCACCGACCGCCTGAGCGACCTGCTGTTCGCGCCGTCCCCGGACGGCGTGGAGAACCTGCGCGCCGAGGGCTACCACGACGACCAGATCCACCTGGCCGGCAACGTCATGATCGACACCCTGTACGCCAACCTGGACCGGGCACTGGCCTCGGATGTGCTGCACCGCCATGGGTTGACCCCGGGTTCCTACGCCCTGGCGACGTTGCACCGCCCGGCCAACGTCGACGACCCGGCGATGCTGGCCGGTCTGCTCGAGGCGTTGTCGGCGGTCGCCGCGGAGTTGCCGGTCGTGCTGCCGGTGCACCCGCGTACCGCGGCCCGGCTCCCGCAGACCTCGGGGCTGCGCCTCATTCCGCCGGCCGGTTACCTGGACTTCATCGCCCTGCAGGCGTCGGCCCGGCTGGTCCTGACCGATTCGGGCGGCATCCAGGAGGAGACGACCGCCTTGGGCGTCCCGTGTCTGACCCTGCGCGACTCGACCGAGCGGCCGATCACGGTGACCGAGGGCACGAACACCCTGGTGGGCCGGGACCCGGCCCGGATCATCGCCACCGCCCGGCGGGTGCTGTCCGACCCGCCGCTGAAGCGGACGCCCGCCTTGTGGGACGGGCACGCCGGGGACCGCATCGCCGAGGTCCTGCTGCGGTTTCTGGCCGCCCCTGAGCGGTTGCGGCCCACCGACGCCCGAGGTGTCACCGTCTGATCATTTCCCCTGGCCGAGTGGCACGAGTCGGGCCGCCATCGCGGCCAGCGCGGCGGCGGCCAGCACGACGAAACCCGCCGTGACGAACACCGTCGGCAAGGTGGCCGACGAGACAAGGATCGCGCCGAGGCCGGACCCGACCGCCAGTGCGATCTGGAGGTTCGTCACGTTCAACGTCGCCGCGGCCTCGGGGGTCTCCGGGGCCGCGCCGAGCATCCAGACCACCGTGCCCGGGTTCAGAATTCCCCAGAACAAACCCCACAGCACGAGCAGCAGGCCGGCCAGCCAGGGCAGGGTGCCCGCGAACACCAGCCCGACGATCAAGGCGGCCAGCACCGTCGCCGCCCCGGCGAAGCTGCCGATCACCCCGCGCTTGAACAGCGACCCGGCGATGATCGAGCCGGCGATGCCACCGCCGCCGTAGATGACGTAGAGCAAGGAGATCACCCCGCTGGACAGATGGGTGTGATCCATCAGGAACGGGGTGATGTACGTCCAGGCGGTGAACTGCCCGATGTACACCACCGCGCCCGCCGCCATGCCGAAGCGGGCTGCGGGGCGGGTCACCACCGCTACGAGGTCACGGACGTGCGTATGCCCGTCCGGGCTGACACTCGGCAGCACGAGCGCCTGCAGGACCACGGAGAGCAGTGTCGCCGCCGCCGCGATGGCGAACGTGAGATGCCAGCCGACGAGGTTGCCGAGGAATTGTCCCGCGGGGAGCCCGACCACCGTCCCGCCCGAGATACCGGCCGCGATGATGGTGATGGCACGCGTGCCGGCGGCCGCACCGACCAGCCTGGGTCCGATCGGCAGGACCACGACCCAGAACGCACCCAGGGTGGCGCCGAAGACCAGACGGGCGAAAAGCACCAGGGCGAAGTCCGGCGACACCGCGGCGACCAGGTTCGACACCAGCACCGTCAGACCGAAGGCGAGCACGAGCGTGCGCCGGTTGAAGCGTCCGGAGCCGAGGAAGAACAGCGGTGCCGCGACCGCGGCGCTGAGGCCCGGCACCAGCACGATCAGCCCCGCGAGGCCGAGCGAGACATGAAGTCCGCCGGCGATGTCCGGCAGCAGCCCGACCGGCAGCGTCTCGGTCATGACCATGATGAACGCGCCCAGCGCGAGGGCTCCGACGCCCGCCCAGGCCCGCCTGGAGGGCTTCGCGGAACTGGCGGCGGGTGGCTCAATTATGCCCGTCGCAGGCGTACCGCCGGTGGTTGACATGATGTTTCTCCTCGCGTGGTGCGGGTGACGGACGTCTCGTCGACCAGAGGGACTATTTAGTCCGATCAGAGATGGTCGAGAAACAGGGATGTCGCCAATTTCCAGGCGCTCGGACCCTCACATCAGCGCTACGATCCGTCTCTACCCCGCGATACTCGGTGGTCTGGACCACACGCCCGACCAAAATCTGGACTTTTTAGTCCGGTGTACGTGGAGAAACATACCAGCGGCGCGACGGCGCGCTCGAGAGCACGGTCGCCCGGTTCCCGCCGGCAGGCGACGGACCAATGCGCGACCTCGGGGGTGTGGCGAGGGCTGCCCACGTGTCATCGAGGCCGGCGCGCTTCCGCGCACGCGGCGGGGGAGGGTGCTCGCTCGCGCGTTTCAGTACGCCGTTCGCGCGCGTGCCTCGTCCAGGTAGCCGGCCAGATGTTTGTCGAGGAGGGCGTCGATGTCGAGAGTCGCGTGACTCTTGAAGGTGTCGAAGGCTCGGCAGTAGGCGCGGACGTCGGCTTTGCCCTGGGACAAGATGCCGGTGTTCAGCAGTTCTACCATCACCGTTTCGTCGTCGAACATGTTGAACGAGTGCATCGGCGGAAGCGACAAGGCGGTTGCCGCCGGAATTATCGCGATCGTGATGTTGGGCTGGCTCGACAGTTCGCGCAGCCGCCGGATCTGAGCCGCCATCTGTTCGGGTGGGCAGATCCGATTTGCCAGTACCGATTCGGTCATGACGAACTCGAAGGTTCGCTCCCGATCACCGAGGACCTCTTGACGTTGCACCCTGGCGGACACGGCCGCGGGGATGGCGACATCGTTCGCCGGATCTTCCAGCCGCGTGATCGGGCGGAAAGAGGAGAGAACCGCTCTCGCGTACTCGCTGGTCTGGAGCAATCCCGCAACGATCGCGGACTGAAAGTCCTTCAACTGCTTGACGCCGAGCTCGATCTGGCGAATCTCGCGCTGTATCGAGGCAAGCGTCGCCCACAGCGACCGCCAGTCCGTCATGCGGTCGTGCGCCTGTTCGGCCAGCTCGACCAGCCGCCGGGTATCTGCCTCGCCGGCGTCGAGAGCACGAGCGATCTTTTCGATGTCCGCCGGGTCGGGAAGCGTGATCGCGTTTTCTATTCGCGAAATCTTCGCCTGGCTCATTTCCACCATGCCCGCCAGTCGCGTGCCGGTGAGCCCCTTGGCCTTGCGGATCTTGGTTAGAGCGACTCCCAGTTCCTCGGCAGGACCGCGGGGAACGTCCGACGTGTCAGGCACCGAACGCCCCCTCCCGTACCGGTCAGCCGATCTTAGTCGATGCTCCGAGCTGCGGCGGCGAGCAAGTCGATGGGTATCTCGACGAGGAACTCGCCCTCCGGCACATCGAGGCCCGCTTGATCCGCCCGGAGCGCGTAACCCTGGACGATGAGCGTCTCCTGATCCTTTTTGTAGATCGTGGGGCAGCCGCTCGAGGCGCAGACCTTGGCAAGCAGCTGCGGCGGCGGTGACCCCGCACTGATGCGAGGCAATGTATCTGCAGGGACCGCGTTGTCCGTCTGACGATGAGTAGTCACGAGGACGTATGCTCTCATTCGGATCGGATGAATATCCGGCTTTGGCGCGCGACCGTGATCCGATCGATATTGATAGGGTGATCAGGGATTTGCCCCGGCTTGCTGGCTAGCTGCCACCACGCAAGTCTGATGCTAGCAGCCTGCGACGTGGCTGGTTATTCACTCGACGCTGACGAAATTCGCACCTGCTGAATAGACCTTTCACGACGACGATCGATCACACATAGTGAGTGAAACGATCGTTAAGGAAACGGCGCCGGCCACAGTGGCCCTGCCGGGAAAGCGTGACGTGACCGATCACTTCGACGTTTGGATCGCACCGAGGAGAGTCTGATCGTGACCCTTGTCGACCTTGATGTCCTGGGCACCGCGCCATCCGCGGCGAGGGCCGAGCTGCTCGCCGTCGCCGCGCTGCCGTTCGAGTTCAGGTCGGCAATCCAGGTACTCGGTCCCTGCGTGTCACACGAGGCCGGCATCGCACGGACCAAGATCGTCGATCGACTGGGCAACGCGTGGCGATTGGAGATCGTCCTGGTGAGCTCGATGGGCGCCGTTCCCGCGGCGCTGGTGACCCAGGAGGCCCTCGGCCGCACCAAGGCACCCCACGTCGTGCTCCTGGGCATCGCGGCCGGAGTGCCGGACCGCGTCAAACTCGGCGACGTGGTCATCCCCGAACAGATCCTCTACTACGAATCCCAGAAGCTGACCGAGACAGCCGCCGAGGGCGCACCGTCCTGGCGCGCGACCGACGAGCGAGTGCGGGTCGCCGCGTCGGTGATGCCGAGTTTGATCGGCCTGCAGGGCAAGACGACCTCGGTGGCCGTCCACACCGACGTCGTCATCGCCAGCGGCGAAAAAGTCGTCGCCTCCCAGGTCTTCCGCGACACCATATGCTCCGCACACCGCCGGGCGGTGGCACTCGACACCGAGTCGTACGGCGTCGCGAGAGCCGCGGAACGAGGCGGCAGCCGGGTCACCATCATCAAATCCATCTGCGATTTCGCCGACTCCGCCAAGAACGACGAGTTCCACGAGTTCGGCGCCCTGGCGTCCGCAACCGTCTTCAGAAACCTCGTCTACGAGGGCGCCTTCCGCAGGTCCCACGAGGAGCCCCCGCTCGACTGACCAAATCCGGCGCTCACCGAAACCACAGAGCCGCCCCCGAGGTGCGTCGGAGGCGGCTCTGACGGCGTGACACCCAGCAAGGCGTCACTGTGGGAACTGCGGCGCCTCAGGGCGGAGCGAGGCGCCACAAACGAACATTTCAGTACGCGCCGGAGCTTCGCATCACCGCGCTCACGGTTCGGGCCAGGATCGCCAAATCCATGGCCAGGGACCAATTCTCGACGTACGTCAGGTCCAGCCGGATCGACTCGTCCCAGGACAGGTCGGAGCGGCCCGACACCTGCCACAAGCCCGTCAGGCCCGGCTTCACCACCAGGCGGCGGCGCATGTCGGCCGGATACCCCGCCACCTCCAGCGCCAGCGGCGGCCGCGGGCCCACCAGCGACATGTCGCCCTTCAGAACGTTCAGGAGCTGCGGGAGCTCGTCCAGCGAATACCGGCGCAGCCACCGTCCCACCGGCGTGACCCGCGGGTCCTTGCGCATCTTGAACAGCTCGCCGTCCGTGTCGTTCAGGTTTCGCAGCTCGGCCAGTTTCGCCTCGGCGTTCACCACCATGGTGCGGAACTTGTAGAGCACGAACGGCCGGCCGTCCTTGCCGACCCGCTCCTGGCGGAAGATGGCCGGGCCGCGGCCGCCCGGGCCGAACATCACCAGCAACGCCACCACGGCCAGGACCGGGGACAGCAGGGCCAGCAGCACGAACGCTCCGAGCCGGTCGAACGCCGCCTTCACCAGGCGGGTGCTGCCCTTCAGCCGGGGGTGTTCGACGTGCAGCATCGGCAGGCCGTCGACGGGGCGGATCGTCGTGCGGTCGCCGGCCACGTCGACCAGCGTGCTCGCCACGATCAGGTCGATCTCGTCGGACTCGAGCTGCCAGGCCAGGCGGCGCAGCGCCGCCCCGTCGATCTCGGGGCAGGACAGCACCACCACCGTGTCGGCGCCGGAGTGCCGGACCGCCTGGGCCACACTGTCGAAACTCCCGTAGATCGGCGGCATGCCGTCCTCGGTCCGTCCACTTTGGCCGAGCGGCAGGCAGGCGCCGATGATGCCGAGCCCGTGGTGGCTTTCGTTGCGCAGCCGCTGGGTCATGTCCGCGACGGCGCGGGCGTGCCCGACCAGGATGACCCGGTGCAGCCGCTGCCCGCGGGCCCAGGAACGGTGCAGTGTTTGCCGATACAAATAACGGCCGACGACGTCGACGAGGGTGGCGAGCGGAACGGCGATAATGACGTAACCACGGGCCAAACGCAGGTCGAACGCAAAGGAAGCGAACGCCAAAATCGCGGTGAGGCCAATGCCGGCGCGGACGACCCGGACGTATTCGTCGGTTCCCACGAAAAGGTGCCGTGACTCGTATGCCCGGTTAATTGCCAGGATCGCGACCCAGGCCAGCGGAAAGACGAAGGTGAACAGCCGGTAGTTGATCAGGAACGACTTGGTCTCGCCCGCGCCGAAGCGCAGCACGAGGGCCGACGAGGCGGCGATCAGGCCGACGACCACGTCGATGACGACCAGGCCCAGGGCGTAACGATCACGCCAGCCCGGTTGCGTCGCCACGGCGCGGACTTCCTGTCCGCGAGGCCCGGTGAGCTGCGCTTCCTTCTGTTTGATCTCGACGGTCGACAGATCTTCGAGCGTCCGCACGTTGTGGCCCCCATTATCGACTGTGCTCTACCACACGCCGGGCTGCGACGGCTCGCCGAACACGCCGGACATGCCGGGGCGGTGACGGGCCGGCGAGCCTCGGCGACCCACGGGAAACTCTCCCGAATCGATAAGCGTCAGCGCTACGCCTCTTTCGTCGGAGAGGAATGGCGGATCGGATGAGGTGACATTACAAAGTGGACGAAGGCGGTTCACATCGGGCATTAACGATTTCCGGCATAGATCGACGTGCATCGTACCGGAATGACGCCACAGAGAGTGATCTCATACTATACGTAGAGACATGAGTCAATGGACGAACGGTGATCAAACCTGTACTAAATCCGACGAAGTGACGCGACCTACTCCGAACACGTGGAATACCCTGGCGACAGGCCCGTGACCTGCGCTTCCACGAATGCCGGCCCGGCGGCGTCCTTCGTGGACAGAAGCGGGGTGCCGGCCACGCGATGCCGAGGTCCGTGTCGAGCGGGTGGATGTCGTGCTCGCGCTACAACTTCGGGAACCGGCGGCGCGTGTTCCCGTGCCGTGGCGGATCTCGCCGCCGGACGGGTCGAGCAACCGGCAACCGGCGACCTGCATCTGGCATCTGGCAACCCGCAAGCGGCCGTCCCGCTATGTGGCGATCCCGACCACATCCTGGATTTGGTCGAGAC
>NZ_JABBNC010000062.1 GCF_012933445.1 Actinoplanes sp. TBRC 11911
CTCGACGGAGCGTGGCAGGTCGGGCCATAGGTCATGAAGGGACCATCCGGTTAGCCGCGCCAACGCGTCGCGATGCCGCGGGTAGGGTTTGCGGCCAGCTATCCAACGATCCACGGTCTTAGGATCGACGGCGAGACGCGCGGCGACATCGACTGGGTTTATCCCGGCGGCGCGTAGTGCACGGGCTAGTGGGTGGTTCACGCAACGACTCCCATCGCTGGCGAGAAGCGCCATCGTAAACCAAGAAGTCCCAAGACGTCCTGACGCCGTGGTTCACGATCTGTAACCGCGCGCAAAGACTTGGACTGTCGATCACTACCCGGATGAGGGGACAGGCTGCGATGACGGGAGATAAGGGCGCTGGGCAGGCTGCGGCGCAGAGGGCGGCGGACCGGCTTGCGGTTGCGCTTGAGGAGGTCGGGTTCGATGTTGGCCAAGAGTTCCCGGTTCTGTACGAGGCCGTAGGTCGGCAGGGGTCGGCAGTCGTGCGGATTGGTGACGTTCAACCAGCCATTGCGGACCGGCTCGCTGATGCTTTGACAAGCGGTCGGATCGGCCACCTGGCCGTACTTCCCTTCAACTTGCGACTTGAAGGCGACCGGGCCAACGAGGATCGCAGGTCGCAGGCGGAACAGGTGAGCGCCTGGATCGAGGCCGTCAAGGCTGGCGGGGAGGCTCGTGAGCTGGCGTTTCATGTCCAGAACGCGAGTGGGATGCCGATCTACGATGTTGAGCTGCCGTTGCCTAGGCGCGCTGGTGGCGAGGAGCCACGCTCGGAGTTAGTTGGCCTTGTCCCACCAGGCCGAATAGTTGAGCGGCCGGCTCCTGCGGAATGGCTGAAGACCTATGTCGAGCCGGAGCCCGTGAAATTTGAGTTCGTCGACAGCGCCGGGCGTCGTTGGAGCCGTGACGAGCGGGGAGCGCTCTCCCGCGCGGAATGATCTCGGCGGCGGGCCAAGGTGGCCCCCGCGCGCTACGCCAGCCCGTTGATCAGACGTGTGCCCAGCTCTTCTCCGAGGCATCGTAGACAGCGAGGTTTGATCTTTTCGCCGGCTTGTTGGTTAGTCTGCCCATGTGGATCAGATCGACCGCGCCCGTGACCTCGCACGCACGCTGCTGGTGGAGTCGATTCCACGGCGGTGGGCGCACAGTCAGGGCGTCGGGCGCAAAGCCGAATCGGTCGCGCATCTGGTAGGCGACGACGTGGAGGCGCTAGTTTCCGCGGCCTGGCTGCATGATGTGGGCTACGCGTCCGACCTCGTCGTGACCGGCATGCATCAACTCGACGGTGCCAGGTATCTGCGGGATGTCGTTGGTGCGGATGAGCTGGTCTGTCGACTGGTGGCGCACCATTCGTGTGCGTTAGTCGAGGGCAGGAATCGCGGCCTGTCTGAGCAGCTCGTTAGCGAGTTTCCGGCCGTCGAAGGTTTCCTGTCAGACGCGATTACCTATGCCGACATGACGACCAGTCCGGATGGGGAGCCGATCGAGGTGGAGCGACGTCTCTCCGAGATCATCGCTCGTTACGGGGAAGGGCACCTCGTCGCTGAGTCGATTCGGGAGGCGAGCCCGCTGATCATCGCGTCGGTTCGCACGGTTTCGGGTGCGCTGGCGAGGGGGCGAGGTTAGTCCGTGCGGGAGAGAGTTCCCTGTTCGTCGCGGTTCCAGCGGCGGCCGGCGCTGTCTAGGAACTCGATCTGTACCGGTTCCGGCTCGACGTATGTTCTGAGCCAGTCCGCGGGTGCTGACCGTTGGATCGTTTGGCCTGGTGGGACGAGGCCGACGAACTCTGAGGCGGTCTCCTCGTCTCCTCGCGCTGGTAGAGGAAGCTCTACGTCGTAGATCGGCATGGCGCTCGCGTTGTGGATGTGGAACGCCAGGTCATTTCTGCCGTCGGCCTTGCGGATGAGTTCGACCCATGCGCTGATCCGTTCGGCTTGGGCGCGTCGTTCGTCCTCGGCTCGGCCGGCCTCGCGGTGGTGCTCTCGGCGGAGCAGGAGGAAGCCGACCAGGAATGCGCCGACCGTGCCGACAGCGGCGAAGACGTCGGCGAAGGCGCTGACCGCATCGCTATCCAAGGTGTATGTCCTGCGGAGTCGTCAGGAAGTGGTCGAGGCGGATGCGCATCGAGCGATCCATTGGAAGCGAGCCGATCTCCCGTACGGGAACCCAGCGGACCTCGGTTGTTTCCGCGCTGGCGGTGGGCGTTCCGCCGATCGGGTGTGCGGCGAAGACGACGGAGAATTCCTGCCGTGTCTCGCCGTTGCTGGTATAGAGGATGACGTGGCGAGGGTCGGTGAAGATGCCGATCAGGGCGGTTATCTCGACGTCGATTCCGGTCTCTTCGGCGGTCTCGCGTACGGCGGTTTCGGGTAGGGACTCGCCGATGTCCATGGCGCCGCCGGGTAGTGCCCAGTTGCCGTTGTGGGAGCGGCGGATCAGCAGGATTTCGCCGTCCTCGTTGGTGACGACGACGTTTGCCGAGGGGACGATGGATGTGGCTCGGGGCGCGTCGGGGTCGTCGTAGATGTCGATGCGCCGTGCCATGCCGTCCTCACTTCAACGGGGTCGCTTCGTCCCACACGCGCTCGAAGCTGTCCAGATACGTCGACACCATCCCACCACCAGCGACCCGGCGCAGGTGGAGCACGGGTGCTTGGGCCGCGGTGAAGCTGTAGATGTGCGTGTTGATCAAGACCTGGTCGTCTGCCCGGTAGATTGAGTTGTAGAGCACCGTGCGGTGAAGGCGGAACTCGATGCCGGCGACCTCGCGGAGCGGCCGGTACATCACCAGGGCATTTTTGATCTTTCCGGCCTGGACGTCGTCTACGCCCTCGTCGGTGCCGCGTTGAGCTACGACATCGCTGTCGGGGTCACCGAGGAGGATGCGGACGCGTACTCCCTTGTCGGCCTTCTGCCGGAACATTCGCTGGATGCCGGCATCCTCGGAGAGGAACAAGCCGCTGTAGACGAGTACGCCGATCTCCTGCTCAGCGCTGTCGAAGACGTGGCGCCACAGGTCGGAGGGAACGGTCCAGCGGTGCGGGTAGATGTTGACGATCTCGCTCTCACTTGCACTCGCCACCTGGTCGGGGCTGAGCGCGTCGGGCCACAGGTAGACCTCGTCGACGCCGAGGTGAGCGGCTACGGCGTAGCGGTGACGTCTGTATGGGGTACGGCCGCTGAGCCAGCGCTCGACGCTCTTGGGGTCGACGCTGAGCGCCTCCGCCAGGCTGGACGGAGTGAGTCCGCGTTCCAACATCGCGGTGCGTAGTCGCTCGTTTGTCATCGGCTTCCCATCGGGACGTCCCGGCAGCGCGTCCACAGTAGGTGAGATGTCTCGGACACGTCCAGCCATGACCTGATCACGTCCCGTCCATTGATCGCACTCTCGACGGCATCGATGCGGACCACGCATCACCCTTCCGAGAGGAGATCTTCGTAATGGACACCCAGCACTTCACCAACGAGGTTCCCAACTGCCCGTGCGGCGCGCGACTCGGTGCGGGACATCCGACGCTGTGCCGTAAGTGCGTCAACCGGATGCGGTGGAACCGCCGGCATCAACCCCGCGGAAGCCACGGCGGAGCGGACCGGGCGATCCGCACGCGTCGAGCGCGGCGTAATCGCAATTGCGACGGTGGTGACGCATGACGATCGCCGTCTCCGCCGTCATCCTGCTTGGCGTCTTCGTCTTCCTGCTGTGGCGGTACGCCCGATTGCCGTTGTGGCAAGCGGCCATCTGCGCTGCCTTCGGTTACTTCCTCGCCTCATCATCGGTTGGCCCGCAGGTCGGCAACGGGCTTCGTGCTCTCGCACGGTTCATCGCCGGACTGGAGCTCTGACGTGGATGCCGAGCGCCGCGACTGGTGGGTCATCGTCGGGATGGCCGTCGCGGCAATCTCCGCAGCGGTCGCTAGCTTCGCCGGCCTCCGCGGACTGGCGCAGGTCGCCGGCTGGCCCGACCGGCTTGCCTGGCTCCTGCCGGTCACCATCGACGCGTACGCGATGACGTCAGCTCGGGTCTGGCTCGCCGGAGACGCCGATAGCGGCCGGGGATTCGCCCGTGCGAATGCGATCGGCGCCATCGCGACCAGCATCGTCGGCAACGCCGGATACCACCTCGTCGCGGCCGGACTCGTGCCGATTTCCTGGCCGATCGTCGTGCTGGTCGGGGCCGTACCGGCCGCCGTCCTCGGGCTGACCGCCCACCTTCACGCACTCCGAACAGTCGCGACAGCCGATCAGCGGCCGGCGTCGGCCGCTCGGAACGGTCCTCAGACCGGTACCCGAGTCCGGACTCGACGCGTGAAGCGCCGCACTGAAAACGAATTGCTCGACGCCGCCCGAGAGGCCGACGCGCGACACCGCGAAGCGCATGACGGACGCCCGATCAGCCGCGACGGGCTGCGAGCCGCGCTCCGCATCGCCGGACCCAAGGCAACCGAGCTGCGGCGACGACTCGCCGCCGAAAGCACCGAGACCAGCGATAGCACCGACCGAAAGGAGGCTTCATCCCAGCCATGACCAACGAATCGCGCGTTCCGCGCCCGACCATCGACCAGGAGGCCATTTCCACGCACTTTCACGCTGCCCGGCACCGAGCCACGCCGACCGCTCTCTGGACTGCCCTTGCCGACATCCCGGTACTGCTTGCCGAAGTCGACCGCCTGGCCGATCTGCTCAGTCGTACGCGATGGGACTTTGCCGACCTGCTCGCCGCCGCAGGTGCCACGCTCGCCGCGGACCGCGACGGCGAACCCGACCCGTTGGCCTACCTGCGTGACGCGGTTGCCGAGCACCGGGCTTGGGTGCCGCCCGACGACAGCGAACTCCGATGAGAGCTTACGGGCGCCGGCATCGCCGGTGGAGTCGCCGCAACCCGCAGCCACTGCTACTCGTCCCGGATGAACCGTTGCTCATCGTGGGGCTCCTTGCCATCGGGCGAGCGCTGTTTCGGTACCAGTCAGAACTAGCTCCGATCGTCGTCGGGCTCGGGCTCGATCTGGCCGGACTCGTGCTCCATCACCACCACCGCGGCGCCTGGCCGCTGGTCGCGATACTCACGGTCCTCGGCGCGGTATTGGCCGCATGGCGCGGACTGCCCTGGGGCATCACGCGCACCGAGGAACGCGCCTACGCGGCAACAACAACCCTCGTCGCCGGAGGCTGGCTCGCTGCCGCGACGGCGTTCGGCCCTGGACGGAGCCCGTTGCCCGCGATCCTGGTCGTCGCCGTGATCGCCCTCGGCATTCCCTGGTGGGCACACCGTCGCCGCCGTGCCCGCGTCCGGGTGGACCGCGTCATCCACGCGTGGCCCGACCTCGCCGAAGCGGTCGGCCTCGGTGGATCACGCGTCATGTCCGCCGTCGTCGACACCTGGGGCTGGCGTGCCCGCATGAAGCTGCGACCGGGGCAGAGCGTCACGGACGTCGTGGCACGGGTGCAGGCCATCGAGTCCGCGTTGGGCACGCGACCGGGTGCCGTTCGCGTCGAGCAAGACCCCGCGCACGCCGGCCGCTGCACGATGCGTGTGCTCGCCGTCGACCCACACGCCGGCGCGATCCCTTGGCCCGGACCAACGGCGCGCACACTGGCTGATCCCATCGAACTCGGCGTATTCGAAGACGCCACAAAGGTTCGCGTGCCGTTACTCCGTCGGCACGCGCTAATCGGCGGCACCACCGACTCAGGCAAGAGCGGCGTCTTGAACGTCGTCCTCGGCAACCTCGCCGCCTGCTGCGACGTCGTCCTGTGGGGCATCGACCTCAAAGGCGGCATGGAACTCCGTCCCTGGGCACCCTGCCTCGCTCGGCTCGCGACCACTCCCGACGAGGCAACCCGACTACTCGCCGACGCCGTCGCCGTGCTCGACGCACGCGCGGACGCAGCCGGCCGCGACAACACCCGGGTCAGGGAGCCGACACCAACCAGGCCGGCACTGGTCATCGTCATCGACGAGTACGCCGAATTGGCAGACACCGCACCGGCCGCCGTCCCGTACGCCGAATCGGTCGCTCGCCGCGGACGCGCCCTCGCCGTCGACCTGCTCGCCGCGACGCAACGGCCCACGCAGAAGGCCATGGGAGGCGGTGCGTTGCGCTCGCAGATGAGCGTTCGCGTGTGCCTGCGCGTCCGAGAGCGGCGCGACGTCGACCTCATCTTGGACAAGGGCATGCTTGCCGCCGGCTGGCACGCTCACACGCTCGACGCTCCGGGCAAGTTCTACGTTCTGGCGGACGGGCACAACCAACCGCGGCGCGCCCGCGGCTACCTCGTCACCGATGAGCACGTGCAGGAAACGGCCGCCCGGTATGCCGACCAACGGCCGGAACTCGATGCGCTGTCCCAAGCTGCGATCGACCATCGGCCACGCGCCCTCGAATCGCCTGCAACGGAAGCCAACGACGACCCGGAACGGGTACTGATGACCGCGCTCACCGAAGCACCGGCCGAGGGGCTCTCGATCCCGGAGCTGATCGAGGTGACCGGCATGCGACGTACCTGGATCTACGACCGGCTCCAAGGGCTCGCCGCGACCGGCGGCGCCCGGCAAGTCTCGCGCGGGCGCTGGCGCGCATGACCCGATCGTCCGCGCGGACGTCCGTCCGCTCGCGCGCCTCTGCGCATATCAACGCGCGGACGGACATCGGACGGACGACCGTGCGGACACCATCCACTGAGTAGAGGGGAGGCCCAACGGTGACCACGAACGACCCGACCACAGAGGGGAGAAATCGCAGCATACGAACCTGCAAGACGCTGGAAATTGAAGATGGGCAGCTCAAGACGTCCCTAGAAGTCCCGATCTCTGAAGCTGCCGCAGACGTGCTGTGGCGCATCATCGATCGCGCGCGGAAGACTCGACAGTCATGAGGTTCGCTTTCTACGGACGTGTGTCGACCGAGGACCAGCAGGACCCCCGCGCGTCGAAAGCCTGGCAGCTTTCGCGCGCTCGCAGCCTGATCGAGCCGGCTGGCGGGGAGATCGTCGCGGAGTTCTTCGACATCGGGCTGTCACGTTCCCTGCCGTGGAAGCGACGGCCGGAAGCGCTGCGCCTGCTCGACACCGTCAAGAGCCCCGGCCGCGACTTCGATGCCGTGGTTATCGGCGAGCCACAGCGTGCCTTCTACGGCAGCCAATTCGGCATGACCTTCCCCGTCTTCGTCCACTACGGCGTCGGCCTGTGGGTGCCCGAGGTGGGCGGCGCCATCGACCCTGGCTCGGACGCGCATGACCTCGTGATGGCGCTCTATGGCGGCATGAGCAAGGGCGAGCGGAACCGGATCAAGATTCGCGTCCGGTCGGCCATGAAGGCGCAGACCGAGTTGGAAGGCCGCTACCTCGGCGGCCGGCCGCCGTACGGCTACCGCCTCGCCGACGCTGGCCCGCATCCCAACCCCGGCAAGGCTGCCGACGGCAAGCGTCTCCATCGGCTCGAACCCGACCCGGTTACCGAACCCGTGGTGAAGCGGATCTTCGCTGAGTACGTCGCCGGCCGTGGCATGACCTCGATTGCGCGCGGTCTCACCCAGGACGGGATCGCGTGTCCGTCGGCGTATGACCGGGCGCGCAACCCCCACCGGCGCACCGAGGTATGGGAGACGACCGCGGTCCGGGCGATTTTGCAGAACCCGCGCTACACCGGCCGCCAAGTCTGGAACCGGGCACGCACGGACGAGGT
This sequence comes from Actinoplanes sp. TBRC 11911, assembly GCF_012933445.1. Classification (GTDB taxonomy): domain Bacteria; phylum Actinomycetota; class Actinomycetes; order Mycobacteriales; family Micromonosporaceae; genus Actinoplanes. Next base: position 7,685 of record NZ_JABBNC010000062.1, read on the forward strand.
TCTGATCGACGTTGATGACGTCGCGCTCGGCCATGAGAACCGGCACCGCTGGAACGACCCGAGCCAATGGGTCTGGTCGCGCACCGAGTCCCACACGCCGCTGATCAGCACCGACCTCTACGAGCGCGCCCAACAGACCATCAAGGCGCGCGGCACACACAGCGAGTCCGGGCGAGCGCCGAGGCACACCGGACGCCCATACCTGTTCCGCGGCCTGATCACCTGCGGCGTCTGTCAGCGCCGGATGGTCGGCAACCCCAACCACGGACGCCTCTACTACCGCTGCACGGCAAGCCGGGACTACGTCCGCCAGCATCAGATCAGCCACCCTCCGGCGCTCTACCTGCGCGAAGGGGCGATCACCGGACCGGTAGACGAGTTCCTTCGCACGGAACTCACCGGCCGCCCGCTCGCGGAGAACATCCGGCGCGTCGCCGACGCGCAGTATCGGGCGGCGCTCGCCGCATACGACACCACCGAGATCGACGACTTGCGCCAGACGATCGCAGAGGCCGACACCAAGATCAGCCGCTACCGGGCGACGCTGGACGCCGGAGGCGACCCCGCCCTCGTCGCCGGCTGGATCAGCGAGACGAGCGCGATCAAGAAAGCGGCCCAAGCCCGGCTCGGGCTGACCGAGGCGCCACCCCAACGGATGACCGCCGAGCAGATCGACGCCATCGCCGACGCCTTCAACGACCTGTTCGGGCTGCTCAGAGACGCTGATCCGGGTGACAAAGCCGAACTTTACAGCCGGCTCGGGCTACGGTTGACCTACCAACCCGGCCCGGAAACAGTGATCGCCGAGGTCGTAACCCCGGCGACTGGTCGTGTCTTTGATTGGTGTCCGAGGGGGGACTTGAACCCCCACGATCCGCATCGGTGCGCACCTGAAGTGCGCATGCATGATTCTATGCCGTTTCGATCGAACACATACGAGGGACCGGCGTTGTGTGCTGTAACACAGCAGTGACGCCCCGCGCGACCGATGCCGATGCAACACCGCCAAGCGGACGTCGACGGCGATGTCCGAGTCTCGCCCCTTACGCACCTCGCCGACCGCGGTAGCGAGTACCTGGTCCGGGCCGTTGATCACTCCCGGCACCGAGCAGTTACCAGTAGACGGCCTCCCGCCACACCGGCGATGCCGCCCGGTGCGCCTGTCCCAGATCCGTATCGTGTGGCGAGCGGATTGATCAACGAGTTACGTCGCCTTGCCCCCGTCTCGCACCGGTGAAATCGGCTCGGAATGGAGGTCATGGCACGACCGCGATGTGCCTCAGACCCGGAGGACCGTCTCTCGGAACGTCAGCCTCCGAGCGAAACGATCGGTCACGGCACTGATTCCTGGAGAGTGATCTCCCGGGCGTACTGCTTGGCCTCGTCCCCGATCGCCCCGGTCCGCCACGCCGCGACGTAGAGGTCCCACCAGCCGGTCAGCGCGGCGGTCATCGTGTCGTTGAGCTGCTGTCGGCCTTGGTCGTATCGCTCGACCGAGGCAAGATCGGCCAGGAGGGAGGGGTCGCTCTCGGCGATGGTAGTGGTCATATCGGACCACAGCGTCTGCGGTGCGACTTGCGTCTGCGTTGCCGACGCCAGTACGTCCAGGTAGTAGAATCGGCCGGCATCTCCAAACCGGTCAAGAGCCTCGAGCGCCACCGGGAGCACTGAGCCGGCGTTGACCTGCCGCTTGAGCTCAACCAGCAAACCCGGAACGATACCCGGATACGTATCGAGCAGCGGCCGAGCGATCCGGTCAGCCTTGAGTATTCGATGCCCGACGTCCTGGCGCATGTAGTCTTTGGACGGCCAGCCGGTTCCCTGGTCCCGTCGGACCAGCCCGATGGTCAGCTTGAGCATCTTTTCCGCGCCGAGCGCCAGCAGTGACATGACCGCCACCGCGTCAGTGTAGTCGTGGCGCATAGTGCGCATGGCCTCGAGCCCACGGGAGAACAGCGCTGCGGCGTCATTACTCTCGCGGATTAGTGCGAGCGGCCACTGAATGTCGGCCTGTGTCGTCATAAGTAGAGGGTAGAAGGGGCGTCCACAGGTTTTCAGGTGTCGAGTTCCGGCCCGGCATGGCGTCCTCAACGCTCATGAAACGGCGCGGATATCCGGCATCACAAGGCTGATCCGGAGAGGTCGGCAGCCCAGGTGAAGGCAAGCTGGATCTGTACCGCGAACGGCGCCGACCTCGTCGCGGCGTTGTCACCCGGACCGGTTCGGTATCGCGACCCAGTACCTCATCCAGGTGAAGCAGACTGAGGCGTCGCTGCGTGGAGTGTTGTCCGGCCGCTCGGTTGCTATGTGCGGCAACGCGGACCGCAGCACTACCACCGCGGTCCGGCAGTCCGGCAGTCCGGCAGTCCGGCGGTGACGGCGGTGTAGCCGGTGACAGTTAATGGGGTGCCGCTGGGTGTCAGCCACCGGACTGATCCTCAGGGAGGTATTCAGCCCGGTGAGCCTCGGGGAGGACCGGTTCGGTAGGACGATGCGGTACACGGGATCGGTCCGCGTGCCATGGTGCGTAAGGGCGTGGCGTGGTGCAAAGATTCACTCACCGTGATATCTGATTGGTGTGCGCTTTCGTCGGCTCCGCGTGACGCTTGGCGTCCTCGCGGTTGCCGCCGGGACCGCCTGGGCCGTAGGTGGACTGGAAACGGTGCGTACCGCGACGGTGCTGCTGCTTCGTTCTCTGCCGTTCGTCATCCTCGGGGCTGGCGTTTTATTGCTTCTACGGGCTGCCGTGCCGCGCGGGCGCTTGGGCGGTCCTCTATTTCTGATCCTGTGCGGCGGGGTGGCCCTCGCCGTCGAATTCGGGTTTGAGCTTGAACTGACTCCGCGAGTGCTTGTGTCCGCAGCGCTCATCCTGGTAGGACTGCTGCTGTCGCTGGGAGGTCGCACCTCGTCCCAGGTCGAACACAGTCCGATCTGGACGCGAGACTCGCTGATCTGGCCTGTTCGTGAGGTTTTGCGAGGTCCGTCGCCGGCCAAACTAGTTCTCCGTTGTGTAGTGGGTGACATCTCGGTAGATCTAACCGATGCCAGCTTTCCTCTTGGGGAGAACGAAATTACCGTTGACGTCACCATGGTCGGTGGACATCTTCACCTTGTGGTCCCGCACAGCTGGCACATCCGAGCAGGGCGGGTGGAACTTGCCAGGGGAATGAATTTCGGGGGCTGGATGACGGAAGCTGCGCCACTGGCCCCCCAGGAAGACGTGGCTGATCTCCTAGTCATCAATGTTCAAGGTTTCAGAGGAACGTTTGAGGTCACTCAGCCTGCACCGCCGACCCGTCCGAGTCGTTCGACGCGCCGTCGGGCAGCACGGGCTGCGCCGCCGGACCCGGAGGTAGGCCAAGGTCATGGACGTAGCGGTGACTAAGCATGAACTCACGGGCTTCGCCGGATTCAGACGCATAGAAGATGGACAGCGACCGGTTGAAATCCCATTCCTCGTGCGGAGTCGAGGGAAGTTTGTAGTGCAACTTGGCGATCATGTCGAAGCGGTGCAGATCGACGGCACTGGCGAGGAGCAGGCCGTGATCCCGAGCGGTGCGCAGCGTGCCGAGATGTGCGAGCACTGCCAGAAGTAGGGCAGCCGGTGCTGCGAAGCTCCATTCGTCTGCGCGCCAGACCAGGGGAACGGACGCGACGGCGGCGAAGAAGAACACCGTCGTGAGCGCAGCGCCGCTCTCCACGACATCCAGATTCCGGATAATTTCCGCGTTGATCTTGTCTGAAAGATGGGGATAGAGGCGCGGAGCAATGACCGGGAAGTCCAGGCCGTATCGATCGCCGGCGTCGTCTTCACCCTTCCGTAGGGCGTTACCCAACATCGTCGGCATTAACCGGATGTCGCCGTCAGGTCGGTCCTCGGGATACTGGCCGACTCGCTGCTCGGCTCTCGACGTGCGTATCACGTGGGCTCGAAGCCGCCGTCGATCCGAGACGATGCTCTGCAACCGGGGGTCGTCACGCACGTTATCGAGGTACTGGTCCGCTTGAACCTCGGCGGTATGCCGCCGTCTTAGATGTCGCTCGATGGCAAATGGCTCTGCCCACTTTAGAACTGGGGTGTTCTCCCAATAACCCTCGAGAATCCATACTAGCGTTATTTGCAGAGGCCGAAGCAGCACGGATATGACGAAGACCCCGAACACCGCGAGTATCGCCCAGCCGGCATTCTTGCCGACGGTCTGTGCGAGACTATCAAGATCCACCTTCTCTCCCGAATAGACTCCAGATGTCCCCAGGAAGGCCACATAGGTTACCAACAACGTGGTCGGCAGCAGGCTGACTAGAGAGAACCTCTCTCCACCGAGGGCTTTGGCGCCCGCTTGAACAAGTCCGCCAAGCATGCGGCTCAGCGCCCCGGCCACTTGTACAAGATCATAAAATGACCATCATTCCTGCAGTGCGGTGTCTTACGTTGGCGGCGCACGTAGCCGCGCTCAAAGCCGCACGATCGGCATCGGTAAACCCAGGGCTTGGGTCTGGGTTGGCGTTGGAAATGCGACATGCGCCAGGATGGCGGCGGCTTGACGAGCCTGCTGACACGGAGCAGTACCGCCAGCGCGATGCGGGACGGCAACACGGTCACGGCGACTCCCAGGGCGATCCCCGTATTGTCCGCCCCCTCACGAGATCAATAAAAGACCTAACCTGAAGATCCCTTGCCTTCTGGCCATGAACGTGATCTGGGACATGCATCGGGCCTGGTCGGGTCACGAACCTGACCCGGCGCCACTCGTTCGCGTTGGATGTTTAAGGACCTACTGATGCTGAGGGCTGGTGTTCGAGGCTTGAGTTGAACCCCGACGGTCCACCCTCAGGCGTCGCTCATTGCAAGCCGGCAGGTCCCTTGTCACTGCCCACATCAACCGCACTGCGGTACCTGGCGAAGGTGTTGGTGACTAGCTGTAGATCGCTGGCACGGCTTGGCCGGCGTGCGCGAGCAAGTGCTGGTAAGGCTGATGCTGCGTGATCCGCTCGCGGAGCGTGTGGGGCGGCACATCAGACTTGAGAAGGATTACCGCCCAGAAGAGCCACTTCAAGGCCTGGCTGATCACGTACATCTCGTCGATTTTGGACTCGTCGATGAAGCCACGCTTGCGATGCGCATATGAATTTCTTGCCTCAGCCGCACGCTTGATCCACTCGTCCTGGTTACCGCAGAGTCCCGGCATCGCGTCGGCCACCTCGTCGATCAACTGTTTCAGGCGAGACTTGTAGTTCGGTTCCTCCAGAAAGCCCAGTACAGTGCCAATGACGATTTCTTTGTAACGCGGGTTGGTTTCGTCCTTGAGCGCGTCCGCGACGAGCGCTCGGATACGCTTGGCCTCTTGCTTGGGAATCCGCTCTTGCGTGGGGTACAGGTCTCGGTGCAGGCCCTCAGCTACCGTCGTAAGCTCGAGAACCTGAGTATCCAGGGTCGCTCGTCGCTGATTCGACAACGCGTCCTGTGTGATCGGTACCGCGGGGCCGACCGTTCGGTATACGTCGACGAAGTTGCCGACAGCCTGTAGCCCGGTGACGCGAAGCGGGAGAAGGACGTCGTGCCGCGCTGCGGTGTCGTCGTTTCCAGACTCCATGCCCTGAAAGGTGACACTCAACCACTTTCCGTCATACAGCACTTGGAGCCCGGTTAGCGGAATGCTCGCACCGCGAGCGAAGCTCAGGTAGCCCACCAGCGCGGTTACGTACTCGGCGCTGATGGAGCGGAACGTCGCTGCCTCGATATCGGTCAGCTGGATCCATGCGCGTCGCGTGACGCCGAGGTCACCGTTGGCTTGCTGCCGGGTGGCCGCTTCTTCAACCAGAGTCAGCCGGACTCCTTTACCGGTTGGCACGTCGGCCGCCTCCAGCGGAGGAACCTTCAGCTCGAAGGAGCCATCACCCGGCGAGCTGGTATCGACTCGAGGCATACCAGCCCAGGTGTTGAAGCCTGCGGTCCGCAACCGCACGCCGGTGAATCGGGCTGCGTCTCCCGCAACGAGCGCGCCTCGCATGAGCAGGCGTGGTCGCAGCGTCTGTGTACGGATAGTCGCGATTTGGTGGCTGGTCCTCGTTCGGCCCGCCGGGAAGCAGTCGATGAGCGTCACGGCCCTTGGGACATCGCTCAGAAACCCGTGTATCAACAGATTGAATTGTTCCGGCGCTGGCACCGATGTTGTCACGTTGGTGCCAGGATCGTACGATTCAACCAAATCGGGGGTGATTGCGCCGATCAGCTCGAGGGCCGCGCTGCCGTCCTGACCGGCGACGAGCCGGCCGGGCACCTTCGTCTCTGGGGTATCCGGTAGCCAGAACAAACCTGTCTCAGCATTCACGATGTTGGACGGTATGAGACGTGGACGGGCAAGTCCACGACCGTCATTCTTGCGGTGTTTTCGTGCAGGTTGTTCTGTCGGCTGTCGCGGCCGCAGGCAGGAGAGGACGGGCGCCGTCATCCGGGGCTTTGCCGACGATGTTGCATCCGGTACTTGGGTACAGGCTTACCGTCGAATGAGCGGCGCCTCGGGCGCCCTGTTTCGCGGAGGGTAAGCGTGTCGTTCCACATTCCGGATGCCTGCACGCTTACCGACTGCAGAGCAGCCGTTGCAGCTGGCGGAGTTCGATGAACTGTTCGCCACCGCAGTACGGGATGTGGTCGTGGTGGACGCGACGCACGCGTAGTTACGGCTGGCCGGCCCGGTTGGGCTGATCGCAGAGGGGCAAGGTCTGACTGTCAGGGCGACCGAGTGCTGCTCCTTTTCGCCTTCACCGTCACTCCCGGAACCGGCCGTGACGCTGAGGATGGCTGTTTCCGGTCATCACGACCGGGCCGCGCAGCGGCGGTGTATAGATGATCGGCTTGAGCCGGGAAAACTGCTGCCGTTACCGGCCACCGCGGCCGGAGGTCTGTCCGGTTGCGTAAAGCCTGCGCGGCATCTTAGCCAGTCGCGCTCCGATGCAGACGATTCGTGTTCGAGGCCCGACTTGGACTCCAGTCAACTGCTCCAGCACCACCTCCAGCACACGAGCTACCGACCTACGGCTTGCCCGACCGGCGGGAAAGCGATGAGGTACAGCACTGACCGCGTTCGACCAGGCCGCCGACCGCGAAACCGCCATCATCGCCGTGCGGGCCTACCTTCGCCGATCCCACTGTGGCTGGGCAACGTCCGGCCCGCCGACGTGGAGACGCCGGATGCGTACGCGGAGGAACGCGCTCGTCTGGACGAGTAGCTGGCGCCCTGGCGCGACGAGTACCCGCAGGTGCCCGTGGGCATCGTGCTAGAGCGCATCTGACGGATCATGGTCGGCTCCGGTCGGGTTTGGCGCGGAGCCAGATTATGATCGAGGCGATGGTTATCGTTGCCTCGTAACGGTCTTTCAGCTTGCAGTAGCGGGTCGCGACCGCCCGGAACTGCTTGAACCCGTTGAAGGCACGTTCGACCTGGTTGCGGTCCTTATAGCGCTGCTCGTTGAAGTTCGGCGGACGGCCGCCGCGAGAACCCTTCTTGGCCCGGCTGTTACGCACATCATCGCGTTCCGGGATGGTGTGCGGGATCCGCCGGGCTCGCAGCGAACGCCGGTTCTTCTTCGACCCGTAGGCCTTGTCAGCCATCAGATGATCGAGCCGTTTCCGCGGCCGGCCCCGCCCGCCCGGGGCGGGGCACCGCGACGTTGTCGAGCAACGGCACCAGTTCTCTGGTGTCCGACGCCTGCCCAGGTGTGAGGCGTTTGACCAGGCTGAGGCCGCGTCCCTCGGCCAGCAGATGCAGTTTGGTGGTCAGTCCTCCGCGCGAGCGACCCATCCCTTGGGCTGCCCTCGAATCGGCCGGGCTCAGCCCCTTTTACGAGCTCCCGCGGCGTGCTGGTGCGCGCGCACGATGGTCGAGTCGGCCTGGGCGCGCCAGTCGAGGTCACCGGCCGCGTCCGCGTCGGCCTGCAGCTGTTTCTCGATCCGCGCCCAGGTGCCGTCCCGTTCCCACCGGGCGAACCGGTCGTAGCAGGTTTTCGCAGGCCCGTAGCGTTCCGGGATCTGATCCCATTTCGCGCCGTTGTCGACACGCCACAGGATCCCGTTGATGACTTGCCGATGCTCACGCCACCGCCCGCCACGCCGCGGCGCTAGAGACGGCAGCAACGGCTCCAGCCGTTCCCACTCCTGATCAGTCAGATCACCAGCCACAACACACCAACGATCGACCCACATCAGCCGTGATGATCCGTCAGATGCGCTCTGGTCATGTGATGCATTCAGGGCCTGAGGTCGCGGGTTCGACGGCGGTACATTCGGTCCATTTCCGCGCCGACCTGATTCTCCGTCGGCACCGAGCCCACGAGCACATCCCATGTGTGGAATACGATCCCGATGCCCCATCCCAGCAGCGGGAACATGGGCCAGTAGAACCCTCCTGGCGTGGTCAGCCACCAGATCAGGTTCAGAGCGAGGTTCACCAGGACGAAGGCGAGCAGGTGAACCTGCAGTTCGCGCTTCTTGCGCAGGTGCGTGATCGCCGCCTCGCGCAGATCGTTCGTCGTGCGCTTGTCCGTCGTCTCCGGGACGGTCATGACGGCCTCCTCTATCTCGCAGCGGCCAGTCGGGTTCATGCGGCCGCGAGCCTGATTCCGATCTTTTCTTTCACCTCATCGTTGGCCGCGCCGCCGAGGACAGACAGTGCCGAGAGGCCTGGCCGGGGTGGCCGTTCGGGGCCGTATGCCCCTACCACCATCCCCGGTTCCGGGGCCAGCGTGGAGGTATGAGAGCAGCAGTCTGGAAAGGGGTCGGTGGTATGGCCTTGGTGATCGTGTCCGCCGCTGTGGCGTTATCGCCGCCGGTACGGCGGTGGTATCTGACCTATGGAGCGAGCGACGAGGAGGTCGGGCGAACGCTGCCTGGGGACGAACTGCTGCCGCAGCCAGCCCTGACGTCCACCCGAGCCGTCACGATCGATGCGAAGTCGTCGGCGGTCTGGCCCTGGTTGCTACAGATGGGGAGCGGGCGCGGCGGCGCGTACACGTACGACTGGATCGAGAACCTCTTCGGCCTGGACATGCATAGTGCCGATGAGATCTTGCCGCAGTTTCAGCATCTCTGCGTCGGTGACGTCCTGCCCATGGGCCGCAACGGCCCCGCCATGCAAGTGGAGATCTGCGAACCCGAGCGTATCCTCGCGTTCCGCTCGACAGATGGCAACTGGGTGTGGAGCTTTAATCTGACCCCGATGGGGCTGGGCAGTCGGTTGATCAGCCGCAATCGCATCGCGACCCCCGATGCGACCTGGAGTGGGCGCGTCTTCAATCGGGCCGTGATGGAGCCCGGAAGCCTCATCATGGAACGCCGGATGCTGCTCGGGATCAAAGAACGCGCCGAAGCGCTACCGGTCTGACCGCCCGATACGACGGCGGGCTTCCGGCTCTGCCGTGCGTCGGCGGTGCGGCGGTACCGGGTCGTCGAGGCCCACCAGGCGAGGGAGCGCCACGTCCGCGTTCCCGCGCCCCGGCACATCGCAAGAATGATCAGAGTTCAGATCGAGCCCGTGCCGGTGTCGTATCCGTACATCGTGGCTGTCTCCTTCCACGCGTTCCGTCGTCGTCGTGGACCGCTGCGGATGGCCTGGAAGTGGCCAAACGACCTGTTGTGGGTCCATCGGCCCTGCCCTCCACCGAGGTTGCTCAGGGACGGTGAAGTTATCCCCTGATCGGAGACGCTCAGATGCTTATCGAACGGGTCGGGCCGATGGACCTGACCGTGCTGGCCGCCGACGCCACCTCGGTGCCGATGAACCTCGGCGCTCTCATCGTCTTCGATGGACCGGCGCCTCCGCCGCGGGAACTGCTCGGGCTGTTGGGCGACCGGATTCCGCGAATTCCGCGGTTGCGCCAGATCCTGCGCCGGACGCCGGCGGGTTGCGGCAGGCCGGTGTGGGTCGACGACCCGTCCTTCACAGTAGGCAGGCATATTGAGTTGCTCGACCGCCCGGATGAGGATCTACTCGCAGTCGCCGCGTCCCTTCTTTGCCGACCGCTCGACCCGCAACGGCCGCTGTGGCGGGCGGCCCTGGTGGCCGGCCAGGACGGTCACGCGCTCGTCGTCGTTCTGCATCACGTCGTCGCCGACGGTCTCGGTGGGCTCGCGGTCCTCGCCGCGCTGGCCGATGAAAGCGCGGATGCTGCTGCGCTCCGGGATTTCCCGCTGCCGCCTCCGACAGCGCGCGAGTTGGCGTCCGATGCGGCTCGTGCACGGCTCCGCGCACTGCGATCTCTTCCCGGCGACCTGCGACGTGGAGTGGCGGGCCTGCGCGAACTCGGCGTCGGGCGGGTCCGTCCGCGGATGGCCGAGCGCCTCTCGCTTGTGGCCCCGACGTCGCGCCGCCGGGCGCTGACGCGGGTAACGGTGGCACTCGAGGACGTGGTGACCATCGCGCACCGGTACGGCGGCACGGTCAACGACGTCGTGCTGTGCGCCGTTACCGGCGCGATGCTCGCTGTCCTGCGGGCTCGGGGTGAGCATCCAGGCCATCTGATCGTTTCGGTGCCGGTTTCCGGCCGCACCTCGGCCAGCCCCGGTCGGCTGGGCAACAACACCGGCGTACGCCCGATCTCCGTACCGGCCATCGCCGACGACGCGGCCCGGCTCGCTGCGATCGTGGCCGCCACGCGCGAACAGCGCCTGTCGACGGCACGCGCGGTGTCGGCCGGACCGTTGAGCGCGCTATTCCGGATACTCCACCGCACTGGTCTGTTCCGGATGTTTATCGAGCATCAGCGACTGGTGCACACCTTCGAGACCAATGTGCGCGGCCTCCGCTCGGCACTGCATCTTGCCGGCAGCCGGATCGGTGAGCTGGTGCCGATGGTGGCGACCCCTGGCAACGCGGGCGTCACCTTCGCGGCCTTGTCCTATGCGGGTGCCCTGACGGTCTGTGTGATCACCGATCCCGGCATCGTGCCGGAGCGGCAGCCTCTCGCCGCAGCCGTGCGAAGGACTTTCGACGTGCTGGCGCGCACCGCAGTGTCCTCGGTGATGTAGGGCCAGAGTCGAGCCGTGCTGGTGTCAGCGCAGTGTGTAAAGTGTCTTCTCCGTCTTGTGGCACCGGCGGCATTTGTGGACCTGCGGCGCGTTGAACTCCATGTTGGCATACAGCCATGGACCCCAGTCGTGTTCGGACCGAGACTCCGTCACGCCGCATCGTTCGCAGCGGCGAACCTGTTCGCACTGATCGGCTTCGAGATAGGCGAAGGCGCCCCAGGTATGGCGGACCCTTTCGTTCCTCTGCCCGCATGCGGTGCAGACACGCACGTTCTCGCATCGAACGCCGGGGAGAGACCACGCCCCTGAATGCAGGCCCATGCCGCACAGTAATTTCCTGAGGACGTTCATCTCGGCTCCTAAGCGAGGAAACGGCCGTAGCCCTCAAGTCAAAGCTACGATGCCGGTGGTCGAGTGGTCAGGGCCGAAAGACCCGAAACGGTGGGGCCTCGGAACGGGTGCCGCACGCGGTTGTCGCGCCGATGGTGACGCGGCAGGTCCCCTCAGCCGCGACCATCCGGTAGCACGCCGGTTCGTCGCTGGGTAAGGCCGCGAGTGCGCCGGAGCCATCCAGGGTCTCCTTCGACGGTGGTGCGGCACTCGTCCTGTCACGCCTCCCGGAGAGAGCGCGCCTGCTTGTGGTGGGGCACCGGGACGAGCTCGTCACCCGACCCAGCTGGGGTTCCACGACGGCCTACTTGGCCCACGACAGAACCAGCCCGTTGCTGATCCACCGCGGCGCGGTGCCGTCACGGGGCCCGGTTGTCGTCGCCACCTCAGTCCGGCTGGCCGGGAACGCCACACGGGCTTACGCATTCGCCGAAGCTGCCCTGCTAAACAGCTGCCTCGCCGCCGTACACACGTGGGCCAGGCCGGGAAAGGACGGGACGCCGCCGGTGATCAAGCCCGGTGGATACGCCTCCGAAAGCGCGATAGCCGAGGACGGCTCGCCGAAGCGCTGGCGATGGACCGCCCAGTTCTCCGAGGTGCACGAGGAGACTCATGCCGTGCACGACCTCGAGATGGCGTACACAGTTGAACGAGCGTCGCGGCAGGGCCCCTGGTCGTGGCTGGCATCGGCAAGAGCGGCCGCTTCGCCTAACTCCAGAGCACGCTTTACCAGGCGAAATGCCCCGTAGCGCTGGTGCTTACAGGATGGCGAGTTCCACCTAAGCGGTCCAACGAGCCGATTCTCGGCGGGTTCGACGATCATTGACGCGTTCTGGCCCCTCCCCCGACACACGGGGGAGTGGGCGGCGACCATGGTCAGCTCCGGTCGCGCACGACCACCGTCGGGCAGGCAGCGTGATGAACCAGGTACCTGCCAACGGAGGGAAAGCGACTACGGCACCGTCAGTCCCGCAGCGACGCTAGCCGGCCGGATTTGCCGCCTGGATAGTGGAGAAGTTCCGAGCGTGGGGTGACTGCGGCGGCGCGGCGTGAAATCGGTGTTCAGCAAGGATGACCTGCTTACTGATATCACGCCGTGCCCGCGAGTGGCGCATAGACGCGATGTGCGGATGGCGGTCGCCACGGTGGTAACCGCACGCGTAGTCCAAGACTTCAGACTTCGAGAAGATCTTGCGTTGCATATGCATAACTGTCGTGGTCCTGCTCGTCCTACGCTTGTGGGTGACGCCAAGCCGGCGGACGGCGTTTCGGGGGCCGAAAGCCGACGAGCCCGATCGGCATGGTTCATTCGACCGGGCTCGTCGGCTCTGCATCACGCGACGCCGAAAAACCCGGGGGTGAGCAGGTTTCGGTCGTCGAATGCGAATCCCACTGTTGAGGTCACGTCGACCACGCCGGGCAGTTGCCGGATCAGGCGGGCCGCCAGGTCGGCGGACGACCAACGGTCCACGTTGCCGGACAAGGTGACGACTCCGTCGTCGACGGCTACGGCGATTGTGTTGGCCTCGTCGACCAAGTAGGGCTTGAGGACGCCGTCCTCGATGTCGGCCAGGATCTCCTCGTCGGAGCGCAGGTGCACCTTCAGCAGGTCGCCTCGGGTGACGATGCCGACCAGCCGGCCAAGAGCGTCGGTCACCGGCAGGCGCTTGACGTTCTCCCGGTCCATCCTGCGAGCGGCGGCACCGATCGACGTGCCGCTGAGTGCCTCGATGGCCGGGGCGGTCATGAGATCGGCGGCCGTGCGGGAAGTGGCCTTCGCGCGCTCCCCGCGGTGACGGCGGCTCTCGAACATCCGGGGCTCTTCGTCGCCCGCATACTCGATCTTGCGGAGCAGGTCTGCTTCGGAGACCATGCCGACGACCCGGCCGAACTTGTCGATGACGGGCACGGCGCTGACGTGACGCTCCATCAGCAGATCCACGATGTTGCGGTATGACGTTGTCTCGTCCACGGAGACGACCTCCGTGGTCATCACATCGTTGACGGTCCAGTTCTTCATGGCGACCCTC
>NZ_JABBNC010000063.1 GCF_012933445.1 Actinoplanes sp. TBRC 11911
GTTGACGTATGGGATGAACAGTCATCGATCCAGCCTGGGAACCCTGCTCCACCACGTGCACGTGAGCGGGCCGCTCTCCCGTGCGGCCCTGGCCGCGCGGATGGGCGTGAACCGCAGCACGATCCTCGCCCTGACCTCGGAACTCGTGGCCGCCGGTCTGGTCCGTGAGGAGCACCCCCGCGGCACCACCGGGGCCGCCGGCCGGCCGTCGCTGGTGGTCCGGCCGGAATCCGAGCGCGTCTACGTGCTGGCCTTCGACGTCGCTGTCGACCGGCTGACCGCGGCCCGGGTCGGCCTGGGCGCCCGGGTGCTGGACAGCCGCGCGGCGCCGCGGCCGCGGGCCGGCGTCGACCTGGACGCGGTCGTCGGCACGCTCGCCGGTCTCGGCCGTGACCTGTATCGCGAGGCCCCGCGCGGCTCGGTCTGCATGGGGATCGGCGCGTCGTACACCGGCATGATCCGCCCGGTCGACGGGATGGTCCGCTACGGGCCCGAGATGGGCTGGGTCGACCAGGCGTTCGGCACGGAACTGGAACGATCGCTCGCTCTGGGGCTGCCGGTCGCCGTCGGCAACGAGGCGCACCTGGGCGCGCTGGCCGAGTACGCGCGCGGCGCCGGCGTCGGCGAACCCGACCTGATCTACCTGCACGGCGACGTCGGGGTGGGCGGCGGCATCCTGGTCGGCGGCAAGCTGCTGGGCGGCGAGGGCGGCTACGGCTGCGAGGTCGGGCACATGCTGGTCAACCCGGTCGACGGCCGGCCCTGCCTGTGCGGCTCACGCGGCTGCCTGGAGGCCGAGGTGGGGGAGTACGCGCTGCTCGCCGCCGCCGGACGGCCGCCGGGCACGATCGGGCGGCAGGCGGTGCGCTCGGCGGTGCGGGATCCGGGTGCGGCGGCCGCGGTCGCCGAGATCGGGGACTGGCTCGGCATCGGCGTCGCCAACCTCATCAACCTGTTCAACCCCGGTGTGGTGATCTTCGGCGGCATGCTGCAGGACATCTACGCGGCGGCCGCGCCGCACGTCGCGGCCCGGATCGCGCAGCATGCCATGCCGGTCTCCCGGGAGCGGGCCCGGTTGCGCCTGGCCGGGCTGGGCGACGATTCGACGCTGATCGGTGCCGCCGAGCTGGGCTTCACCCCGTTGCTGCGGGATCCGCTCATGGGCATCGAACGGAATGCCTCATAAAGATCCGATAAATCCGGATAAAGTTGGGCAATGCGGTGGAGGTTCAAGGCCACGCTCCAGCAGGCGTGCTCGTCCATGCCGGCCGGGCCGACGATCTACCGGCAGCTCCAGCGACGGTTCGGGCTGCTCAACCCCGACCCGTTCCGCACCATCCCGCAGCACGCCGCGATGGTGCGCCGCCTGGGCAAGCTCGGCTTCAGCGTGGACGGCATCCGCTGCCTCGAGATCGGCACCGGCCACGTGCCGATCGCGCCGGTCGCCTTCCACCTGCTCGGCGCGCGCGAGGTCGTCTCGGTCGACCTGCACCGGCGGCTGCTCACCGACCTGACCAGCGAGATGCTGCGCCGGCTCGCGGCCGCCGAGCACCGGCTGCTCGACCTGTACGAGGGCCTGGTCCCGGCGGACGTGCTGCGCGACCGGCTGGCCCGCATCGGCCGGCTCGCCTCGCGCCCGTACGACCTGCTCGACGAGATCGGGGTGCACTACGCCGCGCCCGGTGACGCCGCGCGGATGCCCGACCCGGACGGCAGCTTCGACCTGAACTTCTCGATGACCGTGCTCGAGCACATCCGGCCGGCAGCCCTGTGGGAGCTGCTGGCCGAGACCCGTCGTCTGTTGCGGACCGACGGGTACGCCGCGCATCTGGTGGATCCGAGCGACCACTTCGCCCGCCAGGATCCCACGATCGCCAGGATCAACTTCCTGCGTTATTCCGTACGCGAGTGGGAGCGCATCGCCGGCAACGAGTTCGGCTACTGCAACCGGCTGCGAGCGTCCCAAGTGGAGCGAATGTTCACCGAGGCCGGTCTGGTCGTCGAGGAACACGTGCGCACAGTGGACGAACCATCTCGGTCCGCATTGGACAGTTTCCCGCTGCACCCGGACTTCTGGCAGTTCGCGCCCGCGGACCTGTGCACCGCCGAACTCGAGGTCTACGCCCGGCGGGAGGGCACCGACCCGGCCGCCCCGGGGGTGTAGGCGGCCGGATCGGTGATGAGCCCGGAATAACGCTGGGGGACGGGGTCTAGCCCTTCTTGCCGCAGACCGGCCAGGCGCCGATGCCCTGGCCCTTGAGGACCTTCTCGGCGATGCGGATCTGCTGCGCCTTGGTGGCCTTGTCCGCGCGCGGCGCGTACTTGCCGCCGCCGTAACCGAGCCACGTGCTCTTGGTGAACTGCAGCCCGCCGTAGAACCCGTTTCCGGTGTTGATGTGCCAGTTGCCGCTGGACTCGCACTGCGCGACGGCGTCCCAGTTCACACTCGACGCCGCGTGCGCCGGCGAGCCGGTCCCGAGCAGCGTGAACAGGCCGGCGAAAGCCGCGATGGCCAGGCCGATCGAGAGACGGGCATGCTTCAGCAAATGTGCCATGACAGGAATACCCTCCACGCCTGCGAGGTGAGCTGTCGGGTTCGGACTGAGGTTGTCCGGCCGCGGGGACGCGGCTTCACCCCGAGGCGCGCCGTAGCGCACCGAGGAACTGGTGGGTCCCCCGCTCCATGCCTTGTGTTCGGATTCCGACGGGCGGCGGCAGGGACTCGGCGTTTCCGCTCGCGGTGCCCGCAAACGCGGGACCGGGCGACGTTAACCAGATGCCGGGGCGATCGTCCAAATTTTGAAGGCCGATGGTGAAATAGTTCTCACCAATCGACCTCTTTGATCATGAAGATGACCGAATATGTACGGCTCGTGCGTGCGTGGGAGTTACTCCGGTCCACGTCCGGAAAGCGCGGTAGAAGGACTTCGGGTCGCCATAGCCGAGAAGAAAGGAAATCTGGTCGGCGGACAGTTCTCCGGTCGCGAGATAGTGCCGCGCGAGGCGGGTGCGGGTGGCGGTCAGCACAGCCTGGAAAGAGGTGTCCTCGTCCCGGAGGCGGCGTTGAAGCGTACGGGTGCTGACCGAAAGTGACCGCGCGACCACGCTCATCGTGCCTTGCCCGGCGGGCAACAGGTGCAGCAGCGCCGCGCGCACCCGTTCCGCCGTCGACGCGTGCCGGTCCAGCGCGGCGAGCCGGCGCCGCAGCTCGGGTTCGAAAAAACGCCACATCGCATCGTTCGCGGTGAGAAACGACCGATCCATGTCGTACGCCGTGAAGGTCACCGACGGCACCGGGCCGAACGAGACGGGCACACCCAGAAACTCGCGGAACGGTCCCTGATCGGGTGGCGTCCACGGCGAGTCGACCCGCACCGGGCGCACGTCGTGCCGGGTGCCGATCCGGGCCAGCACGGTCCAGAACACCAGCTCGGTCAGCACCAGCGCGGGCGGCGGCCGGTGACCGGGCGGGAAGCGATACGTGACCGTGTCGTCGCCGACCAGCAGGCGCATCGGCCCGATCAGACCTTTGTACGTGGCGACCCGCTGCGCCGCGACCCGCAGGCACGGGCTGCACAGCGCCGCGAACAGGGCGGGCAGGAACACCTCCGCGGTCAGCGCCCGCCCGATCCGCACCGCGACCGCCGGCCCGCCCGCCTCGTCGTCCAGGGCCTGCCAGAAGGCGAAGTACTCGGCCGCGGGCAGCGTCACCGGCCCGCGGGCCAGCAGGTCGCCCGGCAGTCCGGCGCGACGCAGCACGTTCGCCGCCGGGACACCGAGGTCGTGCAGCAGCACTGCGGTGCCCGGGTCCATCGCGTACCGGTCCATGCAGGCTCCCGCTCAGAGGGCGAACTGCTTCCGGATGCCGTCGAGGAACGTGCGGTCGTCACTCGTCTCCCGCGCGCCGATGATAGCGTCGGCCTGCTCGCCCGCCCGATAGCGAAGCTGGTCACTGCCGTCGGTCGCGGCGGCATAGATGACCTCGGCGGCGACGTCCGCGGTCGCGGCGGTCTTGCCGACGGCGTCGAAGCCGGCCAGCACCGCGCGCACCACCGGCTGATACTCGCTCAGCGACTCGTCGTTCGCGAAGTCCAGCGACCGGCCGCCGAAGTCGGTGTCCAGCGGCGCCGGCTCGATGATCTTCACGCGGATGCCGAGCGGGGCCAGCTCGAACTGCAGCGCCTCGCTCAGCCCCTCGACCGCGAACTTGCTGCCGTGATAAAGCGTGCCCAGCGGGAACGTCATCCGGCCGCCGATCGAGCTCAGGTTGACGATCACCCCATCGCGGCGCGCGCGCATGTGCGGTAACAGGGCTTTGGTCACCGCGACCAGGCCCAGCACGTTGGTGCGGAACTGCCGGTCGACGCGCTCCATCGAAAATGCCTCGAGGATCCCGTACGCGGCGTAGCCCGCGTTGTTGACGAGCACGTCCACCGATCCGAACCGTTGCAGCGCCGCGTCCACCGCCGTCGCGATCGAACCCGGGTCGGTGACGTCGAGCCGGCTCACCAGCACGCCGTCCAGGCTGCTCAGGTGGTGTTCGGCGGCCGGGTCACGCATGGTGGCGGCCACGTTCCAGCCGCGTTCGTGGAAGAGCCCGGCGGTCGCGCGGCCGATGCCGGAGGAGGTGCCGGTGATCAGAACGGTTCTGGCCATGGATTCGTCCTTCTTTCCGTTACCGCGGGCGCTCTTTCTGTTACCGCGGGACGCTCTTTCCGTTACCGCAGGACGCTAGGCAGCGAAAACGCCCGGCACAGTAGCGGCGGACGCCAACGTGGTGGCAGAACGCGCCACCGTAACGGTCGGTGATCGGCGGCCGAACCGGCGAGTGACGTCCCCGGCGGCGGATTCGTACGCTGCCACGATGTCGCCGACGTCACAGTCCGTGAGCGCCCCGCCGTTGCGGGAGACGACACTGCGCGTACACGTCCTGGGTCAGATCGCGGTGACCAGCGCGGGCGGCGCCACCCGGCCGGCCGTCGACCTGCCCCGCCGCGCCCGCCAGGTCCTCGCCGTCCTGGCCGCGCGGCACGGCCGGCCGCAGTCGAAGGAAGCACTCGCCGACGCCGTCTGGGCCGGTGACCCGCCGGGCAACCTGGTCGCCGCGCTGGAGCACTACGTCTCGGTGATCCGCCGCCGGCTCCAGCCGGACGCCACCCCCGCCGACTGGTTCATCGTCACCCGCAGTGGCGGCTACCTGTTCGACACCGGCCGCGTCGACCTGGACCTCGCGCAGTTCCGCAACCGGGTCCGGATGCTCGACGCGCTGTCAGCGGACTGCCCCGACCGCCTCGCCGTCCAGCAGGAGATCCTCGCGCTCGGGCGCGAACTGCCCTTCCCCGAGGACCCGTACGCCGACTGGGCCGAGACCGTCCGTGACGAGGTCCAGGCCGCCGTAGTGGCCGCACGCCTGGAACTGTCCACCGCCGCGCTGCCCGCCGACGGCGCCCGCGCGCTGCGGCTGGCCCAGGAGGCGATCGAGCTCAACCCGTTCCTCGAACAGGCGTACCGGACCGCGATGACCGCGGCGATGGCAACCGGCCGCACCGACGAGGCGCTAAGACTGTTCGAACGCTGCCGCCGCACCCTCGACGAGGAACTGGGTGTCGCGCCGTCCCCCGAACTGGTCCGCATGCAGCAGCAGATCGTCGACGCCCGCCAGCCCGAACCATCAGCGGTCCTCGTCACCGGAGCGACCGCGGTGGAGACGTTCGTGGGCCGCGCGACCGCGCTGCGGGTGCTGCTCGACCGGGAACCACCCCGGGTGGTGCACATCGTCGGACCGGACGGCGCCGGCAAATCCGCGTTCCTCACCGAACTGGGCCGGCACCTGGACGGCCGGATCGGCATCGGCCGCGCCGGCCCGTCCCAGGCAGTGCACCGGCTGGCCTGGCTACGCGCCGGGCTGGCCCAGCTGGGCGCGGCCCCCGAGGTGCTCGCGATCGTGGACCGAGCCGCGCCGGATCAGCCGCTGACCCGTGCCGAGCTGCAGACGGTCGGCGCGACCCTGACCGCGGCCGTTCCGGTGTTCGTCGCGGTCGACGACGCCGCGGCACTGGACGCGGCGAGCGTGGCGGAACTGGCCTGGCTCGGCGAGAACTGCCCGTCGCTGCGGATCGTGCTCACCTACTGCTACCCATCGGAGATCAGCGGCCGCCCGGTGGCCGGTCTGGGCACCGCGGTCGTGCTGCGGCTGGGCCCGCTCACCCCGCAGGAGCTGGCCCCGCTCGGCGACCGCTCGCTCGCCGACCTCACCGGCGGCGTCCCGGCGCTTGTCGCGGTCGCCCGCGGCCCCCGCGAGATCGCGCTGGCCGTCGCCATGCAGATCGCCCGCAAGCGCACCTCGTGGATGCCGCCCACCGCCTGGGACGTGCTGCGCTTCTGCGCCGTGCTCGACGAGCTGCGCGCCGCCGACCTGGTGGCCCTGACCGGCCACCCGGTCCCCGACGTCCTGACCTGTGTGGACCACCTGATCCACGCCGGCCTGCTCGGCGAGTCCAGCGGCGGCCGCGTCGGCCACCGCAGCACCCTGATCCGCGACGCGGTGGCCGAGCAGGTGTCGCTGGCCTCGCGCCTGCACCTGCGCCAGAGCCTGGCCGCCGCCGCGTAGTCGCCGGCCCCCCTTCCGCACCCCGCGACGTTCCCGGCGCCTTCGACCCTCTCTCCGCGACGTTGCTGGGGCCGTGACTTTCTCACCCTGCGACGTTGCTGGGGCCATCGGCTTTCTCACTCTTGGACGGTGTGGGGCGGGGGATGCCTTACGCAGACCGTCAGGCTTGATATCTGCGTAAGTCATCCCCCGCCCCACCCCTTGCATGGAATTCCGGCGCCGGCCAGGCGTTTGGTCACCCACCGCTGGTCACCGGCCATTCTCATCGCCCACCTCCCGCTGGGCGGTCCGGCTGCCGCGCTGCACTTACTCCAGGACGACCCGTCCGGCGGGCGGACCACGGTGGTGGGTCAAGCGAACGAACCATGCCGCCCACGCTCAGAGTCAACCCCCAGCACCCCACGCCCCGACCCGCCCTCACTCCCGGCCCCCACAACTCACCCCGGGCAACAACCGCCCCGCCTGCCGCAGGCCCCAACCCCGCCGCGCCCGAGGTGATCGATTAGCGCACGCGCAGCAGGTTTTGAGGCCCGCTGTGGTCGGGCTGGTCGATTAGCTTGCGCTCAGCGGGTTTTTGAGGCCCGCTGTGGTCGGGCTGGTCGATTAGCTTGTGGTCAGCGGGTTTTTGAGGCCCGCTGTGGTCGGGCTGGTCGATTAGCTTGTGGTCAGCGGGTTTTTGAGGCCCGCTGTGGTCGGGCTGGTCGATTAGCTTGCGCTCAGCAGGCTTTTGAAGCCCCGCTGGGATTGGGCTGATCGATTAGCTTGCGCACAGCAGGCTTTTGAAGCCCGCTGTGGCCGAGCTGACTGATCAGCTTGCGCACAGCAGGCTTTTAAAAGCCCCGCTGGGGTTGAGCTGACCGACCAGCTCGCGCTCGGCGGGGCGAGGGCCCGGCTCGGGCCGGGCTCGGGCGGCTGAGGGAAGACGAACGCCCGGGCCAGGGCCGGAGGTGCGGCCGGTGAGGCAGTCGCCGAGCGCGAGTGGCAGGGGTTTGACTCTGAGAGTGGGGCGGCATGGTTCGTTCGCTTGACCCACCACCCGGGCCCGCTCGCTGGACGGGTCGTCCTGGGGTAAGTGCAGCGCGGCAGCCGGACCCCTGTCGCGTGAGGGGAGTTTCCAAGCTGGACCAAGAACCCGGCGGTGGGCGACCGAACGCCTGGCCGGCGCCGGAATTCCATGCAAGGTGTGGGGCGGGGGATGACTTACGCAGATATCAAGCCTGACGGTCTGCGTAAGTCATCCCCCGCCCCACACCGTCCAAGCGTAGGAAAGCCGAACCAGCTAATCCCGGGGAAGAAGCTGATCAAGCGCAGGAGGCTTAGCAAAGATCCCATCCTCACGCCCAAGCTCCGCCAGCCGCTCCAACGACGCCCGATTGATCTCGGTAGGCCAGCTGGGCAGGATCATCGCGATCCGGACGGTGTCATTGATCGGCGTATACGTCCCCACGGTGTCACGCACCTCATCCGGGTGCCCGGCAGCGTACTGAAGGGACTGCTTCACCGCCTCCGTGAACTTCGCCGCCAGCGCCGGATCCTTCGCGATCGTAGGCTCGCTCGAAAAATACAGCGCCACCGTCAGCTTCGGCGCCGCGTCCACATAGTTTGACGCCACGATCTGGCCGCCCTGGGTCAGCACCTGGGAGAGCTGCGGTTCCACCACCCACGCCGCATCCACCTTCCCCGCCTGCAACGCCCCCGGCATCGAAGCGAACGGCATCGCCTCGAACGCTAACCGGTCCGCGTCCCCGCCCGCCTCGCGCACGGACTGGCGTACCGTCGTATCGCCGATGTTCTTCAGGGTGTTGACCGCGATTTTCTTGCCGGCCAGGTCCTTAGCCGTGCGGATCCGGCTCGTCCCGTTGACCACGATCGCCGAGAAGTCGCGGCCCGACCGCCCGGTGGACGCCACCCCGCTGGCCACCGCTTTCAGCGGCGCCCCGTCCGACTCGGCCGCCATCAGCGACGTCACGTTGCTGAACCCGAACTGGTACTTGCCGGACAGCACGCCCTTCACGATCGGCGCGCCGCCCTGTTCCGGCACCAGGTTCAGGTCGATGCCCCGGCTCGCGAAATACCCTTTGGCCTTGCCGAGGTAGATCGGCGCCACGTCGATGATCGGGATGACACCCACCGACACCTTTGTGCCCGGTTTGTCCGAGCCGCTATCCTTTGTGCACGCCGTGACCATGGTGGTGGCCGCTAAGAGCAGCACCGAAACGGCGGCAAGGGTCCTACGCATGTCCCGCTCCCGGAGAATTGTCGACGCAGCGTGCGTCGGCGCGCACGGTACCGCGATCTTCGATCCCTGCGGGACAGGCGAACGGTGGATTTCAGGGCTTGCGCGCCACCGCAGTCCACACGTTGATGTCGGACCTCGCGGGGATGGTCGCCCCCGGCTCCGGCCGCCACTCGCTGGCCGGCACCACGCCCGGGTCGACCAGCTCCAGCCCCTCGAAGATCGCGGCGAACTCGTCGCGGCCGCGGGTCCAGACGTCGGACTTGCCCTCTTCGAGGATCCGCTGGTAGAGGGCCTGCTGTTCGGGCGTGCCGAAGTCGTCGGTGGCGTGCGTGGCGACCACATAGCTGCCGGCCGGCAGTGCCTCGACCAGCCGGCTCACGATCGGGGCTGCGGCGCCGCGGCCGTGCACGAAATGCAGCACCGCGATGAGCATCAGGCCGACCGGCTGGGACAGGTCGAGGGTGTCGCGCAGTGCCGGGTGGGCGAGGATCGACTCGGGCGAGGTGAGGTCGGCTTCCAGGTAGGCGGTGCGTCCCTGCGGTGTGCTGGTCAGCAACGCGCGGGCGTGCACCATGACGAGCGGATCGTTGTCGACGTACACGACGCGGCTGGCCGGGTCGACGGTCTGCGCCACCTCGTGGGTGTTGTCCGCGGTCGGCAGTCCGGTGCCGATGTCGAGGAACTGGCGCACGCCGGCCTCGGCCGCGAGGAACCGGGTGGCCCGGCGTAACAGCGCGCGGTTGGCCAGCGCCCCGAGCCGCACCTTCGGGAACATCGCCTCGAGCTGGTCGCCGGACGCTCGATCCGCGGCGAAGTTGTCCTTGCCGCCGAGCCAGTAGTTGTAGCGCCGCGCGGGGTGCGCCACCGAGGTGTCGATGCCGGGAATGTCCACGATGGAGACCTTACTGGATCTATGCCGTTGACATCATCTGTTAGCGGTGACTAACGTTAGCGACTGCTGACGGAGGAGAGGGTAAATCGGTGACCGACGACGACGCGCTGCGTGCCCTGGCCGAGCCGCGCCGTCGCGTCATCCTGCGGCTGGTGGCCCGCGACGAGCTGTCCGCCGGGGAGATCGCCGGGGCGTTCGAGGTGAGCCGCACCGCGATCAGCCAGCACCTGACCGTGCTGAAGAACGCGGGGCTGCTGACCGAGCGCCGGGCGGGCACGCGCCGGCTTTACCGGGCCCGGCCGGAGGGGCTGGCCGGGCTGCGCGAGTTCCTCGACGACATGTGGGCGGGCGCGCTGGACACCGCGAAACGGCTGGTGGAAACTGACCGCGGCCTATCGGACGGCGGCGAGAAGGTGCCTCATGCCGGCTGACGTGATTCCGCTGCGCCGCCCGCCCATCCGGCAGGCGACGCTGGTCCGCAGCGACATCGGGCACACGTTCGACGTCTTCGTGCGCACCATCGGCGCCTGGTGGCCGGTGCAGCCGTTCTCGGCGGGGCAGGAGAAGGTCCGCGACGTCACCGTCGAACCCCGCAAGGGCGGCCGGGTGTACGAGACGTGGCCGGACGGAACCGTCTCGACCTGGGGCGAGTTGCTCGCCTGGGATCCGCCGGACGGCTTCACCATGTCCTGGACGGGGACGCCCGCGCCCACCGAGGTCGAGCTGAGTTTCGCCGCGCTCGGCCCGGCGCTGACCCGGGTCGCCGTCGAGCATCGCGGCTGGGAAGCGCTCAGCGACGCGCAACTGTCGCAGGACTGCGCGCTGCCCGGCGGATACACGGGCGGCGCCTACGCAACGGGCTGGGAGACGATTCTCCGCGGTTTCGCCACGACACTTGGGGGAGCGGCATGACCACGATCTACACCGACGAGATGATGCGCGAGCGGCTGGGCCACGCCGTGGCGTACACGATGGTGATCTTGAGGACCACCGAGAAGTACGGCTCCGCGGGCACCCAGGAGATCATCTGGGAGCACGGGCGGCGCAACATGGGTCTGCAGGCCGACGGGCTGATGCCGATCGTCTGCCCGGTCGGCGACGAGACCGGCCTGGCCGGCGTCGGGATCTTCGTCGACGACGCCGACACGGTGCGCTCGATCATGGAGAACGACCCGGCGATCCGGGCCGGCGTGCTGAGCTACTCCGTGCATCCCTGCCGCGGGTTCCCCGGGTCGGCGCTGCCGCCGGCCGGTTGACCCGCCTCAGGTGGGGCGGGGAACCATGCCCCCCTGGTTCCCCGCACCCTCACCCCGAGTAAGTCATGGTGGGGCCGGAGCGGCCCTGGACTCTGCCGCTGGCCGAGCCTGGCTCGCGGACGTGCCGGCCATCAGCCGCACGCACCCGCTCACCGGCCGCGTCCAGTACCCCCTCGGCAATCATCCGGGCCGCCCCGTCCCAGCCTTCGTGGACGTGCAAGTCAAGTCACGCCGCACGGGGCGCATGCAAGTCACGCCGCAAAGGTCGCGCAGGTCACGCCTGGCGCGCGCGGCGCCGGGCCTGCACCGAGGCCACGATCAGGTAGATCGCGATGAGCGCGGCGACACCCTCGCAGATGGTGGCGAGGATCTTGCCCGGCTCGTGCCAGGTGTTCTCGTACAGGTTCGGCAGCGGCCAGATCGAGCCGAGGTTCACGTACGTGTAAACCGTGGCCGCGATCGCGGCGCTCCCGGCGATGACCAGTGCGACGATCGCCGTCCACAGCCGCGGCCAGACCGCGACGAGGATCGCCACGATGATCGCGATGATGGCCTGGATGCGGAACAGCGTGCCCTCACTGAACGTCGGTCCGGTGAACTGCGTGTACTGGCTCGCGTCGTTGAGGTGCACGTACCCGTCGACAAGCAGCAGCAGCCCGGTGACGACGGCCGCTACCCGATGAACTGCGGTAATGCTGTACCCGTGGGTACGGACGGGACTGCCTACGACGGACGAGTCGGCGGCATGGTCACTCATCGGCTGTTCCCTTCAGGAAGAAGTTCTGCCTGAAAGATTTGTCCGTGTGATCTAAAAGCGCATTGCCGCCACCCGGAAAGCGGATTACCGGCTAGCCGGAATGCGGTTCGAGCACTTGAGTGGTCACGCTAATCGTTATGGTCTCCTGCCTCATCGTCGACGACAGTCCCCGGTTCCGGGCTGCCGCGGCGTCGGTTCTCACGGCGCAGGGGGTCATGGTGACCGGGGAGGCGGCGACGGGTGCCGAGGCCGTGACGCTGGCCGGTCAGCTGCACCCCGACGTCGTGCTGCTCGACATCGATCTCAACGGCGAGAGCGGGTTCGACGTGGCCCGCCGGATCGTCGGCGTGCCGATCATCCTGGTCTCGGCGCGCGCCTACGACGCGTACGGCGAGCTGGTGGACGCCGCCCCGGTGGCCGGCTTCTTACACAAGTCCGCGCTGTCCGGCGACGCGGTGCGTCAGCTCATCGGGCGTTCAGAAACGTGAGCACGGCCAGTACCCGCCGGTGATCGTCGCCGGTTTCCGGTAGTCGCAGCTTGGTCATGATGCTGCGGACGTGCTTCTCGACGGTGCCCTCGGTCACCCAGAGCTGCCGCGCCACCCCGGCGTTCGACTTGCCCTGTGCCATCTGGGCGAGCACGTCACGTTCGCGCTCGCTGAGCACTGCCAGGGGGTCTTCCCGGCGGGTCGCGCTGACCAGCTGCTTCACCAGGCCCGCGTCGACGACCGAGCCGCCGCGCGCCACCCGGGTCACGCTCTCCAGGAAGTCGCTCACGTCGGTGATCCGGGTCTTCAGCAGGTATCCGACGCCGCCGCCGGCGGCCAGCAGCGACAGGGCGTGTTCGACATCCACGTACGCCGAGAGAAGGAGTACGCCCGTACCGGGGAGCTCGCGCCGGATGGTGTGGGCGGCCTCCATCCCGGCCAGCGCGCCGTCCGGTGGCATCCGGATGTCCACGACCGCGAGGTGCGGCCGCTCGGCACGGGTCAGCTTGAGCAGCTCGACCGCGTCGCCGGCCTGGCCCGCGATGGTCAGGCCGGAGCGCTCGAGGAGGCTGGCCACCCCTTCCCGGAGCAGGACGTCGTCGTCGGCGAGGACGACCCGCACGGGCTCGTCGCTCATCAGGATCCTCTCGACAGCAGGTGGACGGGCAGCCGCGCCGTGATCCGCGTTCCCTCACCCACCGGACTGCTGACCCGCAGCGTACCGCCGAGCGCCTCGGCCCGGTCGCGCAGTCCGACCAGCCCGGAGCCGCGCGCGTAGTCCGCACCGCCGCAGCCGTCGTCCTGCACTGTGAGAACGAGACTTTCGTCGCCACGGTCCACCTGGACGCGTACGGAGGAAGCCTTGGCATGTTTTGCCGTGTTCGCCAGGGCCTCCGCCGCGATGTAGTACGCGCCGGCCTCGACCATCGCCGGGAACCGCTCGTGCGTCACCATCTCGATCTCGACCGGCACCGGCGAGCGGTGGGCTAACGTGCGCAGCGCCGGACCGAGCCCGCCCTCGGTGAGGATCGCCGGGTGGATGCCCTGGGCCATCTCGCGCAGGTCGTCGACCACCTCGGTGACCTCGGCGGCGGCCCGGCCCAGCGCGGCGCGCATCTGCTCCACGTCCGGCGGGTCGGCCATCTGGGCCAGCCGCAGTTCCAGGCTGAGCGACACCAGCCGCTGCTGGGCGCCGTCGTGCAGGTCACGTTCCACCCGGCGGCGGGCCTCGTCGGCGGAGGCGACGATCCGGGCGCGCGAGGCGGTCAGCGCGTCGCGGCTCTCCTCCAGCGACCCGGCCATCACGTTCAACGCCTGTTGCAGGTCGCCGACCTCGCCGGCACCACTGACCGGCAGCCGGGTGTCGAGTGCCCCGCCGGCCAGCCGCCCGGCCATCGTGGCGGCGCGGCGCACCGGCATCACCACGACCCGGGCCAGGTACACGGTGAACCCGACGATCAGCAGCACCGAGATCCCGATTACGAAGGTCATCGTGATCTGCGCGGTGTTCGCCGCTCTGGTCGCCGCCTCGTTGCGGGCCACCGCACGCGCCCGGTCCAGGCTGGTCAGGCGGTCGAGTTCGTTGTTGAGGACGTTGATGCGCTGCACGCCGTCGTCGGTCACCGTCGAGTTGCGCACCGAGGCGTCGCCGTGCTGCGCGGACTGGATCAGCGTCGCCCCGTAGTCGGCGATGTAGTCCTGGGTGTCCTCGATGATGCTCGACGCGAGGGCAGCCTCGTCGGCGTTGGGGGCGCACAGCCGGGCGAGCGCGGCCGCGTCTTGCGGGAAGCGCGCGCGGGCCGACGCGTACGGGGCAAGCATGTCGGTGTTGCGGGTCTGCACGTATCCGCGCAGGCCGGCCTCGAGGTCGGACACGTCGGACCGCATGGCGCTGACCGCGAGGACGACCTGCCGCGCGTAGTCGCTGCGCTGGCCCGTGACCCGGAGTCGCTGCACGCTTTCGGCGAGTATCAGGAAGCAGATGCCGACGAGCAGGACGAGTGCCGAACCCGCCGCGACCGTGCGGAATGTCAGTCCGCGCCTCATTCCCTCCGCCTCACCCCGTCCTCCGGGACGAGCGTAAAAGCCGGTCGGGGCAGCGACCAGCCACCCTGCGGTGACGTCAGAAGCGTCACTACGTGTTCCGGGCCATTCGGGATCAGTCCGGCAGGCGGGCCGCCTTCACCGCCGCGATGGCCAGCGAGATGAACAGCAGGTCGAAGCCGATCTGGAACGAGACGATCCCGCGGGCCGACTGGCCGGTCGCGTGGACGTCGCCGAAGCCGACGGTCGAGACGGTCGTCAGCGAGAAGTACAGGGCGTCGAGCTTCGTGTTCAGACCGGCGATCTCGTTCGGATCGCCGGTCGCCAGTACGTAATAGGTCAGCGCGAAGAAGAGCACCGAGGCGTACACCGCGGTCAGCAGCCCGAGAAGCTGACCGTGCCCGGACGCGGCGGCCCGCCGATAGGACCGCACCTGCCACACGATCAAGGCCATCGCCCCGGCGATGCCCAGGACGAAGACCACCGCGACGACGAGCCTGCGGTCCGGCGCCAAGCCGGTCGGCACCAGCCAATAGAGGCCGGTAGCCGCCGCGAGCAGCAGTGCGGCACGTCCGATCGGCCAGGCCACCTTCGCCAGCGGCTCACTCATGGTGAGCATTCTGCTCCGCCGGGTGGCGCTTGACCTCGGTAGAGCGGCCGAAGCTATAAGGGCTTCGGCGGGATGGCCGGCGCTCTTAATTCCCTCATGACGTCGTTGCCGCTCACCAGCAGGAGCGTGCGGCGACCGGACGGCCGCCCCGGCCGCCACGTCAAACCTTGCATGTTGTCCGGATCCGGCACCCCCGCTTCTGCCAGATCCGGTAGTAACGTCCGCCGGACCGGACTGATCGAGCGGACCGGCGCCGACCGCAGCGCGTCGACGTCACCGGCGTCCAGGAAAACGGCCCCGGCCGAGTGTCCGTGATTCTCACCGAGGTGGCATCGGGCCTCGTCCAAACCCATGAGTTCCCGGTACGCCCGTCCGGGCGCGGCATTCGCGTGCGGCTCCGCGGGGCGCGCGTCCGGTGCCGGCTCCTCGCCGCCCTCGCTGTGCCGCGTTTTGTCGTCCGGGGCCTCGTCCGTCGCGGACAGGCACTCCCAGTCGACGACCATCGTCTCGTCCTCGGGCCGGCAGTCGTAGGACCAGACCAGGTTCCCGGTGCGTTCGTCGAGCTCGATCTCCCGGGCCAACGCCCGCCGCGGCGACCGGTGGCCGCCTATCGTCAGGTACCGGCCGCTACGCCGATCGCGACCGGAAAGACTCCCCACGGATGTACCGCCGATCGGCAGATCGCGCGGCACGACGAATTCGCCGAGCAGCCGTGGGGCCACGTCTAAGGTGCTCATTCCTCATTTCCTTTCGGTGTTCGTAGCCACCACAACGTCGAAAGAAATGGGCGGTTCACTAGACGTCCCTCTACAGGGACGTGCGGGGCGACGTAGTGCAGCTCACTATCGAGGTGGGCGCGGCGCGCGAATACTGAATAGCCAAGGGAACGCGACCAGCGAAGATCGCCTCGCGGAGGTGATCGGCCCGGCCCCGACGATTTTCATTTCGGAGTGACCGACGTGACCATAGGGGACCGCGGATGTTGCCCCGGCAATTATCGACGTCAACACGTATTCGAGTCCGTTTCGGTCCGCTGCTGCGGCGCCACCGGACGTAACATTCCGCCTAAATCATGACTTAGGTCACTTCAGGCTGGCAGATTACGACTCGCTTACGTTTGGGCCGGCCGAGAACGCGGGGCCCCTTTTGAACGTCTGGGGAACTATGAGGATGAAAGGCACGTTGGTGCTCGCCGCCATGCCGGCCGCCATGGGCGCGGGCCTGTTCGCCGAGGGTGCGCAGCTCGACGAATGGGATGAGCACACCGACGCCGTCGCTTCGCTGGTCGGCCTGACCAAGGAGCGGCTGGAGCTGAGTGAACAGGTCGCGGCCGCGAAGTATTGGAGCGGGCAGCCGATCGAAGACCTGGAGCGCGAGGCGAAGGTGCTGCACGATGTGGCCCGGCGCTCGGCCGAGATCGGGCTGGACCCGGAGATCGGGACCACCTACTTCCGCACCCAGATGGAGGCCGGCAAGCGACTGCAACGGCGCCTGCACGCGATGTGGCGGGAGCGGCCGGACAGCCGGCCGGACTTCTCGCCGGATCTCGCCGACGAACTACGCCCCCGGCTCGACCGGCTGACCGACGAGATCCTGCTCGCGCTGAAGGTGATCGATCGAGGTTAGCGCGCTGCCGTTCTGGAATCAGGGGTTACGCCGGCCGGCCGCCCACGCCGTCAGCCGGCTACCCCGGACCAGCGCCTGCCGGCGGCCGATCACCCGCCCGTCCTGGGTGAGCTCGACACCGTGCACCTCGTACCAGTTGCCGCCGTCCTGCACGAAGGGCCGATCCCAGTCGATCCGCTCGACGGCCATGCGCAACGCGCCCGCGCCGAATCGGTAGTCCTCCTCGGCGAACGTGAACACCCGGCGCTTGCTTTCCGCCTCCCCGTGCATCCCGCTGCCTCCTCACCCGTCGTCGATGACCCCTCCACAGTGCGCGTCTGCAAACGCAGGTTCAAGTGCGGATGCACGTGCAGATGCATGCGAGGTCACTTTTCGGATGATCGGACAATGCCGGCCGCCGATTCGTACCGCCGGGTCTGGTCCTGGACCCGACGCGCGGTGCCGGTTTCGGGTCAGGCCCGGGCGACCTGTTTCGTATCCCGGGCGACCTGTTTCGTATAACGCCGGCACGGCACCGGGATGACGCCTCCGGCGTGCACCGCCTCGTAATCGAACCCGCCGGCGTCGCTCCAGCCGCTGCGCTCGTAGAAGCGCCGGGCTCGCGCGTTGCCGGCCACCACCGCGA
This sequence comes from Actinoplanes sp. TBRC 11911, assembly GCF_012933445.1. Taxonomy (GTDB): domain Bacteria; phylum Actinomycetota; class Actinomycetes; order Mycobacteriales; family Micromonosporaceae; genus Actinoplanes. Next base: position 17,147 of record NZ_JABBNC010000063.1, read on the forward strand.
GCCACGCCACCTCGTGACCCCCGGCCGCGACCTGGCGTTCGGCCTCGGCGATGAGTGTCCCGGCGATGCCGCTGCCGCGATGCCGGCCGTCGACGTAGACCTGCTCGACCTCGTCGCCCGCGACCATGATGAAACCGGTCACCTCGCCGCCGGACAGAGCAACAGTCGTGTCAGCTACCCGCTGTGTCGCCCGAACGTGGAACGACTCCGGAGTGCGAACCTCGGCGAGGGCGTCCGGCACGTTACCGAGATGTCCGTCGCGCCACCCGACTGTCCATATCCGGCCCACTGCCTGCACATCTTCGGCCCGAGCCCGCCGCAACTCAACCCCCAACATCAGTGGAGGTTAGCAGCACCATTCGGCTGGTTATCGAGCGCTGCACATTCGTCAATACTGAGCGTCATCGACTCGATGAGGCGAAGGAGAGACGCGTGCGCACAAAATTCTCCTGGCGAACGGGCGTGACCGCGGTCGCCGTCTCCCTCGCGATGATCCTCACGCCGGCCGCACCGGCCCTGGCCGCCGGCGACGACCTGACCCCGGCCCAGTCGAAGGCGCTGTACCAGCGCATCGAGAAGCTGCTGCCGAAGAACGCCGAGGCCAAGCTCGCGGCGCTGCGCGACCGGCTGAACATCCCGGACACCGATCCCCGGGACACCATCGAGGCGATCATCGACCCCAACGACTACGTCTGCGAGGAGACCGAGGTCGCCGGGTACGTCCGGGAGCAGACCGCCGGGCTGAGCCAGACCGACCTGCTGAACCTCACGGTCATCCTGATGCTCGACCCGATCACGTACGACGCGTTGTTCTTCCCGGAGCCGGAAGCCGACCGGTTCTTCGGCGCCGACGGCGAGTACTCGAAGCGGATCCACCGCACGTTCCGCGGCCTCAAGGGGTTCTGGGACATCGACGCGAACCGGATCGAGCTGGTCCCGGCGCACGGCAGCACGCTGCTCGACAACGACCGGGTGGCGCGGGCGCTGAAGCTGACCCTCGGCGTCACCCAGGAGGCCGCCGACGACCTCGCGCTGTACATCGGGGAGATCGTCGACCAGGACAAGTTCGAGCACGGCGAGAACCCGCTGTTCACCTTCAACGCGTTCGCCTTCTCCGCCGAGGGCATGGCCGTCCCGGGCGTCGGCGAGGTGTCCGACAAGATCGTGATGGGCGACGGCATCCTCGAGGGGATGAAGGCGCTGGGCATGAACGACGTCGCGCCGGACGCGATCCTCGGGCACGAGTTCGGCCACCACATCCAGTACCAGGACGGCCTGACCGCATCCGACCTGCCCGCTCCCGAGGCAAGCCGGCGGCTCGAGCTGATGGCCGACACCTTCGGCTCCTACTTCCTGACCCACGCCGACGGAAAGGACTTCGGCGTACGGCGGGTCAAGGACTTCGTGCGGATGTTCTACGACCTGGGCGACTGCGAGTTCGCCAGCGCCGGCCACCACGGCACCCCGGACCAGCGGGCCAAGGCCGCCGAGTTCGGCGCGGTGAACTCGCTGCTGCCGCCGGACCGGGTGCTTCCCAGCCGCACCCTGGACAAGCGCTTCGAGAAGGCGCTGCCACGGATCGTCGCCCCGGACGTCGAGACCATGACGCCGGAGGACGCGTCCTGACGGTGCAACCATTACCGCGTACGCGGAATTGCATTCGTGCTGCCACTGACCGTTACAATTCTCGCGCGTATTGACTAATGATTGGGCTGGTAGGTGAACAGCGCGGGCTTCTAACCTTCCGAGGCGATGGGAACCGTCGGAAGAGTCGCAATCGCGCTCGTGGCGGCGCAGATCGGCGCCGCCGCGCTGGTCGCGGCCGTTGCCACACCCGCGCAGGCGATCGCGCACGGTGACGAGGTCGCCGACGGTGAGTATCCGTTCGCTGTGAAATTGATTGACATCGGTATTCCGACCGTCTCCGGCGGCCTCCGCAACAGTTCCTGCTCGGGCGGCCTTATCTCCCCGCATTGGGTATTGACCGCCGGCCATTGTTTCCGCGACTTGCATAACAACCGGGTATCGCACACGGTCGCGCGGAAATCGCTGGCGACCGTCGGCCGCGCCGACCAGAGCGGAACCGACGGCTTCGACGCGAAGGTGGTCGAGGTGCGCCAGCAGGGCCACGCGGACGTCTCGCTGGCCCGCCTCGACAAGACCATCACCGGCGTCACGCCGCTGAAGATCGCCCGGAAGAAGCCGGTCGTGGGCAGCAAGGTCCGCCTGGTCGGCTACGGCCAGACCACCGCCAGCACCAAAAGCATCCCGGACCGCGCGCAGACCGGCCAGTTCAAGGTCTCCTCGGTCAGCTCCCTGGAGATGGGCCTGACCGGCATCTCCCCGCGGTCCAACACCAGCCCCTGCCCGCACGACTCGGGCGGCCCCTACTTCACCGAGAGCCCGGACGGCACTGCGACGGCCGTGGCCGTGGTCAGCCACGGCCCGACCTGCCCGCACACCGGACCCGACACCGGCGCCCGCGTCGACGCGGTGTCCTCCTGGATCCTCTCGGTGATCAAGAACGATCTGGAACCGTCCCCCTCGCCATCCCCCAGCTCGTCGTCCCCGGCGCCCCGCCGGTCGGAGACGGCGAGCGGCGAGCCCCGCACAGCGCCGGCACCCCGCTCACATCCGGGCGGGGTGCCGGCGCTGGCCTTGGCAGCCGGCGTCCCCGCGGCAGCCGTCGTCGCGGCAGTGCCGGTACTGCTGTTATCACGATCGAGGCGCCGCCGGAATTCCTCCGCGCATCGGCGATGAGTTTCGCTCCCCGCCCGGGTCTGTATGGGTGACACCAGAACGCAGACCCGCGAGGAGAACCCCATGTACGCCGAGGTCAACGGCATCAACCTCTACTACGAGACGCACGGCTCGGGACGCCCGCTGATCCTGCTGCACGGCGGCCTCGGCTCCGGCGAGATGTTCGGCGCGATCCTGCCCACGCTCGCCGACCACCACCAGGTCATCGCGGTGGACCTGCAGGGCCACGGCCGGACAGCCGACATCGACCGGCCTCTTGACGTACGCCTCATTGCCGGCGACATCGCCGCACTGATCGACCACCTGGGGCTGGACCAGCCGGACGTGGTGGGATATTCGTTCGGTGGTGGGGTCGCCATGCAGGTGGCGTTCCAGTATCCGGAGAAGATCGGGCGGTTGGTGTCCGCGTCGGCGAACATCCGGCGTTCCGCCATCTACCCGGAGATGCTGGAGCAGCAGCTCCAGGTGAGCGCGGCGGCGGCGCCGTACATGAAAGACACCCCGATGTACGAGCTGTATGAGCGCGTGGCCCCGAACCCGGAGGCGTTCCCGCAACTGCTCGACAAAATCGGCCAGGCGATGGCGAAGGACTTCGACTTCACCGAGGAAGTACGCGGGTTGCGGGTGCCCACGATGATCGTCGCGGCGGACGCGGACATGGCGCCGCCGAGTCACTACGTCGAGGTGTTCGGGTTGCTCGACGGCGGGGTGCGGGACGGCGGCTGGGCGGGGGAGGGCCGGCCGAAGGGCGGGCACGCGCTCGCGATCCTGCCCGGCCTGACCCACTACGACCTGGGCGTCTCCCCGGCGTTCGCGCAGGCGACCATCGGCTTCCTCGACCGGGACCGCTGACCGGCGCCGGGGTCCGCTTGTCGTGCAGTCCGCCGGTGTGAATCGCGACGACGTCGACGTCAAGTTCGTCGAACGGGGGTCGTCGCGGTGGCACCTCGTCGGAAGGCCCTGGTGGCGGGGTGTCGGTCAGACCGGCTTTCTTACT
>NZ_JABBNC010000064.1 GCF_012933445.1 Actinoplanes sp. TBRC 11911
GACATATTGCCGGCACGCCAATTGCGGCTATTCATCAGATCGTCTTTACCAGCTCACGGAAGGCGGCGCTCGCGAGTGTGGAACGGGCCTCGTGGTCGGTACGAAGAACGATGCAGACCCTGTCGCAACCTGACAGCGCCAAACAGGGCAGCTCACATGCCATATCCTCAGCGCCGAACGACGACCGAGGAACCACGTGTCAGGTCTGGCAGGCGGTTCGGGTATCGCAACTCGTGGACCGGATATGCGGACGGCCGTCAGGGTCACGATCGGGCGCCGACGAACCTGTTAGCCCACCTCGGAGTCAGCCGCGAGCGGCCGGGCCGCGGCGCGATCAGTGCCCGTGACTGATCGTCTGGTCTCTGCTCTTGGGCTGACGCTCGGGGCGATGGACCGGAGCCGCCGACCGGCGGAAACACCGGTAGCAGCGCGCCGAGGTCGCTGGTTGCGGTGCAGTTGCGCTACCACGGCCAGTTCGCGTACGTCATCGGTGAACTGAGCGACGGTAACCAAACGTCGTCGACCATCTCGGACGGCGCGAGGCGGGTCAACTCACCATCGGTCATGCCCCAGAGTGACCAACATCCATGCTGCCCGGCCATAGCTCCGCGGCTTTACGGCTCAGACACGCCTTGACGATCTACCCCGCCGCCTAACTGAACGGCGTTGAAACTAGTCATGATCCACGAACTCTGTGGACGCCAGGGATCCCAGCAGCGCCAGCGCCTGCGCGGACGGCGACGACGGCTCCGGGTGATAGATGACCAGCAGCTGCCCGTCGGAGCCGGTCAGCGGCAGCTTCTCGCGGCGCAGCTCGATCGGCCCGACCTGCGGGTGCCGCATCCGGGTCGGCGCCGCACCGCCCAGCGCAACCACGTCGTGGCGCGCCCACAGCCGCCGGAAGTCCTCGCTGGCCAGCGACAGCTCGCCGACAAGCCGGCCGATCTGCGGGTCGGCGACCTCGAAGCCGATCGACGCCCGGAACGAGGCCACGATCTCGATGATCGCGTGTTCCCAGTCCGGGAAGAAGTCGCGCACCTCCTGGTCGAGGAACACTGACCGCAGCCGGTTCATGCCGACCTTGAGGCCGGGCATCAGGGTAACCGCAAGGCGGTTGGCGGCGAGCACGTCGAACATCCGGTTCTCCACGAACGCCGGCATGTTGATCGTGTCGAGGAGTTGCCGGATCCCGGTGGCCACGTCTTCCACCCGGGTGATCCGGCGGGTGCGGGCCGGGCCGGCCAAGCTCAGCAGGTACGTCGTGGCGGTGGCGTCCAGCCGGAACACCCGGGCCAGCGCCTGCAGCACCTGCGGGGACGGGTTGCGGTCGCGGCCCTGCTCCAGGCGCAGGTAGTAGTCGGCGCTGAGGCCGGCCAGCGTGGCGACCTCCTCGCGGCGCAGACCGGGCGTGCGGCGGAGCCCGCTCACGCGCAGTCCCGCGTCGGCCGGGCTGATCAGCTCGCGGCGCGCCCGAAGGTATTCACCTAATGCGTTCGGCCTGCTCATGACATCTATCCTACGAACGGCGCCAGCCCATAGCCTGGTCCTGCGGCTCCCAGGATGAGCAGGGCATTGGCGGTAATTATTTCGCACAGCAACTATTGATCTCATGACCGCCACCTTCCGCGTCAGCGACCTGACGCTCTCCCGCCTCGGCTACGGCGCGATGCAACTGGCCGGCCCGCATGTCTTCGGCCCGCCGAAGGACCGCGACGCCGCGATCGCCGTCCTGCGCACCGCCTACGAGCTGGGCATCAACCACATCGACACGGCCGACTTCTACGGCCCGCACGTCACCAACGAGATCATCCGGGAGGCGCTGACCCCGTACCCCTCGGATCTGGTCATCGTCACGAAGGTCGGCTCGGTCCGCGACGACGCGGGCAGCTGGCTGGTCGCCCTGTCGCCGGCGCAGCTGCGCGCCCAGGTGCACGACAACCTGCGCACCCTCGGCGTGGACGTGCTGGACGTGGTCAACCTGCGGGTCGGCGGCTTCGACAGCCCGACGCCCGGCTCGCTCGCGCCGCAGTTCGAGACGCTGGCCGCACTCCGTGAACAGGGCCTGATCCGGCACCTCGGACTCAGCACCGTCAACGCCGAGCAACTCGCCGAGGCGCAGTCGATCGCGCCGGTCGTCACCGTGCAGAACATGTTCAACGTCGCGCGCCGCGAGGACCAGGAGATGGTCTCCCGCACCGCGGCACAGGGCATCGCGTACGTTCCGTACTTCCCGCTCGGCGGCTTCTCGCCCGTGCAGTCCTCGACCGTCGACCTGATCGCGAAGAAGCTGGACACGACCTCGCTCGCGGTGGCTCTCGCGTGGCTGCTGCGGCGCTCCCCGAACATTTTGCCGATCCCCGGCACCAGCTCGGTGGCGCACCTGCGCGACAACGTGGCGGCGGCCCGGCTCCAGCTGCCCGCCGACGTCATCGAACAGCTGGACGCAGTCGCCTAGCCGCTGCGCCGCCGCCGACGAGCCGCGGACCCGGGGTGTGCTGCGGGTGCGCCCGTGTAATGCCCTGGAACAGGCGCACCGCAGTGCCATGCATCTCATCCTAACTAATCCGAAAACGCGATCCGATGCATCCAAAGTATGAATAGTCAATACGTTGCTTAATGGCTAGTTTTAGCCGAGTACCAACCTCGGCATCTAGTGTATCGACGCGTTTTATCGCATCTATCGGATCAGGGAAAGGATCATAATGGCCTCGTTCGATTACGTTGTCGTCGGAGGCGGATCAGCCGGCTGTGTTATCGCCGCGCGGCTGTCCGAGGACCCGGATACACGGGTGTTGTTGCTGGAGGCCGGCCCGGTCGAGCCGGTTCCGGAGATGGCGGATCCGACGCTGTGGTGGCAACTCGTGGAATCGCCCTTGGACTGGAATTACGAGACGGTTCCGCAGACGGCGCTCGATGAGGCTGTGCTGCGTGTGCCGCAGGGCAAAGTACTGGGCGGGTCGAGCGGCATTAACGGCATGATTTTCATTCGCGGCGACCGGTACAGTTTCGACGCGTGGGAAAGGGCGGGGGCGCTTGGCTGGAATTACGACACGCTTCTGCCGTACTTCAAGCGAAGCGAGCGAGCACCGGGGCGCAATCCGGTGTATCGGGGAATGGACGGACCCATTCCGGTTTCGCCGCAGATGCTCGGCGACCCACTTTTCGAGGCGTGCTTCAAGGCGATGATCGAAGTCGGATATCCGTTCAATTACGACTGCAATGCCGAGTCGTCGGAGGGGGTGTCCTTCCATGACTTCAACATCTTCGAAGGTAAGCGAGTAAGTGTGGCGGACGCCTACTTGAGGCCGGCTATGAGTCGCCCGAATCTGATCGTCCTGGGCGGAGCGCTGGCCGGTCGGCTAATCCTGGAGAACGGCACCATCTGCCGGGGCGTAGAGTATCGCGTCGGGGGGCAGGTGTTCGAGGCGCTCGCGGACCGTGAGGTGATCGTGACCGCAGGAGCGATTCCGACACCGAAGCTGCTGCTTCTTTCCGGTATCGGTCCGGCGAGCGATCTGCGATCGGTCGGCATCGAGGTGAACGTGGATTTGCCAGGCGTCGGCGAGAACTTCCACGACCACGTCAAGTCCCAGGTGTCGTACACAGCCACCCGGCCCGTGCACGTGTCGGAGGCGACACTGAAGCCGCACGCCATGCTCCGCAGCGACCCGTCGGTGCAAGGACCTGACTTGCACATCCTGTTCCCCGACTTCGCGGTACGGCCACGATTCACCCCGTTGCCGGAGCCCGGCTATTCCGTCGTCTTCGGCTTGCTGACCCCGCACAGCCGCGGACACGTCCGCTTGGCCAGTGCCAACCCGGATCAGGCACCGATCGTCGACCCCAACCTGCTGGACGACCCACGGGATCTCGAACGCCTGCTGGCCGGGTTGCAGATCGCCCGGGAGATCGGTTCCGCAGACGCTCTCGCCGCATTGCGCAAGGCGGAAGTGTTCCCCGGGCCGGGCATGACGAATAACGCCGAGTATCGCTCGTACATTCGCAACACCGCGACCAGCTACACGCATCTGGTTGGTACGTGCAAGATGGGCACTGACATGATGGCGGTCGTCGATCCTCAGCTCAAGGTGTACGGCGTGAAGAACCTGCGCATCGCGGACGCCTCGGTGATGCCAACGGTCCCGGCCGCGAACACCCATCCGGCGGTCCTCGCCGTGGCCGAACGGGCCGCCGACATCATCAAGCAACGCTGAAAGAGCGCGGGCGATCGGGGCGCTGCTCCACCAGGCGGAGCAGCGTCATAGCCGCAGCATTGATTGTCCGCTGCTCCGCGGTCGCGACGTGAACCGACCATTCCAGCGGCTGGTCGGAGACCTGCAGCGACGCGAAGGCCTCGTCCGCTTGTGCAGCCTGCACCGGCAGGATGGACACGCCAACGCCGCGCTTGACGAAGTCCGTTACCACCGGCAGATCGTTCACCTCGGCGACTACCCTGCGCCGCACGCCGGCCCTGCTGAACGCCGCGTCGTTAGTGTCCCGGTTGGCGTAGCCCACGGGATAGTCGACGAACGCCTCGTCTGCGACATCGGCGAGGCTCACCGCTTCGCGCCTTGCCATCGGGTGGTCCATAGGTACGACCAATACCTGAGGCACGCGGACAAGCTCCCGGGTACGCAGTCCCGGATACGCGCGAGCCGGCACGCCGACGAAAGCGACGTCGAGGTCACCGTCGACCAATGCCCGGGCTAGACCTGCTGACCCGTCCCCACCACCCGCGCGCATCCGCAGTGTGACTCGCGGATGGGCGGCGTGTAAACGGGACAGCAGATGTGCTATCTCGGCACCCGCGACACCGGTGAGCGATCCGATCATTAAGGTGCCTCCGAGCTGCCCACTCAACTCTCGGACCGAGCCGTGCGCTGCCCTCGCCGCGTCGAGCGTTGCCTGGGCATGCGGCAGGAAAACCTCGCCTTCCGCCGTCAGCGCTACACGCCGCGCGCTGCGCTCGAACAACACCACTCCCAGCTCGCGTTCGAGCGCGGCAACCGCCACTGAGACCGCCGACTGAACAACATGCAGCCGGTTACCCGCGCGCGTAAAACTTCGCTCCGCCGCCACCGCGACGAAAACCTCCAACTGCCTGAGTTCCATAACTCAAGACTCGCAGATTGCCAGATGATGATCCGTTCCCTTTGACTATCTAGCCCGGCCGCGTCATTCCTGGTGCCGAGGGGACCACCGAGCGGTTTCCTCTGCACCGGCCCGGCGGCTTTGTCGCTTTGTGCCGGGCCGGTGCGTTCGTGCTCGTGCGTTTCTCGTTTCGCTGCCTATCCGGCCAGTGCCGGCTCCTCGGCTTTGGGGCGTGCCGCGCGGTTCTGCTGGGCTGCCATGGCCGCGGTCAGGGCGGCGCCGATGACGACGAGGGCCAGGCAGACCGCGGCGACGGCCTCCGCGCCCCCGATGTAGTCGCCGGTCAGCACCGGGCCGAGGACTGCGAAGAAGAGCTCGCCCAGCAGTGCGACGCCGATCGAGGTGGCGAACTGCTGAGCGGTCGTGAACAGGCCGGCCACCGCACCCGCCTGCGTGGGTGCCACGCCGCGGAGCACCGCGCCGATGAGCGACGGGATGATCAGGCCGTAGCCGAGTCCGACCACGGCCATCGGCAGCACCAGCCAGCCGGCATTGATGTCGCCGTCGAGCCAGTGCAACTCGCCGAGCAGCACCGCGAGTCCGACGGCCGCGACGACACCGCCGAGCACGATCACCCGCAGGCCGAGCCGCATGGCGAGCTTCCGTGAGCCGATCGCGGTGATCGCGAACACCACCCCGAGCGGTGCGAAGGTGAGCCCGGCGCTGAGCGGCGACTGACCGAGCCCGTCCTGCATGAACAGGGTCAGCACGAAACTGAAACTGGCGAACGCGCTCATGAAGGCCGAGTTCACGATGAGCCCGTTGCTGAACGCTCTGTTGTGGAAGAGCCGCACATCGAGCAGCGGGTCACCGCCGCGCCGGGTCAGGTTCCGCTCGAAGAGCAACGCCAGGACCATGACCGGCACCGACGCGAGGAGCAGGATCCAGCCCCAGATCGGCCACCCCTCGTCCCGGCCGAGGATGACCGGCAGCAGCGCCAGGGCCAGCGCCCCGGTGATGCCGATGACGCCGACCGGGTCGAGCCGGGTGCGCCGGGGGGAGCGGTTCTCCGGCAGCAGACGCAGCCCCGCCAGACAGGCGATCACCCCTACCGGCACATTCACCAGGAAGATCACCCGCCAGCCGAGCCCGAACACGTCGGCCTTCAGCAACACCCCGCCGAGCACCTGCCCGAGTACCGCGCTGGACCCGGTCGTGACACCGAACCAGGACATCGCGCGCGGAAACTCGGCCCCTCGGAAGTTCGCGTGGATGAGGGCCAGAACCTGCGGAACCATGAGCGCCGCCGCGAGCCCCTGCAGCAGCCGGGACACCACGAGCTGCCACGGCTCCTGGGACACACCGCAGAGCAGCGACGTGACGGCGAACGCCAGCATGCCGAGCAGGAAGAGCCGCCGATGGCCGAAGATGTCGCCCAGCCGCCCGCCGGACACCATTCCCGCGGCGTAGGTGAAGGCATACCCGGCGACGATCAGCTCGAGCGCCACCTGCCCGGCCCCTAGGTCATGCTCGAACGACGGGGTGGCGACGTTCACCACGTAACTGTCAAAGATCGCCATGAACATCGCCGCCAGAATGACCGGCAGCATCGACCAGCGATGTGGATGGAGGGTTTGGTCGGTGGGAGACACCATGCTCCTGTGGCTTGCGCAGACGAATAGGGAACGGCTGTTCCGGACCCGCTCCGAACAAACGCTGTCCGCCACACAGCCGCGACCAAAACTTCACAGCACGCCCGCCCCGCAACCAGTCCCCCATCCCTCCTGAGATCGCCAGGACCAGTCACGCACACGTCATGTGTCAGCTCGCACTCGATTGCCGTTGCGACACGATGTCGCACTTTGCGAGGGCAGCGCCGAACGAAGATGGAAGAACCGCCTGTCAGTTCTGCCAGGCGGTTCGGGTAGTGCTGCGGTACTCCGACGTCGGTGGTCCTGGTCTGGTCACGATTTCAGCAACTCGATGGAGACGTCCCAGAGCCTTGCCGCGTCTTCCGCGTCCAGGGCGTGCGGGCGAATGCCGTTCTCGGCGTGGGGATCCGTGGTACGCATCGCTTCGTTGCAGTCCTCGAAATAGCGCCCGCTGACGCCCTCGATCAGTGGGGAGGCGGCGAGGAGCACCGAGGTCGCCGCGCCCTGTTCCGGGGTTTTCCATGGGTATTCATCGAAGATCTTCTGGATCTCGGGCGTGATGGCGTCGAGCTGGTGGCGCTGCAGGCCGCTACGAACGCCGCCGGGCATGGCCGCGTTCGCGATGATCCCGTCGCCGGCCCAGCGCCGCGCGACCTCGACAGCGAGCAGGATGCTTCCGGTCTTGGACTGCCCGTATGCAAGCCACGGATCGTACGGGCGGTGCTCGAACATGATGTCGTCGAAGACGATCGGCGAGGTACGGTGCCCGTTCGAACTGACCGTGACCACCCGCGCGCCGCCGGCCGCCGCAAGAGCGGGGTGCAGTCCGTACGTGAGGTTGAAATGGCCCAGGTGGTTCGTGGCGAACTGTAACTCCCACCCCTCGCGGGTGCGGTGCAGCTCGGGTAAGGCCATGATGCCGGCGTTGTTGATCAGGACGTGGAGTGGGCCTCGCCAGCGTTCGACGAAGGCGGCGACGGACCCGCGATCGACCAGGTCGAGAGGCTCGGCGGTGACGCGCGGGTTGCCGGTCTTGGCGCTGATCTCCGCGGCCACGTCCCGTCCTTGATCGAGCTGCCGGACGGCCAGGGTGACCTCGGCGCCGGCACCGGCTAGCGCGCGGGCGGTCTCGGCCCCGATCCCGGCCGCCCCACCGGTGATGACGACGCGTTTGCCGGTGAGGTCGATGCCGGCCAGCACTTCGTTGTCCGTTGTCGAAAATCCGTAAGGCGTGGTGAACCTGCCACGTGTATTCATGATGTCCTTTGTCGTCGGGGGATTTCCCGGGTGCATCGTCAGCCTCTGTTTTCCAGAACCGGCACGTCGCGCATGGCGTTCGCCAGGTCCACGAGCCCTCGCGCGCCAGCGACTGCCCGCTCGGTGATGGACTGAGCCCCGGGCTGGTACGTGGCCATCGCCTCGGCGAACAACTCCATGTCCAGCAGTTCCAGCTTGGTCAGATGATCGGCGTTGGCCACCGTGACCGCCCGGTTCATCGCCTCCAGGGCGAAGCTGGTCGCGCTGGCGGAGCGCAACACGTCGAACAGCGCCGGCAGCTCGAGGCCGTCCACCCGCTGGGCCAGGGCGACGATCTCCTCGATGTTGCGCTGGTTCATCATCATCAGCGCGTTGTTGAACAGCTTGCACATTTGACCCGTCCCGGCGCCGCCGACTTGAACGACCTTCGACGAGAAGGTCTCGAATACCGGGCGGCACCGATCGGTCACGTCGGCAGATCCGCCCACCATGGTGATCAAGGTCTTCGCGATGGCTCCCGCGCGGGCGCCGCTCACCGGGGCATCCAGCACCTCGACGCCGTGCTCGGCTGCCGTGCGGCTCAGTTCCCGCGCGAACGCGGGCTGGCCGGTTCCGTGGTTGACGAGCACCGACCCCGGTTTCATGTGGTCCAGCAGTCGACCGTCGGCGACCACGCCCCGTACGTCCTCGTCTTCCGGCAGACAGAGGCAGAGGATGTCGCAGGCGGCCGCCAGGTCGGCAACGGCAGGATGCGGAATATGCGGCACGCCCTGGAGAATCTCCATCGACTCCGGGCGGCGCGCCCAGGCATGCAGTGGGAGGCCGGCCTCGGCGATGGCGCGGGCCATGGGACCACCCTGATCCCCGTAGCCGACAAAGCCGATCTGATCTTGTTTGGTCATGCCATCGACGATTGATCGGCGGCCGCTATTCAGGAAGTGCCCTCGCTTCCCTGGGACTGCGGGGACCAGTCGCGAGCAGCGCCTCCAGGCTCAGGCCCGCGGCCGTCAGGAGCAGCGGCACCACCGGTGCGAGACGGTCGGCGGTCAGGTTGAGCGCCACGAGCAGGGCCACGTTGGGCAGCAGCCAGCGCAGCATCGACCTCAGCGGCATCCGCATCGCCAACCGGCCGATGGCCGCGTTGTTCGTCAGATGAACGGCCAGCGCCACGGTGCAGAGTCGTAGCGCGTCGCCCGCGTGCCGGCCGTCCGCCGCCGCGGTGACCAGCGCGCCCAGCCCGGCGGCGAGGGCAAGCAACGACACCACCGGTAGGAAGTGGCCGGCCACGAAGATCGACCGGGCGAGCCGGTACGCCTCGCCGCGCCGGGCGCTGATTGTCTGCTCGGCCATGGCCGAACCGAACTCGAAGTACACCCACCACAACACGGCAAGCACGGCGAATCCGGCCAGCCCGGTAGCCACCGCCGACAAAGTGGTCTGCGCTCGTGCGACGGCCGTGACGATCTGTTCGATGCCCGCGCCCAGCACAATGATCACGAACTGTCCGAACCGCTCGACGAGGTGGCCCACGTCGATCAGGTCGCGCCGGCCATGCCACAACGACGGCACGATCTCCACGGCAAGCCCGGCCAGCCACATCCCGTACGACCATGGCGCGTGCACCGGAACGGAGGCGATCCACAAAACGGCGGACACCAGCAGCGGCCATTGTGCCCCGCCGGCCGGCCATCGCCGGGTCGAGATCAGCCGGAAGGCCACCACTTCCAGCCGGGAGACGACGTAGGCGCCGGCAAACAGCGCTGGGCGCCCGTCCGCCGCTTGGGCCGCCGCTCCGGCCATGACCAGAAGAATCCCCATTTGTGCGAGGACGTCCAGCCGGCGTCCGGCGCTGGCCTCGCCGGTCAGGTTCGTGTACAGCGTCGAGCCGACCCACATCCACCACGCCGGCAGAAAAAGTACGAGAAGGCGCAGCCCGGCATCCCACCCGGGACCGTCGGTGAGCGGATGCGCGAGCTGCGCCACGAGTACGACGAAAAGCAGGTCGTAGAACAGTTCCAGCCAGCCCGGGCGTCTGTCGCTGTTCTCTGCCACCCGACTTCTGCTCTCTGTCGCACCCTGCAGCGGCCCTGAGGGGAAACGCGGGCCGCCCGTACAGGCTCGCTATCGGAGAGGCAATCAACCAGGTCCCCGTGTTCCTGGTAGCCGGAAGGCCAGCCGCCGGGCCGGTCAGGCGGTCACCACGTCGGCAAGGCGGGGCAGCGCCTCGGCGCCTTCGATCGCACGGCGGTTGACCGGGCAACGCTCTCACTGAGGGTCGCGCCGGTGTCGGTCGCGCCTGCCGCACGCATCACAGAAGACTACTTTGCCGAACTGGATGGTTCGGGTCTACTGTCTGACCTGTCCCGAACCAGATGGTTCGGTAGGGGGTGAAGGCGATGGACGAGCACAACATCGGTGCAGCTCGCCGATGCGGGCGTGAGCGTGTCTCCGGTGATCAGCCCGAACCGACGCCAGCAAAGATCGCGGTGCGTTGTCCGCATACATCCACCGCAGCGCGCGCACCTATTTCCACCCGGTTGGAACATGCCGGATAGGTGAGGACAGACGGAACTGGCAATCGCCGAACGAGTCGTTCAAACGCGCCACCGGGTGCACAGAGCCTTGGCCGGCGGTTGCTCGTGACAGCGTTCGAGCCAACCAGCGAAGGAATCGCTGTTGGTGATGGCATGGCGGTGGCGCCGACAGTTAGCCGAATTTTGATGGAATGGAATACGAGGAACGTCATGGAATCCGATAATCAACAACAGTTCGGGCAAGGACGGCCGGTGCTGTTGCGCGGTGGCACGGTGCTGACGATGGACACCCAGCGCCGGGTCCTGACCGACGCCGACATTCTTGTCGTCGGTGACCAGATCACCGCGATCGGCCCGCGGCTTGCCGCGCCCGACGATGCTGCCGTGATCGACGCGCGGGGCGGCGTCGTCATGCCGGGGATGATAGACACACACCGGCACATGTGGCAGACCTCGCTGCGTGGCTACGGCGCGGACTGGACTCTCACGCAGTATGTCGTGGTCTATCTGATGCAGTACGGCCGGCTGTATCGGCCCGAAGACATCTACGCCGGCAACCTCCTCGCAGCGATCGAAGCAATCGACAGTGGGGTGACTACTGTTGTCGATTGGTCGCACGGTTTGAGGACGGTCGAGCACGGTGCGGCCGCGCTCGATGCGCTGCGAGCTGTGCCGGGCCGCTTCGTGCTGGCGTACGGCGGGAACATCGAGATTCCGAACGGCGGATGGGCTACGACGCCGGATTTCCGGCAGTTCGCAGACCGCCATCTCCCCGGCGACGACATGCTCCAATTTCAGCTGGCGCTGGACGTCACCAGCACCGACGGCTTCCCCGAACAGGATTTCTTCGACGTCGCACGCGACCTGGGCGTTGCGGTAACCACACACGCGGGGATCTGGGGTTACAACGGCGACGACTCCATCCGAAACATGTATGACCACGGGGCCATGCGTCCCGGAACGATCTACATTCACGGGGGCAGCCTGTCGGAGGAGTCGTTCCGGCGCATCGCCGACACCGGGGGCTTCCTGTCGATTTCGACCGAGAGCGAACAGAGCGCGGGTCAGGGCTACCCACCCACCGCGGCCGCCCAGGCTTTCGGTGTTCCCGTGTCGCTGTCGACAGACACCAGCGTGTGGTGGAGCAGTGACATGTTCACCGCGATGCGGGCGACACTCGGCGCGCACCGGGCTCGTGGCCATCTCCAGGCCCACGAAAAGGGCGAGACGCTTCTCCAAAACAGCCTGCGTGCCGAGGATGTCGTCGACTGGGCTACTCGCGGCGGCGCCCACGCCCTGGGCCGCGGCTCAGATCTGGGCAGCCTGGAGCCGGGGAAGAAGGCGGACATCGTGCTGGTGAAGAACGAGTCCTCACCGGTCGGATTCCCCGTGCTCAATCCGTACGGACACGTCACTCTTCAAGCGCAGCGCGCTGACGTCCACTCGGTTCTGGTCAATGGTCGGGTGGTCAAACACAAGCACCAGTTGATCGATATCGATTTGACGGACGCGCGCCGGAAGGTCGAGGACACTGTGGACCATCTGCGGGGCCTGGTCGGCGAGGAGCAGTGGAACACGAGCATGAATCCCGACCTAGCCGCATGACGAGCCGTAGGCGGGCATCGAGATAGCCCGCCCACGGCGGGCTGGGGACGCTCTGGGGCCGGCTCGGGGCGTCCCCGCCCCCAGCCCGTCCGGGTCGACCGAGGGCGGGCGCCGGCCCAGCGGGCCAACGCCGTCGCGTGTTCACGCGGTGGCGTCGTAAGCGATTAATCGCGCGATCGTTTCGATCAGCACGCGGCGACGGGTTTCCGGTGTGCTCGTACGGTCATTTCGGCGGCCCAGTTCCTCGATCATGCGGCCTGGAACTGCCATGCCCCGGGTGATCTGGATGATCACGTTGATGAGGTCCACCGGATGCCAGGTGGGATCGATCAGCCCCATCTGCTGTCCACGGCGAATCTCGTCGACCTTGGGTTGCAACACGCGAGCGCGGTGTTCATCTGCATCGGGGATGTTGCCGTG
Source organism: Actinoplanes sp. TBRC 11911 (assembly GCF_012933445.1). GTDB lineage: Bacteria > Actinomycetota > Actinomycetes > Mycobacteriales > Micromonosporaceae > Actinoplanes. The sequence continues at coordinate 12,560 of NZ_JABBNC010000064.1, forward strand.
CTGCTCATCGAGCCAATCATTGATCCGGGCGTACTCCGGATGCACCAGAAAGACGTCGAACAGGCGCCCTGCGTAGCCGGGCAGGTCGTCGGCCGTCAGATCGGCGTCCGAGGTGACGGTCGAGACCACTTTGGTCACCGCGGCCGCGTACAGGGCTTCTTTGTTCGGGAAGTAGGCGTAGAGCCGTTCCTTGCTCGCGTGGGCGGACTGGGCGATCCGATTGACGCGAGCGCCGGCCGCGCCGTACGCCAGCAGCTCCTCGACCGCCGCGCGCAGAATACGCTCACGTGTTGCCTCGCCCGCTGCTCGCATGACACAAGACTACTTTGCCGGACCATCTGGTTCGGGCCCACTCGGATCTAGCCACGAAGGTCGCCACGCCTACCGTCGCCCCACTTCATAGATACACGCTAGTGTTCAGGCTTTTACCCCAGGTAGTGTCTCGGCGGGTGGCCCGGAGGCGATGGGGGTCGGCTCTTGCCGGACTGGCGTGACTTTGTGTGTAGTGCGCTTGACTTCTGGATCAACGCGGAGGGCGGACCGAACCGAGTAGGTAGACCGCTGCGGATTGGCCGGGCTCACCCCTTGGAGCCGGGCTGGTTCTCGGTCGATATACGGGGCTTGCGGTTTGGCGGTATCGACCAAATCGAGTCGCTTCGGCTGGCCGGACCGGGTGGCATGGAGACCGGGCCCTCATACGCGGTGTTGGAGGCCGTGCAGGAGGGAGAGGCGGTACGGTTTCGGGTTCCCGAGTTCATCGAGCTCGCGGAGCCACAGCTTTGGCAGAGCAAACAGCCGCCCACCCGGCTCCTCGTGAAGCTGAAGGAGGGCATCGCAGGGCTGCGCGAGGCCGGTCTGGCCCATGATCTCGCAGCGGGACGACTCACCGCGGCGCCGAGTCATCCGCCCCACGTCAACGGGTTCACTCCGGCCCAGGACGCTGCACGCGCAACATGTCTGGGTCGCGGGGTCCATCTCGTGTGGGGTCCTCCCGGGACGGGAAAGACTCGCGTGCTCACCGAGGCGATAGATGCTCTGCTCCGAGGCGGCAAACGTGTCTTGCTGGTGTCCTCGACCAACATCGCCGTGGACAACGCTCTCCTCGGCGCGGTACGCAGCAAACGACATCAACATGGCCATCTCTTGCGTGTCGGCCCGCCTCACCATCCGGGAGTACTCGAACATCCCGATGTCTGTCTGCCGTTCCTGGTCGAGCGGCAGCTGGCGACGGTCAGCCAGGAACGATCCAGGATCGAGCAACGCCTGGTGCTGATCCGCAAGGAGCGCGCTGAACTGGCCCGGTTGGAAAACGAGCTTGCCGACTTTGACGCGGACGCCTACCACCGAGCAAGGAGCGCCGCAGCTGCCGCGGCCTCGGTACCTCAGTTGGCAGCCAACTTGGCCGCGGAAAAGGAAGCTTCGCACGTCGTCCATGTCCGTCTGGCGAACGCAACGATGACTCGCGACGCCGCGGAGGGCCACTGGCGTGATCTTGACGCAGCTCGCCGGGCCTATGCTGACATCGACCGGCTCGATCAAGAGATCACCGAGCTCGTTGCGGCAGCCGACGGTCAGGCCGCACGCGCCCTGCAGGCGAGTCATGCCGCGGATCTGATCCAAGCCGAAATCCGCGACATCAGCGACGGGCGGCGTTTTTCCCGGTTTCGCGATCGCGGCCGGCTGAGGAAGCTGACATCCGATGCGGAACAGGCCAGAACGCGGGCGCATGACGCCGATCTGAGTGCACGCGAAGCGAAGGAACTCGTCGATCGGCAACAACACCGGGCTCGGGTTCGGATCGAGCAGTTGACCACTGCGGCCGGCTACAGCCGGGCGGACATTCGGGCGGCGCGGGCTTCCTTGCTGGGCGCGCGCCAGGAATTGGAGAAATCGGCGACGACCGCCGATGAGACCACGTCTCGGATAGATGCCGCACAGCAGCGTCTGCTCGCAGCCGAGGCCGCATCGCCGACTGAAGCACAACGCACCTTGCTCGCCGAGGCGGAACGTCGTGATCTGGTGACCCTCGACGCGCAGATGCGAGTCTTGCGTACCCGGCTCACTGCTTCCGAAGGTGATTGGAGCCGCCTGGAAGCCGAGTACGCCAAGGTGCAGGAGCAATACACCCGGTTGAGCCGCGACGCCGAAGGCGAGATCATCCGCGACGCCCGTCTGGTCGCGACCACCCTCGCCCGATTGCGCACCAGCAAACCGCTGATGGACGGGCCGTACGATGTAGTGCTGGTCGACGAGGTCGGCGCCGCGAACATTCCCGAGGTACTGCTCGCGGTATCCCGCGCCACCCAGGCAGCCGTCATGTTCGGCGATTTCATGCAGCTCGGCGCCATCATCGACAACGCGGAGGTCGGCAAAGCTGACCGGGCGGACGTGAAGAAGTGGCTGATCCCGGACATCTTCGCGCACTGCAAAATCTTCTCCGCGGAAGATGCCGAGCGTCATCCCGGGTGCACCATGCTCAACGTCCAACACCGCTTCGGGCCGCAGATCATGGGATTGGCCAACGCGATCGCTTACGACGGCCGCCTGAAGCCCGGCGAGTCAATCCGTCCGCACGTCGAGAGCGATCCAGAAATCTTGGTCGTCGACGTCGATGACCTCGGTGAGATTGGCCGTGTACGAAGTGATGGGCGGTTCAAAGGATGGTGGCCAGCCGGTGCGCTGCTCGCTCGTGTCCTGTCCGACTTTCATCAGAGTCGAGGAGAGCGTACGGGCATCGTGACCCCCTACGGCCGGCAGGTCGAGGCGACATTGGAAGCGCTCCGCGACCACGAGACCGGAACAACCCTGGTGACCGAAGTCGGTACTGCGCACCGTTTTCAGGGACGCGAGTTCCCGATCGTCGTCTTCGACACGGTCGAGGACGAGTACGACAGCCGCTGGATGGCCGAGGCCAGCCGCACCAAGAGTGACTTCCTGCGTGACGGCATCCGGCTGTTCAACGTCGCGATCACCCGTACGCAGCACCGTCTCTACCTCATCGGAAGCCTCAGGCGGATCGAGGCGGCCGCAGCTGATACGCCCTTCGGCCACCTCGCCGAACTCGTCAGGCAGAAGCAGGCCCGCGTCATCCGTGCCAACCGTCTGGTCACCCCGACAAATACCCCAGAGGATGATCTGGCGTACCTCGCCGGAAGCTTCACGGGGGAGCTGGCCGAACTGCTTGCGCAGCACGTCCGGGTCGAAGACATCCACGACGAGCGTACGTTCTACGACGTCTTCGCTGATCACATCGCCTCGGCGCGACAGTCGATCTGGCTATGGGCACCGTGGACCACTACCCGCGTGCGGTCTGTTCTGCCGCTGTTGCATGCGGCCGTCGATCGCGGCGTCCGCATCACCCTTTTCGTACGGGATCCGGGCGACAAGGTGCAGCGCGAACCTGAGCACCAAGGGTTCTTGGCCGACCTCCGGGCTGTACTTCACACGGTCGTCGAGGTCAACGTCATGCACCAGAAGATCGTTGTCATCGACGAACACACAACGCTGCTCGGCAGCCTGAATGTCCTGTCACAGCGGTGGACCCGCGAGGTAATGGTGGTGATGCGGGGCGCACATTTCGCGCGGAAGCTGCTCGAACATGAACACGCTACCGTCTTCTCTCGCCGGCCACCCTGCGGCGTGTGCGGCAGCCCTAAAGTCGATCTTCGCCGACGAAGTAACGGAAACTGGTACTGGCGCTGCTACGCGGACACCTGCCCGAAGCGGACCCCTACCGGGCGAGGCGGATGGACGCAGGACATCGACCTCGGCTCGAAGTCAGCACCCAAGAAAGCCTCGTCTCAGCGAGCCAACAAGCGCAGCTGATCGCCGAGATCCGCATCATCGGCGACGAGATCATCCCGGTGTTCCGGCTACCGCGCGACGAGCCCGTCGCGGTGGACGCGGCGACACCCGCTACGTCCACCGGCGACGGCAACGAACCGGATCCGGTTCGCGCAATGCCAGATCTGGTGGACCGGATGTGGCAGAACCCCGAAC
>NZ_JABBNC010000065.1 GCF_012933445.1 Actinoplanes sp. TBRC 11911
AACCGGCCGCACACACCACGACCACCCACCCCGCCCGCATGGCAACCAACCGCACCCACCCCGCCACCGCAACCGGCCGCACACACCACGACCACCCACCCCGCCGGGCGGGCGACGTAGGCGATGGGTGTGAGCTCGCGCGCGGGGCGACGCAAGGCGAACCGGCGCAGCGCGAAACGACGCAGCGCGAAACGACGCAGCCCGCGAGGCGACGCCAGAAGCGACGACGCGGGGCGACTCAGCGTAAGGCGGCGTGGGGCGACTCAGCGTAAGGCGACACCGGGCGGCTCAGCGCAAGACGACGCCGCGCGACTCAGCGCAAGACGACGCCGGGCGGCGCAGCGCAAGGCGAGGCGGGGCGCCGGGCGACGCAGCGCAAAGGCCGGGCGGGGCGCGGGAAACGCGTAAGGAAAAGTGGTCCCGTGCCGATGAAAGGACCATGCTCAGCGCAGACGCCACCGTGAGCGGGCCGCCCGGCCTGGGCATGCGGTCTGTGCGGCTCTGGCATGCCGGTGGGGCTGCGCTGCTCGGTGTTCAGATCGTGGCGCCGCCTGGCATCGGGGCCGTCGCGATGCTGCTGATCCTCGTGTCGGGGCTGGTGGCGATCCACGTCGGGCCCAACCGGTACCTGCGGCGCGCGGACCGGAAACCCTGGTATTACATGCGGGCGGCCAGCTATCTGTTCGTGGTGGCGGCGGTGATTCGTGCGGTGGTGCCGGGCACGGACGGGCCGACTCCGGCCGCGCTGATTCCGAACGCGTTCGTCGTACCGGCGTACCTGGGGCTGGGTCTGGGGTTGCACGCGATGCTGCGCCGGCGCCGGGCCGCGGAGGATGACCCGGCGCGGACCGATGCGATGCTGGTGGGGCTGGCGGCGGCGTTCCTGGTCTGGACGTTTGTGATCACGCCGGCTGTCACGGACGCCGGCCTGAACGTGTACCGGCTGATCGACTCGTTCTTCCCGATCGTTGACGTGCTGCTGCTGGCGCTGGTCGCGCGGCTGCTGCTGGCCTGCGGGGTGCGCCAGCCCGCGTTGTGGATGCTGGTGGTCTCGACGATCGCGATGTTCGTCGCGGACCTGCTCTACACGCTGCGCTCGGCCCAGGTGCTGGACACGCCGCCGCACGTGGTCGACTCGCTGCTCATGGTCATGTTCGTGGGGATGGCCGCGGCGGTGGTGCACCCGTCGATGCGGACGCTCACCGAGCCGCAAGCGGTCGCCGTGGGGCGGCTGAGCCGGCTGCGCCTCGTCGTGATCACCGTGGTGCTGGTGGTGCCGATCGTGGTGACCTCGCTGGTGCCGCTCAGCACGCTGGTCAACGACGTGGTCCGGGCGGTTCTCTGCGTGTTGCTGGTGCTCACGGTGCTGGGCCGGGTGGTCCGCTCGAACAATTCGCGGGCGCGCGCCGAGGCGGCGATGCGCCGGCGGGCGACGCATGACGCGCTCACCGATCTGGCTAACCGCGAATTGCTCGCCGAGACCGTGTCCGCGTGGGGTGACCGGGCCGCCGCCGAGCGCCTCGAGATCAGCCTGCTGTTCCTGGACCTGGACCGGTTCAAGATGGTCAACGATCACTGGGGTCACCAGGTCGGCGACGAGCTCCTGCGAGCGGTCGCGGCCCGGCTCGGCGGTCAGGCACGCGCCGAGGACCTGGTGTGCCGGGTGGGCGGCGACGAGTTCGTGGTCGCGCTGGCCGGCCCGTCGCATCTGCGGCTGGCGGAGTCGCTGGCGGACCGGTTGCTGACCGAGTTCGCGCGGCCGTTCCGGCTGTCCGTGGGCGACGTGGTGATCTCGGCGTCGATCGGGGTCGCGAAGTCGCACGGGGGTGTGCACGCGCTGGAGCTGATCCGGGACGCGGACACCGCGATGTACAAGGCGAAGGGCTCCGGCCGCAACGCGTACGCGCTGTTCGACACGTCGCTGCGCGAGCAGGTACGCGACCGGGTCAAGCTGGAGCAGGCGCTACGCGGCGCGTCGGAACGTGGCGAACTCGCCGTGCACTTCCAGCCGATCATCGACACGCCGAGTGACGAGCTGGACGGGTTCGAGGCGCTGATGCGCTGGGAGTCGCCGGAGCTCGGGTCGGTCAGCCCGATGGAGTTCATCCCGATCGCCGAGGAGACCGGCATGATCGTGGAGATGGGCGCGTGGCTGCTACGCGAGTCGGCGTACCAGTTGCGCGAGTGGATGGCGGTGCGCGGCCCGGACGCCCGCCCGCTGCACGTCTCGGTCAACGTCGCGGTGCGGCAGCTGCGCGACGGCTCGCTGGTGGCGATCGTGGACGACGTGCTGCGCGAGACCGGGCTGCCGGCTGATTCGCTCTGGCTGGAGATCACCGAGTCGGGTGTCATGGAGGACATCGACGCGGCGCTGCTCACGCTCAACGCCCTGCATGCGCTGGGCGTCACTCTCTGCATTGACGATTTCGGTACGGGATACTCGTCGCTCTCGTATCTTCATCGACTGCCGGTAGGCGTCGTGAAAATCGATCGCTCGTTCGTCAAGGACTGCGGGTCACCGGGCGCGAACGAGCCGATCGTGCGCTCGGTGCTGGCGATGACCCACGCGATGGGGCATCGGGTGGTCGCCGAGGGCGTGGAGACCGCCCGCCAGCGCGACTGGCTCCGCGAGCAGGGCTGCGACCTGGTGCAGGGCTGGCTCTACGGCAAGGCCGACCGCCCGGCGAACCTCACCGCCTGGATCCAGCCGTCTAAAACCCGCGCTGCGCCTGCTCGATCAGCCCGGTGATCATCCAGCGGGCGATGCGCTCGAAGTCCGGCTCCCGCGCCTGCCCCCCGTCCGCCAGCGCCGCCGCCAGCCGCGGGAACTCACCGCTGGCCACCGCCGACGTCAGCGCCGCCACCTGCTCCTCGGTCGGCTGCCGGCCACCGGTCTCGCTCATCACGTAGGACGCCACGAACCCGGTCACCAGCGCGATGATCTCCATCCGGGTGGCGCCGTCCAGCCCGGTCGGTTCCAGTGCGGTCAAACCCGCTTCCAGGTACGCCAACGTGTTGCGCCCGGACAGCCGACGATTCGGCAACGCCGACGGCAGCCACGGGTGCGCGAGCATCAGCGCCCGCTGCGCCCCGGCCAGCGCGACCACGTCCTGACGCCAGTCCCCGGTCAACGCCACCGGCGGGGCGCCGACACCGTCCACCATCAGGTCGAGCAGCCGATCCCGATTGTCCACGTACGTATAGAGCGACATCGCCCCCGCCCCGAGCGAGGCCGCGACCCGCCGCATCGTCACCGCGGCCAGCCCCTCGGCGTCGGCGAGCGCGATCGCGGCGGCGACGACCTCGTCCCGCGTGTGCGCCGGTGGACGTCCCCTGACCATGAAAACCTCCTGGTACCATTTTTAGTACGGCGTACGAGAAAAGGTGGTGTCATGGAAAAACTGCCACTGTTCCTCCGATTGCTGAGACGGCGTACCCGCAAGGGGCCGTCCGCACGCTACGACGTCCGCTGGGAACCCGCCGTGCCGGTGCCCGCCGCCGACGGCAGCCCGTTGCTGACCGACCATTACGCACCGCGCGCCAACGGGGATTTCCCGACCGTGCTGCTGCGCGCCCCGTACGTGCGCAGCGGCTTCCCGTGGAACTACCTGTACGGGGTCCTCACCGCCGAGCAGGGCTTCCACGTTCTGCTGCAGAGCAGCCGCGGCACCGGCGGATCCGGCGGCGAGTTCCACACCTGGCACAACGAGGGCCCGGACGGCTGGGCCGCGGTCGAGTGGCTGCGCGAGCAGGAGTGGTTCACCGGCGAGCTGTACACGCTCGGGCCCAGCTACATGGCGTTCGCGCAATGGGCGATGGCCGAGAAGCCGCCGCCGGAGTGGAAAGCCGCCGTGATGCAGGTCGGCATGTCCGACGGGCACGAGTTCTGGTGGGGCGGCGGCGCGTTCCGGCTGGAGCGGTCGCTGGTCGGCGGGCTGGCGATGTTCGGGCAGGCGCAGACCACCAAGGACTTCGTCCGCGCGATGATCCGCATGCGCCGCACGATGAAGGGCGCGACCACCCGCGTGCCGCTCCTGGACGCCTATCCGTCGATCTTCGGGGGACGGCGGCCGGCGTTCGAGGAGTGGCTCGCGCACCCCGAGCCGGAGTATTGGCCAGAGCTGGCCGTGGACCTCGGCATCCCGGTCAGCCTGTGCACCGGCTGGTGGGACCTGGCGACCGACCAGGTGATCGAGCAGTTCCAGCGGCTGCCCGACGCGGATCTGCTGATCGGGCCGTGGACGCACACCTCGTCGCTCGAGGACGGCTGGACCGAGATCTTCGCGCAGGCCATGCGCCGGCTGCGGGGCGAGCCGGCCGCCTATCGGGTACGCGTGCATGTCGGTGGCGCGGACGAGTGGCGCGACCTTCCCACGTGGCCCCCTCCGGGCGTACGGGAAGAGGTGTGGAGGTTTGTGCATGAGCCGACCACCTTCCGGTACGACCCGCGCGACCCGACGCCGTCGATCGGGGGGCCGCTGCAGTCCGCGACGCAGGGGCAGGTGGACAACAAGGAGCTGGAGAAACGCGGCGACGTCGTGCTGTTCACCGGTGAGCCGCTCGGCGAGGCGGTCGAGGTGATGGGCCCGGTGCGCGCCGAGTTCGATGCGACGACCACGGCCGCGAGCGGGGACCTGTTCGCGCGGCTCTGCGATGTGGACCCGGCCGGCCGGTCGATCAACGTCTGCGACGGCCTGGCGCGAATCGTTGGGGGCCGCACCACGGTGACGATGAGCCACACCGCGCACCGCTTCCGGCCCGGTCACCGGATGCGGCTGCTGGTGGCCGGCGGGGCGCATCCGCGTTACCTGCGCAATTACGGCACCGGGGAACCACCGGGGCCGGCCACCCGGATGGTCGCCACCGAGACGACCATCCGGGACACGTCCGAGGTGATCCTTACCGTCGGTACACCACGGCCTGCCACGGCCCCAGCGTGAGATCGTCGCCCGGCGGCGTCGCGAGGTTCGTCAGCAGCAACTCGGCGGACGACCACGCGGCGGCGTCGGGGATGTCGGCGCGGACCGGTTCGGCGGTGAAGTTGCCGATCACCAGCAGTTCGGTGCCGGCCAGGCGACGGGTGAAGGCGTACAGGCGCTCGTCGTTGGGCAGCAACATGGTGAAGTCACCGTCGGCTACCGCGGGTTCGGTGTGCCGCAGCTCGATCAACCGACGGTAATAGTGGAACACCGAGTCCGGGTCGTCCCGCTCGTCGGCCGCGTTGATCGACAGGTAGTTCGGATTGACCGGCAGCCACGGGTGCGCGGTGGTGAACCCGGCGTGCGCCTCGGCGGACCACTGCATCGGGGTGCGGGCATTGTCCCGGCCGCGGGCGCGTAACACGGTCAGCACCTGCTCGGGCGTCCGTCCTTCGAACTCGATCGCCTGCGCGTACTGGCCGAGCGCCTCGATGTCGCGGAAGTCGGCGATCGAGGCGAACGGATAGTTCGTCATGCCGAGCTCTTCGCCCTGGTAGATGTAGGGCGTGCCGCGCTGCATGTGCAGCACCGTGCCGAGCATCTTGGCCGAGGCGACGCGGTGCTCGGGACTGTCGTCGCCGTAGCGGGAGACCGCGCGCGGCTGGTCGTGGTTGTTCCAGTAGAGACTGTTCCACCCGGTCGCGGCCAGGCCGGCCTGCCAGCGGCCGAGGATGCCCTTGAGCACGGTGAGTTTCAGCGGCACGAGCAGCCACGGATCGTCACCGCGGTCCGCCCACACATGGTCGAACTGGAAGACCATGTCGACTTCGCCGCGTGACTGGTCGGTGAAGAGTTTCGCCTCGTCGACGGTGACGCCGGGCATCTCGCCGACGGTCAGCATGCCCGGCCGGCCCGCGAAGACGCGCTCGTGCATCTCGCGCAGGAACTCATGATTGCGCGGCCCGTTGATGTACGCGTCCGACCCGTCGCCGTACAGCGAACCGGCCTTGATCCGGCCGTCCGGCAGCGCCACGTCCTTGGAGATCATGTTGATGACGTCCATCCGGAAGCCGTCCACGCCCCGGTCGAGCCACCAGCGCATCATGTCGTAGACCGCCTCGCGGACCTCGGGGTTCTCCCAGTTGAGGTCGGGCTGCTTGGTCGAGAACAGGTGCAGGTAGTACTCGCCGGTCTTCTGGTCGAACTCCCAGGCCGGCCCGCCGAAGACGGAACCCCAGTTGTTCGGCTCGGCGCCGGGCGTCCCCGCTTCCATGCCCTCGCGCGCCGGCCGCCACCAGTACCAGTCGCGCTTGGGATTGTCGATCGAGGACCGGCTCTCGGCGAACCACGCGTGCTCGTCCGAGCTGTGGTTCACCACCAAATCCATGATCAACTTCATTCCCCGCTCGTGTACGCCTCGGAGCAGCTCGTCGAAGATCTCCAAGGTGCCGAACAGCGGGTCGATGTCGCGGTAGTCGCTGATGTCGTAGCCGTTGTCGTCCTGTGGCGACGTGTAGATCGGGGACAGCCAGATCACGTCGACGCCGAGCTCGGCGAGGTGGTCGAGGTGGTTGATGATGCCGCGCAGGTCGCCCATGCCGTCGCCGTCCGCGTCCGCGAAGCTGCGCGGGTAGATCTGGTAAACCACCGCGCTTTTCCACCAGAAGTCCGTCATCTGTCTTCTCTAACACGCGAAGGCCGGCGGATTGGCCCAGCATCCTATATACGGTATTTGTCATGAAGGTGGCGATGTTGGGGCCGATCGCCTGGCGGACGCCGCCGGTGCACTACGGCCCGTGGGAGCTGATCACGAGCCTGCTGACCGAGGGGCTGACCGCACGCGGGGTCGAGGTGACGCTGTTCGCGACCTTGGACTCGCGGACGGCGGCCACGCTCGACGGGGTCAGCCCGACCGGGTACGAGGAGAACCCGGAGATCGACGGGCGGGTGTGGGAGGCGTTGCACGTCAGCCACGCGCTGGCCCGGTCCGGCGAGTTCGATTTGGTGCACAACCACCTGGATTGGTTGCCGCTCGCGTTCTCCCGGCATTGCGCCGCACCCATGGTGACGACCGTGCACGGGTTCAGCGGACCATCGATCCGGCCGGCCTACCAGCGGTCGTCGTCGCACTTCGTCTCGATCTCGGATAGCGATCGGTCGCCCGATTTGTCATATATCGGGACGGTGTACCACGGAATTGATCTGTCATGGCTGCCCACGCCGAGCCCGGCGGCTCCTTCCAGCGATTTAATCTGCTTTGGTCGGATTCATCCGGATAAAGGGACCGACCTCGCTATCGAGATCGCTCGCCGGGCCGGACGGCGGCTGGTGCTCTGCGGCATCGTGCAGGACCGTGACTTCTACGAATCGTCGGTGCAACCGCACATCGACGGCGACCGCGTCACGTACATGGGATCGGTCGGACCGGACCAGCGCGCCAAGATCCTCTCGGCCGGGGCGGCGCTGCTGCACCCGATCCGGTTCGCCGAGCCGTTCGGGTTGTCGGTCGTCGAGTCGATGGCGTGCGGGACGCCGGTGATCGCGTACCGGAAAGGGTCGATGCCGGAAGTGGTCGATCCCGGCGTGACCGGACTTCTGGCCGAGAACATGGACGAAGCGGTCGCCGCCGTCGACGCCATCGCCGAGATCGACCGGATCGGCTGCGCGCGCCGGGCCCGCGAGCGGTTCTCCGCCGACCGCATGGTCGACGACTACCTGGCGATTTACCGAAAAATCGTCGAAGAATAGTCGGATCTTGTTAACGTCGCCATGAGACTTATTCACGGCGACGCCTTTGTCCGGCGTGTTCGCGAATAGGCCGCAAGCGGATTGCGCGTTGATCGGCGCATTTTCCCGAAGCGTCGGGCGCAATGGAGATTGCGCACTGAATCGTGCTGCGGGGAGGCAGCCGCTGGATGAGAAAGGCCCTGTCATGCCCGCCACCTACGGCTTTCTGAGCACCTACCCGCCCACTCAATGCGGTTTGGCGACCTTCAATGCCGCACTCGCGACACATCTGAATACAGGTGGCGGCTCGGGAGTCGTCCGCCTGCTCGCGAGTGACAATATCAGCGGCGGAATCGAACTCGACCTCGGCGCACCCCGGGTCGCGCACACGTGGCACACCGACAATCCCGGTGGCTGGCGGGCCGCGGCCGACGCGCTCAACCGCTACCAGGTGGCGATCATTCAGCACGAGTACGGGATCTACCCCGGTGACGCCGGCGGCGAGGTGCTGCCCCTTCTCCGGGCGCTCAAAATCCCCAGCATCATCGTGCTGCACACCGTTCTCAGTAATCCCGATCCGTTGCAGCGCGACGTCCTCGAACGAATCGCGCTCACCGCCGACGCCGTGGTCACCATGACGGACACCGCACGTCAACGGCTCATTTCCCGGTACGCCGTGGAGCCGCGCAAGATTTCGGTCATTCCGCACGGTGCGGGCACACACGCGAACGCGCCACGCGAAGACCACGACCGGCCGCACTTGTTGACGTGGGGACTGCTCGGGCCCGGGAAAGGCATCGAATGGGCGTTGCGGGCGCTCGCACTGCTCGAGGATCTGTCGCCGGCCGCGGTGTATACGGTGGCGGGGCGTACGCACCCGAAGGTTCTGGAGCAGTTCGGCGACGTCTACCGTGACTCGCTGAAAGAGCTGGCGGCGTCGCTCGGGGTCGCCGATGCGGTCCGCTGGGAGGACCGCTATCTGGACGAGGCGTCGCTGTTCCGGATGATCCGCTCGGCGGACGTGGTGGTGCTGCCGTACGACTCGACCGAGCAGGTTACGTCTGGCGTGCTGATCGAGGCGGTGGGGGCGGGCATCCCCGTGGTGGCGAGCGAGTTCCCGCACGCGGTCGAGCTGCTCGCGGACGGTCCTGGCCTGCTCGTGCCGCATCAGGACCCGGAGGCGATGGCGGCGGCCGTGCGGCATCTGCTGGCCGAACCCGGTCTGGCCGGGCGGTTGACCGGCTTGACCGGTGGGCCGACGCTGCGGTGGCCCGCGGTGGCGGCCCGATATCAGGCATTGGCCGGGCGGTTGCTGGCCGGGCGTGGACCGGTCGGCGGTGCGCCGATCGCGGGTGCGCCTGCCGGGGGTTCGGCGGTCGCGGGTGCGCCGGTCGGCGGTGCGCCGGCCGGGGGTGCGCCTATCGCGGGTGCGCCGGTCGCGGCGTCCGTTCCGGCATGACGGCGGGTCTGCGGCTCGTGCCGCCGCCGATCCAGCTCACCGACGCGCCACCGCCCGACTGGAGCCACATCGCGCGCCTGTCGGACGACACCGGGCTGCTGGAGCACTCCCGGAACGCGATCGTGCGGCGCGAACATGGGTACTGCGTGGACGACGTGTCACGGGGGCTGCTCGTGGCGTCGCGGGAGCCGCAGCCGACCGGGCTCGTCGTGCGGCTGGCGGAGCGTTACCTGGCGTTCCTCACGCACGCGCAGGATTCGTCGTCGGGGGCTTTCCGTAATCGGTTCTCCTATGGGCGTACGTGGGAAGACTCTCCTTCTTTCGGGGATTGGTGGGGGCGGGCGCTCTGGGGGTTGGGGACCGCGGCCGCCCGTTCGACCGTTCCGTGGATTCGCCGCGAAGCCCTGAACGCGTTCCTGATCGGATGCCGGGGGCGGTCGTCGTGGCCACGGGCGATGGCGTTCGCGGGGCTCGGGGCGGCCGAGGTGTTGCGGTCGGGCCCATCTCCGGAGGCCGCGTCCCTTCTGGGCGATGCCGCCACCGTGATCGGCCTGCCCGGCAAAGCGCCCTGGGTCTGGCCCGAGCAGTCTCTGACGTACGCCAACCCGTGCCTCGCCGAGGTGCTGATCTCGGCGGGTGACCTGCTCGGCGACGAGGACCTGCTGCACGCCGGCCTGCGCTCGCTGGCGTGGCTGTGCCGCGAACAGGAGCACGAGGGGCATCTGTCCACGGTCCCGGTCGGCGGCTGGCGTCCCGGCGTGGCCAAGCACCGGTTCGACCAGCAGCCGATCGAAGCCGCCGCGGTGGCCGACGCCTGCGCCACCGCTCTCGCCGCGACCGGCGACCCACGCTGGGAAGGTCCGCTGTGGCAGGCGATCGCCTGGTTCCTGGGCGACAACGACCAGCAAATCATCATGTATGACCCCCTAACCGGCGGATGTTATGACGGATTGATGGCGGAAGGCCCTAATGTGAATCAAGGAGCCGAATCCACCCTCGCGCTTGTGTCCACGCTGCAGCACGCCCGCACGCTGGCGACCCATCGCGCGACCCGACCGTGAGGTGGGCCTACCGTGACCGCAGTAATGAACTCGTCCATCACCCGTCACGAGATCGTCATGGCGCCGGACGGCCGCCGCGTGGTGATCAAGCTGTTCGTGCCCGGCGAAGACGCCCAGGTGGTGCAGAACAGGGCGTCCAGCCTGATCGAGCGCATCCTTCGCCTCGATGATCAGGAGACCGCGCGGCTGCTGGCCGAGGTGCTGGAACGCTTCCAGGGCCGGCATCACGACATGCAGAGCGTGTTCCAGCACCACTACGAGCTGGTGCAGCACCGCGTGCCGGCGTCGGTGACGCTGTCAGCGACCGCTCGCGCGCTGATCGGGGCATACTTCAGTCACGAGTTCGCGGTCGAGGCCGCGGCGCTGTGCAACCCGTCGATGGTGCCGCATCCCGATCAGACCGGTTTGGAGCCGGGCGAACTGCGCACGGCGATCAGCCTGCGCCAGATCGGCGAGGGCCACATCTCGTCGGTCGGCTTCTGCTCGGCGATCCTGGGCCCCGGCGACACGATCCGCCTCGAGGACCGCGACGGCCCGCTGATGATCGGCCAGCGCGTCGGCGCCCAGCACTGGAAGAACCAGCTCTCCGCGGCGATGATCGATGAAGAGATCGACAACGAGGCTTCCGCGTACGTGGTCTCGGCCCTCCCCGAACGCTACACGGACGAAGAGTTCGAGGACGTGATCGGACACGTGCCCGCGGAGCTGCTCACCCGCACGACGACGCAGACGACCCTGGACCGGATCCGGCACATCGTCGCCAGCGACTACGCGGTCAGCTTCCCGTCCGCGGTGCCCTTGCATCAACGCGTCCTGTGGCCGGCCACCCCGGCCGAAAGCAACGGCATGGAGGACGCTCGCTTCGTGCGGGTGCAGGACCCGGACGGCCGGCACGTGTACCAGGCGACGTACACGGCTTACGACGGCCGCCACATCTCCGGCCGGGTCATCTTCAGCCGGGACCTACGGCACTTCGAGGTCGCCTCGCTGTTCGGCCCCGCCGCTCGCAACAAGGGCATGGCGTTCTTCCCCCGCTACGTGGACGGCAAGAAACTGGCCCTGTGCCGCTTCGACGGCGAGACGCTGGGCTTGAGCGTGCGCGACTCCCAGCACCGGTGGCAGGCCGCCGTCCCGCTGCTGATCCCGAACCGTGGCTGGGACCTCATCCAGGTCGGCAACTGCGGCTCCCCCATCGAGACCGAGGCGGGCTGGCTGGTCCTGACCCACGGCGTGGGCCCGATGCGCCGGTACGCGATCGGCGCCATGCTGCTGGACCTGGAGGACCCGTCACGCGTGATCGCCGACCTCCCCGGTGGGCTGCTCGAGCCGGACGACGTGGAGCGCGAAGGTTACGTGCCCAACGTCGTGTATTCGTGCGGCGGCCTGGTACACGACGGCCGGTTCTGGCTCCCGTACGGCGCGAGCGACGTACGGGTGGGCTTCGCCAGCATCCCGCTCGACGACTTGCTGGCCCGCATGGTCCCGACGGGCGCGTAGCAGCCCCCGTCGCGGCCCGTCGCGGCCCGTCGCGGCCCGTCGCGGCCCGTCGCGGCCCGTCGCGGCCCGTCGCGGCCCGTCGCGGCCCGTCGCGGCCCGTCGCGGCCCATCGCGGCCCATCGCGGCCCATCGCGGCCCATCGCGGCCCGTCGCGGCCCATCGCGGCCCATCGCGGCCCATCGCGGCCCATCGCGGCCCATCGCGGCCCATCGC
>NZ_JABBNC010000066.1 GCF_012933445.1 Actinoplanes sp. TBRC 11911
GCCATCCGAAGCGGGGATGGATCGTGCTCGTGTGCAGGTCGGAAAGCGCGTGGGCGAACCGTTCCCAGAAGGCCTCACTGCGGGGTATCGGCTGCAGAAGCGACAACACGAGCAACTCGTGGTTCGCCACGATCACGTCAGGTGTCGCCAGCCCGCCGAGTTCCCGCAAGGCCGCCAGCCCCTCGGCCTCCGCGACGAAGGCGTCACTGTCCGGTGCGTCGGCGAAGGATTTGACGAAGACCGGCGATGCGTGCTCGCGGCGGGCTATCCCGGCAAGCGCGGCAAACCCGTCGCTTTCGGGAACGACGGTGACGACGTCGCGGATCCCCGGCCGGGACAATCGCTCCGCCAAAGGAACTGTCAGGGACATCGGCAGTAGTCTCCTCCCGTCGGTGCAACCTTGCACCCTGGACATTGGCAACGGCTGTGCGAGAGAGGCTGCCAGGTGGAGCGGTGCTGGGCCTGACCTATCGCGAATGCCGCACCTGGGTTGACCGCCTCCCGCGAACTCGGGAAGCGAAGCAGGCGCAGGGCAGCATCCGGGGCCGCGGCCTGGGCGTGTATCGCGCGCGGCCGCCGCTTGCGGTACTGCTCTATCTCGCGGACCGGGAGGGGCGGTTGGTCGGCGGCTCGGCGGACGCGTTCGCCGTCATCGAGCCTCCGATCGCCCGGCTCGCCGACTGGAACACAGCGATGCGGCGTCTGGACGGACGCGTACGTTGGCTCGGCCGGCTCGTCCGGGCCTGGCAGTACATCCTGCCGTACGCCCCGGCGGTGATCGCCATGCTCGTCGCGGTCCCTCTCGCCCTCATCTCCCGGGACGGCGCCCTCGTCGCGGTCGTGCTCGTTCTGGCAGGTGTGGGTCTCGCGCTCGCCGACATGATCGTCGGGGTCGGCCGGCTCACCTGGTCGCTTCTGCGTTCGGGGAGCGCGGGCGTGTCCGACGGTGAGATCTTCGGCGGCGAGCTGCGCGGGCATCACTGGACCATCACCTTCTGTCACGCACCCGATCGTGACGACGCCGATCGGCTCTGCGCGGAAGCCTTCCGGCGCGCTTCGGCGTTGACGGATGCCTGCCTCCCCGACGATCCGGCGTTCGGCTCGGGGTATGTCGGTGTGCAAGCCGGGAGCGTCACCGATCAGGGAGTCCGCAACCTGCTCGGCTCCCTCACCTCCGTTGAGCCGGTACCGCGTACGGACTGGTTCGTGATCGGCGCCGGAAAGAAGTTCACCCAACCCGATCATGATGCCGTACGCCCGTTGGGCGGAGTCCGGCTCATGCTCTTCGCCACGCTGGCCGCCGTGGCGGCGTCGGCCCAGTTCGTCGCCTTCTCGGAGCGGCAAGCGTGCCCGGCCGGCGACTGCGGGTCGCGGCCGGTCAGCTATCCGCAGGCGCTGGTCTGGATCGTCGGGCACCTGTTCTTCCCCTTTCCGGGACCGGTGACGGGGGAGTCGCAGGTGCTTGGCGTGCTGGTCCCGGTCGTCGCGCTGGTGATGGTGGCGTGCATCGTCCTGGTGCTGAGCCAGCGCATCCGATATCGGCGGGCCCGGAGGGACCTCATGTACCAGGCGATCGAGCGCATGACGGCGGTGCCGACCGTCGCCATCGTCGTCGTCAGCGGCACCGAGTGTGAGGCCGTGCAGGACGCGTTCGCCGCGCGCTCGCCCGGTTTGGTGCCGGTGCCCGGCAAGGCCGGATCGAAGGCGGTGACCCGGCTCGGGACGCTGGGCGGGGCGAACATCGTCCTGGCGCAGAGTGAGCAGGGCACGGTCGGCGCCGGGTCGATGCCGTGGACCGTCGACAATGTGATCAGGCACCTTGACCCGATGTTCGTGGTGCTCACCGGGGTCTGTTACGGACTGAACGCCCGTGACCTCGACGGTGGCGACCAGGAGATCGGTGACGTCGTCGTCTGCACCCAACTGCGGGCGGTGGAGCACCGCAAGGTGACCACGCGCGCCGACGGCTCCCGCTACGAGATCACCCGGGGCCCGAGCCCGGAGACGGCGCCCGGCCTCCTCAGTCATGCTCGCGTCCTCGGGCGAGCCCGGACGCCGGCGGTTCACTTCGGCCCCGTGCTCTCGCTCAACACGCTCGTCAACAACGCGGACGAACGAGCCAGACTGCGTGCTCTCGGCGAGGAGGCGGTCGCGGGCGAGATGGAGGCGGCCGGCCTGTACGCGGCCGCCGCGCAGGCCAAGCGCGACTGGATCCTGGTGAAGGGCATCTCCGACTGGGGCAGCGAAAAGACCGACGACCACCAGGCCTTGGCCGCCCGCAACGCCGCCGATTTCGTCATCGACCTGATAGCCCAGATCGAGCCGGGCACCGCCAGGTGACCGGGCCCTGCGCGCCGTCCCTAGGCGGCCGTGACGCCGGCCTCGGTGACCGGGGGCTCGCCCGTCAGCAACCGCACCGACTCCTGCAGCGGCTCCGCAGGCAGCGGCGCCGCGCCCGCGCCCGCTATCGGGCGGGGGCGGCGCGGCTGCACCCGGCCGGAGCTGCCGCCGCGGCCGGGGTAGATCAGCAGGCCGTTCACCGGGTCGGGGACGGCGTCGAGGGCGGCCCGGACCACCGGCAGGTCGCGGAACGTCGTCCACCGTGTCTCGGCGCGGAAGGCGATCTCGAACAGGACGCCCCAGGAGTGGCGGTGCCACTCCCACTCGTAGGCGCCGTGCGAGATCGCGGCCTCGACGATCGCGTTGGCGTGCGTGTCCTGCCAGCTCGCCGCGGACGCGAGCGGGCCGTCAAAGACCTCGATCGACCACCAGTGGAGCTCCATGGTGGTGCGATCGTACGCCCGTTCAGGGCTTGCGCGCGACGGCTCCATATGCCTCGATGGGCTCGACGTCGTCGTCGCCGGCGCGCCAGGCGCTGATCTGCACCAGGCCCGGTTCGATGATGTCGAGGCCCTCGAACACCGTGGTCAGCTCTTCGGGGCTGCGCAAAATGTACGGAACGCCGCCGCTCTGGACCAGCTTCGCGGCGCCCTCGACCACGGCCGGCGTCGTGTTCGTGCCGTCCCAGAACACCAGGTAGCTGCCCGAGGGGACGCGGGCCATGACCCGGCCGACCAGGCTGCGGACGATGCCGAGGTCGGGCTCGTAGCCCATGACCCCCATATACATCACCACGACGGGCTGGGTGAAGTCGAGCGCCTCCTCGGCCTCCTGCAGGATCTTGTCGGGGTCGTGGTAGTCGGCGTGCACGTACGTGGTGACGCCCTCGGCCGTGGTGCCGCTGAGCAGGGCACGCGCGTACGCCAGGACGAGCGGGTCGTTGTCGACGTAGACGATCCGGGAGTCGGCGTTGATGCTCTGCGCCACCTCATGCGTGTTCTGCATGGTGGGCAGGCCGGTGCCGATGTCGAGGAACTGGCGCACGCCGCCGTCGCTCGCCAGGTGCGACACGACGCGGATCAGGAAGCGGCGGGACTGCACGGCCATCCGGACGATCTCCGGATACACCTCGGCGACGGCGTCACCGGCGGCGCGGTCGGCGGCGAAGTTGTCCTTGCCGCCCATCCAGTAGTTCCATATGCGCGCTGCGTGCGGCACATCGGGCTGAAGTTGTGCGGAGAGGGCCTCGTCCATGGGGAGTTTCTATGGCACCGGAACCGCAAAAGCAAGTGTCCTATGTAAACGAAACCCGGCCGAGGAAGGCGAGCAGCCGTTCACTCGGATCGGACACCGGCGGGGGACGCAGCGGCGGGGCGAACCGGCCGGGCCGATCCCACGGCCGCACCAGGAGAACGGACAGGTCAAGCAGCTCGTCGGCGAGCGAGGGCGGGATCGGGCGCGACACCCCGCACGCCTGGGCCACGTCCCAGCCGTGCACGGTGACTTCGATCGCACCCGCTCCGGCGACCAGCGGCGCGCTCAGGGGTGCCTGCTCGACGCGTACGGGGGAATTGCCGTTGATTGTCGTCCAGGCGCCGAGGAGGCGTACGGCCTGGTCTCGAACCTGCGTCAGCACCCCCTCGGCGTGCGGCGCGGGCGTGAGGGTGACCCGGCCGGTGGTAGCGGCCTCCTCCAGCGCCGCCAGCGAGTCGCCGAGGTGTTCGAGCAGGTCGCGCAAGGTCCAGCGGGAGCAGGGCGTGGGGTTCGCCAGCTGCCCCGGCGTCGCCAGGGCCAGGCTGCCGAGCGCGTACGCCACCGCACGCTCCAGCACCGTCACCCCGCCGACCAGCGCGTCCATCACGACACCGGAATCGATTCGGGCAACCCGAACGTGGCGAACAACCGCTCGTCGAAGAACGCGGTCACGTGGCTGACCCCCTCGGGCGTCAGTGTGAGGACGGGCATGTTGAACGGGCGGTACACGTCGCCGTAGCGCATGTAGAGGCCGAAGGCGTACTGGCCGTTCGCCCGGATCGGCAGCAGTTTCATGTCGCCGGGGCCCTCGGCGGGGCAGCGCGTGTCGATCAGCCGCACGATCGTCTCGGGACCCTGGTACCAGCCCTCGAACGGCGGCATCTCCCAGACCGCGTCCTTGGTGAAGAGCGAGATCATCGCGTTGATGTCCTTGGCCTCGAACGCGGTGACGAACCGGTCTAACATTTCCTTTTTGTCCGCTTCGTCAGGTTCGGACAGCTCATTGGCGTCCACCGTGGCCTGCTGGAGCTGCGCCCGGGCCCGCTGCAGGGCGCTGTTGACCGACGCCACGGTCATGTCGAGCATCTCGGCGACCTCGGCGGCCGGCCACTGCAGCACCTCACGCAGGATCAGCACGGCGCGCTGCCGGGCCGGCAGATATTGCATGGCGGCGACGACCGCGAGCCGGATGCTCTCCCGGCCGGTCACCACGGAGGCTGGATCATCGGCGAGCATCGTGTCCGGCATCGGCTCCAGCCAGGGCACCTCGCCGCGCGAGACCAGGTCGTCGGCCGGATCCGAGCTGGGCGCGCCCAGACCGATCGGCAGCGGACGGCGATCGCGCCCCTCGAGGGCGTTCAGGCAGGCGTTCGTCGCGATCTTGTGGAGCCACGTACGCATCGACGACCGCCCCTCGAAGCGGTCGTAGGAACGCCACGCGCGCACGTACGTCTCCTGCACCAGGTCCTCGGCGTCGTAGACCGAGCCCAGCATGCGATAGCAGTGGGCCAGCAGCTCACGCCGGTACGGGTCGGCCTGCGTCACGAAGTCGGTGTCCATCGAAGTGCCTCCTCAACACGAGTACTGACCGTCGCCGCCGCGGAAAGTCATCGCCGATCCGCAGATGATTCCGAGAAATTTCCCGGGTCTGTCTGGGCGAAGCCTAAAACAGCTGGAAGGGACCACGGCGATGACGAAAGACCGTAGGAGTGCGGCGCTGCTCGTGCTCTGCGCCGGAATGCTCATGATCATCCTGGACGTCACGATCGTGAACGTCGCCCTGCCGTCCATCCAGCGCGACCTGGGCTTCAGCCAGTCCGGGCTGGCGTGGGTGGTCAATGCCTATCTGATCCCGTTCGGCAGCCTGCTGCTGCTCGCCGGCCGGATCGGTGACCTGGTGTCGCGCCGCGGCATGTTCGTCGGCGGCCTGATCCTGTTCACCGCCGCGTCGATCGTCTGCGGCCTGGCGACGAGCCAGCAGATGCTGATCGCCGCCCGGTTCCTGCAGGGCATCGGCGGCGCGATGACCTCGGCCGTGGTGCTCGGCATGATCGTCACGATGTTCCCGGAGGCCCGCGAGCAGGCCCGCGCGATCGGCGTCTACAGCTTCGTGGCCTCGGCGGGCGGCGCGGTCGGCCTGCTGCTCGGCGGCGTGCTGACCGAGGCGATCAGCTGGCACTGGATCTTCTTCGTGAACCTGCCGGTCGGCATCGCCACGGCCGTCGCCGCGCTGCGACTGCTGCCCGCGGACAAGGGCGCGGGCCTGCGCCAGGGTGCCGACGTCGCCGGCGGGCTGTTGATCACTTCGTCGCTGGTGGTGGCCGTTTATACGGTGGTGGCCGGGGGCGCCGCCGTACGCACGCTCGGCCTGGCGATTCTGGCGGTCGCACTGCTGGCGGCCTTCGTGGTCCGCGAGGCCACTGCGGCCACCCCGCTCATCCCGTTGCGGATCTTCCGGTCCCGTACGCTCACCGGGGCGAACGTGGCGCAGTTATTGAGCGCGGCCGGCATGTTCGGGATGTTCTTCGTCGGCGTGCTGTACGCCCAGCACGTGCTCGGCTACGACGCGCTGCGGATCGGCCTGGCGTTCCTGCCGGTCACCGTCTTCATGGGCGGCCTGTCGCTGCGGTACTCGGAGCGCCTGATCAGCCGGTACGGCGCCCGCACGACGGTGGTCACCGGGCTGGCGCTGGTCGCGGCCGGGCTCTTCTGGTTCGCGCGGGTGCCGGTCGACGGCCGGTATCTGACCGACGTGCTGCCGTCGATGGTGGTGCTCGGGATCGGGGCCGGGATGGCGTTCCCCGCGCTGGCGGCGCTCGGCATGGCGGACGCGACCCCGCAGGACGCCGGGCTGGCGTCCGGGGTCTTCAACACCACCGCCGAGGTGGGGTCGGCGCTGGGGCTCGCGGTCCTGGCGACGCTTTCCGCCGGCCGGTACGCGGGGCTGCGGAGCACCGGCGTACCGGAGATGACCGCCCAGACCGGTGGATACCGCCTGGCGTTCGTGGCGGCGGGGTTGCTGGTGGTGGCCGCGCTGATCGTGACCGTCGTGGTGGTCAGGGTGCGGACTTCCCCCGAGGCAACGGAGCTTGGCGAGAGCACGCTCACCGCCGCCGCCCGGTCCTGATAGAGCAGCGCGTCCAGCGACTCGTGCCGCGGCGAGCGCATCCGCATCGCCATGTGGCCGGTCATCAGCAACGCGGCACAGACCGCCACCGCGGTACCGGCGGACGCGGTGCGGACCGCGCGGTTCTTCGTCCGGCGGAACCGGTGCAGCGCGACGAGCTGCAGCACCAGCACGACCGCCCCGAAGCCCAGGGTGGTCAGGTGGGCCTGGCCCGGATCGGGGATCCGCATCCCGGTCGCCGCGACGGCGGCCACCGAGGTGTGCTGGGTGAGCTCGACGTCATGGGCCTGCCAGGACAGGACCGCCACCGCACAAACCGTGGTACCGGCCGCCGCCGCGGCCCGCCGTAAACCGTTCACCCGTCAAACATCCGCCGTTAAGATCGACTCGGCACTCCTTTTGACAGCTCTTGAACGAAGACCGAGCTTGTTTTGACGTTCCTTTGACGGGCCGCTGCTACTCCTTCAATTCGGCGATCTTTGTCACTTGGGGAAACCGACTACGATCAAACGTCGTGCTCTCCTGCAAGAGATGACACCGACCAAGGGGTGCCGTGCCGAAGAAGTCTCGCGTCAAACGTCCGCGCTCGCCGTTATGGGCGCGCCTGTCCCTCACCTTCGGGGTGGTGCTGGCCCTGCTGGGCGGCGGCACCGCGGTCGCGGCCACCGTGGCGATCGGGCAGGCCACCAAGGCGGTGCCGAAGTCGAACCTGCTGGGCGCGGCCCAGGGCACCGCCAAGCGTAAACACGCCGAGGTCAAGGGCGCGAAGAACATTCTGCTGGTCGGCCTGGACACCCGGCCGAGCTGGACCGCGTCCGAGCCGAGCCGGTCCGACTCGATCATTCTGCTGCACATTCCGGCCGACCACTCGACCGCGTTCCTGATCTCCTTCCCCCGGGACAGCTACGTGTCGATCCCGGCCTACAACAACGGCGCGGTCCCGTACGCGGGCGGGAAAAACAAGATCAATTCCGCGTTCGCGTTCGGCAGCCGGGGGCTCACCGGCGACGCGGCCGAGCAGCACGGCTTCGAGTTGCTCGCGCTGACGATCAAGAAGCTGTCCGGCATCACCCCGGACGCCGCCGCGATCGTCGACTTCTCCGGGTTCACCCAGGTGCTGCAGGTGCTCGGCAAGGTCTGCATGTACGTGGACGAGGACGTCACGTCCATCCACGTCGGCCACAAGAAGGACGGCACCCAGGCGGTGCCGTACACGACGGACGCGGCCGGTCTGCACCCGCGCAAGGTGCCCGGCGTGACGGCGAACTTCTACAAAACGGGCAACCACTGCTTCACGCCGACCGAGGCGCTCGACTACGCACGGCAGCGCGACCTGCTGTCCAAGGGCGACTCCGACTACGGCCGGCAGCGGCACCAGCAGCAGCTGCTCAAGGCGATCCTGGAGCAGACCGTGAAGGCGGGGCTGAACTCGCCGACGAAGCTGCCGAAGCTGCTCAGCGCGATCGGCAAGGCCATGAAGGTCGACGACGGCGGGATCGCG
Organism: Actinoplanes sp. TBRC 11911; assembly: GCF_012933445.1. Lineage (GTDB taxonomy): Bacteria > Actinomycetota > Actinomycetes > Mycobacteriales > Micromonosporaceae > Actinoplanes. The sequence goes on from NZ_JABBNC010000066.1 coordinate 8,223, forward strand.
CTGGAGGACTGGGCGTTCGCGCTGAAGGGCATCAACCCGGCCGACCTGGTGACGCTGAAGACGAATAATGGCACGTTCCACAGCGAGTCGGTGCCCGGCATCGGCAGTGTGGAGACATTGGACGACAACACGCGAAAGATGCTGGCCGCGGCCAAGACCGACACCCTGGCGACGTACGTGACGGAGAATCCGACATCGATCGCCGCTTCGTAAGGTGAACAAATCCGTCTCTCCGCTTTCCCTCCCGCCCATCGACGAGAAACATTGCCGTGATGCGGGGGTAACTGTCGGTACATGAGACGGGAGGCAACGATGCCTGGAAACCGCGCGGTCGTCTACGAAGGAACCGGCCGAGTCGAAATTCACGACACCGACTATCCGACGTACGAGATGAAGGACGGGCCCGGCGTCCACAAGGCGAACGTCGGACGCAAGGTCCCGCACGGCGCGATCCTCAAGACCGTCGCGACAAACATCTGCGGCAGCGACCAGCACATGGTCCGGGGGCGGACGACCGCACCCCAGGGACTGGTGCTCGGCCACGAGATCACCGGTGAGGTCGTCGACGTCGGGCCGGACGTCGAGTTCATCCGCCCCGGCGACATCGCCTCGGTGCCGTTCAACATCTCCTGCGGCCGGTGCCGCAACTGCAAGGAACGCAAGACCGGCGTGTGCCTGAACGTCAACCCGGACCGGCCCGGCTCCGCGTACGGGTACGTGGACATGGGCGGCTGGGTCGGTGGCCAGGCCGAATACGTGCTGGTCCCGTACGCGGACTGGAATCTGCTGAAGTTCCCGGACCGGGACCAGGCGCTGGACAAGATGCTCGACCTGGCGATGCTGGCCGACATCTTCCCGACCGGCTACCACGGCTGTGTCAGCGCCGGGGTGACCAGCGGCTCCACGGTCTACATCGCGGGCGCCGGCCCGGTCGGCCTGGCGGCGGCCACCTCGGCGTGGCTGCTCGGCGCCGCGGTCGTCATCGTCGGCGACCTCAACGACGAACGGCTCGCGCAGGCCCGCAGCTTCGGCTGCGAGACGATCAACGTGGCGCAGGGCGACCCGGCGTCGCAGATCGAGCAGATCCTCGGCCCGGACACCCCGGCCATCGGGGAGCCGCTGGTCGACTGCGCGGTCGACGCGGTCGGGTTCGAGGCCCGCGGGCACGGCGCCGACTCGTCGACCGAGATGCCGGCCACGGTGCTCAACTCGCTCATGACGATCACCCGCGCCGGCGGCGCCATCGGCATTCCCGGCCTGTACGTCACCGGGGACCCGGGCGGCGTGGACGAGGCGGCCAAGGTCGGTTCGTTGTCGCTGCGGCTCGGGCTGGGCTGGGCGAAGTCGCACTCGTTCGTGACCGGCCAGTGCCCGGTGATGAAGTACAACCGGGAGCTGATGATGGCGATCCTGCACGACCGGGTGCAGATCGCGAAGAACGTGAACGCCACGCCGATCCCGCTGGACCAGGCCCCGCAGGGCTACCAGGAGTTCGACCAGGGCGCCGCGCGCAAGTACGTGCTTGATCCGCATGGCTCGATCCGCTGAGTTTGACCGCCCCTTCCCCCGGGTAGCTTCGCGTCGAGAGGCTCCCGGGGGAAGAGGCGCGGCAGTGGACTTGCTGGTGACGGTGCAGGAAAGGGGCCGGTTGCACGGTCCGAACGAGACCCGGCGGGCGGTCCGCGCCGTGCTCGCCGCGCTGTGCGACGTGTTGCCGCCACCGATCTTCCAGCGCCTGGCGGTGCACCTGCCGTCCCCGCTCCGCATGGGCCTGCGCGACTCGGGCGTGCCGGTGTCGGGCTGCCACGATTTCGTGTCCCGGATCGGCGACCGCCTGCTGGTGGACGACCCGAACGCGGCGTTCCTCGCCCGGATCATCCTGGAACAGCTGAACGCGGTACGGCACGGGCACACCCCGGCGCAGTTCGCCGACCTGGCCCCGGCCGACCTGCGCCCGCTGCTGCGGGCGTCGGCGCCGGCACACACCCCGGTGGTGCGGGCGGGCCGGCGGCGGCCGACGGACCTGCGGCACCGGCGGCAGGCGGTGCGCCGCTGATCAAAGGGCCGGGCCGGTGGCCGGGGCGGTCCCCGGCCACCGGCGGGTCTCAGCCCCTGGCGGCCAACGTGGCGTGGCTAACTGGTGCTGGCGCCCCGGACACGTAATGCCTCGTTAGGTGGACCGAATGTGGCCGACCGAGCCACATTCACACTGTTCAGGGCCCGATCGTGACGGTGACGGCTGTCAGCCGACGCACGTGTTGGGCCGTTTCAGCGTCCGATGCCCGCCGCAACGTCGTGCGGCCGCCTGACCCACGATCAACCTCGGTACCGCTGGCCCGACCGTCCACCCACCACAGATCGATCATGGCGGCAAGCGCGTCGACCGCGTGCTACCGATGCCCGTCCGGCAGAGGCGCCGTCCTCGGCTTTCGCACCACTACGGGCACGGCACGACGCTTCACCCTTGACATGACCAGTACGCCGACCACCGTTGCCCTCGGAAGCACGGAGAGGCGATTTACTCGTCTGCCGTGATCAGTGCGGCGAATCGCTCGGATAGCCCCGCGTGCAACGCATGGCGACAGGCGCGTCTAGCTCTAGCGAAAGTCCTGAACTGCCGGGGTGGACCGCACAGCTATTCCGCTGAAGGGGTGTTCGCCGTCGTCGATCGGACACGTTGGCGCACGGCGGTCCGCGGTCCTTTCGTCCAATATTCCGCAGCTTTAAGCGCTGATCCGGACAGGCGAA
>NZ_JABBNC010000067.1 GCF_012933445.1 Actinoplanes sp. TBRC 11911
TAGGAGGGCCATATTCATGGCCACAAATTACGGACCGGCGAACAACAGAGACTCGAAGGAGGCAGCGACCACTCCGACGGGCGTGCCGACCAGCCCGGGCATCCCGGAGCATCTGGTCACGCGGCCCTGCGCCGGCGGTCTTGTCGTTCCGTGGATCACGCCTGTCACGTCCACGGGGCTTTACCTTTTCGGCAAGATCAGCCATCTTGCCCAGGTGCAATGCCTGCTCCGCAGGCTGTGCCAGGTGTGCGGCCGGAGGCTGGCCACGCCCGCGGTGCTGTTCGCTCGGTCAAACGACCTTGCGAATGGGTGCACCGCAGAACCGGCGCTCTGCGTACCGTGCGCGGCATACAGCGCTAGGGCCTGCCCGATGTTGTCCGGCCGGCGCGCACATTACCGGGCCGGCGAACACCCAGCCCTTGCAGGCATACCAGTCAGCATTGATCAAGCGCTACGGCAAGGCTCGCCGGCGGGATCCTGGTTCGCGGTCTGGATCCGCGACTACGACGTGATCCCGCATCCGGCCGAACCCGACACACTCGCCGCGTCATGGCAGCGGATCCTGCCGTTGCGCATCCAACCACTAACCGCCACCGCCTAACCACGGTCGCAGCGCCCTCCTGGCCTGCTTCGTCTTGCACCACCAATCGGCCGATTGCCCGGCCACCTCGTGCGACATCGCACACCCGGGCACGGCCAGCACGGCCGTGCCCGGTTTCGCATTACGTTTGGAGGAACCGGACCATGCCTTGCTCGCACCACCAGCCGTTCCGCCCTCGACCCGTCATGCCACGGCGGCGGTCGAACGGCGGACCACGAATCGCAGTGATCGGCGGTTCACTGACCGGCCCCGCCGTCGCCTTGATGTTCGCCCAGGCTGGCTTTAGTCACGTCAATCTCTACGAGGCCACTCCCGCCGGCACCACGCTCGGCGGCGGGCTGATCTCTCTGGAGCACTCCAGCCTCGGCATCCTGGACCAGGCCGGGGTCGACCAGGACGAATATGTACACGTTCCGTCCGAGACGATCTGGCAGACGCCGGTCAAAGATCGAGTTCTCGGAGACCCGGTCCGGCGTGTCTACCCCGGCAGGTTCACGACCTGGACTCAGCTCCACGACGCCCTGACCAGAAGGGTCCCGAACGATCTCGTTACGACTGGGGCACGGCTGACTGGCCTCACCGCACATCGAGGACACCCCCTCTTGGAGTTTGCAGAGGGTTTCACGGTGTCCGCAGACGTCGTAGTATTCGCCGACGGGAGAGCCTCCACGGGACGTCGGTTGTTGGATCCAAACCGACGATTGCGCTACGCCGGCTATGTCGGCCACCGAGGCAGCCTAGGGTTCAACCCGACCGCCATGGTCGACTTCTGGCGCCTGGAGCCCTGTCCTGGTGTGCAGTTCAACATCGCCCCGATTCCTGGCGGTGCCGACTGGACCTTCTATCTCAACGCCGGCCCCGGCGAGTACACACGTATGTTCGGGGCGGCACCGCGACAGCGGCTGTTCGCTCAACCACGACACGTCGGCGGCACAGCTCGTGCCCACGTCGACGGCAATGCCGTCTGGCATTTGCCCGAGCCCTTTGCAAGCGCCGTCCATTGCACCGCTAGCCGAACCGCGTTCCCGGTCATGGATATCGAACCGCCGACTCAGATGGTCTGGCCGGTGGGTGACGGATTCGCTGTCTTGCTAGGCGACGCCCTCGCTCCGGTCCGCGCGCACACGGCGCGCGGTGCCAACAATGGCTTCGAACAAGGCGACGGGCTGGTTACGGCGCTGTGCCAGCATCTTCGTCACGACGCCGACCTCGGTAACGCCCTGAGCGGATGGCAGCGCAGATACCTGCCCGCAGCCGTCGCCGCCGTCAGGCTCGGTCCGGTCATTGGCGGCCGTCTCGGCCTGGGCGTTAGTCCGGACGCTGACTCCGCCAACCTCGTCGAGCTGACGGTATAGCCCCTCGCTGACGTCGGCACGTCTTACCCGATCACCGAGCACCACCTGGGTCCGGCGTAGGGCGGTCGCCGTGCCCGGACATCTGACACTCCAGGCACTCACGAAAGGGCAGCGTCATGGGCAAGCCAGAAGTTCCCGCACCGAAGCAACCTCTCCGCCACCGTCTCGCTCAAGGTGCCATGCACTCTGCAGGTCACGTCGCCACCCTCGTTGCGCTCCACATCGCCGCGCTCGAGGCCATCGGCATCGTCGAGAAAGTCCTGATCTTCATCCACTGATCCGTGATCCGTTAGGCCATCGCACTGACTGCTGTGGCCGGCGCGTTGTCGTTCCCTCACCGCCACAACAAGCAGTAGGCGGCGGTGGTAGTGCGACAACGCACTGCCACCGTCCGTCTTGGCCCGGAAAAGCCTGCGGTGCTCACCCTCGACTTTCACGGCGGGCTGACGAACAACCGCCCGGACCGTCTAGAGGCCCGTATCCGATGCCCGACCAGCGGCCCGACCGGCCGCTAGTTCTCCCGAGAAGGGCTGGCCGCAACGGCTCTACCAATGATTCTCCACCTACCACTCACGAAAGGACATACCAGAGATGGACCATCCACATATCGAGCGGCGTGGCATGACCGACGACAGCATCATCATCGCCGTCCGCGCTGCCGACGTGGTCGGTATTGCGCCGACACTGCTCAATTTTCAACCAGAGGACAGCCTCGTAGTGGTTGGCCTGCAGGCAGTATTCGTGATTGCTGCCGCGAGCGCGGCGCTGCCTGAACAGCCGGGAGATCGAGAGAAGGTACTTACTGACGCGAAGGCAACGGCGACTGCCCTTAAGCAGGCCGGCGCCACGACCGCCGTCATGATCGGCTATGGCGAATCCGAGCAGGTCTCTGCCGCAGCCTCGCCTATGGCCGATGCGCTCAGCGCCGCCGGTGTCGAACCGCTCCGGCTCGTACGCGTCGAAAACGATCGCATCTTTGATCTCGGCGCACCTGAGCCGTCGGCGTTCCGTGACGGTGCACGGTTTGATCCGCGCGTCACGGCGACTCCAGTCAACGGGCGCATGGGGTTGCCGGACCACGACGGAATCGCAGTACAGCTCGCTCCAACCGACGGCGTAGCCCGCGCCGAGTTTAGCCGTGCGACCGAAGAGGCAGGTCAGCGTCTCTTCCAGCAGGTTGAACAGGTCGGGCGCAGCGGCGGCGGATTTGTGGCCGTGACGCGAATGCTGATCCACGAGGGAAAATCGGCCCTCGGCCGGGCGTTCGAGTCCTATCGAGAGGGATCCGTTCTCGACAATGCTCCCGCCGCCGAGCTCGTGGTCTTGGTGAACTTGCCGCCCGTTTTCAATCTCGCCTTGCAGAAGACGACGGACCAGGCTTGGCAGATCCGGATGTGGACCGACCTGCTTCGCCGCGCTGAGCTCGAACACGTCCCGGCCGTCGCCGTCGTTCTGGCCGTTTGCGCCTTGCATGCGGGCAACGGCGCACTCGCGCGTGCGGCACTGGCTCGCGCGCTCGACGCCCGGCCCGGCGACCCGCTAGCTCAGACTCTGATCAAGGCCATAGATGTTGGCCTCACACCTGATCAGCTCGCGTCAATTCTTTCCAAGTTGCCGTCCGACAGTTGAGTCATCCGGCGTCACAGCGGTTCCGCAGCCGTTGAGTCGCTGAGTTCTGCGCACGTGCGCGGGACGTCTACGCCTTTCGTTATAGGCGAGCGTCCCGTGGTCGGGGCGCTCGCCTGCCCTTACGCAGGAGGTAACCCGCGTGCTTGACACATCACCACGTAAACCAGCGAACGCGGGCCCGGCGACCGTCGTGACGACAACCGTGCGGCAACGCCCAGTCGAACACGCCGCATGGGCGTTCTATCTCGTGGCTGCAGCCGGATCCAGCGTGGGCCAAATCTGGGTCGCTGTCGAGACGCCACCGTGGCCGCACGCCATGCCTTGGTGGTTCCGGGTATTGCTCGTGCTGCCGTTCGCAATCGTCATCGACCTCGGTGGCGTTGTTACCGCGGCCTTCGCCGACACGCGCCGGCGGCTCGGCGAACCCGCTTACAGCTGGCGAATCCTCTCGGCCGCATCAGTCACCGTAGGGGTCGCCATCAACGTGCTCGGCCACCGCCAGGTCCCGTATTTCGCCGCCGTATTCGGTGGCCTAGGTGCTTTCGCGTACTCCGTTTGGACGTTGCACAGTGCTGCGCGCCGCCGGGACGCCCTGCGCGCCGCCGGAAAGCTTGTTGACACTGGACCCGTCTACGGCATCAGCCAATGGTGCCGTCAGCCGACGGTCACCCGTCGTGCCCGGGCACTCGCCCTTGAGCACGGCTACGCCGTACGTGAATCGCTCGTTGTGGCCCGGAAGCAGCTTCTCGAAGAGCGGCGCACCACCGCCCTCGGCCGGCATATCCAGAAGCTCATCAGAGCTCAACACCAGGACCCGACAATCGCTGAAATCGCAGCCACGACCCTAGACGTCAGCGCCATCGCTGCCCGCCTTACTGAAAGTGCGGACATCGGCGGCTGGGCACGCGTCATCGGCGCCGACCTTACCCCGCCGCTCTTGGCCCCCGCCGACCTCCCGGCAAACGAGGACGTGGAACAGGGTATCGCTGACCTTCCGAAAGACATTCTGCGGCGAATTCCCGTCAAGCAACCGGACTACGACCAGTGGCGCCTGGTCTGGGAGCACTGGCAGCGTGACCCCAAGGTCAACTACAAGACCATCGCCCAGCAACACAGCATCTCCGAGCGCCAGGCCCAATGGGTCCGGGTGGCTGGCGCCAACGGCCTGCTCAATTCGCCCACCCCGCCGCTGGTCCGGTTTCTTCACATCCTCCGGGCCAACGGCCACCGCCCCCTCGATTCTCGAGCGCAATCCTGACGCCGACGCCCGCAACGACACGTCAGTGCGAACCCTCGCTCCCTGCGTTGCCACCCGGCTCGACTTCCCGTTACCCGCCGAGCCGGTGTGGTTGCGCCGAATCCGCGTCGTCGCGGTGTAGCGCTTGCGGTCCGGGCGCGTACGCGCCTTGATCGACGCCCTGCACGCAAACGAGCGGCAAGACAGCGACGTGCGGCCGGCGCCAGATGTACGACTATCCGCGCCCGTTGCCGCCCGCCCCACAAGCACCCGCCGACGCAATGAGGCCCTTTTTGCGTTTGTGGCCCGGAGCTTCGTGCTCCGGCCGAAGCCTCCGTGTGTACTCGGTCTGACAAGGAAGCCGGATTGCGATGGTCAAATTATTGAGCGGCGTCGCCGCCGTCGTCTGTTTGATAGGTCTCAGTCTCGTTGGCGCCACGATCATGAACGGCGCGGCTGCGTCCTGCGCCCCGCGCTCCGCCCTTTCAGGCTCTGCCACACCCGTGGACACGTACGACGCCGATCAAGTCAGCAACGCCGCTACCATCGTGATGGTAGGCAGGCAACTCGGCGTACCAGCTCGTGGGTGGATAGTTGCCGCCGCAACCGCACTACAGGAGTCGGGCCTACGGAGGCTCGACCACGGCGACCGCGATTCACTCGGCCTCTTCCAGCAACGCCCCAGCCAAGGTTGGGGCACGCGTGCCCAACTGCTGGATCCCGCCACCGCCGCCCAAAAGTTCTATCAGAGGCTCGGCACAGTTCCCGGCTGGCAGTCGATGTCGTTGACCGAGGCCGCCCAACGCGTTCAACGTTCGGCCTACCCGGACGCGTACGCCAAATGGGAGCACGACGCGACTCAACTCGTGAGCATTGTAGTTTCCGGCGATCCGCGAGCAATTCCAGTTGATCGTGAGCAGTGCGTGAGAATTTGCCCTTGGATCGCGACATCGCCGGATGGTTCTGGTGGGTCCTGTGTCGAGGCTAGCGCGGTGTTCCATCGGGCGCAGTTGTGGCTGACCGCGTGGCGGGGCGGGCCGGTGCCTTATCTGTCGAGCAATGTTCCTGGCGATCTTTTCGGCGGCTATCGCAGAGATTGCTCAGGCTATGTGTCCATGGCGCTGGGTTTACAGGGGCCCGGGATGACCACGGTGGAGCTGGCCCAGCGATCGACCATGATCGGGAAGTCTCAGCTACGGCCGGGTGATCTGATGATCAATCCTGATACCGATTTGCGTGGCCATGTGGTGCTGTTCGCGGGCTGGGTTGATGCGTCGATGGCCAGCTATTACGGCTATGAGCAGTCCGGTGACGGCGGGACACATTTCAGGAAGATCCCATATCCGTATTTCGGTTCGTACCCCATGTCGCCGCATCGGCTGGGGATTATTGCATTGGATGCAACGCAACGAAGTACATATGAGACGGTGCAAGCGACCCGACCGGCCATCGTCTAATCGCGTTTCGAAAGTCCGCCGGATAGCGTTCGTGCGGAACCAGCCGGTAGGGTGTACCTGGCCAACGTTCCGCTCACGCCCTGTGCTGTCCTACCCTCGCTATTCCTAGTTCGCCCGCCAGGTGCGCGTGCTTGCGCCCAGGCCCTACGCCGGAGGGAATCTATGCTGAAGACAATCGTTACGGACGTGTGCACTGTCAAGTTGCAGACGCCGCTCGGTGACCTTGAAATTCGCCTCGAACTCGTGGTGTTCCGCAATTTATCCTCGCGAGCCAACAGTGGAAGTGAGCCCGCGGCAAAAACAACTCGCAGACTGCAGGCTCATGCAAATTACGCTAAAGGGGTAGACTATTACGCCTACGCGGACGTGACCGACATATACACGCTGCCACCCCGAGCCGAGGAACTCGTGGATACCGACGTCGCGGCAGGTCTTGTTGAAGGCGTGGTCACAGGACTCCATGAAAAGGCAATCCTCGAGGGCGAGCGGACCGGGAATGCTGTTCTTGGCCCTCCGACCTACCTCACGGCCAACCACCTAGAGGACGTCCTCCGGCAGCTCCGCGCCGATCGTGCATAGCCCTAGTAGGCTATTGGATGACACCATTCCGTCTCGCTAGATGAGCCGCCTGTGAACAGCAGGCGCTATCCGTCAGCGGAGATGACGCAGCCACGGTCGTCGGGTCGCACACGCGCGGCCTGGAGGTGTAGTCCTTAGCTTTCGAGGCGCGGAATGTTCACAGAGCTGGCCACGAGCGGCTGCTCTTCCATGGCGTTGGGAAACCAGGCTACGCGCTGCGCCCAGGTGATCGGAACGCCCAGCACATTGGATCCGTGTGTCCAATGTTTGCCAGTGGCGCCCCGGCAAAGCGCCCGACCGGGTGGTTGTCCGCATCCATGTAGCGGTGCTCCGATGGTTTGCGTGGACAATAGCGGAGGCCGCGCATGGTCGAGCCTCGGCGCTGGCTCAAACCTGATCGCCACTCTGCACGAGGAGCACCGATGAGCAACGACGAGTTCATCATCCTGCGAGCCGACCCCAGCGACCCCCGTACGAGCGATCCTCGGGTCCTCGGCGAGCCGGGTACGAGTGCGCTTGGCGCCGAGCGGGCCTGGACTTGGACCTGGTAGTGGAGACCGGCGAGTTGTCCACCAAGGAGGTCCAGGACCTCCGGCAAGATCGCGAGGTTCTCGGCGTCGTCCCGGCGATGCCGCTGCGATTGGTCGCCCCGTCGTCGCCGCGGATGCCGACGCCGTCGCTGTCGCGGCTGACGACACCACCGCCTGGGGTGTGACGGCGGTCGGTGCGGCCGGCTCGCCCTTCACCGGTGCCAGCGTGCGGGTTGCCGTGCTGGACACCGGCATCGACGCCGCGCATCCCGCGTTCACCGGAGTCAGCCTCACCCAGAAGGATTTCACCGGCGAGGGCGACGGCGACGAGAACAGCCACGGTACGCACTGCGCCGGCACCGTCTTCGGTCGCGACGTCGGCGGCACCAGGATCGGGGTGGCGCGCGGGGTGACCGACGTGCTGATCGGCAAGGTGCTCATCAAACGCGGGGTCGGGAGCACGGCGAACCTCGCGGCGGGCACCCACTGGGCAGTGACCAACGGCGCCGGACATCAAGTCGCAGCCGACGTACGCCCGGCCGTCCGAGTCGACGAGCATGTCGTTGATGAACGAAAAAAGCCTGTAGCCGCTTCTCGCAGCATGGTCACTCCACGATCCTCCACCGTCGCGTTCGCAGGGCAGGCGTGGCTGTCGTCACGATTGCCCTGACTTGACTATCCAGTAGTCAGAGGATAGCTTCGATTCTG
>NZ_JABBNC010000068.1 GCF_012933445.1 Actinoplanes sp. TBRC 11911
GGCCCATCGCGGCCCATCGCGGCCCATCGCGGCCCATCGCGGCCCATCGCGGCCCGACCCGGTGCGGCCGGCCCGGCCTGGCCCGCTGCGCCCGTCGCGGCCGTGCAGGCGTTCAGCGCGCGTCGTGGACCAAGACGGCGATCTCGACGCGGTTCGTCACGTCCAGCTTGGTGAAGATGCGCGACACGTGAGCCTTCACCGTCGCCGTGCTCATCAGCAGTTCCGTAGCTATGTCCTGATTGGGCCTTCCCTTCGCGACCAGCATGGCAACCTCGTACTCGGTCCGGCTGAGCACCGTCAACCTGTCCCGCGCCCGATCGCGCTCCGGGTTCACCCCGGCGACCGCCGCGAGCCCCATCAGCTTGCGGAGCACCTCGGGCGACATCATCGGCTCCCCCGCCGCCACCCGGCAGATGGCCCGGGCGATCTCGGCCGGCGGCGTGTGCTTCAAAAGAAAGCCGCTGGCGCCCGACCGCAGCGCCCGCGTCACGTGCTCGTCCGTATCGAACGTCGTCAGCACGATGACCTCGGGAGCATCCCGCATCGCGCGCAGCGAGGCGGTCGCCGTGAGCCCGTCGACGCCCGGCATCCGGATGTCCATCAGCACCACGTCGGGCCGGTGCTTCCGGACCGCCGCGCCCACCTCGGAGCCGTCGCAGGCCACCCCCACGACTTCGATCTCGTCGAACGCCCCCATCATCATCGACAGCCCCGACCGCACCAGAGCGTCGTCGTCGACGAGCAGCACCCGCACGGGCCGCTGATCCGTCAGGAACGGATCCACATCGTCGGCGAGCCCCGCCTCGGCAACCGCTTCCGCAACCGCCTGCCAGCCGCCCCCGGTGGTGGCGTCGTCCGCGAAATCGCGCCCCCAGCCCGTCGTGGGCTTCGGTTCCCCGGCGCCACCGGGACTGCCGTCCACACCGTCGGACGCGGTCACGCGTGCCACGGCAGCCACGCCTTCAGGTGGAACTCGCCGGCCGGCGTCGGGCCGTGTTCGAGGCGTCCGCCGACCAGCTGAACCCGCTCGTGCAGACCGGCCAGACCCGCCCCGGCTCCCGGCATCGAGCCGCCCGGCGCGAGGCCGTTCTCGATCTGGACGGTCAGTCCCTGCTTCAGGCATGTGCTGATCTCCACCCGTACCGGCGCTCCCGGCGCGTGCTTGCGCGCATTGGTCAAAGCCTCCTGAACGATTCGATATGCGTGCCGGCCGACCTGATCGGGAACCTCGTCGTCGCCGGCGAACGACAAGCCCACCTCGGCGCCGGCCGCGCGCGACTGCTCGACCAGCGCCGGAACGTCGCCCAACGTGGGCTGCGGACGATCTGCCTCCATCGTGGACGCCGGTGCACGCAGCATCCCGATCACGGTGCGAAGGTCTTCCAACGCGTCGTACGCGCATTGCCGGATCACGCCGGCCGCCTCGCGTTCGTCGGAGCCGGCGTCCCGGCGGACCTCCAGCGCGCCGGCATGCACCGCCAGCAGGGAGATGCGGTGCGCGAGCACGTCGTGCATCTCGCGGGCGATCCGTTCGCGCTCGGCCAGGCGCGCCTGCTCGACGCGCAGCCGCTGGCCCTCCTCGGCCTGCCGCGCGCGCTCGGCCCAGGAGGCGACCAGCTGACGCTGGGAGCGAATCAGCATCGCCACCGCGACGACGCTGACGTGCAGCAGCACGAGGAACACGACGGCCTCGTAATAGTCATAGCCCGGCCCGAACGCCAGCCAATAAATGCCGGCCACCGCGACCGCGTGCAGCGCGGCGAGTGAGACCGCGACCCGGCCCGGGCGCCGCAGGCCCACCGAGAACAGGGCGAACGGCGTCGCGCCCATCGGCATCCCGAGCACGATGCCGGCCGGGATCAGCACCAGGGTAAGCGCCACCGGGTGGCTGCGCCGGAACAACACCAGCCCCGTGAAGGCCAGAACGCCGGCGACCGCCTCCGCGATGATCGGCGCGCCCGTGCCGTCCGAAACCGACTCGTGCACGAAGAACAGACCGAGCAGCATGGCGAGGACCGCTAGAGAGATCTCCAGCAGCCATGACCTTGCCGTTCGTCGTCGCATCACGCCATCGAAGCTACCGGGGCGAGGCCACGGCGGGCATTCGACTTTGGTCTAAGCCTTTTCGCCTTCGGTCGCTATCGGACGAGGTCTCATCCGGCGAAGACTCGACGCCGTGCTGCAACAGACGACGACCATACCCACCCCGTGGTGGCTCCGCATGCTGGTCTGGCTATGCCTGCCCGCGATCGGTGCTGCCTTGCTCCTCTTGCTGCTCGGCGTGTTCGTCTGGTTGCCGCTGCCCGGCCCGTTCGACGTGGTCCGCGACCTTCCGGATGATGTCGCCACCGTCGTCAGCATCGCGGCGGGCGCCGTCCTCGGTCTCATCTTCGCCGGCCTGGTCGACCGCGAGTCACTGACCGTCCGGTTCACCATGACCGACGTGGTTCTCACCCGGCCGGGCACCAGGCGCATCCTGCCGCGCGGGGAGGTCGCTGTCGCGTTCCGAGACCGCGACCAGCTCATTCTGCTCGGCCGCACCGGTCGCGAGCTGGCCCACGAGCCGTGCCACCTCGCAAAGCAGAAACTGCAGTCAGCCTTCGCCTCGTACGGGATCGCGTGGTCCGACCAGGATCCCTACCTGGAGGCCTACCGTCGCTGGGTCCCCGATCTGCCCGACCTGCCACCGTCCGCGAATGCGGTTTTCATCGCCCGGCAGAAGGCGCTGGAGTCGGGCGACGAGGGCGACAAGCGGGAATTGCGCGAGGAACTGGGCCGGCTCGGCTTGGTGGTTCGCGACCAGCGCAAGCGACAGTATTGGCGGCGGGTCGATGGCTGAACCTCGGACAACAACGCAGTGGCAAAGGCGCTCAGACAACCGTTCCGACCACGACCCAAATAGTGAGTACGGCCAGGAAATCGCCACGGTCCCCGGCTTCGTCAACACGAGAAAACCATTCTTCCCGTACGCCGGGGGGAGTCATCCACACCTCCTGAGGCACCATGGGGTTGACCATCGGGAGCACCACCGCGGCCGAGGCGGGGTCCGCGAAGAGGCAGGTCACCGGGGTCGCCTCGACGTCGGCGAGGTGCGCGTCGACGAGCCTGCGGCGCAGCGTGCGACCCATGTCGCGCTGCCGGGGCGTAAGCCGGCCGTGCATGGCCGCGATCACGGTCCGGGCCAGCGCCGGCGGCACACCGTCGAAGGCCAGCGAGGCCCAGTCGGTGTCGATCAGGCACACTCGCCCGCCCGGCCGCGTCACCCGGATGAGCTCCGCGATCGCCGAGTCCGCGTCATCGACGTGCTGAAGCACCCGCTCACACCACACACCGTCGACGCTGTCGGCTGGCAGGTCCAGCGCCGTCACGTCGCCGCTGGTGTAGCGCACGTTGCTGCCGTCGTGCCGCTCGACAGCGGCCGCGGTCATCGCGGCCGAATAGTCCAGCGCGATCACCTCACCAGCCGCGCCGCGGTCATCCGCCGCGCCGCCCACGCCCACCGCGCCGACTCCGCCTGCGCCAACCCCAGTTGCCGCGCCGCCTACGCCCACCGCGCCAACCCCGGCGGCGCCAAACCCACCTGCCGCGCCGCCCACGGGCGCGCCGAGCCCACTGGCCGTGCCGACCTTGGCGGCCAGCCACCTGGCGACGTCGCCCCCACCGGAGCCCGCGTCCAGGAGCCGGGCGCCCGGCGACGGGTTCAGGGCGGCCATGGCGGTCTCGCGCACTCGCCGGATCTCCGGGTGGCGGCCCATGGCCTCGAGCGCTTCCAGCAACATGCCGGTCATCTCGCTCGGCTGGCCATCGAGGTCGGCGAAGGGGGTGCGTTCCATCTGGGCGGGCGTCATGGGCCAATTATTTGCAGATGGAACGGTCTGATTGCGGGCACAGGTCACTCATCCGACAGGCAAGGTCACCTGGCGCACGACCCTCGCACGCAGGCCTTATCGAGGACGGCCGCTTCCGAAAATAGGGCCGATCCCGGACGGAAGCCTCATTCGGCGGCCACATTCCACATCCAAATTGGAATGCTTCGAGATTGCGCAAAGCCGCGATTTGCACTACGTAACGCATATGACCGGCTACGCGAGGTTGTCGCACTGTTGACAATTCTGCCAACCCGCAAGGGCCGGCGAACACGCGCTCCGCCGGACGGTGCCGGCGAGGAGGGGCTTCGACGGCGATGGGTGTCGACATGTGGCAGTCTCTTCGGAATGAGTGACGCGGTGCGATTCGGGCTTGTCGGGTTCGGTGGGGGCGGTCGGATCTTTCACGCCCCGCTGATCACCTCTGCGCAGAACGTCGAGTTCGTCGGTGTGGTCACCACCAACGAGGAGCGCCGCGCCGAGCTGGCCGCGCAGCGCCCGGGGGTGGCCGCGTTCGACTCGATCGACGCGATGGCCGACGCCGGGGTCGAGGCGGTCACGATTTCCACGCCGGTGGAGACGCACGCGGCGCTCGCGAAGCAGGCCATCGCGCGCGGGCTGCACGTGGTGGTGGACAAGCCGTTCGCGATGGACGCCGACGAGGCCCGCGGGGTGGTCGACGCCGCACAGGAGGCGGACGTGCTGCTCAGCGTGTATCAGAACCGGCGGTGGGATTCCGACTTCATCACCGTTCGTAAGCTGATCACGGACGGGACGCTCGGGTCGGTGCGGCGGTTCGAGTCGCGGTTCGAGCGGTGGGACCCGGAGCGGCGCCGGCCGTCGGGGGCCAGTGGCGGCACGCTGCGTGACTTCGGGTCGCACCTGGTCGACCAGGCGCTGGTGCTGCACGGCCCGGCCACCCGGGTGTATGCGGAGATGCGCGGCGCGGGCGACCTCGACGACGACTTCTTCCTCGCCCTGCACCACATCAGCGGGGTCGAGTCGCACCTGTGGGGCAGCTGGCGACAGGGGGCGCCGGGGCCGCGGTTCCGGGTGACGGGGACGACCGGCACCTATGTCATCGAGCCGCCCATGGACGGGCAGGAGCAGGTGCTCAAGTCCGGTAAATCGCCCGCCGACCTGGCCGACCGCTGGGGTGTCGAGGCCGAAGACGATTGGGGCCGCCTCTATCACGGCGAGACGAGCGCACCCGTCCCAACCGAGCGCGGGCGCTGGGACGCGTTCTACCCGGCCTTCGCGATCGCCGTGCGCGGCGACGCCCGCGTCCCGGTCGACCCGTCCGACGCGGTGCGCACCATGACCGTCCTCGACGCCGCCCGCAAGAGCGCCCGCACAGGCGAAGCCGTCCGCCTCTGACCCGGCCGCACAGGTTCGCCCTCGCGCTGGCGCGCTCCAACCAACCCGCCGCAATCACGGGCGGTGGTGGCGGCGGGTTCGAGTGGCGCTCCCCTATCACTGGCGGTCGTGACCGGTCCGGTGGGCCTCCATCACGGGCGGTGGTGGCGGGCTTCAGCGGCGCGTCCCCATCACTGG
>NZ_JABBNC010000069.1 GCF_012933445.1 Actinoplanes sp. TBRC 11911
GGGTGGTTGTTCGTTTGCTGTGAATCACACAGTGGACGCGTCGAGCACAAAGTTTGACGTGGTTAAGCCCTCGGCCTATTAGTACCGGTCAACTGAACCAGTTACCTGGCTTACATCTCCGGCCTATCAACCCAGTCGTCTACCTGGGAGCCTTACCCCCTCCAACGGGGTGGGATACCTCATCTCGAAGCAGGCTTCCCGCTTAGATGCTTTCAGCGGTTATCCCTTCCGAACGTAGCCAACCAGCCGTGCTCCTGGCGGAACAACTGGCACACCAGAGGTTCGTCCGTCCCGGTCCTCTCGTACTAGGGACAGCCCTTCTCAAGTATCCAACGCGCACGGCGGATAGGGACCGAACTGTCTCACGACGTTCTAAACCCAGCTCGCGTACCGCTTTAATGGGCGAACAGCCCAACCCTTGGGACCTGCTACAGCCCCAGGATGCGACGAGCCGACATCGAGGTGCCAAACCATCCCGTCGATATGGACTCTTGGGGAAGATCAGCCTGTTATCCCCGGGGTACCTTTTATCCGTTGAGCGACACCGCTTCCACACGCAAGTGCCGGATCACTAGTCCCGACTTTCGTCCCTGCTCGACCCGTCAGTCTCACAGTCAAGCTCCCTTATACACTTACACTCAACACCTGATTGCCAACCAGGCTGAGGGAACCTTTGGGCGCCTCCGTTACCCTTTAGGAGGCAACCGCCCCAGTTAAACTACCCACCAGACACTGTCCCTCGACCCGATCAGGGCCGCAAGTTAGATACCCAAACCCAACAGAGTGGTATTTCAAGATTGCCTCCCCACCGAACTGGCGTCCGAGGATCAACGGCTCCCACCTATCCTACACAATTAAATTCGGATACCAATGTCAAGCTATAGTAAAGGTCCCGGGGTCTTTCCGTCCTGCCGCGCGTAACGAGCATCTTTACTCGTACTGCAATTTCGCCGGGCCTGTGGTTGAGACAGTGGGGAAGTCGTTACGCCATTCGTGCAGGTCGGAACTTACCCGACAAGGAATTTCGCTACCTTAGGATGGTTATAGTTACCACCGCCGTTTACTGGCGCTTAAGTTCTCCGCCTCGCCCCCAAAAGAGCTAACAGGTCCCCTTAACGTTCCAGCACCGGGCAGGCGTCAGTCCATATACATCGTCTTACGACTTGGCATGGACCTGTGTTTTTAGTAAACAGTCGCTTCCCCCTGCTCTCTGCGGCCATACCACGCTCCACCCGCACAGGGCTTCACGCGTCCGGCCCCCCTTCTCCCTAAGTTACGGGGGCAATTTGCCGAGTTCCTTAACCACAGTTCGCCCGTCGCCTCGGTATTCTCTACCTGACCACCTGTGTCGGTTTCGGGTACGGGCCGCTCGGAACATCGCTAGAGGCTTTTCTCGACAGCATAGGATCACTGACTTCACCTGAATCGGCTCGGCATCACGTCTCACCCTCATATGCGCCACGGATTTGCCTATGGCACGGGCTACACGCTTACCCCAGGACAACCACCGCCTGGGACCAGCTACCTTCCTGCGTCACCCCATCACTCAACTACTACCCACCAGGATCCTGCGCTCACCACCCTTGACCCGAAGGCCGCCGGCAGCTCGGACAGTTAGCATAATGAGGTTCGCCGTGGTCGCTCCTTCGCGGGTACGGGAATATCAACCCGTTATCCATCGACTACGCCTCTCGGCCTCGCCTTAGGCCCCGACTCACCCAGGGCGGAACAGCCTGGCCCTGGAACCCTTGGTCATCCGGCGGAAGGGATTCTCACCCTTCATGCGCTACTCATGCCTGCATTCTCACTCGTATCACCTCCACGGCTGGATCACTCCGCCGCTTCCCCGGTGACACGACGCTCCCCTACCCACCAACACACCTGGACACCCACCACAAGGGAAGATGCCGAGTCATTGTGTCAGTGCCACAGCTTCGGCGGTGTACTTGAGCCCCGCTACATTGTCGGCGCGGAACCACTTGACCAGTGAGCTATTACGCACTCTTTAAAGGATGGCTGCTTCTAAGCCAACCTCCTGGTTGTCTAAGCGACCCCACATCCTTTTCCACTTAGCACACGCTTAGGGGCCTTAGCTGGTGATCTGGGCTGTTTCCCTCTCGACTACGAAGCTTATCCCCCGCAGTCTCACTGCCGCGCTCTCACTTACCGGCATTCGGAGTTTGGCTGATTTCAGTAAGCTTGTAGGCCCCCTAGACCATCCAGTGCTCTACCTCCGGCAAGAAACACACGACGCTGCACCTAAATGCATTTCGGGGAGAACCAGCTATCACGGAGTTTGATTGGCCTTTCACCCCTAACCACAGGTCATCCCCCAACTTTTCAACGTTGGTGGGTTCGGTCCTCCACGCAGTCTTACCCACGCTTCAACCTGCCCATGGCTAGATCACCCCGCTTCGGGTCTAGAACACGCGACTCAACGCCCTCTTCAGACTCGCTTTCGCTACGGCTACCCCACACAGGTTAACCTCGCCACATGCCACTAACTCGCAGGCTCATTCTTCAAAAGGCACGCCATCACCCCAAAAGGCTCTGACGGATTGTAGGCGAACGGTTTCAGGTACTATTTCACTCCCCTCCCGGGGTACTTTTCACCATTCCCTCACGGTACTCGTCCGCTATCGGTCACCAGGAAGTATTCAGCCTTACCAGGTGGTCCTGGCAGATTCACAGCAGATTCTAGGAGTCCGCTGCTACTCGGGAAAACCACAAAGAGGTCAAACGCTTTCACCTACGGGGCTCTCACCCTCTACGGCCGGCTATCCCACACCGTTCGACTAACGCAAGACTTTGTAACTCCTCGACACACTGTCAGATATGTCCAGTGGCTCCCACAACCCCCCGCATGCAACCCCTGACAGGTATCACACATACAAGGTTTAGGCTCCATCCGCTTTCGCTCGCCACTACTCACGGAATCACAATTGTTTTCTCTTCCTACCGGTACTGAGATGTTTCACTTCCCGGCGTTCCCCCTCAACACCCTATGAATTCAGGTGCGAGTGACACGACATGACTCGTGCCAGGTTCCCCCATTCGGACACCCTGGGATCACAGCTAGGTTGACAGCTCCCCCAGGCCTATCGCGGCCTCCCACGTCCTTCATCGGCTCCTGGTGCCAAGGCATCCACCGTCCGCCCTTGACAACTTAACCACAGAAAACAAGATGCTCGCGTCCACTGTGCAATTCTCAACCAACGACCAACCCACAACCCGATCCACACCCCACCAAACCCCGAGAAACAACGCCCTCGACCGGTATGAGATGCCAGGTCATGCCTGGTGCTGAAAAACAACCCCCAGGCTTTCGCACTGGGCGCCGACCTCGGCCGGCCCGGTTGTTCTTTCAGATACCCAACAGGATGCTTATGTTTGTACGCCCTCCCCAGCCGCACCAGCCCGTGTTCCACACCCTCTCGCGAGGGTCGTACTTGTGGGCCGGCCGTTGCCGGGTTGTGCTGGCCAGTGTCTCCGCCTATGAGCACCCCGACCTGACATTCGCAGGTCGCGGGCTACTGGATCGGTTTCCCGATCGAGTTGCTCCTTAGAAAGGAGGTGATCCAGCCGCACCTTCCGGTACGGCTACCTTGTTACGACTTCGTCCCAATCGCCAGCCCCACCTTCGACGGCTCCCTCCCTTACGGGTTAGGCCACCGGCTTCGGGTGTTGCCGACTTTCGTGACGTGACGGGCGGTGTGTACAAGGCCCGGGAACGTATTCACCGCAGCGTTGCTGATCTGCGATTACTAGCGACTCCGACTTCACGGGGTCGAGTTGCAGACCCCGATCCGAACTGAGACCGGCTTTTTCCGATTCGCTCCCCCTCACGGGCTCGCAGCGGTTTGTACCGGCCATTGTAGCATGCGTGAAGCCCTGGACATAAGGGGCATGATGACTTGACGTCATCCCCACCTTCCTCCGAGTTGACCCCGGCAGTCTCCAATGAGTCCCCAACCGAATTGCTGGCAACATTGGACGAGGGTTGCGCTCGTTGCGGGACTTAACCCAACATCTCACGACACGAGCTGACGACAGCCATGCACCACCTGTCACCGGCCCCGAAGGACCCCACATCTCTGCGAGTTTTCCGGCGATGTCAAACCCAGGTAAGGTTCTTCGCGTTGCATCGAATTAATCCGCATGCTCCGCCGCTTGTGCGGGCCCCCGTCAATTCCTTTGAGTTTTAGCCTTGCGGCCGTACTCCCCAGGCGGGGCGCTTAATGCGTTAGCTGCGGCACAGAGAACCGGAGAGGCCCCCCACACCTAGCGCCCAACGTTTACAGCGTGGACTACCAGGGTATCTAATCCTGTTCGCTCCCCACGCTTTCGCTCCTCAGCGTCAGTATCGGCCCAGAGACCCGCCTTCGCCACCGGTGTTCCTCCTGATATCTGCGCATTTCACCGCTACACCAGGAATTCCAGTCTCCCCTACCGAACTCTAGCCTGCCCGTATCGACCGCAAGCCTGCAGTTGAGCTGCAGGTTTTCACGGACGACGCGACAAGCCGCCTACGAGCTCTTTACGCCCAATAAATCCGGACAACGCTCGCGCCCTACGTCTTACCGCGGCTGCTGGCACGTAGTTGGCCGGCGCTTCTTCTGCAGGTACCGTCACTTACGCTTCGTCCCTGCTGAAAGAGGTTTACAACCCGAAGGCCGTCATCCCTCACGCGGCGTCGCTGCATCAGGCTTCCGCCCATTGTGCAATATTCCCCACTGCTGCCTCCCGTAGGAGTCTGGGCCGTGTCTCAGTCCCAGTGTGGCCGGTCGCCCTCTCAGGCCGGCTACCCGTCGTCGCCTTGGTAGGCCATCACCCCACCAACAAGCTGATAGGCCGCGAGCCCATCCCAGACCGAAAAACTTTCCACCCCCAGCCATGCAGCCAAAGGTCATATCCGGTATTAGCCCCCGTTTCCGAGGGTTATCCCAAAGTCCAGGGCAGGTTACTCACGTGTTACTCACCCGTTCGCCGCTCGAGTACCCCCG
>NZ_JABBNC010000007.1 GCF_012933445.1 Actinoplanes sp. TBRC 11911
CACGGCGTCGCCAGGCGGTAGTCCCGGCCGAGCCAAGTGACGGCTCACGGCCGCCCGGCGGGCGGGTCACGGCGTCGCCAGGCAGTAGTCGCGGCCGAGCCAAGTGACAGCTCACGGCCGCCCGGCCGGCGGGTCACGGCGTCGCCAGGCAGTAGTCGCGGCCGAGCCAACTGACAGCTCACGGCCGCCCGGCCAGCGGGTCACGGCGTCGCCAGGCAGTAGTCGCGGCCGAGCCAACTGACAGCTCACGGCCGCCCGGCCAGCGGGTCACGGCGTCGCCAGGCAGTAGTCGCGGCCGAGCCAACTGACGACTCACGGCCGCCCGGCCAGCGGGTCACGGCGTCGCCAGGCAGTAGTCGCGGCCGAGCCAACTGACGACTCACGGCCGCCCGGCCAGCGGGTCACGGCGTCGCCAGGCAGTAGTCCCGGCCGAGCCAACTGACGACTCACGGCCGCCCGGGCGGCGGGTCACGGCGTGACCAGGTGGCAGGGCCACGGCTGCCCGAGTGGCGGGTTATGGCGTGTCAGGTGGCAGGTTCCGGTCGACCCACGTGGCCGATCACGGGCGGTTCAAGAACGTGGAGATTCGGTCGCGCAGTTCGGCGCGGTTTGTCCACAGCACCGACGGGCGGTCGTAGACATGCAGCTCGGCACCCGGCAGCAACTCGGCCAGCCGTTCCGCCCAAGCCGCGGGGTGCAGCTCGTCGCCCATGCTGCCCAGCACCAGGGCGCGCCCGGAGAACCTGCCCAGCGCCTCGACATCCGGCACCGCGGGCTGCCGCCACAACGTCGCCAGCTCGGGTGCCAGGCCGTTCTTCTGCAGCTCTTCCACCCGCTGGCGCAGATAGGCCCAGCCCGTCGGCGTGTTGCGCACCGACGGCGGCAGCTCCGGCTCGACCGCGGCGGCGATCGCGGCCGCCTCGCCGGACTCGACCGCTGCCAGCAACCGCTCGGCGCGGGCCTCGGCGGTCGCGGGGCGGGTGCCGTCCAGCGGCGCGGGCAGGTAGAACACGACGCGCTCGAAACGGTCCGGCGTCTCGGACAGCACGCGGGCCAGCGCGGCGCCGCCCATGCTCGCGCCCAGCGCCCTGGTCGCGCCGGCCAGGTCGGCCACGCCGCGCAGGTCTTGGGCCAGGTCGCCGAACGTCCACGGGCCGGCCGGCGCGTCGGACCGCCCGTGGCCCCGGAAATGGAAGAACACCCGCCGGCCGGTGACCGCCGAGCCCAGCGGCCGGGTGCCGGAGATGTCGCCGCCCAGGCCGTGCGCGAACACGGTCACCGGGTCGCCGACGCCGGTGACGAGCTGCTCGAGGCGTACGGCAAACGGGGTTGTAATGATCTCGGTGGGTGCGCTCGGCAGCGTGGGGCGCCCGGAGCGTGGGCCGGTCGGGTCGGCGCGATTCAGCCGAGGGCCGCCGTCCGGAGGGGGCGGGCCGAACCGTCTCACCAGAAGCCTTTACCGTCCGACAGGTCGCGCAGGCCTTGACGCACGTCCAGCAGGTAGATCAAGGCGGCCGCGATGCCGATCAGGCTGAAGATGCCGGTCGGGCCGCTGAGCAGCAAGGTCAGCACGATACAGACGGCGAGGATGGCCGCCCACGCGCCCTTCGGAAGGGTGCCGATGGCCTGGAAGCCGTCGCCGCGCTGGGTCAGGCAATGGATCAGTGCCACCGCCTGGACGATCAAGGACATGATGAAGATGACCAGGTTGATGTATGTGGCAACAACGTGGTGAAACATCGGCGCGGCAGTGCCCATGACGGGAAGTCTATGCCGCGGGCCCCAGCCTGCGCGGGGGCCCGCGATCATGTCGTTACTGTGGGAATCACTCGGTGGGCTTGGTGGCGCGCTTACGCGGCTTCGGCGCCGGCTTCGCGGCCTCCACGGCCTTGGGCTCCTCAGTGGTCTCCAGGTCGGAGTTGACCACATCGGCGGCGCCGACGACGCCGCTGCCCACCACACGCTCACCCCGGGCCACCAGCGTCGCGTACGCGGTGACGGCACGCTCCTGGGCCAGCTGGGCGAGCGAGCTGACCACGCTGCTGGCGTTGCCGCGCAGCGCGTCGTAGTCGGTGGTCGCGGCCTTCGAACGGAGTTCCTGCGCCTTCGCGCCGGCCTGCTCGTTATATGTCTTCAGCGACGCCGCGGCGCGCTCACTCAGGTCGCTGACGACCGCCGGCAGCTTGCGCAGCTGCTGGTAGGCGATGTCGCCGGCGCCGGCGGCGGCGTAGAGCGCGGCCGGGAATCGGGTCTTGGTCGGGTCGGTCATGATGTTGTCTCCTCGGATGTCTTCGAATCGGCCGCGGTGCGGGCGTTCTCATTCCGGAACGTCTCGTAGATCTGCGACAGCGACTGCTTCTGCGCCATGGTCAGCTCGTGATCGGCGGCGATGGCGGCCAGCACGCCCGGCTGTCCGTCGCTGTCCAGCAGACCAGCACGCAGGTACATCGCGGGGGTGGAAACCCGTAACGCGCTGGCGATCTGCGCGAGCACCTCGGCACTGGGCTTGCGCAGGCCACGCTCGATCTGGCTGAGATACGGGTTGCTGACGCCGGCCTTGTCGGCGAGCTGACGCAGCGAGATCTTCGCGGTCTGTCGTAAGTCTCGGATGAAGCTGCCGATGTCTTGCGGCAGATCCTTGGGCGTGGCCATGCATTCGAAGGTAACGCGAGGTGCTAGCTCCTGCAAGCGAAATGCTAACAAGAGCTAGCGTGAATCAGGTCACCGAACCGGACGAACCTCCCCGACCGGCTCGCCGCCCCCGAAAACGATCTCCGGCAGCTCCGGGACCTCGACACCGAGCCGGCGCAGTTCGTCGAGGAGCACGGGCGTACGGGCTCGCATCGCTCCGTCCTCGACCTTGATCGCCACCGCTCCCCGGCCCGGCACCGCGACCGCCACCACCCCTTCGGCACCGCCCTTGGCGAGCAGGCCGGGCACCGCGCCCATCAGCACCGTGTCGTGCGCGCCGGTGCCCGCCACCATCTCCGGATGCGCGCGCATGGCGTCGGCGACCCGGCGCTCGGGCGTGCCCGCCGGCGCCTCCACCAGCCGCTGGAACGCGCGGGCCAGCCCGGTCAGCGAGATCGCGAACAGCGGCGCGCCGCAGCCGTCCACCCCGGTCGCCGCGATCGGCTCGCCGGCCAGGTCGGTCACCGCGGCGACGATGGCCACCTGCAGCGGATGCTTGGGATCCAGGTACGACTCGAGGGGCCACCCGTTGACGGCGCAGGTGGCGAGCATGCCCGCGTGCTTGCCGGAGCAGTTCATCAGGATCCGCTCGGGACCGCCCTGCGAACGGAGCCAGGCGTTACGGGACGCCTCGTCGAGCGGCAGCGCGGCGGGACAGCGCAGGGCCCCCGGATCGAGGCCGGCCGCGCCGAGGATCTCGCGCACCCGTCGCACGTGGAACGGCTCGCCGTAGTGGCTGCCGCTCATCAGCGCGAGGTCAGCCTCCTCGCGCGGGGCCAGGCCGGCGCGCAGCATGCCGACGGCCTGTAACGGCTTGTTCGACGAGCGGGGGAACATCGGGCTGGTGACGTCGCCCCGGCTGGTGCCGCCCAGGACCGCGACCGAACCGTGGTGCACGCTCTCCACAAAGCCCGAGCGCACGACTTCCGCGATGATCATCGGGCAGCCACTCCCAGCAGCTCGCGGGCCTCGGCGGTGGTCAGTGGCGGGCGCTCGGCCAGGTGCGCGAACCCAGCCGCCCGCGCGACGAGCTGCATGTTCGACTCGACCGGCCGGCCCTTGGCGTACGTGATCGTGTCTTCCATCCCGACCCGCAGGTGGCCGCCCGCGGAGAGCGAGGCCAGGATGACCGGGATGGTGCTGCGGCCGATGCCGGTGGCCGAGAACGTGGTGCCGGCCGGCAGATCGCGGATCGCCCGCTCACACGCGACCAGCGTGGCGGCGTCGCCGGGCATGCCACCGGGCACGCCCATCACGAGATCGACGTGCACGTGGCCGCCGAACGGCAACTCGTGCTTGGCGAGCAGCCGCTGCAGCGTGGTGAGCTGACCCAGGTCGAAGATCTCGTACTCCGGCACGATGCCCCGCTCCTGCATGCGGGTGTGCAGGTCGACGATGAACTCCCAGCGGTTCAGGAAGACGCCGTCGCCGAAGTTGACCGTGCCCATGGTGCAGGACGCCATCTCCGGGGCGGCGTCGAGCACCGCGAGCCGGTCTTTCTCCGGATCGGTCACGGCGCCGCCGGACGACAGCTGGATGATCAGGTCGGTGGACTCGCGCAGGGCTTCGACGGTCGCTTTGAGACGGCCCAGATCGAGCGTCGGCTCGGCTTCGGCACCCCGGATGTGCACATGGACGATCGAGGCCCCCAGTGCCTCGCACTCCTTGGCGGTCGTCACCAGCTCATCGAGCGTCACGGGCAGCACCGGCACGGCGGCCTTGCTGCTCTCCGCGCCCGTGGGGGCAACGGTGATCACGGTCCCGGTCATGCCCTGAACGGTAATTCAGGCGGGATCGACCGCGGCAACCGACTCCCCCACGCGCAGCTCGGCGGCATCGTCCACGTTGCGCTTCACCACGGCGAGCGCGACCAGGCCGAGATCGTGGTGCTGGACGGCGGTGCCGACGAAGCCGACCTCGCGATCGCCCTGCACCACCGGCGTGCCCTGCGCGGGCGGCAGGTCGGTGGCGATGCCGTCCAGGTGCAGCAGGACCAGGCGGCGTGGCGGCCGGCCCAGGTGGTGCACGCGGGCGACCGTCTCCTGGCCGCGGTAGCAGCCCTTGTCCAGGTGCACGGCCGGCGCGATGAACTCGGCCTCGGCCGGGATCGTCTTGTGGTCGGTCTCCCAGCCCAGGCGGGGGATCTTATGACCAACCCGGATTGCCTCGTACGCCCGGAGCCCCGCCAGTGGCACACCGAGCTTCTCGATGACGGCCGCCTTGCTCGCGCGCGGGATCAACAGGTCGACGCCCAAGGGGACGCGCCGGGCCAGGCCGCCTTCGTACTCGCGTACGGCATAGACGCTGGTGGCATGCTGGGGCACCGCGCCGCTGGGGAACTTCGGACCCGGCACCGCGGCGGTCTCGGGAGCCGCGAGCTCCGGGAAGAGATCGGCCGCGCCGGGGCCGACCAGCGACAGCACGGCCATCTCGCCGGTGGCGTCGCGGGGCTCCACCCGGGTGAAGAAGCGCATCATCTCGAGATACTTGAGGAGGCCCGCGCCCGCGCCCGGCTCGGTGTCGAGCCAGGCGGTGGTGCCGTCCTCGGTGACGTACGCGTGCTGCTCGACGTGGCCGTGCGGGCTGAGCACGAGGAGCTCGCTGCCCATCCCCTTGGACAGGTCGGACAAGTGCTGGGTGGTCAGGGTGTGCAGCCAGCTCGCCCGCTCGTCACCCGGCACCGCGAGGACATCCCGGTTCGAGCGGTCGACCAGGCCCACCGCCGTTTCGAGGGTGCGCTGCTCACGCATCGGGTCGCCGTAATGGGCGGGCACGCCCGCGTCGGCGGAGGTCGGGTCCAGGTCTTCGACCATCACCACGGTCATCTCACAGCTCCTTGCAATCCCCGCAGACGCCGAAAAGCGAAACGTGCCCGACGTCGACCCGGAAGCCTCGCTCCTCCAGCAGCCGGTCGGTCACCGGTTGCATCACTGACGGGTCTACCTCACTGATCGACCCGCATCCACGGCAGACCAGGTGAACGTGCTGATCCTCACCCACGGTGTGATAGGTGGGCGAACCGTGCGAGAGGTGCGTGTGGTTGACCAGTCCGAGCTCTTCGAGCAGCTCCAGCGTCCGGTAGACGGTCGTGATGTTGACGCCGGCGACCCGCTCCCGGACCGCCGTGTGCACCTGCTCGGGTGTCGCGTGGCCGAGCTCGTGGACAGCCTCCAGGATCAGCTGGCGCTGCGGCGTGAGGCGCAGGCCGCGTTCCCGGAGCATGGACGCAAGCGAAGAGGCGGACACGTAACGAAGGTTACGCTCCGGCGGTGGTTAGCCGCTTACTCGTCTCGCCGGAGGAGCTGTTCGGGGACGGCGTTTTCGAGACCGTGCATGTGCGTCCGTCCGGGCCGTGGCTGCTGGCGGAGCACCTGGCGCGGTTGCGCCGGTCGGCCGAGTTGCTCGATATCCCGGTGCCGGCGGACGTGGCGGATCGGGTCGCTGAGGCTGTCGCGCCCGGCCTGTCCGACTTTTCGGAAATTTCGGAAATGGCGTTGCGGATCATGCTGACCCGGGAGTCGCTGCACGTCGCCGTGTCGCCGATTCCGGGGGCCGCGCTCCGGGAACGTCGCACCGGCATCCGGGTGATCAGCGCGAGCATCGGCCACGAACTCGGACGGCGGCCTCCGTGGTCCCTCTCGGGTGCCAAGGTTCTGTCGTACGGGAGTAATTTCGCGGCCCGGCGGTGGGCCAGGCACCAGGGCGCCGACGATCTTTTGTGGTTGTCGGACGAGGGGTACGCGCTGGAGGCGCCCACCGCGTCGCTGGTGTGGCTGGCGGACGGCGAGTTGTGCACGGTCCCGGCCGGCGAGGCGGACATTTTGCCCGGCACGACCGCGCGCGAGTTGCTGTCCGCTGCCGCCTCCGTGGGCCTGGAATCCGGCGAACGCATGATCACCCTCGCCGAGCTGCGTGACGCCTCCGCGATCTGGTTCGCCTCGTCGTTGCGCGGCCTCGCCGAGGTCACCGCACTGGACGGCGTCGCGCGGCCGCCCTCCGCGTGGACCAGACGCCTGCTGAACGCGCTCGGCTATCCGCTCGCGCCGTAAGCGCTGATTGTGGCCCGCGCCGCCCAGCTCAGCGCCCCGGCCCTCGGCGCGCGAACCCGCCCGGCCGGCGACGGCGGCGGGGGTCAGCTCGTCCACGATCGCCGCACCGGCAGCCGCAGGCTTCATCAATACGCACCCCGCCAGCCGCGCCGCCGCCGGATTTATCCGCCTTTATCCGCCGATGCGCAGCAGGCGCGCGGACATGTGCGGCTGCAGACCGCTGTCGTCCACCGCCATCTCGTACGCGTACAGCAGCGCCCCGTCGACGATCCCGAACAGCCGGTGGCCGCCGGTGACGTGCAGCCCGGACGGCGTGTACGCGACCGCGTCCGCCTCCATCTCCAGGCGGGTCGTGCCGATCGTCTTGCCCACGTAGATCTCGGCGACCCCGTCCGGGCTGATCATCGTCGCTTCCATCTCGTCGGTGGCGCGGCCGTCGTCGGTCAGCACCGGGCGCCAGTAGCCCGCCTCGTTGAGCCACTCGCCGGCCGGCTTCGACTCCTCGTCGAGCAGCCACGTGCGCGACTCGTACTTGAGGAACGAGCGCCCGTCGTGACTGATCCGGACCTCCTGGGCGAAGTTGTAATCCTCGTCCGCCGGGAAGCCGCCCTGCCCCCGACCGCGCCACAGGCCCACGAACGGCAGCAACGCCAGCAGCGTCGGATGCAGGTCGGGACCGCTGCGCAGGTCGTGGGTGTCCGCATAGGGATAACGCTCGACCGGCGGCGCGTTCAGCCACGGCGGCGGGCCCAGTGGGTTGTCCGTCTCGTCGCTCACCAACGCCCCCTCGACACCCGGACGGCCAGATAGCCGAACCCGCCCGCCAGTGCGCCCAAACCGGCCACCAGCAAGCTCACGAACCCGATCTCCGTAACCATGACCGGCCCATCCTATGCTGACCCGCATGGCACGCTTGTTGGTCGTCAAGGCAACCTCCGGAGCCGACGCCCCGGAACGCACTTCGCAGGCGTTCACGGTGGCCAGCACGGCCGTCGCCGCGGGTGTCGAGGTCTCGTTCTGGCTGACCGGCGAGTCGGCCTGGTTCGCGCTGCCGGGGCGGGCCGCCCAGTTCGAGTTGCCGCACGCGGCGCCGCTGCCGGACCTGCTGGAGATGCTGCTGTCCAGCGGCCGGGTCACGCTGTGCACCCAGTGCGCCGCCCGCCGGGCGATCACCGAGGACGACGTGCTCCCCGGCATCCGCATCGCGGGCGCCGCCGTCTTCGTCGAAGAGATCATGTCGGACGGCGCGCAGGCTCTGGTCTACTGACAGGCCGTACTGACGCTCACGTTCGCTCGCGGCCCGTCCACCCCGATCACCACAGAATCACTGCCGGTCCGGTACGCCCGTACGTCCTCATCAGTCCGGATAACCTCGGTGACGCCCAGAAACCCCAGCCGCTCGGGCAGGTCGGCGGGCGCGGGGATGCCGTCCACCTCGTACGTGCCGGCGACCTTGCCGTCCGGGCACTCGACCGCGCGTACGGACGGAACCTTGTCCTGGGCACCCAGCGCTCGCAAGACGGAATCCAGCACCATCGGCGGGTTTGCGGCGGCCGGATCGGCGGGCGCGGCACGTTGCGATCCGTGCGGGCGGCAGCCGGTCGACACACGCACGGTCACGTCCCGCGCGTCCACCTGGGAGTCGGAGTCCACGCCGATGAAGTTCCCCGCGTCGGCGTGCAGCGAGTATTTCGTGCGACCCACCGCGACGTCGGCCTGATATCCCGTCGGCAGGTCGGCGGCTATCGCCTCCAGGGTCGCGCGGGCCTGGCCGTCGCGTACCCGGATGGTGATGTCTCTGGTGGCCGCGACGCCCGACCGCACGGGCGTGACCCGGCAGCCCTCGGATAACGCCACCTCACCGAGCGTGACCGCCCGCCCACGCCCGCCGGCCGCCGCGAACACGACGCCGGTCGCCTGCTGCAGCTTGGGCAGCGCCTGATCGATGTCACGCTGCTCGGGCACGGTGGGCCGCTGATGCCCGACCGACCACACGGCCAGCCCGGCGACCACGACGATCCAGGCCACGACAACCCCGCCCAGCCACAGCTTGCGTCGCGACCGCCCCCGGGCCGACGGCGTACTCCCCAACCCCGGCCCCGTCACGGGAGCCATGGTGACACGTGAACCTCAGAAAGAATTCCGTCAGCCTTGCGGCCGAGCGGGGATCGGCCGGTTCGGTGCGGATTCGCGCGTGTCCCAACGCGTGCTTGCGAGTCGCCGCTCAGTGATCGTCAGCAGGTCGAACACGTCGCGAGCGAGGTACGCGGTGGTCCCCCGATCGACCTTCTTCCGGCTGAGGATGTGCGCGTCGGCCAACTCTTCCAGTGCCGCCCGCGCGGCCGGCCCCGAGACGCCGAGAAGCCGCTGCGCGGAATACGGAGTGGTAACCGGAGCTTCGGGCAGCAGCGGCAGAAGACGCATCACGGCGGACTGGGAGCGCGGTTGCCGCACCGCCCCGTTCTCGTAGCGAAAGGCGAGGTAGCGCTCGGCCCATTGCTTCTGAAGCTCGGCGAGCATGGTGACAAAATGCCGAGCCTGTTCGACCGCGACGCCGACCGCGAGGAGGAAGGTTTCCAGCCAGGTGTCCACGCCCGCAGTGGCCTCCGGCCCGTCGACCCGGCCGAGATACCGATACGCAGTCAACCCCGCGACATATTCCTCGGAACGGGTGAGGAGCACCAGGCTGACCGGCAGGATTGCGGCTTTGGTCAGCCCGCGGCGGGTGAGCACAGTATGAATCAGTGCGCGCCCCACGCGACCGTTGCCGTCCGCGAACGGATGGATCGTCTCGAACTGAGCGTGCACAAGCGCAGCCTGGATCAACGGCGCGTGTACGGCGCCGCTCAGATACTCGGCCAGATCCTCGACCAGGGAAGGGACGTCGCTGGGCGGCGGTGGGACGAAGTCAGCGCCGAGGGGATGCCAGTCGCTGCCGCCGATCCAGTTCTGCGCATCTCGGATGCCCTGCTGCGGGTGCTGGGGCAGAAGCGCTCGATGGAGGTCGCAGAAGCTCTGCGGGCTGATCGTCTCGCACGCTGCAAGCACTCCCGCGGCCTGCCGCAACGTGACGATGTTGTTCGCCACCAGACGCGCGTTCTCGTTGAAGCTCGCGATAGGCGCGTCTTCGGTGGTGGCCAGCTCGGCGAGGGCGACCTGTTGTGCGGAAACCTGCAAGCCCTCGATGCGGGAGGATGCGATCGCCTCAGAACGCAGGAGGAAGCGCGCGAGGCTTTCCAAGCCCATCGCGCCTGGTGTGTCGGCCAGACCTCGCACGGCCGTCTCCACCCGCGCCGCCATGTGCGCGACGTCTGGGCTCACGACGAGGGGTCGGGTCAGAAGCGTGTCCGGGATGTAGGTGTCATACCGGCCGCCCCACTTGTCCCGGCGCGCCGGAGCGTCCCACGACACGTCCCAGTGCGCTTCGCGGAGCTCAGCCATGGTGCTTATCCTTTCGCAGATCCGGATCCATGAAAGGATAAGCCTTAAACTTGCATGGAATCGAATCCGCGAAAGGTTAAGGTCCAAGCGCTGCGACGGCGCTGTGGCTCGATCGGCACACTGCGAGGCCGCCCGCCGTGGGCTGGACACGAGACGTTGAGCCGGTAGTGACGCCGGGACTACTTCTGCTCGTCCTCGTGCACTCGGTTGGGCCGCTTGGCGGCCCAAACCCGAACGTCTGACGTGCGCCAGATCCGTCCCACGGACAGGTGGGCGACGGGGGCGGGAAAATCGGCACGCTCGACGAGCACAGCCACGCGTTGGCGTGAGACGCCCAGGTAGTCGGCGATCTCGGCGGCGGCCATGACCTCTTCCATTGGCGCCGATCCTCCGTTTTCGGAATTGTCAACCTGCAAACCCGGCACGTGGCCGACTGCTTCTCAGCGGATGGCTACGCGTTTATTGAGGACGACAAGCTGGAAGCCCTGGCGTTGACGCTGCGGTCCTTTCTAGAGAGGGCCGACACATCGCCGCGCCCTCGCTCAGGACCACATCGGACTGGGTCCCGGTCGTCGGGGCGTAGAAGTAGTTCTTTGCGCGGCCCCGGACGGCAGCTCCTGGCGCGCGAATGCCCGACCGACTGGTTACACGTCCGCCTCAGAGAGCGAGCGCGACGCGTAACGACATATCGACGAGCTCGACGCTCTCCGGCGCGAGGGTCGCGACCCTCTCCGTCAAATACGACTTGTCGACCTCGCCGACCCTGGGGATCTGAGCAACACCCAGCCGATTTCCGGATTCGTCGGAGACGGCCGGTTGGATGACGTCCGAGTCGATCACGTCGGAAATCGGCACCACCAGCACGCCTTTGCGTTGCGCGGTGAGTCCCTCGGCCCCCACGACGAGGACCTTGTTCTCCTGTCCGATCCGGTACCGGATCCAGACGTCGCCGCGCTTCACTCGCCGCCGTCCTCAAACATCCGCTGCTCGATTTCCTCGGCCCACTCCTTCATCAGATCAGGGTGGAGCTGATCCTGCTCCGCGGTGTGCGCAGCGGCCTCGGCGATCCCTCGATCCCGGACGGCCCGCGCGACCCATTCCGCCAGCGGCATCCGTGCGAGGTCCGCCGCCGACCTGGCGACGTGCAGTGAGGTGGAATCCATGTCGAGGGTGATGCGCTCGGTAGCCATGTCCCTCACGCTAGGACAAGTCCGAGAGGCAGCGGGTGTCATGAGCCAACTCTACATGAGACCATTAACTAATGACTACCCCCGGGCAGCGAACGACGACGAGCGCGACGGTCCTGCCTTGGCAAGAAATTCGCACGGCCGTTCGACGTCGCGGGGTCAACGCGGGGTGAGTGCCGCATACTCCCCGGAGGCCAGGAAACGGGCGATCGTGTCCCTCGTGCCCGGGGTGAACTCGCGGGACAGCACCTCGGCCGCCGGGATGAAGAGCATCGCGGCGCCCTCGCCCAGGACCACATCGGACTGCACGGCGGTCGTCGGGGCGTAGAAGTAGTTCTTCGCCCGGCCCTCGGACGGCAGCTCCTGGCGGGCGAACAACCGCAACGGCGCTGACGGCCGCACCGACGCCTCCTCCCACAGCTCGCGCCCGGCGGCCTCCAACGGCGTTTCGCCCGGCTCCACCGCGCCGCCGGGCAGCGCCCAGACGTTCGGGTACGCCGGGGCCTTGTCGTCGCGCAGCTGCAGCAGCAGCGCGCCGTCCGAGGCCACCAGCAGCGTGCACGCCAGCTCCAGCAGCATGGTCATCCTTTCGCGAGGCGCTCCAGCGCGCCGACGGCCACCTCGGGGCGCGTCGTATACCAGAACGGGGGCAGCGAGCGGCGCAGGAAAGCGCCGTAGCTGCGCGCCGTCTCCAAACGGGAGTCGAGCACCGCCACCACTCCCTTGTCGCCGGTCGAGCGGATCAGCCGGCCGACGCCCTGGGCCAGGCGGACGGCGGCGATCGGGACGCTCACCGAGGCGAAGCCGGAACCGCCGGCGGCGTCGACCGCCGCCGTGCGGGCGGCCGCGAGTGGCTCGTCCGGGCGCGGGAACGGCAAGCGGTCGATCACCACGAGCTGGCACGCGTCGCCGGGCACGTCGACGCCCTGCCACAGCGACATGACGCCGAACAGGCAGCTCGCCTTGTCGTCCCGGAACTTGCGGACCAGCACCGGGAGGGATTCCTCGCCCTGCAGCAGGATCGGCAGGTCGGTGCGGGCGCGCAGCAGCTCGGCGGCCTGGGTGGCGGCCTTACGCGACGAGAACAACCCGAGCGTGCGGCCGCCGAGCGCCTCGACCAGCTTCAGCAGCTCCTCGCCGGCGGCGTCCGGCAGGCCGGACATCTGGGGCCGGGGCAGATGCGCTGCCACGTACAGGATGCCCTGCTTGGGATAGTCGAACGGGGAACCGACGTCGAGCGACGTCCAGCCGTCGCCGGAGGTGGGCGGGGCCTCGGCGCTCAGCGAGCCGGGTGCGGCGGTCTCGGCGACGGCCGAGCGCTGCGACTTGACCGCCGCCGGGGCGGCCGCGGGCAGGCCGAGCGAGCGGGCCACCGTGTCGAAGCGGCCGCCGAGCGTGAGCGTCGCCGAGGTGGCCACCACCGTGCGGTCCGTGTAGAGGCCCTGGGCCAGCGTGCCGGCGACCGACAGCGGCGCGACCACGAGGGCGCGCCGGCCGCTGCCGAGGTCGGATTTCTCCACCCACGCCACGTCGAAGTCGGACTCCTCCAGCAGCCGCTGCGCGGTGTCGTTCAGCTCGTCCAGCGACGCCTTGGCCTGCTGTTTCCGGACCGGATCGGGGTCGTCGCTCTTGATGTCGCCGATGGCGGTGAGACCGGCTCGCGTCGCCGTCTCCAGCAGGGTGACGGCGTGTCGCAGATGCGCCGGGAGCCCGTCGGTGAGCCGCCCGGCCGCCACGTCCGCCAGGCCGACGGTGAGCGCGTCGGCGGCCTCGGCCAGCGCCTCGCCGGCCGCCTGCGGGATGATCGTGCGGGCGCGCCGACCGCAGCGTTCGATCGCGTCCGGGGTGATCTCGGCCTGGGCCGCCGCGGAGACCCGGTCGGCCAGCTCGTGCGCCTCGTCGATGATCAGCAGTTTGTGCGGCGGGACGATGTGCCGGTCGGCGAGCATGTCGACGGCGAGCAGGCTGTGGTTGGTCACCACCACGTCGGCCTCGCGGGCCCGCGCGCGGGACGCCTCGGCGAAACACTCCGCACCGTACGGGCAGCGGGACGCGCCGACGCAGTCACGGGCCGGCATGGACACCTGCCGCCACGCCGTGTCGTCGACGCCCGGGTCCAGTTCGTCACGGTCCCCGGTGGACGTCTTCTCCGACCACTCGCGCAGCCGCATGATCGCCTTGCCGAGCTTGCCGGCCTCGCCGAGCCACTGGGTGGCGGCCCGCGGCGGCGCGTCGTCGAAGAGCGTGTTGGTCGGCGCCTCCTCGTCGGCGTGCTCCATCTTGGCCATGCACAGGTAGTGGTGGCGGCCCTTGAGGACGGCGAACGTGGGCCGCCGCCCGAGGACCGGCTCGACCGCGGCGGCCAGCCGGGGCAGGTCGTGCTCGACGAGCTGGTTCTGCAGAGCGAGGGTGGCGGTGGAGACCACCACCGGGCCGTCGACCAGCAGGGCGGGCGTCAGATACGCCAGGCTCTTGCCGGTGCCCGTGCCGGCCTGGACTAGCAGATGCTCACGGTCCTGGACGGCCTTGTCGATCGCGGACGCCATCGCCTCCTGGCCGGGCCGGGACGAGCCGCCGGGGACGGCACCGACCGCGGCCGCGAGGAGTTGCTCGGCGGTGGCCTTCTTCTTCGTCGCTGCGGGCACGTTGAGAAGGTACCCGCCACCACCGACAGAACCCGACCACCGTTAGGGTTCTTGCATGCCGAACGAGACGGTCCGGGTCGTCTACACGAAGTACGACGGTTCGGCGCACCGGGACTATCCAGCCCGCCGTTTCGACACCGATGACCTGGGTGTCTGGGTCGGCGTCACGCGCGGCACGCCGTCGGTCTACCACGGCCGCCCGTCGGTCGAG
This sequence comes from Actinoplanes sp. TBRC 11911, assembly GCF_012933445.1. Taxonomy (GTDB): domain Bacteria; phylum Actinomycetota; class Actinomycetes; order Mycobacteriales; family Micromonosporaceae; genus Actinoplanes. The sequence continues at coordinate 14,225 of NZ_JABBNC010000007.1, forward strand.
CAGATCCCGTTCGTCCTGCTGATCCCGCATCACGCGTGGTGGACCGGCATGTTCAACCCGCCGCCGCGGACGAGCGAGGTGTATTGCGACATCACCACGCCGGCGCGGTGGGAGGGCGACACCGTGCACATCATCGACCTGGACCTCGACGTGGTGCGCCGGCGCGAGAGCGGCCTGGTGGAGCTGCGGGACGAGGACGAGTTCGACGAGCACCGCACCCGGTTCGGCTACCCCGACGATCTGGTGACCGAGGCGCGCGCGGCGGCGAGCCGGCTGCTGGCGGCGCTCGGCGACGGCTCCGAGCCGTATGCCACGCTCTACCACAAGTACCTGCAGCGGGTCACCGACTGATCCGCCCGCTGACCCCGGGGGATTTCTGCGCGACATTACGCAGCTAGCACCACGAATCGTGACAAAGTAGGAATTTCCTATTTGGTACGAATCGGGTGGTGGCGCGCGGTGAACGAGTCGGTGATCACGGCGGGGCTGGCCGGCGCTGCGGGCGCGGCCGCGGCGGTGGCGGCGGGAGTGGTCGTGATACGCCGGCAGCGGCCGTATCAGCCCGCCGCGCACGCGATCGCCGCCGGCGACGACACCAATCCGCTCCGCGAGGTGCTGCGGCGCGGTCTGGGCGGACTCACCGTGCCGGTCATCCCCGGTCCGCACGGCGAACTCTTCCTCGGCGACGGCGGACCCCAGCCCGGCCGTACGCTTCGCCGGCTCATCCTCTCGCCGCTGCTCGCCCGGGCACGCGCCGGAGGCGGCCGGCTCGCCCGTGATCAGCGGGTGCCGTTCCGGCTGGTGGTGGAGTTCGCCGGGCCGAACCGGGACGCCGAGATCCTGCTGCGCGCCTACCGCATGCTCGACCAGCAGTTACGCGATCACGGTCCGCTGCTGAGCCGGTGCGACGACGGGCGGCTGCAGCCGGGGGCGGTGACGGTGTCCGTGGCCGGCATCGTCGACGTGCGCGAACTTCTTTCCACCCAGACCCTCCGGTACGCCTTCGCGGACGGAACCTTTGACGACGTCGGTTCGCGCTCGGCGCCGCCCGCGCTGGTGCCGATGATCAGCGAGCAGTGGAGCCGGCGGTTCGGCTGGGACGGGCGCGACGAGATCCCCGCGGAGGAGCGCCACCTGCTGCACGCCCTGGTGCGGTCGGCGCATGAGGACGGGCGTACGGTGCGCATCTCGGGGTTGACCTCGGGGTCACGCAAGGAACGCCGGGCGGTCTGGGCCGAGTTGGGGGCGGCCGGCGTCGACGTCATCGCCGACCAGGACCATCGCGCCCTGGCCAAACACCTGCGACGCCATCCGGTCAGCAAATGGGTGCCGCGCGAACCGCTGCCCACCCGGGCCGTGCGCCGTGGCTCGCCCCGACCGACCGCACCGCGACCGGACCGGCGTCACGAACCGGTCTAGACGGGCGAACGCGAGGTGAACCAGGACCTACCAGTAGCATTCCTGGAGATCCATCCGTCGCTCGTCGATCGAGGTCCGCGCCGTGAAGTTTTCTTTCCGCCCCGTCGAGGGTGCCTTCTACGACCTCTTCACCAAGGCCGCGGACAACCTCGTCAAGGGTACGGAACTGCTCAACGAGCTGGCCCTGCCCGGTGTCGACGTGCAATCGGTCAGCGAGCGACTGACCGATGTGGAGCACGACAGCGACCAGATCACGCACGAGCTCTACAAGAAGATCAATTCGACGTTCATCACCCCGTTCGACCGGGCCGACATCTACTCGCTCGGCTCCCAGCTCGACGACGTGATGGACCATCTCGAGGCGGTCGGCAATCTCCTTTACCTGTACGGGCTGACCGAGCTCCCGTCGCTGCCACGCGAGATGCACGAGCTCGTGAACGTGCTCGACCAGCAAGCCAAGATCACCGCGGAGGCGATGCCCCGGCTGCGGTCGATGAAGGGCATGGAGGAGTACTGGATCGAGATCAACCGCCTGGAGAACGACGGCGACCGCGCGTACCGGATGCTGCTGGTCCGGCTGTTCTCCGGCGAGTACGACGCGTTGACCGTCCTGAAGATGAAGGAGGTCGCCGACGAGCTGGAGGCGGCCTGCGACGCCTTCGAGCACGTCGCCAACACCGTCGAGACGATAGCGGTCAAGGAGTCCTAACGCCTTGTCCGTCGAACTCGTGGCCGCCTTGGCGGTCATTCTCGCCGCGATGGCGTTCGACTTCACCAACGGTTTTCACGACGCCGCGAATGCCATCGCCACCAGCATCAGCACCCGGGCACTCACGCCTCGGGTGGCGCTCGCCATGGCCGCGGTGGGCAATTTCGTCGGCGCGCATTTCGGCGCGGGCGTGGCCGCCACCGTCGGCGAGGGCCTGGTCGATTTACCGGTCGGCTTGGCAAGCCTCGGCGTCGTGTTCGCCGGCGTCCTCGGCGCGATCGCCTGGAACCTGATCACCTGGTATTTCGGGCTGCCGTCCAGTTCGTCGCACGCGCTGTTCGGCGGCCTGGTGGGTGCCACGCTGGTCGCCTCGCACGGGACGGTCCAGTGGGACAACATCATCTCGAAGGTTCTCATCCCGATGGTGCTGTCCCCCGTGGTCGGCCTGGTGCTCGGCTTCCTGCTCATGGTCGCCATCATGTGGATCTTCCGCCGCGGCAACCCGAGCCGGCTGAACCGCGGCTTCCGCATGGCGCAGACGGTCTCGGCCGCCGCCATGTCGGTCGGTCACGGCCTGCAGGACGCGGCGAAGACGATCGGGATCGTGGTGCTGGCGCTCTACACGGCCGGCCTGCAGGACAGCCCCACCCACATCCCCTGGTGGGTGTACTGGACGTCGGCGTCGGTGCTGGCCGCCGGCACGTACGCCGGTGGCTGGCGCATCATCCGCACCCTGGGCCGGAAGATCATCGACCTGGGCCCGGCCGAGGGTTTCGCCGCCGAAACGGTGGCCAGCTCGGTGCTGTTCTTCAACGCGCTGGTCCTGCACGCCCCGATCTCCACCACCCACACGATCACGTCGGCCATCACGGGCGTGGGCGCGACGAAGCGCTTGACGGCGGTTCGCTGGAACGTGGCCGCCAACATCGTGGTCGCCTGGGTGACGACGTTCCCCGCGGCCGCCCTGATGGCCGTGCTGGCGTATTACCTGGTGCGCCCCCTCTTCTCCTGACCCGCACGGCCGACATCGGGCGGCCGATCGGCCTCGTGAGTGGACGGCGTTATGCGGCGTTCGCCCGGATGTCACCGATCCGGCGCGACGAACTTTCACCGTCCTCGCCAGTCGCGCCAGTCGCGCCGATCGCCCGTCGCGCCCGTGGCGGCCGTCGGGCCCGTAGCGGCCGTCGCGCCCATAGCGGCTGTCGCGCCCATAGCGGCCGTCGCGCCCATAGCGGCTGTCGCGCCCATAGCGGCCGTCGCGCCCATAGCGGCCGTCGCGCCCATAGCGGCCGTCGCGCCCATAGCGGCCGTCGCGCCCATAGCGGCCGTCGCGCCCATAGCGGCCGTCGCGCCCATAGCGGCCGTCTCGCCAGTCGCGCCCGTAGTGGCCGTCGCGCCATAGCCCCGCAGCCGCCCTCGCATACCCGATATTTCCGGTATCGGCCGAGCCTTCTGTGCCGTCGCTCGTGAAGCAGCGCGAGGCGGGGCCGGTCCCGTTCCCCGGGGCGGCGGGCGGCGGGCGGCGGGCGGCGGGCGGCGGGCGGCGGGCGGCGGTTCCATTATGTGGGACAAACGGCCGCCAACTGAGACCGTCGACCCACATCATGGACCGCGCGTCCGCGATGTGAGACTCTCGTCCATTGTAGAGAGTATCTTTGTCACACATTGCGGCTTTCATCCGGTCGACTTTTCCGGCCGAATGTGGACCTTGGAGAGTTATGGCTCGTATGTGGGCGCAAGTCTCCAAGGTCGCGAAAAGTCCACGATGTGGCTGCGGTGTCCCACATAGCGGATGGCCGGTCCACGAGCGGATCACCGCGCGGAGGGGCTGCCGATCACGCCAGCCATGGTCAGGCGGCGCGATCGGAAGGCCAAGATCAGGCGGCGGCGACGGGAAGGCCACAGTCAGGCGGCGGCGACGGGAAGGCCACAGTCAGGCGGCGGCGGGAAGGCCACGGTCAGGCGGCGGCGGGAACGCCACGGTCAGGCGGCGCCGGGAAGGCCGCCGTTGGGCGGCCCTCCCGCGCGTGTCAGTAGGTGACGCCGATCTGGTCGCGGATCGAGTCGAGCAGGGACATGACCTCGAGCGTCGTGGCGTGGGGCATCAGCGGGGACTCGAGGTCGCCGGCCTGGATGCGGGCCTGGACCTCGGCGGCCTCGAACTGGTAGCCGAAGCCCGGCCACGGGAAGTCGAACGTCTCCGGCTCGCGGCCGGGGCGGTTCAGGGTGAACGACTTCGGCATGTGGAAGCCGTGCGGGAGGTCGATGCGGCCGTCCGAGCCGGTGATGGTCGCGATGTTGGGGCTCTCGCCGTTGATGCTGGCGGTCAGGGCCGCCACGGCGCCGGCCTCGTAGCCGAGCAGGATGCCGGTGTTCTCGTCGACCCGCTCGGGGGTGAGGTGGGCCCAGGACTGCACCGAGGTGGGCGCGCCCAGCAGCAGGTGTGCCAGGTGCACCGGGTAGACGCCGGTGTCGAGCAGGGCGCCGCCGCCGAGTTCGCGGTTGCGCAGGCGGTGCTCGGGCGGGAACGGGCCCTGCAGACCGAAGTCGGCGGTGATCGTGCTGATCCAGCCGATCGCGCCGTCCCCGACCAGCTCGGCGATCTTGCGGATGGCCGGGTTGATGCGCATCCACATGGCTTCCATCAGGAAGACGTTCCGGCTGCGGGCCGCCTCGATCAACCGGGCCGCGGACGGCAGGTCCAGCGTGATCGGCTTCTCCACCAGGACGTGCTTGCCGGCCTCGACGCACAGCATCGCCGCGTCGTAGTGGAACGCGTGCGGCGTGGCCACGTAGACGACGTCGACGTCCGGGTCGGCGGCGAGCTCGGCATACGTTCCGTGGGCGCGTTCGAAGCCGAACCGCTTCGCGAACGCCTGCGCGTTCTCCAGCGATCGCGATCCGACGGCGGCGAGCTCGGCCCCCTCGACGAGGGCTAGGTCGGAAGCGAACTTTTCGGCGATTCCGCCGGTGGCCACAATGCCCCAGCGGACTTTCTGGTCGGTCATGATCGCAACGTTATCCCGTCCGACCGAGCCGCCCGCTGAGCGCAAACGGACTAAAGCCCCTCCGACCGCGCCACCCACCACCCACAAACGGACTAAAGCCCATCCAACCGCCCCGCCCACCACCCACAAACGGACTAAAGACAAATTTCTCGCAGCAATGGCACGATCAGCAGGTGAGCGATTCGACACCCCAACCGCTGCCAGCTGCGATGATCAAGCGCGCCCGTGAGTTCAGCGGCCCGCCGGCACCTGTGCGCCCCGCGGCCACCGTCGTCCTGCTGCGCCCGGAGAAGGAGGCGGCGGAAAAGGAGGCGGCGGAAAAGGGCAGGCACGACGCCAAGCCCGACTTCCAGGTGTACGTGCTCAGGCGCGCCTCGACCATGGTCTTCGGCGGGCTGTACGCGTTCCCGGGCGGCGGCGTCGATCCGTCGGACTGCCCGGAGACGATCCGCGCGGACTGGGCCGACCTGCTCGGCGTGTCCAACGATCAGGCGCGGGCGGTGGTCGGCGCGGCCGCGCGTGAGTTGTTCGAAGAGGCCGGGGTGCTGCTCGCCGGCCCGGCCGATCAGCCCGATCGCACCGTGAGTGACGTCAGCACCGACGACTGGGAGGCCGACCGCGCCGCCGTGCAGGCCCGCGAGCTGACCATGACGGAGCTGCTGGGCCGGCGTGGGCTGCTGCTGCGCGATGACCTGCTGCTGCCCTGGGGACGCTGGATCACGCCGGTGTTCGAGCCGCGACGCTTCGACACCTGGTTCTTCGTCTCGCTGCTGCCGCAAGGGCAGACGGCGCGGGACGTGTCCGGCGAGGCCGACGGCACCCAATGGATTCGCCCGGCGGCCGCCGACGGCCTGGCCATGCTGCCGCCGACGCGTAGAACACTGAACTCTCTCACGCCGTACGGGAAAATGGAGGAAGTGGTCGCGGCCTCGAGTCGCCGTGATGCCGCGACGCCGGTCATGCCGCGCGTGGAATTCACCGAGGACGGCGGTGCCCTGCTGCACATTCCGTGAGCAGGGCCCGCCCTTGAAAGATCACCCGAAGCGACCGGTGATGTAGTCCTCGGTCTTCTTCTCCACCGGGTTGCTGAAGATCTTCTGGGTGTCGTCGTACTCGATCAGGCGGCCGGGCTCGCCGGTCTTGTCGATCGAGAAGAACCCGGTCTTGTCGCTGACCCGGGCGGCCTGCTGCATGTTGTGCGTGACGATGATGATCGTGAAGCGGTCCTTCAGCTTGAACATCAGGTCCTCGATCGCCAGCGTCGAGATCGGGTCGAGCGCCGAGCAGGGCTCGTCCATCAGCACGACCTGCGGCTCGACCGCGATGGTGCGGGCGATGCAGAGGCGCTGCTGCTGACCGCCGGAGAGGCCGGCGCCGGGCCGGTTGAGCCGGTCCTTGACCTCTTCCCAGAGGTTCGCCGACTTCAGCGCGCTCTCCGCGGCGTCGTCCAGCACCGACTTCTTCTTGACGCCGTTGAGCCGGAGGCCGGCCACGGCGTTGTCGTAGATCGACATCGTCGGGAACGGGTTGGGCCGCTGGAAGACCATGCCGATCATGCGACGGACCGCGGTGACGTCCACGTCCGGGTCGTAGATGTTCTGGTCGTCGATGGTGAGCCGGCCCTCGATGCGAGCGTTCGGCAGCACCTCGTGCATGCGGTTGATCGACCGCAGGAACGTCGACTTGCCGCAACCGGACGGACCGATGAGCGCGGTGATCGACTTGGGCTCGACGGTCATCGAGATGCCGTCGATCGCCTTGAAGGAGCCGTAGTACGAGGTGACGTTGCTCGCCTCGATGCGCTTGGCCATGGGGTTACCTCTTATCGGGTCAGCTTGTTGCGACGGGCGAGCATCTTGGCGGCGATCGTCAGGATCAGCACGATCGCGACCAGGGTCAGCGCGGCGGTCCAGGCGCGGGCGGGCGCATACCGCGACGCGTCGCCGGCCTGCTGGTAGACGAAGAGCGACAGCGACTGCTGGTTGCCGTTGAACGGGTCGAAGTTGATCGCCGCGGCACCGCCCGCGACCAGCAGCACCGGGGCGGTCTCGCCGGCCGCGCGGGCGATCGCGAGCATCACGCCGGTGACGATGCCGGGCAACGCGGTCGGCAGCACCACCTTCGTGATGGTCTTCCACTGCGGGACGCCCAGCGCGTACGCACCCTCGCGCAGCGGGCCCGGCACCAGGCGCAGCATCTCCTCGGTGGACCGCACGATCGTCGGCAGCATCAGCACGGTCAGTGCCAGCGAGGCCGCGAAACCGGAGAACCGCGGCTCCCCGTCGTTGAACCACGGGCTGACGATCAGCACCCAGAACGACAGCACGAACAGACCGGCGACGATCGACGGGATACCGGTCATGACGTCGACGAAGAAGCGGACCGTGTTGGCGAACTTGCCCTTGCCGTACTCGACCAGGTAGATCGCGCCGAGCACGCCCAGCGGGATGGCCAGCAGCGCCGCGATCCCGACCTGCTCGAGCGTGCCGATGATGGCGTGGTAGGCGCCACCGTTCGGGTCCCGGGCGCTGATGTTGTTCATCGAGGTGTTGAAGAAGTTGGCGTCCAGGCGGCTCGCGCCCTTGGAGATCAGCGTCCACACCACCGAGGCGAGCGGGATGATCGCCAGCACGCAGGCGGCGTAGATCAGGGCCTGCCACATGCGGTTACGAGCGGCGCGCCGGCCCTCGATGCGCCCGGCGACGACGGCGATCCCGACCAGGTAGAGGATCAGCGCGATGACGACGGCCAGCACCCAGGTGCCGATGCTCGCGCCGTAGGTCAGGGCGAACCCGATGCCGAGCGCCACCACCGCCACGAGAAGGTTGACGGCGACCGGAAGCTTCTTGGTACGGATGTTCTGCGGCGTCATCACGACGTCGGCGTCGGTCTGATTCAGAAGGCTCATGCGGCACTGTCCCGGAACTCGCGCCGACGGTGGATGATCGCCCGCGCGGCGATGTTCACCACGAGAGTGATGGCGAACAGCACCAGACCGGAAGCGATGAGTGCGCCCCGACCGGTGGCGTTGGCCTCGCCGAACGCGTTGGCGATGTTGGCGGCGATCGAGTTACCGCCGTTTTGGATGATGTTGGGCGAGATGGAGAAGACGGCGCCGAGCGTCAGCGCCAACGCGATGGTCTCACCGAGAGCACGTCCGAGGCCAAGCATTACGGCGGCAATCACACCGGGCTTGCCGTACGGGAGGACCGAGGTGCGGATCATCTCCCACTTGGTGGCGCCGAGCGCGAGCGCGGCCTCCTCGTTCATGCCGGGGGTCTGCTGGAACACCTCGCGGGACAGCGAGGTGACGATCGGCAGCACCATGATGGCGAGCACGATGCTGCCCAGCAGGATCGAGCGGCCGAACGGGCCGTCGCCCCCGAAGAGCGGGATCCAGCTGAAGTAGTGGTTCAGCCAGCCGGAGAACTCGCGGACCGGCTCCAGGAAGACGTCCCGGCCCCAGAGACCGAAGACGACGCTGGGCACAGCGGCGAGCAGGTCGATGGCGAAGCCCAGCGGCGTGGCCAGCCGCTTGGGCGCGTAGTGCGAGAGGAACAGCGCGATCCCGAGAGCGACCGGCACCGCCATGATCAGCGCGATGACCGAGGTCAGCACCGTGCCGAAGCCTAGTGCCAGGATGCCGAAGCGTGGCTGCGCGTCGTTCGGGAACCACGTCTTGAAAGTCAGGAAGTTCTCGTGGTCGGCGTTGATCGCCGGGATTGCCTTCGAGATCAAGAAGACCGCGATGGCCACGATGATGACCAGGACCATCGCGCCGGCCGCCACGGACAGGCCGCGGAACCCGCTCTCCATCGAGAAACGGGCCTTTTGGGGCAGGGCGCCACCGCCGCCGATCGGGGGTTCTTGGTAACTGCTCGGGGAAACGCCGGTGCCGGCGGACCGGGCGTGACGACCTGTCACACCCGTTCCGCCGGCAAAGGCATTGTCCGAGCGGGAGGGGTAGTCACCCATCTGCTCGCTCGCCTGTCGTGTCGAAGGGATGGTTCTTTCTGAAGGTCAGGAGATCGAAGCGACCGCGGCCTGGACCTTGGTCAGGAGCTCGGCCGGCAGCGGCGCGTAGCCGAGGTCGGTCAGCGACGCCTGACCGGCAGCGCTCGAGGTGTAGGTGAAGAACGACTTCAGCAGGGCGGCCTTCGAGCTGCCCTTGTCGCAGACGATCTCGTACGTGGTCAGGACGGCCGGCCACGCGCCCGGGGTGGTGGCGTTGTAGTCGATGTCCAGCTTCAGGTTGTTGCCGGTGCCGGTGACCTTGGCGCCCGCGATGCCCTTGCCGGCGCTGTCCGGGGTGAGCTCGGTGTACTCGCCCGCACCGTTCTTCAGCTTCGCGCCCTGCAGGCCGCTGTTGTCCATGAAGGACTTCTCAACGTAGGCCAGCGAACCGGGCGTGCTCTTGACGGCGTTCGCGACACCGTCGGAGCCCTTGGCGCCGGTACCACCCGGAGCCTTCCAAGCCTTCGCGTTGCCGAAGGTCCAGTCGGACGCGGCGGCCTTGCTCAGGTACTTGGTGAAGTTGTCGGTCGTGCCCGACTCGTCCGAGCGGTGCACGGTGCCGATGGGCTGATCCGGCAGGGACGCGCCGCTGTTCTGCGAGGCGATCGCCGGGTCGTTCCACTTGGTGATCTTGCCGGCGAAGATCTTGGCAAGGGTCGGCGCGTCGAGCTGAAGCCCGTCGACACCCTGGAGGTTGTACACGACGGCGATCGGGCCGACGACCATCGGGATGTTGAGCGCGGTGCTGCCGGCGCCGCACTTGGCGTTCGCCTGCGTCTGCTCATCGTCCTTCAGAGACGAGTCCGAACCGGCGAAGTCGGCCGTGCCGGCGATGATCGCCTGCACACCGGCACCGGACCCGGTGCCCTGGTAGTCGATCTTCGCGTCGGCGCACTGACCCTGGTAGTCCTTGATCCACTGGGACATGGCGTTGGCCTGCGCCGTCGAGCCCTGCGCCGTCAAACTGCCGGACGCACAGGCAATGCTGGCCGCGGCACCGGAAGCGTTGCCCCCCGCCGCTGGCTCAGAGGTGTTGTCTGACCCGCACGCGGCGAGCGCAATCGCCGCCGTCAGCGCAATGCCGGCCAGGAAACCGGACCGCTGGAGCTTCACTGTCTTCCCTTCGGGTGGTGGCGGGCCAACACACCGTGGCCCAAGGCGAAACTTAGAAGCGCCAGGTGGACGGATAGCCGGGCGAAAGTGAACCTAGGGTGAACACGTACGCGCCGATGAGTAGCTTTCTCATTAGTCAGAGCTGTCCGTTGGGTGAACCGGTCGCCAAGAGACGGAAATTTCCGATTTATCCCCCGGGCGGTTATCGCGCCGAGACCGCGCCTTGTCCGTCCCGTGATGCACGACCGTGGCTGCTCCGGGCCGCACGGGCGGTCGTCCGGGCGGCGATCGGGGCGGGTGCCGGCACTAGTTGCGAGCGGTGCGTTCATCGCATCGACTGCCCGCCCCGGAAGCCTGATTTTTCATCATGTGGGCGACCAGCCGTCCATCGATGCGTGGGGCTTAGGTTCTTCGCCATGGGACCCTTCGAGCTCGGCACGGACGGCCCCGGCGCGATCGTCGTCGGCGTCGACGGGTCCCCCACGTCCCTGCGCGCGGCCTCGTACGCCGCGGGGATGGCCCGGCGCCAGCACACCAGGCTGATCGCGGTCTACGCCCGCACCATCCCGTCCTCGCTGCTGATCCTCGCCGACCACAGCGGGATGAGCACGCACGCGGTCATGGCGACCCAGGACGAGCTGGAACGCCAACTGCGCGCCGAGGTGGAGAAGCAGGCGGCCCTATGGGGCCTGGACGCCGAGCTGATCGTCCGTCAGGGCGAGCCGCTGGCGGTGCTGTCGCAGGTGGCCAAGGAGAAGAGGGCGGACGCGGTGATCGTCGGCTCCTCGGCCAGCGTGGGGCACCGGATCGCCGGCTCGCTGGCGGTCAAGCTGGTCCGCTGCGCCCGGTGGCCGGTGACGGTCGTTCCCTGACGTAGTTGATGTCCGCCTGGTAGACCTCGAAGCCCAGCCGGCGATAGAGAGCGACGGCGGCCGTGTTCGACTCGTCGACGTAGAGCATGGCGTCGGCCAGCCCGACGTCGGCCAGGTGCCGCAGGCCGGCCACGCTCAGCGCCGCGCCCATGCCCCGGCGATGCCCGGCGGGGTCCACGCCCAGGACGTAGATCTCGCCCAGCGCCGGGTCGGTGGCGGTCGCCGGGTGGACCTTCGTCCAGTGGAAGGCCAGCAGCGTGTCCGCGATGTCGACGGCGAGCAGGAAACCGGCCGGGTCGAACCACGGCTCGGCCTCGCGCAGCCGCAGATCCTCCTCGGTCCACCGACCCTGCTCGGGGTGGTCGGCGAAGGCCCGCGCGTTGACCGCGAGCCATTCGCTTTCGTCGTGGCCGGGCCGGAACTGCCGCACCGTCACACCGGCCGGCAACGCCGCGTCCGGGAGCGGCGTGTCCAGCGGGCGGCGCATCTGCCATAACACCCGGGCCCGGGTCAGGCCGTTGCGCGACGCGAAAGCCTGCGCGCCCGGGTCGTCGCCGTGCGCCCACAGGTGGAGCGGACCGTCGCCCGCCGCGGCCAGCAACGCCGTGCCGATACCGCGCCGGCGGAACCCCGGATGCACGAACAGCTCGCCGGCGCCGTCGTCGAGGAACGCGTAACCGGCGAGCCGGCCGTCGGCGTACGCGAGGAAATGCCGACCGCCGCCGTTGCGCACGCGCAGCACCACGTCCTCGGAGAGGGGGTACACCGCGTCGGCCTGCGCCGCCGCCGAGGCCAGCGCGAGCACGTCGGCGGCCTCGGACTCGCTCAACCGATCGACCGGCCGCACATCAGTCATGCTCGGCAGACTAGACCGGAACCGGCACCGGCTCGTTGTCGGGCAGCTGCCGGCCCGACGGCGGCAGCACGAACTTGTACCCCACCTGGCGGACCGTGCCGATCATCGACTCGTACTCGGAGCCGAGCTTCGCGCGCAGGCGCCGCACGTGCACGTCGACCGTGCGGGTGCCGCCGAAGTAGTCGTAGCCCCACACCTCGCGCAGCAACTGGTCACGGGTGAAGACCCGGCCGGGGTGCTGGGCCAGGAACTTCAGCAGCTCGAACTCCTTGTACGTGAGGTCGAGCGGGCGGCCCTTGAGCTTCGCCGCGTACGTGTCCGGGTCGATGTTGAGCTCGCCGGCCCGGATCGAGCCGCCGCCCCCGGCCGTCGCGTTGTTCAACCGGCCGACGCCCAGCCGCAACCGGGCCTCCACCTCGGCGGGGCCGGCACCGGCGAGGATGACGTCGTCGACCCCCCAGTCGGCGTTCAGGGCGATCAGGCCCGCCTCGGTGACCACCGCGACCAGCGGCACGCCGATGCCGGTCGCGTGCAGCATGCGGCACGTGGCCCGGGCCTCGGACAGCTCGGTGCGCGCGTCCACCATCACCACGTCGGGGCTGGGCCCGGACACGAGCGTGCGGACGTCGCGGGGAGCGGTACGAATCGAGTGGGGAAGCAGATCCAGCGCGGGCAGTACGGCAGCGGGCTCACCGGCACGGGCCGTCACCAACAGAAGGATTTCCACACTCACCTCCGTCCTTGTGGCGGCCAGGGCCGCGTCACCGGTGGACATGTCCCGGCGTCACCGACGGGTGGGCTGGCCTTACAGTAACCGATCCGGGGAGTCGAACCCGCTGATCAACTCGGTCATCCCGGCGTCAACCCACCGATATGGTGGCGGAACGCCGAAACGTTTAACCGACCTTTAACACGTCGGCGCGCTCGGCACGCGTCCGGCGAAGCGATCGCCGCTCCGGCTTGGTCAGCTGACCGCCGTAGAGCAACCACTGAAGATCGACTCCCAGCTTCTCCGCCACCACCGCCGCGATCTCCGATTTGTCGGACGGGTTGGCACCCTTTTCCCAGTTGACCCAGGCCCCGCGGCCCAGGTCGCACAGCTCTGCCGCTTGGCGGATCGACAGATGGCCCGCGTACGCACGGGCGAGCATCAGGCGGTTCGCGAAGGAGTCCTCGGGAATCGCCCTGCGCGTGGTGCTTGCGCTCTGCGGCTCGGTCGTCATGACAAGAAGTCTGGCTCCCGGCAAGTTCCTTGGCAACTGTTCATTCATGCCATTTATGCCCATGATCCGTTTCGATGAACACATGACTTGCCATTGACAAGTCCTATGCGCAGTGGCAATGTCACTGGTCATGAACGAGCCCACCACGAAGTACTTGCTGCTGGAGGCACGCCTCGGCCAGAAACTGACCGACTACGTCGCCGGCCAGATCGGCGCAGGTGCTGGCTGGAAGGCGATCGCGGCTGACCTCTCCAAGCGCACCGACGTGCCCGTCAGCAGGGAGTCCCTGCGTGTCTGGTTCTCGGGCCGGGTTCAGACGACCGCCGTGATCACTGACGTGCCCGCCGAGTCGGTGGCATGACGAACACGAATGCGCGGTTGCTGCGGCCGGGTGAGGTCGCCGCGCTGTTCCGCGTCGACGTGAAGACGGCGAGCAGGTGGGCGGTAAGCGGGAAGCTCCCGGCGATCAAGACGCCGGGTGGGCACTGGCGGTTCCCCGAAGGGCCGGTCAGGGCGTTTCTCGCCGGCGAGTCCACCGCGGCCGATGGGCCGTGAAATGGCGCAGCCACAACCGATTCCGGCGGTCGTGGCTGCAGACCCGATCCAAACTCCGCAAGAAGAAAGGCCAGGGCTGATGCCCACGGTACAGAGAACGAGGGTTCCGCGTCAGCAGTCCCGGCCGGCGAAGCCGGCGCATCTCGCGGGTGACGCGCACGCGGTCTCGGCCGCGCTGCGCGAGGCCGCGGAGCGCGGCGGCGACGCGCTGCTGGCGATCATGATGATCGAGGCGATCCACGAGACGCCGAAGCTGTCCGCGGCCAAGCGCCAGGAGCTCACGCTCGTGGTGCTGTCCGCGACCTCGCTGGTGCGCGGCTGGGACGCGCCGCTCGCGGTCGACGAGCAGGACCGCCAGGCGGGTCTGCCGATCGTGGACGGCCCGGACGAGATCGCGCCGGCCGAGGCCTCGTCGTCGGTCGACGAAGGCGTCCCGGCCACCGAGCTGCCGGAGGCCAACCCCGAGGACGAGCGCCCGGCGGAGCCCGCCGACGGCGAGCGCACCGACGGGCCGGCCGACGAGCTGGTCGACCAGCTCGACGCCGCGGCGGTCGAGGGGCCGCCGGGGCTTGAGGCGATCGAGCGCGGCGACGTCGCCGTGCTGACCGCCCGGCTGCAGGCCGCGGCCGCCGCCCAGCCGAAGGGCGACTGCGTCGAGGCGATCGTGCTGATCCAGGTCATCCACGACCAGCGGGTGTCGCCGGCGGAGACGCTGCGGCGTACGCGTGCGGTGCTGGATGCCGTGGCGGCTGTGCGGTGGGCCGGATGACGATCATCGCGCAGCGCAAGCCGGTGGAGCCGGACGCCGAGGATCTGTCGCGGGCGATCGCGTCGTGGCAGCTGGTGGAGCGGCACCGTGCCGGCGACCGTGAGGCGTTCGCCGAGATCTACAAGCGGTACCGGATCATCGTCTGGCGGTTCATCTATCTGCGCTGCTCGCACGTGCCGACGGTCGAGGACCTCGTCCAGGACGTCTTCGTGAACGCGCTGCGCAGGCTCGACAAGTACGAGTGGCAGGGCCGCGACCTGGGTGCCTGGCTGGTCACGATCGCTCGGAACCGGCTCTCCGATCACTACAAGTCCGGCCGCTACCGGCTTGAGGTCGCGGGTGGCGACTTGCTCGACGCCGACCGCGTGGACGACAGCCGGGAGGGCCAGCCCGAGTCGGCGCTCGATCAGATGGTGAACGCGTCGATGCTGTCGATTCTCGGGCAGCTCAGCCCGGAGCAGCGGGAGTGCCTCGAGCTGCGGTTCCTGCGGGGCTACTCGGTCAGTGAGACCGCCGCGGTGATGGGTAAGAACGACGGGTCGGTCAAGGCGTTGCAGTACCGCGCGGTGCGGGCGATGGCCCGGCTGGGCGCCGAGTCGGGCCTGCTGACCGAGGACATGCTCGGATGAGCCGCCGGACACGCGGGCTGGACACGATGCTGTGCGGCACGTCCGATTCGGCGATGCTGTGGTACCTGCTGCGGCACGTCGCGGCCGGCTTCTGCTATGTGATTGCAGGGGCGGCGCTGGTTCTGGCGGTGCTGCTTGCCGGGATCACCGACGACGCGACGATGGTCGTTTGCTGGCTGTTCGGCACCGTGGTCGCGGCGGCCGCGCTCGGTACGGTCTGCGTCCCCGACCTCTGGCCGCGCCGGCCCAGCGCCGACGTCCGGGCGCGGGTGGAGCCGGTGGGTGTGTACCGGGATCCGGCGGAGACCCGGCCGGTCGGCTGGGATGACGACGCGCGCGCGTTGAAGCGCCTGTTCGACGCGCCGGCCCGGCGGCCGCCGCACGACTATCCACTGCGGCCGAGCCGTCCGCCTGAGGGTGGCGATCATGGCTGACCGGCCGCGCCGCCGCCTCGCGCCCGGCGCCCGCGTCGACCTGGAGCAGCTCGTCGAGGCGGGTACGGCCCGTACGCGGGCTGCCGCCCGGCGGATGAGTGCCACCCGGTTCCGCATGTGGGTGCTGGCCACCGGCTGGACCCCCACCCAGCGGAGCTCGCGATGACCGGGCCGGCCGCCGACGACGAGCTGGTGGAGTGCGACAAGTGCCACCGCAAGCTGCGCTCGGCCGAGTCTCGCCGCCGCGGCCGCGGCCGGGCATGCGACGAGAAGGTCAACCCTCGTAAGGGTCGGGATCACTCGCCGCAGGGCAGCACTCGACGCGCGGCCGGCACCCCGGACATGCCGAGCCTGCTCGACGAACTCGAGGTGCAGCCGTGACGCCGCGGCCGGTGCGTAGCCGTGTCCTGCGGCACGTGCTGATCCCGGACGTCGACGTCGCCGCGGACTTCTTCGGCAACCGGCGGTGCTCGTCGTGCGGCCTGATGGGCAAGCCGGGCGACGCGCACCACACAGACCCTGCCGCCCCGCAAGCCCCACGGCCTGCGCGGCGGATCCGTCCGGAGATCGTCGAGGCCGCCGCCGAGCGGGAGGCCGCGATCTTGGGAGAGAAAGAAGACGTCGAATGAGCATGATGACGACGGCCCGCGAGTCGGGCACGCCGCAGTACGTGCACGACCTGGTCGACGCGCTGCTGACCCGCCCGCCGGTGAACTTCCGCGGGCACAAGGTGCCGGCGGAGGTGGCGTTCCGGATCCGTAACCGCGGTGCCCGGCCCGCCCCGGGCTCGCCCCTGTCCAACCTGCCGCATCTGCCGGGACTGGTGGTGACGGCGCCGGACTACGTGCACGACCTGCTCGACGCCCTGCTGCTGCGCCGTCCGCTGAACCTGCGCGGTCGTACCGTGCCGCACGACGTCCTCGCCCGGCTGCTCCCGCTACGTGCACACACACCGCCGGCGATCGCCGCGCCCCGGCAGCTGCCCTCGCCACGCACGACGGTGCCGGCCGAACCCAGCTCCGCGCCGCCCGCCCGGCCACGGCGCGGTAGTTCCGGCGGCGTGGTGTCCGACGAACAGGCCGCCGTGCTGCACGGCATGGCCGACGGCCTGTCGAACATCGACATCGCGGCGAACGCCGGCACGCACCTGGACGCCGTCAAGTACGCCAGCCGCACGCTGTTTCGCAAGCTGCAGGCACGCGACCGCGCGCACGCCGTCGCGATCGCCTACCGCCGCGGCATCCTCACGCCGGAGCCGCCGGTCGCCCCGATGGCCACCCGCGAGCTGACCTACCGCGAAGCCCAGGTGCTCGAGCGCATGGCCGACGGCCAGCAAAACGCGGACATCGGCCGCGACCTCTACATCTCCGAGGACACCGTCAAAACGTACGCGCGCCGGCTGTTCCACACCTTCGGCGCCCGCAACCGCGCGCACGCCGTCGCGCTCGCCTTCCGTACCGGCCGGCTCTCCTAGGCCTCCTGAAGGGATTTTTCGTGTCTTACATCGATATTTTGGTGATAGCGGCCGCCGTGCTCCTGGTCGGCCTCCTCGCCGTCCGCGCCGCCGTGCGGGCCGCCCGCCGGTATCCGGCGGTCGACGTCGTGATCGGCGCGATCATCGTGGTCCTGGCCAGCGTGCTCGCCATGGTGCTCTTCATGCTCGCCGGGCTGCCGCTGGCGTACGCCGTCGCCGTCGCCGCGGCGATCACCGCCGCCGCGCTCCACCTCCTGGGCTGTCACGTCGCCACGCGAACCGTCGTCGCCGGCGCCGCGTCCACGCCCGTGCCCGGCCGGCGGCCGCCGCCGGCGCCGCGCTACGGCAACCCCGGAGCTCGCGCCGTGGCGCAGCCGGTGGTGGTGACCGGTGCCGGACGGCACCGCGTCGACGAGAGCGCCACCGCGGTGATGGACGCCTCGGCGATCAAGCACCGCCTCAACGATTCGCGGGGTCGCTACTGATGGCCGCCCGTAACATCCAGCTCGAGCCGGAGCACGTAGAGCTGCTGCGCGCGGCCGCGGCCGGGCAGGTGCATCGGCACCGGCTGCGCCGTACCGACAGCCCCGAGGACGGCCAGGACTATCAGCAGGTCGACGGCCACGGCCCGGGCGGTCTGCGCAAGGCCACGGCCCGGCTGCGGCCGCTGCAATCGCAGCTGCTGGTCTTCCTGCACCGCGGCCAGCCGAGCGACGAGAAATGGCCGTGGCGGACCACCGAGCTCGGCGACACCCTGCTCGACGTCGTCGACCAGGACCTCCCGGCCGCCACCGACCGCGTCGAGCAGGCGGAGCTGTCCACACACCTGGACCGGGCCACCGCCCGGATCGCCGACCTACACGCCGCGCTCGCCCAGGTGCTGCGCACGTTCGTGCAGCCGGCCAGGCCCGGCCAGGAATCGCTGCGCGCGTCCTATGTGGAAAAAGAGGCGGTCCTCGTCTGGAACCGTGTCCTGGACGGCACGCTGACCTCCCGCGGGCTGGTCCCGGCCGAGGCGTGGGCGACGTACGCGGGGCTCGCGGATGGCTCGACCGCCCGGGCCGTCGACGAACTGCGCGCGGCGGCCGCCGGCGCCGCAGAGTCCGCGGCCGCGGCCGCACCCGGAAGCGCCTATCGCGTGCGGCACGACGCCACCGCGGCCGCGTTCACCCGCGCCGCGGCGATCGTCGAGGAAATCCTGCAGCAGACGATCGCCCAGAAGCCGGCCGCCTGAATGAGCGGGGCGGCCGCGTTCCTGGGCACCGGGTTGATGGTCGTCTGGCCGCTCCCGCCCGGCGACATCGACCGCGACGCCCTGATCGCGGCTGCCCTGCCCGACCTCGAGGCGCTCGCCGGATACGCCGGCGGCCGCCTGCAAGGCACCACCACGTGGCGGGTCATCCACGACGCCGCCGAGTTCGACGGCTGGCAGCACTGGCCCGGCGATCTGCTCGTGGCCACCTGCTCGGCCGAAACCGTCCTTCCCGCGATGAGACAGCGAAAGGCACACCACGCGTGAGCAGCACAAACACCAAGACCGAAACGATCTACGAGACCGGTGAGCTGGTCAGCGTCTACCTCACCGACGCGGTCGTTCGTCAGTTCGATCAGGCCGTTCTCACCCTAACCGTGACCGCGGGCAGCGAGATCACCATCGACACCACCTCGGCGAATGTCCGCGTCACCCGCACGCGGCCCGCCGACGGCGTGCCGCAGCCCGGCGAGGTGTGGCAGGACCGCTTCGGCGGGATCTGGTTCGCCCGCGGATACGTCCACAAGGTCGACTTCTACGGCGCCGACGCGAACAGCCAGCACCCCGGCTTCACCAGTAAGGACTGGGACACGGTCAACCGCGACTTCGGGCCGATCAAGCGGATCTGGTCGCCGCCGGCCGCGGCCGCGCAGCCCGGGAACGGCGGCGACGCGCATGCCTAACCCGCTGCGGCGTCTCTACGACGTCCTCGACATGGCCGACCTGACCAACGCGATCCTGAACCGGCTCGTCCGCGCCCAGGACCACCCCGACGATCCCGGCCTGCGGATCTTGAACTACACCGAGCTGTGCGCGGTCACCCCGGGCGCGTGGAACCGCACGACGCTCGCCTGCCGAGGGCTGATCTACCGGCCCGGCACGCTCGAGGTGGTGGCCCGCGGCTTCGACAAGTTCTTCAACTACGGACAGGCTGGCGCGCCGCTGATCGAGCCGTCCGCCTCGGTGGTGGTGTCGGACAAGCTGGACGGCAGCCTCGGCATCATCTACCCGGCCCCGGACGGCGGGTGGGCGGTCGCGACCCGCGGCAGCTTCGCCTCCGAGCAGGCCCTGCACGCTACGCAGCTGCTGCGCACCCGCTACCCCGATTACCGGCCGCAGCCAGACATCACGACCCTGGTCGAGATCATCTACCCGGGCAACCGGATCGTCGTGGACTACGCCGGCATGGACGACCTGGTCCTGATCGGCGGGCAACCCGCGTACGGGCGGCCGATCCCGCCGGCGGCCATGGCCATGATCAGCGGCTGGCCCGGGCTCGTCGCGCACACCATGAACGCGTTCACCTTCGGCGAGGCCCTCGCACTGCCGCCGCGCCCGAACGCCGAGGGTATCGTCGTGCACGACACGGTGTCCGGGGCCATGGTGAAGATCAAGCAGGACGACTACGTCGCCCTCCACAAGATCATCACCGGGTTGACGGCGCGGACCGTGTGGGAGCACATGCTCACCGGCCGCCCGATCGAGGAGTTCCTGGCGAAGCTGCCGGACGAGTTCCACGACTGGGTCCTGGGCACCGCGTCCGCCATCGACGGTCGGGTTTTCGCCGAGCAGGGCCGCCTGTTGTCCGCGTTCTACGAGATCGTCGGCCGGCTCCCCGAGAGCTTCTGGGACAAGATCCAGGACGGAATCACGCGTGAGGACCGCAAGGCCTTCGCCGCGGTGGTGGGCGACCGTCTGGACAAGTGGGCGATGTTCGCGCTGCTCGACGGCCGCGACATCGAACCCGAGCTGCGTAAGCGGGCCCGGCCCGAGCCGTACCTGACCCCGGCCGGCGCACGCGCGGCCGCGGAAGCGGCCGCGTGATGGCCACGCTGATCATTGCCCGCGGCCTGCCCGGCTCCGGGAAGACGTTCTTCGCCCGCACGTGGGTGGCCGAGGATCCCATCGGCCGGGCCCGGGTCAATCGCGACGACCTGCGCGCCATGCTGCACAACAGCATCCACATCGACGGGCCGTCCGCGCCGGCGGGCGGCACCGAACCGGCCGTGGCCGCCAGCCGGGACGCGCTGATCCGGACGCTGCTGGGCCGCGGCATCGACGTGATCTGCGACGACACGAACCTGCCCCAGCGCGTCGCCCGGCACCTGGCCACGATCGCCGCCCAGTGCGGCGCGAGCGTCGAGGTCCACGACCTGCGCGATGTGCCGATCGAGCTGTGCCTGGCCCGCAACGCGAAACGGCAGGGCCTCGCCCGGGTGCCGGACGGTGTGATCAGGTCCATGTACCGCCGGTATCTCGCCGGTGGCTACGTCACGGGAGTGCCCGAGGTTGGGTCGGTGGTCGCTGCGGAACCGTATCTGCGGCGTGCCGTGGATCCGTGGGCGTCGACGGTGTATCTGGTCGACGTCGACGGGACGGTGGCGTTGCTGGGCGGCCGTAGCCCGTACGACACCGCCGGCGTCGACCAGGACCAGCCGAACAAGCCGGTCGTCGACGTCGTGCGCACGCTGTACGACGCCGGGCACCAGCTGGTGTTCTGCTCCGGCCGGCACGAGGCCGCCCGGGCAGCGACCGCGGCGTGGCTCCACCAGCACCTCGGCATCGACGATCCGGTGCTCTACATGCGCGCCGACGGCGACATGCGCAAGGACTCGGTCGTCAAGCTCGAGATCTTCGACCGGGAGATCCGCCACCGCTACGACGTGCTCGGCGTGTTCGACGACCGCCGCCAGGTCGTCGAGATGTGGCGCTCGCTCGGGCTGACCGTCTTCCAGGTCGCTCCCGGCGACTTCTGAACCTCACCCCAATCCAGTCTCCCTAGCGCAATCCGGCGCCGGGGCACCAGAAGGAGAGACCAGCACGTGACCCGATACCTCCGGCACCTGGCCGCGACGGCGGCCGTGATCGCCGCGGTGTTTATCGCGCCGGCGGCCGCCCAGGCTTCCGACATCATCACCGTCGCCTCGGCCTGCACCGACGAGGTGTACGTCAACGGCGACGAGGGCCCGCTGGCCCCGACCCAGGAACCCGACGGCCTCCAGCTCGGGCCCGAGGGCGGCATCTTCCACATCGCCCTGGACGAGCCGATCGCGCTGGCCGCCGTCCCGGTCGCCACGTTCACCACCGACGTCGAGACCGGCCCGGCGCCGCTGATCAAGATGGAAACCGCGCCGTACTCGACGATCAACATCGACGCGAACGGCAAGTTCTGGTCGTCGAGGATCGCGGCATCCGATCCGGGAGGCCAGTCCCAGCCGGTCGACGAGGTGGCCGAGCTCAAGGGCAAGTGGTCCGGCTACACCGACACGACCACCATCACCACCGTCGGTGTCGGCTACGGCCACGACGAGGGCCCCATCGCGACCGTCACCTCCCTGACGTTCGGCGAGCAGCACTGGAACTTCGCCTGCCAGCCCGGCGGCGACGAGTCGAGCTCACCGTCGCCGAGCCCCAGCACCAGCGCCCCGGCCACCAGCTCGACCCCGAGCCCGCACCCGAGCTCCAGCCAGCCGAGCGGCACTGTCGCCGGCGGCGCGACGGGCGACGGCGGCTCCGGACTGCCCATCACCGGACCGGGCGGATTCCTCACCGCCGCGGTCGTCCTGCTGGCCGTCGGTGCGGTGCTGTTCGTCTTCGCCCGCCGGCGCCGCACGCGGTTCACCAGCTGACCTAGCCCCATGACCGCCCCCGGTGCCGTGCGCAAAGCGGCGCCGGGGCATCCCCCGCACCATTTCTCGCCCACTGATCAGGAGGCAATCGGTGAGTTCCGATCCTGAGATCGTGTTCATCGACACGGAAACCACCTCGCTACGCCCGGACCGCCGGATCTGGGAAATCGGGCTGATCGCGGCCACCGGTGTCGAGGTCTGGACCATCCGGCTGGACGACCTGGACATGGGCAACGCCGACCCGGACGCCCTGAAGATCGGCGGCTTCTACGACCGGCACCCGGCCTTCGCCACCGACATGCCCGAGGCTGTCGACGAATACAGCGCGCTGCTCGCGGTCGAGGCAGCCACCCGCGGCAAACAGCTGGCCGGATCGAACCCCGCATTCGACGCCGAAGGCCTCGCCGCCCGGATGCGCGCGCACGGCATCCTACCGTCCTGGCACTACAAGCCCCTCGATGTGCCCGACCTCGCGTACGGGTGGCTGCTCGGCTCCGGCCGGCCGCTGCCGGTAGCGCGCAAGTCCGATCTGATCGCGATGGCCTGCGGCGTCAACCCCGCCCGGCACGCCCGGCACACCGCGATCGGTGACTGCTTCCTGTTCCAGGACCTGTACCGGGTCGTGACCTCGTACTGGCCGACCGACGAGAACTTCATCGCCGAACGCGCGGTCCATCTGCTCTGGCCGGGCGCCACGATCACCGCCTGCTGCAACCGCAACCCGGCCGATCTGCCCCGCGACGAACTGATCACCACCGACATGCAACGGACAGCCTGTCCGTCACAGCCGCGCGACGAGAAAGAGGCCTCCGCTGATGGGCAGCCCTGACCTGAGCACCGAGCAGCCGGCCCCGGTCCCGAACGACCGGGCGACTGTCCAGGGCCTGGTGCGCGAGGACCTGCGGACCCGTGAACGCATCGGCGTCGAGCGCTACGGCACGCCGTTGCAGCCGCACAACGGCCGCGACGCGCTGCGCGACGCATACGAGGAAGCGCTCGACCTTGCCTGCTATTTGCGTCAGGCGATCGCCGAGCGGACCAGCGACTTTGTGAGCAAGCTCAGCGAGGCCGACCGGCGGCTGAACATCGAGGGCCGCCTACACGCTGTCGTGTCCGGCTACGGCGGCGAGCAGATCATCGCGGGCCCGGCGATGGCCGAAATGGTGCACCATCTCGCCAACGCGACCGAACTCTTGGCACGCGACGGCTTCCTGCGGCCGGCGCCGCCTGCAGCCGAGCAGCCGACACCAGACATGGTCTCCGCCTACCTCGACGCGGTCACTGCGTGCGCGGCCAGCCTGCGCTTCGACGACTCCAAATTCGAGGAGTACACAGCGGCGATCGTTGAAGCCGGTCTCGCGGCCGCGCTCGCCTCCCGCGGCGGCGTCGAGCGGGGGCGGTCGCGTGAATGACAACCAGAGCCAATCCCTCGAGGCAGTACGCCGTACCGCCCTCGCCGCGTTCGCCGCCGGCGTGACCTGGCGTCAGGCGCTGGCGGCTCTCGCCGAGGCCAAGCGCACCGCTGGCCAGATCGTGTCGGCCGCCCGGCCCCGACGGGGGCTGAAAGGTTGTCCGAGCGAGGCCGCCTACCGCCGGCACCTGAAGGCCAGGGAGAAGTGCCAGCCCTGCCGCGCCCACGTGCGTCGGATCGAGCTGGAGCGTCGTGCGCGGCATCCGGAGTGGTGGGTGCGAGGCGCTGGCCTGCCGGTCAGTCCGGAATCGAGGACCAGCGGTGGTCAGTGACTTTGAGCGCCACGCGATCCAGCGGGTCGTCGACCAGGCGGCGGCCCTCGGCGTCGACGTCCCGGAATCGATCACCAAGTTGACGCACGGCGAGGAATCGTGGCTGGGCGGCGCGGTCCTGTGGGCCCGGGCGCACCCCGACTACGTGGCCGTCGGCTGCTGCTGGGGCGAGGTCAACAAGGGGACCGAGGGCTGTACCTGCTGGGTGCCGGTCTTCGACGTCGTGCAGAAGGCTCCGATCCCGCCCACCAGCCCGCAGGACATCCAGGCCCAGAAGCGGATGTGTTCCGACTGCGCGTTCCGCAAGGACAGCAAAGAGCGGGCCGAGGAGTTCACCGAGGAGGCGCTGCTCGCGCTGCCTGGCGCGGGCACACCGTTTTACTGCCACGAGGACATGCGCCGGCCGGTGCACTGGGAGCACCCCGACGGGCGGTCCATCGCCGGTGACCCGGACGACTGGCAGCCGCCGATCGTGCGCGGACTGCCGTATCGGATCGACGGTCGTCCGGGTCTGCTGTGCGCGGGGTGGGCGGCCCGGGCGGCGCGGGCGGGTGCTCTCGCCGATGGGTGACAAGAGCAAGATCGAGTGGACCGAGGCCACGTGGAACCCGACGACCGGCTGCGACCGCGTCTCGCCGGGCTGTGACAACTGCTACGCGCTCAACCTCGCGCCGCGTTTGAAGGCCATGGGTTCGCCCCGTTACCAGCGCGACGGCGACCCGCGCACGTCCGGTCCGGGATTCGCGCTGACGCTGCACAGCGACGCGATCGGCCTGCCGATGCGGTGGAGCAGGCCGCGCCGGGTCTTCGTCAATTCGATGTCCGACCTGTTCCACGACGAGGTGCCCGACCGGTTTATCGCCGACGTCTTCTCCGTCATGACGATCGCCGATCAGCACACCTACCAGGTCCTGACCAAGCGGCACGGCCGGATGCGCGCGTTGCTCAACTCGGTGCGGTTCTGGCGGGATGTCAGTCGCGCCCGCAACGTGCGCGGCTACCCATCATTGCCCCCGACCGGGCAGATGGAGCCGCCGCCGAACGTGTGGCTCGGGGTGAGTGTCGAGGACCAGCGGTGGGCGGACATCCGCATCCCGGCGCTGCTGGAAACCACGGCTGCCGTGCGCTGGCTGTCGATGGAACCGTTGCTCGGGCCGGTCGACCTCGTCAACGTTGCGCCCGGGCTTCGCTACTCCAATGCCGGGTTTACCGCGCTGTCTGGGGATCCGCGCATCGACTGGGTTGTGGTCGGCGGCGAGTCCGGCCGGGCCGCGCGGCCGATGGAGCCGGACTGGGCCCGCTCGCTGCGCGATCAGTGCACCTCGGCGGGCGTCCCGTTCTTCTTCAAGCAGTGGGGCGAGTGGGCGCCCAACGGCTATCGGGGCATCGGCAACTTTCAGGGCCGTGAGCGGCTGGTCGGTCCCGCGCTCGACGGGTTTGGTCACCGCGAGGTCATTGAGCGCGTCGGCAAGAACCGGGCCGGCCGGGAGTTGGACGGGCTTATGTGGGACGAGTACCCCGCGGCGGCGTCGCGGTGACCGGCGAGCGTCGGCCGGTGCGGTGGAGGCCTGCGGCGGTGGCAGGCCAGTCCGGTGGGCTGCTGTTGTCGTGGGCGGTGCTCTTCGCGTCCGCCGACTGGATCGGCTGGTGGTCGCGCGGGCTGGTGGTCGCCGCGGTGGTGGCCGGGGTGGGGCTGGTGCTGATGGCGTGGGCGCACGGGTATGTCGCGTGCGCTGAGCGGCGTAGGCGCGGCCCCTGAGCCTCGGTGGGTGTTTTGGCCCGGTCGACCTCTCTGTTGAGGTGGCCGGGCCTTTCGCCTATCTAGAGCTTGATTCATGTTGATCTATGGAAATGATCTTGCGGGGGCACCTTGCCGTACTGGCTCGAAAGCGACGACTTCCACATCTGGCCGGTGTGGGAGGCGCTCGCTGACGGCGCGGCCGACGTGGTCGACCGTCTCCAGGCCGCGTACGCCCGGCTCAAGTCCGAGGCGTCGCACGGCCGTCGAGACGGCTACCTCATGGCCGGCGCCGTGCTGCGGCAGTGCCGCGGCAAGCAGCGCACGGTCGACCTGCTGTGCACCGCGGTGCTGGGCGAGCAGCCGCTGCTGCACCGCCCGGGCGACGACTGCGAGTGCCTCGGCGAGACCTGGATCGAGGGCTACGGCTACCGGATCCACGCGTTCCTCAAACGCAACCCGTCTCGCCGGGAGAACGACAGGTCCAAGCAGCAGAAGGCGGACTTGAACGACGCCCGGCTCAAGGGTGTCGTGCAGCGCCGCGACGGCAAGTGCTGCCGATACTGCCGCTCCGGACCGCTCAGCGCCAAGGCCGTCCGCGCGAAGGACCGCCGCAAGGTGTTGACGTTCGACCACGTCGACCCCGACCGCGCGGCCGGGCCCGAGGGCGACAACCTCGTCGTCGCGTGCGCGCGCTGCAACGAGGGCAAAGGCAAGAGGACCCCGTACGAGGCGGACATGGTGCTGCTGCCCGCCCCGGATGCGGACGAGGCCGCGGCGATGGAACGCCGCGAGCAGCTGCTGCTCGACCCCCCACCACCCGGCGCCGATCACCCGGCAACCAATCCCGGATCAACGCCGGATCAACCGATCAACGCTCCGATCACCGATCAGAACAACAAACCGACCACTGATCCGATCGGTGATCCGATCACTGATCCACCATCTGATCCGAACAGTGATCCCGCACCCGAAGTGCGTCCAACACCGGCCACATCACCGGCGCAATCAGCACCGGCGGTGGTGCCGGAACCTTCTGGCCTGGGTCGGGTCGGGCGCCCCGGTCCTGAACCAGCACCTGCGGCAGCCCCAACCCACCAGCAAGAGCCCCGGACCTCGCACTACCCGGACATCTACCACCACCGCTCACGCCTACCCGAACCACCACCTGACCTACCGCCCTACACCTGGCCTCCCGGATCCATACCCGCCACACCCCCACCAGCAAGGGAGGACAGCCCATGACCCTGGACGCGATGCCCTACCTACTCGAGCAGATCCGCATCACCGCCGACCAGATCCGCACGGCGTGGGCCTGGCTCGAGCTGCTCGTCGAACCCGGCCACGCCACCACCGTCGCCCGGGCCGTCGACGACGGCCAGGCCGAGCGACTCGAAGCGCTCGGTCACGCCGACCGTGCCTACCGCGACTGGAACCTGCGCCACGGCATGTCCGCGCTCCCGCCGTCCCCGGCCGCCGTCCGGCTCGGCATCGTCGACGCTCAGGTTGTCGTCCACCAGCACGTGGCCACCGCCGTGCGACTGCTGGCTGGCACCGGCAGCAACGCGAAGACGTGGACCCGAGCGGACGTGGCCCTGCAGAGCGTCCCGACTGCCCTGGACTGGCTCGTCGGCTCCGACATCGGCCTCGGCGCCGACGGCGGAGGCGGCGTGTGGCGCCGCCAGGGCGCCGTCGACCGGATCCGCGATGCGAACCTGGCGGCCGAGGTCGACAAGCTGCTGCAGCGTGCGGACCGGGTGGCCCGGGAGGCAACCGGCGATGACGGCATGCAGCTGCGTCCGCTCGAGCACCGCTGCCCCGCGTGCGGCCGCCGGTCGCTGCAGCTCGACCACGAAAGCGCCCACCGCATCAACTGGCTGGTCAAGTGCGTCTCGCAGCGCTGCGTGTGTACCGGCGACGCAACGCCGGACCGAGAGGCCTGCGGATGCGGCAAGCGGTACCGGCGGCCGGGCCGGCCCCATGTGTGGACGTACGCCGAACTTAGCGACGGCCACCATGGGCTGCTCGACGTCGTCGCGGCCGCGGCCCGGGACCGGCCCGGAGTCGGGCGCGGCGCGAGCGGGCACGGCGGATGGCAAACCCGCGACATGGCCGGCCAGCAGTAGCAAAACATCGACAGGAGCGACACATGAGACTAGAACTCACGGACGCACGAGTGGAGATTGGCGGTCGCGACGTCTCCGGCTACGTACGGTCCATGGGCGTCGTGCTCGACGAGTGGCAGGCCGAGGTGCTCGACCGGGTCTTCGATGCGCCACGTTCGCACGTCTTCGAGTTCCGGGGCCGATCGCCCGGGATCGCTGCCTGGCTCAGGGAATTCGACATTTTCCTGCGGTCGCGGTTCCCGTTCAGTATCGACCGGTGGGCGAAGCGTCGGGAGGCAGGCTGGCCGGCGCAGTCCGTCGAGGTCGACGGCGATCGGGTCGTCTACGCGGTGCCAGTGCAGGTCGAGCACGAGGAGCCAGGTCGTGGAACAGATGGCGGGATGACGAGATGACCAGCGTATTCGCGGGACGGATCGGCGTGGTCATCGAGACCGCGCCCGGCCGCTTCATGACCGTAGTGATGCGCGGCATCAAGGCCGATATCGAGCGCGAGGTCGAAGATGTCACGGACATCTACGTCGACACCTTCCGCCGATTCGCGCCGTCCAACCGCGTCCGGATCGAGCTTGAGGGCCACCTGATCGACCAGAGCGAGGGTGGCGCGGAAGACGCCGCATGGGTGACCCAAGCTGCGGCCGAGATCGAAGCGCCGATCCCTGAATTGGAGGGTTGAGCAGTGATCGGCCCGGACGGCAAGCGCTGGTGGACCACAGACGAGGCGCTCGGCCAGCTGCGGGTGGCGCGGGCCAGGCTCGGTGACTGGGTACGGCGGTCCAAGCTGGCCGGTCATGTCGTAGGCCAGGAGGGCGCCGAGTGCCTGGCCTGCGGTGCGAACGGCTTCCCGCACGTTGACCCGCCGCGTCGTGCCGGCGCCGCCGCGGCGTATCAGGCGGAGCAGCTGCTGGAGGCTGAGGCGTATACCGACAGATCACCCCGTGGCGGCGCGTCACGCCCGCATGCTTGACGGTGATCGTCACGCATCGCATCATCGTGACAGCGCTAGAACTGTCTCCGGAAGCGGGAGGCGGCCATGCGTTGATGACTCCCCATTTGATCGAGGGGTGTGCGGCTGGGGGAACCCCCGCCCCGCTGAGAGGGGCCTCGGGTTCGGGGCTGTCGCCATGTACCGGCCTGAACGGTGGCCCGCGCACCTCTCAACTAATTCGGCGCGCAGTAGAGCAGCTCGGTAGCTCGTTGGATTCATAATCCAAAGGTCGCCGGTTCAAATCCGGCCTGCGCCACTTTTTGCTTCACAAAAACGGGGCTTCGCAGAAAGGGCCTTTTCTAGGGGGCTCCTATGGCGAAGTGGTCGGGCCGGAAGGGCAATCCCTGGAGGGCCCTCTGTGCGAGGGTCTATATGGACCCCCATGAGACGCACTGCATCAGGTGTGGGCAGCCTGTAGACAAGGGCCTGCGTGGGTGTACCCCACAGTCCAGGAGTGTGGACCACATCATCGCTATAGAGCTGGGTGGGGCCAGGCTTAGCAGGGACAACGTGGCCCTTGCCCACTATGGGTGCAACTCACGCCATGGTGCGATGGTGCGATGGGCTAAGCACAATAGGCGTGGCCATACTGTGTCTCGCATGATTGTGGACGTTGATCCTCATTCCCTTTGAGGGGATAGGGGGTCCGGAATGAGAAACGGACATAACAGGCGACCCCACGTCTCCCGGCTCCTCTTTTATCCCCCCGCCCGTTCCGATTGAAAAATGCGCATGGGATAGGGCGCGTGAGTGCCGATCGCGGCGGCCGAGCCGGTCGCTGGGGGCCGTGACATCGCTGTGGGGGTCTGATGGCACTCACACCGGCCGAGCGGCAGCGGCGCTCTCGCGCGCATCGCAAGGGCAATCACGAGTGGTGCGACCCAGAGGCGTGCGCCGATGTGACACCGGTGGTCACGCCGGTCGCGGAGCCGGCCGTGACCGAGGACGTGACCGACCCGCGGCTCTCCCAGCTCGGCGCTCGCGGCCGCCGGCTCTACAGCGACACCCTCGCCGAGCATCCAGACCTCAGTCCCCGCGCGCGGGTTGTCCTCGAGGAAGCGGCCCGCACCGCCGATCGCCTCGAGCGCCTGGACGCTCTGCTGCGCGGCGACGTCGACGAGTTCGCCTCGGTCCGGTTCGCGGACGGCCGCACGGAGCTGGTCGTCGACCGGACGCTCGGCGAGGCCCGCGCGCAGCAGGCGAGCCTGGCCAGGTTGCTCTCTGAGTTGCGCCAGCAGCTGGATCCGGCCGATGCGCAGCCGTCGGTGCCGGCCACACCGCCACCGGCCGCCGCCGCGCCGGCTGGTCCGAAGCGGGGAGGAAAGCTTGTCGACCTCCAGGCTCGAATCGCCGCGGCCCGCGCCGCGACCGCGGGTTGACACCCACGCCCCGTACGAGCACACGTTCGGCCCGGACGCGGTGGAGCTCGCCGCCGACGCCGGCCTGATCCTCGACCCGTGGCAGGCCGACGCGCTGCACCGGATGCTCGCGTTCGACCCGAAGACCCTCAAGTGGTGCCACTTCGAGCACTGCGAGGTCGTCTCCCGCCAGAACGGCAAGGGCGCGATCCTCGAGGCGCGGGTGCTGTTCGGCCTCTTCGTGCTCGGCGAAGAGCTGATCATGTGGTCAGCGCACGAGATGAAGACCGCGCTGCAGGGCTACCGCCGGTTCAAACGGCTGGTCAAACGGCTCGGCACGCAGATCGACCCGAAGAACCCGAACCTGTGGCTGGTCGGCGACCGGGTCGTGCAGTTCCACAACACCAACGGCCAGGAGGCCGTGGAGCTCAAGTCCGACGAGCACCTCGGCTATCCGGAGCAGTGGTGCCACTGGATCGCCCGTTCCGCCGGCAGCGGCCGCGGCTTCTCCGGCGATCTCAACATCGTCGACGAGTCGTACGCGTACACCGACGCGCAGCACTCGGCGCTGCTGCCCACCGCGTCGGCCCGCCCGAACCCGCAGTTCCTCTACACGAGCTCGCCGCCGCTGACGGGAGACACCGGCGAGGTCATGTACCGGCTGCGGCTGCGGGGCGACCCGAGCGCGCCGCGCACCGCCGAGGACCCGGACTGGGCGCAGGATCCGTCGCTGGCCTACCGCGACTGGGGCCTGGCCGGCGACCTGGAAAGCCTCGACCAGATCGACTTGGGCGACGAGGAGAACTGGAAGGTCTCCAACCCGTCGCTGGGTTGTGACCGGCTGACCCTCGAGGCGATCCGCCGCGAGTGGCGCGGCATGAGCAAGGCCGACTTCGCCCGCGAACGTTTGGGAATCTGGCCCCGCTACGCCGGCGGCGGCTCCGGGCTGATCGACATGGCCGTCTGGGCCAAGCTCGGCGACCCGGAGTCCAAGCGGCACGGCGACGTCGCCCTAGCGGTCGACGTGACCCCGCTACGCGATCACGCCGCGATCTCGATGTACGGCCTGCGCGCGGACGGCATCGGGCACGTCCAGGTCGTCGCGTACGGCGACGGCGTCGACTGGGTCGTCGCGAAGCTGGTCGAACTCAAACGGGTCCTCGACCCGGTCGCGATCGGCCTCGACCCCAAGGGCGGCGCGGCGTCGCTGCAGGGCGAACTCGAGGCGGTCGGGATCAAGCCGCCCGAGGACGCCGAGCACCCGCAGCGCGGCGAGCTGGCGATGCCCTCGGCGAACGAGGTGGCACAGGCCACCGGGCAGATCATCGACGCGGTCCGGCAGAAGACGCTGCGCCACACCGGGCAGAACGAGCTGACGACCGCGATCGCCAACGCGAAACCGCGGCCGCTCGCGGATGCCGTGGCGTGGGGACGCAAGCAGAGCGACGTGGACATCTCGCCGCTGGTGAGCGCGACGCTGGCCCGCTGGGCGTACGTGACCCGGATCAATGTCAAGTCGAAGGTCGAAGAGCTTGTGGGCTCGCTGATGGCATGAGGAGCTGGTGATGGGCCGGATCGAACGGATCCCCGTCGCGGCGGCGGCGACTGAGCGATACATGGCGCGGTACTTCGCGTTCGACCACCTCCCCGAGGGGCCGCTGCGCGACACCAGCAAGGCCTGCCACGACCTAGCCGAACA
Source organism: Actinoplanes sp. TBRC 11911 (assembly GCF_012933445.1). GTDB lineage: Bacteria > Actinomycetota > Actinomycetes > Mycobacteriales > Micromonosporaceae > Actinoplanes. The sequence continues at coordinate 45,830 of NZ_JABBNC010000007.1, forward strand.
GATGATGGCCGCGCTCCCGTCTGGCCCGGAACGGACCCACGGGCTGCGCAAGCTCCTCGAGGCGAAGGACTGCTTCGTACGCGCCGCGCTCGACCTTCGGGAGACTCCGTGACGACGCTGACGGCGACGGTGGACCGGATCAACGCCCGGGCGGCGACGGTGGACTGGCGGCGCGTGCTGCTGGTGCTGCTGATGGCGCTGCCGTTCGCGGTCGGCTTCGCCGCTCGGCTGGTGGTCGTGGCGGTCGGCTGGCTGCTGGCTTGGGTGTGGGCCGCGGTCATGGAGGGCTTCTCGGCGGCCGCGAAGCGTGATGGCACGTGAGCTGGCAGGAGATGGTGCTGCAGCGCCACGAGAACGGCACGGTCTCGCTTGTCGGCGAGGCGCCGCAGCGGATGCGGGTTGCCCGCGAGCTGCTCGATGAGGCTGATTCAGCGTTCGTGACGCTCAACGACAGCGGGGACATCATGCTCACGCTGACCAACGCGGTGCTCTGGTATCGCCGCGTGGGCCCGGTCGACGGGGACCCGCGGCAGATCGAGTTCGAGCGGGTCGGCTGATGCAGATGTATGGCCCGGGCTTCGACCCGTCGTGGCGGCCGCCGCTGACCGCCCTCGACCCGCGCCTCACCGACGACGACGTCGCCTGGCTCAACAGGCAGCTCGAGCTCGTGGACAACCCACGCGTGAAGTACGCCCGCGAGATCCCGCCTCCTCCTCCGCCCTCCGGGCGAGTCCCGCACCGCGGCACGCAGGTGATGGCGACGGACATGGCATCCGGCTACGAGCCGCCCTCAATGTCGCTCGGCCTCCCGACAGAACGGATCCGGTGATGCGCCGTGAGAGTGGTCCACGCCCGCATCGATGAGAGGTACCACGGCGCCATCGGCCCGTACTTTCCCGAACGCACAACTGCAGTCCAGGTACGCGTGGTGCTCAACCGGCCCGAGCGGGCGGTGCTGCTGGCGTTGCGCTGGCTCCGTTGGCTGCCGCGAGAGGTCGTCGAGCTGACGGTTGGTCGGCTCACCTGCCGCTGGCTGAATCGGCACAACGCCCGTTGCCGCGGCCGCACCAGGTGCTGGAACCGGAACGGGACCTGGCCAGAGGGGTGGATCTGATGGGCCTCCTCGAACGCATTCAGGCGCGCCGCCGCGGCGAGCTGCAGCGAGCGTGGCCGGTCGGCAAGGGCGAGCTGGTTGCCCCGGATTACGCGTACGGCCACGATCAGGGCGAGTTCGCGCCGGAGGAGTACGGCGACTACGCCGCGACCAGCAACGACATCTATTCGGTGGTCGCGTTGCGGGCCCGGATGATGTCGAAGCTGAGGCTGCAGTTCTTCCACGGCGACGGCGCCGAGAAGCGCGAGGACACCACCCACCCGGCCGTGCAGCAGTTCCGCAAGGTCAACCCGTTCTGGACCGCGGCGCGGCTGAGCCGCATGGACGAGATGTGCATGGGTTTGTGGGGTGAGACCTACTGGGCGCTGGAACCGCCGCAGCGGCGCGGTGAGCCGGGCGAGATCTGGTGGTTGAAGCCGTCGCGGGTGCGGCCGATTCCGCATGAGACCGGCTATATCCAGGGCTACGCGTACCACTCGGTGTCCGGGCAGATCATCACGTTCGCGCCTGATGAGATCTGCTGGTTTCGCTACCCGAACCCGATCGACGAGTTCTCGCCGCTGTCGCCGCTCGCGGCGGCCCGGCTCGCCGCCGAAACCAGCGCGGCGATGGACCGCAGCAACATGGCGCTGTTCAAGCGCGGCATGCAGGTGGCCGGCATCGTCGTTCCGCCGGCGGACAAGGTGACGTTCTCCAAGGAGCAGGCCGAGGATTTGGAGCAGGCGCTTGAGCGGCGGCTATCCGGTGCGGATAAGGCGCACCGGTGGGCGGTGCTGCGCTACGAGGCCAACTTCAAGCAGATGGCGATCACCAACCGCGACGCCGAGTTCGCGGCCGGCCTCAACATCAGCTTCCGGAAGGTGTGCCGCACGTACGGCATCCCGTCGACGCTGCTCAACGACCTGGAGAACGCGACGCTGTCGAACACCCGTGACCTCGAGCGGATGGCGTGGGACACCACGCTGATCAGCGACGCGGACTTCCGGGCCGAGGACATCCGCGAGCAGTACCTGACCCGGTTCAAGGGCGGCCCGGACTACTGTGCGTACGACTACACGCAGGTGGCCGCGCTGCAGGAGAGCTCGACCGAGTCGTGGACGCGTGAGGCGCAGGCCCTGGACCGGGGTGCGATCACGATCAACGAGTGGCGGAAGAGCAAGGGCATGGCGCCGGTGCCGTGGGGCGACAAGCCGTACCTGCCCGTGAACAAGGCCCCTGTCGGCGCCGACGGGCAGCTCGAGCTGCCGGAGCCGAAGATCCCGCCGGTCGACCCGACCGCGGACCCGGCAAGAGCGCCGGACGACGAGGTCAATCCGGCCAACCAGGCGCCGCAGGTTTCCGGCGAGAAGGCCTTGGATCACCTGGCGGCGCGCCGGCTGCTGATGTCGTTCGGCCCGATCAATGGGGTGCGGTTGTGAGTGGACATTTCGATCCGGATCAGCCACGCGATCCGGAGGGCAAGTGGACGTCCGGGCCCGGCCTGTCGGGCCTGCCGTCGGTGCTGTCGAGCGTCGATCTCAGTCTTGGCGGTAAGTCCGGCCGGATCGAGTCGAAGCCGGGCGGCAAAGTCACGTTCGGCCTCGGCGGGGCCGAGGTCGAGCTCGACCGCGAGCCCGGTGCTATCGAGCTGGCCAAAGCGCTCGGCAAGCCGAAGGGCGAGCACGAGATCGTCGGCGCCGACGGCCACCCGGCCCTGCGCCTGCGGCCCGGTAACGGCGACGAGGTCGAGGTCGATGTCCTCGGCAAGGACGCCACGACGGTGACGCTGAACCGCACCGAGCGGGAGAAACTCGCGACGGACGTGGATCGGGCCGCGGCCGCGCAGCGCCTCGAGGTGGCCAGCGGCCCGGTCGACGTCTATCTCAGCCCGGGCGGCGACCTCGGTGTGCGGACCAAGGTCGGCGATCAGGACGCGCGAGCGCTCGAGTTCGACGCCAAGTCCTGGCTGAAGCTACGCGATGCCGAGGACGTGCTGACCGAGGGCTACGACGAGTTCGGCGACTACACCGATGCTCCTTACACCGAGGTCGACCGGCTGACGATCCCGACCAATCAGGGCTCGATCCTGCTGGAGAAGACGAGCCCGGGCGCTAACGGCAACATCCGCTGGAGCCAGGTGGGCTCCGACGACTGGTCGCTTGAACACGGCGCAAGCCACGCCGACCCGTTCAACAAGGGACTCAAATACATCGAGTACGAGTCCGAGGCCGGCGCCGCTTTCAATCCGAAGAACCTGGAGTGGTACCGGTCGCGGGCCGGCGCCATGTTCGGGCGCGCCCAGAAGGGCCGGAACATGCGAACTGCTCCCCGCCGGATCTACCGTGCGACCGGGCACATTGACCGGTCTGCGCTCGCCGACGACCAGCCGCTGCGGGTGATCATGGCCAGCGAGGGCCGCATGGCCGACGGCATCGACCTGCGGATGGCCGGCGCGAATCTGGCCCGCTACCGCGGGAACCCGGTGCTGGGCTACGGCCACACGTACGGGGGCCGGGAGAACCTGCCGATCGGCCGGGTCAACCCGGACTCCCTGCGGGTCGAGGGCAAGCATCTGGTCGGCGACCTCGACTTCGACCAGGACGATCCGTTCGCCCTCAAGGTCGAGCGAAAGATGCGCGCCGGCTACCTGAACGCCGTCTCGATCGGGTTCGAGGTCACCGAGTGGGAGAACGGCCAGGGCGACTATTGGCGCGGCGGCGTCGCGTCGGGCTGGGAGCCGGCCGAGCTCTCCGTGGTGCCGGTGCCGATGGACGCGACTGCGCTGGTCACCTCCGGCCGCTCGCTCGACGACGCCGAGATGGCCGAGCTGCTGCGCCGCTTCGAGGCTGCGCTCCGCTCGGGCCGCGGCCCGATGTGGCTGGGCACGGATCCGGAGATCCGTCCCCGTGAAACGAAAGACGTCCCTGGGCCGCCGGCGCAGGAGATCAACCAGGACGCTGCGCGCTCGCTGCTCGCGGCCTTCGCACCCAAGGAGATCGGATGAGCGACCAGCTCACCCTGGACGCGCTGGCCACGGAGGTCCGGCAGCGTCTCGAGGCCGTGAACAAGGACCAGGCCGAGCGCCTCTCGGACGAGCGGCTGCGGCAGCTCATCACCGAGGCGATGGACGGCCTCACCAAGGACGAGGAGTTCGTCCGCAAGATCCGCTTCGGCTCGGGCTCGGCCGACACGCAGCTGGTGGGCACGAAGTACGCCCGGTGGGGCCTGTCGGTCAGCGACGTCGAGTTCCTGCACGACCTGATGAGCTCGCACCGCGGACAGCGGCTGAAGAACGGTACCCACCCGGGCCCGTCGGAGGAGCTGCAGCGCACGTTCGACAGCATCTCCGCGGCCCGCTACCTGTCGGCGGACAAGGTTATGGCGATGGACCGCAAGGCCATCGACGACCTGTTCCCGCGGATCCCGCTGACCGAGTTCCACGGCTCCGACCGCGAGCTCGCCCGGGCGGGCAAGTTCGAGCTGACCGGCGCGTACCAGCGGGCGATCCGCGCGATGGACACCCAGACCTCCGGCGAGGGCCAGCAGCTGATCGGCGCCCAGTACGTGGGCGAGCTGTGGGACGCGCCGCGCCAGCTGGGCAAGGTGTTCCCGCTGATCGACAGCTTCGAGATGACCGACCCGACGGCGTACCTGCCGGTCGAGGTGGACATCCCGGAGATGCTGTTCGTCCCGGAGAACCTCGCGAGCAACTCGTCGGACTACGCCACCGTCGAGACCGGCTCGCAGCGGGTGCAGGTCGATGCGAAGAAGTTCATCATCCACCAGATGTGGTCGGGTGAGATGGACGAGGACTCGATCATCCCGTTCGTCCCGTTCCTGCGCCGGCAGGCGGCGTACGCGGTCGCGCACTACGCGGACTCACTGGTGATCAACGGCGACAACACGAACGCGGCGACCGGCAACATCAACCTCGACGACGCCGACCCGGCCGACACCAAGCACTACCTGGCGTTCGACGGCATCCGGCACGCGGCGCTGGTCGACAACACGGCCAACGCCAAGGACGCGACCGGCTCGGCGGCGACGTGGGCGCAGCTGATCGGCATGCGCAGCCTCATGGTCGACCGGACCCGCCTGGTCGACTGGGGCCACCCGACCGACCCGGACGACCTGATCTACGTGTCCGAGCCGGACACCGCCGACCGCATCGCCCAGCTGGACGAGGTCGTCACGGCCGACAAGTACGGCCCGGCCGCGACGGTCTTCACCGGCGAGGTGTCGCGCATCGGCCGCAACCGGCACATCGCGTCGATCGCGGTCCCGAAGACCGAGGCCGACGGCAAGGTGTCGACCACGGCGAACAACAACACGCTGGGCCAGACGGTGCTGTTCAACCGCAGGGGTTTCAAGGTCGGCTGGCGCCGGCGCGTGATGGTCGAGTCCGAGCGTCTGCCGGGCCGCGACCAGACCCGGCTCGTGTACTCGCTGCGCCTGGGCCTCGGCCGGTTCACGCCGACCGGTGCCGCGTCCGGGATCGAGTCGGCTGCGGTGCTCTACAACCAGTCCACGGCCGCGAGCTAAGCGACCCGTAACCACCCGCCGCGGGCGGCCGGCCTGGTGCTGGCCGCCCGTTGGCGTGGAAGGAGTGAGAGATGGCGGGACGCGATCGCAACGCGACGTGGCCGCGGGACCGGGCTAACCGGATCTCGGTCAAGGCGGCGGAAACCCTGGCCGCGAACCGGACGATCACACCAGCAGAGGTGGAGCGGTATCAGCTGATGGCGTTCAACGCTGTGGCGACCGGCCGGACCATCACGCTTCCGCCCGAGGAGTCCTCGGCGGGCGTGCAGCTGTTCATCATCAACGCCAGCTCCGGTGCCGCTGCGCTGACCGTGCAGAACGACGCGGCCGGCGCGGTGACGGTGATCCAGCAGAGCGAGTCGGGCATGGTCGTCTGCGACGGCACGTCCTGGTTCGCGATGACCGGGGCGGTCAACTCCTGATGGCCCGCTACCAGGTCGCCCACAAATACCGGTCCACTCGCGACGGCCAGCAGTTCGGGCCGTACCTCGTGGGCGATGTAGTCGAGCTGAGCGACGAGGATGCCGCCTGGGTCAACCGGGACTCGCCCGGTTGCCTCGAGGCGGAAAAGCCAGCCAAGCCCGAGCCTGACCCCGATCCCGAGCCTGACCCGGCCGACGACGCCGAGCCGGAGCGCGAGAAGCCGCCGACGCCGAACCGGCAGCGCCGCGGCGGCGCGAACCGGAGCAGCTCGTGACGGTGCGGATTTCGACGGCCGCGCGTAACGCCGCCGCGGCCGCGGTCGCCGCCCTGGTCGACGGCGGCTCCGGGGCCGGACGGCTGCGCATCTACACCGGCGCCCAGCCGGCCGGGCCTGGGACGTCACCGTCGGGCACACTGCTGCTGGACATCCCGTTCAGCGACCCGGCGTTCGGGGCACCGTCGAACGGCACGGTCACCGCGGACGACACCCCGGCGCTGACCGGTACCGGCGCGGCGACAGGCACCGCCGGATGGTTCCGGCTGCTCGACTCGACCGAGGCGGCCGGGACCGGGCTCGGCGTGGTCGACGGGTCGGTCACCGCGACCGGTGGGGGTGGCGACGTCACGCTGTCGACGACCGCGATCAGCACCGGTCTGTCCGTCACGGTCACCTCGCTGACGATCACGCAGCCCGCCAGCTGATCGAGGGGGCCGCGCGGTGGCGAACCTGTTCACGACGCAGACGCCGTCCGGGGCGGACAACAGCGACGGCGCGCCAGGCATCACCACGGCCACGACGTTGCGGTTCGCCCAGAACGGGTACATCACCGCGGTGCGCTTCTACGCGACCAGCACGGTCGGCGGAACGTACACGGGTGCCGTCTGGCAGGTCACCTCGCCGGACTCCGCCTCGGCCGGCACGCTGCTCGCCTCCGAGGTGCGCGCGAGCTCACCGGCGGCCGCCGGCTGGAACCTGATCCCGCTGGACACGCCGGTGCCGGTGACCGCCGGCACGCTGTACCGCGTCGGGACGCACAATTCCGAGGGCCGGTACGTCAGCCGCAGCGGTTTCTTCAACGGCGCCGGGCTGAGCAACGGCGACATCTCGGCCCTCGAGGACGGCGAGATCGTCGGCGGGATCGGCACCATCCGGCAGGGAACGTTCGAGGTCAACGCCGCTCTCGCGTACCCGACGGACTTCTTCGGCAGCACCTGCTACTTCGCCGACGTCGAGTTCGTGCTCTCCCTCGAGGAGGCGGTCACCGGGTCGGGCGCGATCGCGTTGCCTTCGCTGACCGCGGCCGGCGCCGGCATCGTGTCCGCTACCGGCTCTGGCGCGATCGCGTTGCCCGCGATCACCGCGGCGGGCGCGGGGGTGGCCACCGCGGCGGGCGCCGGCGGGCTGACCCTTGCGCCTCTCGCGGCCGCCGGATCCGGTACCGCGGCCGCGGCGGGCAGCGGCGCGATCGTCCTGCCTTCGCTGAGCGTCTCGGGTGTCGGCAGCTCACCCATCACCGGCGCGGCCGCGCTGATCCTGCCGGCCTTGCGGGTCACCGGTTCCGGCGCGGTCGAGGGCGGGCCGTCGTCGCCGAACGCGGCGCTGGTCGCGACATCGCGCAGGCCGGTGCTGTCCACGACATCTCGCCGCCAGGTCATCACGACGACCGGGCGGGCGATCCCGCTGTAGGAGGTGCCGGATGGCGATGGCCACGTACGACCTCGGCGACGCCGTCCCGCTCGAATACTTGGCGTACGACGGCGACGGCAACCTGGTCGACGCCGCGGTGGCGCTGACCGTCACCGCCCCCGACGGCACCAACCCGGACGTGACGCTTGAACACCCGAGCGTCGGCGTGTACCGGGCGCTCGCGCCAGCGAACCAGCTGGAATTCTGGGCCGGAGCGTGGACCGTGTCCGGCGCGGTCACCGACGTCAAGCTGGTGACCTGGACCGTGGTCGCCCGCACGACGCCGGCCTACACCGACGCCGAGAAGGTCAAGAAGGCGCTGACCGGGCAGTCCGGTGCGCAGCCGATCGACGTGCGCGGTGACCTGATCGACGACGCGATCGGCGCCGCGTCCCGGCAGATCGACAACCGGTGCGGCCGGCGGTTCTACGCCGACACCGGCCTGGTCGCCCGGATTTTCCCGGCGCTCGACCGGTTCATCACGACGCCCGACGGTGCCCAGTCGCTGCACATCGACGACCTCGCCTCGCCGACCGGCCTGATCGTGGAGACCCGGACACGGTTCGGCTCGCCCTGGTCGCCGGTCACGGGCTTTGAGACCGGGCCCGACAACGCGGCGCTCGATGGCCGGCCGTCGACGGAGATCCTCGCCGTGGCCGGGTGGCTGAGCGACGCCACGAAGGTGCGGGTGACCGGCCGGTGGGGTTGGCCGTCGGTGCCGGACGAGGTGTCGCAGGCGTGCGCGCTGCAGGCCGCGCGGCTCTACCGCCGCAAGGACTCTCCGGAGGGCGTGCTGGGCAACTCTGAGTGGGGCGCGGTGCGGGTGTCCCGGTTCGACCCGGACGTGGAATCGCTGATCGCCCCGTACATCCTGATCACCGCCTAGGAGGCGTAGTGCGTAGCACCGAGACGATCCTCAAGGACCTGCGCAAGCGCGCGGCCGCAGGAGAGGACGTGCGGCAGCAAATAATCTCTCAGGAGACGATCGCCCGGCTGGTGGCCGAGCTGGCCACCGTCGACACCGACGACGTCGACCGCGCGCGCGGGCTGATCGGCCAGATCGGCGTGCACATGCGCCTGGTCGAGGAAGAACCCGCATTTCCTGAGCCCGCGCTGCCCGAGCGCAGGCCGGAGGCCGCGGCGAAGTGAACGTCCTGTCGATCAAGAAGGGCATCGCCGCGAACGCCCGGCAGGTCAAGGGTTTGACGGCGTACGCGTTCTGCCCGGACGCGATCGAGCCGCCGACGTTCTACTGCGGTGAGGTCGAGATCAAATATCACCAGACCTACGGCGGGGACGCCGAGGTCATGGTCATGGGCTACCTGCTCACCTCGCACGCCGAGGACGAGGCCGGGCAGGCGCTGCTCGACCAATACCTGTCGGTCGGCACGGCGAAGAGCGTGGTCGACGCGATCGAGGGCCTGCCCGGTAATCCGCAGTCCCTCGGCGGGGCCTGCGACGACCTGGTGATCGGCAACGCGACCGGTTATCGGACCTACCAGGTCGGCACCGGCACCTTCTACGGAGCCAAGCTGCCGATCACGGTCATCGGCGTACGCAGTCAGGAGTAGCGATGGCCAAGCAGACCCTGCGCAACGTCCGCCTGTTCATGGGCGGTTGCGACCTCACCGGCCAGTCCAACAAGCTGGAATTGAGCGGCGAGTTCGAGGAGAAGGACTCGACCTGCTGGCCGGTCGCCGACTCCCAGACTCGCATCGCCAAAGAGATCCTGTTCGGCCTGTTCAGCGCGAAGATCGCCGCATCGGGCCTGTGGGACGCCGGCGATCCCTCGCTGGTCGACGACGCGTTGTGGGCCAGCCGCGGCGGGTTCGCGGGTTGGACCGCCTGTCCGGACGGCTCCCTCGAGGCGGCGGTCGCCTACATGATGACCGCGGGCGAGTCGTCCTATCAGCTGCTCGGCGCGCCCGGTGATGTCGCTCCGTGGCAGGCGTCGATGACCGGGACCGGCTGGATGGCGCGGGGGCAGGTGGCCAGCGCGCCCGGGACCGCGCGGACCGCGACCGGCACCGGCACGATTCTCAACCTCGGCGCCGTTCCGGCGGGTAAGCGGCTGCACGCGTCGCTGCATGTCCTGTCGATCGCGGGCACGGCGACGCCGACGATCACCACGAAGGTTCAGTCGGCGGCCGCGGTCGGGTTTTCCGGCCCGACCGACCGGATCACGTTCGCGGCCGCCACGGCTCTCGGTGGCCAGTATCAGACCCTGGCCGGGCCGATCACCGACGGTTTCTACCGGCTGTCGTGGACGATCACCGGCACGACGCCGTCGTTCCTGGTCGCCGCCGCCATCGGCATCGACTAGCCCATTCCGCTCTTCGTCTTCGGCCCGGCCGTCCGCCGGGCTTTTTTCATGCCCGAAGGAGGCCCGTCGTGGCCAAGCAAACGATCAAGGCGGCCTTTCTCGGCGTCAACGGTGTCGACCGGTCGTCGTGGTGCAGCAAGATCGAGTTGACGATCGAGTACGAGGAGAAGGACGCGACCGTTTTCACCAGCGGCGGCGCGAAGGAGATCTTGTACGGGCTGGAGGGATCCAAGCTCGCGGTCACCCTGAAAAACGACGTCGCGACCGGGCAGCTCGACGAGCTGCTGTGGGCGCTGCGCGGCACGATCGTGCCGTTCGAGGTCCGGGTCTCCAACGCCGTGGTTGGCGTGTCCAACCCGAAGTACACGGGGTCCGTCGGCATCGGCACGCTGACCCCGATCTCCGGCGCTCCGGGCGACGTCAACGAGGCCTCCTACACGTGGACGTGCTCCGGGCCGATCACCCGGGCTACCGCCTGAGTCATGGACGCTGTCGCTATCGAGCCGGACCACGACTCATTCACCCGGGTCGCCCGGGCGCTGCGCGACGAGGCGCCCGGCCGGGAATGGCGGCAGGATCTGTCCAAGGGCATGGGGGCCGCGCTCGCCCCGGGCGTCGCCGCCGTCCGCTCGGCCGTACTCTCGCGCGGCGGTGGCGCCGGCCACGAGGGCCAGCCGCTGCGCCAGGCGGTCGCCGCCGCGGTGCACGTAGTCCCGCTCGACTCGGGCGCCACGATCGTCGCCGATCACACCCCGCAGGTCCGCCAGTTCGCACACGCCCCGAAGCGACTCAACGAGCGCGGGGGCTGGCGGCGCCGGGTCTTCGGTTCCAACGTCACCGTCATCCAGATCGGCGCCCCCGGCTGGTTCGACGACACCCTGCAAGACAACTCCCGGTTGCACGCCGCCGCGTACGCGGCACTCGACGGGCGTGCCGGCCGCATCGCCAGGAAGGTTTGACCCTTGTTCCTCGAATACAGCCCGGAAGGCCAGCCGACGCAGCGCTGGCACATGAAGCCCGGAAACTTCCGGGTGCCGGAGATGAAGCTCATCCAGCAGGTGTCCGGCATCAAATGGGGCCAGTTCGCCGCCGAGCTGCAGCTCGGCAACATCGACGCTCTGCAGGCGCTGCTGTGGACCTACCTGCGCCGCCAGCACCCCGCGCTCAAGATCGAAGACGTCGACTTCGCCGGCGACGAGGTGAAGCTGGTCAAAGACGTCGACGAGCTCGAGCAGGACCTGGCCGACCTCGAAGACGCCAAGGGCAGCATGCCCGAGGCCGAGCGGCTGGCAGGCATCGCGTTCACCCGGATCGCGATCCGGTCGGCGCCGCTGTCGCCGGGAAAAGCCCAGGCGGTCACTCCTGCCGAACCGGCGCCGCAGCCCGAGGCGCTGCCGATGGATGCCCCGGCGGCTGTCTCGACGCCGACGGCGGACCCGGCTCTCTCGACGAGCTGATCGACCGCTACTGGTACGGGATCCTGCGGCTGCACAAGATTCCGCCGTGGGACCTCGATCGGCTCACCGTCGACCAGCTCACATTTCTGACCAGGCAGGTCGACGCCCACAACGCCGAGATGGCCAAGCTCAACAACTGAGGGGGCCGGGTCATGTCGGAGGTCTCCCTCGCGTTCAACGCGGTCGGCCGTGACCGGGGCGTCAACGCGCTGCTGACCCGCACGAGCAACGCGGTCACCGCCGCGAACCTTCGCTCCGCCGCGTCCACCGTGGCGCTCGGCGGGGCGATGGCGTTCACGGCGGCCCGGGCGGTCGCGCTCGCGTCGTCGGCGCTGTCGGCGGCCGGCGCCGCCGCGGCGATCCCGGCCGGGCTGGCCGGCGGGGTCGCGCTCGTCGGCGCGTACAAAGCGAACACGTTCGGCCTGGCGGACGCCTGGAAGGCCACCGGCGTCGCGGCGACCGGCGGTGGCGGGAAGGCGTCGCAGGCGGCGCAGAAGGCGGTCAACGACGCCCGGGCGGTGCGGGACGCGCAGTACGCGCTCGCCGACGCCCAGCGCGAGGCCGCCCGGGCCACCGAGGCCGTCAACCGGGCCCGCGCCGAGGAGAAGGAACGCCTCGAGGACCTGTCGCGGTCCCTCGCAGGGTCTCGCCTCGACGAGGAAGCCGCCACCCAGGCAGTCGCTAAAGCCGCGCAGGACCTGGCGGTGGCCCGAGCGGGCGGCAGCAACTACGACATCCAGCAGGCCGACCTCGCCTACCGCCAGAGCCTGCAGACGCTGGCCGAGGCGAAGGACCGTACGCAAGACCTGGCCACTGAGCAGGCCGACGGGGCAAAGAAGGGCGTCGAGGGCAGCGATGCCGTGCAGCAGGCGCTGCAGCGGCAGGCGGATGCGCAGGAGCAGGCGCGGCGGGCGGCCGAGCAGCTCGCCGACGCGCAGACCAAAGTGGAGACCGCGAGTGCGGGCGCGGCGGGTGGCGGGATCGACCCGGCCGCGGCCGCGCTCGCGAAGCTGTCCCCGGCCGGCCGCGACGTGATCCTGACGTTGCGGGGGTTGGTGCCGGCATGGCAGGGCGCGGCCCGTGCCGGTCAGCAGGCCACGTTCAAAGGCGTGGCCGGGGATCTGCGGGTGTTGTCCGCGACCTACCTGCCGATGGCCACGTCGTGGCTGACCCGGATGGGCGGGAGCTTCAACACGGCAATACGGCAGAGCTTGGGGCTGGCCACCGCCCGCGACACCGTCCGCGACGTCGGGATTTTCACGGGCAACACCGCGGCGGCGACCGACCGGTTGGCGGCCGCGGTCCGGCCGGTGCTCAACGGCATCCTGCAATGGGTCACCGTCGGGTCCAGCTTCCTGCCGGGCTTCGCTGGTGGGGTCACCGATCTGGCGAAGCAGTTCGAGACGTGGTCGATCCGGATGCGCGAGTCCGGGAAGGCCGCGGACTGGATCCGCACGGGCGTCGGCTACCTGAGGCAGTTCTGGGCGATCGCGGTCAACGTCGGTGCGACGCTGCTGGCCATCGTCCACGCCGGAGGCGACGGGGGCGGCACCCTGGACTTCCTGGTCCGCGGCTCGGCTGCTCTGCGGGCGTGGGTGCAGAGCGCCGAGGGCCAGCAGAAGATCGCCCAGTTCTTCGCGGTGCTGCGCGGTGCCGTGGCGCAGATCGGGCCGCTGCTCGGCGACCTCGCCGGCCACAGCGACGACGTTGGCAGCGCGGTGCACATCTTCGGCGAGTCGGCTCAGTTCGCCGTCGACCACCTCGGCCCGCTGCTCAAGTTCCTGCCGGTGCTGGCCGCCGGCTATCTGCTGCTCAAGCACTCTGGCATCGCGGCCGGCGTGAGCCTCGGCGTTAAGGCTTTCCAAATCGCCTCGCAGTTCGCGATGGCCGCGGCAATCCGGGCCCACACCGTGGCGCTGCGGGAGAACACGGTCGCCTCCGGTACGGCGGCGGCGGCGACCGCCACGAACACCGCGGCGGACAACGCAGGTACCTTCGCCAAGGGCCGTGCCGCCGTAGCGCTGGTGGCCCAGAAGGTGGCGACGGTCGCCTCCACGGTGGCCACGGGCGCAGCGACCGCCGCTCAGTGGCTGTGGAACGCGGCCATGTCGGCGAACCCGATCGGACTGGTGATCCTCGCGATCGCCGCCCTGGTCGCCGGGGTGATCCTGCTGTGGAAGCACTCCGACGGCTTCCGGGCGTTCTGGATCGGCGCATGGCACATGATCCAGTCCGCAGCCTCGGCGGTCTGGGGGTGGGTGAAGAAAAACTGGCCGTTACTGCTGGCGATCTTGACTGGCCCGATCGGGGTCGCGGTCCTGGCGATCACCAAAAACTGGGACAAGATCAAGTCCGGAGCGGGCGCGACGAAAGACTGGATCGTCTCCAAGTTCACGTCGCTGACCAGCTGGTTTTCTGGTCTGCCGTCGCGGCTGGGTAAGGCGCTCGGCGCGCTGTCGCGGTTCTTCACCGCACCGTTCCGGGCGGCGTTCAACGCCGTAGCCGGCCTGTGGAACCGCAGCCTCGGCGGCATGCGCTTTTCGGTGCCGGGCTGGGTGCCCGGCCTCGGCGGCAACTCCTTCGGCATCCCCACGGTTCCGTACCTGGCCAAGGGCGGCATCGTGCCCGCCGTGCGCGGCGGTATGCCGATCGTGGCCGGCGAGGGCGGCCAGCGTGAGGTCGTCGCCCCGCTCGACGAGCTGCCGCGGCTGCTGCAGAACGCCGGTGGAAGCGGTGGCACCACCCGGGTGTGGTTCGACTTCGACGGCGCCGAACGCGAATTCGCGAAGTGGTTCCGCAAGGCCATGCGCACCCAAAACCTGCTGAACGCGTGAGGGAGGCGTCATGGCGTTTCCTCAGACCGTGCTGCCCGTGCGGGTGAAGCTGGCACTGGGCGGCAGCCCGAAAGCCGATCCGGCGACGTGGGTGTGGACCGACATCACACAGTGGGTGCGCACCGCGTCGGCTATCGAGATCACGGCCGGCCGCTCGGACGAAGGATCCAAGGTCGACCCGGGCAAATGCACCTTGACGATCGACAACCGCGACGGCCGATTCAGCACGCGCAACATCCTCGGCGCGTGGTACGGGCAGATCCGCAAGGGCACCCCGTTGCGGGTCGGCACGATCTCTGGCGCGGCGACCTGGACGGCTGCGGCGGCCAGTACCTGGGGCACGCCGGAGACCGGCGGGCCGTGGACCCTCGAGGGCGGCGGCTGGTCGGCCAGCGCCGGCATGGGCCGGGTGTCGTTCACCGGCGCGGGGTTCGCGCAGTCGGCGATCCTGACCGGTGCGAGCTGCAGCGACGGCGACGCCACGTTCGTCGTCAGCTCGCCCGTGATCGCCACCGGCGCCTCGCTGCGCTACGGGCTGCAGGTCCGCTACACCGACAGCTCCGACCACCTGCACGTGCGGTGCGAGCTCGACCTCTCGGGCGCGGTCAAGGGCATCATCGGCCGGCAGTCCGGCGGGACGCTGACGGACCTGGCGTCGGCGACGACCGCGTTCACCTACTCCGCGAACGAGCGGATCAAGGTACGCGTCCAATGGGACGGCCCGGCGATCCGGCTACGTATCTGGGAGGAGGCGTCGCCGGAACCGACGACGTGGACGGTCACCGCCAACGACACGGTCTGCCAGGGCTCCGGGGTCGGGTTACGCCCGTGGCGGCCGGCGGCGAACACCAACGCCGGCACCGTGATCATGTCCTTCGACGACCTCGAGATCGAGGCGATCGAACACACCGGCGTCGTGTGGGAATGGCCGCCGCGCTGGGACAAGTCGCGTAAGGACGCGACCGCCACGATCACCTCGTCCGGGATCCTGCGTCGCCTGCAGCAGGGCAAAACGCCGCTGCGGTCCCCGATCACCCGGATGGTGCTGCGCAACAGCCCCTGGGCGTTCTGGGCGCTCGAGGACGAGTCCGAAGCCAAATCGGCCGCCTCGGCGCTACCGCGCGGTACGGCAGCCGGCGCCAACAACGTCGAGTTCGGCCAGAACAGCCCGGTACTGCCCGGCGCCCTGCAGACCGTCGGCATGACCGCGAGCACAGTGCTCGCGGCGTCGTTCCTGCCCATGGGCACGCCCACGGTATGGGCGGTGGTGTGGTTCGCGCAGCTGCTCGCCCCGCCGGCGGCCCGGACCACGATCATGAAGGTCACCTCGACCGGGACGGTGCGGACCTGGACGTTCGACCTGGACGCCACCGGCATGTATCTGACCGGGGTCGACGCCGACGGCAACACCGTGATCAGCGCGATCAACTCCTACGCGGCCCAGATCACCCCGCCGCGGTGGATCGCCTACGACCTGATCGTCACGCAGGTCGGCGGCACGATCGACGCGAAGCTGCTCATCGCGGGCATCGACGTCACGATCAGCGGCGGTTTCTTCATGTCGGACACCGCTACCGGGACGATCGGGGCGCCGACCGGCTGGCGCGCCGAGGGCTCGCTCGGTTTCAACGGCGGCCGGATGGCCTCCGTAGCCGCGTACAACCACGAGCCCCCGTTCATCGACGCCGAGTTCATCAACGCGGCCAACGGCTACGTCGGCGAACTCGCCGCCGCCCGCGTCAAACGGCTCTGCGCGGAGCAAGGCGTCCAACTCGTCGTCGAGCCCGGCGACTCGGAACCGCTCGGCGCCCAACGCGTCGACACGTTTTTGAACTTGTTGTACGCGGCGGAGGCCGCGGACCTCGGGATCTTGTACGAGCGTGGTGCCGGGCTCGGCTACCGGCCCCGGTACGCGCGATACAACCGGGCGGTCGAGCTCGCGCTCGACTTCGCGCCCGGTGATGTCGCCGAGCCGCCAGAGCCGACCGACGACGACCAGCAGCTGCGCAACTCCTGGACGATCACGCGGGACGGCGGGTCCAGCGCGGTCGCCCAGGACGACGCCTCTATCGAGGCCGTCGACCTGCTCGACGACAGCGCCACGGTCGCCATCGCCACCGACGACCGCCTGCCCGACTGGGCCAACTGGCGCTTGAAGACGACCACGGTCGACGAGTACCGGTGGCCGCTGATCGTGCTGCAGCTGGCCCGCAACACCGGGCAGATCCCGCTGTGGCGGGCGGCGAAGCCGTTCCCCCGGACCACGATCGCCAACGAACCGTCGCAGGTGGCCGGCAACGCGGTCGACATCACGGCGCTGGGGCACACGCAGCGGCTGGAGCCCTACTCGTGGACGGTCGAGCTCAACTGCGCGCCGACCGGGCCGTGGGGCGAGGTCGGCGTGTACGAAAAGTCGCGGTGGAACCCGCGCACGACCACCCTCAAGACCGGGGTCACCAACAGCGCGATCTCGCTGATCTTCCGCACAACCAACCTCGCGATCACCTGGTCGACGAACACGCCCTACGACGTGGTCATCGCGGGTGAACGCCTCACCGTCACGGCGATGGGGACCGCCTCGCTGGTGTCCGGAGCCAACGAACAGACCGCCACCGTCACCCGCGGCACGGTCAGCAAGCCTCTCCCGGCCGGCGCTGAGATCCGCATCGCCGCCCGACAACGATACGGACTGTAGGAGGCAGCTGTGCCGCTCGCCGGTGACGAGATCTTTCTCGACGACTTCCTGCCACAGCTCGGCCCCTGGACCGCTTTCACGCCGACGTACGGGGCTGCCGGCGGCAGCCCCGCGATCGGTAACGGCAGCCTCGTCGGCCGCTACCTGCGCATGGGCAAGACGGTCTTCTACGTCGCCCGCATGACCTGGGGTTCGACCACGGTCACCGGCACCAGCTTCCTGCGGTTCGGGCTGCCCTCCACCCCGAACGCGGCCATCGACTACATCGGCTCGGCGATGCTGCTCGACGTCTCAGCCGGTACGGCCGGCTACCTCACCTCCACGTCAATGGCCTCTGCCGTGCCCTACGTCCTCATCGGCGCTCCGACCGGTGGCCTCGTCACGAACACCATTCCGTTCACCCTCGCGTCCGGCGACATCGTCCGCTGGGCCGGCACCTACGAAGAGCCCTAAGGAGAACGATGACGATCTACGGCTCGGACGTCTCGCACTACGACCTGCCCAACACCATCGCGATGATCCGCGAGGGCATCGTCTTCCAGACACACAAGGCCGGCGGGGACTCCAACGCCGGCGACACGGAACTCGATGACTGGTGGGCATACGTCAAGGGCACCGATCCGGACGAGGTGCTGCTGGGCACCTACTGGGTGCCGCGGCCCGACCTCTACGGCAACCCGACCAGCGAGGCCGACCGGTGGCTGGGTGTGTTGAACCGCAGCTGCCCTGGCTGGACGGGCCGCGAGCACATTCTGCAGATCGACGCGGAGAAGTGGCCGGCCGGGGCGAAGACCAAACCGAACCGGGCCTACATCCAGACGCTGGCGAACCGGCTGATGGCCAAGATGCCCAAGCTGCGGCCGCTCTGCTACGCCTCGAAAGGCCAGTACGGCGACGAACTCCGTGGCCTGACGATCCCGTTGTGGAACGCCCGCTACCCGCTGCCGAACACGACCGGCGATTTCAAGTCGCTGTACGCGCGGATGGGCGGCGACAAAGGCGGCGGTTGGCAGACCTACTCCGGGCAAATGCCTGTCATCTGGCAGTACAGCTCGACCGCGACCATCGGCGGTCAGACCACATCGGACGCCAATGCGTTCCGCGGAACACTGGCGCAGCTCAAAGCACTTGTCGCCCCCGGCTGGGCGGCACCAACCGAGGGGGAAGACGTGGAACTCACCGACAAGGTCGGCAGCAAGGCGTGGCCCAGCCGCGACCTGCAGGACTTCATCCTGGACCTGCACGGCTTGCGCGACGTGCTCAAGGGTGACCAGACGGGCACCAAGGCCGCCGGATACGCGCCGGACTCACCGCTTCTCGAGCTGCTCGGCATCCCGGCCAGGGTGGCCAGCATCGAGGCGAAGCTGGACAAGATCATCGACGCGCTCCCGACGTCGTGACGCAGCCGCCCAACGGCGGCGTGATCATCACTCTCGCGGACATCTACGGGCAGCTGGTGGCGCTCACTCAGCGGGTGGACACGTCGCTGGCGCGGCAGGACCGCGCCGATCAGATAATCGCGGAGCATGAGGCGGACCTGCGTCCGCTGGCCAGTGCCGCGCAGCAGCTGCTCGACCACGAGTCGCGGATCCGGACGATCGAGAAGTCGCGGTGGCCGATCACGTCGGTGACCGTGCTGCTGGCGATCGCGTCGCTGGCCGTAGCGGTTGCGGTAGCGCTCACCCGCTAGCGCAGGCTGCGGTCAGTGCATCAGGTCGGTGCGGGTGCCCTGGCCCAGCTTGGTCGCGGCGTACGTCTCGACGGTCTCGACCGACCAGCCGTCGGCGCCGCCGAGCTCGATGTCCGGCTTGGGCAGGCGGCCTCGGCTCTTGTACGAGCGCAGCGTGGTGACGGCGATGCCGAGTCGTCGCGCGAATGCGTCGTCGCCGAGGTACTGCGTCGCGGGCCGCCCATACTCGACCTCCGCCGTGAGCGCGCGCACCTGGTCGTGAGTGAGGTCGGACGCGTCGGCGATCTGGTCCTCGCTCAGCAGCTGGTCGCGTAACGCGGCCAGGACGACCCGGTGGAGCTGGGCGGTGGCGGTCTGGTGTGCCTGCCAGCGTTCCGGGCCGGGCGTGCCGGAGGTCAGCGCGGCGTGCCGCGCGTCGCCGTGGGTCTGCAGGACCTCGATGGTGCGCTCGGTGCGCTGCCGGCGCAAGGTGGCCGACGTCCGGATGGCGCGGCCGACGTCGACGAGCAGCGCGATCGCGTCGTCCATGTCGGCGTCGTCGATGCCCTCGATGCTGGTCGGCCGGTCCATCCAGGTGTAGCGCCACTGTTCACCGATCGTCGGCTCGGCGAACGGGTCGGGGTGCCCGGGCCGGCCGTGCAGGTTCGCGCAGTGGCCGCGCTCGACGTGCCAGGTGTCGGCCTGGCGGGTGTCGGGCCGCCGCCACTCGGCGTCCCAGCGGATCTCGACGGTGATGCCGTCGGCGGTCGTGATCTCGGTCGGGCGGTTCGTGAGGTCGAACGTCGTCATGCATCTATGCAACCACACATTGCAAAGTGATGCAACGAGAGATTGCAAAGTTTAGGGAGGCACTCATGCTCACCAAGCAGTTCTGGAAACAGACGATCGAGCGCGCGATCAAGACGTTCGCGCAGACCTCGCTCGCGCTGATCGCCGTCGACGGCCTCGGCATTACCGATCTGGCCTGGGGCCACACGCTCGACGTCGCCGGACTGGCCACCCTGGCGTCCGTGCTGACGTCGATCGTGACGTCCGGCGTCGGCGAGCCGGACAGCCCGAGCGCGGTCAAGGCCGAGTAGCACGCGCCTCATCTGCCGCGATCCGTGCCACGTCGGCCACCGTCAGCAGGATCAGCGGGTCGCCGTACTCCCAACCTTCGACGGCCAGGCCGTGGCCACGCTCTTCGGGTGGCGGAGGTAGCAGCCCCGCGCGCTCGGCTGCGTCCGCGGCCGCGATCAGTCTCTGCTCGATCCGCTTCGCTAACTCGTCCATAGTGGGACGGTAGCCAACCCATCGACATGACGCAGGCCCCTGTGGATAAGCCTCACGGCTATCCACAGGGGCCCGCGTTTTTGCGCTTGTCGACTAGCCGACAAGCACGTAGACGCCGAGGCCAACGGCCGCGATGACGATGCTCCAGAAGCCGATCAGCCACAGCGTGGCGAGGAATCCGACGATGCGACTGGCGCGGTTCAGCCGGCGGTTTGCCCGATCGAGACTCGACATGTTCCACAGAGTGAAGCCGCCGCGCGTTCCATGCACGTGCCGGTGGTCCGTTGTGGATGATCGGCGTCGATGACCGGCCAATCGGGCGATCGCTTAAGCAAGTTCGCCCGGCCGGAATGTCTGCGATGCCGGGGCACAGCTACTCCGGGCCTTCAGGCCCGTCGGCGATCTCGGGCCGGTGCTGGCGGACCCATTCCTCGACGTCGTCGGCTAGCCAGACGTAGCCCATCTCCAGCTTGGCGATGGGCTCGGGAAAGTTGCGGCGCTGGGTGATCTGGTAGACGCGCGCACGGCCGACTCCACCGAGACGTCGGCCGATCTCTGCGGGCCCCATCAGCTTGATGTCCCTACGCGACGGCATAGCACGCACGCTAGAGATGATCACGCTATGCGCACGTGTATACACGGAAGTTCTATGCGCATGTCATATCCCAGCGTATAGTCCCGAGCTGACGTCGGCGGAACTTTCTCGGCACCGTCGGATGATCACGTGGGGGGTACGCTCCCGCCCGCCGTCGTCACCCCGGACGGGGGTGGCGTGGTGACTGACCTGCGTCGTCGCTGCGTCACCCTCTCGACGCAGGGGAGGCGCAACATTGATCAGGGCCCGCGATCAACTCGTCTTCGGGATCGGCGCCGAGGTCACCGT
Organism: Actinoplanes sp. TBRC 11911; assembly: GCF_012933445.1. Classification (GTDB taxonomy): domain Bacteria; phylum Actinomycetota; class Actinomycetes; order Mycobacteriales; family Micromonosporaceae; genus Actinoplanes. The sequence goes on from NZ_JABBNC010000007.1 coordinate 66,729, forward strand.
CATGCCACGTGACCGCGACGACTACATCCTCCAGTTCCAGCGTTACGCGGTCGTCTCGCGGACTGTGCCCGGCGAGGCCTGGCTGTACTACGTCCGGCTGAACAACGTGACGCCCAGCCGCGAGTTCGGGCCGCTCGAAGAGTGGCAGCTTCAGCCCGGCTGGAGGGACCAACGCGGCCAGTGGCGCCGATGGTGAGTACCCGTGACTCGTACCCCGAGCCCCCAGCAGCTGGCCAGAAGAACGCGGCGCGCACGCCACGTCTGCGCCTGGAGCTCAGCCCCGCCGACCAGGTAGCCATCCTCGGCGCCCTAGAGCGCGACATCCGCCTGCCCGACACGGACCACGACACCATCCGCGTCCTGATTGCGAGGTTGACCAGATGAGCACCCAACCGCCCAGGCCCGGCGACCTCGTCCCTATCAAGTGGCCGGACGGACTCCACGACTTCGTCATCGAGTACATCGGGGAGCCGACCGGCTATGGCGCGGCCCAGCCGGGCTGGACCTGGCTGCGCGGGGTGGTCGTCGAACCGGAGGGTCAGCACCGGAACGCCCGGAGCTTCTACGTGCAGCTCGTCGACGGCGAGTACCAGATGCGTGCCGGCCACCTGCCCGCGCGGCTATAACCCCGGCCCCGATCCCCGCCGTCGCAGTGTCGTGACGGCGGTCCGTGTCCCGGCGATCAGGGCCTATGGGCGGGCCCGGAGGGGAGTCGCGATGCACGGCGGATGACCCCGGGAACCGTGATCGATCCCCAGCCGGGCCTGGCCGCAACTCCGAGCGGCTAGGCCCGGTCTTCTTTCGCCAGGTGCGGCCGAAACTGGGCGATCCACGCCTCGACGTCGGCGGTCAGCCAGATCGTTCCGATCGAGAGCTCGGCGGCCGGCTCGGGGAACCCCTTCATCATGGCGATCTGACGGGCGCGGCGGGTGCCCACGCCGAGGCGCACCGCGATTTCCGCGGTGCCCATCACGTCCAGTTTCGCCACGAGGCTGCACGCTAAGGCTTCCGTAGGGGACTTCCGCAGGGCGAATAGCTGCGCCAGAATACGCACGCTGAGCTGGGCGTCAATAAAGGTCGGATCTTTCGGCACGGCCAGCGGAGTCCGTTGTGGACGTTTCGACCGACTTCGATTAAAACGTGCACACATGATCCACGGTGAGGCTGATCTCACTTGTCGTAACGCGGGCGTTAACTAGCCGTCCCCACATGATCACCAAAGGACACGAAGGGACGGGGACAACCTGCCGTGGACACGATCTACGCGATCATCTACCTACCTGAGGGCGAAACCCTCGAAGGCACGTACGCCCAGCAGTGCCTGGCCCACATCGAGCAGCACGGCTACACGCTCTACAGCGTTCTGTACGACTGGGACCTGATCAACAAGACCATCGACGCCGGGCCGGCCACCGTCGTGGTCGTCGCACGCGAGGAACACCTCGACCCGAGGCGTACGCCCCGGGTCGAGTTCGTCGGACACGAGATCCGCACCCGCGTGCGGTTTGACCAGAAGGAGACCCGCAGGATCGGCGCCCACCACCGCCGGCCCCGGATCATCTCCTAAGGGTTGATCCTCGTCGGCACCGCCAGGCCGGCCACCACGGCGGCCTGGCGGGCCTTGTTGATGCCGACGTACCGCTGGGTGGTGCTGACGAATGCATGCCCGAGTAGGTCCTTGACCAGCATGATGTCGTGGCCGGAGTCCTCGTACACCTGGGTCGCGAACCGCTTGCGGAACGAGTGCATCGACCGCTCCTTGTATCCGAGGCTCTGCTGCAGGTGTCGGTTCCCTGCGGCGATCACCTTCTTGCGGTCCATCGGGACGCCGGCGACGTCCAGGGCGAGCGGCCCGGCCGGCCGGTCGCAGAAGCGCTCCCAGATCGCGGGGTGTGTCGGCACCGACCGCCACTTGCCGCCCTTGCCGTAGATCCGGACCTTCTCCTTCGTCATGTGCTGCCGCTGCGTGTGAGAGATCTCGATGCAGCGCATGCCGGCGAACGCAGCCAGGAAGTACAGGTCGAGGTATGGCTCCCTGGCCCGGGCCAGGATGTCCGCCAGCTCCTGCTCGGTGACCGGCTCGGCCTCCTGCTCCGCGTCGCCGCGGATCTGCGGCAGGAGCGCGCTCGCGTTGAAGTCGACGCGCGGCTCAAGGGGGTTCGACGCCCACTTCCCGAAGCCGCGGGCGATCGTGCTGTAGAACGCGTACGTGCTGTCGCCCCGCTCGCGCTCGGGGTTATAGATCCAGGCGTGGATCTCGTCGGTGGTGGCGCAGGCAAGCCCGGCCGGCAGGTCGCGGTCCATCGCGCGCAGGACCGGGATGTAAATCTCGATGGTTGTCGCGGCCTTGCGCTTGAACTTCAGGTAGGCCTCGTACTGGGCGATCAGGTCGGTCGCCGCGCGTTCGGCGGGTTCTGTGGTTAATGTCTCCACGACTGCAGGTCCTCTCTGCGGTCCGGAGCCCTCGGTTGGCGTGGCCGCGCCGTATGCCGGGGGCTCTGTTTTGATGATCTCCGAGGCTTCCGTTCGTGAGATCGATTCACAATCGCCGATCGGCCGGTCAGTTCGGCCGAGCGCCGCCGCGCCTAACAGGTTGCGGCCTTCGTTGGTTCGCCGGGATGGCCGAGACCGGCCGACTGACGTCCACCCGCTGCCGCCGCATCGGCGAGACCGGCACCGGATCCGCCCGGCTCGGGTCAGCCTTTCGGCCACCTCGCGTCAAACCGACCTTTAACAAGGGCGCGTCCGTGAATTGGGCTCACGGGGCGCTTCTGGCACGATCGCATCCGTGTTCCCCTCCATGCCGCAGGACGACGCCTGGGACGCTGACGCCTCGCGAGAGATCGCGCGGTCCAAGCGGCCACCCGCCGGCCTGTACGGCGCCGTGCCCGACGAGCCCCCTCGGGAGCCCGACGATCGCGAGCCGGAGGACGACGAGGAGCTCGAGGAGATCGAGGAGATCGAGGTCGTCCCGGTCCGCCGGCAGCTGTCGGTGGCGATCGCCGGCTTCTCGGCGCTGCTCGGGCTCGCGCTGATCCTCGGCGCGCAGACCTCGGCGCCGGACTCACGCTGGCCGTTCGCGGTGGTGCTGTTCGGGGTTCAGCTGCTCTATCTGCTGGCCTGGACCATGGCGCTGAACCCGCCGGCGGCCAAGACCACGGCGAGCATCAGCGCGGTGGTCGCGCTCATCGCCGACTACCTGTCCATTTCCCGTACGCCTCCGGGCCTGCTCCCGCTGTTGCTGGTGGCCCTGGGCGGCTTCGCGGCGGCGCTGATCGGGCAGTTCGTCCGGGCCGGGGACAGGTCCCGCATCAGCGACTCGTGGCGTACCACCTTGCTGATCGTGCTCGGTGTCGTGGCGTACGCGATCCCGATCGTCCTCACCCGGCAGGAGGTCGGCACCCAGACGGTGATCGTCGCGGCCGCGGCGACGGCGGTCAGCCTGCTGGTCTCCCGGGTCACCGACGCGATCTTCCCGAAGCCCCGGATCGCGGCGCAGGTGCCGCGCGGCGCGGCCGGCATCGTGCTCGGCGCCATGCTGGGCACGCTGGCCGCCGCCGGGCTGGGCAGCGTGCTGGTGCTGCCGTTCACCCCGGCCAAGGGCGCGGTGGTGGGCCTGATCGCCGCGGTCATCGCGAACCTGGTCGATCTGGCGGTGAACTTCGGCGAGGCCGGGCGCCGGCTGGCCGGGGACGCGCCGACGTTCTGGCTGGCCCGGCACATGCAGGGCCCGCTGGGGGCTTTCGCGCTGGTCATGCCGTTCGCGTACGCGATGGCCCACTGGTACATCGCCTGACCCGTTTGGCCCGATGGTGGATCCGGGCATGTACGTTCCTCGACAAGTACGGGCGGACGACGAGGGGTCTTTTCGGTGGGCGAGATCTATGGGACGGGGCGGCCCCGCAAGCGCTGGGGACGGCGCCTGCTGATCACGTTCATCGTCTTGGTGATCATCGTGGTCGGCCTGCTGGCGGTGGCCGACCGGGTGGCCGCGTCGTACGCGGAACGGGTGATCGGCGACAAGGTCTCCGACCAGGTGGCGCAGCAGAAGGCGACCAGCGAGAAGCCGGACGTCACGATCGAGGGCTTCCCGTTCCTGACCCAGGTGGCCGGCGGGCGCTACCAGGCGATCAAGATCGAGCTGCGCGACTTCTCCGGGCCGGCCGGCAACGACAAGACGATCGCGGTGCCGCTGCTCGACATCCGCGCCGGGGATGTCAAGGCCCCGCTCGACACGCTGCGCTCCGGCAACGGCGACATCGTGGCGTCGACCGTGACCGGCACCGCCACGATCCCGTACAGCCAGGTCGCCGAGCTGATCGACCAGCCCGGCCTGAAGCTTTCCGAGCAGGGCGGCAAGCTGGTGGGGACGGCACCGGTGCAGGCGCTCGGCCAGACCTACAACGTGACCGGTACGGCCGAGCTGACGGTCAAGGGCGGTGCCGTGCAGGTCCGGTTCTCCGACGTCAAGGCCGCGGGGCTGCCGGACATCCCGCTCGTGCAGAACCTCGTCAACTCGTACGCGCAGAAGTTGGCTCTTGATCTGCGGGTGCCGGCGCTGCCGCTGAAGCTGGCCCTGCAGAAGGTCGAGGCCGCGCCGGACGGCCTGAAAGTGACGGCCGCGGCACGCGACGTGGCGCTCAACTCGGGCGGGCTGTGATATCGGACTCTTCCCGAAAGGTGGTCGCTCCTGTCCCGCCGATAGGAACCGCTGGTAGGGTCCGTGTCTATGAGCCCGATGCTCACCAAGAGGCGTGCGGTCGACCTGTGCCGCATGGCCGCCTGCCTGTGTCGCCCTGTCATCTGACGGGGCCACTTGTGCTGAGCACGTTCTAGCTCTTTCTCTCTGCCGGCAGTGGCGCCGTCGCACAACAGCCCGAGAACCCAACCTGTCACCACTGGGTCCCGCGCGCGGTGCGACGTATCCGTGCGCTGACTCACCCCCATCTCTCACCCCAAGGGAGTAAAACGATGAGTCGCGACACCGCACTCGTGTCCGCCGACTGGGCGGAAAAAAACCTGGAAACCCCGGGCGTCGTCTTCGTCGAGGTCGATGAGGACACCACCGCGTACGACGGCGGGCACATCCCCGGGGCCGTCAAGATCGACTGGAAGCAGGACCTGCAGGACCCGGTTCGCCGCGACTTCGTCAACCAGGCGCAGTTCTCGGCGTTACTGTCCGAGCGGGGCATCTCCAACGACGACACCGTGGTGCTCTACGGCGGCAACAACAACTGGTTCGCCGCGTACGCCTACTGGTACTTCAAGCTGTACGGCCACCGCGACGTGAAGCTGCTCGACGGCGGCCGCAAGAAGTGGGAGCTCGACGCCCGCCCGTACTCGAAGGACGTTCCGCAGCGTGCCCGCGCCTCGTACCAGGCGTCGGCGCCGGACCTCTCGATCCGCGCGTTCCGCGACGAGGTGGTCGCCTCCATCGGCGTGCAGAACCTGGTCGACGTGCGCAGCCCCGACGAGTTCGCGGGCCGGCTGCTCGCCCCGGCGCACCTGCCGCAGGAGCAGTCGCAGCGCGGCGGGCACATCCCGACCGCGATCAACGTGCCGTGGAGCAAGGCGGCGAACGAGGACGGCACGTTCAAGTCGGACGACGAGCTCGCCAAGATCTACGGTGAGGCCGGGCTGGACGGCAGCAAGGACACCATCGCGTACTGCCGCATCGGCGAGCGCTCCTCGCACACGTGGTTCGTGCTCAAGGAGATCCTCGGCCAGCAGAACGTCAAGAACTACGACGGTTCCTGGACCGAGTACGGCTCGCTCATCGGCGTGCCGATCGTCCTCGGCGACGAGTCCGGGGAGGCCTGAGCATGAACATCTCCCTGGACCTGGCCGACGGCTGCGGGGCTCCGGACCAGTCGGCGCCGATTCCGGCCAGCGTCGACCTGGAGAAGGAAACGGTCATCACCGGCATCGTCAGCAGCGCTGATGGTGCGCCGGTCGCCGGTGCCTACGTGCGGCTGCTCGACTCGTCCGGTGAGTTCACGGCCGAAGTCGTGTCCTCTCCGGACGGTGTGTTCCGCTTCTTCGCGGCCCCCGGCTCGTGGACGCTGCGCGCCCTGAGCCGCTCCGGCAATGGCGACCTGACCCTGGATGCGACGCGCGGGGTGAACGAGGTCGCGCTCAGCGTGGCGGCGGTTTGAGTTTGACGTTCGCGCTCTGTTGAGAAGGTGGGGTCCCGCGTTGGGGCCCCACCTTTGCAATGTGGACACGCTCGCTGCAGGCCCGCACGCCACGCCCTTTTTATGCCTTAAATCGGCTTATTTGGCTGTATCGGCGCCGCCCACCACAACTGCGGTGGGGGGCACCTCCGGACGGCGGCGGGACAGACGGCGGATGCCCGTGTTCAGCACGGCGATCAGCGGGACCGCCACCAGCGCGCCGATGATGCCGGCCAGGATCACGCCGGACGCGATCCCGATGATCACCACGAGCGGATGGATCGCCACCGCGCGGCCCATGATCAGCGGCTGCAGGACGTGGCCCTCGAGCTGCTGCACGAGGATCACCGCGCCCAGCACGATCAGCGCGACCACCCAGCCCTTGTCGACCAGCGCGACCAGGACCGCCACCGCGCCGGACACGCTGGCCCCGACGATCGGGACGAACGCGCCCAGGAACACGAGCGCGGCCAGCGGCAACGGAAACTGGATGTTCAGCACGACCAGCGCGATGCCGATGCCGACCGCGTCGATGAAGGCGACCAGCACGGTGGCCCGCACGTACGACCCGAGCGTGCGCCACGACGCGTCCCCGGCGTCGGCCAGCGACCAGCGCGCGTTGACCGGGAACAGGCGCACCACGAACCGAAAGATCTTCCGCCCATCGCGCAGGAAGAAGAACGTCGAGAAGAGCACCAGCAGCGCCCCGGTGAGCACCTCGAACAACGTGGTCGCGGTGGCGATGCCGGTCGAGGTCAGCTTGTCGGTGTTCGAGTTGATCCACTGCTGGGCGCTGTCGATCGCCGAGTTCACCTGGTCGTCGGATAGATGCAGCGGCCCGGTGCGCGCCCAGGTCTGGATCTGCCGGACGCCCTCGCTCGCGTTCTGGGTCAGCTCCGGCACCCCGTTCACGAACTGGTTGATCACCAGCGTGAGGGTGCCGCCGATCACCGCTATGCCGCCGAAGAGCACCAGGAAGGTGGCCAGCGACGGCGGCAGGCGCAACCGCAGCAACCACCCCACGGCCGGAGCAAGCAAGGCCGACAAGAGCAGCGCGATGGCCAGCGGGACCACGACGATGCGGATGATCCCGATGAAATGCAGCAACGCCCAGCCGAGCACGCCGACCACGATCAGCCGCCAACTCCACGCGGCCGCGATGCGCAGCGAATGCGGAACCTCGGAGTCGTCCCGGCTGCTGGTCGAATGGTGATTGTTGTCGGTCTGGGGCGGCGGAACCTCGAACTCGACCTCGTGCCCCGGCTCCTCGCCGACGCCGTCCTCGGCCCGCGCGAGACGCACCGACTCGCGGCCGGAATCGTAGGCCTTCTTGAGGTTGTCCCGAACCCGTTGCAACCTGGTCAACGCCACCCCCTCGCCATCACGATCCCGCTACCACCGTAGTGGCCCGGCGCCGCACAGTACCCCGTCAACACCAGGCCTACCGAAGCATGCGGTGGATCCGGACGGGCGTACCGTCTGCTCGTGAGCACCGATGCCCGAACCGACACCGCTCTGCCCATCCGCATGCTGCACGACCGGGTTCTCGTCCGGCAGGACGGTGGGGAGGGCGAGCGCCGATCCTCGGCCGGCATCGTCATCCCGGCGACCGCGTCGATGGGCCGCCGGTTGTCCTGGGCGACGGCCGTGGGGGTCGGGCCCAACGTGCGGTCGATCGTGGTGGGCGACCGGGTGCTGTTCGACCCGGACGACCGTTCCGAGGTGGAGCTTCACGGCCGCGAGTATGTGCTGCTGCGCGAGCGCGACGTGCACGCCGTCGCCGCCAGCCGGGTCGAGCCGGACGGCACCGGCCTCTACCTCTGACATTTTCGGCCGGCCTCCGCCTCTGAACTTCTCGGCCGGCCTCCGCTGCTTCGGGCCGCCCGGCCCTCTGGTTGCCCGGCCTTTCGCGCCTTTCAAACCTCCGGTGACGAGCGTCAGCCCGCCCGCGGTGGCTGCCAGGGTTGGTGGTCCGGCTGTAACGGCTCCGGTTCGGGCGTCGGCTGCTGGTTGGGCGGTTCGGCATAGGGCGACGCCGTCGGTTGCGCATAAGACACCGGCGGCTGCCCGTACGGCGGGGCCGATGGCTGCCCGTACGGCGAGGCCGGCATTTGCGGATACGACGGAGCCGGCTGGTAGGCGTACGGCGCGGCGGCGAACGGCGGCGGCCCGTACCCCGGGTAACCCGGATAACCGCCGTACACGGGCTGCGGCGCATAGCTCACCGGGACCGGGACGACCGGCTCGTCGGGGGCGGCCACCGTGCGCGTGACCCCGTCCGGGAACGCGATCTGATAGTCCGCACCGTTCCAGAACGCGCGCGGCGTCTGCGGATCGCGGCCGTTGAACAGCGTCCGGTAGCCGGTGATCTCGGACAGCAGCCGCTGCTCCTGGAGCTGGGCCCGGCTCAGGTCCTCCGGGCGCTGGGTGAGCCCGCGCTGCAGACCGTCGCGGAGCAGGGCCAGCTGCGTGGACGCGGACTGGAAGCTGCGCATCGCCCGCTGCCCGGCGTCGCCGGAGACCCGTTTGGCCCACTGCCGCGCCGAGTGCCGGCGTCCGAGGCTGCCGAGCGCGGCCACCTCGGGCGGCGCGAACCAGCCGGTGCGGACGTAGTAGGGCAGGATCCGCTCGGTGAGCCGGCCCTCCCAGCTGCGCAGCGCGATCGCGAAGCCGAGCACCGCGAAGAACAGCGGCACCATGAACCCGAGATACCCGTACAGCATGATCAACGGTTGTTCGAATTTGACGGTGAGCGTCGGCAGCAGGTTGAACGTGCCGTGCAGCATCATCGCCGCGAGCAGGCCGGCGATCGGCGCGAGCCAGCGCACCCGGCGGTCCGCCGAGCGCGACGAGATGCCCAGGCCGATGCCGGTCATCGAGGTGAACAGCGGATGCGCGAAGCCGGTGAACAGGATGCGCACGATGAACACCGCGAACAGGTTCATCAGGCCGGTCGCCGGGCCGTACTGCTCGACGCCCGCCTGGTAGCCGTGACCGCCCAGGTAGAGCACGTTCTCCACCATGGCGAAGCCGAGCGCGGAGAGACCGACGTAGACGATGCCGTCGGTGATGCCGGACCAGTCGGCGCGGCGGCGCCAGAGCAGCAGGATCGGGCCGAGTGCCTTCATCGACTCCTCGATGAACGGTGCGACCAGGACCGCGACCAGCGAATCCGAGAGACCCCATCGGTCGAAGAGGTTGGCCGCCAGCGTGTTGACGCCGAGCGCGACCGACGTCGCGACCACGGCCCCCCAGACGAAGCAGAAGGCCAGGTAGCGAAGCGGGTTGGGCTCGTACCGGTCGAGCCAGAGGAACGCACCGACCAGCAGCGGCACCGGCAGGACGGCGGCGATCAGACCGATCGCGAGAGCCGCCGGGCCCATCCGGACGCCCAGGAAGAGCAACAGGCCGATGGCCACCAGCATCAGGAACGTGATGATCCCGGCCATCGGCAGCCAGCGCCGCCAGCCGTTCTTCCGCCGCTCCCGGGCCAGCAGCCCGTCCGCCGTCTCGGCCGGCGCGACCCCGGCAAGCGCCACCGGGGCCGCCACAGCGGTGGTCTGCGGGGCAGCAGGCGGCGCAACCACCCATTCCGGCGCGGGCGGCTGCGGAACCGGGGATTCCGGCGCGGACTGCGGCACCGGGGTTTCCGGTGCGGGTGCTCCGCCCGGCGAAACGTCGGCCATGCAAGCAAGCGTAGTCATCCGCACTCAGGCGCGAGGGCCCGAGGAGGACCCTCTAATGATCAAGCCGGGTTTGCGGCCGCCTCCGCCGCCCTCGCCGCCGCATCCGCCAGCCGACCGCGTCGCGCACCATCCGCGGCGCCTCGTTGTGGTCGATGCCGGTGGCGCGCAGCAGATCGGTCGCCGCGGTGCGGATCTGCGCCACCACCACACCCCCGGAAAACCCCACCCCTTCCCCGTACGCCTTCCCCGCCTCCGCAGCCGCCGCCAGCGCCCGTTCCCGGGTAGCCGCGGGCTCGACCCCTTTCGCCCACTCCTGCCGCAGCAGGTCGACCGCGTCGCCGAGCAGCCCGAGCGCCTCCGGCAGGCAATCCGGGATCTTCTCGTCGTCACGGACCGCGGTGTGCGCCCGCCGGATCAGCACCCGGACGTTCCGCGACGCCCAGGTGACGTGGTCGGCCCCGTCCACGTACTCGGCCAGCGCGGTCCGGTTGCGCCACCGGGCGGGGGCGAAGGCGACGTTCTCGCGGGCGGCGGCGACCGCGTCCTGGAACCCGGTGAACAACCGGTCGGCCGCGCGCAACTCGTCCAGGACCCGGTCGATCGCGTCGGCGTCCCGGGCGCTCATCGCGGCGGACAGCTCGTGCAGCCCGTTGGCGAGCACCCGCAACGCGGGATCCGCCGCCCGGCGCACCACGCTCAGCGGGTTGAGCGGCAGCACCACGGTCATCACCAGCAACGCGATCCCGCCGCCGATCAGCGCGTCGAAGAACCGGGTCCAGGGCGCCCCGGTGTTCGGCGTCAGGGTGGCGACCAGGACGGCCGACGAGGCGGCCTGCACGACCAGCGACGTCCCGCCGCCCAGCGTGGTCGCGACCAGCACGGCGAGCAGCACGATCAGCCCGATCTGCCACGGTCCGGTGCCGATCAGCACGACCAGCGCGTCGCCCAGGCCGATGCCGAGGGCGACGCCGATGACGAGCTCGGTGGTGCGGCGCAGGCGCTGCCCGACCGACGAGGCCAGCGTGATCACCGCGGCGATCGGCGCGAAGTACGGGCTGGCCGTGCCGATCAGGGTGTGCGCGACGAACCAGGCGAGTCCGGCGGCGAGCGAGGCCTGGACGGCGAGCGCGACCCCGCCGCGACCCCGCCGCAGCGCGCCACGCAGGCCGGTCCGCGACCGGTTGCCCAGCTCCGTCACCACAACCAATGACCATAGGGCGTCGTGCCAGGATTACCCGCGTGACATCTCTCGTAGATCGATTCCGGTCGGCGTCCCGGGCGGCCGGGGCGACCGTGCCGGACGACGACCTGGACGCCGCCGCCGGATACCTGGTGGGCCGCTGGTCCGAGCCGCAGCGGCAGTACCACACGGTCACGCACCTGACCGAGGTCCTCGACGTGGTGGACCGGTACGCCGATCTCGCCCCGCATCCGGAACGCGTGCAGCTCGCCGCGTGGATGCACGACGCGGTGTACGACCCGCGCGCGCTCGGCGACGCGAACGAGCGGGACAGCGCCGAGTTCGCCGCGGGGCTGCTGACCACGCTCGGGGTGCCCGCGGCCACGGCCGAGGAGGTGGCGCGTCTGGTGGGGCTGACCGCCGGGCACGCGACCGAGGCCGATGACCCGGACGGGGAACTGCTCTGCGACGCCGACCTCGCCGTGCTGGCCGGCGACGAGGAGGCGTACCGGGCGTACACGGAGGCAATTCGCCGGGAGTACGCCCATGTGCCGGACGACGACTTCAAGACCGGCCGGACCCAGGTCCTGAAGGCGCTGCTGGAGCTGCCCTCGATCTACCGCCTGGCGCCGCTGCGCGAGCAGTGGGAGGAGAAGGCTCGCGCCAACCTCACCCAGGAGATGGCCACGCTTTAGTCCGGTTCGGGCCGGTCGGCGGGGTGGAGATGCTTAGGCCGGCGTAACCCCGACGCCCGTAATCGGAAAGCCAGTTCCCGGGACGGCACCAGGGTGGCGCCGAGCCAGACCGCGCTGCGAAACCGTAACTCCGATATGTCGTAATGGTCCCGGTCGAAGGCCCGGGGCGGCACCCCCAGCATCTGGGCGAAGACGTGCAGCTCCTCGTAGCAGAGGTCGCTGACCAGATGGGACCAGAGGCGGTCGCGGCCGGGCCATCGCGGTTCGTCGACGAAGATCAAAGGTCGATCTCGAGCAGATCATCCCCGCGGTCAGCGGCAATTCCCCGGACATCCGGTACGCCCAGCCGGGCCGCGTCCGCGGTCAGGTCGTCCGGCATGGTCTGCGACTGCCGCTCGGCGGTGACCCGGGCCAGGTAGTGCTCGACCTCGCGCTCGCGGACGGCGGCGTCCCAGCCCAGCGCCTCACCCATCAGCACGGCGGCGTGCTCGGCGGACTCGGTGCCGCGGTGTGCCGTCTCGATCGAGATGCGGGTGCGGCGGGTGAGCACGTCGTCGAGGTGCAGCGCGCCCTCGGCCAGCGCCGCGTACGCGACCTCGGCCGCCAGATACTCCGGGGCGCCGGCGAGCGGGGTCGCCAGCTCCGGTTCGGCCGCGATCATGGCGAGCAGGTGCATGGACAGCGTCCCGTACCGCTCCAGCAGATGCTCGACCACGCCGGTGGTGACGCCGTGCCGCCGGGCCGTGTCCTGCCGGTCGCGCCACGCGGCCTGGTAGCCGTCGGCGCCGAGCAGCGGCAGCTCGTCGGTGCGCGACGGCCGCCGCGTCCCGCCGAGCCGGCGGACCGCCATGTCGATGACGTCGGCCGCCATGACGCGGTACGTCGTGTACTTCCCGCCGGCCACCAGCAGCAGACCGAGCATCGGCTCGATGACCGCGTGCTCGCGGGACAGCTTGGAGGTCGAGTCGGCCTCGCCGGACAGCAGCGGCCGCAGACCGGCGTAGACGCCCTCGATGTCGTCGGTGGTCAGCGGCCGGTCGAGCACCTGGTTGACCTGGTCGAGGATGTATCGGATGTCGCGCGCGGACGCGGACGGATGGGACCGGTCGAGCTGCCAGTCGGTGTCCGTGGTGCCGATGATCCAATGGCCGCCCCACGGGAGCACGAAGAGCACCGACGTGGGCGTACGCAGGATCAGGCCGGCCTCGCCGGTGATCGCCGACCGCGGAACCACCAGGTGCACGCCCTTCGAGGCGCGAACCCGCAGGCCGGGACGGACGCCGACGTCGTGCAGCATGGTCGACATGTCGTCGCTCCACACGCCGGTGGCGGCCACCACGGTGCGGGCGCGCACCTCGAACTCGGGTGAGTCGGGCGACTCGAGATCGCGGACCCGGACCCCGACCACCTCGCGGGCCTTGCGCAGGAACCCGACCACGCGGGCGCTGGTCACCACGGCCGCGCCCAGGCTGCCCGCCGTGCGGGCCAGCGTCACCACCAGCCGGGCGTCGTCCACCTGGCCGTCGTAATAGCGGATCGCGCCGGACACCACGTCGGCCCGCAGGCTCGGGAAAAGTTGCCGGGTGCCGCCGCGGCTCAGGTGCTTGTGCAGCGGCATGCCCCGCCCGGTGCCGAACACCCCGGCGAACGCGTCGTACGTCGCCACACCCATCCCGTAGTAGCCCCGGCGCCCCGCCCGCACCACCGGATTGCCGGCCGGCAGCGGAACCAGGATCGGCAACGGCCGCACCAGATGTGGCGCGAGCCGGGTGGAGAGCAGGCCGCGCTCGGTGAGCGCCTCGTGCACCAGATGCAGCTCGAGCTGCTCCAGATACCGCAGGCCGCCGTGGATCAGCTTGCTGGACCGGCTGGAGGTGCCCGCGGCCAGGTCACGGGCCTCGACCAGGGCGACCTTCAGACCGCGGGAGGCGGCATCGAGGGCGGCACCGGCGCCGGTGACCCCACCGCCGATGACCAGGACGTCGAATTCTTCGTTGCGCAGGCGCTGCAGATCCGCCACGCGGCGGATCGGGGACAGCCTGCCGGCCGTGTAGCGGGAGACGGAGGGATCGCGCACCGTCCCACGTTAGCGCCCGCAGGTGTCACCTACGCGAGGGATATTGCTCGCGGACGCGGAAGGGCGGGCCGCCGAAGCGACCCGCCCTCGTTGACGCGTAGGACTTAGAAGTCCATGTCCCCGCCGCCCGGCGCACCGGCCGGGGCCGGGGTGGGCTCGGGCTTGTCGGCAACGACAGCCTCGGTGGTGAGGAACAGCGCGGCGATCGACGCGGCGTTCTGCAGCGCCGAGCGGGTGACCTTGGCCGGGTCGATGATGCCCTCGGCCAGCAGGTCAACGTACTCACCGGTCGCGGCGTTGAGGCCGTGACCAGCGTCGAGGTTGCGCACCTTCTCCACCACGACGCCGCCCTCGAGGCCGGCGTTCACGGCGATCTGACGCAGCGGGGCGTCGAGCGCGAGCTTCACGATCTGCGCGCCGGTCGCCTCGTCACCCTTGAGGTCCAGCTTGTCGAACGCGGTCTTGCCGGCCTGCACCAGCGCGACGCCACCACCGGGGACGATGCCCTCCTCGACGGCCGCCTTCGCGTTGCGAACGGCGTCCTCGATGCGGTGCTTGCGCTCCTTCAGCTCGACCTCGGTGGCCGCGCCGACCTTGATGACCGCAACGCCGCCGGCCAGCTTGGCCAGGCGCTCCTGCAGCTTCTCACGGTCGTAGTCGGAGTCCGACTTCTCGATCTCGGCACGGATCTGGTTGACCCGGCCCTGGATCTGGTCGGAGTTGCCGGCACCGTCGACGATCGTGGTCTCGTCCTTGGTGATGCTGATCCGCCGGGCGGAGCCCAGCAGGCTCAGGTCGGCGTTCTCCAGCTTGAGACCGACCTCCTCGCTGATGACCGCGCCACCGGTGAGGATGGCGATGTCCTCCAGCATGGCCTTGCGGCGGTCGCCGAAGCCCGGGGCCTTGACGGCGACGGACTTGAAGGTGCCGCGCACCTTGTTGACGACCAGGGTGGCCAGCGCCTCGCCCTCGACGTCCTCAGCGATGATCACCAGCGGCTTGCCGCCCTGCATGACCTTCTCCAGCACGGGGAGGAGGTCCTTGACCGCGGAGATCTTGCTGTTCGCGATCAGGATGTAGGGGTCCTCGAAGACGGCCTCCATGCGCTCGGCGTCGGTCATGAAGTACGCCGAGATGTAGCCCTTGTCGAAGCGCATGCCCTCGGTGAGCTCAAGCTCGAGCCCGAAGGTGTTGCTCTCCTCGACGGTGATGACGCCTTCCTTGCCGACCTTGTCCATCGCCTCGGCGATGATCTCGCCGACGGTGTTGTCACCGGCCGAGATGGAGGCGGTGGAGGCGATCTGCTCCTTGGTCTCGATCTCCTTCGAGAGCTGCTGGAGCCCCTCTGAGACGCTGGCCACGGCGGCCTCGATGCCCCGCTTCAGGGCCATCGGGTTGGCGCCGGCGGCCACGTTGCGCAGACCCTCGCGAACCAGCGCCTGGGCCAGGACGGTCGCCGTCGTCGTGCCGTCACCGGCGACGTCGTCGGTCTTCTTCGCGACCTCCTTGACCAGCTCGGCACCGATCTTCTCGAAGGTGTCCTCGAGCTCGATCTCCTTGGCGATGGATACACCATCGTTGGTGATGGTGGGAGCGCCCCACTTCTTCTCGAGCACGACGTTGCGACCCTTGGGGCCGAGCGTCACCTTGACGGCGTCGGCGAGCTGGTTCATACCCCGCTCGAGGCCCCGACGAGCCTGCTCGTCGAACGCAATGATCTTGGGCATTCGGCTTTGTCCTCCTGGACATTCGCGGTGCCGGGTCGCTAGGACCCCGCGCCCCGCACACGTTGCGGAACTCTGCGGACGTCACCACCTGGCGATGTGACGTCCTCAGGCCGAGCCGGATAGCCCGCGACGACCGGCCCGTGCCCCGGCACCGATGGCGGCGCCGCGACCGGAACCCCACCGCCCCGACCTGCTTGGCACTCAACAGTCGTGAGTGCCAATGACTTGTTTAGCACTCCCCCGGGGCGAGTGCAAGGAAACGACGCCCTTGCGAGGACCCGTACGCCGAGGGCGGAATCACGCCGCGCCGGACGCCTCCAGCTCGCCCAGCAGCCGGGAACTGCTCACCGCCGTACGGTCGGCGAACCGGGCCTGCGCGTAGGTGACCACGGCCGCGGCCGCCCACACCAGGATGGCCCCCACCGCCGCGATCGTCGAACCGGGCCCACCCGCGATCAGCTCGCCCACCCGGGGCAGCAGCAGGACGCCGAGCGACGCCACCACCAGCGGCCCGGCCGTCCGGCGGCTCAGCAGATGCGCCGCGCGACTCAGTCCCGGCCCGCCCTCGATCAGGACCACGCAGCCGAGCACGCCGGTGATGGTGAGCGACGCCACCGCCGCGATCCCCAGCGCGACCGCGAGCTGAGCCGCCGGCGCCGAGCCCAGCCGGTCCGCGGTGAGCAGCAGCCCGAGGGCCTGCACCACCACGCCGAACGCGGCCAGCCACAGCCACAGCCCACGCAATCGGTATGCCACCAGCCGCCAGGCCGTGCGCAGGCCGGACCGGGCGCCCGAGGCGGCGGGGACCGCGACACCGGCCATGCCGGCGAGAAGGATCACGTACGGCAGCGCGGCGACCGCGAAGTACGCCAGCCACATCAGCGGCAGCAGCAACAGCCCGAAGACGCCGGCCGCCTCGGAGAGCGCGGGCGCGGCCACCACCGTGTCGTCGACGCGGCCGGCGAAGAAGTGCGCCGGCAGGGCGGCCAGCGCCGCGGCCGGCAGCATCGGCAGGGTGCAGCGCCGCAGCACGAACGCGAGGCCGGCCAGCCAGCCGCGCAGGTCACCGGCGGGGGCCAGCGGGTCACGCGGCCACGCCGCCGGCGACGGCGCGCCGGGACGGGCCAGCTCGACGGTGCCGCCCTCCGGATCGAACGGGTCGAACGGGTCGGCTCGCTCCACCACCGGGCCCTCGACCATCCGCATGGCGTCCTCGGGCTCGGTCATCCGAACACCTTGCCGCAGAGCCCGGGACGGCGCCACCCGTCCGATTCCCGGCAACCGGGTTGCCGCCGCCCACCGGGGCGCGGTAATCAGGACCCCATGAACGGGTGGAACGTGCGCCGGGTGACCGCCGACGACGCGGCGCGGATGCGGGCGCTACGCCTCGAGATGCTCGCCGACCACCCGCTGGCGTATCTGGAGACCCTGGCGCAGCACGCGGCCCGCTCGCACGAGGGCTATCGCCGGCGGCTGGCCCAGGCGGCGCGCGGCGGGCAGCTCGCCCAGTTCGTGGCCGACCCGGGTGGCCGGGGCCGGCTGATCGGGCACGCCGGTGGCACGGTGATGGCCGGGTCGCCGGACGAGACGGTGATCTTCGCGGTGTACGTCACGCCGGCCCACCGCGGCGGGAAGGTGCTGGCCGACCTGGTCGAGGCGGTGGCGTCCTGGTCGCGGGCGGCCGGTCGCGAGGGGCTCATGCTCGAGGTGGTGACCGGCAACGGGCGGGCCGTACGGGCGTACGAGAAGCTGGGTTTCGAGGACACCGGCGAGCGCGTGCCGCATCCGGTCGTCCCGGTCCTGACCGAGCTGCGGATGCGCCGGCGGATCTGATGGACCGCCACCGGACGCGACGGCTCGTCACCGCGGTCAACGGCACCACCGGCGCCGGCCTGCTGATCGCCCGCCTGACCGGCGCCCGCGTCCGCGAGGCTCGCGACCACATGCTGATCGCCGAGGGCTACCGCCCGCGCATCCCGCCCGCCGCCTGCTTCACGGTCGGCTCGGTGATCCTGACCCGCCACCCGGCCGAGTGGCTGCTCGACGACCAGCGGGCCGCGCTGTTCGGCCACGAGCAGCACCACGCCGGCCAGTACGCGTTTCTGGGACCGCTCTTCTGGCCGGCCTACTGGGCGGCGTGTGGCTGGTCGCGGGCGCTGACCGGCACCTGGCACGCCCGCAACATCTTCGAGGTGCGGGCCGGTCTCGCGGCGGGCAACTACCCGGCGCGGCCGCTGCGGCCGTGGCTGCTCCGGATCACCCGGTCCACTGCCAGTAGGACACCGCGCCCACCGGCCGGAACCCCATCGCGCGGTTGATCCGCACCATGTGCTCGTTGGACCCGGCGTTGAACGTGTCGATCGCCGCGAGACCCGGCTGCCGCTCACGGGCATAGGCCAGGTTCACCAGCTTGACCAGCAGTCCCAGACGGTGGCCACGATGGGCCGGATCGACCAGCGTGATGCTCTGCCACGCGTGCTCCGGCCGCGCGAGCGAGCCCATGATCGACGTCAGCGCGACCACCCGGCCGTCGTGGACCGCACCGGTGTTGTAGACGATCCGCCCGCGCTCGATCCGGCGCCGCTCGTCCTCGCGGAGCCGGTCGGCGTCCACGTTCATCGCCTCCCACGCGAGGTCACCCAGCGGCGCCTCGCCGAGGAAGCTGCCCAGCATGACGGCGACGCTGTCGATGATCTCGTCGGGCGGCACGCCGTCCCAGCGGACCACCCGATAGTCACTCGCGTGCTCGCGCGCCTCCGCCAGCATCTCGTCCAGCCGCCCCGGATCACCCGGCGGCAGGTCGAGCCGGCTGCGGGTCTCGTCCAGCACGGCGGTCGCCCCCATCGCGGTCGCGAACGCCGAGCCCGCGACCTGGTGCCGCACGCTCTCCCCCGCCACGTTCTTGCGCCCGAGCTCACGCGCCCGCTGCACGGCCCGCCCGAACAGCGCCCGCCCGACCCCACAGCGCCGCCGCGCCGGGTGCACGGCCAGCTTGACCAGCAAATTGTCCAGGTTGTCCCGCCGCGGTATCTGAATCGCCAGATGCCCCACCGCCACCCCGTCAAGTAACCCCAGGTAATGCTCGGTCTCGATCCCCGGGTCCGGCAGCGCAAGATCCTTCCGAAACTCCCGCAGAGTGGGATGCGGAATGTCCGGATAGTCCATCTCCCACGCGGCCCGGTCAATCTCAAACGCGTCCGCGGCCTCACCAAGCGCCTCAACCGACACAACCATGGCGGCAACCCAACACCCCAACGCTGATCAATGCGAGCGATTTAGCAAGCGCACAGGCGGAGGGCGGACGAGTAAGTCCTAACCGTGGTTGTTGGCGGCGTGCCCTGGTCACGGCGGGCCGAGGTGGTCCGGGCCGCGGTCGACGTGGCCGGTGGCGCGGTTGTGCCAGAGCTCAGGCGCTGCGGTGATCCGTTCGCCGCCGGGCCGGTCCCGCTATGTGGACACCGCGGTCACATCGTGGATTTTTGTGAACCTTGGAGAGTTACGCCCACATACGAGCCATAACTATCCAAGGTTCACATTCGGCCGGAGAAATCTGCCGGACGAAAGCCTCATTACGTGACGAAAACACTCTCTATAATGGACGCACGTCCCACATCGTGGACGGCAGGTTCATGATGCGGACGCGGGTCTCAGCAGGCGGTCGCCCGTCTCACGGAATGGAAGCGCCGCGCCGCGCGCCGAGCCCACCCGTCCAGCGTCCCAGCCGACCCGAACGTGCGCCGCCAAAGCCGGTATCGGCGCGTCGGTCGTGGTCTACAACTCGTTCCTGCCGACAAATCTCAGGAAATATCGGATATGCGAGAGGAGTGGCGGCGGGGTGGCGGAGGCCGACCGGCGGCGCGAAAAAAGCAGCCCCCGCTGAGAAGGCCCGCAGCAGGACCAAGCGTTGCGCCTGGACCAAGCACAACGGTTGAAGCGCAACCACCGCTCGGAACGCCCCAGCCATAGGGACGCCGAGTAACGGTCCCGAGCAGGAACTACTTAAGCTCGGCAGGCAGGAACCAAAGTGCCCCCGTCTGCGCTTCCCGCAGACAGGGGCACCCCGGCACGTGGTCGGGAGGAGGGACACACAGCGCCTCCGGCACTGGGTCGTTGGGCTCCTCGGAGATTGTCGCCAAGCTCTAGTGAGGTTCCGCGTACGGCGTCTCGTCCTCCCGCAAGAGAGCATCCTGCCGAAGGTTGAGATCGGTGCGCAAGTCCTCGACGGTTGGAAAATTTGACGATTGGCTGATACGCCGTCACCCAGCGTTATCCCAGCAGGCCGGCCTCCCGGGCCCCGCGCAGCGACGGCTTGATCTGATATGTCGGCCCGACCTGCTCGGCCACCGCATCGATCGTCTTCAGCCCCTCGCCGGTGTTGTAGACGACGGTCTCCTTCGACGGGTCGAGCTTTCCGGCGGCCACCAGCTTCTGCAGCACCGCGACCGTGGTGCCGCCCGCCGTCTCCGCGAAGACCCCGGTTGTCTCGGCGAGCAAGCGGATGCCCGCGCGAATCTCCTCGTCGTTCGCGTAGTCCATCCAGCCGCCGGTACGCCGGACCGCCTCGATCGCGTACGCCCCGGCGGCCGGGTCGCCGATGTTCAGCGACTTCGCGATGCCGGTCGGCTTCACCGGGATGATCTCGTCGGTGCCGCGGTGCAGCGCCGTCGCGATCGGGTTGCAGCCTTCCGACTGCGCGCCGAAGACCGTCCACCCGTCGGCCGGAGCGGTAGCCAGACCGATTTCGACCAGCTCGGAGAACGCCTTGTCGATCTTGGTGAGCAGCTCCCCGGACGCCATCGGGATCACCACCTGCGCCGGGATGCGCCAGCCGAGCTGTTCGGCCACCTCGTACCCGAGGGTCTTGGAGCCCTCGGCGTAGAACGGCCGCACGTTCACGTTGACGAACGCGGTGTCCTCGAACTCGTCGGTCTCGACCAGCTCGCCGCAGAGCCGGTTCACGTCGTCGTACGAGCCCTCGATGGCGACCAGGTCACCGCCGTACACCGCGGTTGTGATCACCTTGCCCTGCTCCAGGTCGTACGGGATGAACACGATGCTCGGCGCGCCGACCCGGGCGGCGTGCGCGGCCACCGAGTTGGCCAGGTTGCCGGTGGAGGCGCAGGCGAAGCGGTTGAACCCGAGCCCGCGGGCGGCGGTCAGCGCCACCGAGACGACCCGGTCCTTGAACGAGTGCGTGGGATTGGCCGAGTCGTCCTTGACGTACAGCGGCGCCTGCAGCCCGATCGCCGAGGCCAGCGCCGGCGCGGCGACCAGCGGGGTCATGCCCGGGTTGAGGGTGACCCGCTGAGCCGGGTCCTGCCCGGTGGGCAGCAGGGCGGCGTACCGCCAGATGTTCTGCGGGCCCGACTCGATGTCGGCCCGGGTTACCCGCGCGAGCGCCGCCTGGTCGTACGCGACCTCGAGCGGGCCGAAACATTCGTAACAGGCGTGCTGCGCGGCCAACGGGTACTCGGCGCCGCAGGCGCGGCAGACCAGCCCGCGAGCGGGTGAGGTGGGGGTAGCGCTGGGTGCACTGACGGCGGACGTCATGGAGGCCTTCCCTCTCATCTTTCCCCGCGGCGATCTGCCGACCAGGGACGGAATTAGCACCTCTCCGCGCGCGGCCTCGCCATCGAGACATGCGTGGTGGTTGCCGGGGCTTCACAGGGCCGTTCCCTCTGCCCCTCTGGATGAGGTCTTCAGTTGTGTCCATCACCTTACGACGTCGCGTCACGATCTTCATCGGTGTGTCCCGAGGTGTGAGCGACTTCAACATCCGATCCTACGAAGTGATGTCCTTTTTGGTGAAGCGCCAGAACGCGAGACCCCAGAAGAGCGTCGCGTAGAGGATCGACGTGATCGCCCCCTTGGCAAGGTCATCGATCTGGGCCGGGGTGGAGAGCAACCCGATCCACGCGTTGCCGTAGTGACTGGGCAGCACGTCCCGTACGTCGCCCAGGGAGTTGATCTGATCGAGGATGCTGGACAGGATCCACACCATCACGGCACCACCGACCGCCCCCAGCGGCGCGTCCGTGAGCACCGACGCGAGGAAGGCCAGCCCCGCCACCACCAGCAGGCTCACCGCCAGGTAGGCGGCCACCGCGAGCACCCGCACCAGGCCCGACGCTTCCGGGATCTGCGACGAGACCATGCTGCCGAGCGGATGCCAGCCGTAGCGCAACGTGCCGGCCAGCAACCCGACGCCGGTCAGCAGCAGCAACGCCACCAGCGAATACCCGCCGGCCACCACCAGCTTGACGCCGAGCAGCCGGGCGCGCGGCACCGGAACCGCCAGCAGATAGCGCAGACTGCCCCAGCCCGCCTCGCTCGCCACCGTGTCGCCGAAGAACAGCGCGACCACCACGACCAGCAGGAACCCCGCCGACACCGCGAGGCAGAACAACGCGAAGTTGAGCCCGCCCGAGGTGGCCAGGTCGTTCAGGCTGCCGAACGGCCCCACGTCGTTCGGGTCGTCGTCGGTGCGGTTGCCGCCGAGCTCGAAGGCGATCAGCACGATCAACGGCAAGGCCGCCATGAACCCCAGAGCTAATTGCGTACGCCTCCGCGAAGCCTGCCGCCGCACCTCGGCCCACAGTGGCAGCGTCGCCGAGGGCCGGTACCCCATCGCGGTCATCGGTCCCCACTCCCCACCGAGTTGTCGCCCACCAGGGCCAGGAAGGCGTCCTCGAGGCGGCGCCGGGGCACCACCCGGTCGACGTCCACGCCCTCGCGCACCAGCGTCGCCACCAGTTCGGCGCGCGGTGTCCCGTTCATGTCCACGATCAGTCCGGAATTGCCGTCGTGGGTCACCGAGCGCACGCCCAGCCGGATCAGGATCCGCTCGGCGGCCGGCACGTCGGAGACTTCGAGCTGCACCGACGGCGACTCGCCGACGATGTCGTCGACCGGGCCGGACGCGACGATCCGGCCCTTGTTGACCACCACGGCGTGCGTACAGGTCTGCTCCACCTCGGCCAGCAGATGGCTGGAGACCAGCACCGCCCGGCCCCCGGTGGCGTACCGGCGCAGCACCCGGCGCATCTCGGCGATCTGCGGCGGATCGAGCCCGTCGGTCGGCTCGTCCAGCACCAGCAGCTCGGGCAGCCCCAGCATGGCCTGCGCGATGGCCAGCCGCTGCCGCATGCCGTGGCTGTACTTGCGGGTCTTGCGATGCACCGAGTCGCCCAGCCCGGCGATCTCCAGCGCCTCGTCGAAGTGCGCGTCCTCGAGCGGGCGGCCGGTCGCGGTCCAGTACGCCTTCAGATTGTCCAGCCCGGTCAGATGCGGCAGGAAGCCCGGCCCCTCGACCAGCGCACCCACCCGGGACAGGATCGGCGAGCCCGGCACCAGGCGGTGACCGAAGACCAGCGCCTCCCCCTCGGTCGGCATGGTCAGGCCCATCAGCACCCGCAGCGTCGTGGTCTTGCCGGCGCCGTTCGGGCCGAGCAGCCCGACGACCTGGCCGCGCTCCACGGTGAAGCTGATGTCCTCCACCGCGACAAACCCGTCCGCGTACGCCTTGCGCAGGTCCCGCACGACCAGCGGCGTCTCGGCGAACTCGGGCTCGGCCGGCCGATCGCGTCGACGCAGCCGCCGCCGGCGCAACACCAGCACCACGAGCAGTCCGATCGCGAGCGCCACGAGCACCGCCGCGAGCACGTACCACCAGATGGCCTCGGGGTTGGCGATCGGCGTGCCCACCAGCGTCGGCAGCGTGAGCTGCGGTCCCAGCGCGACGGTGTAGGTCGCGGGTTGCGTCGGCGAGAGGAAGGCCTGGTCGGTGGTGGCGACGACGACCCGCACGCGGTGGCCGGGCGCGATCTCGCGGACGATGCCGGGCAGGGTGACGCGCACCGGCCGGGCCTGGTCGATGAGGCTGGGCAGTCCGGTGAGCCGGACCGGGGCGATCAGGCCGGCGGTGAGCGTCTCGGCCCCGGTCTGGTCGACGTCGTAGAGCTTGACGAACAGCGTGGCCTCGCCGGTCGGGGACGCCGCCCGTAGTTGCAGCGTCGGCGCGCCGGCCACCTCGACCGCGCTGCGCACCGGCGGCGACTCGAAGGTGGCGTGCTGTCCGGGGATGTCGTTGACGGTGCCGGCCAGCAGCGTGCTCAGCCGGGCGTCGGCGCCGGGCAGCGAGGAGAGCGCGGCCGGGTTCCCGTTCGGCGGGTTCGCGATCGGCTGCGCCGGGCCGGTCAGGTCCAGCCGGGTGGTCTCGGTTCCGCCGAGCCCCGGGTACGCCTTGACCGAGTACCCGTTCGTGACCAGCCCTCGATCCTCGGCGCTGAACCCGGCCACCCGCGAGTACGTGAAGCTCGACGCCGGCGCCGTCCCCTCGCCCTTGAGGTAGTGGTCGAGCCACTGGGCGGTCAGGAACTGCACCCGGTCCTGGTCGGTCTTCGGGCCCACGCCGCCGTCGTGCCCGCCGGTGAACCAGGCGACCCGCACGGGCGTACCGGTCGCGGCGATGCCCCGGGCGTTGGCGTCCGCCTCGGAGAGCGGGAAGAGCGAGTCGACCTCGCCCTGGATCAGCAGTGTCGGCGCCTTGATCTGATCGAGCACCGGCGCCGGGCTGGATCGGTGCAGCAGGTCGAGCGTCTTCTGGTCGGGGTGCCCGGCGGTGGCCAGCGAGAAGTAGGCGGCGCACACGTCCGGCGCGAACCGGCCGCAGGCGGGGTCGATGCCGCTGGTGGCGGTGCTCTGACCGGCCGGGACCGCACCCGCGTTGCCGAAGAAGATGCCGGCCCAGCCCTTCTTGAACACGCCGGTCGCGCTCGTGTCCGCGGACTGCTGCAGGAAGGCGTGGCCGAGGTCATTCCATGTGATGGACGGCACAATCGCGTCGACGCGGTGGTCCTGCGCGGCCAGCAGCAGCGCCAGCGCCCCGCCGTAGGAGCCGCCGACCACCGCCACCCGCGGATCGCCGGGCGCGTCGGTCTGGATCTCCGGGCGGGCGGCCAGCCAGTCGAGCAGTCCTTCCGCGTCGCGCACCTCGTAGTCGGGGCTGTCCAGATGGATCTGCCCGCCGCTGTGCCCGAACCCCTGCGCGGTATACGTCAGCACCGCGTAGCCGCGCTGCACCAGCTTCTTCGCGTCGGTGTCGAGCGACTCTTTGGTGCCGCCAAAGCCATGCGCGAGCAGAACCGCCGGGACCTTGCCGGAACGATCATCGGGCAAGTAGAGCCGGGTGTCGATGGAGACCGCTTGATTGCGGTCCGGGCCGGTGAGCATCGCGATCATCTGATCGTGCGTGGTCCACGAGTCACGATCCGGCCAGGCGGCCCAGCCGACGACCGCGGCGATCAATGCGACGACCACCGCGGAGGCGATGAGGCGTCCGCGGGTCATCCGTAATCGGCGCAGCCCAGACATGCCGTGAACGGTAACCGGGATGCCCAGGTTGTTGCCTGTGAAAGCTCTCAGCGAACCGGTCGGGGACTCTCAGCTTGTTCCGGGCGATAGCGTGGACGATCGGAGCCGGCTCTGAATGGAAGGCACTCTCTGTGGCTGACGAACTGACGCTCACCGTCACCCTGCGTCCGGCCGCTCTCGACGCTCGCCGAGGCATCGTCCGCCTCCACCCGGAGGTGATGGCCGCGCTGGCGATCAACCCCGGCGATCCGGTACGCCTGACCGGTCCGCGCACGACCGCAGGCGTCGCCGCCCGCACCGAGACCCCCGCGAGCCGGGCGCTGCTCTACGCCGACGACCTGACCCTGGGCAACCTCGGTATGCGCGACGGCGGCCAGGTCACGATCGCCCCGCTGCCGGTGGTGGCGGCCCGGCGGGTGACGCTCAGCGGCCCGGCCGAGATCGTCGCCGTCGTCTCCCCGGAGATGCTGCGGCTCGCCCTGCTCGGCAAGGTGGTCAGCTCCGGCGACGACGTCTCGCTGCTCCCGCAGGACGTGCTGCCCGAGGCCGGCAACCGCTCGCTGGTCGAGGCGGCCCGGCGCAGCCTGGCGAACCGCGTCGGGTACGCCTGGACCAGCACCCTGCTCACCGTCGTCGCGGTCGAGGACGCGGACGCCGCCCTGGTCACCATGGACACGGTGGTGGGCTGGGCGGACGGGCAGTTCGCGGCCCCCACGCACGGTCCCGCGGCGGCGGTCCGGCCGCACGCGCCCGCCTCCACCGACCCCGAGGTGCCGCCGCCTAGCCTCGACGACCTGCCCGGCCTGCGCGCCCAGGCCAAGGAGCTGCAGGAGCTGCTCGATCTCGGCTTCCACCACGGCGAGGTGCTGACCCGGCTGGGCACCAAGGTGTCGCTCGGCGTGCTGATCTCCGGCCCGTCCGGCTCCGGCAAGTCGGCGCTGGTGCGTGCGGTGGCGGCGCAGGTGGGCGCGCGGGTGGTGCCGGTCTGGGCGCCCGAGCTCGCGGCGCTGACCAACGACGCGGCGGCCGGCCGGCTGCGTCAGCTCGTCCGCGACGCCCGCGGCCCCGAGCCCGCCGTGCTGATCTTCTCGGACGTCGAGGCGCTCGCCCCGCGCGACGAGCCCGGCCCGTTGTCGACGGTGTTCCGGCAGATCCTGGCCGAGGTGGTGGGCGCCGGCGTGGCGGTGGTGTGCACGACCAGCCGTCCCGAGTCGGTCGACCCGTCGCTGCGCGCGCCCGACCTGCTGGCGGTCCAGCTCGCCGTGCCGCTGCCCGACTCGGCGATGCGCCGCGAGCAGCTCGGCGTGCTCACCCGCGGCATGCCCTTGGCCGAGGACGTACGCCTCGACGACGTCGCCGGCCGCACCCCCGGCTTCGTGGCCGCCGACCTCGGTGCCCTGGCCCGCGAGGCCGGTGTTCGCGCCGCCCTGCGCCAGAAGGAGTCCGAGTCACCGACCGTGGCGATGGCCGACTTCGAGGCCGCGCTCGACGTGGTCCGGCCCACCTCGATGGCCGACTCGACGCTCGAGGTGGCCGCCGTGACCCTGGACGACGTCGGCGACATGGCCGAGGTCAAGCAGGTGCTCACCGAGTCGGTGCTGTGGCCGCTGACCTATCCGGACACGTTCGCCCGGCTCGGGGTGTCCCCGCCGCGCGGTGTCCTGCTCTACGGCCCGCCCGGCTGCGGCAAGACATACCTGGTGAAGGCGATCGCCGGCACCGGGCGCGCGAACGTGCTCTCGGTCAAGGGCGCCGAGCTGCTCAGCAAGTGGGTCGGCGACAGCGAGCGGGCGGTGCGGGCGCTGTTCCGCCGGGCCCGGGAAGCGGCGCCCACGCTGGTCTTCCTCGACGAGGTGGACGCGCTCGCGCCGACCCGTGGCCAGGCGACCGACGGCGGCACCACTGACCGCGTGGTGGCCGCGCTGCTGACCGAATTGGACGGCGTGGAAGACCTGCGCAACGTCGTCGTGGTCGGGGCGACCAACCGGCCCGACCTGATCGACCCGGCGCTGCTGCGGCCCGGCCGGCTGGAACGCCTGGTCTACGTGCCGCCGCCGGACGCCGAGGCGCGGGCCGCGATCCTGCGGGCGTCGGCCCAGACCGTTCCGCTGGACGAGTCGGTCGACCTGGTAAAGCTGGGGGCCGAGCTGACCGGTTTCTCGGCTGCCGACTGTGCGGCGCTGATCCGGGAGTCGGCGCTGGCCGCGATGCGGGACTCGCTGGAGGCGACGACGGTAACCGCGGCGAACGTGGCGAACGCGCGGGAACGGGTGCGGGCGTCGCTCGATCCGGTTCAGGTGGGGTGGCTCGAGGCGTACGCGGAAAACCACCAGCGCGGCTGAGGTCAACGACGACGCGTACGGGCTCGGGTGGATCTCAGGCGCCGCAGGCGGCCGACCAGCACCGGGTCGTGCTCGAGCGCGGCCGGGTTGTCGAGAAGCGTGTTGAGCAGCTGGTAATAGCGCGTGGACGAGACGCCGAACGTGTCCCGGATCGCCTGTTCCTTGCTGCCGGCGTGCTTCCACCACCGGCTCTCGAACTCGAGGATCTGCAGCTCGCGATCGTCGAGGGCGGCCTCGGAGTGTTCCGGCGCGCGCTGAGCGGGGATGTGCTCCGGCTCTTGGTCCTGCTCTTGTGGAGCGGGGTTGGGCTCCATGGCGCTCCAAAAACGAATGCACGACTGCAGCGGAACCGCCAGCATAAATGCTGGCGGCCCTCCCTCCGCATGGGCAGCTCGACGTTACCTCATGTCACGTCTCGCTTACGCATCGTCCACAGAGAAGCAATCACAACGAGGAGAAAAATCGCGGCGAGGCCGGTGCCGGCCATCTGCCAGGTGAGCGTGAGCGTGTCCGGCTGACAGCCGCTGGTGGCGCTGAAGTCGCACGACGAGGTGTCCTGGATCGTGTACCGCTTGCTCATCCAGGCGATCATCCAGACCGGAATCAGGTAGGCCTCGAAGAACTTGACGTGGGCCAGGTTCAGCACCGTGCCGAGACCGAACTGGAAGACGATGACCAGGCCGACGACCGCGCCGAGCGCCATCGCGGTGTGCCGGCCGATCGAGGCGAGACCGAAGCCGAGAGTGCCCGCCGCGACAACCAGGCCCAGGCCGCGCAGCTCCATCAGGGCCATCGACTGCCAGGCGCCCGAGGTCATGCTGGCGGTGCTGCCGCGGGCGTGCGCGATGAGGACGAACAGGCCGGTCCAGGCGGCGGCGAGGACGACGGTCAGCGCGGTCACCCCGACCAGGAACGCGGCCAGCTTGGTGCTCAGCACGCGGATCCGCTGGGGTCGCCAGAGCAGCAGGTTCATCATGCCGCCGCTGCTCCACTCGGCCCCGACGAAGCTGGCGCCGACAATGAACGCGACCACCGCCATGATCGCCGCCAGCGTAGTGACCATATCCGGAAATTTCTCGCGGAAGTCGAATGTGGGCGGCATGTACCACTCGGCCGCAAAATTGTCCGGGGTCGGGGTGTAGAGGTTCGCGCAGTCCGGGGCGTCCGCGGCGCCCTGGGCCGCCGCGCAGTCCGCTTTCACCTTCTCGGCATCGGCCAGCGCCGAACGGTATTCGTTCTGCGCCTTCAGCTGCGCCGCGGCGATCTGATCGGGGCCGACCTTTTCGCTGGTGAGGAACGTGCCGGCCGCGACCGCCGCGAGGATGAGCAGGCCGCCCAGCACGAACAGCCGGGTGAAGCGGCGCTTGAGCAGCCGCCGGGTCTCCGCCTGGTAGAGGCTCATTCGCCCCACCCGCCCTGCGCCGGCGCCATCGCGGTCTGGTCGACTTGTCGGTTCTTGCCGTCCACCGGGGCGGTCTGGGTGATCTCCAGGAAGACGCTCTCCAGGTCGGCGGCCAGCGGACTCAGCTCGCTCACGTAGATCTGCTTCTCGGCGAGGATCCGGGTGATCTGGGCCGGGTTCCCGGCGTTGCCGACCGTGAAGTGGTCATGTTCGACGGTGACCTGGGCGCCGTTGGCCCGCAGCAGCTCGACCGCGCTGCGCGTGTCGACCCCCGGCTCCAGCCGCACCTTGACGCCGCCGGCCTCGGCGTGCTGCGCGAGCACGTCGGCCACCTTCCCGTACGCCACCCGGCGTCCCGCCGAGATGATGGTGACCGAGTCGCAGATGAGCTGGATCTCCGCGAGGATGTGGCTGGACAGCACGACGGTCATGCCGGACTCGGCCAGCGTGCGCATCAACGTGCGCATCTCCCGGATGCCACCCGGGTCCAGCCCGTTCGCCGGTTCGTCCAGGATCAGCAGCGCCGGCTCCTTGAGCAGCGCGGACGCGACCGCGAGCCGTTGCTTCATGCCGAGCGAGTACGTCTTGACCCGGTCCTTGGCGCGGTCCCGCAGCCCGACCAGCTCCAGCACGGCGACGACCCGGTTGCGGTCCACGCAGCCCGCGTCGGCGAGCAGCGACAGCGTGTCCCGTGCGGTGAAGTTGCCGAAGAACTGCGGGCTCTCCACAATCGCGCCCACCCGCCCCGCGACCCGCGGCAGGTTGACCGGCACCTCCTGGCCGAGCAGCGCCATCCGCCCGCCGTTGGGCTTGATCAGGCCGAGCAGCGTACGCAGGGTGGTGGTCTTGCCCGAGCCGTTGGGCCCGAGAAAGCCGTGCACCTGCCCGGCCTCGACCACCATGTCGAAGCCGTCCAGCGCCTTCCGTACGCCCTTGCGGCTGCGATACGTCTTCCGCAGCCCGGCGATCTCCAGTACGGGACTCATCCGCGAGACTCTAGGCAACTTCGTCAATGTCCGCTATGCGCGGAACGCCGTGATGTCATCTCGCAGAGTGTCATCCAGGTCTCCCGCCCCGAGCCGCTCAACCACACCGTTCACCCGTACGTGCTGCTCGGGATGCCCCGCCCAGTAGTCGCGCGGAACGCGCAGCACCGCCACGAGAAGGTCCCCGGGGTAGAAGTCACCCTCGGCCAGCGGATCCTCCTCCAGCCGGTCGAGCGCGAGCGGCAGCAGCGCCCCCAGCCCCACCTTCTGCCCGATGAGAACCCGAAGGTCCTCGGTGTCGAGGCTGCCCACCGGCCGCCGCCGAAGCCCGTGAACAGTCGCGACGAGCCGCGTGGCCCCGGCGGGCGGATCCCCCCAGTAGTCCTCCTCGATCTCCTCGAGCGACCGCTCCTCGGACATCGCGAGATCACCTCCTCCCATCGTCGACGTGTGGATCCTAGGGCCGCGGCACGAACTGTTCCGAGTGGTCGAGCAATCGGCTCGCCTCGGAGAGTTCCTCCTGGTAAGCGGCCTTCTCGGCCTCCGAGGCCCGGGCGTCGCCGAGAAGCCGCTTGAGCTGATCGATGCGCTTGACGAGACCGCGCTGGGCGTTCTGGACCTCGTCGACGTGATCCCATGGCTGGCCGGTGGACTTGGTCGCGACGACCTCGCCCTTAAGTTCCCGGCTCGCCGCGTCGAGGTCCTTCTCGGTCAGATGCTCCTTCAGCCGATCGGTTTTGCGCGGCACCGACCGCGCCGGGCTGCTGCCGCTGACCGGAGAGACCGCGTCCTCGCCGGCAGCGTGCTGCATCAGCGAGGTCGTGGCCGCTCCGGTGATGCCGGCGCCCGCCACCACGCCCGCGGTGGCGACCATGTTGAGGGGCGTGCCCACGACGGCCCCCACGCCGGTGGCGTCGAGGGCGAACCCCAGCCCGTCGCCGGCCGCGCTGACGGCGGTGAGCACGATCCCTCCGGCCAACGCGGCCGTTTCTCCCGGGTGGTGCACCATGGCGTTGCCGAACGAAGCGAATCCGTTGACGACCTTGGCCCCCACGTTCCGCGCGAAGTCGCCGACCTGGTGCAGCCAGCTTGACTTCTCCGGGGCGGCGTCCGCCTCCTGGGCGAGGAAGCGCCCGGCGGTTTTCCCGGCGCTTTCGACCTGGTCTCGCGCAATACGCAGGGTGTCGAGCGCGGCTTGCCGGCCCGGCTCGCCGGTGTCCATGAACGGTGCGATCAGCTGGCCGGGCGGAGTCTGCGCCACGGCTTGCTGGTAGGCGCCGCGCGCTCGCGCGGATTCGGCTGCGGCCTCGTCCCAGAGCCGGATCGCCTCGGCCGCCTGGCCCTGTGCCCACTCAAGCGTGTGCCCATACGTAGTGAGGGCATCTCCGGCGGTGGCCAGCGAGTTGGCAGCCGAGTACCACTTGTTGGGCTCGTAGCTGAACTTCACGTGGAACTCGTCCGCCGCGACGCCTTGCCAGCCGCCTGCATCGATGTCTGCCAGGCCGTCGCCCGTCAGTTCAAGGTGGCCGGCGCGCACCTGAAGCGCCTTCGCGTTCGCGGCCACCGTGGCCGGATCGCCCGGTACCAGGGCACGAGGGTCATGAGTCGCGCCGAGCTCAGTCATCGACGACCCTCTCCGCCGGGTCGGAGGTCAGCCGTCCCGCCGCCGAAGCGTCCGCCTCGCGGTAGGCCGTCGCCGCCGCGGTGAGAATCTCGGCGATCGCGTCGGCGTCCTTGACCAGGATGTCGAGGCCGTCGCCCCACCGTCGGCAGAGGTTCTCCATCTCCTGGTGCACCCCGGCGTGGCCGTAGGTGGCTTCCTCGCGATCAAGCTCGTCTAAAGCGGATTCGCGCTGATCCGCCACACTTTGCGCGATGCCGGTCGCGGCGGCCTCCAGCAC
The DNA here is from genome assembly GCF_012933445.1 of Actinoplanes sp. TBRC 11911. GTDB lineage: Bacteria > Actinomycetota > Actinomycetes > Mycobacteriales > Micromonosporaceae > Actinoplanes. Next base: position 98,270 of record NZ_JABBNC010000007.1, read on the forward strand.
GTCGACCTCGACGTGAAAACCCGGTCCATCCATGGTCGCCCACCCCCGTCGTGACGCTCAGCGACGATGCTAGGACCGCGCGGCAACATCGACGGTGATCGTCGAATCGGGTCAGGCCAGGCCGGCGTCGTGGGCCAGGAGGGCTATCTGGGTGCGGTTGTCCAAGGCCAGCTTCGTGAGGATGTGCGAGACGTGGGCCTTGACCGTGGCCACCGTCATGGTTAACTCGGCGGCGATCTCGGCGTTCGACTGGCCGCGGGCGATGGCCAGCACCACGTCGCGCTCGCGGGGGCTCAGGGCGGCCAGTTCGCCTCGGGCCTGCTGGAACGTGCCGGCCTGGAATGCGACCCGGTCCATCAGGCGGCGGGTGACCGCGGGGGACAGCATCGGCTCGCCGGCGGCCACCTGGCGGACCGCGTGCACGATCTGCGGGGGTGGGGTGTCCTTCAGCAGGAAGCCGCTGGCGCCGGCCCGCAGGGCGTGCAGGATGTTCTCGTCGGTGTCGAAAGTGGTCAGCACGATGACCTCGGGCGGGTGCGGGCGGCCGCGCAGGCGGCGGGTCGCGGTGATGCCGTCGATCCGGGGCATGCGCAGGTCCATGAGGACGACGTCGGGGGCGTGTGCGTCGGTTGCAGCCGGGACCTGCTCGCCGTCGGCGGCCTCACCGACCACGGCGATGCCCGCGGCGCCGTCGAGCATCATGGTCAGCCCGGCGCGCACCAGAGCGTCGTCGTCGACGACGAGCACGCGCACCGGCCGGCTCACGCCGCCGGCGGGTTCCACGGCCGGATCGGTCACGCCGGCCATGCTATCGACGGACCTGGTGGTCGCGCTGTCCCCAGACGGGTTGGTGGCACGCCGTCGTCCGACCCGCATCCCCACCTGCCGCGATTCGCAAGCAGCCTGCGCAAACTCGCCGGGGCGGCCGGCGTTGTAGCGAGCGAACGCCGTGCGCCACCTCCGCCAACTGCCCGTGCGCTCGCCCCCACGAACGCCGCGCGCCGCCACCGCCCGCTGCCCGTGCGCTCACCCCCACGAACGCCGCGCGCCGCCACCGCCCGCTGCCCGTACGCTCGCCCCCACGAACGCCGCGCGCCGCCACCGCCCACTGCCCGTGCGCTCGGGCCGGCCAAGCGTGGCGCCGTATCCGACATTTCCGGTGATTAGCCTCGATCGGCTGAGCTATCGGGCTGCTGGGCTCGGCGGGTGGCGTGCGGCGCTTCCACTAAGTGGGACGGGCGACCGCCCTCTGAGACCGGCACCCACATCTTGGACCTAGCGTCTGCGATGTGGGACTCTCGTCCATTATGGATGATCGTTTTATCCGGTAATGCGGCTTTCACCCGGCCGACTTTTCCGGCCGAATGTGAACCTTGGAGAGTTATGGCTCGTATGTGGGCGCAACTCTCCAAGGTCCACGAAAAGTCCACGATGTGGCTGCGACGTCCCACATAGCGGAACCGTACAGCTGTTTCTCGCGCCGCTCACCCTCCGATGAGTTGGCCTTCCGTGGCGGCCCCTGCGAGGGCTGTCGCCGTGGGGAGCTGGGACGTACCGGCCGTGGCGGGTACCCACACCCGGTAGGGTCGCCGCGGTGTGGGGAATCGCAGCCTCCCAGCCGTCGCCACTGCCCACACCCGGGCGGCAGTCGCCGCGGCGTGGGCAACCACAACCTCCCAGCCATCGCCACTGCCCACACCCGGGCGGCAGTCGCCGCGGCGTGGGCAACCACAACCTCCCAGCCATCGCCACTGCCCACACCCGGGCCGCAGTCGCCGCGGCGTGGGCAACCACAACCTCCCAGCCGTCGCCACTGCCCACACCCGGGTGGGCGGCCACTGTGGGCAGCTGGGACCTGCCCGGGCCTAGCGGGGTCGCCTCGCACGAGGGACTCCTGGCCGACGGAACCAGCTGAACAGTCACACGATGTAGTTTCGACTGTCCACATAGTGGAGTGTGCGCGTCCGAGCGGATCGTCGCAGCGACCGTGACGATCTCCGACGCCGCAGCGCCTTACGTCGCGCATCAGGTCGGCCGCAGTCGGTCCGGGCTGGATATCAGGTCGGCCGCAGCCGCCCCAGGCTGCATATCAGGTCCGCCGCAGCCGCGCCGGGGTTTGCCGTCGGCGGCGGGCTGGCTTTGCCGATCGGGATTGCGCCGAAGCAGCACCGCAGCCGCGGTAGGCCGACAAATCCACAACGGCCAGCCCCTGGGCCGGGCCGGCGCGTGTATCAGGGGCCGGACCGGTCACGCGTGCGCAGCGTCTGGGGCACGCCGGTCACGCTGGCCCAAGACTGGTCGCATCTGCCCCGGTGGTGACCCGCTGGTCAGGATGGCCACGGGATCCAGGCGTGCAGGCGGAAGCCGCCGTCGGCTCGGCGGTGGTCGAGCTCGCCGCCCGCCAGGCGGACCCGCTCGGTCAGGCCGACCAGGCCGGTGCCGGTACCGGGCACGGACGGGAGCGCGCCCTCGGGCGGCAGCGGATTGCGGACGTCGATCTCCAGGCGGGTGCCGGGCTCGCCGGTCATGGTCACCGACACCGGGCGGCCGGTCGCGTGCTTGCGGGCGTTGGTGAGTCCCTCCTGGACGACCCGGTACGCGGTGCGGGCCGCGGCGGCGGGCAACGCCTCCGGGTCGCGCACCTCGTCATGCAAGCGCACCTCGGCGCCGGCCGCGGTGGACTCCTCGATCAGCCGAGGGACGTCGGCCAGCACGGGCTGCGGACGCGTCTCGAAGCCGGGCTCGTCGTCGCGCAGCAGGGTGATCACCTCGCGGAGCTCGCCCAGGGCCTCGTGCACCCCGGCGCGGACCACCCCGGCGGCTCGTGCCATCTGCTCCGGCGAGGAATCGGGACGGTATTCCATGGCGCCTGCGAATGTGGCGAGCAGCGACAACCGGTGGGCGAGCACGTCGTGCATCTCCCAGGCGATGCGGCGCCGCTCCAGCATCCGCGCCTCCGCGACCCGCCGGCCCTGCTCGGCCTCAGCGCGGTGGGCGCGGTCGCGCAGCGAACGAATCAACGCCTGCCGGGCCCGCGCCCACGCGCCCCAGCCGAGCAGCGCACCATAGCCGATCGCGACCAGGGCCAACCACCAGCCGTACGAAATGCCGCCTTTGAACCGCCAAGCCCCCTGGATCGCGTGCGCGGCCAGCCCGGCACCGCAAACCGCGAGTGCGACCGGAAAGCGCCGCTCGCGGGCGGTCTGCAATGCGCCGAACGAGGCCGCCGGGGTGGCCGCGGGCGACACCAGCGCCAGGGCGCTGATCACCAGCGCCCCGCCGACCGGCCGCCACAGCACCAGCGGCGACGCGGCCCAGGCCAGCACGCCAGCGACCAGGTCGAGCATCGGCACCGGCCCGTCCCAGTCGGCCCAGATCGTCAGGCCGGTCAGCACGCCCAGCGGAACAAGGGTCAGGACCACGCCGACGGCCACGCCGACACGACCTGCCCCGGCGATGTGCCATGGCGGCGCGACAAGGCGGCCAGCGCTTGCCGACTGCGACGGCGACCCGACGTCGTGGCCGTCGCGCACCGGCCGCGACGACGACCCGATGTCGCGACCGTCGCTCAGCGGCTGCGACGGCGACCCGACGCCGCGACCGTCGCTTGCAGACCGCGATGGCGACGCGGCAGCACGCCCGGCGGGTGCCGGGTGTGATTGCCGTCCGCCGAAGCGACCTCGAATCCGATTCACGCGGCGAGGCTAACCAAGCGGCGTCGGCCGCCGATACCTACTTAAGTTGGTGGCACAAATATCTCTTGGCCGATGTGGCGACCATGCCGGCTGGGCCACATTCATCGGCATGGAAACCACAACGCGCCTCGTCACCATCGCCGCCGCCACCGCCTCCGCCCTCGTCTACTGGACCCTCACGGACGGGATCGGCGGCGTCGATCTCGCGATCCGTCAGGGCGGCGAGACACAGCCGATCGGCCCGGTCTCGGTCGCCGCCACCACCCTCATCGTCGGCTTCCTGGCCTGGGCGCTGCTCGCCCTCCTGGAACGAAGAGCTCAGCACCCGGCCCGCACCTGGCGGATCATCGCCCTGGCGGTCTTCGTCGTCTCGCTGGCCGGGCCGCTAGGCAGCGGCGCCGACCTGTCCAGCAAGCTGATCCTGACCGGCATGCACATGCTCATCGCCTTGATCCTGATTCCGAACCTGCCCAAGAGCGGCCGGCCTCAGGCGGTGATGACCCGCACGCCGGCCTCCTGAAACGCCGCGACGAGGCCGGGGGCCGCGCTGGAGTCCGTCACCAATGTCTCGACCTTCGCGATCGGGCAGATGCGGGCGAACGCGTGGCCACCCAGCTTCGACGAGTCGGCGATCACCACGACCCGTTTGGCGCGGGCGACCATCAGGCTGTTCATCGCGGCCTCACCCTCGTGGTGGGCCGCGGCGCCCAGCTCGACGTCCAGCGCGTCCACGCCGAGCAGCACGATGTCCAGGGTGACCTCCTTGAGCAGGGCGCCGCCGAGCGGGCCGACCAGCTCGAAGGACTGCGGGCGGACGATCCCGCCGGCCACCACGATCTTCATGCGAGAGCGCACCAGCAGCTCGTTGGCGATGTTCAGCGCGTTGGTGACCACGGTCAGCTGGGCGCCCTCGCCGCTGGCGTTCAGGTCGGGGCGCACGGCCAGGGCCCGCGCCACCTCGGTCATCGTGGTGCCGCCGTTGAGGCCGACGACGGTGCCGGGCGTGACCAGCTCGGCGGCGGCCTCGCCGATCCGCTGCTTCTCGGCCGAGTGCTTGGCGCTCTTGTAGCGCAGCGGGAGGTCGTACGAGACACCGTTGGCGACCGCGCCGCCCCTGGTCCGGGTGATCATCTGCTGCTGGGCGAGCTGGTCGAAGTCGCGCCGGATGGTGGCCTGTGAGACGTCCAGGCGGTCGGCAGCATCCTCGACACTGACCCGGCCACTCTCCGCGAGTAACTCGAGCAGGGCATTCCACCGCGCGTACCGGTCCACCCACACCCCCCGATGCACGTTCCGTGATAAGTGTGTGCACATTAGTGCGCGAAAGCCCGGGAAAGCAAAGCTCTGGCCTGCGCGGTCGAGGGACGGCTATTGCGCGTGCTCGGATCTTGCACGCAGAATGGCGCTCGAAAGTGCCGGGGACCGAGCGCATCTGCGCAACGACACGCGGTAAGGGATGGCCCATGTCTTACGTGACGGCGGAGATCGAAAGCCAGCCCGACTGCTGGCGTCTGGCCGCCAAGCTGGCCGGTTCACCGGGCCTTCCGGCCGCCGGGGAACGCGTCGCGGTCGTCGGCTGCGGCACGTCCTGGTTCATGGCCAAGGCGTACGCGAACCTGCGGGAGCGGACCGGGCAGGGCGAGACCGACGCATTCCAGGCATCAGAATTCCCGTACGACCGTAGGTACGACCGGGTCATCGCGATCACGCGGTCCGGCACCACGACCGAGATCGTCGACCTGGTCCGCGCGCTGACTACCGAAGCAAGCGGCACAGGCGCCGCGACCGGCACACGCGACACAGGCAGCACAGGCACACGCGACACAAGCGGCACAGGCACACGCGACACAGGCGGCACAGGCACACGCGACACCACAGGCGCACGCGGCACAGCCGCCACGCCCGTCACGGTGATCACCTCCGACGCGACCCAGCCCGCCGCGGACCTGGCCACCGACTCGATCGCGCTGGACTTCGCCGACGAGCGATCGGTCGTCCAGACCCGCTTCGCCACCAGCGCCCTCGCCCTCTTACGCGCCCACCTCGGCGCTGACATCGAGTCGCTGGCCATGGACGCCGAGGTCGCCGTGCGATTACCGCTTCCGGTGCACCCCGGGCAGACCGAGCAGATCACCTTCCTGGGCCGCGGCTGGACCGTCGGGATCGCCGAGGAGGCCGCGCTGAAGTGCCGCGAGGCCGCCAACTACTGGGCCGAGGCGTACCCGGCAATGGATTATCGGCACGGACCCATCTCGATCGCCGGGCCGCACCGGGTGGTCTGGGCGTTCGGCGACATCCCGCCGGGGCTGGCCGACGACGTCGAGGCGACCGGCGCCTCCTTCGTGCACAGCCGGCACCACGGCGGATACGCCGCACTGGGCCGCTGGGGTGGCGGACGCGCGCCGCTGGACCCGATGGCCGACCTGATCGTCGCGCAGCGCGTCGCCGTCCAGCTCGCCACCGCCCGCGGCCTCGACCCGGACCAGCCCCGCAACCTGACCCGTTCGGTCCTCCTGGCCTGAGTAAAAGAACATAGAACGGTGAAAGACGCGGCAGTCGTCGCCCTCGATGTGGGCGGCACCGGCATGAAGTGCGCGCTCGTCCGCCCGGACGGCACGGTCCACCACGCGGAGCGCCATCCCACCCGGGCCGAGCGCGGCCCGGAGGCGGTCATCGGCACGATCCTGGACGTCGCCGAGGGCCTCGCCCAGCGCGCCCGGGACGACGGACTCGACCCGATCGCGGCCGGCGTCGCGGTGCCCGGCGTGATCGACGAGGCGAACGGCATCGCGGTCTGGTCCTCGAACGTCGGCTTCCGCGACGTGCCGCTGCGCGATCTGGTCGCCGACCGGCTGGGCCTGCCCGCCGCCCTGGGTCACGACGTCCGCGTCGGTGGCGTCGCCGAGGCCCGGCTGGCGGCCGGCCGCGGCCACTCCCACGTCCTGTTCATGGCGATCGGCACCGGCATCGCGGCGGCCCTGGTCGTGCACGGCGTCGGCTACGGCGGGGCGCACGGCGCGGCCGGCGAGGTCGGGCACATCGTGGTGCGTCCGGGCGGGAACCCGTGCGGTTGTGGCGCCCGCGGCTGCCTGGAAGCACACGCCTCGGCCCGCTCGATCGGCCGCCGCTACGCCGAGCTGTCCGGTCATCCCGGCGCCACCGCCTTCGACGTGGTCACCCGCGCCGGCCAAGGCGACCAACTGGCGGCCACGGTCTGGCGCGAGGCGATCGGCACGCTGGCCGACGGGCTGGTCATCTGCCAGGGCCTGTACGACGTGAACGCGCTCGTCATCGGCGGCGGGCTGGCCGAGGCGCGCGACGCCCTGCTGGACCCGCTGCGCGAGGCGGTCCGGGAGCGGCTTACCTTCCAGCGGATGCCGGACATCGTGCGCGCCGAGCTCGGCGACAACGCCGGCTGCATCGGCGCCGCCCTGTTAGCCCTCGACCACCTGGAGAAGAAGACCCCATGACCCGGATCAGCGGCCACGTCGTCACCGCTGGCGCGGTCACCCCCGGCCACGTCGAGGTGGACGGCCCGGCGATCCTCACGGTCGCGGCGGACGCGCGGGCCGGCGACGACATCATCGTGCCCGGCTTCGTCGACATGCACTGCCACGGCGGCGGCGGGCACACGTTCACCACCGGCGACGCCGATCAGGCCCGGCGGGCGGCCGCGTTCCACCGCGCTCACGGCACCACGACGATGCTGGCCAGCCTGGTCAGCTCGCCGTTCGAGCTGATGCGCGACGCCACCGCGGCCTTCCTGCCGCTGGTCCAGGAGGGCGTGCTCGCGGGCGTGCACTTCGAGGGCCCGTACCTGTCCGCGGCCCGGTGCGGCGCGCAGAACCCGGACTTTCTGCGGGACCCGTCGATCGACGAGCTGACCGCGCTGGTCAAGCTGGGTGGGGACGCGATCCGGATGGTGACCGTCGCCCCGGAGCTGCCCGGCGCACTGGCCGCGATCGCCTTCCTGCGCGAGCACGGGGTGGTCGCGGCGATCGGGCACACCGACGCGAGCTACGAGCAGACGCTGGCCGGGGTCGAGGCGGGCGGCGCGGTGGCAACGCACCTGTTCAACGGCATGCGGCCGGTGCACCACCGCGAGCCCGGCCCGGTGGTGGGGCTGCTCGCGTCGACCGCGGTCGTCGAGCTGATCGCCGACAACATCCACCTGCACCCGGGTGCGCTGGCGTTCGCGGCCCGCACGGCCGGCCCGGACCGGGCCGCGCTGATCACCGACGCGATGGACGCCGCCGGCATGCCGGACGGCGGCTACGAACTAGGTGGCCAGGAGGTGGTGGTGGCCGACCGGGTGGCCCGGCTGGCCCGCAACGGCTCGATCGCGGGCAGCACGCTGACCATGGACGCGGCGCTGCGCAACGCGGTGGCCGCCGGGATCCCGCTGCCCGACGCGGCCGCGATGGCCGCGACCACCCCGGCCCGGGTGCTGGGCCTGGACGACCAGGTCGGAGCCCTGGAGGCCGGCCTGCGCGCCGACCTGGTGGTGCTCTCGCCGCGGCTGGAGGTCAAGCGCGTGATGCGGGCGGGCGAGTGGCTCTGAACTCCGCCGGGCGGATCGACGCCGGTGGGATCTTGTCGAACGGGATGCGGACCAGCAGGCGGGCCAGGAACAGGCCGAGGAAGACGCCGGCGATCGAATCGGTGATCCAGTGGAAGCCCAGGTAGACCGTGGTGCAGAAGACGATCACGACGGGCGCGACGCGGAGCGCGTAGGTCTCCCATCGCCGTAACGGCCGGCGCAGCAGAGCGGCGGCGAGCAGCGCGATCACCGCGTACCAGACCAGGGTGTTGCCCATGTGCCCGGACGGGTAGCTCATCGCCCGGCTGCCGTCGGCGTACGGGTTGAACATGATCGTCTTGTCCGGGCCGCTGAAGCTCGGCGCGGCCCGGTCGGCCCAGATCTTGAGCGGTCCGATCGTCAGATACAGCAGCACGTACGCCGCGACGAACGGATAAATCGCCCGGATCGATCGCGTGCGCCACCACAGCCAGACGGTCAGGATGAGCGCCACCGGGGTGAGCACCTGACCGCCCTGGCCCAGGTAGTTGAAGACCCGCGCGGTCCAATACGCCGGCCCGGGCTGGTGGGCGAAGGCCCAGTCGGCCACCCGCTGATCGAACGTGAGCAGGTGGCCGTTGATCAGCAGCGCGGTGAGCCCGGCGAACGCCGCGACCAGGACCAGGTCGAACCACCAGCCGAGCTTCGGCCTGGTCCGGGTACGCGCGATCGTCGCAGTCACGCCCTCAAAGTTAGAGGAGGCTGCGCAACTTGGCGGCGAGCAGGTCGCCCCGCACCCCGGAATTGGGGCAGCCGCCAAAGTGATGCAGCGCCACCACCCGGTTGGTCTTACGCGACAATACCGGTGATCCGGACGAACCACCCTCGGTGTCGCAATAGTACGAAACGTCCGAGTTGTTGGCATAGCCGTTGTACGCCGGATCGGCCACCGAACAGTTCCCGGCCTTCTCCCCCAGCGACCCGGCGATGCGTGTCGGCTCGCCCGCCGGATGCTGCGGCACGTACAGCTCCTGCCCCTTGACCGGCCGCGTCCCGTCCAGCACCAGGTACCCGAACTTCTCCACGGCGGCGAAACCGCTCACCGAGAACAGCGTGTAGTCGTACACATGGTCGGTCGAAAGGACCTTGTCGCCCCACACCTTCGTCGGCTGGAACACGTCGTAGCCGCCGCACTGCGCGCACTGATAGTTGAACCAGACTTCAGTGTCGTACGCCTCCGCGGACGTGGTCAGGCAGTGGTTGTTGGTGAGCATGCGGTTCTTGGTGCCGACCCGCCAGCCGGTGCACAGCTCGGTCCCGTTGATCAGCAGCCGGGCGATGGCCTTGCTTTTCGTGTACGCCATCGGGTCCGCCGATCGGTAGCACACGGCGTCGGCCGAGGTGTCGCTGCCGCAAACCGATTCCTCCCGCCCGGTACGGCCCGGCGCGGTCAGTTGTCCCTCCGGCTGACGTTCCTGTTCGGTACGACTGAACCCGCGCGCCACCTGGTCGACACCCACGCCGAGCTGTCCTAGCAGGGCGCTGAGCGGCGCGGTGGCACCTCGGTGCATTTCCAGGACCGCGGTGTCCCCGGTGATCGACATCGCCCACTTGTCGGCGTTTCCGGTGTTCAGGACCCCGGGAGCGTCGTACCGGTAGGACTCGGTGCCGGACGGGTTGGAGACCGTCAGATAGTCGCCGGGCAGCATCGCCATCCGCGCGAAGTGAAGCTTCACATAGGACGCTCCGGGGTAGCGGAACGTCTCGGTCTTCGGCCCGCCACCCAGGTAGTCCAGCAGTTTGCGCACCGACAGCAGCTCGCCGACCCGCTGGCGGCCGGCGTCACCACGCGCCGGAGCCGACTCGACCGTACGGCTGGTTGGCGAGGACGTGGCGCTCGCGCTGGGTTCCGGTGTCCCGGACCTCGGTTCGGCCGCGCTGGCCTGCGGATCCGCTGTTGCGGACGGCGACGGTGTCTCGATCTGGCGTTCCGCGGCCACGGGCGTGCTTTCGACGCCGGCGCCCTGCTCCCAGGTGCCGATCGGACGATGGGCCTCGGTGTAGCGCCAGGCGGTCGCGCCGGCCGTTCCGGACAGTGTCAGGACCGCCACCGCGGCGAGGGCTATGCCTGCCTTACGTCGCATTTTCGATCAACTCCGCCGATCGGTAAGGGGTTTGGGTGTGTAACGAGCCACCTGCGGCAGCGACGCGCGTACCGGGCGTGCACACTTGGTCGGTGCGCATCACTTCCGCCCTTGTCGACCCGGCGCTGCTGGATCTGCCATGGGGCGTGCCGCTCGAGGAGTGGCCGGCCGACCATCTGGTCGCCCTGCCCCAGGGCATCTCGCGCCACATCGTTCGATTCGTGAAGCTCAACGACGTGGTCTACGCGTTGAAGGAGACCCGGGAGCGGATCGCCGAAAAGGAGTACGACCTGCTACGCGCTCTGGAGCGCATCGACTTCCCGGCCGTCGAGGCGGTCGCGATCGTCACCGACCGGGAGGGCACCGGCGGCGAGGCGCTGGAAAGCGTGCTGATCACCCGGCATCTGCAGTTCTCGCTGCCGTACCGCGCGCTGTTCTCGCACGTGCTGCGCCCGGACACGCTGAACCGCCTGCTCGACGCGCTCGCCGCCCTGGTCGTGCGGATGCACCTGACCGGCTTCTCGTGGGGCGACTGCTCGCTGTCCAACACACTTTTCCGGCGCGACGCGGGCGCCTTCGCGGCCTACCTGGTCGACGCCGAGACCGGCAATCTCTACCCGAAACTGTCCGAGGGCCAGCGCAGCGAGGACATCGAGATCCTGCGGCTGAACATCTTCGGCGAGTGCCTCGACCTGCAGGCCGCCGAGCTGCTGCACGAGTCGATCGACCCGGAGGCGGTGGTCGACGACATCGTGGCGCGCTACGAACGGCTGTGGCACGAGGTCACCTACGAGCAGGAGGTGCCGCGCGACGCCCGGCACGACATCGAGGGCCGGATCCGGCGGCTCAACGAGCTCGGGTTCGACGTGGCCGAGGTGGCGATGTCCACGGTGGACGGTGGCTACCGCATCCGCCCCAAGGTCGTCGACGCCGGGTATCACACGCGTCGGCTGCTGCGGCTGACCGGCTTGGACGCCGAGGAGAATCAGGCCCGGCAGCTGCTGAACGATCTGGACACGTACCGGGCGGAAAGCGATCTCACCGACGAGCAGCAGGCCGCCCACCGCTGGGTGACCGAGGTCTTCGAACCGGTGGTCCGCGCCGTGCCGGCGAACCTGCGCCGCAAACTCGAGCCGCAGGAGATCTTCACCCAGATCATCCAGCACAAGTGGCTGCTGTCCGAGCAGGCCGGACGCGACGTCGGCATGGCGCCGGCGGTGCACTCGTACCTCACCGACGTGCTCGTCAAGAAGCCGGACGAGCAGGCCGTTCTCGGCGTCGAGGTGGACTCACTTGCCGAGGGAGTCGAGGCCGGGCTGCGCTAACGGCGAGCACGCCTGCTCGACCAGCGCGCGCAGGCCGGCCCGCCGGGCCACCACGACGATCTCGTCGCCCGGGGCCAGCACCCGCCGATGATCCGGCGACCAGTCCACCCACGTCGACCCGGCCGCGGTCATGGCGATCACCCGGGCGCTCTCCGGCCGGTCCGCGTCGCGCAGCGGTGCGCCGTCGAGCGGTGCGCCGGAGACCACCTTCACCGTCGCGACCAGCAGCGCGTGCCGGTCGACCGGGATGGTGGCCAGCACGTCGCGTTCCAGCATGGCGGCGGCGAACGCGGGCGCGCACAGCCGGGAGACGCTGCGCGAGATGGTGATGTCGAAGGCGTCCTGCACCCGCCGCGCGAAGTCGTCGTCGAACAGCCGCAGCACCACCCGCAGGTCCGGGATGATCGCGCGGGCGTGCAGCGCGGCCTGCAGGTTTACCGCATCGTCGGTGGACAGCACGACCAACGCCCGGCACGTCTCGATCGAGGCGGCCCGCAGCGTCTCCTCCCGCGAGGCATCCCCGATGATCACCGGAACGCCGAGCTGCTCGGCGATCTGCATGCCCCGCGCGTCCGGGTTCCGGTCGATCGCCACCACGTCCACGCCGAGATCCTGCAGGCGGCGCATCACCCGGGTGCCCACGTTGCCGAGACCGACCAGCACGATGTGGTTGCTGTGCAGGCCGACGACCTCGCCGCGGTCGAGCGCCAGCCGGGTGCGGACCATGCCGTCGACCACCGCCGCCGTGATCAGCGGAAGCAGCGCGACACCCGCGATCGTCAGCACGACCTGCGCGACCTGCGCGATCGGTTGCCGATTGGGCTCCACATCGGATGATCCGACGACGGTGAGCAGCGTGATGTAGATCGAGCGCCAGAAGCCCTGCACGTCCATGAACCGGGTGAGCGACAGCCCGGACAGCACCGTCACAGCCACGGTGACCAGCACCGCGAAGCCAAGCTTGCTGGTCACGCCGCCGCGGAACGCCCGGACGAACGACAACCACTGGCGCCGGCGGCGTCCGGAGCGGGACAGGCGGCGGGCGGCGACGTCGTGGGCGTTACGCCGGACGGTCGCCTCGGCCAGCACAAGATCGGTGGGTTGCGGGCCGCCGGAAAGGGGTTCCGCCGGGAGGATCCGGACGTGGCCACCGCCGTTCGACGCGGCCAGGGGCAACACGATCGATTGCTCCGGTACGTCCTGCCGCCGCGCCAGAAGCAGCGTGCGACCGGCGTACCGGAAATGGGTGGGAGCGACCTCGCCGAGAGCGGACGCGACGAAGGCCGGCGCCGCCATGCCCGCGTCGGAGAGGACGGCGCTGTCGGCGAAGAGGCGGCGGATGGCGCCACCCAGTCCGGTGTTGAACATCCGCACCACGACCCGCAGCCGGTCCTCGACCGCGTGGGCGCACAACGCCGCATGCAGGTTGACCATGTCGTCCGGCATGATCAGCGCGAGCGCGTCGGCGCCGGGCAACCCGGCCTCCTGGAAGGTCCGCTCGTCCAGCCGCACCGCCCGGATGACCTTGACGTCGGGCAGTTCGTCGAGGTCAGGCACGTCGGGCCGCAGCTCCGGCGGGACGATCACGGTAAGCCTGACCGGATTGACCGAATTGGACAGTTCCTGCGCGAGCGTATAGACCAGCGCGTCCGCGCCACAGACCACGAAATGCGCGCGGGCGTCGCCGTTGCGCTCGCGTAACCGGGACACCAGTGACCTTCGTGGAACCTGGTTGATCCCTTCCGTAGCCACGTCGCGATCGTAGCGAGCCGCCACCCTACGGCGGGGCCACTCGTTGCCCCATCCGATGTCATTCGTCCGAAATGCAGACATATACCAGCGCGCCGAATTCGCCAGGAGGAGATCAATGCGCAAGTTGTGGTACGCCGGAGCGACCCTCACCGGCGGGATCTTCCTGTTCGGGGCCGCGTCCCCGGCGCAGGCCGATCTGCTGCCGGACACCGGGACGGCGGTGCAGCAGGCGGACCAGCGACTCGTGTTCGGCGACCCGGCCGGGCACCGCGCCCCGGATCTCGACCCGCTCGTCACCGACGCGACCGATTCGCCGAACCGGCTGCCCAAGGCCGATGTGGTCGGCGCGGACGGCCAGCCCGAAGTTCCGCTTCAGCGGCTGCCGTTCAGTGACCTGATCGGGAACGCGGGCCGCCTGGCCCCGGTCTACGGCATGATGCCGGCCGATGACAACGCGGACCGTGGCCTCGGCACCGACATCACCGACTTCGGCCTGCTGCCCCTCGGCTCACCGTCGGATCTGTCCGGCGACGACCGCCTGCTGCTCGGCGACGACGGTCTGCTCGGCGACGACCGGCCGCTCGGTGACGACCGTCTGCTCGGTGACGACGATCTTCTGCAGCGCGGCGACGACCGCTCCTGGCTGCGCCAGACCGAAGCCGGTGCGCCGCTGCTCGGCGGGCTGGGCGGGCTGCTCCCGGAGGACTCGTTGCCGCGGTCGTTGCGGGCCGGGACCGTGCCGGACACGTCCGGCCTGCCCGGCGGCGGCGTCGCGCTGCTCCGGCCGGACGCTCCGGACCCCGCCTTCGGGGTCACCGCGCCCCCGGCGTCCGTCGCGACCCACGCCAAACCCGCCGCCGACCAGCCGCAACCGGCCGGTGCCGCCGCCGCGCCGGACGACCCGCGCCTGCACGAGGAGCCGATCGACGGCGAGCGCCGGTCCTTCTCGTCGGACGCCCGCCCGGTAGCCGGGGTCGACCGCGAGTTCGACTAGACGAAAACCCCGCCCGGGTCGTCCCGGGCGGGGTTTCCTCCAGGTGCGGACGTCAGTCGGTGACCGACCCGATGACGACCGAGCCGCGGCCGACGACCGCGCCCTCGTCCGTCACCACGGCGACCTCACCGAACAGGTCGCGGCCGGCCGGAGCCGGTGCGGCCGCGGTGACCTCGCCGGTGACCGTCGTGCTCGCGCCGTTCGGGAGCGAGACCACGGTGGCCGGCGCGGTGATCGAGCCCAGCGCCGGGCTGAAGTACACGTCGAGGTAGTCGTAGGCTGTCGAGCCCGAGGGCACCGCGTAGCCGTCGACCACCACCGTGTACGTGCCGGCCGACGGGTTGGCGATCGAGACCGCTTCCTCCGCGTCGCCGTCGGCCTGCTGCGCCACCTGAACGTCGCCCTTGTAGACCGTCAGGTCCAGGTCGGACGCGACGTCGCTGGGGTTGCCGATGGACACGTCGAGCCGCTGCGCCCCGGTCGGCACCTCGACCGTGAACTCCTGGCTTTCCCCCTCGGCGATGGTCGGACGCTGCTTGGACGAGCTGCCGAGCGGACCGCCCTGCGCGCTGACCACCAGCGGGCCGAAGGTGTTCTTCGCGGTCCAGGTCACCTGAGCCGGCACGCCGACCTGGGCACTGGGCAGCGTGACCGACTCCGGGGAGAGCGCAACGCCCTGCACCTTGGCGGTGAGCTTGAACGGGTTGTTCAGCGACGGCGAGGTGCGCCGCGACTCCACCTCGAGCTCCCAGATGCCCGGGATCGGGTTCTCGTACGCCCGTTCCTGCGGCTTGCAGACGTTGGCGTCCGAGTAGTTCGTGTAGCAGTCGGCCGCGGCCGAGGAGTCGGCCAGCGCACCCCACGGGTTGATCGCGACCCACCGCGTCTGCGAACCGGTCGCGATCCCGGACAGGTCCACCTGCAGCGCGGTGGCACCCTCCGGCACGGTGACGAAGTACGAGGTGGTGGAGTTGCGGTCCACCGAACCCGAGACCGTCGTCGAGTAGGCCGGCTTCTTGGTGTCGACGCCGGTGACGACCGTGTTCAGCACCTCGAAGTCGACCACCGGGGTGGCCGGGTCGTCGACCTTCAACAGGCCGCTCGCCACGCCGTCCACCGCGTGCACGGTGACCGGCACGCTGACCGTCTTGTTCAGCGGCAGATCCACCGAACCGGGCGCGGAGAACGACTTCTTGTCGCCCAGCCAGCTCAGCTTGTGCTTGATCGTCTTGTTCGGACCACTGGTCCGGGTGATCTTCACGGTGTACGTCTTGGACTGGCCGGTCTTGAGGCCACCCTCGCCGGTCGCACACCGGTTGTAGATGCCGGTGCCCTGGTCCGGCGTGGCCAGGAAGTCGGACAGCGGCGAACAGACCGGCGCCGACGACGTGTAGTCACGCACCGGCGAGTTCTTCGCCAGCAGCTTCCACGCGCCGGGCACGTTCAGCTGGCCGTAACCCTGCTCGTACACGCCCTCGCCGTTGATCGGGTTGGCCGACGAGTACATCGCCCGGCGCAGCGACGCCGGCGTGACACCGAGGTCCTTCGCGCGGGCCGCGGACAGCAGCACGGCGGCGGCACCGGTGGTCTGCGGAGCCGCCATCGAGGTGCCGTTCTCCATGGCGTAGCCCGGCGGCAGCGTGTAGCCGACGGTCGCCAGGGTCGGCTCGTTCTCCCACAGCGGGGTGGACGAGATCGCCGAGCCCGGCGCGGCGATGTTCGGCTTGAAGCCACCGTCCTCCCGCGGGCCCCGCGAGGAGAACGGGAACAGCTGCAGCGGCTTACGCGTGACCGAACCGTAGTTCGCCAGCCAGGTGTCGTCGCTGATGCTCGCCGCGACGGTGACCGCGTCGGTGGCGACACCCGGGTCGCCGACCGTGTTCACACCCGAGCCGTCGTTGCCGGCCGAGATGAAGATCTGGACGCCGTAGTCGTTGATCAGCTTGTCGTAGAGCACGGCACGCGCGTTGTTCCCGTCGTTCAGCGCGGGCAGGCCGCCGATCGACAGGTTGACCACGTCGACGTGCCGGTTCACGACCAGGTCGACCATGCCGGTGGTCAGCGACGCCGCGGTGCAGCCGCCGCCCCACGAGCAGGACCGCGCGGAAACGATCTTCGCGCCCGGTGCCTGGCCGTCGAGGTTCTTGTTACCGAACAGGTCGTTGCCGGCCGCGATACCGGCCACGTGCGTGGCGTGCAGGCCCTCGGTGATGCCGATGTTCACGAAGTCGGACGTCTGACCCGGCAGGCCCGCCGGGGTGAGGTCGACGTCCTCGCGGTACTCGACCACGAACGGCATGCTTTCCTGTACGGCCGTCGCCGGGTTGTCCGTACCGAAGTGTCCAACCTGGAACTTCTGGTTGTACGGCCGCATCACGGCGTCGTCGGTGAAGTCGTGGTTCTGGTTCACGTCGACGCGGATGTCGTGGCTGTTCGGGTCGTAGAGGATGCCCCACGTGTCGGTGGTGTCGCCGTCCCGGTTGACGTCGCCGGCCGCCTCGTCGTTGATCGTGATGTTCTCGGCGAAACGGTTGATGCGCCAGGTGCCGGCCGGAGCCTTCCACTGCTCACCGGCGTACGTGAAGGTGGGCCCGGCGACCTGGGTGATCATCGCGCGCCAGGATCCGTCGCCCTCGAGCAGCGGGTCGGTCGCGGTGACCCAGTCGACGATCTTGCGCTCGCCGGTGGTCGTCTTCTGCAGCGCCGGGTGGTCCAGGTCCACACCGGAGTCCATGATGCCGATGGTCACGCCGCGGCCGTCGTACTTCGGGTTCTGCTTCTTGAACTCGACCGAGCCGGTCTCGTCCGTCGGCATGTACGGGTTGGCCGCCGGGGTCTTCGGGCCCGGGCCGGACGGCGCCGGCGCCTGCTTGGCCGCGCCACGGTCGAGTGAAGCCTTACCGACATCGGGCAGCTTGATCGTCTCGTCCAGGTCGACCGCCGAGATGCCGGGCAGCTTCGCCGCGTTCAACACCTTCCCGGTCGGCACCGAGGCGAGCACGTAGCCCACCTGGTCGACGCGCCGGGTCACGGTTCCGCCGAGGCTCTTCACCTTGGCGGCCACGTCCGCGGTCTTGCCCTTGTCGGTGGCGATGATGACCGTGACGTTCTTCTTGTGCGCGGCCTCCGCCTTGGCCAGCAGGTCGGCGTCGTGCGAGCCGAGCGTGCCGGCCGGCGACTCCTTGGGGGTGGCGGGGTCCTCGGGCGCTTTCTGCAAGGCGGCGGGAACGGCCCCCGCACTCGGCCCGGCGGCTGCGGGAATCGCGCCGCTGAGCGTGGCCACGCCGACGGCCACTACAGAAATAAACGTCCGCCGGCCCCATGTGGATGTGTGTCTCACGTACGGGTCCTCCGGTCCGAAGGCACCCGGCGGGGTTCACCGGGCGCATCTCCGGCGATCTTCCCGATCGAGACATGGAGAAGTCACTATGCAATATGATCTTGTAACAAGCCCGTGACATACCGTTTAACGCATGGGATTTCCGGCTATGAAAGGCGCGGCGTCCGGTTGAGCCAAATCGTCAGCGCGACCAGCACCACGAGCAGGGCCGCGAGCACTTCGGTCGATGCCGGGACGAGCGGGGTCAGCAGCACCAGCACGACCCCGACCGGCATCGTCACCAGCGTGAGGCCGGACTGGAACGGGCGGATGTGCAGCAACCAGACCGCGAAGAGATAGACCGCCACCGGTAACGCGATCGCATAGCCGGCAGCGGTCCGCGAGATCTCGGCGTGCTCGGTGACGAAATCGACGCCGACACCCAGGCCCGCGCCGATCGCCGCGGCCGCCGCGAAGATGAAGTAATGGCCGTAGCCCCAGAACAGCGACACGCGCAGCGAGGTGAGCAGGCCATGCCCCGAGCGGTCAAAATAGAGCCACCAGAGCGAGAAGACGATCACCACGCCGGAGACGGCCAGCCGTAACAGCGCGGCATTGTGGTCGCCGGTCTCGTCCAGAGCGCCCCGGAACGCGACCGTCGCCGACGCCACCGACTCACCCAGCACGATGATCGTGAACAGCCCGTAGCGTTCGGCGATGTGGTGCGGGTGGAACGTGGTCGGGCCGCCGGGCGCGTTCTCGGCCACCACCGGCACGGCCAGTTCGAGCAGCACCAGGAAGACGAACGCCGGGTAGATGAGCGCCGGTTCGTCCGGAAGCAGCAGACGCAGCAGCCACAGCAACTGGACGAAGGAGACACCGATCGCGTACCGCACGGCCGACGCCCGGTGCCGATGATCGCCGCGGGCGGCCCGCAGCCACTGGCCGACCAGCGCGAGCCGCATGATCACATAGCCGACCGTGACGACCAGCCAGTCACCCTCGAACGCCGGTCCCACGCCCGCCGCCAGCACCAGCGCGCCGGCGATCTGCACCAGCGTGGTAAGCCGGTAGACCACGTCGTCGGTGTCGAACGCGGAGGCGAACCAGGTGAAATTCATCCAGGCCCACCAGATGGCAAAGAAGACCATCAAATAATTGCGTACGCCTTCGGCAGCGTGACCGGAGGCGACCGCGTGATGCAGCGGGGCCGCCGCCTGCGCGACCGCGACCACGAAACACAGGTCGAAGAACAGCTCGAGCGGCGTGGACACGCGGTTGGGCTCGTCGGCCGCCCGGGCGCGCATCGGCGCCAGGAAGGCGCGGGTCGGTCCCGTCATTCGCTCGCCCCTTCGATCAGATCCCAGTTGAGCAGCGTAAACGAAGCCTCCTCGGAAGCGCCCGCCCGGCGGTAGGTGGCGAGCGCCGCGATGTTGTCCGGCTCGGTACCGACCCACATGCCGTAGCAGCCGTTGTCCTTGGCGACCTCGCCCAGCGCCGCCACCAGAGCCGATCCGACTCCCTGCAGGCGGGCGGCCGGCGCCACCGCCAACTCGTAGATGAACATTTCGGTGCCCTTGTCCGGGTGGGTCATCTCGATCCCGGAGATCATGCCGACCGCACGGCCGCCCTCGTCGTACGCGAGCAGCAGGTGGTGACCGGC
Source organism: Actinoplanes sp. TBRC 11911 (assembly GCF_012933445.1). Classification (GTDB taxonomy): domain Bacteria; phylum Actinomycetota; class Actinomycetes; order Mycobacteriales; family Micromonosporaceae; genus Actinoplanes. The sequence continues at coordinate 117,681 of NZ_JABBNC010000007.1, forward strand.
CTGCGCAAGGAAATGCTCGGTGGCGACCGTCAGCGGCGGCGCGTCGAAAAGATCAGCCGCGGCGTGAACTTTTGACGCCTCCACGATCCGTTCGATCCGCATGGCGCCCACGATAAGGGCCGATTGTCACGATCTGGTCCCTCTTTGCCACCCCTTCCACCTGCGAAAAGCGTCGTACGCGGGCCGTAACATGACGGCCGACGACGGCTCGGGGGAAGGCGGGCGGTTGACATCCTCCCCGCCTTACGGGACGGGGATTCCCTTGGTCACCCTTGGGTTTTCCTGTTTCACCGACGACTGCCCCGTTCGAGAGGACTCTCGTTGAGGTCTTACACCGCCTCCACAGGCAATCAGGGAGAGCCCCTCCCCGAGAATATTGCGGGCCGCGTTGACGTCGCGGTCGTGGACGGCGCCGCACCGGCAACTCCACGACCGCACGCTCAGCGGCATCCGCTCGGCGAGCTCACCACACGCCGAGCACAGTTTCGAGCTGGGGAACCAGCGATCCACCACGATCAACTCACGGCCGTGCCAGTCGGCCTTGTATTCGAGCATGGTGCGGAACTGTCGCCAGGCCGCGTCGCTAATGGCGCGAGCCAGGCTGTGGGTCTTGACCATGTTGCGCACGGTCAGATCCTCGATCACGAGCGTTTGGTTCTCACGCACGAGCCGAGTGGTCAGTTTGTGGAGCAAATCGCGGCGCCGGTCGCTGATCCGGGCGTGCACGCGGGCGACCTTCACCCGAGCCTTGGTTCGGTTGTTCGAGCCCCTCGCCTTCTTCGCCATGGCCCTTTGCGCCTTGGCGAGAGCTTTGCGGTCGGTTCGCTCGTGCTTCGGGTTGGTGATCTTCTCTCCGGTGGACAAGATCAGCAGGGAGTCGAGCCCCACGTCGATACCGACCGCGGCGTTGACCACCGGGGCTTGCGCGATCGTGTTGTCGCAGAGCAGCGACACGAACCAGCGGCCGGCCGCGTCCCGCGACACCGTGACCGTGGTCGGGCCCGCCCCCTCGGGCAGCGGACGCGACCAGACGATGTTCAGCGGGCGGGCCATCTTCGCCAAGGTGAGCCGGCCCTCACGCCAGCGGAACCCGCTGGTCGTGTACTCCGCCGAGCGCCGCGACTTTTTCTTGGACTTGAACCTCGGGTACTTCGCCCGTTTCGCCCAGAAGTTGGTGAACGCCACCTGCAGATGCCGCAGGGCCTGCTGCAGTGGGACGGAGGACACCTCGTTGAGGAACGCCAGTTCCTCGGTCTTCTTCCACCCGGTGAGCAAGGCCGACGTGGCGTTGTAGTTGACCCGTTCCTGCCGCAGCGTCCACGCCTCGCTGCGGGCCTGCAACGCCATGTTGTAGACCAGCCGGACACACCCGAACGTGCGCGACAGCTCAGCGGCCTGCGCATCGTCCGGGTAGAAGCGGAACTTGAATGCGCGCTTCACCGCCTTCGTGGTCATGCCTCACAAACTAGCCAACTTTGTGAAGGCCACGCAGGCGCGCCACATGGCCGTAGCCTCCGTTTCTTTCCGACCATCGAGGACCGGGTGTCCACGGAGGGAATCCGATGACCGATCCGACCAACAGCTTCGTTGACGGGAACGACCACACGGATGAGCGGCTCCGGGCCACGCCTGTTGACCCGTGGGCTGCGGCGGAGGCAGCCGCCCTGCCCACGGCGGCTGATCTCACGCCCGAGCCGCCGAGCGGATGGCCGACGTCGCCAACGCTGGTCGACCCGCCGAGCGGGTGGGCGTCGCCGCCAGGTGCGGCGGGACCCACCACACCGGCCGGAAGCCCGGTGGCGGGGGTGACCACCCCGCCGGCGGCCGCTGCGCGCCGGGGACTTCTGCTACGCCCGTACATGATCGTTTTGGTGTTGATTCTTGTCGTGGGGGCTGGGGTCTGGGTTTTCTGGCCCGGGGGGAGCGCGCTGGACTATCAGCCGCTCAGTGAGCCGCGGCGGATCGCGCCGGTGGTGCCGGTCGGGTCGGACTGGTCGGATGCGGAGATCATCGGTAAACGGGTCTACTTCGCCAGCTCCGATGCGGAGACCGGCGCGGTGGGCGTGGTCGCGATGGACGTCGGCGCGGATAAGCCGGCCTGGACCAGCCTGAAGGCGGGGACCGCGGCGCGCTGGAAGTCGATGGTCGCGCTGCCGGACGGGGTCGCCCTGTTCACCGATCCGGATTCGGCGGCCGGGACGCGGCGGATCGCCGTGCTGGACGCGGACCGCGGGGATTTGCGGTGGCAGCGGACGATCGCGGACGACGACGAGGTGTTCTTCGCCGGGAAGAGCGCGGTCGTCACCGATCACGCGGGGAAGCGGCTGCTCGGACTGAACATCACCGACGGCGACGAGCGGTGGTCACGCAACGATCCGGCCGGCACGTCGAGTATCGCGCCGGCCGTGCTCACCGTGACGACGCCGAAGGATCTGGACGGACCGGCCACCGTGTCCGGACGGCCGTACCAGCCGAGCCTCACCGATGACCCGCGGATCGTCGAGGTCGGCGCGGACAAATCGGTGCAGGTGCTGAACGCCGACACCGGGAAAGTGGAGACGTCCCGGCAGAACGTGGCGGACCCGGACGACGAGATGGTCGCCCACAACGGACGGCTGATCGTGCTGCAGCCCCAGGACCAGAGGATCGTCTCGTACGACCTGACGAAGCTCGGCGAACCGCGGGTGCTCTACACCGCGCAGGAGCAGAACGCGCGGATGAAGGCCGTGACCCCGTGCGGCGACGATCGGGTGTGTTTCGGCGAGGAGACCGGGTACGACGGTAAGACCGACAAGGTCGTCGCGCTCGACGTGGCCGGCGGCAAACGGCTGTGGCAGTACCCGGTCGCGGACATCGACACGCTGGTGCCGGTCGGTCAGGCAGTCGTGGCGAGCAGCCTGGCCGGGCAGACGACCCTGATCGACGACGCCGGGCGGCAGATCTGGACCCGCACCGGCGAGGCGGCCCGGCTCGACGGCGGCAATCTGCTGGAATTCTCGAAGCCGCTGACCCGCTCGCCGGACAACCCGGCGGTGGCCGGGCGCCACCTGGGCGACGAGGCGGTGCCGCTGGGCTATCTCAGCGACATCCGGTCCGACACCTGCTCGTGGGACACGTCCATCATGGCCTGCGCCGCCGACAAAGACTTCGTGCTGCAGACGTTCGCCAAGTAAAAAGGCGGCCCCCGAAACGGGAGGCCGCCTTTTGCCGAACCGTCAGATGCGCTCGCCGCTGGTCGCGTTGAACACGTGGATCGAGCTCGTCTGCGGCTTCACGTAGACGGTCTCGCCCATCGACGGCATCATGCGCCGGTCGGTGCGGATGACGAACCGCTCCGAGCTGCCGTCGATGTCGGCGTGGCCGTAGACGTTCGCGTCCGAGCCGAGGTCCTCGACCAGGTCGACGACGATCGGGAGGGCGCCCTCGGCCTCGGTGACCAGGTCGGCGGCCTCCGGACGGAAGCCGATGGTGACCTTGCCGTTGCCGCTCTTCGCGGCCGCGACCTGCTCGCGGGTCAACGGCACGGTCATCGCGCCGAAGGTGCCGCCGGTCTCGGTCAGCGGAACGGTCTTGATGTTCATGGCCGGGGAACCCATGAAGCCGGCGACGAAAACGTTCCCGGGGGTGTCGTACAGCGCCCGCGGGGTGTCCACCTGCTGCAGAACGCCGTCCAGCAGCACCGCCACCCGGTGCCCCATCGTCATGGCCTCGACCTGGTCGTGGGTTACGTAGACGGTGGTGACGCCCAGCTTGGCCTGCAGCGTCGCGATCTGCGAACGGGTCTGGACGCGGAGCTTGGCGTCAAGGTTCGACAGCGGCTCGTCCATGAGGAACACCTGCGGCTCACGCACGATCGCGCGGCCCATCGCGACCCGCTGGCGCTGGCCACCGGAAAGCGCCTTCGGCTTGCGCGACAAGTACTCGTCGAGCTGCAGGAGCGCCGCGGCCTCCTTGACCCGCCGGTCGATCTCCGACTTCGCGGTCTTGCGGAGCTTCAGCGCGAACGCCATGTTCTCGTACACCGACATGTGCGGGTAGAGAGCGTAGTTCTGGAAGACCATCGCGATGTCACGCGACTTGGGCGGCAGGTTCGTGACGTCCTTGCCCTCGATGAGGATGCGGCCCTTGTCGACGTCCTCGAGGCCGGCGAGCATGCGCAGGCTGGTGGACTTGCCACAACCGGAGGGGCCGACCAGGACGAGAAACTCGCCGTCGCCGATCTCCAGGTTCAGCTCGTTGACGGCGGGGCGCTCGGACCCGGGGTAGATCCGAGAGGCGTGGTCATAAGTGACGGTAGCCATGGGGAAACAGACTTCCTTTCCACCGGCAGGAACGTGCCGGACGATCCGAGTGGAAAACAGTGCTGCAAACGTAAATCTTTTTACAGGACCTGCCAAGGGCGCTGTGATGTTTCCGGACGATATGCTGTGCCCCGCGCCCCTGTAGCTCAGTTGGCCAGAGCACGCGTCTTGTAAACGCGAGGTCGTCGGTTCGATCCCGACCGGGGGCTCGCCGGAGGAGGAGTGTGTCTGCGGGGTGCGCAGACCTTGCCGCCTCGCATTTCTGCTGGGGGGCCGAGCCCCCCAAACCCCCACGTTGCGGTGGTGGCGGTGATCGGGTCGGTTGCGCTCTGGGCGCCGCCCGGTGGGCGCTGCCCGCTTGGGTGCCGCACGGTGGGTGCCGCCCGCTGGGCGCTGCCCCCGGCCCGGCGTTCTGGCCTGCGCCTCATCGCCGGCGGCCGCCGCCACCCGCCCGCTCCCCCACCGCGTCGGCACTGCCGCCGGGTGCCACCTTCGCGGCCTGCGCCCCCGCCGCGGTCTAGATGTAGTAAGTCCTAACCGTGGTGGTCAGCGGCGAGTGACCTGGTCGCGGTGTGGCCGGTGGCGCGGTGGTGGCAGAGCTGAGGTGTTGTGGCGATTCGTTCGTCGGTGGGCGGTTCCGCTATGTGGGACACCGCGCTCACATCATGGATTTTTGTGAACCTTGGAGAGTTGCGCCCACATACGAGCCATAACCCTCCAAGGTTCACATACGGCCGGAAAAAGCTGCCGGACGAAAGCCTCGTTACGTGACAAACACACTCTCTACAATGTACGTCAGTCTCGTATAGCGGACGGTGGGTCCATGATGCGGGCGCGGGTCTCAGCAGGTGGTCGCCCGTCTCACGGAATGGAAGCGCGGCGCGGCCGCGTGCTGAGCCCGCCTGCCCGGCGCCCCAGCCGATCTGGGAAATTTCGCGAAATGTCGGATATGCGCCGCCTGGCCCGGGGGATTTCGGTGATCGATGGCTGGTGTATCAGGCGCAGGCGGTCGCGGCGGATCTTGCCAGTGCCGGGGACGAGCCGGACCCGGACGATGGCCTCGTTGCGGCGGCCCGGGGGCTGGCGGACGGACGGCGATCAGATCGCTGATCGCCTACGGCCCACTGAGTCGGCTTACGACTTAGTCGTCTCGTGGCTGGCCGCGGCGCCACCGTCCGCCTGCGCCGCCGCCGTCTCGCTAGGGCGCCGGCCTTCGGCTGCCGCTGCCTCCTCGGTGTTACTGTGCGTGGTTTTGGGGGTGGGTTGGAACGGGGTTTTAACGGGGCGTTGCGGTGGGGGTAGGGGTCTATTAAGGACACCGGGGTGGGGCGAAATGTGTGTCACAATCACTCACGGTGTTGGGGGTTGCTGGAGGACCATTCCTCTCCGTAGTAACTGGGGGGAGGGAAGGTTTATGGCGCAGATCCATCAGCTGCAGCACGGGTGGGTTACTCCGGCGATTAGCTATGTACTCTCCGTGCTTGGCTCGATGCTTGGGCTTACCTGTGCTCTGCGGCAGCGGACCGCTACCACTCGCCGCGGGCGGATCTGGTGGCTGGTGATGGGGTCGGTGTCGCTCGGGGGTACGGCGATCTGGAGCATGCACTTCGTGGGGATGCTCGGGTTCGGGGTTGTCGGTACGGCCATTCGGTACAACGTCGGGCTCACCGTGGCCAGTGCGATCATCGCCATCGTCGCGGTGGGGCTGGGGCTGTCGATCACCACGCTGGGCGGTGGGCGGGCGCGTAATGCCCGGGTCATCGCCGGCGGGATCATCGCGGGGCTGGGCATTGCGGCGATGCATTACATCGGCATCGCTGCCATGCGGCTCAACGGGGACATCGAGTACAGCAAGGTTCGGGTGGCGCTGTCCGTGGTGATCGCGCTGGTTGCGGCGACCGTGGCGCTCTGGCTTGCCATCACGGTTCGGCGGCCGCTCACGGTCTTCGCGGCCGCGCTGATCATGGGGGTCGCGGTCAACGGCATGCACTTCACCGGCATGTCGGCGATGTCGGTCGAGGAGCATTCGTCGCTCACGCAGCCGAGCGGGGCCACCGGGACCAGCCTCATCGTGCCGATCGGTGTGGCACTGCTGTTCGCCGTGGTCGGGCTGGGGTATGCGCTGCTCGCGGCGCCTACCGACGAGGACCGGGCGGCGGCGGCCTACCTGGCCGGGCGCCGCACCGGTGGGCTGGCGAGCACCGGCCCCGATCCGAACCAGCCGCAGATCCCGGGCGACCGGCGCAACGGCGCGCTCGGCTCCGGCTCCTGGACATATCGCGACCGGAGCTAAAACCCGGATCTAAAACCGGCTTGCCATCGACACTCGTCTGCGTATACTCGTACACAAGTAATCGCAGACGAGGTCGAGGTGAGACGCATGGCGAAGCGGCGCAAGGTCAGCAACCTGCTGGCACTGGCAGTGCTGTCGTCGCTGGTCCAGCGGCCCATGCATCCGTACGAGATCGCCACCGCGTTGCGCTCCTGGGGCAAAGACCAGGACATGGAGATCAAGTGGGGCTCGCTCTACACGGTCGTCCGCAACATGGAGAAGCACGACTTCATCGCGGCCGTGGAAAGCGTCCGCGAGGGTCGTCGCCCCGAGCGCACCGTCTACCGCATCACCGAGGCCGGCCGCGCCGAGCTGGTCGACTGGGCGCGTGAGCTGGTCTCCACGCCCATGCAGGAATACCCGCACTTCCGAGCCGGCCTCTCGGTGCTGGCCGTGCTCCATCCGGACGAGGCCGCCGACCTGCTCCGACGGCGGCTGGCCTCGTTGGAGCAAAACATTTCCGCCGTACGCGACGCCTTCGCGCACCACACGCACCAGCAGGTCCCACGCCTGTTCCTGGTCGAGCTGGAATACGACCTGGCGGTCCAGGAGGCGGAGGCGACCTTCATCCGCGGCCTGCTCGACGAGATCACCTCAGGCACGTACCCGGGGCTCGACTGGTGGCGGTCGTACCACGAAACCGGCGAGGTCCCGCAGGAGCTGACCGAGATCGCCGAGAGAACCACGGAATGAAAAACGCCCTGGCGGGGTGCGCCAACACCACGCCAGGGCGGCTCGAACCACACCTGAGAAGGCGCTCGGCCCGAGACTGCACTCACTAGGGTAGCCGCGCTTCTTCCCAGGTCAGCAGACACGTCATCACAGGGGAGAAGAGCATGTTCGAAACCAACACAGCAGAGACCAAGACAGCGATCATCATCGGCGGCGGCGTCGCGGGCCCGGTGGCCGGTTTGGCGTTACGCAAGGCCGGCATCGAGGCCACCGTCTACGAGGCCTACCCGAGCACCACCGGCGGCATCGGCGGCACGCTCGCCATCGCCCCGAACGGCATCGCCGCCCTGCGGGTGGTCGGCGCCGACGAGGCGGTCATCGCGATCTCCAGCCCGGTGACGCGCAGTGTGATGTCGGTCGGCCGCAAGCGCTTCGAGCTCCCCGGCCTCGCCGACGTCCCGCCGCTGCGCCTGGTCCACCGCAACGATCTGCACCGCACGCTGCACGATCTGGCCGTCGCCGGCGGCGTCCAGTTCGAGTACGGCAAGCGCCTGGTCGACGCCGAGGAGACCCCGGACGGCATCACCGCGAGGTTCGCCGACGGCAGCACCGCGACCGCCGACGTCCTGATCGGAGCCGACGGCGTCCGCTCGACCGTGCGCACCCTGATCGACCCGAAGGCGGCCGGCCCGAACTTCACCGGCCTGCTGGGCTTCGAAGCGGTCGCGCGGCACGACGTCGGTGTCGAGCCGGGCACGATGACGTTCACCTTCGGCAACGGCGGCTTCTACCTCTACATGCCGAACCCCGGCGGCGGTACGCGGTGGGGCATCAACCTGCCGCAGGACCGCCCGATCAGCCTCGCCGAGGCGCGGGCGGTGCCGTCAACCGAGTGGATGAAAACCCTTCTTGCCCGGTACGCCGATGACCACCCGGCCCGGGAGCTGCTGCTCGCCAGTAGCGCCGACGAGCTTCAGGTGGTCGGCTCGATGCACATCATGCCGCCGGTCGAGCACTGGCACCGCGGCCGCATGGTGCTGGTCGGCGACTCGGCCCACGCGCCGTCCAACAGTTCCGGCCAGGGCGCCTCGCTGGCGATCGAGAGCGCCGTGCAGATCGCCCGCTGCCTGCGCGATCTTCCGGACATCCCGTCGGCGTTCGCGGCCTTCGAGCAGCTCCGCCGTGGCCGGGTGGAGAAGGTGGCGGCCCGGGCGGCGCGGATCAACCAGGCCAAGGCCCCGGGCCCGATCGCGAAGGCGTTGATGCCGATCCTGATGCCGCTGCTGACCCGGATCGCCATGAACCCGGAGAAGGTGGCCGGCCCCGAGCAGCGTTACGTGATCGACTGGGAGGCCCCGGTGTCCGGCCGCCGGTACGCCCCGAAGAACTGATCGGCCGCCGGCTCGCGTTCGCCCGGAAACCGCCCCGGTCGATGACCTCGGCGGCGGTTTCCGGGTCGACGTCTGCCGAGGTCCGTGAACCAGGACGTGGCCGCGCCCGTTGAGCCGGTGAGAAAGCCGATACAGGACGGACGACCCATGGCGAACCTGAACCACTATCACTTCAGGACGGTCTGGCGGTTGTCGTTCCGGCCCGACGAGGTCTTCCCGGTGCTGGCCGATCTGGAGACCTACCCCACCTGGTGGCCCGGGATGCGCCGGGTCCGCCGGGTGGACGCGACCACATTCGACACCGAGGTCCGATCGGTGCTGCCGTTCTCGCTGGTGTTCCGCACGATCACGAGCTGGCAGGACGAGCAGGCCGGTGTGCTGCAGGCCGACCTGCGCGGCGACCTGGAGGGTTTCTCCCGGTGGACGATCACGGCGACCGACGGCGGTTGCCAGGCGATCTTCGAGGAGGACGTGATCGCCGCCAAGCTCCTGCTGCGGATTCTGGCACCGATCGCGCGGCCGGTGTTCCGGTGGAACCACGCCCTGCTGATGAATCGCGGTGAGCGGGGCCTTCCGGTCTTCCTCGCGGGCACCCGGGCCGCCGAGAGCTGAGTATCACGCGTCCGCCGGGCGGCGGAACGCGCCGTACCACTCCAGCTTCGCGATCTCCCGCGCCACCACCTCGTCCTGCTCCGGCGGCCCGGTCAGCACCTGATTGGCCAGCGCTTGGAAACCGCCCCAGACCATCACCCGGGCCGCGGTCGCCGGGTCGATGTCGGCGGGCGCGTTCCCGGCTGCCTTCTCCGCGCGCAGCCACTCCTCGGCGCGATCGATGAAGCGCTGCAGCTGGCCGTCCCAGAACGCGCGGATCACCGGGTCGTAGGCGGCCACCTCGACCACGGCGGCGAGCAGATGCCGGCGCTCCCGGTAGTAACGCACGTCGAGGATCATGCCCTGGACCATCCCGTCCAGCCCCTTCGAGGGATGGGACACGTCGACGAGAAGGTCGAAGAGCGGGTCGACGAGCGACTTGACGAGCCGTAGCAACAGCTCCGACTTGTCCCGGAAGTGCAGATAGAACGTCGAGCGGGCGATCCCCGCCTCGGCCGCGAGCCGCTGCACGCCGAGCTCCGTGAAGCTTTCGCCGTTCCGCAGGAGGCGCTCGGCCGCCTCGACGATCTTCTCCTCGACGGCGGCGCGGCGGTCGATGCCGGTGGACGGCCGACGAGTGACGGAAGCCATCCGGCGATCCTACGCCGTAGGAAGTGGACACGCCGTCCGACGCACTGTCCGAGGCGAGCTACACTTCTTCGGACACCATGTCCGACATAACGTCCGAGCTGGGGAGACTAACGTGCGGCCCACTTTCGTACTCATTCCGGGAGCCTGGCATCTTCCGTCCTCATGGGATCTGCTCCGTGGCGAGCTGGACGCCCTCGGCTACGCCAGCATCGCCGTCAAGCTGGCCACGAACGGAACCGACCCGCGCGGCGGCCTCCAGGAGGACGCGGCGGCCATCCGCGCGACCATCAACAAGCTCAGCGGCCCGATCGTGGTCGTCGCGCACTCGTACGGAGGCATCCCGGCGAGCGAGGCGGTGGAGAACGTCCAGCACCTCGTCTACCTGACTGCCTATGTGCCCGACGCGAACGAGTCGATGGTGTCGCTGCACGGCGCACCCGAACCGGACTCCAGCGAAGGGCTGTTCCACATCCCGCGCGACCCGCGCGAGCAGCTCTACCACGACCTGCCGGAGGAGATGCGCGAGCGGGCCGTCAGCTTGATGGTCGACCAGCGGCTGCAGCCGTTCGTGGACCGCACCACCCGCGCGGCGTGGCGAACCGTCCCGACCAGCTACATCATCACCGACGACGACCACTCGCTGCCGGCGGAGTTCCAGGAGCGGATGGCAACCCGCACGGGCGCCACCTACCACCTGCCGACCAGCCACTCCCCGATGCTGTCCAGCCCCACCGACCTGGCCGTCCTCCTCGACAAGATCGCCAGCGAGAACTAGCAAGCGAGTCCACCGCTGTAGGCGATCAGAAACCTAGTCCCAGATCGCCCGGCGCTGCGGTCACGCCCACCAACCATCAACCCATATATCCGATATTTCGATTGCCTCGGCCGCCGGGTCAGGCGGGTGAGGTCGGGCAGGTGGCGCGAGTCGAGTCCAGCGGATCGCGCGGCCGGAGTCCGGCGGATCGCGCGAGTCGAGTCCAGCGGATCGCGTGGCTAGAGTCCGGCGGATCGCGCGAGTCCGGCAGATCGCGTGGCTGGAGTCCGCGGATCGCGCGCGGCGCTTCCAATACATGGGACGGGTGACCGCTTACTGAGACCGGCGACCACGTTCTGGACCCGCAGTCCGCGATATGGGACCTTCGTCCATTGTGGAGTCGCTTTTTGTCAGGAAATGCGGCTTTTGCCCGGCACGCTTTTCCGGCCGGATGTGAACCTTGGAGAGTTAGGGCTCATATATGGGCGCAACTCTCCAAGGTTCGCAAAAGTCCATGATGTGGTCGCGATGTCCACATAGCGGGACCGCTAGCTCGCGAGCAGATCTCCGCGCGACCACGACGATCTCCACAGCCGAACATGCCCCAGGGCGCCCATCAGCACAGCCGAACCGGCCCCAGACGCCCCCCAGCACAGCCGAACCGGCCCCAGACGCCCCCCAGCACAGCCGAACCGGCCCCAGACCGCCCCCCAGCACAGCCGAGCCGAAAACGACCTATCCGGCTAGCTCTCGGCGGCGCGTCGGCGGGCGACCTCGGCCAGCGTCACGGCGGCCGCGACGCTCGCGTTCAAGGACTCGACGTCGGACGCCATCGGGATGCGCACCCGCAGGTCACACGTCTCGCCGACGAGCCGGGACAGACCCCGCCCCTCGGAGCCCACCACCACCAGCAGCGGCCCGACCGCGGCCTCCAACTGGTAGAGGTCGGTCTCGCCGTCGGCGTCCAGCCCGATCGCGGTGAAGCCGGCCTGCTGCGCCTGCTTGATCGCCCGGGTCAGGTTGACCACCTGGGAGACCGGCACGCGGGCCGCCGCCCCGGCACTCGTGCGCCACGCGGTCGCGGTGATCCCGGCCGCGCGGCGCTGGGTCAGGAAGACGCCGTGCCCGCCGAACGCGGCCACCGACCGGATCACCGCGCCCACGTTGCGCGGGTCGGTGATGCCGTCCAGGGCCACCAGCAGCGGCGACGTCTGCTCCAGGGCCGCGGCCACCAGGTCGTCGAAGTCCTCGTACGCGAACGGCGGCACCTGCAGGCCCACGCCCTGGTGCAGCACGCCGCCGGTCATCCGGTCCAGCTCGTTGCGGCTGATCTCGAGGATCGGCATGCCGCGGTCGCCGGCGGTACGGACGATCTCGGCGATCCGGTCGTCGATGTCGATGCCCTGCGCCAGGTACAGCGCGGTCGCCGGCACCGCGGCCCGCAACGCCTCGACCACCGGGTTACGGCCGAGCAGCAGCTCCGGCCCCTCCTTGGTGGGGTTGGACCGGCGGCCGGGGGCGACCCGTGGGCCGCCGCGGCCGGTCACCTTGCCGCGTTGCGGCGCCGGGCGACCGGTGCCGCCACGGCCCCACGTGGTGTCCTTCGTCCCGGGCACGCCGACCTTGGGCGCACGGCCCTCGGCGGCCGCCGCCCGGCGTTCCTTGTCCTGCTTGCGCGCGGTCTTGTCGGGCAGTCTCTCGGTGCCCGAGTAGCCCTTGTGCCACGGCCGCTCGTCGGCGGGCAGGGTCTTGCCCCGGCCCTTGAGCCCGCTGCGGTTCTTACCGCCGGACCCCATCGACGCGCCCTTCTTGGACGTCACACGCTTGCTCGCATTGCGCGAATTGCCCGGCATCAGTGCTGCTCCCCTACGGTCCAGCGAGGCCCGGCCGGAGTGTCCTCCACCTGAATTCCCGCGTTCTTGAGCTGGTCACGGACCGCGTCCGCGGCCGACCAGTCCTTGCGCCCACGAGCCTGGGCCCGCTGGTCGAGCGCGAGCTTGACCAGCGCGTCGACGACCGGCTTGAGGTCGCCCTTCTCGTCCTTACCGCGCCAGGCCGGGTCGAGCGGGTCGAGGCCGAGCACGCCGAGCATCGCCCGCACCTCGGTGAGCGCGCCCCGGATCCCCGGCTCGTCGCCGGCCGCCAGCGCGGTGTTGCCCTCGCGGATCGTCTCGTGCACGACGGCGAGCGCGGCCGACGTGTTGAGGTCGTCGTTCATCGCGGCGGCGAAGGCCGGCGGCACGTCCTTGGGCCGGCCGGTACCGACCACCTCGACCGCACGCTGCACAAAACCCTCGATCCGCCGGTACGCCACGGCGGCTTCCCGCAACGCGTCGTCCGAGTAGTCGATCGTGGAGCGGTAGTACGGCGTACCCATGTAGTAGCGCAGCTCGACCGGCCGGATGCCCATCTCCTGCACCACGCCCAGGTCGATCACGTTGCCCAGCGACTTGCTCATCTTGGAGTCGCCCAGGTTGAGCAGCGCGTTGTGCACCCAGTACCGGGCGAACGGCAGCCCGGCCGAGCGGGACTGCGCCTGCTCGTTCTCGTGGTGCGGGAAGGTCAGGTCGAGCCCGCCGCCGTGGATGTCGAACTCGGCACCCAGGTAACGCCGGGCCATCGCGGAGCACTCGATGTGCCAGCCGGGACGGCCACGGCCCCACGGCGACGGCCAGGACGCGGCCTCCGGCTCGTCGGGCTTGTGCCCCTTCCACAGGGCGAAGTCACGATAGTCGCGCTTGTCCGGCTCGCCGCCGTCGGTCGGCGGGCGCATGTCCTCCGGGTCCTGGCCGGAGAGCGACCCGTACTCGGGGTACGACGGGACGGAGAAGTAGACGTCGCCGGTGCCGCCGGCCGCCGGGTACGCCCGGTTGCGCTCGATCAGCTCGGTGATCAGCTCGTGCATCTCCGGGATGTGCGCGGTGGCCAGCGGCTCGTACGTCGGCGGCAGCACGTTCAGCGCGCGGTACGCCGCCTCGAGCTTGAGCCGGTTCTCGTACGCGATCGCCCAGAACGGCCGCCCCTGCGCGTTGGACTTGTCGAGGATCTTGTCGTCCACGTCGGTGACGTTGCGCACAAGAGTGACCTCGTAGCTGGTGTGCATCAGCCAGCGACGCAGAATGTCGTAGTTGACCGCGGACCGGAGATGCCCGATGTGTGGCGGTGACTGCACGGTGAGACCACACTGGTAGATCCCGACCTGACCGGGCGTCAGCGGGACGAAGTCCCGGACGGATCGGGTCGCGGTGTCGTACAAGCGCAGAGTCACCGGACAAGAGTACCGACATCGGTCAGGGGCGGGTCATGCGGAGCACGTCCAGCGTCGCGTCCAACTGCTCCTCGGTGAGCTTGCCCGACTCCAGGTGCCCGCGCTCGACGACCACCTCGCGGATGCTGCGGCCGGAAGCGAGGGCCTGCTTGGCGATGGCCGCGGCCTCGTCGTAGCCGAGAACCCGGTTCAGCGGGGTGACGATCGACGGCGATCCTTCCGCGTACGCCCGTGCGACCTCGGCATTCGGTTCGATTCCGGCGATGCACCGGTCGGCGAGCAGGCGCGACGCGTTGGCCAGCAGCCGGATCGATTCCAGCAGGTTGCGGGCCATCACCGGCAGCATCACGTTGAGCTCGAAGTCGCCCTGGGTGCCCGCGAACGCGACCGTCGCATCGTTGCCGATCACCTGGGCGCACACCTGGCGGACCGCCTCGGGCACCACCGGGTTCACCTTGCCCGGCATGATCGACGAGCCCGGCTGCAGATCGGGCAGCCGCAGCTCACGCAGGCCGGCGCGTGGCCCCGAGCCCATCCACCGGATGTCGTTCACGATCTTGTAGAGGCCGACCGCGATCACCCGGAGCTGGCCGGACGCCTCGACCAGCGCGTCCCGCGCGCCCTGCGCCTCGAAGTGGTTACGCGCCTCGGTCAACGGCAGCCCGGTGGCCTCGGCCAGGCGTCCGATCACCGCGGCCGCGAACCCGGGCGGCGTGTTCACCCCGGTGCCGACCGCGGTGCCGCCCAGCGGAAGCTCGGCCAGCCTGGGCAGCGTCGCGGTCAGCCGCTCCACGCCGTTGGACACCTGCTGCGCGTACCCGGAGAACTCCTGACCAAGCGTGACCGGCGTGGCGTCCATGAGATGCGTCCGGCCGCTCTTGACGACATCCGCCCAGGCCGCCGCCTTCTCGCGCAGCGCGGCGGTCAGGTGCTCGAGGGCTGGCACGAGATCGTTGGCCACGGCTTCGGTGGCGGCCAGGTGGATCGACGACGGGAACACGTCGTTGCTCGACTGCGACGCGTTGACGTCGTCGTTCGGGTGCACCGGACGGCCGAGCTCGCGCGCGGCCAGCGTCGCGATCACCTCGTTCGCGTTCATGTTCGACGAGGTGCCCGAGCCGGTCTGGAACACGTCGATCGGGAACTGGTCGTCGTACCCGCCCTCGGCGACGTGCGCGGCGGCCGTCGCCACCGCCTTCGCGAGATCCTCCGCCAGGACGCCGAGATCGGCGTTCACCTGCGCGGCGGCGCCCTTGATCTGGGCCAGCGCCCGGATCTGCGCGGACTCGATGCCGCGCCCCGAGATCGGGAAGTTCTCCACCGCCCGCTGCGTCTGCGCCCGCCACAGGGCGTCGGCCGGCACCCGGACCTCACCCATCGTGTCCCGCTCGACCCGGAAGCCACTCTGCTCTGTCGTCACGCGACCATCGTCTCTCCGCCGCCGATCCGCCGCAGCACCGGCCCTAAAGATTCCAGCCCGCGCCGCGCGTCCGCGATCAGATAGGGAACGCGCAGCTCGGTCGCGATGGCGAGCGAGCTTTCGTAGAGCTCCCGGGCGCCCGCGACGTCGCCGGCGAGCTGCGTCGTGGTGGCCAGGGCGCATCGCAACTGGGACTGCTGGATGCGCTCGCCCTGCCATTCGGCCTGGGTCAACGCACGCCGGAGCTCGGCGATGGCGTCGGCGAACCGGCCCTGATCGCGCAGCATGCCGGCCAGCTCGGCGCGGCCGTCCACCTCGGCGGAGGCGTAACCGCTGCGATTGAGAAGCCGCAGAGCCACGCTCATCTGCCGGTACGCGGTCTCGAAGCCGATCACGCCGCCGCGGTACTTGGTCGCGACGATGCTCTGCAGAGCGTCCCCGATCAGACGTGGATCGCGGATGTCGAGCACCACGAGAAGCCGCAGGCGGTGATATCGCAGCGCCTCGGCGTACCGGCCGAGCCGGAAGCAGGACAGGCCCAGGACGTTCAGCCGGTTCGTGTCCCGCTGCAGGTCCTTCGGGTGGGTCCGGCCCTGGCTCATGCCGGCGGCCAGCTCGATCGCCTCGGTCCAGCGGCCCGAGACCTCGTACATCACCGCGAGGTTGCCCATCGAGATCGTCGCCCCGGCGGTCTCGCCCAGCTCCTGCCGCAGGCCGATGGCGCGGCGCAGGAAGGTGATCGCCTCGTCGACCGCGCCATGCCGGGCGGAGGCCGACGCGGCGTAGTTCAGCATGATCGCGGTTGCCGTCCGGTTGCCGATCGACTCGGTCACCTGCAGCGCCCGACGGCCCTGCGCGTCCACGTCGTCGAGGTCGCCGCCGTACCAGAGGTGCCGCCACGCGGCGCGAGCGATCCGCCAGGCGTACTCGGGAAGGTCTGCCGTAACCGCCACTTCCAGGTACGCCATCAGGTTCGTGCGTTCGCGTTCCAGCCGTGCCGCCGGGTCGTCGAGCTTGTCCAGCAGGTCGGGCCGCAGCGGCGCGCCCACCCGCAGATCGTCCATCAGATGTGGCTGCAGGGCCGGCGGCACCGTCGCGGCGGCCGCGTGCATCTCGTGGTCCAGCAGGTGCCGCAGCGCCTCCGCGCGGTCGCCGGCGCCGATCGTCGCGGCCAGCGTAGAGGCGAACTCGCGCAGCAGATCGTGCATGCGGTAGATCCCGGACGTCGGCTCGTCGACCAGATGGACGTCGACCAGGCCGTCGAGCACCGCCTCGGCGTCGTGGGCGGACAGCCCCGCGAGCGCGGCCACGCCGAGCACGTCGAAATCGGTGCCCGGATGCAGGCCGAGCAGCCGGAACAGCCGCCGGGCCGGATCCCCCAGCTGCCGGTACGACAGGGCGAAGGCGTTCGCCACCGTCCGATCCTCGGCGACCAGCTCGGGCAGCGCCGACTCGGCCAGCCGGCGGGCCAGGTCGGACACCCGCCAGCTCGGCCGGTGCGCGAGCCGGGCCCCGGCCAGCCGGATGGCCAGCGGCAACCCGCCGCAGCGGTGCGCCACCTCGGCCGCCTTTTCCGGTTCCGCGCGCACCCGGTCGCCGGCGATCCGGGCCAGCAGGTCGACGGCCTCGTCCGGGTCGAGCACGTCCAGCGACTCGGGATGCACTCCGTCCAGCCCGGTCAGGCGGCGACGGCTGGTCACCAGGGCCAGGCTGCCCGGCGAGGTGGGCAGCAGGTCGGCGATCTGCCCGCTGGCCGCCGCGTTGTCGAACAGCACCAGCAGCCGGCGCCCGGACATCTCGGTGCGCCACAGAGCGACCCGCTCGACGTACGCCGCCGGGATCTTCTCGGCCGCGATGCCGAGCTGACGCAGCAGGATCAGCAGCGCCGCGGCCGGCTCCAGCGGCTGCTCGGAGCTGTGCCCCTGCAGGTCGAGGAACAGATGCGCGTCCGGGTACCGCTCGCTCAGCAGGGCCGCCAGGTGCAGCGCCAGCGTGGTCTTGCCACTGCCCGCCATGCCGTCGATCACCGCGATCGCCGGCGCCCCCGGATCGCTCGCGGCCACCGCCCGGACCAGCCGGTCCACCACCGCCGACCGGCCGCTGAAGTCGCTGACCGTACGCGGCAGGCAACGGACCACGCCGGTACGGGGCTCCGGCAGGTCTCCGTTCAAGATCCGCGCGTGCAGCTCGGTCAGCTCGCGGCCCGGGTCGATGCCGAGCTCGTCGCGCAGCACCGCGCGGGCCCGCCGGAACTCGGCCAGCGCGTCGGCCTGCCGCCCCTGGCGGAACAGGGCGGTCATCAGCAGGCCGCGCAGCCGCTCGCGCAACGGGAACTCGGCGACCAGAGTGGACAGTTCGCCGATCAGCTCGCGGGGTGCGCGGTCGCGAGCCAGCTCGATCCCGGCCCGGTCCTCGATCGCGGCCAGCCGCCGCTCGTCGAGCGCGGCGGCCGCGCGCCGGACCGGCGGCGACTCGATCTCGGCGAGAGCCGGGCCGCGCCACAGGTCGAGTGCCTGCCGGAACAGCGCCGGATCGTTCTTGTCGCGCGCGGCCGCGACCAGTCGCTCGAAGACCAGAGCGTCCACATCGTCGGGTTGCGGGCGGATCCGATAGCCGGCCGGATCGGTCTCGATGGTCCCGGCCGGCAGCGCTCGTCGCAGCCGCGAGACGCACGTCTGGAGCTGGCCACGCGCGGTCGGCGGCGGGTCGTCGTACCAGACCGCCTCGATCATCTCGGCCACGCCGACGGTGCGCCCCGCGTGCAGCAGAAGCATGGCCAGCACCGCGCGATCACGACCGGCCGCGACGCCGACGGAACGCCCATCGACGGTCACGGACAGTGTTCCAAGAATGCGGTACCGCATGCCGACCCCCGGAGCACTCACTTTGGGTCATGAAGCCTATCGGAGGCGTGAGAGCGGATCGACAGCCGAACGATAGTGGTCCATGCCAGCCTGAACAGGCGTCGCCCCACCGTGGATGTCTCATACACATCGCCCCAGCGCGGTGGGGCACGCTAAATCCGGAAATGGGGGACGCAGCAGCCCGCCCGATCGGCAATCGGGCGGGCTGTTCGTACTCCGTTGATCACCGACGGTTGGACGACCGCCGATCCGGAACGTAACGTCGGCTGGGTTTGCACCCCGACGAGACCCCCGACGAACAGGATTTCCCCATGCGACGCGCCCTCCTCGCCGCGATCGCGGGCGGTGCGCTGCTGGCCGGCGCGTCCGCCTGCGACCACAACGACAGGTCCGCGGCTGCCCCCGCACCGGCCCCCGCGGCGCCGACCACCTCACCCACCCCGGACTACGCGGCCGATACCGCGCTGGTCTGCGCGGAGTTCCAGTCGATCTACTCCGACGAGGTCCGCACCCTGGGCGCCGCGGTGGGCAAGATGATCACGTACAAGGAGGCGAAGCAGGCCGCCGACGCGAAGAAGGCCGAGGACAGCGCCGCCGCCCAGCTGACGGCGATCGCCACGAAGATCCGCAAGGCGACGGCGACGGCTCAGGACCCCGAGTTGCAGCAGGCGGGCGCGAGCTCGGCGACCAAGCTGGAGGCCAGCGCGAAGGACCACAAATACTTCGCCAAGGTCAAAACCCTGAAGGACTTCAACAACACGATCGAGTCCCAGCTCAACACGTGGCTGACCCCGGTGTCCGGTTTCTGCGGCCCGCCGTCGTCGTCACCGACACCGCCGTCGTCCGTGGCGCCACCGTCCGTGGCGCCGTCGCCCTCGGCATCGTCCTAGCCGAGTAAGTCCTAAGCCGAGCCAGCGGCCGCAGGCGAGTCAGTGGCCGCAGGCGAGTCAGTGATCGCAGGCGAGTCAGCGGCCACACGCGAGTCAGCGGCCGTAGGCGAATCAGCGATCTGATAGCTGTCAGTCCGCCAGCCCCGCCGGCCCTTTCGCATATCCGACATTTCCTGAAATTTGACGAAGCCGTGCAGCGAGAGCACGGCGGCGCGCTGCACGTCGTCGTCGACGTTGGATCGGCTGGGCCGCTGTTACGGCCACGTAGGTCCGGTCGGTCAGCACCCCGGCGAAAACGGGAGGGCTCGGCGCGCGGCCGTGCGGCGCTTCCATTTTGTGAGACGGGTGACCGCCTGCTGAGACCCGCGCCCGTATCGTGGACCCACCGTCCACAATGTGGGACCAACGTCCACCATAGAGCGCACTTTTGTCACATAGTGAGGCTTTCGCCCGGCAGCTTTCTCCGGCCGAATGTGAACCTTGGAAAGTTATGGCTCGTATGTGGGCACAACTCTCCAAGGTTCACAAAAATCCACGATGTAACCGCGGTGTCCACATAGCGGGACCGCTCAGCCCGCGAACGGATCGCCACAGCACCTCAGCTCTGGCACCACCGCACCACCGCACCACACCGTGACCGGATCACTCACCGCCTACCGCCACGATTACTAGCTGGACCTACGCGATCTGTTTCAGCGCCGCCTCCGCGGCCGCCAGGAAGAGATCGTTCTCGGCGGACGTCCCGATCGAGACGCGCACGCCGTCGCCGGGGAAGGGCCGGACGATCACGCCCTGCCGCTCGCAGTACGCGGCGAACGGCAACGCACCGTCACCCAGCGGCAGCCAGACGAAGTTGGCCTGACTGTCCGGCACGTCGACCTCGAGATTGCGCAGCGCCTCGGTGACCCGGTCGCGCTCGACGGTGACCAGCGCACATCGGCGGGCCATCTCGTCCGCCTGCCGCAACGCCGCCAGCGCCGCCGCCTGCGCCACGGTGCTCGTGGAGAACGGCGTCAGCACCTTGCGCACGGCCGTCGCCACCTCGGGATGCGCGACCAGATAACCCATGCGCAGCCCGGCCAGCCCCCACGCTTTCGACATGGTGCGCAGCACTGCCACATTCTGGCGATCCCCGTACGCCTCGAGGCCGTCCGGCACGTCCGGATCCGTCACGAGTTCCCGGTACGCCTCATCGAGCACCACCAGCACATCGGAGGGCACCGCGGCGAGGAACCTGGCGATCTCGCCCGTGCGTAACGCCGTACCGGTCGGGTTGTTGGGGTTGCACACGAAGATCACGCGGGTGCGGTCGGTGATCGCGGCGGCCATCGCCGGAAGGTCGTGGCCGTGTGCCGCCGTGTTCGGGATCCGCACGCTGGTCGTCGCCGCCCCGGCCGCGACGATCGGGTACGCCTCGAACGAGCGCCACGCGTAGATCACCTCGTCGCCGGGCAGGCACGTGGCCTTGATCAGCAGCTCGGTGAGGGCGACCGACCCGCACCCGGTGACCACCCGCTGGGCGTCCACGCCGAAGCGCTTCGCCAGCGTGTCACGGAGTTCGGCGACCGCCATGTCCGGATAGCGGTGCGAATGGAGCATGGCCTCGGCTGCTGCCTCGGGGACGCCGGGCAACGGGCCGTACGGGACCTCGTTGCTCGCCAGCTTTATCGCCTCGGTGATGCCCAGCTCGCGCGCTAGATCCGCGAGGTTCCTTCCGGGCACGTAGGCGGGTAAGCCGTCCAGATCGGGGCGGGTCAGCCGAGTCATGATCATCCTTCCGGGGAACCTGGCGGTGAGTGTTCCGAGGAGCCGCTGCCGACGCTCGCGTCGACAGGTTCGGGCGTGCCCGGCGGTGGCAGGGCAACGACCACGGTGCGAGCCGTCTTGTCGTGGAATGCCTGACGGAGTTGCTGGTCGAAGACCGGCGAGAGCGAGTCGATGAACTGGATGACGAAACCGATGAGGCAGTACCAGGCGGGCGTCCAGAGGCCGAGGCGGGCCCAACGACCGAAGGCGCGGCCGAAGCCGAGCGGCTCGGTGTTCTCCAGCGCGACCACCTTGATGCGCATGATGCGTTTGCCCAGGGTCTGGCCCCGGGAGCCGGTCGCCGGCGCTTCGTAGAGCAGCCACAGCAACGTCGCGATGATCAGGATCGCCCAGGTCAGGCCGTCCATCCGGCCGCTGCGGGGCACGTCGGCGAACGCGCTGCCGCCGGCCTCCATGGAGTCCATCGCGGCGCGGTAGATCGGCAGGAACTCCTGCGCCCACTGGTACACGAACCAGCCGTTGACCACGACGTTGAGCAGCAGCACGATCGCGATGTCGATGAGCCGGGCCATCAGGCGCGGGCCGAGGCCGGCTAGGGCGTAGCCGTGCGGGCGCGCCTGAACCATGAACGGGTAGGCGGCCGCGCGCATGGCGGGCGGCATGCGTTCCCATCCGGGCGGCGGCTGCCACCCGGGCGGAGGTTGCTGCCACCCCTGCGGCTGCTGCCATCCCGGCTGTTGCTGGCCCTGCGGCTGCGGCCACCCCGGCGGCGGCTGCTGCCATCCGGGCGGCATCTGCGCGCCGGGCTGCGGCGACCCGCCCGGGCCTTGCTGGCCCGGCTGCGGATAAGCGGCCGGTTGCCCGCCGGAGGCCGGCGACCCGGGCGTCGGGCCACCCGGCTGCGGATAGCCGGGCGGTTGCCCGCCAGGCGCCGACGATCCCGGCGTCTGTCCACCCGGCTGCGGATAGCCGGGCGGCGGCGCCGGGTAGCCGGGATAGGGCGGCTGCCCCGGCTGCTGAAGGTGTGGCGGCGGCTGCCATCCGGGCGGAGGCGGCTGCTGCGGACCCCATCCCGGCGGCGGCGGCGACGTGGGCTGCTGCGGCGGCATCCACGAAGGCTGCTGGGCGGCTTCCGCGGGTGGCGGCGGTTCCTCCTGGACGGGTGGCGGGCCGTCGGGCGGGACCGCGTCGGCCGGGATGGCCGCTCCGATCCAGCCTTCACCGTCCCAGTAGCGCTGGGTGGAGGTGTCGGCCGGGTCTTTGTACCAGCCGGCGGGCAGCGAACTCATGAGCAAACCATAGCCAGGGCGGTCCCGGCCACCTTCTGTCGCGGGGGCCGCCGTGCAGGCGGGCCCCGAAGGCAGCCGGGTCATCGCCGGTACGGAGGTCGATACGCCACGTTAACAAATGTCACAAGTTCCCGCGCAGCTCCTGCTCCCGTTCGATGGCTTCGAAGAGGGCCTTGAAGTTGCCCTTGCCGAAGCCGAGGGAGCCGTGCCGCTCGATCAGCTCGAAGAAGACCGTGGGCCGGTCCTGCACCGGCTTCGTGAAGATCTGCAACAGGTAGCCGTCCTCGTCACGGTCCACCAGGATCTTGCGCTTCTTGAGTTCCTCGATCGGCGCGCGCACCTCACCGATCCGGGCGCGCAGCGAAGGATCGTCGTAGTAGCTGTCCGGGGTGTCCAGGAACTCGACGCCGGCCCGGCGCATCGCGTCGACGCTGGCGATGATGTCGTTGGTGGCGACCGCGACGTGCTGGGCGCCCGGCCCGCCGTAGAACTCGAGGTACTCGTCGATCTGCGACTTGCGCTGCGAGACGGCCGGCTCGTTCAGCGGGAACTTGACCTTGCGGGTGCCGTCCGCGACGACCTTGGACATCAGCGCGGAGTAGTCGGTGGCGATGTCGTCGCCGACGAACTCGGCCATGTTGGTGAAGCCCATGACCCGGCGGTAGAACTCCACCCACTCGTCCATCTTGCCGAGCTCGACGTTGCCGACCACGTGGTCGACGGCCTGGAAGTAACGCTTCGGGTCGAGCCCCGCCTCGATGGCGGGCTGCCGGTCGACGATCGGGGCACGGGTGACGAAACCGGGCAGGAACGGTCCGTCGTAACGAGAGCGATCCACCAGCGAGTGGACCGTGTCGCCGTAGGTCGCGATGACCGCGATCCGGACCGTGCCGTGCTCGTCGGTGAGGTCGTGCGGCTCGGCCACGCCACGCGCGCCGGCCTCGACCGCGTGCTGGTACGCCGCGTCCACGTCCGGGACGCCGAGCGCGATGTCGGAAATCCCGTCGCTGTGCTTGGCGACGTGCTCCGAGCCGGACGCACCCGCGTGCACGGCGCCGGTGACCACGAACCGGGCCGAGCCGCTGACCAGCACGTATTCGGCGTGGTCGCGATAGCCCTGCTCGGGTCCCCGGTACGCGACACAGGTCATCCCGAACGCGGTGGAGTAGTAGTGGGCCGCCTGCTTGGCGTTGCCCACGAGGAAGCGAAGGTGGTCGACGCCCGTGACGGGAAAGACGTCGGCGGTCTTAGCGGCTTGGTCCATCGTCTGCGTCATTGGCTGATGATTGACCTGGGTCACACCACTGGGCAACGGTCGGTAAAAACGCTGAACACTCTGTGCGATCCGTACGGTAGCTTGCTTATGTGACTATGCAATCTGTCCAGCTCGATGACCTCGACGCGCGGCTGCTGCGGATGCTCGCCACGGAACCCCGTATCGGCGTACTGGAAATGTCCCGGCGCTTGAGCGTCGCGCGCGGCACAGTGCAGGCCCGGCTGGACAAACTCGTCGCCCGCGGCGCGATCAAGAGCTTCGGGCCGGAGGTCGTGCCCGCCGTGATCGGCTACGGGGTGATGAGCTTCGTGACGCTGGAGATCAGCCAGCGGTACGGGCACACCGCGGTGGCCGACCACCTCGCGGAGATTCCCGAGGTGCTGGAGGCGCACACGATCACCGGCAGCGGCGACGTGCTGTGCCGGATCGTCGCCCGCTCGAACGCGGACCTGCAGCGGGTGATCGACCAGATCGTCGGCTACGAGGGCATCGTCCGCGCATCGACCATCATCGCGCTGGCCGAGCTCATTCCCTATCGGACGCAGCCGCTGGTAATCGCGGCATCTGGTACAAAGTAGACCGACACGGGCAAATCAAGATCCCTCGACCGGGGGATTGACCTGATCTACCGTGGCGCGCATGGCGGGTCGGTGGAAGACGTATGCGCTGGTCGCCATCATTATTCTGGTCGTCCTCGCCACGACCCATGTGTGGAATCCGTGGCCGAACGTGTGGTCCTGGGTGAACACCAGCAAACCGATCGCCGGCGATGCGGCGCGATGGCAGCAGCGGATCGGCGGCAGCCCGCAGAGCGTGACGGTCGCGGGCGACGCGGTGATCGTCGAATATCGCACCTCGGTCGACGCCTACGACCTGACCGCCGGACTCAAGCTCTGGAACAACAACGCGGACTGGGCCGCGGTCGCCGGCCAGGGCACCTCGGCCGTGGTGGTCACCGGGCGCCTGCTGACCAAGGGCTACCAGGTGCTCGACCCGCGGACCGGCGTGGTGCTGCGGGACGAGAAGACGGCGACCGCGGTCTGGACGTATCAGGACGCGGTCCTCGACCTGCACTGCGGCAAGGGCAACGAATGCCAGCTCACCGCGTGGGATCCGCGCGGCAGCACACCGAAGTGGACGGTGGACACCGGCGGCATCGGGTTCGTGCTGGACGCCGCCAACCCCGACCTGCCGGACACCAGGCAGCTGACCGCGTCCAACGTGGATGACCAGGTCGCCGGGCCACGGCCGATGCCGGGGCTGATCGGGCTGCCGGACGACGGCAAGATACGGGTCATCGACACCGCGACCGGGAAGGTCGCCCAGGTCGTCGAGCCGGGCCGGGACCAGCGGGTGGCGATGGCCGGCGGGCGGGTGCTGACCATCACCGGTACGCCCCAGGACGGCACCTGTTACTACAGCGTGGTCGCCACCGACCCACCGGCCGCGGGCGCGGTGTGGCAGCGGGACGGCCTGAACCTGCGGACCTCGGACGACGGGTCGGACTGCAAACAGGACCACGACCCGGCCGGCGGCGAGGACGTGGTGCTCGGCGTCGACCCGGTCGGCCGGCAGGAGCTGCTGGCCGGGCACGACGGGCGGGTGCTGTGGCACGGCGCCAAGGGCGAGGACGTGCTGGCCGTCGACGATCAGAGCGCGGTGATCCGCTCGGCCGACAAGACGCTGCTGCGCGGGTACGCCTTCAGCCGCGGCCGCACGTCGTGGGCCCGGCAGGTGGGACCGAAGGCCTCGGCGGCACTGACCCCGAACGCAGTGATCATCGTCACTTTTAAGCCGGGCCGGGTGGCGGCGCTGTCACGCTCCGACGGCAAAGTGCTTTCGGACGTGCGTACGGAAGCCAAGGTTTTCGCCGTCGGTCCGGCCGGGATGATCGTCGTCGCGGGACGGGACATGGCGTACCTGCCCTTCGCCTGAGACTTTTGAATTTGACCGAACTGGTATCCGCGCAGGGCAGGACACGTTCGCGGTTCCAACCGGGCCTGTCCTAGGCTTGCCGCTCATGAGCAGAGGCGCCGCATTCTCGTACTCGCCGCTGTTGCCCCTCGGCGACGACCAGACCGAGTACCGACTGGTCACGGACGAGGGCGTGGACGTGGTGAACGGTCCCGGCGGCCGGCGGTTCCTGACCGTCGACCCGGCCGTGCTGACCCAGCTCACCGCCGAGGCGATGCACGACATCGCGCATTACCTGCGGCCGGCCCACCTGTCCCAGCTGCGGTCGATCATCGACGACCCGAAGGCCTCGCCGAACGACCGGTTCGTGGCCCTGGACCTGCTGCGCAACGCGAACATCGCGGCCGGCGGGGTGCTCCCGATGTGCCAGGACACGGGAACCGCGATCGTGATGGGCAAGCGCGGGCGGCACGTGCTGACGGACGGGTTCGACGAGCCGGCCATCGCCGAGGGCGTCTTCCAGGCGTACACCCGGCTGAATTTGAGGTATTCGCAGCTCGCGCCCTTGACCATGTGGGACGAGCGGAACACCGGGTCCAACCTGCCGGCCCAGATCGAGCTGTACGCGGAGGACCCCGGCGGCCAGCCCGACGCGTACAAATTCTTGTTCATGGCCAAGGGCGGCGGCTCGGCCAACAAGTCCTACCTGTACCAGGAAACGAAGGCGCTGCTGAACCCGGCGCGCATGATGGAGTTCCTGGACGAGAAGCTGCGGCTGATCGGCACGTCCGCCTGCCCGCCGTACCACCTGGCCGTGGTGATCGGCGGCACCAGCGGCGAGTACGCGTTGAAGACGGCCAAGCTGGCGAGCGCGAAATACCTGGACAATCTGCCCCGGCACGGCACCATGGCGGCGCACGGCTTCCGCGACGTCGAGCTGGAGGCCGCGGTCCTGGAGCTGACCCGCGACTTCGGCATCGGCGCGCAGTTCGGCGGACGCTATTTCTGCCATGACGTACGCGTCGTCCGCCTCCCCCGGCACGGCGCGTCCTGCCCGGTGGCGATCGCGGTGTCCTGCTCGGCCGACCGCCAGGCCGTCGCGAAGATCACCCCGTCCGGCGTCTGGCTGGAGCGGCTGGAGACCGACCCGGCCCGCTTCCTGCCCGACGTCACACCGGCCGAGCTGGAGGGCGACGAGGCCGTCAAGGTCGACCTGAACCGCCCGATGGCCGAGATCCGCGCCGAGCTGTCGAAGTACCCGGTGAAGACCCGGCTCTCGCTGACCGGCCCGCTGGTGGTGGCCCGCGACATCGCCCACGCGAAGATCGCCGAGCGGCTGGCGGCCGGCGAACCGATGCCGCAGTACATGCGCGACCACGCGGTGTATTACGCCGGACCGGCGAAGACCCCCGAGGGGTACGCGTCGGGCTCGTTCGGCCCGACCACGGCCGGCCGGATGGACTCCTATGTGGAGAGCTTCCAGGCGGCCGGCGGCTCGATGGTCATGCTGGCCAAGGGGAACCGGTCCGCGCAGGTCACCCAGGCATGCGCCGAGCACGGCGGCTTCTACCTCGGGTCGATCGGCGGCCCGGCCGCGCGGCTGGCCCAGGACTGCATCAAGCATGTCGAGGTATTGGAGTACGCGGAACTCGGCATGGAAGCCATCTGGAAGATCGAGGTCGAGGACTTCCCGGCGTTCATCGTGGTCGACGACAAGGGCAACGACTTCTTCGCCGAGGTGACCCGCCCGAAGCTCCTGTCGATCGGCAGCAAGCCGGCCTGACGTCGTGGGTTTCGTCCTCGTTCTGGCGCTCCCGACCGGGGTGCTGATCGGGGCGATCGGGATCGGCGGGGTGCTGCTGCCGCCGGCGCTGATCTGGCTGGGCGGCCTGGACCCGCACGCGGCCGCCGGGACGTCCACTTTCGCGTTCCTGTTCACCGGCTTGGTGGGGACCATCGCGTACGCCCGCCGGGGTGCGATGCCGTGGCGGTTCGCCGGCTGGCTGACCGTGGGGGCGGCCCCTGCGGCGGCCGCTGGTGCGCTGGTGAATGGCATCGCGCCGGCGATCGTCCTGCATCTGGTGCTGGCGCTGGTGACCGCCGGTTCCGGCATCTTCAACCTGGTGTCGCATCCGGCTTCGGGGCGGCGCGGCCTGCCCGCCCCGGCCGCCGTGGCGATCGGCGCGGTGGTGGGCTTCGGCTCGGCCTTGACCGGCACGGGCGGGCCGGTGCTGCTGGTGCCGGGGTTGCTGGCGCTGGGCGTCGAGCCGCTGCTGACGGTGGCGGCCGGGCAGCTGATCTCGCTGCCGCTGGTGGCGTTCGCGTCGCTCGGGTATGCGAGCTCGTCGTTGGTGCACTATCGACTGGCGGCCGCGCTCGGCGCGCTGGCCGCCGTCGGGGTGGTGGCGGGGGCGGCGCTGGCCCACCGCCTGCCACGCCGGCATCTGCACCGGATCGCCTCGGGCACGCTCGTGGCCGTCGGAGCTTTCACGCTGGTGGCGGCGCTGACGACGTGAGCTGGCCCGCCGAATACGGAAAGGCGGATGGTCGGCGCGCCCGAATCGCGCCGAACATCCGCCTGCTTTGTCCGTGACCAGCCCCGACGAATGGTGACGCCAGGGCCGGTGTGACGGACCGGCCCTGACGTCAGTCGGTGGGGATCAGAAGTTGCCCTTGGCCACGTCGGCCACGGTCACTCGCTGCACCCCGTAGTTGATCGTCACGCCGTCCGCGGTGAACTTGATCGGCAGACCGTTGTCGGCGTTGATGACCAGGCTCTCCTCGCCGTCGACGGTGACGCCCTGGCCGGCGGTCAGGGTGAGCACCGACGCGCCCTGGTAGGTGCCCGGGGCGACCTTGACCGACGGGATCTGGGTCACCAGCTTGATCACACCGGCGCGGACCTTCGGGTCGCCGGCGCCGTACTTCAGCGCGTCGGTCGAGTTGTTCCAGACCGCGTTGTCGGTGTAGTTCGGGATGTTGTCGACGTCGGTCTTCTGCCCGGTCGCCTTGTCCTTCTTGGCGATCTTGGCGAGGTCCTCGGGGGAGAACGACTCCTTGGCGCCGGGCGACAGCAGCGGACGCGGCGGCAGCTTCCCGTCGGTGGGGTCGCCGCCCATCAGCTTGCGGGCCTCGTTCAGGTCGCCGGTGGCCGCGAGCTTCGCCGCGTCGACGCCCTTCTTGTCGAAGGCGGTCTGCTCCTTGGACGATCCCGGCGCCTGGTGGCCGCCCGCCACGGCCTTCACCAGGGCGTCGCGGGTCGTGCCGAAGTACAGCTTGCCGTCGTCGCCGATCAGGTCGTAGACGTCGATCTTCTGGCCCGGGAACACCTGGTCGCGCAGAATGAACGTCGCGTCGCCGGTGGGCTGCGGGGCGGTGGACAGGTAACCGACCAGCTTGACCACCGGAGCGTCGGCGGCGGTGCTGGTCGCGGGCTGCGGGGCGGCGAGGTTCGCGGCCGGCGCCTGGGCGCCGCCTCCGGTGGCCGCCACCGCAACCGCGGCGAGCGCGGCGACAGCGAAGGTGGCTCCGCCGGCGCCGAGCGCCAGTCGACGTGTCTTCATCTTGCGTCCTCTGCTTTCGATCTGGTCGACATCGGGGGTGTAGGGCCGATCTCCGACGATGTCCTGAAGCGCCGCGCTCAGGCGGTCCTCGTTGTCGTACGACATGTCAGTTGTCTCCTCGGTTCAGGACGGACTTGAGCTTCTGCAACGCCTTGCTCGTCTGGCTCTTGACCGTGCCTTCGCTGCACCCGAGGGCCGCGGCGGTCTCCCGCTCGCTGAGTCCCTCGAGATACCGCAGAACGACGGTTGCCTTCTGTCGTTCAGGAAGCGACTGCAACGCCTGGCGCAATTCGGCGCGGTTCACCACTCCGTCGGACATGTCCGATACGGGGACGTCGGCGAGCTCGCCGCCGGAATGCACCATGTTGTTCTTGTTGCGGCGCCAGCCGCGGCGTGACTCGTTGATCAGGATTCGACGCACGTACGCGGACGGACTGTCGGCACGCTGGACCTTGCGCCAGTGGCTGTACGTCTTCGCCAAGGCCTCTTGGACCAGGTCGTCGGCCAGGTACCAGTCCCCGCACAGCAGGTACGCCGTGCGGTGCAGCGATGCGGCGATTCCCTGGACGAAAATCCGGAAGTCCTGCTCCGCGCCGCTCGCCGTCCCGGCCGGTCGGTGCTTCATCACGGTCGTCACGTGAAGGAAGATCCGGATACCGGCGCGGAAGTTGCCCGCGAGTCCGGATCTTTTCCCCACGACCTTCGCAAGGGGCCGGTGAGCTAGGCGATCTTCGGGAAGACTGTCCCGTCGACACGTGTTGGACGGCGTGTTGATCTTTCGGAGACTCGGAGACGAGGCCTCGAACGAGGGAGCTACGGCGCGCCAATGATCATCACGCTGGTCACCGACACGTTCAACGTCAGCAACAACGGGACCACGGTGTCGGCGATGCGATTCGCCCGCACGCTCATCGCGCGCGGGCACACCGTACGGGTGGTCGCATGCGCCGACGAGGGCGACGACGTCGATCGCCTGGAGATTTTCCCGGTGCCGGAGCTCGTGGTGCCGATCGCCAGCCGGTTCGCGCATCGCCAGCACACGTTGTTCGCCAAGCCGGTGGCGGAGACGTTGACCGCGGCGATCACCGGCGCCGACGTCGTACACATCTATCAGCCGTGGCCGCTGGGTCACGCCGCGGAACGGACCGCGCGGCGGCTCGGCGTGCCGGCCGTGGGCGCCTTCCACATCCAGCCGGAGAACGTCACCTACAACATCGGGCTCGGCTGGTTCCCGCCCGCCGCGCAGTTCGTGTACTTCCTGCTACGGGTGCTGTTCTACGGACGGTTCGCGGACATTCACTGCCCGTCGGCCTTCATCGCGGCGCAGTTGCGGCACCACGGATACCGGGCGCGGCTGCACGTCATCTCAAACGGCGTTGACGGCAGCTTCCGGCCCGGGCCGGGCAAGCCGCACGAGGGCGTCTTCCGGATACTCATGGTGGGCCGGTTCGCCCCGGAGAAGCGGCAGGACGTGCTGATCCGGGCGGTACGCCGGAGCAAGTACGCGGACCGCATCGAGGTGTGGTTCGCCGGCCACGGACCGGCGGAGAAACGCCTGCGGCGGATGGCGTCGCGCCTGCCGAGGCCGGCCCGCTTCGGGTACTACTCGCAGGACGAGCTCATCGACGTCATCCGCGACTGCGACCTCTACGTGCACGCCTCGGACGTCGAGATCGAGGGCCTGTCCTGCATGGAGGCGTTCTCCTGCGGGCTCGTCCCGGTCATCGCGGACGGCAAGCGCAGCGCGACCAGCCAGTTCGCGCTCGAGCCCCGGAACCTCTTCAAAGCCGGCGACCCGGCCTCGCTCGCGGCCCGCATCGACGAATGGATCGAGGACCCGGCGGGCCTGGAAAGCGCCTCGGAGACCTATGCTCGCTATGCGCAGCTCTACACGGTCGACCGGAGCGTGAAGGCGATGGAGAGGGTGTATGCGCAGGCGGGCCAGGCCGCGGAGGCGACGGCCGGGCGGGCCGGTCTCGTCTACCGGCTGCTGGCGACCGCCTTCTACTACGTGATCGCGATGCCGCTGCTCTTCCTCTACACGCGGGTGGTTCTCGGTGTCCGCAGCGAGGGCGGCAACCGGTTCCCGCGTACCGGCGGCGTGCTGACGGTCTGCAACCACGTACACACGTTGGACAGTGCGCTGGTCGCGCTCGCCCTGTTCCCGCGCCGGGTCGTCGTCACGTCGGCGCCGATGAACCTGCAGAACCGCCTGTACGGGGGTCTGGTGCGGTTGCTGGGCGCGGTCGCCGTACCGTCGACGGCCTCGGGTCTGCCGCGCTTCTTCACCGAGATGGAACTGCTGCTGGCGAAGGGCCGGGTGGTGCATTTCTTCCCCGAGGGCGAATTGAAGCCGTACGACACGAGCCTGCGCGACTTCAAACGCGGGGCGTTCCACCTGGCCGCCCAGGCTCGGGTGCCGGTGGTGCCGCTGTCGATCCGGTTCGCGCCACCGGCGGGCTGGGGCCGGACCTTCCGCCGCAAGCCCACGATGGTGATCGTGATCGGTGAGCCGATCGTCCCGACCACGACGGATCCGCGCAGCGACCGCCAGATCCGGATGGAGCTGACCCGCCGACACATGGAGGACCTGATCACCAGGGCCGCATCATGAGGCGTAGGTCATCCGGTCCGGGAAGACCTGCCGGGCGCGGGCCACGAGCACGCACGAGACCAGCGCCATCGCGGCCGCCAGCAGGGGTAGCACGCCGAGCCACCCGGCGCTGACGAAGCGTTCGCCGATGAAGGCGCCGCCACCGATCCCGATCTGGAAGGCCACCACGTAGATGGCCGACGCCGCGTCCCGCTCCTCGGGCGGCGCCACCCGCAGGATCCCGGCGGCCAGGCACACCGGAATGGCGGTGAACGCGGCACCCCACAGCAGCGTCACGATCACCGTCGGTGCCACGCCCAGCGGCGGCGCCAGCAGGACCACCGCGACGGTCATGACCCCGAGCAGGCCGGTCAGCACCGGTCCCGGCCGGCGATCCACAAAGCCGCCGACCAGATAGTTGGTGATCAGCCCGACCGCGCCGTAGCCGAGCAGCAGCGCGCTCAGCCCGACGCCGGACAGGCCACCGTCGCGGCGGACCAGCGGGGCGATGTACGTGTACGCGGCGAAGTGCCCGATCACGACGACCGTGGTGATCATGCTGAGCCGCACCACCCGGCGGTTGCCCATGATCAGGAAAGCGGCGCGTAGATCCGCACGCACCCGGGAAGCCTGGATCGGCGGCAGCGACGGCAGTACGCGCAACAGGGCCAGCACGCACAGCGCCCCGGCGACCGCGAGCACCCCGGTGGCCGCGCGCCAGCCGAGCCATTGGCCCAGCGCCGTACCCAAGGGAACCCCGAGCACGATGGCCAACGAGTTGCCGAGGAAGACCAGTGCGGTCGCCTTGCCGGCCTGACCGGCAGGCGCCAGCCGGGCGGTCACCGGACCGATCGCCGACCAGAACACGCCGTGCGCCAGCGCGCAGATCAGCCGGGCCGCGACCAGGATGAGAAATGTCGGCGCGAAACTTGCCGCGACCTGCGAGACCGCGAAAATGGCCATGGCGATCGCGATCAGCAGATGCCGCGGCACCCGCATGGTGAGCGCGGTCAGCGGGATCGTGGTCACGCCGGCGACAACGGCATAACTGGTGAGGAGCAGGCCGACGTGGGCCTCGTCGACGGCGAGACCCGCGGAGATCTGCGGCAGCAGACCGACCGGGAGCGTCTCGGCGGTGACATAGCAGAACGCGGAGGCGCCGAGGACGGTCAAGGCTCGTCGATTCATGACCACCCTCGGATAATAAACTCTGTGGCAGAGCAAAAGAAGATGACGCGATCGGCCGAGCTGCTCCGGGTCGCGCACGCCCGGCCCGGAATCACCCGTGCCGAGGCCGCGCGGCTCATCGGCGTGGGCACCGGTGCCGCCACCGAGCTGGTCGCCCGGCTGGCCCAGGCCTCGCTGCTGGCGGAGGCTCCGGCGGCACCCAGCGGAAGCCGCGGCCGGCCCACGTCGGTCCTGGTCGCGCATCCGTCCGGGCCGCTCGTGCTGGCGGTGGCGATGCGCCACGAGGACTGGCGGATCGACGCGGTGGAGCTGGGCGGCACGACGCTGGCCTCGGCGTCCGGCGAGCACGCGAGCACCGCCTGGCCCGAGGTGGCTGCCGCGGTCTTCGCCGCTGCCGATCAAATGCGTTCCCGGTACGCCGGGAGGGTGCGCGCGATGGGTGTCTCGTTGCCCGGTCCGGTCTCTCCCGAGCTTCGCCTGGACGCCGCCAACGTGGGCTGGGTGGACGCCGACCTGACCCGGCTGTGGCCGGACGCCCCGCTGCTGGTGGCCGGCAACGACGCCAGCCTGGCCGCGGCGGCCGAGTCGACCCGGGGCGCGGCGGTCGGCGCCGAGGTCGCGCTGCACCTGCGCATCGAGGGCGGCCTCGGCGGCGCCGTGGTGGATCACGGCCGGCTGCTGATCGGGGCGTCGGGGGCGGGCGGCGAGTTCGGACACATGCCGTTCGGCGATCCGGCGATCGTCTGCCCGTGCGGCGCGTCGGGCTGTTGGGGCACCGCGGTGGACGGCACCGCGCTGGCGCGCCTGCTGGGTGATCTGGAGCCACCGGACCCGGTCACGTATGCGCGGCGGGTCATCGGGACCGCGCGGGGCGGCTCGGTGGTGGGCGTGCTCGCCACCGCGCTCGGCCGGGGGATCGCCGGGCTGGTGAACGGCCTCGACCCCGACCTGGTGACGCTGGGTGGCGTGGCGGTGGACCTGCTCGCGGCGGCGCCCGAGGAGCTGAACGCGGCCTACCGGGCGGGTCTGATGGGCTTTCGCCGGCCGACGCCCCCGCCGGTGGTCGCGGCCGCGCTCGGCGACGAGGGCCCGATCGCCGGGGCCGCCGAGGAGGCTTGGTCGGCGCTGCTCACCAGGCTGGGCTGAGTGGATCTGCGACCGCTCAACCGCCGGCTGGGCCGAGTGGCTCGGCCCGGCTCAGTCGAGCGGGATCGCTACCAGCTGGCCGGTGCGCCCGGTGAACATCGCCTGCGGGTCGGAGAAGTCGGCCGTGGCCGCGTACAGGGTGCTCTGGTCCGCGGAGATCACGCAGTCGAACGCGCCGCGGTCCAGCGGAATGCGGTCCAGCACCTCGCCGCCCTCGCGGACCCGGACACAGTGCTCGTTCGGCACGTCGGCGTACCAGACGGCGCCCTGCGCATCCAGGCAGATGCCGTCGGGTGCGCCGCCGGGCAGGTCGGCCCAGACCCGCTGGTTGCTCAGCGAGCCGTCGTCCGCGATGTCGAAGGCGGTCAGCCGAGCGCCGTGCGACTCGGCCACGATCAGCGTCGAGTCGTCGGCGGTCACCGCCATGCCGTTGGGGAACAGCACGTCGCCGGCCACCTGCCGGGCCGAACCGTCCGGGGTGACCACGGCGATCAGCCCGGGACCCGGCTCCGCACCGCCCGGGAAGTCGTACCCGATGTTGTTGATGAACGTGTTGCCTCGTGAGTCGGTGGTGATGTCGTTCCAGGGGTGGGCGTCGTTGATCTTCCGCAGGTCGGCGAAGAGTGCACCGCCGCGAAGCAGGCGCGCCTCCGAGCCGACCAGCACCAGCTGCACGCCCCTCGGCGTCCAGTCGAAGCACAGCGGCATCCCGGTCAGCTGAGTCACAACGGTGGCCTTGTCGCCGTCCACCCGGATGATCTCGCCGGGCACCCAGTCGCTCAACCAGACGTGACCGTCGTGCCAGCGCACGGACTCACCCATCACGAGGTCGGTCAGCACCACCTGTGGCTTGCTCATGCGCTTACCGTATGCGGGCGACCACGATGATCACCGGCCCGACGGGGAAATCAGGCGGCCGCGGCCAGATCGTCCAGATCGCGGCGCAGCGCACCCTCGGCCGTCTCGGCGGCCAGCCCACCGAAGATCAGCGCGAGGAACCGGCCGGACGGGGCCGTCGGGTTGCCGTCCTGGATCGCCGTGATCATCGTGCTGCCCTTGTGCCGGCCGGCCACGATCGGCATGAACGTATACGTCATGCGGTAGTCGGCGCCGATGCCCGGCGAGGTGACCACGAACCGCTGCTGGGCCGCGCACTCGTCGACCCGGAACTCCTCGGTGATCTCGCCGCCGTCGGACATCTGCCGGGTCTCGCGCCAGATCGTGCCCGCGCCGAACTGCCCGGCCGTGCGCACCTCGACCCGGGTGACCGCGGTCAGCCACTCGTGACGGCGGGCCAGGTCGGTGCACACGTTCCAGACCGCCGCGACCGGCGCCTCGATCATCCGCGTCACCGCGACCGTCGACATAGCGTGACCTCCCGCGTACACCTTAGGAGGCCGAGGCGGCTTCCGGCAGTGACTATGCGACCACGGTGCCGACGACTTCGCCGAGGCCGATCTCGCCGCCGCCCGCCCCGAGCGCGGTCCCGCTGATCCGGATGTGGTCGCCGTCTTCGAGGAAGCCGCGGGTGGACCCGTCGGCGAGCTTCACCGGCTCGTTCCCGTTCCAGGTCAGCTCCAGGAACGAACCCGCCTGGTCGCGGGCCGGTCCGGAGACGGTCCCCGAGGCGTACAGATCGCCGGTGCGGACGTCCGCGCCGTTCGAGGTCAGATGCGCGAGCTGTTGCGCGGCGGTCCAGTACATCGAGGCGTACGGGGGATGGCTGACCCTGGTCTCGTTCCAGTCGACAGCGAGCCGGATGTCGAAGCCGGGACCGGCCGGGAGCAGGTGGTCGAGCGGCCGCGGATCTTGCGGGACCGCCGGGATCGTGGCCAGCGCCTCGAGCGGCAGCACCCACGGCGACACCGAGGTGGCGAACGACTTCGCCAGGAACGGGCCGAGCGGACGGTACTCCCAGGCCTGGATGTCCCGGGCGGACCAGTCGTTGACCAGCACCACACCGAAAACATGGTCGGCGAACGACGCGGTACGGATGAGCCGGCCGGGCACGCCCACCACGAACCCGACCTCGGCCTCCACGTCGAGGCGCCGCGACGGTCCGAAGACGCCCTCGGCGAGCTGCCCGGACGGGCGCGCGATCGGGGTGCCGGAGACGACGACGGTGCTCGATCGCCCGTGGTAGCCGATCGGCAGGTGGCGCCACTGCGGGGGCAGGCCGGGCGAGTCCGGGCGCAGGATGCGGCTCACGTTGGTCGCGTGCTGCTCGGACGAGTAGAAGTCGGTGTAGTCGGCCACCTCGAACGGCAGGTGCAGGGTGACCTCGTCGAGCGGGATCTCCGGCGGGCCGCTCCGCACGTGCTCGATGACCGCCGCGCGAGCCTGTGTCCACTGTGCCCGGCCGGCCGCGAGCAGCGGATTCAGCGACGGCGCGGCGAAGAGCCCACCGAGCCCTTCAAGATCAATAACGGCATTCCCGAGGCGTACGCCTAATCGCCGTGACCCACCGGCCGCGCTGAACACGCCGTACGGGAGATTGTCGATGCCGAAGAGGGTCACTCGTAACCGCCGTTGATCAGACCGAGCCGGACCAGCTCGGTGAGGGGTTCGACAACATTGGCCGCGCCGAAGCCGATGAACAGCGGGCGGCGCTCGGCACGGCGGACCCGCACCGACTCGACCAGCGGCACCGGATGGGTCGCGGCCAGGACCTCGGCCACCTCGGCCACCTCGCCGCCGCCGGACGCGACGAGCGCGGCGGCCAGCACGTTGAGGAAGCCGTGGTGGGTGAAGCCGGTCTCCGGGTCGGTGTGCCGGATCGCGTGCCGCAAGCCCGCGGCCAGCCGGAACGGCAGCTCACGGTCGCGGCAGGCGCAGACCACCGCGGCCAGTTCGACGGGGGTCGGGAACAGCTCGGCGGCCAGCCCGCCGACCCGGAACTTGGGGGCCACCCGCAAACCCGCCGCGCGCGCCTCGGCGACGGTGTCGAGCGCGGTCAGCAACCCCCAGCTCAACGGGATCTCGGCGTACACGATCAGCTCGTCATGACGGCCGGCGAGCGTGCGCAGATCGGCGAGCCCGGGTTGCGGGTCCTCGCCGCGGCGGGCGACCGCCACCTCGATGTGGCAGACCGCGGCGCCGGCCGAACGCAGCTTCTCGACCGCGACCGGGACCGCGCTCGCCGCCACGTCACCGATCAGCGCGACGGTCAGGCCGGCCGGCGGGACATCGATACCCACCACGGACGCGGGCACGAGCAACGGTCCGAGCAGGTCGGCGAACCAGGCTTTGCGATGTTCGCCGTGCTTGGTGACCGCGTCGGGCAGACTGGCGAAACTGGGCGGGAGCAGGGACGCGTCATCGACCAGCCCGGCGAACAGCGTGGGTACCAGCGTTGACACGAATCTGAACCTAATAGACGCTTCGAGAAGCGGACAACCGCGTCCGCTATGTCGGTTTTTATCGGGTGCTCGGTTTGGCGCTCGGTTTGCACTCGGTCTGCGCTTGGTTTTGCGCTCGGTCTGCGCTTGGTTTTGCGCTCGGTTTTCGGGGAGGCAACGATGCCGTACTACCGCAGCGTCGGCGAGGTGCCACACAAGCGGCACACTCAGTTCCGGCGTCCCGACGGCGGTCTGTACGCCGAGGAATTGATGGGTCAGGAGGGCTTCTCCTCCGACTCGTCCCTGCTTTATCACCGGCACGCGCCGACCGCGATCATCTCGGCCGAGGAGTTCACCGTGCCGCCCTGGCGGCAGGCGCCGAACCTGCCGCTGAAGCCGCGCCACCTGCGCACCCACAAG
The DNA here is from genome assembly GCF_012933445.1 of Actinoplanes sp. TBRC 11911. Classification (GTDB taxonomy): domain Bacteria; phylum Actinomycetota; class Actinomycetes; order Mycobacteriales; family Micromonosporaceae; genus Actinoplanes. The sequence goes on from NZ_JABBNC010000007.1 coordinate 155,309, forward strand.
CTCGACACCGGCCCGGCCGACGCGGTGCTGGGCCGGCATCCGCTGCTCGCCAACAACGACGTGCGGATCGGGTACGTGGTGGCCGACCAGCCGTCGCCGCTGTACCGCGACGCGGTCGGCGACGAGTGCCTCTACATCGAGGACGGCGAGGCGCTGGTCGAAACGACGTTCGGCTCGCTTTCCGTGGCCGCCGGCGACTACGTGATCATCCCGACCTCGGTGGTGCATCGGATCGTGCCGCAGGGTTCGGTTCGTCTGCTGACGATCGAGGCGACCGGACATATCGGACCGCCGAAGCGCTACCTCTCGGTGCGCGGCCAGTTCCTCGAGCACGCGCCGTACTGCGAGCGCGACCAGCGGGCCCCCGCGGCGCCGCTGCAGCGCGACGAGACCGAGGTCGAGGTGTTCGTCAAGCACCGTGCCGGGTGGACCCGGCACGTGTACGCCCATCACCCGTTCGACGTGGTCGGCTGGGACGGCTGCCTGTACCCGTGGGCGTTCTCGATCCACGACTTCGAGCCGATCACCGGACGCGTGCACCAGCCGCCGCCGGTGCACCAGACGTTCGAGGGCCCGAACTTCGTGGTCTGCTCGTTCGTGCCCCGCAAGGTCGATTACCACCCGTTGGCGATCCCGGTGCCGTACAACCACCACAACGTGGACTCCGACGAGATGATGTTCTACACGGGCGGCAACTACGAGGCGCGGCGCGGCTCGGGGATCGAGCAGGGCTCGATCTCGCTGCACCCGAGCGGTTTCACGCACGGCCCCCAGCCCGGCGCGGTGGAGCGGGCTATCGGGGCGGAGGCCTTCGACGAGCTGGCCGTGATGGTCGATACGTTCCGGCCGCTGGATTTATGCGACGCGGCATTGTCGGTTGAGGACACGGCCTACGCCTGGACCTGGAACCGCAGCTGAGACGTGGAGGCCCGGTGCAGTAAGAGTGCGCCGGGCCGCCGCCTCGACCACGGGCGGGTTGCTCGTTCCGGGTCGGCCGCGTCGCCATCCAGGTCCCGGATTCCACCGCGCTGGCCCGCCCGCACATATCCGATATTTCCGATGACGAGCGTGTCGGTTGAGGCGACCGGAGCCGCTGGGCCTTGCAGGCGCGTGCGGCGCTTCCATTCCGTGGGATGGGCGGCCGCCTGTTGAGACGCGCGACCACGTCCTGGACTCAGCGTCCGCTATCTGGGACCCGCATCCACTGTGGATGGAACTTTTGCCAATCAATGCGGCTTTTGCCCGGCAGGGTTTTCCGGCCGAATGTGAACCTTGGAGAGTTATGGCTCGTAGGTGGGCGCAACTCTCCAAGGTTCACAAAAGCCCACGATGTGGAGCGCCGCGTCCACATAGTGGAACTGTTCAGCTGTTTCTCGCGCCGCGCACCCTCCGATGGGTTGGCCTTACGCGGCGGCGGACCTGCGCGGACCGTCGCTGTGGGGAGCCGGGACCTGCCGGTCGTGGCGAGTGCCCACACCTGGGTGGGGGTCGCCGCGGTGTGGGGAACCGCAACCTCCTCGGTGTCGCGGCTGCCCACACCTGGGTGGGGGGTCGCCGCGGTGTGGGGAACCGCAACCTCCTCGGTGTCGCGGCTGCCCACACCGGGGCGGGGGTGGCTGCGGTGTGGGGAAGCGCAACCTCCTCGGTGTCGCGGCTCCCCACGCAGCGGCTCACAAGCCCACGATGTGGCTGCGGTGTCCGCATAGCGGCAACAGCGGCCGTCGGCGCACCCCGCTAGAGAGCGACTTGCGGTCTCGTGATCGAGACGCTTGACACGCTGCGGGATCGAACCGCCCCGCCCGACTCTCATGTTCGGCGCGCCGACCCCCGAGGTTTGCTTTCCGTTCCCGCATCCGTCGAATGAAAGCGCGTTCATTAGCCCATGAAAGCGCGTTCATTGCTGCCCACCATGGCAGCGCTCGCCACAGCCGCCCTGATCGTCAGCGGCTGCGGCTCCCCGGCTGCCAGCAGCGCGGCCGGTGCCGGCGACGGCGGCGGCTCGGACAACCTCGTCATCTACAGCAACTCCGTCTCGGACGGGCGCGGTGACTGGCTCAAGGCCGAGGCCAAGAAGGCCGGCTTCACCATCCAGTACGTCGACCTCGGCGGCGGCGACATCAAGAACCGCCTGGTCGCCGAGAAGAACAACCCGGTCGCGGACGTCACCTTCGGCCTGAACAACGTCTACTTCAACCAGCTCAAGGCGGCCGGCGTGCTGGACCAGTACGCGCCGTCCTGGGCGAGCAAGGTGGACCCCAAGCTCGGCGATCCGGACCAGGAGTTCTACCCGATCGTTCGCGAGCCGATCATGCTGGTCTGGAACAAGGCGGCCTACCCGGATGCCGCCAAGGCGCCCGCCGACTGGCCGGATCTGTGGACGAAGCCGCAGTTCAAGGGCACCTACGAGACGCCCTCCGACCTCGGTGGCGCGACCGCCCAGGTGGTGCTCGCCGGGATCCTCGCCCGCTACCGGGACGACAACGGCGAGGACGGCGTGAGCAAGGCGGGGTGGGACGCGATCAAGGCGTTCTTCGCGGACGGCTCGCCCGCGGTCAAGGGCACCGACCTCTACGCCCGGATGAAGGACGGCAAGGTCGACTCCGGCGAGATGTGGCTGGCCGGCAAGCAGACCCGCGAGAAGCAGTACCAGATCCAGACCGAGGCGGCGCATCCGAGCGTCGGGGTGCCGATGACCGTTCAGCAGGTCGCGCTGGTCAAGGGCACCAAGAAGGCGGCGACCGCGAAGAAGTTCATCGACTGGTTCGGCGGCGCGCAGCTGCAGGCCGCCTGGTCGAAGCAGTTCTTCACGGTGCCCACGAACACCGACGCCCTGCCGACGTCGGAGCAGGCGGCCGTCACCGCGACCGACTCGTTCAAGTCGCAGGACATCGACTGGTCGTTCGTGACGCAGCACCTGGATCAGTGGGTCGAGAAGACCACGCTCGACTACCTCAACGGCTGAGCCACTCCGCCCCGCAGCGTCGCCACAAAGGACACGCCATGATCACACTTTCCGACGTCGCCGTACGCTTCGGCGCCGTCGAGGCCCTGCCCAGCCTGTCGCTGGAGGTGGACGAGGGCGAGTTCTTCACCCTGCTCGGACCCTCCGGGTGCGGGAAGACCACGGCGCTGCGGGCCATCGCCGGTTTCGCCGGTATCACCTCAGGTGAAGTCCGGATCGCCGGCCGCGACGTCACGCGGCTGCCGAGCGGCAAACGGGACGTGGGCATGGTCTTCCAGAACTATGCCCTGTTCCCGAGCATGAACGTGCGGGAGAACATCGCGTTCGGGCTGAAGTCCCGGCGACGCTCCAAGGCCGAGGTCGACCGTCTCGTCGACGAGATCGCCGAGCAGGTCGACCTCTCGCCCGACCAGCTCACGAAGAGCGTGGCCGACATGTCCGGCGGCCAGCAGCAGCGCGTCGCGATCGCCCGCGCGCTCGTCATGCGGCCGAAGATCCTGCTGCTGGACGAGCCGCTGTCCAATCTGGACGCGAAACTGCGCCAGCAACTGCGGGTCCAGCTCAAGGATCTGCAGAAGCAGTTCGGCATCACCACCGTGTACGTCACGCACGACCAGGAGGAGGCGCTGTCGATGAGCGACCGCGTCGCGGTGCTCAACCGGGGGCGGCTCGAGCAGGTCGGACGGCCCGAGGAGATCTACGAACGGGCGGCGAGCGAGTTCGTGTGCACATTCGTCGGCGAGGCGAACAAACTGAGCCCGCGGCTCACCGAGCTTATAGGCCTAAATCCCGATAAATCGGCGTACGTCAGGTTCGAGCGCGTACGCCTCGCCCCCGCCCAAGGCGTGCTCATCCCGGCCACGGTAACCGCCCGTACGTTTCACGGGGCGTACAGCAAGTATCGGCTTCGGAGCGAGGACGACGTCCTGCAGATGGTGCTGAGCGAGGACCGCCTCGACGTCGGCCAGGAGCTCAAGGTGGTCATCGACCCGGCGGACGTCCTGCAGTATCCCGGGGCCGCCGCGTGAGCCCGTGGCTGCGGACCATGCTCCGCTCACCCTTGGTGATCCTGCTGGCGCTGGTCCTGATCTGGTTCATCGTGGCGTTCCTGCTCTACCCGAACGTGGTGAACCTCCAGCAGATCTTCTTCCCGCACGGGTCCTTCACCGTGCGCGCCTTCACCAAGCTCTGGGAGTCGCAGCGCGCCCTCGACTCGCTGCGTAACAGCTTCGTGCTGGCCGCCGTCCTGGCCGTCACGGTGAACGCGGTGGGCATCTTCGTCGTGCTGGTCACCCGCTACTTCGCCGTTCGCGGCGCGCGACTGCTCTGGCTCGGCTACGCCACCACGCTCATCTACGGCGGTGTCGTCGCGGTGGCCGGCTACCGGTTCGTCTACGGCGACCACGGGTACGCCACCCGGCTGCTGGTGAAGCTGATTCCGGGCCTGGACCCGGAATGGTTCTCCGGCATGCTCGCCGTGGTGGTCGTGATGACCCTGACCACCACCGGCTACCACCTGCTCTTCCTGTCCTCCGCGATCGCCCGCATCGACCAGCAGACGGTCGAGGCCGCCCGGCAGCTCGGCGCCTCCACCTGGCGGGTGCTGTGGCGGGTCGTGCTGCCGATGCTCAAGCCGACGCTGTTCGCGGTCACCGTGCTGACGTTCCTGGGTGGGCTCACCGCGTTCGCCGCGCCTCAAGTGCTGGGCGGGCGGCAGTTCGAGACGATCACCCCGATGATCCTGACCTTCGCCGGGATCCCGTCGTCGCGCGATCTCGCGGTCACGCTCGCGCTGATCCTGGGCGCCGCGACCCTGCTATTGCTGGCCATCCTCAACCGGATGCAGGCCGGCGGCACGTATTTCTCGGTCGCCAAGGTGTCCGCCACGTTGCAACGACAGCGCATCGAGAATCCGGTGGCGAACGTCGTGGTGCACGTGGTGGCGTACGGGCTGTTCGTGGTCTATCTGATTCCGCCGGCATTGATCGTGGTCTTTTCGTTCACCGACTCGGCGGCCATCTCGACCGGCCGGCTCTCCTGGGACAGTTTCACGCTCGCCAATTACGAACGGGTGCTGACGCACGCGACGGCTTCGTGGCCGATCGTGGTGAGCATCGTCTATGCCGGGGTGACCGCGATCGTCGTCATCGCCATGATGCTGTTCGTGGCGCGGTTCCTGCAGAAGGTGGTCAACGCGTTCACGATCACGCTCGAATACCTGCTGCACATCCCGTGGATGCTGCCCACCACGCTGCTCGCGATCGGACTGATCGTCACCTATTCACAACGCCAGCCCTTGGTCGGCGGGGTCGTCCTGACCGGAACGGTGGCCCTGCTGGCGATCGCCTACATCTCCGCGAAAATCCCGCTCACACTGCGCATTCTCAAGGCCGCGTACGCCGGTATCCCGGACTCGCTCGAGGAAGCAGCCGCGGTTCTCGGCGCGAGCGTGCCCCGTACGTACGTCAAGGTGTTGTTGCCGTTGGTGTTGCCCGCGGCCGCGGCGGTCAGTGCGCTGAACTTCAACAGCCTGCTCGACGATTACGACACGGCGGCCTTCCTGGCCCACCCGTTGTATCAGCCGCTCGGCATCACCATCGAGAGCGCCGCCGTCGGCAGCGGCAACTCGGACTCCACCGCGCTCATCTTCGTCTACACCGTCGTCCTCATGGTCATCTCGACGTTGACCATGTGGTTCGTGTACGGCCGTCGTAGCACCAACCGATAGTAAGGAACCCATGTTCGGCCAGCCCCGATACCGTCGCGTCAACGCACTTCTCAACGCTCGTCTCGCCGAGCGCACCCCGCTGATCGCCGTGCACCGTGGCACCGGCCTCGGTCACGTCCCGGAGAACACCTGGCTCGCCGTCAACGCCGCACTGCGTCAGGGTGCCGACATGGTGGAGATCGACGTCGTCGAGTCCACCGACGGCGACTTCTTCCTGTTCCACGACGGCGGCGAGCGCCACGCGTTCGATCAGGACGTCGACATCCGGCGGATGACCAGCGATCAGATCCGTGCGCTTAGATACCGCTGGAGCGACCACCGGGCCGGCGTGACCGGTCTCGACGTGCTGCTGCGCGGGCTCGGCCCGGACGTGCTGCTCAACGTGGACCGGTCCTGGTGGTATTGGGACGACCTGCTGCCGTTCCTCGACGGCTTCGACCGGCCCGGCCAGTTGGTGTTCAAGAGCCCGGTCGACGACGAGTGGCTCGCGAAGCTGCGCCGGCACCCGGTCAAGTACCCGTTCATGCCGATGGTTCGCAGCCGGGCCGACATCGACGCGGTGCTCGGCGACCCGGACATCAACCTCGTCGGGGTCGAGCTGATCGCCGAACGCGCCGAGCACGAGCTGGCCCGGCCGGCCGTGGTGACCGAGATGCACGGGGCCGGGCTGGCGGTGCTGATCAACGCGATCAACCTGCCGGACGGGGTGCCGCTGTTCGCCGGACGCGACGACCACACCTCGGTGTTCGGCGATCCCGGTGAGGGCTGGGGATGGCTCGTCCGGCACGGCGCCGACATCATCCAGACCGATTGGCCCGACCTGCTCGGCCGGTACCTCGCCGACGTCGTGGCCGGGTCCTCGATCGCGCGTCGGTAGGCTGGCGTGGTGCCAAGAAAGCGCAGCACAGAGCCCGTTCCGGTGACGGATTCCAGTGCACTCAGCGTCACCATGTCGGCGGTCGCCGAGGCCGCCGGCGTCTCCCGGGCCACGGTGTCGCGGGTGTTCCACGGCAGCACGCCGGTCGCCGAATCCACCCGCGACGCCGTGTTCGCCGCGTCGGAACGCCTCGGGTACGTGCCGAACGTGATGGCCCGGGTGCTGGCGGCCCGCACGTCGGACATCATCGGCCTGTTGCTGCGCGGGCCGACCAACCCCGCGTACGGGCTCCTCTTCGGAGAGTTGCAGGAAAACGTCAGCCGTCTCGGCCTGCAGATGGTGGTGGTCGCGCCGTCACGGGCCGAGGGCGCGAACTTCGAGCGCCAGGCGCTGAACCGGCTGCTCGGCCTGCGGGTCGGCGGCATGTTCGTGGCGACCGGCGTGATCCGCGCCGACATGCTCGAGCCGTTTCTCGACAAGGTTCCGGTGGTCATCATCGGCCGGCCGGAGAGCCACCCGCGGATCTACAGCGTCTCCTACGACGAGGACGACAACGCGTACCAGCTCGCGGATGCCGTGGCCGGGCAGGGACACCGAGGGGTCGCCGTGGTGACCCCGGCCGGCGGCAACTCGGCGACCGAGCATCGGCGGGCGCTCGCCATGACGGCCCGGCTGCGCGAGCACGGCGTACGGGTGCATCCGGTTGCCGCACCGACGTTCGGCGCCCAGGAGGAAGGCGCGCGCGAGGTCATCGAGCTGCACCGGGCCGGGCACGTCACGGCCGCGATGTTCCCGGCGGATCTGCGCGTGCTCGCCTTCATGCCCTACCTGCGCGAGGCCGGTCTGCGCACCCCCGAGGACCTGTCGGTGACCGGCTGCGACGGCATCCTCCCGGGCATCGACATGATCGGCTTCACCACCGTCCGCATCCCCGTCGAGCAGGCCGCGCAACGCGCCGCCGAGGTCATGAAGACCCTGCTCGACGGCTCCACGGAGATCAGACATGAACGACTGCACGGCACCCTTCTGCCCGGCCGGACGCTGGGACCCCCGCCACGATGAGTGACAGCTATGACGCCGTCGTCTTCGACCTGGGCGGTGTGCTGGCGCGACCGCCCGACCCGGTCGGCCGCTTGAGCCGGGCGTTCGGTATCGAGGTCGACCCGGTGGCGTACTGGGACCTGCGGGAGGCGTACGACCTGGGGTTGCCCGATGATTCTTATTGGCCGGCCGTGGCCGCGGCCGGCGAACCGGGACAGCTCGCCGAGGCCGACGCCGAGACCTGGACGGAACTGGCCGCGGACTCGTTGCTGCTCCTCGAAGAGCTTTACCGCAGGCGTACGCGATTGGCACTGCTCTCGAACGCACCGCTGGCCCTGGCCGCGGTTGCGGGCCGGTCCGATTGGGCCAAGCTTTTCGAAAGGCTGGTCATCTCGGCCCGGGAGGGCGTGGCGAAACCAGATCCGGCCGTCTACCAGCGGGTCACCGCGTTGCTGGATCTGCCGCCGTCGCGGATCGCGTTCTTCGACGATCGCGCGGACAACGTCGCGGCGGCCCGCCGGCACGGATGGGACGCGTTCGTGTGGGCCGGTGTCACGGACGCGCGGGTTCGCGTTGCGGTCTGAGAGCCGGCGCGGTCACCGGCTCTCCGACCCCTCGGTCATCCGATGTGGAACGCCTGCCCGTAGACGCTGAAGTTCAGCGGCGTGTTCAGGTCGAAGTTGCCGTTGTTGAGGAAGACGCGCTGGGCCGTGTCCACCCGGGTGGTGTCCGAGTGCGCCTCCTCCTTGTTCATCTCGATGACCCGCTCGTCGAGGAACGCGTTGAGCCACGTCCGCTCGTCACCGCCCTGGGCCGGCGGCTTCGCCCGCTGCAGGGCCCGGCTGCGGATGGCCCGCATGCCGTCGTAGCCGTGCATCACGGACGCGTCGTAGTAGGCGAACTGCCCGAGAGCCCGTACGCCGTCGGCCTTCCCGTCCCGCACCGAGGGCGTGAAGTAGACCCGGTCCCGCTCGGACTCCTGCGCGGCCTGGAACACCGAGTCGCCCGCCGCGGTGACCCAGTCCCTGGTGAAGTTCGGGTCCAGGCCGGCGTGTGAGTCGGTGTTGTTGACCGCGCGCAGGGCCGGCAAATACTTGGCCAGCACATTCGAGGGCTTGGTTGCCGTGTACGCCTCGACGAGCTCGAGCATGTCCCCGGTCCCCGAGCAGAACCCGATGATCCCGGCCGTGTACCCGCGCCCGTCGTGAATGTCCTCGATGTAGCTGAACTGCGCCCGCCAGTCGAGCGACGAGTTCTCGGCCGCCGACACGAGCTGCATGGCGACGTCCTTCTTCGCCGGGTCGTCCAGGTTCTTGCCGGTCGGGTTGGTGGATCCGCCGGGCAGCACCCAAGCCTGGTTGGTGGCACCCGTGCAGGTCCAGATCTGGAGCCGGGCGCCGTTGGCCGAGCTCTTGTCGGTGACGTCCAGGCACTTGCCCGACCCGCCGTTGACCAGCGCGCCGTTGGACACCGTCCACTTCTGCGCGCCGGTGCCGTTGCAGTCGTACAGCTGAATCTTCGCGCCGTTCGTGGTGGCGGCGCTGGTGACGTCCATGCACTTGCCCAGCGCGCGGATGGTCCCGTCCGAGTTGCCGACGGTCCACCGCTGGGCGGCGCTGGAGTTGCAGTCGTAGAGCTGGACGGCAGCACCGTTCTGAGTCGACGCGTTAGCGACGTCGACGCACTTACCGGCGAGGCCGGTGATGGGCCCGGAACTCGCGGCACTGGCCGGCTGCACCCCAAAGAGCAGGGCGGCAGCGGGGATGGCCAGGGCCACGAGCGCGCAGGCGAGTCTCCTGACGCGGTTCATGGCGCTCCTCGAAGAGGGGGATACGGGGATAGCGCGCGCGTTGGTTGGAGACGCTAGAACAGTTAAAGAACTTTATCAATGCCTATCGATGCGACCGGATCCGGGCACGGCAAAGCCGGCGGGCGACACGATGGTCCCCGCCGGCCGGCGAACAGGGATCTCAGTCGATGCGGAAGCGGTCTCCGTAGACGGCGAAGGTCAGCGGGGTGTTCAGGTCGAGGTTGCCCTCGTTGAGGAAGACGCGCTGGGCCGTGTCGATCCGGCTGGTGTCCGAGTGCGCCTCCTCCTCGTTCATCTCGTCGACGCGGGCGTCCAGGAACGCGTTCAGCCACTCGCGCTCGTCACCGCCGCGGGCCGGTGGGGTCGCGTGCCGTAAGGCCGCGGCGCGGATGTCCAGCAGGCCGTCGTAGCCGTGCATCACCGCGGCGTCGTAGTAGGCGAACTGGCCGAGCGCCCGGACGCCGTCGGCGATGGCGTCGCGCACCGCGGGATCGAAGTACGAGCGGTCGCGTTCGGCCTCCTGCGCGGCCCGGAACGCCGGGTCGCCGGCCGCGGCCTCCCAGTCCTTGCGGAACTTGCGGTGCAGCCCGTGGTGCGAGGCGGTGCCGTTCACCTCGCGCAGCGCGGGAAGGTACCGGGCCAGCGCATTCGAGGGATTCAGCGCCGTGTACGCCTCGACGAGCTCGAGCATGTCCCCGGTCCCCGAGCAGAACCCGATGATCCCGGCCGTGTAGCCCCGCCCGTCGTGAATGTCCTCGATATAGGCGAATTGCGAACGCCAGTCGAGCGTCGAGTTCTCGGCCGCCGACACGAGCTGCATGGCGACGTCCTTCTTTCCCGGATCGTCGAGGTTTGCGCTGGCAGGAACCGACATGAGGCCAGTCTGCAAGGTCACCGCCGGATCGGTCCAGCCGGGGTCGCGGCGCATTTATGGGCGTCGATCACATGGTCTAGGCTCTCCGAGAGTGGTCCTTGACACATCGACAGAGGTTGCCTACGGTCCGAACAACCGTAAGTCAGTTTGCCAATCACGCCGATGGGAGCACCGGTGACGCGTCTGGCCGGTTCGTCCAAGCTGCTCCGCGCCATGAACGAGAGCGCGGCGCTTGCTCATCTGCTGGATCCCGGCATGCTCACCCGTGCCGACCTGCGGAAACTGACCGCGTTGTCGACGCCGACCATCTCCGAGGTGCTGCGCCGGCTCACCGAGGCGGGGCTGGTCAACGTGGTCGGGCACAACAGTGGCCGGCCCGGGCCCAACGCCGAGATCTACGCCGCGAACCCGGACGCGGCATACACGGTGGCCGTCTCCGTCCGGGACATCGGCACCAGCGGCACGCCCTCGGTGGCCGCCGCCCTGTGCGATCTGACCGGCGCGGTCCGCGCCCGGTTCGAGTCGCGCATCGACTTCCTGGCCACCGACCCGGCACACGAACTGGTCGAGGCTGTCGCGCGACTTCGCGACGACGCCGGCGTCCCGGCCGACAAGATCCGGCACGTCCAGCTCGGGGTGCCCGGTTCGTACGATCCGCGCACCGAGACCGTCCGGCACGTGGACGTCCCCGGCTTCGCCCGCGCCGGACTGATCCCGGAGATCGCCGCGGCCCTGGGTACGCACGTCGGCGTCGACAACGACGTCAACCTGGCCGCGGTGGCCGAACGCAAACGCGGCACCGGACGCGACGCCGACGGGTTCGCGCTGCTCTGGATCGGTCAGGACGGTCTCGGTCTGGCCATCGACATCGGCGGCTCGCTCATCCGGGGCGCGCGTGGCGGTGCGGGCGAGATCGGGTACATGCCGCTCTACTCCCCCGACTCCACCCAACGCAAGCTCGACCTGCAGGACCTGTTCGGCGGTGCGGCCATCCTCGATCTGGCGCGGGACACCGGCGTACCGGGAAACACGCCTGCGGAAGTCGTGCGTGCCGCGACCGAAAGTCCCGGCGATTTCCTCGCGGCGCTGGCCGATCGCATCGCGGTCGGCCTGACCGCGGTGATCGCCGTGCTCGACCCCTACCTGGTGGTGCTCGCCGGCCCGATCGCCCAGGCCGGCGGTGAGACGTTGCTGACCGCGGTGAAGGCCGCCGCCCGCCGCGTCGCGCCGCTCGAGGGCTCGATCGCGGTGACCTCCATCGACGACGACGCAGTGCTGCTCGGCGCGCTCGACGCCGGGCTGCTCGCGGTCCACGAAGCCCTCATCGCCTCCATCCACTAACCCCCGAGTTTGAGAGGCCACAGTGAACAAACGGATACCCTATGCCCTTTTTGCGATAGTTCTCGTCGCCGCCGGTTGCACCCCGGCTCCCAAGGAAACGAAGATCGCCGATCCCGGCACGCAGGTCTCCGGGACCGTCGAGCTGTGGCACTTCTTCACCGAGCGGGAGGCCGACGCCATCGACACGGTGGTCAAGGACTTCGAGTCGTCGCACCCGAACATCAAGGTCACCATCAAGCCGGGGCAGGACGACGCCAAGGTCACCCAGGCCATCGGCGCCGGCAACGGCCCGGACGTCGGGCTCTCCTACTCCACCGACATCGTCGGCAAGTTCTGCTCGTCCGGCGCGTGGGTCGACCTCGGCCAGTACATCAGCCGCGACAAGGTCGACCTGAACCAGTTGAACGCGACCACCCGCTCGTACACGGAGTTCGACGGCAAGCGCTGCGCGATGCCGTTCCTCGCCGACGCGTACGGGATGTATTACAACAAGGACCTGTTCGCGAAGGCCGGGATCGCCGGGCCGCCGAAGACGCTCGACGAGCTCACCGAGGACGCCAAGAAACTCACCGTCAAGAACGCGGACGGCTCGCTCAAGACCGTCGGCTTCCTGCCGCTGTTCGACTTCTACGAGAACGCGCCAGCGCACCTCGCCCCGGCCGTGGGTGCGAAATGGCTGACCGCCGACGGCAAGTCCGCGGTCGGCACCGACCCGGCCTGGAAGACGCTACTGACCTGGCAGAAGAGCCTGATCGACTGGTACGGCTACGACAACCTGGTGAAGTTCCGGGCCGGTCTGGGTGACGAGTTCAGCGCGGACAACGCGTTCCAGAAGGGTCAGGTGGCGATCAACATCGACGCCGAGTACCGGCTCGCGTTCCTCAAGGATCAGGCGCCGTCGTTGAAGTACGGCGTCGCGCCGCTGCCGACCAGCGACCCGGCCCGGTACGGCGGCGGGTACGTCACCGGCAACATCCTCGGAATCGGCAAGAACGCCAAGAACCCCGAGGCCGCCTGGGAGCTGATCAAGTATCTGACCACGAACGACCAGGCCGTGACCAAGCTGGCCGGGCTGCTGAAGAACGTGCCGACCACGACCAAGTCGCTGGCGGATCCGGCCCTCAACGCGGATGCCGACTTCAAGGCGTTCATCGACATCTTCAACAACCCGAACTCGTCGACCACGCCGCCGACCGCCTCCGGACCGGCGTACCAGGAGACCTTCCAGCAGTTCCTGTTGAACGTGCAGTCCGGCAAGGTCAAGAACCTCGACTCGGGTCTGGCCGACGCGGACAAGCAGATCAACAACGTCATGAACCTGGGCGGCTGAGACATGCGCCTGCGGCGGAACCTCACCACGCTGTCGTTCCTCGCGCCGGCGTTGATCGGCATCGTGGTGTTCCTGGTGTACCCCCTGGTGTCCGCGGCGTACTTCTCGCTCACGAAGTTCGACCTGCTGACCGTGCCGAAGTGGGTCGGCCTGGACAACTACAAGTCGATGATCGACGACCCGTTCCTGCTGCAGGCGGCGCGGAACACACTGTGGATGGTGGTGGTCTTCGTCCCGGCGCGGATCATCGGCGCGATCGGCCTGTCGATGCTGCTCACCCAGCTCAAGCGGGGTGCCGGCTTCTTCCGGACGGTCTTCTACCTACCGGCGCTGGTGCCGCCGGTGGCCGCCACCATCGCGTTCGTGTATCTGCTCAAGCCGGGCACCGGCCCGGTCAACCACTTCCTGGCGAAGATCGGCATCGACGGCCCGCTCTGGTTCAACTCACCGGCGTGGGCCAAGCCGGCGCTCGTGCTGCTGGGACTGTGGGCGGTCGGCGATCTGATGATCATCTTCCTGGCCGCGGTGCTGGGCGTGCCGGAAAGCCTGTACGAAGCGGCATCGCTGGACGGCGCGAACGCGTGGCAGCGATTCTGGTCGATCACGCTGCCGTCGATCCGTCCGGTGATCCTGTTCGCCGCGGTCACCGGTGTGATCTACACGTTGCAGTACTTCGACCAGGCGGCGGTGGCCGGCTCGATCGCCAGCGGGCAGGCCACCACCGGCGCCGGGATCTCGCAGAGCTTCGGATACCCGGACGGCTCGACGTTCACCTACCCGCTGTGGCTCTACACCGTCGGGTTCCGCTACAACGCCCTCGGCTACGCGAACGCGCTGGCGATCGTGTTGTTCGTGGTCGCCCTCGGGGTCACCGTGATCATGTTGCGCCGGGCCCGGGCCTTCTCGGTGGAGGAAGCATGACCGCCGTCCTGGACATCCCCGCCACCGTCTCCGCGCCGCCGCCGGACCGCCGGATCCGCCGCCAGGACCGGCTCGCGTGGGTGGCCCGGCACAGCATCGCGATCGTGCTGGTCATCATGTTCGTCACGCCGGTCGTCTATCTGGTGCTGCTCTCGCTGATGACCAGCAATCAGGCATTGACCAGCGATTACTGGCCGAATTCCTGGCACCCGGAGAATTACCTGCGCGTGTTCCAGGCGACGCCGCTGCCGAGGTACCTGCTCAACACGGTCATCTACGCGGTCACCTCCACGGTGCTGACGCTCGCGTCCAGCCTGCCCGCGGCGTACGCGCTGGCGAAGTTGAAGTTTCGCGGACGCAACGCGCTGTTCCTGATCGTGATCTGCGTGATGATGTTGCCGCCGCAGGTCGTCACCGTCCCGCTCTACCTGATGTGGGCGCGCTACGGGCTCACCGGCTCACTCGCGCCGCTCATCATTCCGGCCCTGTTCGGCGACGCGTTCTGCATCTTCCTGCTGCGGCAGTTCCTGCTCACCATTCCGTCCGAATACCTGGACGCGGCCCGGGTCGACGGCTGCGGCGAATGGCGGACCCTGCTGCGTGTCGTGCTGCCGATGGCGAAGCCGGGAATCGCGGCGGCCGGCCTCTTCCAATTCTTCTACTGCTGGAACGACTATTACGGGCCGTTGCTCTACACGAGCGAGAACGAGAAAGCGTGGACGCTGTCGCTCGGGCTGGCGTCCTTCCACAGTGTCCATCATGTCGACTGGAACCTGGTCACGGCCGCGACGGTGCTGGCCATGGCTCCTCTGATCATCATTTTCTTCTTCGCCCAGCGCGCACTCGTGCAGGGCATCACGCTGACGGGGTTCAAGTGAAAATCGCGGTAATCGGTGGCGGATCGACCTATACGCCGGAGCTCATCGACGGGTTCGCACGGCTGGGGTCGATGGTCACCGAGCTGGTCCTGATCGATCCGGCTGCGGAACGGCTGGAGATTGTCGGGGCGTTCGCCCGGCGCATCCTGGAACATCAGGGGCATCCGGCCAAGATCTGGTGGACCGGCGACCTGGACGCCGGGGTGACCGACGCCGACGCCGTGCTCATCCAGCTGCGGGTGGGCGGGCAGACCGCCCGGATCAGCGACGAGACGTTTCCGCTGGCCTGCGGCTGTGTCGGGCAGGAGACGACCGGTGCGGGCGGGTTGGGCAAGGCCTTGCGTACGGTGCCGGTGGTGCTCGAGGTCGCGGAACGGATCCGGGAGCGGGCCAAGCCGGGGGCGTGGATCATCGACTTCACGAACCCGGTGGGGATCGTGACGCGGGCGCTGCTCGATGCCGGGCACAAGGCCGTCGGGTTGTGCAACGTGGCGATCGGGTTCCAGCGGAAGTTCGCTGCGCTGCTGGGGGTTGCGCCGTCGTCGGTGGTTTTGGATCACGTGGGGCTGAACCATTTGACGTGGGAGCGTGCGGTTTGGGTGGACGGCGTCGACCGGTTACCGTCGCTGCTTTCCACCCATTTGTCGGAAATATCGTCTCTTGTGGACCTGCCGCTGACGGTTTTGTCCACGCTCGGCAACGTGCCCTCGTACTATCTGTCCTATTTCTACAACCACGATAAGCACGTACGGGACATGACCGGCGCTCCGACCCGCGGCCAGAAGGTCGCCGAACTCGAGGCCACGCTGCTCGAGATGTACCGGGACGCCACGCTCGTCGAAAAGCCGGAACTGCTCGGCCAGCGGGGCGGCGCCTTCTACTCCGAGGCGGCGGTAGGGCTGCTGGCGTCGCTGCACGGGTACGACGACTCCGCGGTGCATTCGGTCAACGTGCGCAACAACGGCACGCTGCCGTTTCTCGCGGACTCGGCGGTCATCGAGGTGTCCGCGCGCGCCTCGCTCGCCGGCGGACCGGTGCCGCTGCCCGTCACGCTGCTCGCGCCGGATCTTGCCGGACTTGTCGCGCACGTGTCGGCGTACGAGGAACTGGCCCTGGACGCGGCACTTCGTGGCGGCCGAGATCGGGTTTATCGCGCCATGCTCGCGCATCCGCTGATCGGCCAGCACGAGTACGCCGACGCGCTGGCCGACGACCTCATCGCGGCCGGTCGGGACCACCTCGCGTGGGCCCGATGACCGAGCTGTATCTGGCGGCCGACGGCGGGAACTCCAAGACGGACGTGGTGCTGGGCGACGGGACCGGCCGGGTGCTGGCGTTCGTGCGCGGCGGCACGTCGTCGCCGCACAACATCGGCCTGGACGGCACCGTCGCGGTGCTGGACGCGCTGATCCGGGCGGCGCACGAGCAGGCCGGAGTCCCGTTCGGCACCCGGGTCGAGGCGGTCGCCGTCTATCTCGCCGGGGCGGACCTGCCGGTCGAGGTGGCCCAGCTGTCGGCGGCGGTGTCCGATGCCGCGTGGGCCGCGCGGGCTCTGGTGGACAACGACTGCTTCGCGATGCTGCGGGCGGGGACGGCCTCCCCCGATGCGGTGGTGGTGGTCTGCGGCGCCGGAAACAACTGCGTCGGTCGTACGGCGGATGGTCGTACCGCCCGTTTCCCCGCTCTCGGTCCGATCTCCGGGGACTGGGGTGGCGGCCACGATCTGGCCGAGCATGCGTTGCGGTACGCGGCGCGGGGCGAGGACGGGCGGGGAACTCCTACGCGGTTGTCGTCGGCGGTTTCCGGATATTTCGGGCTGCCTACGGTGGAGGCGGTTTCGATCGCGCTGCACCTGGGCGACATCCCGTTGGATCGGGTCCGCGAACTGACCCCGGTGCTGTTCGAGGTGGCCGCCGCGGGCGACCTGGTGGCCTCCGAGCTGGTGACCCGTCAAGCCGACGAGATCCTGGCGCAGCATCGGGTGGCCGCCGCCCGGCTGGACCTTTTGGATAAGCCGCACGATCTGGTGCTGGGCGGCGGAGTGCTGCAGGCCCGGCACGCTCAGTTGCATGACCAGGTGGTCGCGGGCGCGCGGGCGCAAGCGCCGAAGGTGGAGATCAAGATGCTGGACGCGCCGCCGGTGGTGGGGGCGGCGCTGCTGGCGTTGGACGCGCTGGGTATGTCGTCGGCCGTCGAGCCGGTGGTGCGGGACGCTCTTCTTCAGCGGCGCGTCAACACCAGCACCTCGGCCACGGCGGCCAGCACCATGGCCGCGACCAGCGGGAACACGCCCCCGACCGGGGCGTAGACGATGAGCAGCAGCGGGGCCGCGAAGCCCAGATAGGCCGCGGCGGCGAGGGGGCGCTGGTGCGTTCGGAGACGCGCCAGCGCCGTACCTAATGGCTCGGCAAGGCGGCGGCGCAGGGCGATGAGGAAGCCGGCCACGATGAGCACGCCGATCAGGCCGCCCCAGGTGCGCGAGATGCCGCCGCTGACCAGCGTCATCAGGCCGGCCACGACGGCCGCGATCAGGGTGGCGTTCGCGCCGGACAGCACGGCCCAGCGGACGGACTCTTCCGATTCGGCGGACGGCTGCAGCACCGGTCGGGACGGGCGGCTCACCTGCTCGGTCCAGCTGGCCGAGCTGTGCTGATTCTCCGGCACCGGGCTGGGCCGGTCCGGCGGCTCGTACGGCCGGGGGAAGGGCGACGGGTAGGGCGCCTCGTCCTCGATCGGCGGGCTGGGCAGCACCGCGCCGTCCGCCATCTCCTCCAGCGAGCGGGCCCAGCGCCGCCGCTCGAACCGGACGATGCCCATGTCGTACTGAGCGTCCTCGATCGACTCGTCGAGCTCCAGCGCCTCCGCATAGGCCCGCTGCGCCAGATCGAACAATCGCAACCGCGCCGCGACGACGGCCAGCACCAGATGCGCCTCGGCCTCGGACGGCGCGACCCGCACGCCGTTCCACGCGGCATTGAGCGCCTCCTGGCCGTTGCGCGCCTCACTGAGCAGTGCGGCGCCGGTGCGTTGCGCGTACGCGTCGGCGGGCCACTGCCGCAAGATCTCGTTGGCCACCTGCGCCGCATCGCCGAACCGCCGATTATCGGTGAGCGCCATCGCCCGCACGACCTGCGTGGTCAGCGCACCCGGCGCGGCGGTGGCGGCCCGGTCGGCGGCGACGAGCGCCTCGACGGGTTGCTCGGCGGCGAGGTGGATGCGCGCGAGCGTGGCCAGCAGCCCCGCGTCATCCGGGGCGGCACCGAGCCCGGCCGCGATCTCCCCGGCGGCCTCGTCATACCGGCCGAGGTCGGCGAGCAGGAGGGCTCGCTGCCGGTACTCCTCCGGCGTGGTCTCGGGATCCAGGGGCGCCGCCACGAATCGAGGGTATGCGCTACCGCCAACCTTCGCGGCCCGGGGTGACCCACGACCCCCACCCTGGAGAGGCCCACGCACACCGTTGGTAGCGACGGATACGAATTCGCCCGAACGATCCCCATCTGGCGAAAGTTGCACGCCGGGCCACTCGGGGGCGTCGCTCGCAGCTCCACGTGCCGCGCGCATCGCCAGCCATTCCTCCACGGGCCGTGGCTGGGCAGTCACGCCTCCCGCTCTGACGGCCGCCCGCTCAGCCCTCCGCGCCCGCTCAGCCCTCCGCGCCCGCTCAGCCCCCCGCGCCCGCTCAGCCCTCCGCGCCCGCTCAGCCGTTGCTCCCCCAGAGCCGCGAATTACGCCGTTCGCGTTGGCGGGCGCCCCCACCTCAACAAGATCAACACGATGCCGAAGCCGCCACCGCCGGCCAGCCTGATGGCTCCGAGAGCACGCGATGCGCACAGTACGGCCAACATTGTTTGGCGACGGCCGACGGTCTCGCTATATGTAACTGTTCAGCTGGTTCCGTCGGCCGGGAGTCCCCGTGCGAGGCGACGCCGCCAGGCCCGGGCAGGTCCCAGCTCCCGACAATGGGCGCCCCCCACCCGGGTGTGGGCAGTCGCAACGCCGGGAAGGCCGTGGCTCCCCACACCGCGGCCACCCCCACCCACGCGTGGGGAATCGCAACGCCGGGAAGGCCCTGGCTCCCCACACCGCGGCCACCCCCACCCACGCGTGGGGAATCGCAACGCCGGGAAGGCCCTGGCTCCCCACACCACGGCCACCCCCACCCACGCGCGGGGAATCGCAACGCCGGGAAGGCCCTGGCTCCCCACACCACGGCCACCCACAGCAGGTGTGGGCACCCGCCACGGCCGGAACGTCCCAGCCCCCCACAGCGAAGGCCCTCAGGTCCGCCACGCAAGGCCAACGCATCGGAGGGTGAGCGGCGCGAGAACCAGCTGAACTGTTCCGCCATATGGGCGAAGTGTGCCGCATCGTGGGATTGCTGGCGACCTTGGAGAGTTACGCCCATATGCGGACCTCAACTCTCCAAGGTCCGGTTTACGACCCCGAAAACCGCAGCACAAAAGCCGAATAACGGGAGTAATCTCTGTCCATAGAGGATCCTGATCCCACCCAATGGACGCGGATTCAGGATGTGGACGCCAGTCCCGGATAACGGACGGGTTTCCCATCTAGTGACAGCGGCAGCAAAGACGTCTGGTGACAGCGGCAGCAAAGACGCGGTGCCGCTTCCGCGTCAGGCTCTGCGGAACAGGAACGCCGGCGTCGCCAGTCTGGCGGCTCGACCAAGGCGGGGTCTCGCGCACCGGTACGACGCCGGCCGCGTCAATGTTGATTCAGTCAACACGAGTCATCTGGTCGTGAATGTGCGCTCGCGTGTTGGCTGCAGAGCGGGTCAGGCTGAGGTGATCAGGGCCACCGCGGTCGCGGCCAAGCCCTCGCCGCGCCCGGTCAGGCCCAGGCCGTCGGTGGTGGTGCCGGAGATCGTCACCGGGGCACCGACGGCGGTGGACAGCACCTGCTGCGCCTCGGCGCGGCGCTTTCCGATCTTGGGGTGGTTGCCGATCACCTGGATGGACACGTTGACCACGCGGAAGGACGCCTCGCCCAGCAAGCGCACGGTCTCGGTCAGCAGGGCGACCCCGGAGGCCCCGGCCCACTCGGGGCGGGAGGTGCCGAAGTTGCTGCCCAGGTCGCCCAGGCCGGCCGCCCCGAAGATCGCGTCGCAGGCGGCGTGGGCGGCCACGTCGGCGTCGGAGTGCCCGGCCAGTCCAACCTCGCCGGGCCAGAGCAGCCCGGCGACCCAACAGGGACGGCCTTCCGCGAAGGCGTGCACATCCGTTCCGATGCCGACCCGTTGATCAGTCACGGGCCTCAGCGTACGTGCAGCAAGGCCTCGGCCAGGATGAGGTCCAAAGGCCGGGTGATCTTCATGGCCAACTCGGAACCGGGCACGCAGCTAACCGGCAGCCCGGCCTTCTCGACGAGCCCGGCGTCATCGGTGAGCGGATCGATCGCCGCCGCGTGCGCCGCCGCGAGCACCTCGTGCCGAAACCCCTGCGGCGTCTGCACGCTCCGCAAGACAGCCCGGTCCACAGTCCCCAGCACGACTTCCAGCGGCGCGCTCGCCAAGGGGTCAGCCGCAGCAGGAGACCCCGCCGCGGAACTGGCGCCACCAGACCCCGTAGCCGACAAATCGCTGGCTGCCGAAAAGGCCGCCGACCCGCGGGCGCTGGGCGAATCGGCGGCCGCGAAGCCAGTCTCGGTGGCAGGGCCGTCGGAGGAGGTCGAAGCCGAACTGGCGGCGGGCAGAGCCTGGATCGGCGCACCCGCAGACCGTGCGGCCCCGGCAGATCGCAGGGACGAATCGTCCGAAGACACCGGCCCGGCGATGGACGGCGCGGCAGCCTCAACGGGAGCGGCGCGCTCGGAAACTTCCGGGGATCCTTCGGA
The DNA here is from genome assembly GCF_012933445.1 of Actinoplanes sp. TBRC 11911. Classification (GTDB taxonomy): domain Bacteria; phylum Actinomycetota; class Actinomycetes; order Mycobacteriales; family Micromonosporaceae; genus Actinoplanes. The sequence goes on from NZ_JABBNC010000007.1 coordinate 175,921, forward strand.
AGGGATCGTTGGCACGACGGGGGCTGCCAGCGGCGGTTCGGAAAAGACCGCGGGCGTGACGGCGGCCGAAGCAGGCCCCTCGGAAAGAACCGCAGGCGCGATGGAGGCCGCCGCAGGCCCCTCGGAAAGAACCGCGGGCGCGACGGGAGCCGCAGGCCCCTCGGAAAGAACCGCAGGCGCGATGGAGGCCGCCGCAGGACCCTCGGAAAGAACCGCGGCCGCGGTGGGGGCTGCCGGGCCGACCTCTTTGATGGTGTCGACCACGGGCAGGACCGGGATCACCGCCGGGGCGCCGGCGCGGACCGCGGCGGCGACCGACTCGATCAGGTCTGGTGGGGTCAAGGCGCGCGCCGCGTCGTGGACCAGCACGATGGCGATATCGGCGGGGACGGCCGCCAGCGCCCGGGACACGGACTCCTGCCGCTCGGCGCCGCCCGCCACGACGGTGACCGGGGCGACGGGGGCGAGCAGCGCGCGTACGGCGTCGAGCTCGGCCGCCGGGGCCGCCACGACGATCAGGCGGACCGACGGGGCCGCGGCGACGCGGCGGATCGCGTGCACCAGCAGCGGCTCGCCGGCCAGCAGGCGCAGGGCCTTCGGGCCGCCGGGGCCCAGGCGCAGGCCGGCGCCGGCGGCCGGAACGAGGACCGCGACGTCACCCTCAGCATTAAGCTGCGCGGTCACGTCGCGGTCCTCTTCGAATGTCGAAATCGGAGGGGTAAGGGGTGTGGGGAGGATCAAGCCTCGGTAAGGACCTTGTCGAGGAGAACCTCGGCCTCGTCCTTCGTGCTCTTCTCCGCCAGAGCCACCTCGCCGACCAGGATGTCGCGCGCCTTCGCGAGCATGCGCTTCTCTCCGGCGGAGAGGCCACGCTCGCGCTCGCGACGCCAGAGGTCACGAACGACCTCGGCAACCTTGAGCGGGTTACCGGAGGCGAGCTTCTCGAGATTGGCCTTGTAACGCCGCGACCAGTTGGTCGGCTCCTCGGTGTGCGGAGCGCGGAGGACGTCGAAGACCTTGCCCAGGCCTTCCTCGCCAACCACTTCGCGCACGCCGACGATCTCGGCGTTCTCAGCAGGCACCCGAACCGTCAGGTCACCCTGCGCGACACGCAGAACGAGATACTGCTTTTCCTCGCCCTTGATGACTCGAGTCTCGATTGCCTCGATGAGTGCGGCCCCGTGGTGGGGGTAAACAACGGTCTCGCCGACACTGAAAACCATAGGTTCGAAGCCCCTTTCGCTGTGTCTAGGGTAACACGCTCAGGCAACGATGTCCCACCCTGCCGGTGACCGTTAGTGCAGCTCAGAGGCCCTGTGACAGGCCTTTCTCCCGCTTGACATAAGCGCGAAGAGCTGCCTCAGTAACGCAAAGTGACGAAACAGTGACCGCTTTGCGCAACGAGTCGGATATTTCGGTCCTACGTCGTTTGTGAGGTCCAGCTTATCGCTAAGGTCCGGAACCGCGCACTACTGGCGGTCGGGCCCTACTTAAGAGAGGCTTGACCTAGGTCCCCGACCGAAGAACCACTGGTCGGCCAGGGGGGAGGGTGAGTCATGGCTGGTGCGAGCAACAACGGCGGATCGTCGCCGGACGACCTGCCCGACCTGCCCGAAGAGTGGGGCGTCATCGTCATCCCGGATGATCTGTCCGAGCTTGACGAGGAAGTACGCACGATTCGCGCCGAGCTGCGCCTGGCCGAGCATCCGACGCGGTGGCGCCGATTCATGCAGCGGCGCGGGCCCCGCATCGTGCGCCGGGTGGCCACCACACTCGTACGCGCTCCGGTCCTGATCGTCATGCTGGCCATCCTGATCACGGTGGCCAGCCTTTTCGCGTCGGCGTGGCCCGGACCGGCCCGGCAGGCGGCTCCCTCGCGCACGACCGGCGCCGGCGGGACGACCGAGAACACGTTGAAGACGGTGCCGGCGCTGGAGCTGTTCGGCGCGGACGGGCACGCGGTGTCGCTGGCCGCCGACCTGCCGGCCGTGATCATGTTGATCGACGACTGCCAGTGCAGCAAGCTCGTGGCCGACACCATCCAGGCGGTGCCGCCCCGGGTCGCGGTCATCACCATCTCGACCACCGCGGCGGCGGCTACGGCCGCTACCCCGCCGACCGGCGCCACCCCCCAGGCACAGGGCAAGATCGTACGAATGCTGCACGATCCGACCGACACGGTGCGGGCCGCGCTGAAACTTCCGCCGTCCGGCGATACCACCGCGTCGGTCATGCTGGTCGACGCACACGGGACGATCGTGCGAACGCAGCGAATCGCCACCGTCGACGGCATCAAAGCCGACCTAGCGCGCCTTTAGACCGGCCGGCGACATCCGCAAGGCCAGGGGGGCCACGTCGGCAGGCCGTGGGCCACGTCCGCGCGTCGGCGCCGCCCGATCTGTCGCGCCCGGCCCGGGTCTGAGCGGAACCCGCGCGCCCTTGTTGAAGAGCCGCTGCCACGCAAGCGAAACGAAATCAGCCCGGCGTCTCGCGCAGGAGCGTGTAGCGGAAGACCACCGGCCCGCTGTCGCTCACGCTGACGTTCATGCGGAGGTCGTCGACCACGCTCACGCTGAACGCGTCCGGCTCGCGGTCGCTGCCGCAGTCCATGCCGTGACCCGAGTCCAGCCCGAGCTCCCCCAATGTCACCCGCGCCCGGCTCCCCGGCCCGCCGACGCACACCACCGACACCTGGAAATTGCCCGGCCCGGGACTCGCGACGACCTCCTGCTCGGTCGACGCCCCCAACGTCAGCGAGTCCGATTCGATCACGGCCTGGCGGTCGGGCAGCAGCGTCGAGGCGTCCTTCCGCCACTGCTCGATGCGTTTGTCGGCCTGGTCGCCCGGCGCGGCGTGCACCCACCACGCCGCCCCGAGCGCCAGTAACAAAGCCGTACTCACGTACAGGATGACGCCACGCGCCGCCGCACCCATCACGAATGCTCGAGCAGCGTCGCGTAGAGGGTGAGCCCCGGTCCGAAGGCCAGCACCAGGATGCGATTCGGCGGTGACGGGCGGCGGCGAAGTGCATCGACGATCAGCAAGACCGTGGCCGAGGAGCAGTTCCCGTACGCCGCGAGCACGTCCCGTGACGCGGAAACCGCCGCGTCGTCGAGTTCGAGCCGCTCCTGCACCACATCGACGATCTTCGGCCCGCCGGGGTGCACGGCCCAGCCGTCCACGTCACCGATCGTGAGGCCGTGCCGGGCCAGCAGGTCGTCGACCAGCGGCCGGACGTGCACCGACAACACCGCGGGCACGCGCGGCGACAGGCCCATCCGGAAGCCCTGATCGGTGACGTCCCACGTCATGTAGTCGGCCTTCGTCGCGTCGGTCACCGCCGCCACCTCGCGTACGGCGTGCCCGGGAGCGTCGCCGGGGGTGACCACGACGGCGGTGGCCGCGTCCGCGAAGAGCGCGTGGGAGACGATCTGCTGGAAATCCGCCCGGATGCCGGGCGGCTGCAGATGCAGGGTGGGCAGCTCGGCGCAGAGCAGCAGCGCGGGCCGTCCACGGGCCACGACGTAGTCGGACACCGTGCCCAGTCCGGGCAGCGCCGCGTAGCAGCCCATGTGCCCCACGAACAGCCGTTGCACGGACGCCGACATGCCCAGGTCGCGGGCGAGCAGGATGTCCAGGCCGGGGGTCGCGTAGCCGGTACAGGAACAGACCGCGAACAGGCCGATGTCGCCGGCCTTGACGCCCGCGTCGGTCAGCGCCCGCTCGACCGCCTCCTTACCGAGCGGCACCGCCTCCGCCTGGTAGCGCAGCATGCGGCGTTCGGTGGACCAGTCGGACACGTCCTCGATGAGGGGGCTGACGACGGATTGCCGGGTGATCACCCCGGAGTGCTCGAAGATCCGCTTGGCGAGCGCCCGCCGCTCGCTCGGGAAGCGGTCGGCGAAGAAGCCGTTCCACAGATCTTCCTGGGTCGCCGATGGTGGCAGTGCGATTCCTAGACCGCTGATGGTGGCGTTGCCGCTCACTCAATTCCTCCCATTTCCCCGCCGATGTCGTGCGTTGCTCACCAGCGGGGCGCCGAACCCTCCGAGTCCGGATCGCCGCCGAGCGCGTCGACGCCGAGCCAGTCGGCACAGACGTCGCTGGTGGCCGGTTGCAGGGAACCGGCCCGCGCATCGCGATAAAGCCGTTCGAGTGGGTGGCCGCGGCGCATCGCCGAGGTGCCGGCCGCTTCCAGCATCGAGGCCGCGACCTCCGCCGCGGTCGTGCCGGCGAGCAGCTTGGCCCGCCACACCCAGCGATTCGTCTCCGGGTCGCCGGGCGCCTCGTCTACCCGCCTCGCGGCCTCCAAAACCGCGAGTTTGGCGGCGGCGACCGCGGCGTCGGCCCGGCCGATCCGGGAGCGGATGGCCGGCAGATGGGCGAGCTTGCGGTTGTTGACGTGCTCGATCGCCGCGTCCACGGCCGCCCGGGCCACGCCCACGTACACCGCCGCGTAGCTGGCCACCATCCACTGCGGGGCCAGCTGGGCGACGACCAGGGCCAGGCCCTCCACGCCGCCGAGCAGGGCGCCGGCCGGGACGGTGACGTCGACGTGCACGTCGTGCGAGCCGGTCGCGCGCATGCCGAGCGCGTCCCAGGTCTCCTCGACGCGTACGCCCTCGCCGGCCGGCACCAGGAACTGGGAGACCTGCGACTGGTCGGTGATGCTGCGGGCGGCCACGAGGTATGCGGTCGCGTGCCCGGCGCCGGAGCAGAACGTCTTCGAGCCCTTGATCCGGTAGCCGCCGTCGATCGGCTCGTACGACGTGGTGAGCTGCGACAGCCGCGAACCGGCGCCGCGCTCGCTCATCGCCACCGCGTACCAGCTGCCCGAGGCGGCCGCCCGGAGGTAGTCGTCGCGCGCCTGCATCGCGGCCGGCGGCAGGCCCAGCGCGTCCGCCAGCTCGTCGGTCACGCCGGCCAGCGCGCCGGTGACCGAGGCGTGCATGTTGAAGACCAGCGCGGTCGCGCCGTTGCCCCGGGCCAGCTCGTAGGCGACCTCGGCGTACTGGGCGAAGCCGGCCCCGGCGCCGCCCAGCTTGGCCGGCGCCATCAGGCCGAAGAAGCCGGACTCCCGCAGGTCGTCGAAGTCGTCGGCGGGGAAGGCGCCGTCCCGGTCGTAGCCTGCCGCGCGGGCCGCGAACCTCGGGGCCAGCCGTCGCGCCTCGTCGATCATGCGGTCTCCTCTTCTTTACGACCCCGGCCCTGGTAGAGGACGGCGGTGGAGCGGGTGGGCAGGATCCGGCCGAGCGGCCGGCCGTTGGGCTGGTGGTGCAGCAGCAGCCAGCGGAGCAGGCCGGGGGCGCTGGGACGGGCGCCACGGACCTCCAGGCGTACGCCATGACGGGCGAACTCGGCGGTGAGCCGGCGCGGATCGACGAACAGCGCGCCGTCGTGCAGGCCCTTCGGTGCGACGCCGATCGCCTCGCCCGCGGTGATCGTCACAAAGCGGCTGAGCACGGTGTCGTTCAGCGTGTCGAGCACCACAAGACCTCCCGGCTTCAGCACCCGGGTGATCTCCGCCACCGTGGCCGGTAAGTCGGTCACGTGCTCGAGGATCTCCCCGGCGGCGACCACGTCGGCACTCGCCGAGGCCAGCGGTAACGCGGTCACATCACCCCGAATCACGCGTACGCCGCGGGCCGCCGCCAGGTTCAAGCCGGATTGCCGCAGATCGACCCCGACATGCACATATCCCTTGCCGGCCACGTGCGGGGCGAGGAGGCCGGCGCCGGCACCCGCGTCCAGCAGGATCGCGCCCGGCCGACTCGCCGGCGGGATCAGCCGCGCGCGGGCCTCGGCGAGCCAGTGCAGCAGCTCGAAGACACCGCCCGGTCGCCACCACTGATCCGCGAGGTCGTCGTACTGGCGCGGATCGTTGCGCGATAGCGACGGCATGTGATCGAGCCTGGCACGCAACGCTCACAAGCACCACACTGCAAATCATGTCCCGCGCGCTGGCGTTGCTCAGATCGTCACATCCGGAGCCCGGTGGCGCGGTCACCATCGCGATGACCCTGCTCGGCATCGGTGTGGGTCATCGCGGCTGGTCGATCCTCGGGATCTTCCTCGCGGTGGGTGCCACCCAGCTCTCGGTCGGCTGGGTCAACGACTGGCTGGACGCGGAACGGGACCGGCGGGCCGGCCGGCGGGACAAACCTGTCGCGGAGGGGGCGGTGTCCCGGCGTACGGTCGGAATCGCCGGACTGATCGCCAGCCTCGCCGTGCCGGTCCTCGGTCTTCCGTTCGGCCTCTGGCCGACCGTGCTGATCACCATTGCCGGCATCTTCGCGCTGCTCTACGACTGGCCGCTGAAGTCGACGCCGCTCTCGATCGTGCCGTACCTGGTGACCTTCGGGCTGTTGCCGGCCTTCGTGGTGGTGTCGCTGCCCGGGCATCCGGCACCGCCGGCCTGGCTGGTCGCGGCGGGCGCGCTGCTGGGCGGCGGGGCGCACTTCGCGAACGTGCTGCCCGACCTCGACGACGACGCGGCGACCGGGGTGCGCGGGCTGCCGCACATGCTCGGCGCCACCGGTTCCTCGATCGCCGCCGCGCTGCTGCTGCTCGCCGCGACGCTCACGCTGGTCTTCGGACCCCCCGGGCGGCCGTCGGCGGCGGCCTGGGCGGCCGCTGCGGCCTCCGTGGTGATCCTGCCGCTCGGGTGGTACGCCGCGCGGCGGTCCCGTGGGCGGCGAGTCGCCATGTTCCGGGCCGTCATCATCGTCGCCCTGATCGACGTGGTGCTCCTCATCACCAGCGGACGCGTGGTGTGAATGGGGAGGTCGCCGCACGAGCCGGATCGCGGACCTCTAGGCTGAGCCTTACGCCTTTGGTGTCACTTCTTGGAGGATCGTGATGCGCTCGCTGGGAACCCGCCGCGTCGCAATGGCCGCGGGTGTCGCCACCGTCGCCGTGATCGGGCTGGCCGGCTGCTCGGCAGGACAGGTCGCCGAGACCGCCATCCTGCAGCCGGCGGTCTCCGGGGTGAACACCACAAGCCCCGACGGTAGCCTGCTGATTCGCAACCTTCAGGTGGTCTACAACAACACCGACGGTTACAAGGCCGGCGACACGGCACCGATCGAGGTGTCGCTGTTCAACCAGACCGAGTCGACGATCACCGTGCTGATCAGCAGCACGCCCCAGCAGGGTGCGGGCGAGAGCGTGGTGAGCGCGCAGCAGATCGGCGTGAGCGGCGGTGCCGCGCCCTCGGCCGCCGCTTCCGAGCCGTCGCCGTCCGCCTCGGAGCCCTCGCCGTCCGAGTCCGCGGCCGCGCCGGAGCTGGCGCCGGCCCGCTTCACCATCGAGCCGCACAGCGCCGAGAGCTTCATGCCGGGCGACCCGCAGGAACTGCGGGCGGTCGGCCTCAGCGGTGACCTCGCCAACGGCTCCGCGCTCGCGTTGACCGTCGAGTCCAGCGCGACCAGCCAGCCGCTGCAGCTGCTCGCCCCGGTCGCGATCCCGCTGTCGCCGGCGCCGCGCGCCTCGGGTGCCGCGGACGAAAGCGAAGAGGGCGGCAACTAACGCGGAAATGTCGTACGGCCCGGCTAACTTGTCGGGGTGACGACGTCCCGCACGGCCGCCAAGGCCGCCCGACCCACCTACATCTGCGACGCCTGCGGGCACCAGCCGCCGAAATGGCTCGGCCGCTGCCCGGAGTGCGGCGAGTGGGGCTCGGTCATCGAGTCCACGGTGTCGACCCCGCTGGGGGCCGGCCGGGTGGTCAGCTCACGCATGCCGGCCGAGCCGGCCCGCCCGATCGCCACGATCAGCGCCGCGCCGGCCAAGGCGGTGCCGACGAACGTCGGCGAGCTCGACCGCGTGCTGGGCGGCGGATTGGTGCCCGGCGCGGTGGTGCTGCTCGCCGGTGAGCCGGGTGTGGGCAAGTCCACACTGCTACTCGACGTGGCCCAGCAGTGGGCGGCCGGTGCCGGCTCACCGTCCCTCGTGGTCAGTGGCGAGGAATCGGTGAGTCAGGTGCGGTTGCGCGCGGAGCGACTGGGCGCGCTGCACGACCGGCTCTATCTGGCGTCGGAAAGCGATCTGGGTGCCGTTCTCGGTCATCTCGACGCGGTCAAGCCGGGCCTGCTCGTGCTCGACTCGGTGCAGACCATCTCGGCGCCGGGCACCGAGGGCGTGCCAGGCGGCGTGACGCAGGTGCGGGCGGTCACCGCGGCGCTGGTCGGCGTGGCGAAGGAGCGGGGCATCGCCACGGTCCTGGTGGGTCACGTGACCAAGGACGGGCAGGTCGCCGGCCCCCGCGTGCTCGAACATCTGGTCGACGTGGTGCTGCACTTCGAGGGCGACAAGCACTCGTCGCTGCGGCTGGTGCGCGGGGTGAAGAACCGGTATGGAGCGGCCGACGAGGTGGGGTGCTTCGAGATGCACGAGGGGGGTATCGCGAGCCTGCCCGACCCGTCCGGGCTGTTCCTGACGCGATATTCGGAGCCCGTGCCGGGCACGTGTGTCACGGTCGCGATGGAGGGGCGGCGCGCTCTGGTCACCGAGGTGCAGGCGCTGATCGGGGCCGAGGTGCAGGGCTCGCCGAGGCGTACGGTGTCCGGGCTCGACAGCGCCCGCCTGGCGATGGTGCTGGCCGTGCTGGAACGCCGCACCAAGCAGCTGAAGCTCTACAACCGCGAGGTCTTCGCGGCCACGGTCGGCGGCATCCGGCTGACCGAGCCGTCCGCCGACCTGGCGATGGCGCTGGCGGTTGCGTCCGGCGGTCTCGATCTCGCGATGGCACCGCATCTGGTGGCGATCGGCGAGGTCGGTCTCACCGGCGAGATCCGGCGGGTCGGCGCGGTGGGCCGGCGGCTCGCGGAGGCGGCGCGGCTCGGGTTCCGGGTGGCGCTGGTGCCACCCGGCTGCGCACCGGACAGTTCGTCGGGCCTGAAGGGGATGCAGGTGACCGAGGTCAGTGACCTGCGCGCGGCGCTGCAGTCGGCGGCGCGGGCTTCGGCACAGAGTAACGCAGAGTGACTTTGCATGACGCTACGGAGCTTTCCTTGAACCGCGGGTCGTTGCCGTGGCTGACAGTTCGTAGAATGCAAAGGTGCCGCTCGACCGCGATGGATCCAAGCCTGCCTCGACCCCGGCGCCGAAACCCGGTGTCAACGGTGCGGCGCGACCGACCACTCCGACGAGCCCCGGCCTTACCGGCGGCGGTCCCGGCCTCACCGGGGGCGGCGTGAGCGGCGATCCGCTGCGCGCCAATCTCGCGCTGATGGCGCCCGGCACCGCCCTGCGCGACGGCCTGGAGCGCATCCTGCGCGGCCGCACGGGCGCGTTGATCGTGCTGGGCTATGACTCGGTGGTCGAGAGCATCTGCACCGGCGGCTTCCCGCTCGATGTCGAGTTCTCCGCCACGCGCCTGCGCGAGCTGTGCAAGATGGACGGTGCGGTCGTGCTCTCCAGCGACGGCACCCGGATCGTGCGCGCGGCGGTGCACCTGATGCCCGACCCGTCCATCCCGTCCGAGGAGTCCGGCACCCGGCACCGCACCGCCGAGCGGGTGGCCAAGCAGTCCGGCTTCCCGGTGATCTCGGTGAGCCAGTCGATGCGCATCATCGGGCTGTATGTGAACGGTCAGCGCCACGTCCTGGACGACTCGGCCGCGATCCTTTCCCGGGCCAATCAGGCGCTGGCCACGCTGGAGCGCTACAAGCTGCGGCTGGACGAGGTGTCCGGCACCCTGTCCGCGCTGGAGATCGAAGATCTGGTGACCGTGCGCGACGCGGTCGCCGTGGTGCAGCGCCTCGAGATGGTGCGCCGGATCGCCGACGAGATCTCCGGGTACGTGGTGGAGCTCGGCACCGACGGCCGCCTGCTGGCCCTGCAGCTCGACGAGCTGATGGCCGGCGTCGACGCGGACCGCACGCTGGTGATCCGCGACTACCTGCCGACCAGCCGCCGGGCGCGCACGCTGGACGAGGGTCTGGTCGAGCTCGACCTGCTCAGCGCCACCGAGATGATCGACCTGGTCGCGGTGGCGAAGGCGATCGGATATCAGGGCGTCTCGGACGCACTGGACGCGGCCGTGTCGCCGCGCGGGTTCCGGTTGCTGGCCAAGGTGCCGCGCCTGCCCACGCCGGTCGTGGACCGTCTGGTCGACCACTTCGGCAGCCTCCAGCGGTTGCTGGGCGCGACCGTGGAGGATCTGCAGGCGGTGGACGGCGTCGGCGATGCGCGGGCCCGAGGCGTACGGGAAGGGCTGTCGCGCCTTGCCGAGGCGTCGATCCTCGAGCGGTACGTCTAGCCGACGCACCACTGAGGACTATTGGATGGTCAGCGCGACCGGGTTGCTGATCAGGGTGCCGAGCCGGGCGTGCAGCTGGTATTGACCGGGCGGCGGCGTCGGGCCGGACGAGTTGCCGGCGCTGCAGTCGCTCGACTGGCGGCCGTTCCACGTGCGGTTGTAGGTGAGCGTTTCGCCCGAGTGGAGCTGGCGTACGTCGCTGCTCTTGTCCGGGTTGCAGGTGTCCGACGACCAGTACTTTCGGGCCCCCATGTCGATGTAGAGCTCCTGGGGGCCGGCGCCGACGTCGCGTGAACACGTACGGGCGCCCTTGTTCTTGATCGTCAGGGTGATCGCGAGGGTGTCGCCGCGGGCGAGCGTGGCCTTCGCGGCCTTCGGCGTGAGCGCGATCTCCGAGTCGGCGCACGTGCTGCCGCTGGGCGCGCCCACGTTGGTGTCCTCGCCGCCGCTGCCGAGCGTGGGCAGCGTCGAACCGGAGTTACCGGTGTCGCTGCCGCTGCCGTCGCCGGGCTGCTGTGACTGGATGTCACCGGGAGCGGGCAGCGAAGGCCCGCCACCGTTGCCCGTGTTGCCGAGGAACGACGGTGTCGGCTCGGGCGACTGCGGCTGCGACGCGGGTGCCGACGGGGCCTGCGACGTCGTCGAGCCGGCGCCCTTGCCCTGCTTCTTGTCGTCACCGCCGCCGGAGCACTGCACGAAGAGCACGATGATGACGAGCACGAGCGCACCTAGTACGACCGCACGACGCCGCCAGTACACGGCGGAGGGAAGGGGACCAACCGTCGTTCGCATGATGGGCTCACGGTAAACCCGCCGGGGTGCGGCAAGCGTCGCGACGCGCCGAGTACGCGACAGAGGCTCGCTTACAGATAGACCTTGCGCTGGTAGATCGCGTGCGCTCCGGCGACCCGATCGAGGAATAGTTTTCCTTCACAGTGGTCGATCTCGTGCTGCAGCGCCCGCGCCTCGAACGCGTCGGTCGTGACGCTGACCGGTTCGCCGCTGCCGGGCAGCATCGCCTGGACCACGACGCGACCGGCCCGCTTGACGTCGCCGGTCAGGTCGGGCACCGACATGCAGCCCTCGCGGCCCGCCTTCCACCTCGACGCCTCGATGATCTTCGCGTTGCAGAGCACGACAGTGCCGTGCGTGGTGACCGTCTTCGGGTGCTGCCGCACGTCGACGGCGAAGACCTGGACACCGACACCGACCTGCGGGGCGGCCAGGCCGACGCAGCCCGGCGAGACACGCATCGTGGCCACGAGATCGGCGGCGAGGCGTACGACCTCGGGGTCGGTCGGATCGACCTCGTCGCCCACCGTGCTGAGGACGCGGGCCGGCGCTGACACGACCTTACGCACCTGGCCCTCGGGGCCCGACCACGCCGGAGTCGTCACAGGATCTCCGAATCGGCGCGGCGCAACGCGACCTCGACACCGAGCTCGGCGGCCGCGACCGCGAGCTGCTCGGCCAGTTCGTCGGCGTTGGCGGGCGGGAGGTCCACCTCGGCGATGAGCAGGTAGAGGTCACCGGTCAGGCGGGTGCTCAGGTCGGTGATGTTGCCGCCCTCGGCCGCCACCACCCGGGTCACCGCCGCGACGATGCCGAGCCGGTCGGCACCGTGGACACTCACCACGTACGGCTCGCCGGCGTCGCGCGCGTCCGCCTCCGGTTCCACGACGCGGACCTCGGTGACCACGTCCTTGAGCGGGGCGAGGGCGGCCGTCGCCTCCTCCGCGGTCGGACCCGTGCAGATCAGGGTCATGGTGAAGTGGCCACGCAGGCGGGTCATCGTCGAGTCGGTGAGGTTGGCGCCCACGGCGGCGAGCGCTTCGGCCACGTCGGCGACGATGCCCGTGCGGTCCGGGCCGATGACGGTGATGGCGAGCTCATGCACCCGCTTACAGTAAACGGGCTATGACTCTCGCTGACGCCGCAATTGCGTGGTACGCCGAAAATGCTCGCGATCTCCCCTGGCGGACGCCGGAAACGAGCGCCTGGGGGGTGCTGGTCAGTGAGGTCATGCTGCAGCAGACCCCGGTCGTACGCGTCGAGCCCGCCTGGCGGTCCTGGATGGCGCGCTGGCCCCGGCCCGCCGACCTGGCCGCCGATCCGCCGTCCGAGGCGATCCGCATGTGGGGCCGCCTCGGGTACCCGCGGCGCGCGATGCGGTTGCACGCCTGCGCGGTGGCGATCGTGGAGCGCCACGACGGCCGGGTGCCGGACGATCTCGACCAGTTGCTGGCGCTGCCCGGCGTGGGCACCTACACCGGGCGGGCGGTGGCGACCTTCGCGTACGGGCAGCGTCACCCGGTGGTGGACACAAACGTGCGCCGGGTGGTGTCGCGGGCCGTGGAGGGCAAGCCGGACGCGGGGCCGAACACGACGGCCGCCGACCTGACCGCGATGGCCGACCTGTTGCCCGCGTCCGCGGAACGCGCGGCCCGGGCCAGCATCGCCTTCATGGAGCTGGGCGCGATCGTCTGCACGGCCCGGTCGCCGCGCTGCGTGGATTGCCCGTTCGAGGCGGTGTGCGCGTGGCGGCTCAGCGGCTCGCCGGCGCTGGACGGGCCGAGCCGCAAGCCGCAGCGGTATGCGGGCACCGACCGCCAGGTGCGCGGGCTGCTGCTGGAGGTGCTGCGGCACGCGACCGGCCCGGTGCCCCGGCAGCGCCTGGACATGGTGTGGAACGACGAGGTGCAGCGGGCGCGGGCGTTGGCCGGGCTGGTCGAGGACGGCCTGGTCGAGCCGCTCGGCGCGGAGGATTTCGTGCTGGCCGGCGATGCGCCTCGCGACCCGGCTCAGCCGCTCTGATCCGCTAGTTGCGGCCGAAGAGCCGCCGCCGTTGCGGGCGGGGTCGAGGGCGGCGGCACCGCAGCTCCCGGTCCGGGTCGACGTGCTCCCACCACATCGCCTGAATCACTCGTCCATTCGCGAAGGTGTGGGTGGGCGACCCGGCCGCCCGGACAAATCCGGCCTTGGTCAGCCAACGCCGGCTCGCCGTGTTGGCGACGTCGCACCCGGCCACCAGACGTTCGATGCCGAAGTGCCGGTGTACCAGACGGGACACCATGGTCAACGTCTCGTGGCCGTAGCCCTGTGCGCGATAGTCGCGATGGACGGCGCCGCCGATCTCGCTGACCCCGTTGGAAGTGTGCACCGTCAGGCCGGCGACCAGATGCCGGGTGCGCGGCTGGTCACGACCCACAGACGATCGGTCTCCGCCACGTGCAGATCGTCCGAGCGGCACAGCAGGGCGGGGCGGCTCGCGGACACGCCCAAACCATAGATCGCCGCAGCCACGGACAGGAAACGGCCCGGCCCCCTTCCGGGGTGCCGGGCCGTTTCGCAGCGACTTACTCCTCGCTGGTAGCAGCACCGAGGTCGGCCGGCACCGCGTCCGGGACCGAGACACCTCGGTCGGCACCGCGGAAGACCAGCTTGGACTTCTCGATGTTCTCCGGGTCGCCCTCGCAGTCCACGACCACGATCTGGCCGGGACGCAGCTCGTTGAACAGGATCTGCTCGGACAGGGCGTCCTCGAGATCGCGCTGGATGGTCCGGCGCAGCGGCCGGGCGCCCAGCACCGGGTCGAAGCCCTTGTTCGCCAGGTACTTCTTCGCGTTGTCGGTCAGCTCGAGACCCATGTCCTTGTTCTTGAGCTGGCTCTCGATACGCGAGGTGAAGATGTCGACGATCGCGAGGATCTCGTTCTGGCGGAGCTGGTGGAAGACGATCGTGTCGTCGATACGGTTGAGGAACTCGGGGCGGAAGTGCTGCTTCAGCTCGTCGTTGACCTTGATCTTCATCCGCTCGTAGCTGCTCTCCTCGGCCTCCGAGGCCTGGAAGCCCAGCGACACCGCCTTGGCCACGTCACGCGTGCCGAGGTTGGTGGTCAGGATGATGACCGTGTTCTTGAAGTCCACGATCCGGCCCTGACCGTCGGTGAGGCGGCCGTCCTCCAGGATCTGCAGCAGCGTGTTGAAGACGTCCGGGTGGGCCTTCTCGATCTCGTCGAACAGGACCACCGAGAACGGCTTGCGGCGCACCTTCTCGGTGAGCTGGCCGCCCTCGTCGTAGCCCACGTAGCCGGGAGGGGCACCGACGAGGCGGGACACCGTGTAACGGTCGTGGAACTCGGACATGTCGAGCTGGATCAGCGCGTCCTCGGAGCCGAACAGGAACTCGGCAAGCGCCTTGGACAGCTCGGTCTTACCGACACCCGAGGGGCCGGCGAAGATGAACGAGCCGGACGGGCGCTTCGGGTCCTTCAGGCCGGCCCGGGTGCGCCGGATCGCCTTCGAGACCGCCTGCACGGCGTCCTCCTGGCCGATGACCCGCTTGTGCAGCTCATCCTCCATGCGGAGCAGCCGGGAGGTCTCCTCCTCGGTGAGCTTGTACACCGGGATGCCGGTCCAGTTGCCCAGGACCTCGGCGATCTGCTCGTCGTCAACCTCGGACACCACGTCCAGGTCGCCGGCCTTCCACTCCTTCTCCCGCTGCGCCTTCTGGCCCAGCAGCTGCTTCTCCTTGTCGCGCAGCTGGGCGGCCCGCTCGAAGTCCTGCGCGTCGATCGCGGACTCCTTGTCGCGCCGCACCTGGGCGATGCGCTCGTCGAAGTCACGCAGGTCTGGCGGCGCGGTCATCCGGCGGATGCGCATCCGGGCGCCGGCCTCGTCGATCAGGTCGATCGCCTTGTCCGGCAGGAAGCGGTCGGAGATGTACCGGTCGGCCAGCGTCGCGGCGGCCACCAGGGCGGCGTCGGTGATGCTGATCCGGTGGTGCGCCTCATACCGGTCGCGGAGACCCTTGAGGATCTCGATGGTGTGCGCCAGCGACGGCTCGCCGACCTGGATGGGCTGGAAGCGGCGCTCGAGCGCGGCGTCCTTCTCCAGGTGCTTGCGGTACTCGTCGAGGGTCGTCGCACCGATGGTCTGCAGCTCACCGCGGGCCAGCATCGGCTTCAAGATCGAAGCGGCGTCGATCGCGCCCTCGGCGGCACCCGCACCCACCAGGGTGTGGATCTCGTCGATGAACAGGATGATGTCGCCGCGGGTGCGGATCTCCTTGAGGACCTTCTTCAGGCGCTCCTCGAAGTCACCGCGGTAGCGGGAACCGGCGACCAGCGCTCCGAGGTCGAGCGTGTAGAGCTGCTTGTCCTTCAGCGTCTCGGGCACCTCGCCCTTGACGATGGACTGGGACAGCCCCTCGACGACCGCGGTCTTGCCGACGCCCGGCTCACCGATCAGAACCGGATTGTTCTTGGTGCGGCGGGACAAGACCTGCATGACCCGCTCGATTTCCTTCTCGCGCCCGATGACCGGGTCGAGCTTGCCCTCTCTGGCGGCCTGCGTCAGGTTGCGGCCGAACTGGTCGAGGACCAATGACGTCGACGGAGCCGCTTCCCCGGTGGCCGCGCCGGCCGCGGCCGGCTCCTTGCCCTGGTAACCGGAGAGCAGCTGGATGACCTGCTGGCGGACCCGGTTGAGGTCGGCGCCGAGCTTGACCAGCACCTGGGCGGCGACGCCCTCACCCTCACGGATCAGGCCGAGCAGGATGTGCTCGGTACCGATGTAGTTGTGGCCGAGCTGAAGGGCCTCGCGGAGCGAGAGCTCCAGCACCTTCTTGGCACGCGGCGTGAACGGGATGTGCCCGCTCGGCGCCTGCTGGCCCTGACCGATGATCTCCTCAACCTGCTGCCGCACTCCCTCCAGGGAGATGCCGAGGCTCTCCAGAGCCTTGGCGGCGACGCCCTCACCCTCGTGGATCAGGCCCAGCAGGATGTGCTCGGTCCCGATGTAGTTGTGGTTGAGCATCCGGGCCTCTTCTTGGGCCAGGACGACAACCCGTCGCGCTCGGTCGGTGAACCGCTCGAACATGCCCTCGTGCTCCTCACGTGCCGTGCGCCAATCGACTGGCGGGGCCAGCGCACGGGAATCGGTGATACCCGTGCTGTAACTCTATCGCCGCCGGGTGGCTCCGCTGGGGGCTCGTGGTCCCCGGAAACCGTCCGCAACGTTGATTAAGCCAACTTCGCACGCTCAACGGCTGTTCCCCCACCCGAAGGAGTACGCGGACAGCGAAATCGCCGAGCCGGACCATCTGAGCGCGGTCCACAGGCTGTGGACAACCTTGTCCACATCTGTGGATAACTCTACTGACCCGGACCGAAGATCAGGCGAAAAGCACGGGGGTCCGCTGCCTCTCGGCAACGAACCCCCTGCTCAGCGTTACGGTGCGCCCGGCGCGCGCCCGGGACTCAGCTGCGGCCCGGACCCTTCGCGTGGAACTCGTCCACGATCTCCTGCGGGATACGGCCCCGGTCGGAGATGTCCTTGCCGGCCTTCTTCGCCCACTCCCGGATCGCCTTGTTCTGCTCCCGGTCGGCCGTCGCGCCGCCGCGACCGCGGGCGGCCCGGCCGCCGACCACGACGCCGCCACGGGCGACCCGCGACCCCGCCTCGACATACTGGCCGAAGAGGTCCCGCAATTTGGCGGCGTTCTTCTCCGACAGGTCGATCTCGTACTGAATGCCGTCGAGCGCGAACTTCACCGTCTCGTCCGCGTCACCCCCGTCGATGTCATCGACGAGCTTGTGAATGATCTGCTTGGCCACGCGCCGCTATCCTCCCGAACACAGGTTTTCCCCAGAGCAACGCACAGACAATAACGCCAGAGCCGCGTCGTCCGTCAATGGCGGGGGGATAACGTTACTCAGGGCGTACCAACGGGAAGAGGATCGTTTCCCGAATGCCGAGGCCGGTGAGCGCCATCAACAGCCGGTCGATTCCCATTCCCATCCCGCCGGACGGTGGCATTCCGTACTCCATGGCGCGCAGGAAATCCTCGTCGAGCTGCATCGCCTCGGGATCCCCGCCGGCCGCCAGCAACGACTGCGCGACCAGCCGTTCCCGCTGCACCACCGGATCGACCAACTCGGAATAAGCGGTTGCGAGTTCGATGCCCATGACGTACAGGTCCCACTTCTCGGTGAGGCCCGGAGTTTCCCGATGCGCCCGGGTCAGCGGCGCGGTCTCTTCGGGATAATCCCGCACAAAAGTGGGCGTCTGCAAGGTGTGCTGGACCAGGTGCTCGAACAGCTCCTCGGCCAGCTTCCCGGGACCCCACTTCGGGTCCACGGAAAGGTCGTGCTTTTCCGCGTACCGCGCCAACTGAGTGCGATCGGTGTCCACCGTGACTTCTTCGCCGAGAGCGGCCGAGAGGGAACCGAACAGCGTGACCGACGGCCACTCACCGGAGAGATCCAACTCGGTACCGTCGTAGTGCGTCACGATGTGTGATCCGGCGACGGCGAACGCGGCCTCCTGAATCCACTCACGCACCTGTTGCTGCATCACGTTGTAGTCGGCGTATGCCTGGTACGCCTCGAGCATCGCAAACTCCGGGGAGTGCGTCGAGTCGATACCCTCATTACGGAAGTTTCGGTTGATCTCGAAGACGCGGTCGATCCCGCCGACCACGGCTCGCTTCAAAAACAGTTCCGGCGCGATCCGCAGATAAAGATCCGTGTCGAGTGCGTTGCTGTGCGTCACAAACGGACGGGCCGCCGCGCCACCGTGCAGCAACTGAAGCATTGGTGTTTCCACCTCGAGGAAATTGCGGTGGAACAGCGACTCGCGAAGTGCGCGCACCACCGTTGCCCGGGTACGCACCGTGTCCCGGGCCTGCGGCCGGACGATCAGATCGACGTATCGCTGACGGACCCGGGTCTCCTCGGAAAGCGGCTTGTGCGCGACCGGCAGCGGGCGCAGCGCCTTGGCACTCATCGACCAGGAATCGGCGAGCACCGACAATTCACCCCGCTTGCTGGTGATCACCTCGCCGCTCACCGAGACGATGTCGCCCAGGTCAACCAGGTGCTTCCAGTCACTCAGGGCCTGCTCGCCGACCTTGTCCAGGGACAACATGGCCTGCAGCTCGGTGCCGTCGCCGTCGCGCAGCGTGGCGAAGGCCAGCTTTCCACCGTTTCGAATGAAGATCACCCGGCCGCCGGTGGACACCGTGTCGCCCGACGGAGTGTCGGTCGGCAGCGACGCGTACTTCTCCCGGATCTCCTTGAGCGACGCGCTCCGCGCAACGGTCACCGGGTAGGGCTCGCGGCCCTCGGCAAGCAGGCGATCCCGCTTCGACCGGCGGACCCGCATCTGCTCGGGAAGGTCCTCGGCGGGATCGGGTGCGGGCACATTCTGCTCGGTCACGTCACGACTCTCTGTGATTCGGGTCAACGGCTGTGGCAAAGCGTACTAAGGGGGAGTCAGACGTTCCGCTCATATACCATCCGCAGGCCGATCAGCGTGATCATCGGCTCGTGCGCGGTGATCGTGTGGCATTCGTCGACCACCAGACCGGCCAGTCCACCCGTGGCGATGACCGCCGAGACCGGCCCGATCTCCTCGATCATCCGCTCCACGATGCGGTCCACCTGGCCGGCGAAACCGAAATACATGCCGGACTGCAGGCACTCCACGGTGTTCTTGCCGATCACCGAGCGTGGCTTCGTCGGCTCCACCTTGCGCAACTGGGCGGCCCGGGCGGCGAGCGCGTCGAACGAGATCTCGATGCCCGGTGCGAACGCGCCGCCGAGGAACTCGCCCTTGGCGCTGATCACGTCGAAGTTCGTCGTCGTGCCGAAGTCCACCACGATCGACGGCCCGCCGTAGAGGGCGTGCGCCGCGAGCGTGTTGACGACCCGGTCGGAGCCCACCTCCTTGGGGTTGTCGATGGCCAGCTGGACACCGGTCTTCACGCCCGGTTCGACGATCACGTGCGGCAGGTCGCTGTAGTAGCGGGCCAGCATCGACCGCAGGCTGCGCAGGGCGGCCGGCACGGTCGAGCAGGCGGCCACCCCGGTGATCTCCACGTTGTCACCGGCGAGCAGCCCGCGGAACATCAGACCGAGCTCGTCGGCGGTCGCCCGCGAGTCCGTCTTGATCCGCCAGTTGTGCACCAGCTTGTCCCCGTCGAAGGTCGCCAGCACCGTGTTCGTGTTCCCGATATCAATACAAAGCAGCACGGCAGCAACCCCTCATCTCGTACGCGCGTACCCCTCAATCGTTACAGGTGCGCCACGGTCAGTGCGGACGGAGATCCATCGCGATGTCGAGGATCGGGGACGAATGGGTCAGCCCGCCGACGGAGAGGTAGTCGACGCCGGTCGCCGCGTACTCGGCCACCGTCTCCAGGGTGAGGTTGCCGGTCGCCTCCAGCTCGGTCCGGTCGCCGACCGCCTCGACGACCTCGCGCAGCGCGGCGGGCCGCATGTTGTCGCAGAGCAGGAAGGTCGCCCCGGCCGCCACCGCCTCTCGCGCCTCGTCCAGCGTGGTGATCTCGACCTGGACGGGCACGTCCGGGAACTTGGCTCGGACCAGCGCATATGCCGCGGTGATGCTGCCCGCGGCGAGCTTGTGATTGTCCTTGATCATCGCGACGTCGTACAGGCCCATGCGCTTGTTGGTGCCGCCGCCGGCCCGGACCGCGTACTTCTCCAGGGCGCGTAGCCCCGGGGTGGTCTTGCGGGTGTCGAGCACTGTCGCTTTTGTCCCCTCAAGGGCGTCGGCCCACCGGCGCGTGTGGGTGGCCACCCCGGACATCCGGCAGAGCAGGTTCAGCGCGGTCCGCTCGGCCGTCAGCAGCGACCGGGTGGGCCCGGTCACGACCGCGAGGACGTCGCCGCGACGGACCCGGTCACCCTCGGCCACCCGCTGGTCGAAGGTGGTGGTGCCGCCGGAGGTGACCGCGAACACCTGGGCGGCCACCGGTAGACCGGCGACCACGCCGTCGGCGCGCGCCACGAGCTCGGCGGTGTCCGTCTGCCCGCCCGGGATGGTGGCTTCGCTGGTGACGTCGCGCGGCGGGTCACCGAGGTCCTCGGCGAGAGCGGTGTAGACGACCCGCTCGACCTCGGCGAGATCTAATCCGGAGTCGGTCACGGCCGCACCTCGCGGGCCGTGCCGAGGTGCCGCTCGGTCATGCCATCTCCTCGAAGTTCTGGGTGATCGCGCCGCGCGCGTCGATGCTGTTGAGCAGGTGGCCGCGCCACTCGTCCTCGGCGACCGGGTAGTCCTCGCGCCAGTGACAGCCGCGGGTCTCGCGCCGGGTGCGTGCCGAGGCGACCAGGGCGCTCGCCACGGTGAGCAGGTTGGTCGCCTCCCAGGCCGCGTTGCGCGGCGTGGCCCGCTGCTCGCCCAGCCGGGTCAGCTCCTTGGCGGTGGCCGCCAGCGAATCGGCCGAGCGCAGCACGCCGGCCCCCCGGGTCATGGAGCGCTGCAGGTCGGCGCGGATCTCGGCGGGCACCACCCAGCCGCGGTCGCCGGCCGGGGCGACCGGGTCGGCCTGCGGGGGCAGCTCGCGGGCGATGTCGTCGGCGATCCGTTTCGCGAAGACCAACCCCTCCAGCAGGGAGTTGCTGGCCAGCCGGTTGGCGCCGTGCACTCCGGTGCAGGCGACCTCGCCACACGCGTACAGGCCGGGAATGCTCGTGCGACCGGCCAGGTCGGTGCGGACGCCGCCGGAGGCGTAATGCGCCGCGGGCGCGACCGGGATCAGATCGGTGACCGGGTCGACGCCGGCCGCGCGGGTGGACGCCACGATGGTCGGGAACCGGTGTTCGAGAAACTCGCCGCCCAGGTGCCGGGCGTCGAGGTAGACGTGGTCGGCGCCGGTCGCGCGCAGCACCCGGTGGATGCCCTTGGCCACCACGTCGCGCGGGGCCAGCTCGGCGAGCTCGTGCTGGCCGACCATGAACCGCTTGCCGGACTCGTCGACCAGGTGGGCGCCCTCGCCGCGGAGCGCCTCGGAGATCAGCGGCCGCTGCACCGAGGTGACGCTCGCGGTGACGAACGAGGTCGGGTGGAACTGGACGAACTCCACGTCGGTCACGGTGGCGCCGGCCCGCAGCGCGAGCGCCACGCCGTCGCCGGTGGAGACCGACGGGTTGGTGGTGGACGAGTAGATCTGGCCCATGCCGCCGGTGGCGAGCACCACCGCGCGGGCCAGGATCGCCCCGACGCCGTCCTCCGAGCCCTCGCCGAGCACGTGCAGGGTGAGACCGCAGGCGCGGCCGTCAGCGGCGCGCAGCAGGTCGAGCACGAGCGCGTGCTCGACCAGCCGGATCCACGGGTCGCGGTGGACCGCGTCGTGCAGGGCGCGCTGCACCTCGGCGCCGGTCGCGTCGCCGCCGGCGTGCACGATCCGGTCGGCGCGGTGGCCGCCCTCGCGGGTCAGCATCAGCGAGCCGTCCGGGTTGCGGTCGAACGCGGCGCCCATCCGCATCAGCTCGCGCACGCGGGCCGGGCCCTCCTCGACCAGCACCCGCACCGCCGCCGGGTCGCACAGGCCGACACCGGCGATCTCGGTGTCGTTGGCGTGCGCCGCCGGGGTGTCCAGCGGGTCGAGCACCGCGGCGATGCCGCCCTGGGCCCACCGGGTCGAGCCGTCGTCGATGTTCACCTTGGTGACGACGGTGACGTGCAGGCCCTGCTCGCGCAGGTGCAGGGCGGCGGTCAGACCGGCGACACCGGAGCCGACGACGAGCACGTCGGTGGTCTCGCTCCAGCCCGGTGCGGCCGCGGCGAGCCGGCGGGGCAGCTCGGGTAGGTCGGCGACGGAAGGCATCCGTTCAGTAGACATCGCCGGGCGTGCCGACGCGTCGCGGGGGTGCCCTCAGTGGTCGTTCTTACTTGTACTGGATAGGCAGGCTTTTGGTGCCCTTGCCCTTGAGTGTGCCGGTCAGTTCGGCACCGTCCACCCACAGGTAGCAGCGCACGCTGTGGTCGCCGAGCCCCCAGACGTCCTCGCTGCCGGGCAGCGAGACGACACCGGTCCGATATTGAAGATCCTTGTCGTCGGGCACCTTGGCGTAGCCGGAGACCACCTCGCGGCAGCCGTTGTGGAACGGCCGCCAGGCGGCGTCGCGTTTCGGGTAGGCGAGGTTCTTGGCGTTCCAGAGGCCGGCGAACTCGGCGTTGTGCTCGGCGTCGCAGGCCACCGCGGGCATCGAGGCGATCGCGCCGGAGCTGTCCTGCCGTACGGCGTAGCAGCCGAGGGTGAGAGCGCCGGTGCTGGCGAGCGCGTTCTTGAGGCTGCCGGCGCGCTGCACCAGGGTGCCGTCGTCCTCCACCGAGCTGAGCTCGATCACCTCGCAGCGGTACCAGCGGGAGCCGCCGGTCCAGGCCGCCGGCGTGGGATGCACAACCCCGATCCAGAGCCGTCCCGTACGCCACGGCCCGCCCACATACGCGGTCGTCTTGTTGTCGCAGACCCGGTACGCCTCGCGCGCACCGGCCGAGTCCGCGGCGGGTGGCTCGTCGGCCTCCGCGGCGGGTGCCTCGTACTGGCCGACGTAGACGGTCTCGGTGCGGTGCTGGATCTCGCAGCCGATCTCCTCATACGCCCCGCGGGCGCCGACCGGGTCGAAGCTGGAGATGTGGCAGGTCCCGCCGTTCGGCTCGAAGCCGGTCGCGGACGCCATCGGGGCCCACTGGTTGGTGAGGTCGCCGTCGACGCCGCCGGGATTGGCGCAGCCCGCGACCGCCAGCACGAGTGCCAGCGCGGCCGGGATGCCGACCCGGATCCCTCGCATGCCCGTCCTCTCGCAGCGTCGCCTATGTCCGGTTTGTCGATCATATGGTGATGACCGACCGGATGGGCGGCGTTTGCGGAATCAGACCAGCTTGAGATCACCCCGTACCAGCGCACCGGCCATGCCTGCGGGCGCGGCGGCCGGGTCGGAGCCCAGCTCGATGATCGCGTTGGTGGCGTCGACGTGCACGATCCGCGGCTCGTAGGACCGGGCCTGGGCGTCGTCCATCTGCCCGTACGAGATGAGGATGACCAGGTCGCCGGGGTGCACCAGGTGGGCGGCGGCGCCGTTGATGCCGAGCACGCCGCTGCCCCGCTCGCCCGCGATCACGTACGTCTCCAGGCGGGCGCCGTTGGTCACGTCGACGATCGCCACCTGCTCGCCGGGCAGCAGGTCGGCCGCCTCCATCAGGTCCAGGTCCACCGTGACCGAGCCGACGTAATGCAGGTCCGCCTGCGTCACGGTGGCTCGGTGGATCTTGGACTTGAGCATGGTGCGGAGCATCAGCGACCCTTCGTGAGCTGCAGCGGAACGTTGTCGATCAGGCGAGTCGAACCGACCCGGGCGGCGACCAGCAGGCGGGCCGGGCCGGACTCGGGGACCGGGCCGAGATCGGGGCCGGTCAGGGCCAGGTAGTCGAGGCGTACGCCGGGCTCGTCATCGAGGATCTTCTGGGCGACGGCCAGCGCCGCCTCGGCGTCGCCCTGGGCCGCCCCCTCGCGCAGGGCGCGGGACAGCGCCGCCGCGGACCTCCGCTCGTCGGCGGACAGGTACCGGTTGCGGCTGGACAGCGCCAGGCCGTCCGGCTCGCGCACGGTCGGCACCCCGGCGATCTCCACGTCCAGTTCGAGGTCCTGGACCATCCGGCGGATCAGCGCGAGCTGCTGGAAATCCTTCTCCCCGAAGTACGCCACGTCGGCGCGCGTGAGCAGCAGCAGCTTCTCGACGACGGTCAGCATGCCGGCGAAGTGGCCGGGACGGCTGGCGCCTTCCAGGATGTCGCCGAGCGGGCCGGCGTTCATGGTGATCTGCGGCGGGCCGCCCGGGTAGACCTCGTCGCGGCTCGGCGCGAACACCACGCTGACGCCCTCGTCCCGGCAGGCCTCGAGGTCGGCCTCCAGCGTG
This sequence comes from Actinoplanes sp. TBRC 11911, assembly GCF_012933445.1. GTDB lineage: Bacteria > Actinomycetota > Actinomycetes > Mycobacteriales > Micromonosporaceae > Actinoplanes. Next base: position 199,908 of record NZ_JABBNC010000007.1, read on the forward strand.
CGCGGGTACTTCTCGAAGTCCTCGGACGGGCCGAACTGCAGCGGGTTCACGAAGATCGTGACGACCACGAAGGCGGACCGCTCGCGAGCCGCGCGCATGAGCTGCCGATGACCCTCGTGCAGCGCGCCCATCGTCATCACGACGGCGACCTCGGGCACGGCGGCGGTCGCGGCGGCGAGCTCCCGGCGCGTGTGGATCAGGTCGGTCACGAGGTGCTCCCGACCGCCACCCGGGCCAGCACGTCCAAAAGCGACGCGGCGTCGGCGGGGCGCAGGCGCCCGGAGGCGATGGCGCGGTCCGCGGTCCGCCGGGCCATTGCCAGGTACGCCGGTACGGCCTCGCCGGGAAGCCGATCCAGATGCTTCGCGACGGTGCCCGCGTCGCCCCGGGACACCGGACCGGTCAGCGCCGCGTCCCCGAGCCGGAGCGCGTTGTCCAGCGCGGCACGCAGCAGTGGGGCGAGCACTCGCTCGGGCCGCTCGACGCCGGCCGCGCGCAACACGTCGGCGGCCTCGTTGACGAGCGTGACGAGGTGGTTCGCGCCGTGCGCGAGAGCGGCATGGTAGACCGGCCGGGCGTCCTCGGCGATCCACTCCGGAACGCCGCCGAGGTCGGCGACCAGCCGGGTGGCGAATCCGCGGTCCTCGGTGGTCACTCCCCACGCGATGCCGGCGAGCCGGTCGAGATCGCCGTCCGAGCCGGTGAAGGTCATCGCGGGATGCAGGGCCATGCCCCGCACGTCGCCGAGGATCGCGAGGCCGTGCGCGCCGGAAGTGTGTGCCACGATCAAGCCGGGGTGTAACGCTCCGGTGGTGGCCAGGCCGGACACGACGGCGCCGAGCGCGTCGTCCGGAACGGCGAGCAGAAGCAGGTCGTCCGCGGCCCGGGCGACCTCGTCGGCGGGCAGGACGGCGGCCTGCGGCATCAGTCGAGCGGCCCGCTCACGGGAGGCCGCGGAAACGGCGGCCGCGGCGACGACGCGGTGGCCCGCGGCGGTCAGCGCGGCGCCCAGTACGGCGCCGACCCGTCCGGCGCCGACGACGCCGACGCTCAGAGAGCGCACAGTGTTCATCTAAAGATCCAGTCCTCGAGATGGGGTACCGGTCGCGTCGAGTATGCGCGGTGGTAACGCATGTGTGACAAGCACTGTGAAGAACTGCACCACGCAAGAGGTTCTAAGGTGACCGAGTGACCGGATGGCGTGCGGCGATGCAGCGGGGGCTGTACGGGCCGGGTGGGTTTTTCGTGCGCGACGACGACGGACCCGCCGGACATTTCCGGACAAGTGTGCATGCTTCGCCGCTGTTCGCCGGCGCGATCCTGCGGTTGATTTCGCAGCTGGACGCGGCGCTCGGCAAGCCCGAGGTGTTCGACCTGGTCGATGTCGGGGCCGGGCGCGGCGAGTTGCTGGCCGCGCTGCTGCCGGATCTGCCGGACCGGGTCCGGGCGACCGCGGTCGAGGTGGCGCCGCGGCCGCGCGGGCTCGACGACCGGATCGCCTGGCGGCGGGACGTGCCGGCCGAGGTGACCGGGCTGCTGCTGGCCACCGAGTGGCTGGACAATGTGCCGCTCGACGTGGTCGACGTGGACGATGCCGGGCGGCTGCGCAAGGTGCTGGTCGACGAGAAAGGCTCGGAGTCGCTGGGCGGTGCGGCCGACGCCGCCGACGAGGTCTGGCTGGCCCGCTGGTGGCCGCGGCCGGGGCGGGCCGAGGTCGGCTGGCCCCGGGACACGGCCTGGGCCGACGCGGTCCACCACGTGCGGCGCGGCGCTGCGCTGGCCATCGACTACGGGCATCTGCGCGAGTCACGGCCGGCGCTCGGGACGCTCACCGCCTTCCGCGACGGACGCCAGGTGACGCCGGTCCCGGACGGTACCTGCGACCTGACGGCGCATGTGGCGATGGATGCGGTGGCGGCCGCGGCCGGAACCCCGTACCGGATGATCCGCCAGCGTGAGGCCCTGCGAGCGCTCGGGGTCGACGGCGCCCGGCCACCGCTGGATCTCGCCCGCACCGACCCGGTGGGGTATCTGCGGGCGCTCTCCGCGGCCGGGGCCGCCGCCGAACTCACCGAACCGGAGGGACTCGGCGGACACTGGTGGCTGCTGCACACGATCGGCATCGACGAGCATGGGAGCATCCCTTAGTGACTGATTCGCTCCGCGAGATCACCGTCGGTACCGGCGCGGGTCTCGACACCGCCGACATGGTGCTCAACATCGGGCCCCAGCACCCGTCCACGCACGGCGTGCTGCGGCTGCGGCTGCGGCTGGACGGCGAGCGCGTGGTGGAGTGCGAGCCGATCATCGGGTACATGCATCGCGGCGCCGAGAAGCTGTTCGAGGTGCGCGACTACCGGCAGATCATCGTGCTGGCGAACCGGCACGACTGGCTGTCCGCGTTCTCCAACGAGCTGGGCGTGGCGCTCGCGGTCGAGCGGCTGATGGGCATCGAGGTGCCGGAGCGGGCGACCTGGCTGCGGATGGCGCTGGCCGAGCTGAACCGGGTGCTCAACCACCTGATGTTCCTCGGGTCGTACCCGCTGGAGATCGGCGCGATCACCCCGATGTTCTACGCGTTCCGCGAGCGGGAAACCCTGCAGGCGGTGATGGAGGAGGTCTCCGGCGGCCGCATGCACTACATGTTCAACCGGGTGGGCGGCCTCAAGGAGGAGGTGCCGGCCGGGTGGAGCAAGCGGACCCGGCAGGCGATCAAGGCGGTCCGCAAGGGACTGCCCGACCTGGACAACCTGATCCGCAACAACGACATCTTCCTGGCCCGTACGGTCGGGGTCGGCGTGCTCACCGCCGAGCAGGCCGCGGCGTACGGGGCGTCCGGGCCGGTGGCGCGGGCCAGCGGGCTCGACTTCGACCTGCGGCGCGACGAGCCCTATCTGGCGTACGACCAGCTGACCGTGCCGGTGGTGACCCGGACGGCCGGGGACTGCCACGCGCGGTTCGAGGTGCTGCTCGAGCAGGCGTACGTGTCGCTGGACCTCGCCGAGGAATGCCTGGACCGGCTGGACCAGCTCTCCGGCCCGGTGAACGTGCGGCTGCCGAAGGTGGTCAAGGCGCCGGAGGGGCACACCTACGCGTGGACCGAGAACCCGCTCGGGATCAACGGGTACTACTTGGTCTCGCGCGGCGAGAAGACGCCGTGGCGGCTCAAGCTGCGGACCGCCTCGTACGCGAATGTGCAGGCGCTGGCCACGTTGATCCCGGGCAGCCTGGTGCCGGATCTGATCGCCATCCTCGGGTCGATGTTCTTCGTGGTCGGCGACATCGACAAGTAGCGGCTACCAGCGGCCGAAGCGCTCCTCCGAGCGGGGCTGGGTGAACCGGCTGTAGCCGCCGTACTCGGCGAAGTCCTCCAGCGTGCCGACGTTGGTGTCGTTGGCGGAGGGGCGGTGCCGTTTGGCGCGGTAGTTGGGGTCGCCGCTGACCGGCTTGGCCGGGCCGTCGTAGCCGCTCGGGTGCTCGTCGTAGCCGCCGTATTCGTTGCCCTCGGGGTAGCCGCCGGCGTAGACGTCGCCGCTCTGGTCGTAGTAGCCCTCGTGGCCGTAGTCGCCGCCCGGCTGCCCGTACTCGCCGCCCTGTTGGCCGCCGTAGGTCGTTCCGGACCCGTAGGTGGTGCCGTAGACCTCGCCGCTGGGCTCGCCGCCGAATTCGTCGTAGCCCTCGGTCGGCTGGGGCTCGGGGCGGCCGTATTCGGTGCCGCCGGGGCGAACGGCCGCGGCCGCGCGGGGCTGCTGGGGTGCGGGTGGGGCGGGCGGCGGAACCGCGGCGCCCCCGCGCTGGCGTGCCTGCGGGGGAACGACGGCCGCGGCACCCACGGGAGCAGCCGCGCCCATCGGCCCAGCCCCCATCGGCCCAGCCCCCATCGGAGCCGCACCGTTCGGGGCCGCGCCCATCGGCCCGGCGCCCATCGGGGCCGCGCCCATCGGCCCAGCCCCCATCGGAGCTGCGCCCATCGGGCCTGCGCCCATCGGCCCGGCGCCCATCGGCCCGGCACCCATCGGCCCGGCGCCCATCGGCCCTGCACCCATCGGGGCTGCCGCACCCATCGGATCCACCGCAGCCATCGTGGTCGTTGCATTCATCGGGGCCGCGCCCATCGGGCCTGGTCCCATCGGAGCAGCGGCGCCCATCTGACCCGCACCCATCTGACCCGCACCCATCTGACCCGCACCCATCTGACCCGCACCCATCGGCGCCGGCGCGCCCGCCGGGCGGGTGCCCGAGACCGTGCCGGGCTCGCGGCGCGGCAGCATGCCCGGAGATCGGGGCGCGGGGCCGGGGCCCTGCCCCGGCGCGGCCTGCTCGCGGAAGTAGGCGGGTTCGGTCGGACCGAGGCCGGGGCCGGGCTGGCCGAACTCGGCGCGCAACTCGCGCCGGAGCACCGCCACCTCCTCGGCGACGCGGTCCTCGACGTCCATCCGCTGCAGCGACGGGTCGTTGCGGATCAGCACCGAGGCGCCGACCAGCACGACGCTGACCGCCATGAGCAGCACGGCGAATCGGACGGCGGAGCCGCCGCCGACCAGCACGATGATCGCGGCCAACGGAGCGAGCACGACGCCCGTCCAGATGAGGCCACGGAGCATTCGCGCGCTATGTCCCGCCACGGGGTCCCGGTCCGGCATGGGCGCTGATGCTACCGAGAGGGTGGCTTGGGCGAAAAGGGCAAGCACCGGGCAACATCATGAAATATCCCGGCACTTGCCCTTAACGGGATCAACCCGCAGCTAGCGCCCCGTCCGAGCTGAGCACCAGGCCCACGCTGATCGTGCCCTGCTTGAGCGCGGTCTTGGTGAGCGGTCCGCCCGCGTCCAGGCTGCTGAACTTGCCAGCCTGGAAGTTGTACACCGACACCAGGCCCGCCTGGCACTTGGGGCGCTGGGGGCACTCCGCCGGGCCGCCGAGCACGGTCGCCGCGCCGGAGCACTTGGCGGCCAGGTCGGACAGCGTCTTCACCGCGTACTTGTCGGAGAACGCCGTGGTGGTGGCGAAGGCGTTCTGGTCCTGAGCCTGCGACGGGGTGCCGAAGGTCAGGCCACGCTTCTCGCCGAGCGCCTTGAGGTTGGTCATGGTCGTGTTGAGGTCGGGCGAGGACGGATCCTTCGCGTTCGCTCCGTTCACCTTTCCGGCCAGGAACGTGGCGAGGGTCGCCGCGTACTCCGGGACGACGTCGATGTCGCCCTTCTCCAGCGCGGGCTCGTACAGCTCCCGGTTGCCGATCTGCTGCACGGTGACCGTGTAGCCCGCGGCGGTGAGCGCCTGGCTGTAGACCTCGCCGAGCGTCGCGTTCTCGCTGAAGTTCGCCGCGCCGATCGTGATCTTGCCGCCGGGACCCTTCTGGATGCCAGCCAGCACGTTGTTGGTCGTGAGGAACTCGGTGGCCGCGGCCTTGGAGGTCTTGCGATCGATGTCGACCGCCTTGTTCAGCGCGATCAGCTTGGTCGTGTCGAGCGCTGCGGAGACCTTGTCGAGCGCGGCGATCAACTGCGGCGACGATGCCTTCGCGTTGATCGCGGGAACAACGTTGTCGCTGTTCTGCAGGTGCTTGTCGTCGGTCAGCACGGTCAAGGTGTCGCCCGCGACCGGGGCGCAACCCTGCCCCGAAGCAGCCGAGGGCGGAGCCGCCGTGCCGGAAGAGCCGGCGCCACCGCAGCCGGCGAGCGTGAGGCCCGCCGCCGTGGTGGCAACGGCCATCAGGATGAGGTGTCGACGCATACTGCCGCCTTCTGTGTCCCGGCGCGCTCGGGTGGAGCGCGCCGCGTGTCCGACGGGCAGTCAAACCGCGATGCCCGTATCTATGCCCTGATGTGTCTACCCGCTGGGTATGACAACTTCGCGGAAAGATGCGACTCCGTTACCCGACCGAGGTCGCGCGAACCGGGCGGCGACGCTTCACGGCACGTAGCGGAGCGGGCGTGACCAGGCGTTGTACGAGTGCGAGCAGTCCTTCGACAATTAATGCGAGAGCCACCACAACGATGCCTCCCGCAACAATCTGGCCGCCTCCGACATTGATTCCGAGGCCGAATCCGGCCGCAATGATCTCGCCGAGTCCGCCGCCGTTAACAAATGTTGCAAGAGCCGCCGTCGCCACCACCTGAACCGCGGCGGTGCGTAGCCCGGCCGCGAGATAGGGCACCGCGAGCGGCAACTCGACGCGGCGCAGCACCTGCCCGCCGGACAGGCCCATGCCCTTGGCCGCCTCGATCGTCTCCGGGTCGATCGAGCGCAGCCCGGTGTACGCGTTCGCGAGCAGTGGCGGCACCGCGAAGACGGCCAGCGCCACGATCACCGGTGGCCGGCCGAAGCCGAGCGGGGTCAGCGGCAGGATGGTGAGCAACGCCAGCGTCGGCACCGCCAGGGTGAGATTGGCGACCGTGATGACCGCGGCACCGCCCTTGCCGCGGTGTCCGAGCCAGATCCCGATGGGCCAGCCGATGATGCACCCGATCAGCACCGCCCACGCGGTGATCTGCAGGTGTTCGATCAGCCGGTCGAACAGGCCACCCGGGTTGGTCCAGTTCAGCGGGTCGTTGAGCCAGGTCAGGGCTTGACTGAAATAGTTCACGACGTCCGCCTCCTGGTCCACGGCGTGAGCAGCCTGCCGAGCAGGGCGAGGATCAGGTCCAGGACGAGCGCCAGGGCGACGACCAAAATAGTTGAGGTGAGAATCTCAGCCTTGTAGAAGTTGTTGCGGAATCCGCCCAGGATCAGCTCGCCCAGTCCCCCCTTGCCGATCAGCGAACCGACCGTGACCAGGGCGACCGTGGACACGGTGGCCAGCCGTAAGCCGGTGAAGATGCCGGGTAGGGCGAGCGGCAGCTCCACCCGCAGCAGGCGGCCGAATCGGCTGTAGCCCATCCCGGTCGCGGCCTCGCGCACCTCGTCGGGCACCGAGGTGAGCCCGGTCAGGAAGTTGCGGATCAAAACAAGCAGGGCATATAGGACAAGGGCGATGAGTACCGCCCAGTCGCTGGTCGTCCCGATCAACGGGGCGAGTAGCGCGAGCAGGGCCAGCGAAGGGATCGTGTAGAGAACACCGGAGAGTGCAAGAATCGGGCCGGTCAGCGGTCTGATCCAGTAGGCCAGGACCGCGAGCGGCAGAGCAACGATCAATGCGAAGATCACCGCCCGGGCGGTGAGGCCCGCATGGAAGAGCAGGGCGCTACCGAGGGTGTCGGCGTTGTCGTGGATGTACTGCCACGAGAACCACGGATTTCCCGGCCCGTCTTCGGCGGGTGCGGCCAGCGGCACAGCGGCCGCCGGGCCCCACGACAGGAAGGACATAAGTGGACGCTACCGCGATCAACGATTCCGGGCCTGCCCGGAGCGCGGCGCCGATCACTCTCGAGAACGTGGGCAAGACATACCCGGACGGTACGGTCGCGGTCGGCGATTTCAGCCTTGAGGTACGCCCCGGCGAGCTGACCGTGCTGATCGGGCCCTCGGGCGGCGGCAAGTCGACGATCCTGCGCATGATCAACCGGCTGATCGAGCCGACCAAGGGGCGCATCCTGGTCGACGGCCGGAACGTGATGGAGCAGGACCCGAACGAGCTCCGCCGCCATATCGGCTATGTGATCCAGAACGTGGGTCTCTTCCCGCACCAGAACATCCGCACCAACATCGGCACGGTGCCGCGGCTGCTGGGCTGGGACAAGAACCGGATCAACGCGCGCGCCGACGAGCTGCTCGATCTGGTCGGGCTCGACCCGGCCCGGTATTCGAAGCGCTATCCGCACGAGCTCTCCGGTGGTCAGCGGCAGCGGGTCGGGGTGGCTCGCGCGCTGGCCGCGGACCCGCTCGTGCTCTTAATGGACGAGCCGTTCTCCGCGGTCGACCCGATCGCGCGGGGGCGGCTGCAGGAGGAGTTTCTCAAGCTGCAGGAGACGGTGCGCAAGACGGTCGTGCTGGTCACCCACGACATCGACGAGGCGGTGCGGCTCGGCGACCGGATCGCGGTGCTCGGCGAGAACGGCGCGCTGCGGCAGTACGCCCCGCCCGCGGAGCTGCTCAGTCACCCGGCAACGCCTGCGGTTGCCGACTTCGTGGGCGCGGACCGGGGCATCCGGCGGCTCGCGGTGACCCGGGTGCGGGACACGATGCGCCCGCTGTCCAACGGTGAGCCGGCCGGGGACCGGCCGACGGTGGATGTGACCGGCACGCTCTACGACGCGCTCGCCGTCATGCTGACGGCCGACGCCGCCGAGGTCGTGGTGGTCGACGGCGACCGCGCGGTGGGCGTGGTGGCCCGGGCGTCGGTCTTCGCCGACCCGGAACGGCAGACGGCCTGATCGCGAGGCCGGGGCGGGCACCCCGGCCTCGTGGTCACTTCCGATAGCCGCCGAGCGTGGCGAGCCCCACGATCCAGCCCACGAAAAAGCCGTACTGGGCGCCGCCGCCGGCCGCCTGGAACGCGCTGAGCATCGAGGGGTTACGCAGGAACAACGTGGCCAGCAGGGCGGCGAAACTTCCGGCGAAGATGTACGCACCCCAGCCGGCGAAGAACTGGCTGAGGGTGCCCCGGGCCCGGGCCAGTTGCGAGCCGGGCAGCAGGAACAGGAACAACGCCGCCAGCACGACCACCAGGATCGCCCGGAGGTCGCCCACGATCACGTTGCGCAGCGAGTCGTTGGAGTTGAATTCCCAGTGCGGCCAGGCGAGCAGACGCAGGAACCAGCCGCCGGCCGAGTTGGGGTTGGTGTTGGACCCGTCGTTGACCCAGTCCGAATACCAGGGACTGCCGAAGACGAGCACCAGGATGAGCGCGGCGATGGTGCCCGCACCGGTCGCAGACTTGTAACGATTCCCGAGAGCCATGCCCCGCTAATTCCCGGAGCACCGCAACTTTCAAACGACGCCGGTAAATGCCCTGGTCAGCGGTGCTTTTGCAGGTAGTCGATGAACTTGGCGCGGAGCACCGGCTCCTGGTCGCCGTAGCCGTGACCCTCGAACTCGCGGAACAGCGCGACGGCCTCGTCGACGATCGGGCCGATCGTGTTGGGCGCCCCGTCCAGCTCCGACGCGTTCTCGGAGTCCGGCAGGCGCTTGAGCAGCGACCAGAAGAACCGGACGTCGAGGTGCTCGCGGGCCCGCGTGAAGGCCAGCTCGCGCAGCTCCTCGGTGGGCAGGGCGTCCAGCTCGGCGAAGCTTGGAGAGGTCATGCGGGCAAGCATAAGGTGCCTGCCCACGAGGTCAGCGCTTAGATCCCCAAGGTCCGTCGTCCCAACGGTCCTCCTGGGTCACCGGGGTGGCGCCCGGCGACGTCCAGCTGCCCGGCAGGTCCGGGTTCCAGTTCTCCACACCGGAGGTGGGCGCCGCGTTCCAGTCCTCGACGCGCGGGGGCAGCGGCCGCCCGTACGTCTCGACCAGACGCGTGATGAGCAGGCCGGCGCCGAGCAGGCAGGCGGCGATCGCGAAGAGCGAGATCTGCAGGTCCTTGCGGACGTTGTAGTCGAGGAACAGGGTCAGCCCGACGACCGCGAACAGCGTGCCGAAAATCCCACCCCGCCGCCCGTACGCGCTGGTCCCGGCCAGCAGGGCGAGCCCGATCGCGATGCCGGTCCACTCGATGCCGGTGCCCGGGACGACCGGCCCGGTCGACTGCGCCGCCATCAGGATGCCGGCGCCGACCGCGAAGATCGACGACAGCGCCAGCGAGAGCAGCACCGGGGCGGCGACCACGGCGCCACGGCGGCGGGCCGGGTCCCCGGACGCGCGCATCCCGCCCAGCCAGCGGCGCAGTGGCGTGATCGTGCCGAGCGCGCCGCCGATCACGGCCAGCAAGGCGAAGCCGCCGAAGATGAAGAAGGCCTGGTTGGTCGGGTCGAAGTCGCCCTGTACCCGGACCGGGGCGGTGCGCAGCTGGTCGAAGACGATCACCCCGAGCCCGGCGGCGAGCGTCGCGGCCCAGCCCGGCACGTGCAGCACCAGAATGAGCAGGCCGACCACGATGCCGCCGGCCGCCGCGAAGATGATCGCCGGCACCGCGGCCTTGACCAGGCCCTGGTCGCCCTGTTCCGCGTACTGCAGGGCGGCGGCCAGCGCGATCGGGCCGAGCGCCAGGTTCGGCACGCCGGCGCGCAGCGTCAGCCCGGCGCCCATCGCGAGCAGGCCGATCGCGGCCCCGGTGACCAGCAGGTTGTCCAGGGCCGGGCGCTTCAGCGCGTCCGCGTCCACCCGCCAGAGCAGGAACCCGATCGCGGCGGCCCCGAGCAGCAGCACGACCTCCCAGCCCAGGTGGATGCCGAGCCGGTCGCGACCGTCGTCCTCGGGGCCGATCGGGCTCAGGCTGCCGGTGGTGGTGTCGGTCTCGGCGGCCGCGACTTCGTCGGCGCGGCGGCGCTGCTCGGCGGCCAGGGCGTTCGCCCGGTAGGCGGCCGGATCCGACGGCTGTTCCTCACTCCGACGAAAGGTCGTGTCGTCGTACGCCATCGTCGCGCCTCCTCGTGCGCCGACGTGGGATCGCCGCGCACCCAGAACTCTGCCGAGCGCCTGCTCGTGCACAGTGCAGCATACGGATACGAGTTGGTCTCAGTTCAAGACCGGAGTGATGCTTCAGCGGCGGCCGGGCGAGCGGTCCGGGTCGTCCTCGTCCTCGGAATCGGGCTGCTCCGGGATGCGGCACGCGCGCTCCAGCCACAATGCCGCGCCGACCAGCATCAGCGCCGCGACGAGACCGCCGATCCCGGCGGGCAGATCGTCGTGCGCCGCCTCCGTCCCGGCCACCGACAGCCAGGCCACCAGGCCCGCCGAGAAACCCGAGGAAAGCGCGCCGACCAGCGCGGATGCCTTGGCTAAAGCGACGTAGCGGGCCACCGCCAGCGGATCGACCGGCGGGGTGCCGGGCTTGCGCTGGATGCGGGCGCTCGTGTTCTGCGCCAGTAACGTCTCGGCGACCGCGAGCACGGCCAGCACGATCGCGGGTGACCAGGGCAGGTTGGGCCCGATCGAGCCGTAGAACGCGGCCAGCAGCAGCCAGGCCAGCGCGGCGGCGGCGAGCGCGGCGACGATCAGCACCGAGACGCTGGTCGGCCGCATCGACGGGTCCGACCTCGGTGCCTGGGGATTGCTGCTCACGTTCTTGACTCTAGTGCGATTTCGGGTCGGGCGGTCATTCCCGCCACGTCGTCCGAAATCTCGGGTTCGTTCAGCAGGTCGGTGAGCCAGCCGTGACCGGGCAGTTGCCCGTACGGCTGGATGTCGATCCATGGCTGCAGCACGAAGGCCCGCTGGTGCGCGCGCGGATGCGGCAGCGTCAGCTCCGGGTCATCGCTGATCACCGGCTCGTCGTCGGCGTCCCAGACCGCGATGACGTCCACGTCGAGGCTGCGCGGACCGAACCGGCGTTGCGGATCACGGACCCGGCCGGCGGCGGCCTCGCAGGCGCGGGCGCGGTCCAGCCAGTCGTGCGGCGCGGCCTTCGGATCCGCGACGAGCAAGACCGCGTTCAGGTACGCCGGTTGGTCCGGATCACCCCACGGCGGTGTCTCGTAGACGCCGGACGCCTTGACCACACAGTTGCCGAGCAGCCGGACCGCCTGCTCGAGATTGCGGCGACGGTCCCCCAGGTTGCTGCCGATCGACAGCACCGCGCGGCTCACGACCGCCTCCCGCGCATCAGCTCGACCCATGCCGACCGTTCTTGGCGCATCGTCACGGCCACGTCGGCGAACTCGTGCGGGATCGGGGCCTGCGGCTTGTGGACGGTCACCTCGGCGACCGCCACCCGCGGATCGTCGAGGCAGACTGCCAGCAGCCGGTCGGCGAGTGTCTCGATCAAGTTGACCGGTTCGCCGCCGATCACCGCGACCAGCTTTTCGGCCAGCTCGCCGTAGTGGATCGTGTCGGCCACGTCGTCGGTGGCGGCCGGCTTGTCCAGATCGAGATCGAGCCGCACGTCCACGACGAAGTCCTGGCCGGCCTCGCGTTCGAAGTCGTAGACCCCGTGGCGCCCGTGGGCGCGCAGCCCGGTGAGCGTGATCCGACCCGTCACGTTCCTGTCCCCCTCTCGTCGTCCAGCGTGCCGCATCGTGGCGCGTCGCCGTCGGGCACGCTGTGCGTCGGCCTCCACCCTGCCAGGGGTCTTGGGCGCAACCAATCACGCACGTCGCCGAGTGTTCTGGGCGCCCCGCGCCCATGCTCGGCCCTCGGCGGGAGCGACGGTCCGCACCCACCACCCCGCTGCGACATCCGGCTCTTGATCCTGGGTGTTGTTGATCACTACAGGCGTGGTGAGCCGGTGGCGCGCCAGACCTTGATCGCGTCGACGGTGGCGCGGACCTCGTGGACGCGCACGCCCCAGACCCCGGCGGCGACGGCCAGGATCGTGGTGGCAATTGTGGCAGCCTCGCGCTCGTCGACCGGGCGCGGATGTCCCTGCTCATCGGCGAGAAGGCGGCCCAGGTAGGTCTTGCGGCTGGCGGCGAAGAGCACCGGGAAACCGAGATCTATCAATTCGTCCAGGTGTGCGCTGATTTCCCAGTTGTGCTCGGCCTTCTTGGCGAAGCCTATGCCCGGGTCGAGGATGAGCTGCTCGGGGGCGACGCCGGCCCGCAACGCGGCAGCCACCCGGGCGCTCAGCTCGTCGCGGACCTCGGCCACCACGTCCTTATATACGGCCAGTTCATTCATGTTCATGGAATGACCGCGCCAGTGCATCAGGATCCACGGACAGTGGGCATCGGCCGCGAGCGTGCCCATCGCCGGATCGGCCAGGCCGCCGGACACGTCGTTGATCACCACGGCGCCGGCGTCCAGCGCGGCCTCGGCGACCTTGGCCCTGGTGGTATCGATGCTCATCGGCACGCCCGCCTCGGCCAGCCGGCTGATGACCGGCACCACGCGGGCGATCTCGGTCGCGGCGTCGACGCGCTCGGCACCCGGACGGGTCGACTCGCCGCCCACGTCGATGATGTCCGCGCCCTGCTGGTGCAACAAGATCCCGTGCGCGACGGCGGCGTCCACATCGGCGAAGCGTCCACCATCCGAGAAGGAATCCGGCGTGACGTTCAGGACGCCCATCACGACCGGGTGATCTTTCCCGATATCCGTGGTCCTGACCTGCGAGCCGGTCCGCCTAGTCGTCACACGACGAGGGTACGGCTCAATGCTTTGTCGAACATATGTACGACCGATGGTGACTCATTTTCATGCATGCAGTAACCTTGCGTAACGTTTCCGACGCTTGTAGCTAAGAAGTACGGCCCGTACTCTTCGGAACTGGGCATCATGAAGGGACCGAAGAGAGCAGACGAGCATGGCAGTGCCCAAACGGCTCACTCGACGCGGTGGACTGCAAGTAGCACGATATGGGCGTTGCCGCGAGGCTTCACAACTGCAGCGTGTCCGGAATCCCCTACCCGGGCACTTGGAGGTTTACCGATGATCGCCACCGAGCTCGCCAGACACGCTGTCGAGGCGGTTCAGCAGGCCACGCTCGCCGCGCCCGACCAACCCAAGGGCATCGACACCCAGGGCGTCGTCAGCTTCTTCGCCCGTAACATCGCGCCGATCCTGCTCGCGGCGCTTGGCGTGATCTTCATTGGACGCGCCAGCCGGGGTGAGATCTCGAAGGTGCTGACCAGCTCCGCCATCGCGATCGTGGGCCTAGCGTTCATCGCCGGTGCGGCGACCCTGTTCTTCGTCGGCGACTACCTCATCGACCTGATCTTCAACTGAGATGAGGCTCCGCACCGACGACGACATCTATCGGGCGCGCTTGGTTTACCTGGGGCCGCCCGGGTACACGCTGCCCATCCACCTGCCGTACGCGCAGTACGGCATGTTCGTCGCGCTGGTTCCGCTGTTCATGCTCGCGCACTACCTGATCACGTTCCGGTTCGACCCGTTCCCGGCGTGGGAGATCGCGCTCGCGATGGTCACCACGTCCTACGTGTTCCGGCACGTCGATCCCGATCGCCCGGCCCGGGTGGTCATCCGCACCGCGCTCACCGACTGGCGCCGCACACGCGAACCGGCGGTCGAGCAACGCGATCCACGACTCGTCGCCACTCGTATCCGAGTCCGGGAGGAGTTGGTTCCCAATGCGCGTAGGTGAGGGCCCGGCATGACTGGATCACTCCCGCCGGGGGATCCCCGCGCGGACTCGCTTGCGTCGGCGAGGCAGAGTAACGGTGTGCGATCGAATGGTTACTCTTCGCCAGATACCGCGGACGAAAGCGCCGAGGAGCTCGTCGCTGCCCCGGGACACGGCGCGGTGGGTGTGTTCCAGGCGCCGCAGCCGGTCCGTCCGCGCACCGCCACGGTGGACACGTCGCTGGACATCGATTCGCCGTTCCTCGATCTCTTCGGGGGGACGGGGAGTCCGCCGGCGCCCGCTCCCGTTTCGACTCCGCCTGCTCCGGTTTCGAGTCCGCCTGCTCCGGTTTCGGGTCCGCCTGCTCGGGCTTTTGTGCCGCCGCCGGTGGTTTCCGGGGCGTCGGTGGTTTCCGGGTCGTCGGTCGAGTCCGATGAGGAGGCGCCGGTCGAACGTGCGCCGGTCGGGCCCGAGCCGGACTTCTTCGACGAGTCGGCGGCCGCCTCGGATTATGAGGAATGGCCCGACTTCGACGGGTGGCCTGCGCCGCCCGCTGTCGCCACGGCTCCGGCCCCGCTCGCGCCGCCGGTCGCCGAGCCGGATCCGCAGACCGTGGGTGCACCGCCGGCGGATCATGTGGAACCGCCGCTGCCGGTGCCGCTCACCGAGAAAGCACCCGCCAAGCGCCGTGAGAAGGCGCCGGCCAAGCGCCCGGAAAATCTTCCCGTCCGGCCGCGCAAGGACACCCAGCTTCGCCCGCACAAGCTCAAGTTCAACGACCGCGACCCGGCGCTGGAGCTGGCGATCAGCGAGATCGCCGGGCATCTGACCTTCACCCAGAGCACGGTCACCGCCTGGTATCACCTGCCCGAGGTGCGCTGGGCGTTCCGCCCGGACGCGGAGCGCGAGGCGTTGCTCAGCGCCATCTCCGAGCAGTACGCCGGACTGGCCGGCTTCCGGCTGCATCTGCGGCGCACGAACCGGCCGTTCCCGGCGGACGAGTGGGCGCGGACGATGGACTCGTTCACCGCCAAGCCGCTGCCCGACGTGCACGGCGCCACCTCGTGGTCGGATCACCTGGTCGCGGCCCAGCGGCACCTGCTGTCGGTCAACCACGCCGAGGGCCAGACGTACCTGGGGGTGACGTTCGCGCGGCGCTCGCTGGGCAACACGTTCTCCGAGCGGATCCTGCGGATGTTCGGCCGCGGCACCTCGGACAGCGAACGGCGCAAGCTGGGACGCACCGTCGAGCAGTTCGACGAGGTGCTGAACGCGTTCGGCATGCGCGGGCGCCGGGTCACCCCGCAGGAGCTCGAATGGCTGCTGTTCCGGTCGGTGGCGTTGTGCATGGCGCCGCCCGGTCCACTGTCGCCGATCTCCAACGGGCAGTGGGAAACCGGTGATCTGCTGGCGCTCACCGAGCAGGTCGAGCGCTACCGTACGCCGTACGGGTCGACGGTGAAGCTGGTCAACCGGATGACCGGCGAAGAAAGGCACGTCGCCGTCCTGTCCGTCGGCCGGATGGAACCGCTGGAGATCCCCGAGAAGCACGAGCCGTGGCTGCACTTCCACGAGCGCCTGCCGTGGCCGATGGAGATCTCCTCGCGCATCGACATCCTCGGCTCGGGCAGCTCGTTCAAGAACCTCGAGCACCGGCTCCGGATGATCCGGTCGCAGCAGCTCGACTACGCCGAGCACGGCATCGACGCACCGCCGGAACTCGAACGCCTCGCCAAGCGCGCGCTGGTGATCGGCGACGAGATGACCACCGGGCTGCCGGTCGAGTCGGCCCGCGCGCACGGCTGGCACCGGATCGCGGTCGGCGGCGCCACCCGCGAGGAATGCCTGGAACGGGCCCGCCGGCTCATCCAGCTGTACTCGCGTGAGCTGCGAATCTCGCTGCAGCACCCGAAGAACCAGGACCAGCTGGCCCGCGAGTTCATCCCGGGCGAGCCGATCGCGAACACCGGATACGTGCGGCGCATGCCGGTGAAGCTGCTGGCCGCGGCGGTTCCGCAAGCCGCGTCCACGGTGGGTGACCGGCGTGGGGACCTGATCGGGCGTACGTCGGGAACCTGCCGCCGTCCGGTCTTCCTCGACCTGCACTTCCCGATGGAGGTACGCGAACGGTCCGGCCTCGGCGTGATGGTGGCCGAGCCGGGCGGTGGCAAGTCGACGCTGATGGGCGCGCTCGGCTACCTGAACGCCCGCCGTGGGGTGCAGGTGACGCTGCTCGACCCGTCCGGCCCGCTGGCCCGGCTGTGCGACATGCCGGAGCTGCGGCCCTACTCGCGGGTGCTGAACCTGACCGGATCCGAGCAGGGGACGCTGGCGCCGTACGCGCTGATCCCGACCCCGGTCCGCTCCGAGTTCCCGACCGGGCCCGGCGGCGACCGCGAGTACGAGATCTCGGTCTCCAACGCCCGCGCCGAACGCCGCATGCTGGTGCAGGACATCTGCTCGATGCTGGTGCCGCCGCAGGTGGCCAAGGAGGCGTCGACCGCGACGCTGCTGCGGCACGCCGTCCGGCAGGTCCCGGCCGAGGAGTCGTCCACACTCGACGACGTGGTCCGCACGCTCGCCGGACTGGACGACGACGAGGGCAAGGAGCTGGCCAACCTGCTCCTCGACACGGCCGAGATGCCGCTGGCGCTGCTGTTCTTCGGTTCGCCGCCACAGCACCTGCTCGGCGCCGACGCGGCCCTCACCGTGATCACCATGGCCGGCCTGCGACTGCCCGACCTGAAGATCGAGCGGGAGTACTGGTCGGCGGAGGAGTCGCTGGCGTTGCCGATGCTGCACACGGCACACCGGCTGGCGGTCCGGCGCTCGTACGGCGGCTCGATGTCGACGCGCAAGATGGTCGGCTTGGACGAGGCGCACTTCATGGAGGGCTGGCGGTCCGGCCGGTCGTTCCTGGTGCGGCTCGCCCGCGACTCCCGCAAGTGGAACCTGGCCGCACTGGTCGCCTCGCAGAACCCGCGCGACATCCTCGGCCTGGACGTGCAAAACCTGGTGTCGACGGTGTTCGTCGGCCGGATCGCGGAGGACCAGGAGATCGCGTCCGAGGCGCTGCGGCTGCTCCGGGTGCCGGTGCACGACGGGTACGAGGCGACGCTGGCCTCGTTGTCGCAGGTGGACACCTCCTCCTCGGCGCGGCTCGGCTTCCGTGAGTTCGTCATGCGGGACGTGGACGGGCGCGTGCAGAAGGTGCGCGTGGACGTGTCGTACGTTGAGGGCCTGCTGGACCACCTCGACACGACACCGACGGTCGCGAAGGCGCCGACGGCTCTTCCGATGTCGCCGTCCGACCTGGAGGTTTGAGATGCTGCGGCGGGGGTTGGCGCTGCTGACGACGATGTTCATCGTCATCGTGGCGTCGATCGTCTGGGCGGTGGCGGCGCCGCCCGGAGTGGCGGTGGCGGCACCGGTGCGGGCGCCGGGTGGGGCGTGCAGTGTGGAGGAGTGGCAGCAGGACATTCCGGGCTGCGTGAAGCGCCTGACGGACGTGGGAGAGGATCGGGCTCAGTGCCTGAACCCGCCGACGCCCAGCACGCCGGACTCCGGATTGGCCGGCTGGTTCGCCGAGCAACCGGAGTCCGCCAAGGCAAAAACGAGCTTGCCCGGCCTGTACAGCGACTACGGATACGCGGGATACAGCTATTCCACGTACGATCTGGACAGCGGTTGCGCCTCCACATTGGTCGACCCGGAGTACAAATTTGAAACGACCGTCGCCAACGGCGAGTTCATGATGGCCACGGCGGTGATCGGCGCATCCAACGCGTTGCGTGAACGGGCATGGAACCCGCAAGCATTGTGGGGATGGGCGGATCCGCTCGTCGACCAGGCAACCAAAGCGGTGTACGAGAAGGTCTTCAGCGTCTTCGGGGTCATAACGCTGGCCATCGTCGGGCTGTACCTGCTTTGGCGGTCACGCCAGGCTGAAATGGGCGCCGCCGCCACCACGGCGGGCTGGGCTATCTTTGTGATGGTTGCCGTGACCGCTATTGCCGCCTGGCCAGTTCGGTCTGCGAACATTGCCGACGGCACCCTGGTCACAACGCTGAACGTTGTCCATGAGGCAGTCGGTCCCCGGCCGGCGGCTCCACCCGCGACATGTGCCCTCGGCGGCAACGCATGTGAGGACAACCGTCCGCCCGCAGTGAGGGCCAGCGACACCGCGACCGAGACAATGCTTTACCGAAACTGGCTTCGTGGACTGCTCGGCTCGTCCGACAGCGAGACCGCACAGAAATATGGAATGGCTCTCTACGACGCCCGGTCTCTTACGTGGGAGGAAGCCCAACGGATTCGGGACAATCCGGCTACCAGAGACGGTGTTCTTGACGCCAAGAAAGCACAGTGGGAAAGAGTAGCCGAGCAGATTAAACAGGAAGATCCTGAGGCGTATGAGTACCTGCAGGGTGTCAACGGCATGGACCGGATCGGTGCAGGATTCATCGCCGTCCTGGCCGCCGTTATGTTCGCATTGTTTGATCTGACCGCGTCGATCTTGGTCCTTCTGGGCTTCCTAATCTTCCGATGGGCCGTCATCGCGGCCCCGATCCTGGGCACTGTTGGCCTTCTTCGTCCGGCCAGTGCGGGAATCCGCCGGCTCGGCAATGCCGTCGTCGCCGCCGTCTTCAACATCGCGATCTTCGGCACCGGCGCGGCGATCTACCTGTTCGCCGTCGACCTCATCATGAATACGGCCAGTCTCCCCGGCTGGCTGCAGGTCGTGCTCGTGTTCCTCTGCGGCGTCGTCGGCTGGCTGTTGTTGCGCCCCTATCGGCGGATCACCCAACTCGGCGGCCGGGACGGCGCCCGGGAAATCGCCGCCGGCGGCTCGTGGCAACGCCGGTTCTTCCGAGATGCGCGCGAGGCCTCGAAGATCGAGAATGCCAACGAGGAGGGTCGCGAAACGGTCGTCGGCAAGACCAAACGCACGGTCTACGTCGACCAGGGCCACCTACGTCCCGAAGCAAGACTCGAAGACCCGTCGCACTCCACGCCGAGCCATGGTGACATCGCGCCCGCCGGGACCGGATCGCGGCCCGACGGCGTTCCCGCCCAACCGCGGCCCGATGGTCGCGAGCCCGTCGCCGAAAGCACTCCGTCACCGGCGACGGCGCCGGTCACGGCCGCTTCACCCGCACGTCGCGAGACCCCCACGCGTCCGACCACCACGTGGACCGAACCGGACGTGGCCGAGCAGCCTGCTTCGTACGCGATCTACCGGCCGGAGACCGGTTCGACGACCAACGAACCGGCGACACCGCGGGTGCGTTCCGAGGCCAAGTGATCACATGCCCCGGAATCTGGAACTAGGCCTCAACCGCATATTCCGCTCGCGATGGGGCGTGGCGATCATCATCGTCGCGATCGTGCTCGCGATCGTCGGCCTGGGCCGGCTGCTCTCCGGCGGCGGCTCGTCGTCAACGCCCCTGGGTGCCGGTTCCCCGGCACCGGTGGTGAGCGCTGATCCGAAGGACGACGACAGCGTCATCGACACCGCACCACCGCCCAGCCCCAAAACGAGCAAGGGTCGCGCTCAGCCGGAAGCTGTCGCGTACGCCTTCGCCTCGGCGTGGGTGGACCACCGCAACGTTTCGTCCAAGACGTGGCGGGACCGGCTCTTACCCAACAGCACGAAAGAACTCGGCGACGAACTCGACGGTGTCGATCCTGCCGGGGTTCCCGCGGACCGCGTGGTCGGCCGGCCCACCCTGGTACCGGTGAGCGCAACGGTGGTCAACGCGGTGGTCACCATGGACACGGGCAAGCTGAGCCTGCGGATGATTTGTCCAGACGGTCCCTGGGTGGTCGATGGCATCGACTGGGCGGCGACGTGAGTGTCCGGGCGCCTCGCAAGATCGTGCTGCTGGTCGCCCTGGTAGCGACCCTCGCTCTCCTGTGCTGCGGTGGTGGGCTCGTTACAGCCCTGTTCGGGCAGCTAAACGACGACGGCAACAATGTGACCAATGCGTTCGGGTGTGGCAAGGGCGGACCCGTCGATCCCAATGCGAAACTCCCCCGGGTCGCGCAGTACGACGCCACCGAGATGCATAACGCCGCCGTCATCATCAAGACCGGCGCGGATCTGAAGATGCCGCCGCGTGCCTGGGTCATCGCGGTGGCGACGGCGATGCAGGAATCCGGGCTCAACAACCTGGGCAACCTCGGCGACCAGAACGACCACGACTCCCTCGGCCTGTTCCAGCAGCGACCGAGCGCCGGTTGGGGAACGCCCGCGCAGGTGCGGGATCCCGTGTACGCGAGCACGAAGTTCTACAACAAGCTTAAGGCCGTTCCGAACTGGCAGAACGAGCCGCTCACCAAGGCCGCGCAGGCGGTGCAGATCAGCGCGTACCCGGACGCGTACGCGAAGCACGAACCGCAGGCCACCCAGATCGTCAACCAGCTGGCCAACGGCGCGGCCAACGCCGTCGGAAGTTCGGTTTCCATGGTCTGCGCCTCGGCGGGCCAGATCGCCGCGTCGGGCTGGACGGTGCCCGTCAAGGAGGGCGTGGTCTCCGGCTTCCGGACCGCGGCGCGCCCCACTCACCAGGGCGTCGACCTCGGCGCCAGTCGCGGCGAGCCGATCGTGGCCGCCGCCAGCGGGGTTGTCTCGGTGGTGAAGTGCGACGAGGACCACCAGGGCCGGCGCACGTGCGACGTCGACGGGTATCCCGGAAAGGGCGGATGTGGCTGGATGGTGGAAATCCAGCACGCCGGCAACATCATGACCCGCTACTGCCACATGGTGCAGCACCCAGACGTCCGGGAGGGCCAGGAAGTCACCGCCGGGCAAGAACTCGGGCACGTGGGCACCAGCGGCAACTCATCCGGCCCGCACCTACACTTCGAGGTCCACCTGAACAACGACCGCTCCAGCGCCGGGGCGATCAATCCCATACAGTTCATGCGCGCGCACGGTGCCCCCCTCGGAGGTGAGGAATGACAGGCGGATCGCAGCCCGACCCCTTCGCCGGGCCCTCTGACTGGGCCTTGGACGCGCCGCGACCGATCGTTCCCACACCCGCGACGATGAGCGGTCAGCTCCGCGGCCGACGAGTTCTGGTCGGACTGCCGGGTTTCGGTTGGCGCGCTGACTTGCGCGCAGACGAGAAGGTCGTACAGGGCAGCCGCACATACGTTCCTATAATCCAGGAAGCCGAGTGGTACCGCGCCGAATCCGAACAGACCGAGGTCTTCGCCCCTCTCGTGCCAGTCGACCGTGTTTGGGTCGAGGAGTTCGGCATGTCAGGCACCAGCAGTTTGACGAAAGACATCATGTCGAGGCTGGTTTCGCTGGATGACCCGCCGCGACGAAACCCGGTGCGCGTGACGGACGCAGACTCGATCTCCGGCCGTCGAGCCGTTCAGATACTCGATGACGGTGGGGAGCAGCGCGACCTGCGTGCGGTGACCGAGCTACACACAAATAGCGACGGAATTATCTGCGCGCGCGTGGCTGCCGAGCTCGATTGGTATCGATGGGCGTGGAGCGGCCGCGCGCCCAAAACGCTCGAAGTGGCAGCTGATCTTCTATGGGTCGAATGACTTAGGAGACCGCACTCGCACCGCAGACGCGCCAACCGTCTTGATCAACAAGGGTGAGACGCCACGAATCTCGCAGACGGCCCGATTTGTCGCTTGTGGTTTTAGTCAGGTCCGTCGTGACCTCGGCATTCGCACCGTTGGTCTGGACGGCGAAGCTGGACCAGGTCACGAGGATCCCCACGGAGAACTGCTTCTCACGTGCAACGATATCTGCACGATAGCTAGCGATCTCGCCGAAATCCCCACCTGACTTGCATTGATAGAGCGAAGCTCTTTCGTCGTTACGGTCAACCAGGTAGGCGCGGAGGAAATTGTCGGCGACGGCGTCTGGGGCGGCTCTCTCGATCTTTGTTTCCCTGTCGTAGACGAGCACGGCTACGCCGATTCCGCCCAGACCCAGCAGCGCTGCCACCCCCGCCACCATCGCCACCCAGAGCCGCAACCTCTTGCGCCTCGGCTTCGCCTCCGGCGACGACTCGCCCGGGGTGGCCGGCGGCGGATCCGACACGCGCGGCGCGGATCCTCCGGTCACGGGCTCAGACGGCGGCTGCACACACACGACAGTAGTGCCTACGATCCCGGCATCTCGCTGCGGCGAGCGCCAATCGGTGCCTGACGGCGCAATCCCGGCGAACCGAACGAACCGAACGGACGCCCGACCCGTACGAAAGTGCGGACGGCGCGTAAGCCGACCGGGACCGGCAACGCAATCGACGGCCGGGTCTGGGATAGGTTTTATCCGCACACAGGAGGTGACGGCGGTGGCGGATTCGGGTTTGCGGGTCCAGCACGCTGCTGCCCTGCACCGGCAGGTCGCGGCCACTGTCGAGGCCGCCGCGGCGGCGCTGGAGTCGGATTTCGTGCCGGCTCCCGACCCGCTTGAGCAGCATCGCGTGGTCGAGCAGCTACGTGCCGCGGCCGCCGCGCTGGCGCCGGGCTGGCTCGGGTCCCCGTTGGACGCGCAGTCGGCCACCAACCCGCTCGGGGGTGTCTATCCACCCCAGTTCGTCCGTCTCGGGGTCGCTCAGCCGCTGGACGACGCTCGTTTCCCGGCCGTCGTCCCGCTGCTCGGCACCGGGCACCTGACCGTCGACGCCACCGCCACCGACGCCCGCGTCTTCGCCCTGATCCGGTCCGTGCTGCTGCGCCTGCTCGCGGCCGCCCCGGCCGGGTCGCTGCTGATCCGCGCCGTCGACGGCACCGGCGACGGCACCGTGTTCGCACCGTTCGCGGGTCTCTGCGACGCCGGCCTCATGTCGCCCCCGGCCGTCGACCGGCAAGGCCTGCGGGACGTGCTCACCGAGGCGGAGAAGTGGCTGCGTCCCGCCCGCGGCCGCCGTTCCCGTCCCGATCGGATGATGCTGGTCGTCATCGCCAGCCTGCCCGAGCTCACCGAGGGCGAGGAGCTTCGCCGGATCGCCGCGCTCGCGCAGCAGGGTCCCGACTCGGGCCTGCACCTGCTCGTGGGGGGCTGGCCGCCGCCGCCGCTGACCGCCGAGACCACCCAGCCGCCGCTGCCGCGCACCACGATGATCTCGGTGCGTAATCCGTACGCGGTGATCGGCGACCCGCCCGGCGGGACGTACGGCTCGGAACCCAATGCTCTCTGGCTGAACGCGCCGGTGTTCCTGGACGAGGAGCCCCCGCCGCACCTGCTCGACGCGGTGTGCCGTGAGCTGGTCTCGCATTCGCGCACCGCCTCCCAGGTGACGCTCGCCGATCTGCTGCCCGACCCGGACGAGCCGATGTGGGCGCAGGACGCGGCCGAGGGCTTGAGCACGGTCGTCGGCCACGCCGGGGACACGCCGCTGGCGTTGCGGTTCAACGATCTGACCCCGCACTGGCTGGTCGGTGGCCGCTCGGGGTCCGGCAAGACGGCCTTCCTGATCAACGTGCTGTACGCGCTCGGCGCTCGCTACAGCCCGGCCGAGATGGCGCTCTACCTGCTCGACTTCAAGGAGGGCGTGTCGTTCGCCGAGTTCGTGCCGACCCGCCGGGACCGTACGTGGCTGCCGCACGCCCGCGCGGTCGGTGTCGAGGCCGACCGTGAGTACGGGCTGGCCGTGCTCCGCGAGCTGGACGCCGAGATGTCGCGCCGCACGCTGGCGTACGAGCGTGCCGGTGTTTCGCGTTTTGCCGAGCTGCGCGCGGTCGCGGCCGGGGAGGGCCGCAGCAAGCCGCTGCCACGGATCCTCTGTGTTCTCGACGAGTTCCCGGTGCTGCTGGCCGGCAACGATCCGATCGCGACCGAGGCGGCCGCGCTGCTCGAGTCGCTGGCCCGGTCGGGTCGTTCGTGCGGCATCCACCTGATCCTGGCGAGCCAGGCGGTGCGCGGGCTGGAGCCGCTGTACGCGAAGTTCTTCGGCCAGTTCCCGGTGCGCATCGCGCTTCCGGGCGGCAGCGACGTGCTGGAGCCCGCGAACGACTCGGCGGCGGGTCTGGCCCTGGGCACGGCGGTGGTGAACACGGCGGGCGGTCTCGGCGGCCCCCGGGGTGCGACGCGCGGCCATGAGAAGGTGGTCCGCTTCCCCGATCCGCACGCGGACGACGGGGTGCTCAGCGATCTGCGGCACCGGCTGTGGGGCGCCCGCGATCCGGAGCTGGTCGCGCCGCGCATCTTCGCCGGCTACGCGCATCAGCATCTCGCCGACGACCCGACGTATCGGCTGGCGTTGTCCGGCCGCGCGACCCGGCCCGCCGCGCTGGTCGGCCGGATGATCGACGTGACGCTGTCCACCGCCGCGGTGCCGCTGGAGGCGTCGCCCGGCCGGCATCTGGCGATCTTCGGTTCGCAGGCGTCCGGGTCCGAGGTGCTCGACGCCGCCGCCCGCAGCGTCGCCGCCTTCCACCAGCCGCGTACCGCAAGGTTTGTGATCGCCTCGCTGGTCGCCGAGGGTGACCGGCTCGCCGAGGCGCTGGCCGCGGAGATCGGTCATCGGCAGGAGGTCACCGTCGTCGACGCCGACGGGCTGGCCGCCGAGCTCGACCCCGAGCAGCCGGGCTATCGAGTGGTGTTCGGGATGGACGCGGCGCCTCCGGAGACGCTGCCCGGTTTCCTGCGCGGCGGTCCGGCGCACGGCGCGCACCTGCTGTCCTGGTGGCGTGACCTGCGCCGATTCACCAGGGTCGCGGATCCGGAGGACGTCGCCGGCATGCTCTTCCTGAACGTTCCGCAGGCTCAGGTGGCGGCGGTGCTCGACCGTCCGGTGGACTGGCAGCCGCGGCCCAACCGTGGCCTCCTGCACGACCGGCACGCCGACCGCACGGTGACGATCGTGCCATTCGTGCAGCCCGAGGACGAGGACGGTCCGGGGAGCGTGGAGCCGTGACCGACCACAACGGAGCCTTGGCCGGTTACCACGAAGCCTTGGCCGACCAGCGGGAGCAGCAGACCATTCCGATGCAGCCGACGCCGGCGCCGGGCCCGTGGGCCGATTATCTGGCCGCCGCGCAACGGCTCGACGCGCTCCGGCGGGGTGCCAATTCCGCGGCGGGCGAGCACCAGGCTGCCGCACATCAAGAGCTTTCCGCCGTACGCCTGCAGCTCGTGACCCAGGCCGCAAAGCTGACGCACACCGGCGTACCGGATGCTGATCTGCGACCGCAACCGGCCGACCTGGAGGTGGCACGCCATGCCGTCGCCGGTGGGCCGGCCGCCGTGCTGTCGGCGCTGCAGCAGGCACACCGCACGGCCGACACCGCGGACGCCCTGCTCGTCGGCCCCGCACCGGCTCGCCGATGGCGTCCGTGGGCACGCAACCTGCTCATCTACGGCCCGTTCGCGGCCACCGTCCTCATCGTCCAGATCGCCCTCTACCTGGTCGCGCCGGCCGGCTCGGTACCGACGTACGCGCTACTCTGCGGTTTGAGCATGCCGGTGCTGGCGTTCGGCCTGGGCTGGGTGACGATCGGTTTCGTCTACGGCGGCGAGCCCGGCGGCGGCGTCGACCGCACCCCGATCGTCGGCGCGGTCACCTGCCTGACCCCGGTGCTGCTGACCTGCATGGGTGTCGGCCTGGTGGCGTTATTCCGATAGGGCCGCGGTCAGGTCGATCTCGATGAGCTGGCCGCGGTAGCCCAGCGACGCGACCCCGAGCAGCGTGCTCGCCGAGGTGAATGCCGGAGCCAGCGGCGACGCCATCAGCCGGTGCCACACCGCGGACAGCACCGAGCTGTCCGGGCTGACCACGTAGACGATCGACCGCACCACGTCGTCCGGCTCGACCCCGGCCGACGCGAGCACGGCCAGGCAGTTAGCGATCACCTGGTCGGTCTGGGCGCCGAAGTCGCCGGGCTCGCCGACCACGTTCTCGTCGAGGTCGAGCGGGCATTGGCCGGCGAAGTGCGCGAGGCGGCCGGCCGGCGAGATCGTGACGTGGCTGTATCCGGACGGGGCGTGGACGGTCGGCGGGTTGAATTTCTGCAGCACCGCGCAATTATCGGCTATCCGAACCATCCGGGCACGTCAATAGGGAAGCGGGCCTCGGGCACGACCGTACGCAGCGAGGACTCCATCTCGGCCAGACGGGAAGCACCCAGCCGGGCCGCCCACCCGTCGTACAGCCGCTCGAAGATCTCCGCCGACCTGGTCAGCATGTCGAGGCCGCGCGGGGTGAGCCGGACCAGTTTGCGCCGCGCGTCGGCCGGGTCGTCGGCGCGTTCGACGTAGCCGAGCGCGACCAGCCGATCGATCGTCTTGCCGGCGGCCTGTTTGGAGACCCCGAGCCGCCGCCCGACGTCGCTGGCGCTGGCGCCCGCCGGGCCGATCGCCTGCAGCGCGAACCCGTAGACCGGCCGCACGTCCGGATGTCCCTGTTCGGCCAGCTCGGCGTGCAGTTCGTCGATCAACGAGCGGAAGCCGGCGAACAGCAGCAGGGGCAGCTCAAATCCGGGCATTGGCAAACTCGACAACCTGGTTTACGGTTTTGCCATGAACGACAACCATGTTGACGATATTAGCGGCGCCCTCGAGCGCCTGTCCGAGTCCCCCGAGATGCTGGACGGCTTCCTGAAGTCGAACGCTCTCTTCGAGGGGAGCACGCTCGACCCGCTCGCGCGCGAGGTCGTGGTGATGGTCGTGGCGGTCCGCAACGGCTGCCGGTTCTGCATCGGGCTGCACACCGGCCGGCTGCGCGAATTAGGGGCGGAAACCGGCCTGATCGCCGCGCTGCGGGCCGGAAACCCGGTCGGGGACCCTCGATTGGAGGCGCTGCGGCAATTCACGCTGCGGGTGCTCGCCACCACCGGCGACGTGCCGGACGCGGAGCGGGCCGAGTTCAGCGCGGCGGGCTATAGCGACCGCAACGCGCTCGAAGTGGTGCTGGGCATCGGCACGTACACGATGGCGACCTTGGCGAACCGCCTGGTCAAGAACTAGCGGGCGGGTGATCAGGGGCAAGAACTAGCGGGCGTTGATCAGGGCCATCGCCTCGGCGCGGACCTTGCCGTCGGTCTGGAAGGCGCCCCGGACCGCGGAGGTGACCGTGCGGGCGCCGACCTTGCGGATGCCACGCATCTCCATGCATAGGTGCTCGCACTCGAGCACCACGATCACGCCGCGCGCCTCGAGGCGTTCCAGCAGCAGGTCGGCGATCTGCGAGGTGAGCCGCTCCTGCACCTGCGGCCGGCGGGCGTAGACCTCGACCAGCCGCGCCAGCTTGGACAGGCCGGTGATCCGGCCGTGCGTGCCCGGGATGTACCCGATGTGCGCCACGCCCTTGAACGGCAGCAGGTGGTGCTCGCACATGCTCATGACTTCGATGTCCCGCACGAGCACGAGCTCTTCGTGGTTCGCCTCGAACGTCGTGGTCAGCACCTTGGCCGCGTCGACCCGCAGGCCGGCGAACAGCTCGGCGTAGGCGCGGGCCACCCGGGCCGGGGTGCGTTCGAGCCCTTCCCGGTCCGGGTTCTCGCCGATGGCGATCAGGATCTCGCGAATGGCCTTCTCGATACGACCGAGGTCGACGGCCTGCTCCACCGGGGTGCCGGTGAGCTTGCCGTCGACCAGTCGAGCGGCGAGATAGTCCAGCTCGTCGTCGTCGATGATCAGTTACTGCCTTCCGAGGCGCCCGTCCCGTTCGCGTTGGCGTTCGGGCCGACCGCGATCTGTCCGTCCGCCTCGGCCTGCGCCTTGAGCTTCTCCCGCTCGGCGGGGGTGAGCACCGGCGGAGCCTCGGACGGGAGCCGCTTGCCGAAGCCGTTGAACGGCGACATCGGCGGCCGCTTGACGACGCGGGCGCAGATCCGGTCCATGTCCTCGCGGGTGATGGTCTCTTTCTCCATCAGCTCCAGGACCATGGTGTCGAGGACGTCGCGGTACTCGACCAGGATCTCCCACGCCTCGTCGTGCGCGAGCTCGATGAGAGCGCGCACCTCGGAGTCGATGTCGGCGGCGACCGAGTCGGAGTAGTCGCGCTCGTGGCCCATGCTGCGGCCCAGGAACGGCTCGTCGCCGCTGGTCCCGTACTTCACGGCGCCCAGCTTCGAGCTCATGCCGTACTGGGTGACCATGGCCCGGGCCAGGCCCGACGCCTTCTCGATGTCGTTGCCGGCGCCGGTGGTGGGCTCGTGGAAGACGAGCTCCTCGGCGGCCCGGCCACCCAGCGCGTACGCCAGGGTGTCGATCATCTCGGCGCGGGTCTGCGTGTACTTGTCTTCGGTGGGCAGCACCAGCGTGTGACCGAGCGAGCGGCCACGCGGCAGGATCGTCACCTTGTGCACCGGCGCGGAGTGCGGCAGCGCGTAGGCGACCAGGGCGTGCCCGCCCTCGTGGTACGCGGTGATCTTCTTCTCGCCGTCGCTCATCGCCCGGGTGCGGCGCTCGGGGCCCGCGATGACCCGGTCGATCGACTCCTCGAGGAACTCGTTGGAGATCGCCCGCTTCTCGTTACGCGCGGTGAGCAGCGCGGACTCGTTGATCACGTTGGCCAGGTCGGCGCCGGAGAACCCGGGCGTCCGGCGGGCCACCGCGTCGAGGTCGACGTCCGGCGTGAACGGCTTGCCCTTCGCGTGCACCCGCAGGATGGCCTTGCGACCCTCCATGTCCGGGTTGTCCACCGGGATCTGGCGGTCGAAACGGCCGGGACGCAGCAGCGCCGGGTCGAGGATGTCGGGCCGGTTGGTGGCCGCGATCAGGATGACCCCACCCTTGGTGTCGAAGCCGTCCATCTCGACGAGCAGCTGGTTCAGCGTCTGCTCGCGCTCGTCGTGACCGCCGCCCATGCCGGCGCCGCGGTGCCGGCCGACCGCGTCGATCTCGTCGACGAAGACGATCGCCGGAGCGTTCGACTTGGCCTGCTCGAACAGGTCACGGACGCGGCTCGCGCCGACACCGACGAACATCTCGACGAAGTCGGAACCGGAGATCGAGTAGAACGGGACCCCGGCCTCGCCGGCGACCGCGCGGGCCAGCAGCGTCTTACCGGTTCCGGGCGGGCCGAAGAGCAGCACGCCCTTCGGGATCTTCGCGCCCAGCGCCTGGTACTTCGCGGGGTTCTGCAGGAAGTCCTTGATCTCGTGGAGCTCCTGCACCGCCTCCTCGGCGCCCGCCACGTCGGCGAACGTCGTCTTCGGCGTGTCCTTGGTGATCATCTTCGCCTTGGACTTGCCGAAGTTGAGCACCCGCGAGCCGCCGCCCTGCATCTGCGACATGAACAGCAGCAGCAGGACCACGAGGATCGCGATCGGCAGCAGGTTGATCAGCAGGCTGAACAGAATATTGTCGCCGGAGACCGTCGTCGTGGTCTCTCCGGTGATCCGGCCGGCGGCTTTGGCCTGCTGGACCTGGGTCCAGACCTGGTTCGTGAAGTCGGCCGGGTACTGAGTCTCGATCTTGTCGGTCGTCTTGCCCTGGAACCGCTGGGGCTGAGCAAGGTCTATCTGGAGCGTCTGCTCCTTGTCCTTGAGGACGACCTTCTCGATGCCCGGCTGGTTCAGGCGCTGAGTCGCGGTGAAGTAATCAACCCGCTGGTAGCTCGGACCACTGGTGAAGACCGAGCTCAGCGCAATCACACCGATGATCACCAGAATGATCCAGACCACCGGGCGGCGGAAGAAACGCGTACGTTCCATACTGTTGTCGGGCGCCAAGCGCCCGGACCCTCCTGATCGGCGTCCTGGTCACCTCATTCGTCACCGCCCATCGGCGGCCCCTCCGGCGCGCGTGACACTGCGCCATCGGTCACTCGACGGTACACCGTGGGTGCCGGTCACGAACCCGTGAGCCTACGGGCCGGACACCCCGAGGCCCCCGCCCGTTCAGCCAGTTTTGGGGGCAAAACACCCATAACGGAGCTTTCTGAGAGGACGCTGAGAAAAGCGGTTCAGCTACGGGCGTACACCTCGGGTTTGAGCACGCCGACGTACGGCACCTCGCGGTAGCGCTCGGCGAAGTCGAGTCCGTAACCGACCACGAACTCGTTCGGGATGTCGAAGCCCACGTACTTGACCGGGACCTGCACCTTGACCGCGTCCGGCTTGCGGAACAGCGCGACCACGTCGACCGTCTCCGGCGAGCGCGATTCGAGGTATTTCATCAGCCAGGACAGCGTGAGACCGGAATCGACGATGTCCTCGACGATCACCACGTGCCGGCCGGTGATGTCCCGGTCCAGGTCCTTGAGGATGCGCACGACACCCGAGGACGTACGGCCCTGCCCGTACGAGGAGACCGCCATGAACTCCATCTCGGTCGACGGACCGTAGTGGCCGAGCGCGCGGGCGAAGTCGGCCATGAACATGACCGCGCCCTTGAGCACGCAGACCAGCAGGATGCCGCCCTCGGCATCGGCGTGGTCGGCGGCGACCTTCTGGGCGAGTTCGGCGATCTTTTCTTTGATCTGCTCCTCGGAAATGATCACGCGGTCGATGTCGGCGTCGTACCAGGAGCCATCAGCCATGGGGCTAAGACTGCCGCATCGAGATTACGGGCGGCGGCGCGGGGCGCGCCCGTAGAACCGGTGAACCGCAGGAAATGGGCCGGTTGCGCCCTCCGTAACCGGAGAATCCGACACGGGGCGTGACAACTCTCACAAGTCAGGAAGGCACCCGAACGAGTGCGCCCTGCCTGCGTGCGACCAGGATGCCGCCGGGCAGGTGGACCGCGCCCTGACCGTGCCACTGAGTGATCAGGGCGTCGAGCGCGACGACGTGTCGATGCGAGAGATCGGCGCCGCCCGCTCCGAGGCGCTGGCACCACAGGTGCAGGACGCGCGCCCGGATCCCAGGCATCATTTCCGACAAATCCGAAATGTCCAGCTGATCGGGAGGCCGCGCTGCGGCCGCAAAAGCCGCAAAAGCCAACGACTCCAGTACGGCGTTGTCCGCCCCGATCTGCCCCGCCGACCGCGCGAGATTCGCCACCACGGCCGGACCCAGCGCCGCGACCAGCGCCGGCATCACCGATCCACGGACGCGGGCACGGGCGTACGCGGGATCGACGTTGTGTGGATCATCCCAGGGCACGAGCTTGAGCGCCGCGCACGCCTCCCGCGTCTCGGCCCGGGACACCTCCAGCAGCGGCCGCACGAAGACGCCTTTGCGGACCGGCATCCCGGCCAGCCCGCGCGGCCCCGAGCCCCGGGCCAGCGCCAGCAACACGGTCTCCGCCTGGTCGTCGCGGGTGTGCCCGAGCAGCACCGCCGCCGCACCGACCCGCTCGGCCGCATCGGACAGCGCCGCATACCGGGCTTCCCGGGCGGCCGCCTCCGGCCCGCCGGGCAGGCCCGCCACCGACACCGTCTCGACGACGACCGGCGCGAACCCCTCACCCTCGGCCCACGAGGCCACGTCGGCGGCCCTGGTATCCGAGCCGGCCTGCAGCCCGTGATCCACCGTCACGAGCCCCACCGACGACCCCACGAACCGGGCCGCCGCCGCCAGGGCCAGCGAATCCGCCCCGCCCGAGCAGGCCACCAGCACCGGACCGGCACCCGGCGGAAGCGCTCGCCGGACCGCCAGCCGGACCGCCGCGACCGCCGCCGGGATCCGTGCCACTAGTTGTTGTCGATCGCCGGCTGCGACCCGTGCACGCGGGTCACCCAGGCATCCGGGTCACCGAGCTCGTCGAGCCGGGGCAGGGTCAGCGGCGAGTCGAAGATCTTGTTGAAGCCGGGCATCCCGACCCGCTCGACCACGCCGTGCACGAACTTGCGGCCCTCCGCGTACTGCCGCATCTTGACCTCGATGCCGAGCAGCCGGCGGATCGCCTTCTCCAGCGGGTTGCCGCCCTCGCGACGCCGGTTGAACTTCGCCCGGATCGCCTCCACGCTGGGGATCACGTCCGGTCCGACGCCGTCCATCACGAACTCGGCGTGCCCCTCCAGCAGCGTCATCAGCGCGGTCAGCCGGTCCAGCACCGCCTTCTGCGCCGGGGTTTGCACGATGTCGAGCACCGAGGACCGGCTTTCCGGGTCGCGCAGCGCGTCGGACAGCGTGGCCACGCCGCGGCGCATCCGTTCCAGGATGTGCTCGCCGCTCTGCGACGCGTCCACGAACGCCTGCACCTCGCCCAGGAAGTAGCCGCGCATCCACGGGACGGCGGTGAACTGGGTGCGGTGGGTGACCTCGTGCAGGCAGACCCAGAGCCGGAAGTCTCGCGGGTCGGCGCCGATCTTGCGCTCGACCTCCACGATGTTCGGCGCGTTCAGCAGCAGCTGGCCCGGGTTGCCGGAGAACACCTCGTACTGCCCGAGGACCCGGCCGGACAGGTAGGCCAGGATCGTCCCGGCCTGCACCCCGGTCACCCGGGACCCGATCGCGTCGGCGAACGCACCCGGTGGCTTGTCGCCGGACAGCCGGGTGACCAACGGAACGATCACCTGCCGCAGCCCCTGGATGTTGACCGCGGCCCAGTCCTTGCGGTCGACCACCCGCACCGGCGGGACCTCGACCTGCGAGACCAGCCCGGTGTAACTCGCCACGTGACCGGCGGCCTCGTCGGTCAGCGCGCGGAGCTCGGACACCACCCGCATCGCATCCTCGTAGGAGACCGCGGGGCCGGATTTCGAGAGCGCGCCAGCGGTCGCGGCGGCCAGATCCCAGTCAACGAACTGCGCCATGAACCCACCGTACCCGCGGAACTCCACGCCGAACTCGGGAGAAACCCTGACCTTCAGCAGCCGCACCCCACCAGCTTCGCGGCCACTTTGTCCAGCGCCGCCTTGCCACCGGCGGCATCCGTCGACCCGCTCGCCATGATCGCAAAAACCAGCAGCCGCCCGTCCCGCGTGATCAGCTGACCGGCCATCGTGTTGACCCCGCTGAGCGTCCCGGTCTTGGCCCGCACCACCCCGTGCGCGATCTGGTTCGGCTTCGGCGACGCGAACCGCCCTTCCAGGGTCCCCGACCAGCCGGCTACCGGCAGCCCACTGAACATCGAGCTCAGCCCCGGCTCCTTGCCGCTCGCCGCGAGCGCGAGCAGCTGGGTCAGCATCGTCGGGCTGATCCCGTTCCGCCGGGACAGCCCACTGGAGTCGGACAGTTTCGCCTGGTCCACCGGCAGCCCCAGAGCATTGAGCTGGTCGAGCACCGCGGTCGCGGTCCCGTCGAAGGTCGCCGGGTCTCCCCCGGCCAGCGCCGCCTGCCGCCCCAGCACCTCGGCCAGCGTGTTGTCGCTCTGCTCCAGCATCCAGTCGGTGAGCTGCACCAACGGCGGCGACTGCACGACCCCCAGCTGGGCCGCGGTCGCCGGGGCCGGAGCCCGCTTCACCGTCCCGGTCGGCGCCCCGATCAGCTTCGCGAACGCCTTCCCCGCCGCGATGGCCGGATCCGGCGACCGCGGATCCCCACCGAACTCGTGGTGCGTCGGCTTGGCCCGCCCGCCGTCGGTCATCAGCGGCTGGATCCGTGACACCTGGCCACCGGGCGTGATGTTGTCCGAGTCCCACCCCTGCCCGGTCTCCGGCCCGCTGAACAGCGACGTATCCACCAGCACCCGCGCCGGCTTCGTCCCACCCAGCGCGGTCTTGACCTGCGCCGCGAGCCGATCCAGCCGAGCCGCGCCCGGAAAGTACTGCTTCGCCCCCACCGACAGCGTCGGATCCCCACCGCCGACCAGCACCACATCCCCCGGTTCCGGCCCCGCGACGGCCCGCGTGCTCAGCCGATAGGCCGGCCCACGAGCCTTGAGGATCGCCGCCGCCGCGAGCAGCTTCGTGGTAGACGCCGGGGTAGCCATGTCCTCCGCGTTGCGCTCATATAACACCTGGTCAGACGCCACATCCAGCACCGCGACATTGACTTTCGTCCCCATCGCCGCCGACGTCACCAGTGCGTCCAGCGCCGCTTTGACCCCCGCCTCGGTGGGCGCCTGCCCGCCACCTTCGGCCGCCGCCAGCACGGGCGTGGGCAGCGGATCCGGCGCGGGCACATAGGGCGCCGCCGTCTCCCGCTCGGCGTCGAGCCAGCCTTTGACGGGCCCCGGCTTGACCAGCCCGATCGTGGCGACGACCAGGATCACCACCACTAACCCCGAAAGGGCATAAATCCATTTAATACGGGATTTTCGAACACCGACCGCCTCGACAGGCTGCTGTCCATCGGTGGTCCGGGCCATAGCGCCCGCGCCGGGCGGACCCGCCGGGTCACCCTCAATCCCAACACCTTCGCCAACCCCCGCACGCCCCACGCCCGAAGCAACAGCCGCCGATGTCCCCGGGTGACGCCCGGCCCCAAGAACGGCACTGTCCCCGTCACGCACAGCCCCGATGACGGCCGTCTCCGCGTCACCCAGAGCCCGCGCGGCCTTCGCCCCACCGACACCCCCGACAACGGCCGTGCCCCCGTCGCCGACAGCCCCGGCCGTCTTCGCCCCACCCACAGTCCCGACGACACCCGCGGCTCCGTCGCCCACCGCCCCGGCGCCCTTCGCCCCACCCACAGTCCCGACGACGCCTGTGGCTCGGTCGCCCCCAACCTCCGCCGCGTCGGCAGCTCTGGCGGCCGCCGTGTCCCTGTCGCGCACTACCCCGATGACAGCGGTTTCGGCGTTATCCACAGCCCTGATGACAGCGGTGTTCTCGTCATCCACAGGCCGCACGTCAGCCGTGTGCCCAACCCCTGCCGAAGCCGCTACCGTTGCGGCGCGAGTCTGAGCAGAAGTCGCCGGCGCGGAAGGAGCCCCCGCGACTTGCGGCGTCGCGGGCGCAGCCGTCCGCCCGTCACCAGCCGCAGGAGGAACGTGCGGCCGGACCGAACCCGCCGCTGGAGGAGAGACAGCACGGGGGGACGCGGCCGCTTCGACCGGGCTGGCGGTTGCCTGCCCACGCGAAGCCTCGTCGGCCGCACCCGCACCGGGGAGTTGCCCGGCTCGCGGTTTAGTCGTGGGCACCGCGGCACGCCCGAGGCTGACACCGCCCGCCCCCGAACCCGGCGGCGGCAGCGCCGGCCCGACCACGGCCGACCCGGACGCCTGAGGCTGTGGCGCCTCAGCCACCGACCCCTCCGCGTGCGTCGCCTGAGCTGTGGCGCTTCCCGACCCGTCTACTCGCGGTGATTGAACGGCTGCGCCGCCCGACGCCAACGCCTGCGACGGCTGCACCGCCGCACTTCCCGACGCCGACACCTGCGACGGCGTAACCGGAGCACTTCCTGCCGCCGAAGCCCGCGGTGACTGAACCGCGGCACTACCCAACGCCGACACCTGCGACGGCTGAACCGCGGCACTACCCAAGGCCGAAGCCCGCGACGGCTCAACCGCAGCACTACCCGACGCCGACACCTGCGACGACTCAGCCGCAGCGCTTCCCGAGGCCCCCACCTGGGCAGACTGAGCAGTCGCCCGACCCGCCGTCCCCACCTGAGGCGGCTGAACGGCGGCGCTCCTTGGCACCTCCGCCTGCGCGGGCTGGGGAGCGGCACGACCCGACGCCTCCGCGTGCGGGGGCTGGGTGGCGGCACGACCGGACGCCTCCGCGTGCGGGGGCTGGGTGGCGGCACGACCGGACGCCTCAGCATGCGGGGGCTGGATAGCGGCACGACCGCCTGACGCCTCCCCGCGCGACGGCGGAGTAACCGCGCGACCCGACGCCTCGGCATGCGGGGGCTGAGCAACGGCACGACTAGACGGCCGTTGACCCTGGTCGGGGCCGGATAAGTCGGCACGCGGGACGTGAACGGACCCGGAAGCTGGTGGTTGCGGGCCGGGCGAAGTTGAAGGTTGCGTGTGGCGCGAATCGGCAGGTTGCGACAAAGGCGGGGCGGGCTGCTGCATATCCCCCGGAACAGCCGCGCGCGCCGATGATGACGTCGACGGTGGTTCCGCCCACGGACCCCGCGAGGCCACCGGGCGAGCTGGCGCCTGCGCTCCGGCCGAACCCACCTCCGGGGACGAACCTGACGAAGGCGGCACAACGGTCGGAGCCGCCGGCCGAGTGGGACGGGATGCGGGTGGTGGCGTCTCCGATCGGTCCGGCGTCTGGGCAGGCGCGGACGCTGACGGCCCAGCCACTGGTGGTCCCTGCTGCGGCGGAGCCGACGAAGACGATGACGTGGCAGTCGGCACAGCGACCGACGGTTGCAGCCCAGGCCACCTCTGCTGCCGTGCCGGCGGTGGCGTCGCCGGCGCCGTCTGCGGCGGATTGGTACCCGGCGTCGGAGGCTGAGCCACCGACGGACCCGGAGGTTGCACGGCGGCACGCCCCGGTATCGGGGGCCGCGCCGTCTCCGAAGCTGAGGAGGCCGGGGAATCTTGGTCGCTCGGCAGACGCGGCGCCTGGTGGGGCGCCGACGGGTTCGGAGATGCGGTGGGCTGCGCGGACGCTGCCGGTTGCCAGGTCACCGATATTGGCGCGGGCCGGGCGGGGCTCGTCGGGGCCGGTCCACCCTCGGTTAACGGCTCCTGGCCCGCGGCCGGACCATGCTCGGCGTCCGGCGCGCTTGGCGGATTTGGTGACATCGCCTGCGGACTCGCCGGTTGAGCAACCGCTGAGACAGACCCCTGGACCGTAGAAACCATCGCCGCCGCCGAGGGGCCGTTCGCGGGCGCGGCAGCCGCCAAGTCCGAGGAAGACTGCGGCACCGGCTCAGGATGGGTCGGCTGGCGTTGTTCGGTCGAAGCGTCCGCCGGGGTGGGCTGGCTGGCAGATGCTGTTGACTGCGACATCCCGGGCACCGCGGGGCGCAAAGTCTGATTTGCCGGAACTGGCGTTGACAGCGGAGGGGAAGGCACAGAAGCGGTGGGCGACGGATCCGAAGACGTAGCCGAGGTCGATGCTCCCGGCGCCGACGGGTTTGGCGAGGTGACAGGCGGCGGGTTTGGCGAGGTGACAGGCGGCGGGTTTGGCGAGGTGACAGGCGGCGGGTTTGGCGAGGTGACAGGCGGCGGGTTTGGCGAGGTGACAGGCGGCGGGTTTGGCGAGGTGACCGGCGGCGGCGCGGCGACGGGCGACGACGACACGGCGCTGTTCGGCGACGTAGCGGTCGACGAAACGAACGACGGCTTTGGCTGCCGCAGCGTCTCCTCGTCGTCGGGTTGAGCAGGCGAAACCGCCCCGGGCGGACTCGCCCAAGCCCCTTGCGCCCGCTCGGGGGAAGGCGCAGGCGAACCGTCGGCACCCGGCTGCATCACCACATCGTCCGCCGATTCTGGGCCCGCCGGCCCGCCGGAGCCACCACCGGATGTCGGATTCGCCGGGATCGGTGACGTCCGATCGGTGGAATCACCGCCGTTCACCGCCGTCCCACCCGGCCGATCAGGCGAAGGCGCCGTCGTCCGGCCCGCGACCGGGTTACCGTTTGCGGAGCCGACCTGCGACTCGGACACGCCGTCGTACCCCGGGCCGTTGTGTGAATCTTGCCTCCCCACGAGCCCCTCCTAGTAGGCGGCCGAAGACTTAGGGGAGACTAGCGACATCCGGCACATCGTTGCGCGCGGATCCTGACGGCCTGGCATCCCCGGTCGTGATCCCCGCTTTTGTAGCCGGTCTTTTCAAGCGGGCGAACAAGGGAGCTAATGATGGATTTCGACGTTACGGTTGAGATCCCCAAGGGCCAGCGGAACAAGTACGAAGTCGACCACAAGACGGGTCGCATCCGGCTGGACCGGACGCTCTTCACCGCGACGCAGTACCCGGCCGACTACGGCTTCATCGAGGGCACCCTCGGCCAGGACGGCGACCCCCTGGACGCGCTGGTCCTGGTGCAGGAGCCGACCTTCCCGGGCTGCCTGATCCGGGCCCGGGCGATCGGCATGTTCCGCATGTCGGACGAGAAGGGCCGCGACGACAAGGTCCTGTGCGTTCCGTTCGAGGACCCGCGTCAGGAGCACCTGCGCGACATTCACCACCTGGGCGAGTTCGACCGGATGGAGATCCAGCACTTCTTCACGGTCTACAAGGACCTGGAGCCGGGCAAGTCGGTCGAGGGCGCGACCTGGGTCGGCCGTGTCGAGGCCGAGGAAGAGATCCGGGCGTCGTTCAAGCGGGCCGAGGCCGAGGGCGAGCACTGACCCGAGGCCTGATGCAGCGTGGGCGGCCGACGAGAGCCGCCCACAAAAGACCACGAAAGACCACGAAAGACCACGACAAAACGGCTAAAAGCTGATGTTGCCGACCGCGTCGTAGAGACCGACGACCGCGCAGGCAACCGGAATCACCGACACGACGACAACCGTGTCGAGCAGGTCGGCGGCCCGTCCTAAATACGGCGAGGGCGGCCGCTGGGAGTAGGTCGCCCCGGCCACCACGGTGATCACGGCGAGCACCAGCGCGCCCGCGGTCACCGCCAGCAGCAGCGCCGGGCTGCCGGTACGCACCAGGTTGACGCCGAGCGCGCCCACCCCGATGAGCCCGCCGACCACCAACGGCACCCGCTGCCGCAGCGTCACGAAGAGCCGGGACCGTAACAGCAGCGCCGCCGCGGACACCGCGATCAGCAGTCGCGCCGACAGCGTCCCGGCCGCGGCCAGCACCAGAAACGCGCCCGCGGCCAGCAGCACGTGCCCGAGCAGCATGCCGGCCAGCAACTCCTCGGTGCGGGTCACCGCGGCGAAAACGGTCGCCCGATCCGGCCTTTCCCGGGCCGCGTCGAGCGAAGGACCCCGGGTGAACCCCTCGGCCGCCGCACTCCCGGTCGGCAACGTGACCGGCGGTGTCGGCACCTTGCCGAACCGGATCGCCAACAGCGGCAACACCCCGATCCCACCGACCAATGCGGACAAAAGCACCGCCGCCGCGCCCGCCGAGTCGGTGACGACGGTGACCAGCGCGGCCAGCGATCCGAACACGCCGACGAAGGCACCGGCGGTGAACAACCGCACCGCTCCGGCCACGCCGATCCCGCCCAGCGCGGCCGCCAGCAGCAACGCCATCGAGCCGACGAGCAGTTCGGATCCGCCCAGCCAGGGCAGCGGCGCCAGCACGCTGACCCGGTCACCGGTCGCCACCAGGGCGGCGCCGCCGGCGAAGGCGAACGGCATCGAGTACGCGCCGAGCGCCGCCCCGGCACGCGCGTCGCCGTACGCCCGGGAGGCCGTGATCCCGGCCAGCGCGAGCACCAGGGACAACGCGAGCCCGGCGACGGCGGATCCGGCCCACGCGGGCCCGGCCCAGAGAATCGCGATCAACGCGACGGCCAGCAGCGCACCGGCCGCGACCAGCGTGGCGGTTCGGGTCGCGGACGCACTCCACACACTTCCGCGGCGACGAGCACCCTCGGCGATCGCCTCGACCACGTCGTCGTACTCGAGCTCGGGCCAGGAATCGTGCGCCGGGACGAGATAGAGCACTTCCCCGTCGCGTACGCCCTGCGGGAAAAGACCTTGAGTGCCGGCCAGCGGAACCCCGTCGGTGCGCCGCAGCACCCACCCGCCGTGTTTCTCGCCGTCGTCGGCGAGGCCCTCGCCGGCGTGCCGCAGCACCTCGGGCAGCAGCTCGGCGAGCGGCACGTGCTCGGGCAGCGCGACATCGACGCGACGCTGCGGCGCGCTGATCGTGACCCGGGCCAGCCCGACGCTCACGACCGGCCCGCAGAAAAGTCGATCAGCATGTCAAGACCCTTTTCCGATCGATGACGACGATTGTGCGACGACTGGCGCACTCTACTTAGCATGGGCGCGTCGTGATGTACGGTAACCGCCGCACGCACGGGGCGTAACCGAGCACAGAGGGGACTTCCGGCATGA
Organism: Actinoplanes sp. TBRC 11911; assembly: GCF_012933445.1. Taxonomy (GTDB): domain Bacteria; phylum Actinomycetota; class Actinomycetes; order Mycobacteriales; family Micromonosporaceae; genus Actinoplanes. The sequence goes on from NZ_JABBNC010000007.1 coordinate 239,648, forward strand.
GCACGGTGGTGATCAAGCGGTCGGCACGGCGCCCGGCGCCGGAGATCCCGACCGGGGAGATCGCTGTCGAGCCGCCGCCGGAGATCCCGCAGAGCACCGGCGCCCGCTGGCAGCAGGCGATGATGGCGCTTCCGATGCTGGGCGGCTCGGTGGCCATGGCGATGATGATGGGCCGGGGCGTCGGCGGTGCGTACTCCTATGTGATCGGCGGCCTCTTCGGCATCTCCTCGATCGCCATGCTCGCCACCAGCTTCGGCTCCGGCGGCTCACCGAAGAAGGCCGAGATGATGGCCGCCCGCCGCGAATACCTGCGCCATCTCGCCGGCCTGCGCCGCCGGGTCCGGGAGACGGTGGACAAGCAGCGCAAAGGCCTGCTCTACCGGCATCCGGATCCGGCCAAGCTGTGGTCCACCGCGGCCAGCCACCGGGTTTGGGAGCGGCGTCCGGCCGACCCGGACTTCGGCGTCGTCCGCGTCGCGGTCGGCCCCCAGACGCTGGCCACGCCGTTGATCGCGCCGGTGACCCGCCCGCTCGACGAGCTGGAGCCGATGACCGCCGGCGCGCTGCGGCGCTTCCTCGACGCGTACTCGGTGGTCCCGGATCTTCCGGTCGCCGCCTCGCTGCGCGGTTTCGCGCGGGTTTTCGTGCGCGGCCCCGAGCGCGACGTCCACGATCTCACCCGCGCGGTGATCGCCCAGCTCGCGACGTTCCACGCGCCCGACGACATGCTGATCGCGATCTGCGCCGGGCCGGAGCGCCGCCCGTCGTGGGAGTGGGTCAAGTGGCTGCCGCACAATCTGCACCCGGTGCGCACCGACGCGCTGGGGCACGTGCGCCTGGTCGCGAGCACCGGCGCCGACCTGGAAAGCCTGCTCGAGGACGTGATCGGCAACCGGTCGCGGTTCCATCCGGCGGCGACGGCGAACACCGACGGGCCGCACGTGGTGATCGTGCGGGACGGGGCCGGCGCCGCCCAGCTCGACGACGGCATCGACGGGGTCACCGTGCTCGACCTCGACGAGCAGCCGCCGCGCCTGCTGGACCGCTCGTTGCTGGTCCTCGAGGTGACCGGCGGCCGGGCCCTGAACACGTATTCGATGGACCACGAGGCCGAGGTGGGCGTCGCGGACGGGCTGTCCGAGGAGGAGGCGGAGGCGGTCGCCCGCCGCCTGTCGCCGCTGCGGTTGGCCGTGATGTCCAAATCGTCCGATACTCCGCTGGCCGCCGAGATGGGCCTGGCCGATCTGCTCGGGCTGGGCGATCCGGAGTCGTTCGGTGTCGCGCAGGCGTGGACGCCACGGCCGAACCGCGACAAACTCCGCGTGCCGATCGGTGTCGGCAGCGACGGCAGCCCGATCGAGCTGGACCTCAAGGAGTCCGCCCAGGACGGCATGGGCCCGCACGGCCTGCTCATCGGCGCCACCGGTTCCGGCAAGTCGGAGCTGCTGCGCACGCTGGTGATGGCGCTGGCCGCGACGCATTCGTCCGAGACGCTCAACTTTGTGCTGGTCGACTTCAAGGGCGGCGCGACCTTCGCCTCGCTCGACCGGCTGCCGCACACCGCCGCCGTGATCACCAACCTGGCCGACGAGCTGGTCCTGGTCGATCGCATGGTCGACGCGATCGACGGCGAGCTCGTACGCCGTCAGGAGTTGCTGCGAAAGGCCGGCAACTACGCGAGTGTCCGCGACTACGAGAAGGCCCGGGCCGGCGGTGCGCCGCTGCCCCCGCTGCCGTCGCTGCTGGTCGTGTGTGACGAGTTCTCCGAGCTGCTCAGCGCCAAGCCCGACTTCATCGACCTGTTCGTCCAGATCGGACGGCTGGGCCGGTCGCTCGGCGTGCACCTGCTGCTGGCCAGCCAGCGGCTCGAGGAGGGCCGGCTGCGCGGCCTGGACACGCACCTGTCGTACCGGATCGGCCTGCGCACGTTCTCGGCGCTGGAGTCGCGCGCGGTGCTCGGCGTGCCGGACGCGTACGAGCTGCCCCGCTCGCCCGGTCACGGCTATCTGAAATTCGGCACCGAGCCGCTGCTGCGATTCAAGGCCGCGTACGTCTCCGGCCCGTTGCGCCGCACCGGCTCCGGTACGTCGGCGGGTGGCGCCGGCTCTGTCCCGCAGGTCCTGGCGTATTCGACCAAGTTTGTGCCGGCGCCGAAACCGGTCGAACCGGTGCGCCCGGCCGAGACCCCCTCCGGCGCGAGCGTGCTGGACGTGCTGGTCGACCGGCTCAACGGCCAGGGCCCGCCGGCGCATCAGGTGTGGCTGCCGCCGCTGAACAAGTCCGCGGCGCTCGACGAGCTGCTCGGCCCGGTGGCCGCCGACCCGGTCCGCGGCCTGGCCTTCGCCAACCCGGAACTGCACGGCGCGTTGCAGGTGCCGATCGCGCTCGTCGACAAGCCCCGCGAGCAGGTGCGCGACGTGATGTGGCTCCAGCTCGCCGGCGCCGCCGGGCACGTGGCGGTGGTCGGGTCCACGCTGAGCGGCAAGTCGACGGCGCTGCGCTCGATGATCTGCGGGCTCGCGCTGACCCACACGCCGGCCGAGGTGCAGCTCTACTGCCTCGACTTCGGTGGCGGCGCGCTCGGCACGCTCAAGGACCTGCCGCACGTCGGTGGCATCTCGAGCCGGCTGGATGCGGTGGGCGTACGCCGTACGGTCGGGGAGATCTCCACATTGCTCGGTGAGCGAGAGTCGCGGTTCGCGGCGCTGGGCATCGACTCGATGGCGTCCTACCGGCGCCGTCGCCCGGACGACGACCCGTTCGGCGACGTGTTCCTGGTGGTGGACGGCTGGGCCACGCTCCGCAAGGAGTACGAGGAACTGGAAGCGGTGATCACCGACATCGCCACCCGGGGCCTTTCGTACGGGATTCACGTGGTGGCGGCGAGTTCCCGGTGGATGGACTTCCGTCCGGCGATCCGCGATCTGTTCGGCTCCCGGGTGGAGCTGCGGCTCGGCGATCCGAGCGACTCGACGGTCAACCGGCGGGCGGCGGCCAGCGTGCCGGAGCAGCCGGGCCGCGGCATCGTCGAGCACCCGACCGACAAGAACAAGTTCATGCACCTGCTCACCGTGCGACCGGAGCTGAGCTCGATGGGTGACACCGCCGAGCTGGTGAAGGAGATCGCGACCAACTGGCACGGTCCGGTCGCGCCGCGGGTGCGTCTGTTGCCGGCCTCCATCGCGTACCGGGAAATGGATGTGGGGCGCAGCACCGGGCTGCGGCTGCCGATCGGGATCGCCGAGGCCGACTTGCAGCCCGTCGAGATCGACTTCGCAACCGATCCGCATTTCCTGCTGTTCGGCGACGCGGAGTGCGGCAAGTCCTCGTTCCTGCGCGCGCTGGCGACGACCGTGACCCGGCGATTCTCCCCGGAGCAGGCGCGGATCATCCTGGTCGACTATCGCCGCAGCCTGATGGACCTGCCCGAGTCGGAACACCGGATCGGCTACGGCATCCAGGCACCGAAGACACTGGAGCTGATGCAGTCGGTCGCCGGTTACATGCAGCGACGCCTGCCGGGACCGGATGTGACGGCTCAGCAACTACGCGAACGCAGTTGGTGGACCGGACCGGAACTCTTCGTGCTCGTCGACGATTACGACCTGGTGGTGGCCGGACCGGCCAACCCGTTGACGCCACTGCTCGAATACCTCGCGCAGGCGCGTGACGTGGGCCTGCACCTGATTCTCACGCGACGGGCCGGGGGTGCGAGCCGGGCCCTGTACGAGCCGGTCATCCAGCGTCTGCGCGAGCTGTCGGCGCCCGGCATGGTGATGTCCGGGCCGGCCGAGGAGGGCCCGCTCGTGGGTGCCGTCCGGCCCACTTTGATGCCTGCTGGTCGTGGCCGTCTGGTCACCCGACGTGAGGGCATTCGCCTGGTGCAACTTGCACATCTGCCGGCCGCGTCCGGAACGTGAAACTCTCAGCAGACTCCTAGTGCGATAAGCGCGCTCGTGACGGGGCGAAACCGCTTCGCTTCGGAGTAATCTGCATCGACCGTCCAGGATCAGAAATGGCGATGCCACCGTGATTGCTGCAACGGCTGTTCCCCGGCCCGCCAGGGCGCGATGCCGCACACCCGGCGACGGTGCCCCGTGCTGAGTGGACGCACTCTGGCCGGTGCCGCGCTGGCCGCCGCGATCGCGCTGGGCATTCCGGGCGCACCCGTCGCCGCCGCGCCACCGGCGGTCCCGCTGGTCGGCGATTCAGTTCGCCAGGACGAAACCTTCCTGAAGGTGCTCGACGTGCCGGACGCCTGGACCTACGCGAACGGTGCCGGGGTCACGGTCGCGGTCATCGACTCCGGTGTCGACGCCAACCATCCCGATCTGCAGGGCCAGGTGTTACCCGGCCTCGACCTGGTCGATCCCAAGGACAACGGCGACAACGACCTGGTCGGGCACGGCACCACGGTCGCCGCGATCATCGCGGGTCGCAGCGATGACGCCGACGGCGTGGTCGGTATCGCGCCGAAAGCCAAAATTCTTCCGGTACGCGTGCTGGACGAGCGCAATCGGTACGACGACGCGATCATCGTGGCGAAGGGCGTGCGCTGGGCGGTCGACCACGGCGCCAGGGTGATCAACCTGTCGCTGGGTGGCAACGGCAGCAGTTCGACGCTGGCCGCCGCGCTCGACTACGCGTTCGCCAAGGACGTGGTCGTGGTGGCCTGCACCGGCAACCAGACGGGCACCGGCGACGACTACGGCGTGTGGTATCCGGCGCGCGAGCCGGGCGTGATCGCGGTGGCCGGCATGGAGAAGGACGGCGACACCCTCTGGTCCGGCTCGATCACCGGTAAGCAGACCGTGGTCACCGCGCCGGCGACCCAACTGGTCGGCGCCCGGCCCGGCGGCGGGTATTGGAAGGTGCAGGGCACCAGCTTCGCGGCGCCGATGGTCGCGGCCACCGCCGCCCTGATCCGCTCGCGCTGGCCCACGATGTCGGCCGGCGACGTCATCAACCGCATCATCAAGACGGCGAAGGACCGCGGTCCGGCCGGCCGCGATCCGGTGTACGGGTTCGGCGAGGTCAACCCCACCGGCGCACTGACCGCCCAGTTAGCGCCGGTCTTCGAGAACCCGCTCGACACGACCCCGTCGCCGGGCATCGCCCGTTTCGGCAGCGCCCCGGCCCCCGGCCAGGCCCAGTCGGCGCCGGATGCGAAGGTGGATCCGCCGCTTCCGCAGGGCGCCGAGCCCGGCACCGGCGCCGCTCCGCAGATGACCACCCCGGCGTCCGATCACCGGGGCTGGTGGGCCGCCGCCACGTTGTTCCTGATCTCGATAGTGGCGGCCCTGCTGACGATCCGCCGCTTCTCCCACACCACCTAGGCGCAGTCGCCGGTGCGCACGCCCTTCGTGGCGTCGATCCCCTCCTGGGCGACCGGCGCGGCCTCCTTGGCGGTCAGCGCGAAGCCGGTGTTCCGGTCGTCCGCGGCCGCGGCGAAGATGACGCCCAGCACATGGCCGTCCGTGGTGATCAGCGGGCCGCCCGAGTTACCGCTGCGGACCAGCGACCGGATCGTGTAGATCTCGCGCGTCACGTCGCCGGCGTTGTAGATGTCCGGACCGGTGATCGGGCCGACGTCGCGGACCCGGGCGGACTGCGCGTCGTACGGCCCGTCCTGCGGGTAGCCCAGCACGATCGCGCTCGACCCGGTGGCGCCTGCTTTGCCGACGAACGGCATGACCGGCGCGGACAACCCGGGCACCCGGATCACGGCCAGATCGCGTTCGGGGTCGTACACCACCACGGTGCCCGGCTCGCGACGGCCGCCGACCTCGACGGACACCTCGCGGGTGCCGGCCACGACGTGCGCGTTGGTCATCACCCGGTCGTCCGAGTAGACGAAACCGGAGCCCTCGATACGCCGGGAGCAGCTCGGCGCCGTGCCCAGCACCTTCAGCACCGACTTTTTCGAGCGCTGCACGACCGCCGAACCGGCCAGCGCCGGGTCGGGCGCGGCCACCTCACGCGCCGTGGTCGGGGACAGGCCGCCGAGCACGTCCGGGAAGCCGCTGGTGTCGAGGGTGTCGCGCAGCGCCGAGGACAGATCCTGCGCCTCCTGCGGCATCACCTTGTTGATGCCGCCGAGGATCGCGCTGCTGCGCACCTCTTTGTTGAGGCCGACGAACGGCGTCGACCCGAGCGGCACCGCGATGAGCCAGGCCACTACCAGGACGGCGACCACCGAGATCACGGCGCCCCCGGCGTCGTCGGCGCGCTGCAGCGGCCGGCTCGAGATCGCCCGGCGCACGTGCGTGCCCAGCCACCCGGCCAGCGTCTGCCCGAGCACCGCCAGCGCGAAGATCGTCACGAGGGAGGCCACCAGCCGGGCGGTGCTGCCGCTGAACCTGTCCGCGATCAGCGGACCCACCTGCAGGCCGATCAGAACGCCGCTGAAGAACCCGCCGAACGACAGCGCCCCGATGACGAAGCCCTGGCGGTAGCCGCTGATCGCGAAGACCAGCATGAGGACAATCAAAATGCCATCGACCACGGACACTCACCCAGCGTAGAAGCGGTTTGCCACCCCAAGATCAAGGCAGCACCTCGTCGGGGGCACCGCCGCGAGCGGCCGGTACCGGGGCCGAGGCATCCGGCAGATCGACGAGTTGTCCGGGCTGCCACGGCCGTTCCCAGCCACCCATGTCGAGCAAAGTCGAGATCACTCCTGCCGTGAAGCCCCAGACGAGCAGACCACGGACCTGGAACGCCGGTCCGATCCAGCCACTCGGATGACGCACCCGGATACGGTTCCCCGGGTCGACGAGTTCACTGATCGGCAATCTCGCCACGTGCGCGACCTCGGCGGGCTCCCGCGGGCTGACCGGATGCGGGTGCCGCCACCAGGCCAGCACCGGCGTCACCACGAACGAGCTGACCGGGATGTAGAGGTCGGGCAGCAGGGCCAGCGGCTCGGTGCTCGCCGGGTCGAGGCCCACCTCCTCCTCGGCCTCGCGCAGCGCGGTCGCGACCGCGTCGGCGTCCTCCGGGTCGGTGGCGCCGCCGGGGAAGGCGGGCTGTCCGGCGTGGTTGCGCATGGTCGCGGCGCGCTGCAGGACGAGCAGGTCCGGGCCGTCCCCCAGAAGGACCAGCACGGCACTGGCCCGGCCCCCGCCGACCGGCGGCCGCTGCGTGGTGAAGTCCTCCGTGCGGCAGGTGCCGGCCCGGGTCAGCAGCGGCTCGAACCACGACGGAAGGTCGGCGGGCCGGGACAGCACCCGTCCGCGGCTCACAGCTTCACCCGTACGCCGGCCTGCGCCTGGACCTGGTCCGCCAGCGTCTTCGCGGTGAACGGAATGCCGCGGTAGACGTGGGTGCCGCCACTCGCGTCCACGAAGATCGTGACCGGCAGGGTGGTACTGGCGATGGCCTTCTGCAGCTTGCTGTCCCCGTCGAAGAGGGTCGGCATGTCGATCTTTTTGTCGGCCGCGAACGAGGCCCCGGCGTCGCGCTCGTCGCCGGTGTCCACGCCGATCACCCGCAACTTGCCGGCGCCGGCGTCGGCGAGCTGCTGCATCAGGGGCAGCTCGGTCCGGCACGGACCACACCAGGACGCCCAGAGATTGATGACCAACGGCCCGTTGATCTGCCGCACCGGGACCTGCTCGCCGCCGGTGAAGCAGGGCAGGCTCACGTCCGGGACGCTGGTGGCGCCGGACCCGGCTAACGCGGCGCAGCTGACGAACGGCGACGGGGTCTGCGAGACGTCGGAGCCGGACCGGGGGGACGGGGAACTACACGCCGCGATCAGCAAGAAGACCAGCGGCGACCACAGCCACCAGCGCCCCCGCCTCACGGCGCCTCCGGCTCGGTGATCGCGGCGGCCGGGACCAGCGACGGGTCGATGCCGGCGGCCACCGCCAGCTCCCGGGCGCGCGGGCCCTTGAGCAGCTTCGCCGCCGGGGCGGCCTCGGTCGGGCCGGTGCCGTAGGAGGGACAGAGCGCGGCCAGCGTGCACGCGCCGCAGGCCGGCTTGCGTGCGTGACACACGCGCCGCCCGTGGAAGATCACCCGGTGCGACAGCATCGTCCAGTCGCGTTTCTCGATGAGCTCGCCGACCTGGGTCTCGATCTTCACCGGGTCTTCCTCGTGCACCCAGCCGAAGCGGTTCGTCAGCCGGCGCACGTGCGTGTCGACCACGAGGCCGGGCACGTCGAACGCGTTGCCGAGGATCACGTTCGCGGTCTTCCGCCCGATACCGGGCAGGGAGACCAGATCGTCCATCTTGGCCGGGAGTCGTCCGTCGTAGCGTTCGACCAGCGCCTGCCCCAGCTTGATCAGCGAGTCGGTCTTGGCCCGGAAGAAGCCGGTCGGCCGCAGCAGTTCCTCGAGCGCCGCACGGTCGGCCGCCGCGTAGTCGGCCGCCGACGAATACCGCCGGAAGAGGATCGGCGTCACCGTGTTGACCCGGACGTCGGTGGTCTGCGCCGAGAGGATGGTGGCGACGGCCAGTTCCAGCGGCGTGGTGAAGTCGAGCTCGATGTGCGCGTCGGGGTGCGTCTCGGCGAGGATCCTCGCCATCTTGCGGGCGCGACGCTTGCGCCCGATAGGCGTCTCCCCCGCGAACCGCTTGATCGACCGCGCCACCAGAGTCACCGGTAAAGAGTACGTCGCGTCACCGGCGGGGCATCCGTCACGCCGGTCGGCTGATCGATCCGTCCGGTCCGAACCGGGCACCCGTCGGGCCGAAGTCGGCGGCCGTGAGCTGGGCGATCAGCTGCCGGCCGCGCTCGTTCGCCGCGTCCCGGACGGGCTTGCCGGACGCGTTCATGTATGTCGAGAGGAACTTCCCGCCCGCATACGTTCCGTCCCGGGTGAGCGTGACGTGCAAAATCCCGCCGTACTTGAGCACCCCGCTGCCGGAGAGCGTGTGCCCGCCGCCGGCGAAGTTCCCGAGGCTGTAGGCGATCAGCCGCCCCCGGTAGAACTCCATGCCGCGCAGCACGTGCGGCCCGTGCCCGACGACCAGGTCGGCCCCGGCGTCGATCACCGCGTGGCCGAACCGGATCGGGTCGCCGCGGTCCTCGCCGTGGAAGATCTCGTGCCCCGGCTGCACATGCTGCATCCCGCTGCCCTCGGCACCCATGTGCACCTGCACCACGACCAGGTCGGCCCGCTGCGCCGCGCGCTGCACCACGGAGCGTGAGTGCCCGAGGTCGTTGAGGTTGTTCGCACCGGCGTACGAGGAGAAACCCACCACGGCGATCTTGATGCCGTGGACCTCGCGCACGGTGATCTCGTCCAGGTTGCCGGTGGCCAGGATCCCCACATTCCCCAGCGCCGTACGCGTGTTCCCCGCCCCCGCCGTACCGAAGTCCTTGGCGTGATTGTTCGCGGTGTTCACGAGATCGAATCCGGCCTCGCGCAGATGCCGCGCGTAACCCGGCGGTGACCGAAAGGCGAAACAGTTGGGGCGTGGCGGCGTGCCGCACTTCGATGTCCCGGTGTCCTCGGTGAGCGGCTGCTCGAGATTGCCCATCACGAGATCGGATTGGAGTCCGGATTTCACCGAGTCGAAGAATCCGTCGCCGTTGTCCGGCGGCATCCGGGACGGCGCATTGCCCATGATGATGTCGCCGGTCGCGGACACCGCTACCGTGTCTCCTACCACATTTGCGGCCGACGGTTCCGACTCGAGATCGGGTGACGTAGCGGTGGCCGGCGGCGTGGTCACGGAGTGTTCAGGCGCCACCCACGTGCTCCGGGGTGTCCCCGAGTCCCGATTCGCAAATGCGACACTTCCGACACCTGCGCCGATCGATACGGCAACAAGAATCGTGATAGTTAGTACAGGACGTCCGAAAATACCCGGCTTCTGTGGTCGAGGCTGGGAATTCATCGATCGCGACGATACCTTCGGAGTGCGACGCGGACGACCCGTCGAAAGGCTGGTTGTCGCCAACCGAGAGCGGCAATAAACACCGCCTGTCACGGTCGGAACGATTACCCTGCGGTATTTGGATCAAGGGGTGGCCGCCCGATTCCCGTCCGCGTGCGCCTAGACTGATCGAGCGCAGGCGTTGCGCGTGTTCGGAGGTGTCGCGATGGATGAGGTACTGGCGCGCAGCGGGATCTTCCAGGGCGTGGACCCGGAGGCGGCCGAGGCGCTCGCCAAGGAGATGGACACGGTCGAGGTCCGTAAGGGCGACGTCCTGTTCAACGAGGGCGAGGCCGGTGACAGCCTGTACATCGTGCTGTCCGGAAAGATCAAGCTCGGTCGCCGGGCTGCCGACGGCCGGCAGAATCTGGTCTCGATCATGGGCCCGTCCGACATGGTCGGCGAGCTCTCCCTGTTCGACCCGGGCCCGCGCACGGCCACCGCGACCGCGGTGACCGACGCCCGGCTCGCCCGGTTGAAGAAGACGTCGCTGCGCCCCTGGCTGAACAATCGGCCGGAGATCGCCGAGCAGCTTCTGCGGGTGCTGGCGCGCCGCCTGCGCCGCACCAACGACGCGCTCGCCGATCTCATCTTCACGGATGTTCCCGGCCGGGTGGCCAAGAACCTCCTGCAGATGGCGGGACGCTTCGGCACCCGTGACGGCGGTGTGCTGCGCGTCACGCATGATCTGACCCAGGAAGAGCTGGCCCAGCTGGTCGGCGCGTCACGCGAGACGGTGAACAAGGCGCTTGCCGACTTCGCCTCGCGTGCGTGGCTGCGGCTGGACGGCAAGAGTGTGATCATCCTGGACCCGGAGCGGCTCGCCCGCCGCGCCCGGGTCTGACCCGCTGAGCCCTCTTACGCGGTCGTCCATTCGGACGGCCGCGTAAAGGCGTTTAATACGCCCTAAACGGCGGCAAAGCCGCCCCTTTCGGATCCGTGTCGCACCAGCTCAGCCGCTCGTTACGGAGGTGGTCGAGAGGCACCGGCGGACGAGAGGGCGCGGCTTTGAACATGGTGGGGGCCGACGGGCGCTACGGGGTTCCGACGTGACCGTGCTGGACACGGCCATCGACCCGCGCACGCCCGCCTACCTGGAGGGCCGGGGGGTCGCCCTGGAACGGCTCTCCCAACTCGAGGCGGCGCTGGAGGCGGCCCGCGCGGGCGGCGGCGAGAAGGCGGTCACCCGGCACCACGCGCGGGGCAAGCTGCTGCCCCGGGAACGCGTCGAGATGCTGCTCGACCAGGACAGCCCGTTCCTCGAGCTGGCCCCGGTGGCGGGCTGGGGATCGAACTATCCGGTCGGCGCGGGCATGGTCACCGGGGTCGGGGTGATCGAGGGCGTCGAGTGCACGGTCATCGCGACCGATCCGACGGTCGAGGGCGGCACCGGGCCGTACGCGAGTGAGAAGATCCGCCGTGCCGCGCGGATCGCCGCCCGCAACCGGCTGCCCCTGGTCAACCTCGCCGAATCGGCTGCCGACACCGCGGCGGCGGGCCCGCCGCCGGGCGGTGGCGTCGCGCGGGACCTGGGCCGGCTGGCCGCCCAGCGCGTCCCGACGGTCTGCGTGGTCTTCGGCGCCACCAGCGGCGAGGTCGCCTACCTACCGGCGCTCGCCGACTACACGATCATGGTGCGCGGGCACACCAAGATGCTCACGCTGAACGCGCCGCCGCTGCGCGGCGTCAACGGCCACGTGCCGACCGGCGCCGCCGACCAGCTCGCCGAGGACGAGCGCGACGGGCTGCGGCTGGCCCGCCAGTGCATCCGCCGGCTGAACTGGCGCAAGCGCGGGCCGGCGCCGCGCACGTTCCCGCCGGAGGAGCCCAAGTACGCCGGCGAGGACCTGCTGTCGCTCTCCGGCGCCGCCGCGGCCACGTTGTCCGACCCGCGCGAGGTCCTCGCCCGGATTCTGGACGGCAGCGACTTCGACGAGTTCAAGCCCGGCTACGGGACAGCTCTGGTCGCCGGCTGGGGTGAGCTGCACGGCTACCCGGTGGGGGTGCTGGCCGCCGTGGGCGCGCGGCACGCCGCCGCGGAGACGCAGAAGGCGGTCCACTTCATCCAGCTCGCCAACGCCACCGACACGTCGCTGCTGCTGATCCAGCGCGACCGCACCCCCGGCCTGTTCGGCGCCGGCGTGATCGACGCCCTCGCCCACTCCACGGTGCCGCACCTCGCGCTCAATACGGGCCGCACCGGCGATCCCCGTTTCGCCTTCGGCTGGCCCGGCGACGGCCCGGCGGCCAGCGACGACGACGGCGTCATCGACCCGCGCGACACCCGCACGGTTCTCGGCCTCTGCCTCTCCGCCGTGCACAGCGCGGTCGTCGAGGGTGCCGGCCATCTCGGCGTGTTCCGACCCGGAAAGGGAGACCAGTGATCCGACGGCTTCTGGTGGCCGATCGCGGTGAGATCGCCCGCCGGGTGTTCGCCACTTGCCGCCTGGTGGGCATCGAGACGGTCGCCGTCTACTCGGACGCCGATTCCGACGCGCCGCACGTCGGCGAGGCCGACTACGCGGTCCGGCTCAACGGCGGGCCGCCCGGGGCGGCGTACCTGCACGGTGATTTGATCATCACGGCGGCGCAGCGGACCGGCGCGAACGCGATCCACCCCGGCGACGGCGAGCTGGCCGAGGACCCGGAATTCGCGGCCGCGGTGGCCGACGCCGGGATGATCTGGGTGGGCGCGCCGGCCAAGACGCTCGGCGTGCTGCGCAGCAAGAGCGAGACCAAGGCGATCGTGGCCGAGGCGAAGGTGCCGGTGCTGCCGACCTTCACCGACGCGGAGGCGGTGCCCGGCTTCCCGGTGCTGATCAAGCCGGACTCCGGTTCCGGCGGCACCGGCATGCGGGTGGTGCGGGACGCGGCGGCGCTCACCGAGGCGATCGCCTCGACCCGGCGCGAGGTGGGCCGCGAGGTCTACTGCGAGCCGTTCGTCGAGGACGTACGCCACATCGAGATCCCGATCGTGGCCGACGAGCACGGCGCGGTCGTCCCGTTCGGCGAGCGCGAGTCCTCGATACAGCGCCGCTACCAGAAGATCATCGAGGAGACACCGTCCCCGGCGGTCGATCCGGGGCTGCGTGAGGAGCTCTGCCGGGCGGCGATCGTGACGGTCCGCGCGCTGGGTTACGTGGGCGCGGGGGCGGTCGAGTTCCTGCTCGACACCGAGGGCGATTTCTGGTTCCTCGAGATGACCCCGACGCTGCAGGCCGAGCACGCGGTCACCGAGTGCGTGTCCGGCTACGACCTGGTCCGGCTGCAGTTGCTGGTGGCCGAGGGCGGCAGCCTGCCGATGCCGGGACCACCGCCGATCCGCGGTCATGCCATCGAGGTGCGTCTGTGCGCCGAGGATCCCGCGTACGCCTGGCTCCCCGCCACCGGCACCCTGCACCGTTTCCACGTGCCCGACATCGCCGCCACGTTCCGCCCGCTGGCCCAGCCCGGCCTGCGCCTGGACGCCGGGGTGGAGAACGGTTCCGTGGTCGGCGTGCACCAGGACCCCACGCTGGCCAAACTGGTCGCCTGGGCGCCCACCCGGCAGGAGGCGGCCCGGATGCTGGCGTCCGCGCTGACCCGGGCCCAGCTGCACGGCGTCGCCACCAACCGGGACCTGCTGGTACGGGTGTTGCGGCACCACGCGTTCCGCACCGGGGACATGGACACCGGCTTCCTGGACCGGCGGCCCGAGGTGTTCGCGCCGCTGTTGTCCGCGGTGGACGCCGTGCGGATCTCGTGCCTGGCGGCCGCGCTCGCCGGGGCCGCGGCCCGTCGCGCCGGGGCGGCCGTGCTGGCCTCGCTCCCGTCCGGGTGGCGCAACGTGCCGTCCGGGTCGCAGACCGCCGTGTACGACGGCCCGGCCGGCCCGGTCGAGGTCGGCTACCGGATGAACCGGCACGGCGAGCTGGCCGGCTGGTGGGTGCGCACGATCGACCCGGAGGAGCTGGATCTGGCGGGGCTGGGCCAGGCCCCCGAGGTGGACGACTACCCGGAGACGGTGGTGGTCACCGCGACCGACGAGCGGGTCATCCTGGACGTCAACGGCATCCGGCTGACCTTCAACGTGCACCGGGTTGGCGAGGTCTCGTACGTGGACAGTCCGGAAGGCTCGGTGGCGTTGCGCCGGCTCACCCGGTTCCCGCTGCCCGAGATGGAGGTCGCCGAGGGGTCGCTGATCGCTCCGCTGCCCGGGGCGGTCCGCCGGGTGCTGGTGGTGCCGGGCCAGCGGGTCCGGGCCGGCGAGCTGCTGCTGACCCTGGAGGCGATGAAACTCGAGCACCCGGTGCACGCACCGAGCGCGGGCGTGGTGGCCTCGCTGCCGGTCCGCCCGGGAGCCGAGGTGGACACCGGTGAGCTGCTAGCGGTCCTCGATCCCGAGTAGACCGAAGAAGCGCTTGCGCATCGACGGCTTCATCGGTGTGCGCACGGTCGGCGTCTCGTCCCCGGTGTTGTAGCGCGGGGGCGGGACGAACGAGGGTGGCGGCGCCGGCTCGTCCAGCCGCAGGTCGGTTAGCAGGCGGCGCAGCTCCTCGGCGCTCGGCCGCGCGGCCGGATCGTTCGCCATGCCGTGCCGGACCAGGTCGACGAGCTGGCGCGGCACCCCCGGGATGTCCGGGATCGGGGCGTCGAACGAGTTCATCAGGGTGATGAGGCTGGGGCTGCGGTCGCTCTCCCAGCGGGGCGGGCGGCCACGCATCAGCGCGTAGAGGGTGGCACACAACGCGTACACGTCGACCGCGCCGGTGGGCTCGTCGTGCCGGAACATCTCGGGCGCGGCGTACGCCGGGGTGAGCACCTCCAGCGTGACCGACGAGTCGCGCATCTCGCCCAGCACGGCCAGGCCGAAGTCGGCGAGCAGGGCCGAGCTGAACTGCGAGTAGAGGATGTTCGCCGGCTTCACGTCGCGGTGCAGCACCCCGTTGGCGTGCGAGTGCACCAGCGCGTCGGCGATCTTGGCGCCGAGGTCGCGGGCCTCGGCGGCGCCGAGCGGCGAGCGGCGCATCCGGTCCAGGTAGGACCCGTCGCAGAGCTCCATGATGAAGTACGGATGCTGGTCGACAGTGACGCCGACGTCGAACAGGTCGACCACGTACGGATGCGACGACATGCGACCGGCCGCGCGCGCCTCACGCAGGAATCGTGCCTGGTCGCGGGAGCTTTCCAGGCGACGGTTCTCGACCTTGATGGCGACCTCGCGGCCGACCGAGTCCTGCGTGGCGCGAAAGACCGTGGCGTATCCGCCGCGCGCCATGACGGACAAACCGGACATACCTGGCACGTACGGGACAGGTAACGCGCCGGGCGGAGTCTCCGTCATGCCACAGAAAATACGCCAAGACGGCGCGTGGTCATCCCGGCACGTCGGACGCGAAGGCGACACTTTCCGGAGTGTTCTCCGCGACCGGCTCGATCGACAGCGCCTGGCGCAGCGCTTCGGCGGCCGCCCGCTCGCTGACCTGCTCGGTCGAATACGCCAGCAGAACGGCTTCGTCGGCGGCCGCCTGCGACTCCTCGCACCGACCGGCGGCCGCCAGCACCCGGGCCTCGACCATCGCGGCCGTCACCCCGCTGCGGATGTCCTCGGCCGGTACCTCGCGGGCGCGCTTGATCCAGGTCAGCGCCGCGTCCACCCGGTTCTCGGTGAGCAGGGCCGAGGCGTACGAGGAAAGGGCCTGACGCCGGGAGAAGAACAATGCCGGCGCCGCGGTGTCGGTGGCGATCGGCGCGAGCAGTGCGATCGCCGCCTCCCCGTCGCCGGCCCGCATCCGGGCCTCGGCCAGCAGCACCCGCGGGCCCACCTGCGCCGGGGCGAGCGGGTTGTGCGGCTCGACAGCGGTCATCACCCGGCGCGCGTCGGCCTCGGCGCCGGCCAGGTCACCGCGCTGCAGGGCGATGAACCCGCGCAGCGTGCCGGCCATGCCCAGCAGCAGCGGATGGCCGGTCTTGTCGGCATACCCGAGAGCGTCGGTGAGCAGGTCGTAGGCCTGGTCGTACTCGCCCAGCCCGCGCGCCACCGCACCGCGGACCACCAGCGCGAGACCGCGGCCCCAGTCGTCGCCGACCGCCGAGAAGTCCCGGTACGCCCGGCGGGCCTCACCGTCCGCCTCGCCCAGCTCGCCCAGCTCACTCGCCGCGAACGCCTCGACCGCACGCAGCGTGCCGACCGCCCAGGGCTCGCCGACCCGGTCACCGAACGGCAGGAAGATCCGGGCCAGGCGACGCGACTCGTGCAGCCGGCCGGCCAGCAGCCGGGCGAACGCCGTGGTGCCGCGCAGCCAGGACCGGCCGGTCGGGTCGCCGAGCTCGGCGAACAGGCGGGCGGCCCGGCCCAGCACCGCGTCAGTGCCGGCGAAGTCGCCGCGCGTCGTGGTCACCCACGCCAGGTTCTGCAGCGCCCAGGCCTGGCCGTGCCGGTCGCCGGCCGCCAGGGTCACCTGGTACGCCGCGGCGAACCGGCTGCTCGCCTGGCTCAACCGGCCGCCCAGGAAGTCGGCCATGCCGAGCCGGCGCATCGCGTTGGCTCGCTCCGGCAGCAGCTCGGCCTCGGTCGCCACGTCGAGGGCGTCCTGCCAGGCGCTCACCGCGCGGCCGATGTCGCCCAGCGCCTCGTGCGCCCGGCCCACCACCAGCAGCGCCTCGGCCTTGCTGACCGGTTCGTCGACGGCGCTGGCGGAGATCTTCTCGCCGAACTCGAGGGCCTCCTCGGCGCGGCCCAGGCGCAGCAGCGCACGGGCGTGCACCAACTGGTCGGGCAGCGGCAGGTCGTCGTGGGCCAGGATCGCGGCGCGTTCCGCGTACTCGATCGAGGCGGCCGGTTCGATGTTGGCCAGTGCCCGGCGGGCGAGACGGCCCAGCGCGGCGACCCCGAGCGGGGCGACCTCACGCACGGCGGCGTCGGGGCGCAGGCGTACGGCGTCGGCCAGCTCGACCGCGCACTCGGCGTGCGTGGCGACGAACATGTCGCGTTCGTTCTCGGTGAGGCTCAGCCGGCTCGCGCCGTCGTAGCCGATCCGGTCGATCGTCTCCGGCGCCGCCCAGTTCGCCAGGTATGCGTGCCGGTCGGCCAGGTCCGCCTTGCCGATCCCGGTGTACGCCGCCTCGCGCATCAGCGGCGTGGTGAACGCGTAACCGCCGCGCACCCGGTGCAGCATGCGCCGCTGAAGCAGCTCGTCCACCGAGCGCTCCAGCTCGACCGCGGCGACCGCGCCGGGCCGGGCGTCACTGACCGCCCGCCGCTCGCGCAGTGCCTCGATCACGCCGGTCGGCACGGTGTCACCGACCACCGCCGCGTCGCGCAGCACCGAGCGTGGCTCCGGCGGGAGCGCGTCGATCCGCGCCGCCAGCACCGCGGCCAGGTCACGGGAGAGCAGCTGACTGCCGAGCGAGCCGTTGGCCAGCTGCCACTTGTCGGCCGCGTTGGCGCCCACGGCCGGGGTCAGCGCCCCCCGCTCCATCAGCAGGGTGATCATCTCGGCCAGGTAGAACGGGTTGCCCTGGGCGGTCGCGAGCAGCCGGTCGGTGTCCGCCTGCGGCAGCTTGCCGCCGTTCAGATACGACGTGAGCAGCCGGGACGCGTCCGCGCCCCGCAGCGGCGGCAGGGTGTGCACCTCGGCGTCGGCGAGCCGGGTCAACGCGCCGGCCGTGCGCACCAGCTCGGGCCGGCCGAGCAGCAGCACCACCACCGGGCCGTCGAGCAGCGAGAGCGTACGCCCGAGCGCGTCCACGGTCGACGCGGTGGCGTCGTGCAGGTCGTCGACGATCACCACCAGCGGCGCCTCGGCGGCGAGCGCGCTCAGCAGGTTGGCGACCGCGCGCGAGACGGTGTCGGCGTCCAGCCCCTTGTTCGCGGTCGGCTGCCAGTCCGAGACCGCCGCCGGCGACGGCTGGCTGCCCGGCGGCTCGCCGTAGCCGAGGATCGCCAGCAGCCGGTCGACATCGATGTCAGCGGTCTCGCCATCGCGGCTCAGCCGGTTCGCGAGCTTGCGCAGCCGCTCCTCGACCACGCCGCGGCCGACCGTGGTGACGACGTCCTTGGGCAGGCCGACCGACTTACGCACCAGGTCGGCGAGGGGCGCGAACCGGCGGCGCTCACCGAACGCGCGGCACCGCACCCGCAGCACCCGGGCACCGGTGTGCGACGCATACCGTCCGTTACCCACGTCGTAGCCGGCCGCGAGCCGCTTGACCTCGCCGGCGAACCGGGACTTACCGATGCCGGCCTCGGCGGTCATCACCATCACGCGCGGGGTGCCCGCGTCGATCGCCTCGGCCAGCCGCCCGGCGACCCGGCCCAGCTCGGTCTCGCGGCCCACGAACGGCGCCTCGTCGCCCAGACCCGAGCGGGTACCGGGCGCGTCGTGCAGGCCGAGCAGCTCGAACGCCGGAACCGGCTCGCGCTTGCCCTTCAGCCGCAGCGGCCGCAGCTGACGCCACGAGGCGACATGCCGGGTGCCGCCGCTGGTGCGCGAACCCGCGTAGACCGCGCCCACCGCGGCGGCGTCGGCCAGCCGGGCAGCCGTGTTCACCGTGTCGCCGATGACCGTGTATTCGATGGCCGCCTGGATGCCGGCCACCACCTCGCCGGTGTTGAGGCCGACGCGCAGGCCGATCGGGGCGCCGCCGCCGCGCTCGTCGTCCAGCACCCGGCGGACGGCTCGTTGCATGCTCAGTGCGGCGCGGACCGCGCGCTCGGCGTCGTCCTCATGGGCGACCGGCGCGCCGAAGACCGCCATGATCCCGTCGCCGGTCAGCTTGTCGACGTGCCCGCCGAACGTCTTCACCGCGCCCGCGAGTGCCGCCAGCACCCGGTCGGTGACGGCGCCGACGCGTTCCGGATCCAGGTCTTCGGACCAAGAGGTGAAATCGGACAGGTCGCCGAAGAGCACGGTGACGATCCGCCGCTCGGCCGCCGGCAATGTCGCCGCGGCCGGAAGGGCGGCTCCGCAGTTGTGGCAGAAGCGGGCGCCGGGTACGGCGACGGTTCCACACACAAGACAAGTCACAGCGGATCCAACCTGTCGACCCTTGTTCCTGATTCCCGATTTCTGTGACGGAGATAATCCAGTTGCGCCGCGGCCGAGAATTCCGCCGCAAACCGAACACCCGGTTCGATGTCCGGATATACGAGATCAACGACCTTCTCGGGGGTATCGGCCCCGGCGTCCATTGCGGCCCGCACCTGAGCCAGCCGCTCCCGCCGATGCCGCAGATAGAGGTCCGCCAGGACGGCGACATCCGGCTGCACCGGCCCATGACCCGGCAGCATCGTGACGCCGGAATAGGCCGCGATTTTCTCCAGGCTTTCCAGGTACGCCCCGAGGCTGCCGTCCGGTGCCGCCACAACGGTGGAACCCCGGCCGAGAATGGTGTCGCCGGTGAACATGGCCCGGTCATTCCCGTAATCGACGAGAAAACACACGGAGTCCATCGTGTGTCCGGGTGTATCGAGCACCTCGATGGACAAACCATCCGTTTTGATGTCGCGACCCGGCGGTGTACCGAACTCGGGATCGGCCGCGAGCACGGGGACGCCGCCACACAGCTCGGCGAGCCGTGCGGCACCCTCGACGTGGTCATGATGCCGGTGGGTGACCAGAATGAACCGAATCGGCCCATGCTCGGCCACCCGGGTGAGGTGCTCCTCGTGCAGCGGTCCCGGGTCGATCACCACCGCGTGCTGTTCGCCGGGGGCGCGCAGCACGTACGTGTTGGTGCCCTCGAGGGTCATCGGGCCCGGGTTGGGCGCGCGGAGAAGCATCACCCAGGCCGGTAGGCCGTTGAGCGCAGCACCCCCCATGCGCGAATCGTACGTCGCGCATGGGGA
Source organism: Actinoplanes sp. TBRC 11911 (assembly GCF_012933445.1). Classification (GTDB taxonomy): domain Bacteria; phylum Actinomycetota; class Actinomycetes; order Mycobacteriales; family Micromonosporaceae; genus Actinoplanes. The sequence goes on from NZ_JABBNC010000007.1 coordinate 259,366, forward strand.
TGTGGCCGAGCACCGGATGTGCGATCTGCCTGGCCTGCCCGGTTACCGATCGCAACCTGGCCGGCCGCAAGATCACTGAACCTCGGCGATGACCTCCACCTCGACCGGCGCGTTGAGCGGCAGCTCAGCCACGCCGACGGCGCTGCGCGCGTGCCGTCCCTGCTCGCCCAGAACGTCACCGAAAAGATTCGACGCTCCGTTGATAACGGCCGGCTGCCCGGTGAATCCCGGCGCCGACGCCACGAATCCTGTCAACTTCACGATCTTGACAAGCTCGCCCAGACCGACCAGATCCTCGATGGCGGCCAGGGCGTTCAGCGCGCACGTGCGAGCCAGCTCGGCGGCCTCCTCCTCGGTCACCTCGGCGCCGACCTTGCCGATCCGCAGCAGCTTCCCCTCCACCATGGGCAGCTGCCCGGAGACGTACACGAAATTGCCGGACTGCACCGCCGGGACGTACGCCGCCAGCGGCGGATTCACGTTCGGCAGGGTCAACCCCAGTTCAGCCAGCCTTTCGTACGCGTCGACGCCGCCCTCACCAGCGACCGGCGTCGTCACGATTTCGGCCGCTTCATGTAAGCGATCAGCTGCTCCGCGTTTGGACCGGGGACGACCTGAACGAGCTCCCACCCGTCCTCGCCCCAGTTGTCCAGGATCTGCTTGGTCGCGTGGACCAGCAGGGGCACGGTCACGTACTCCCACTTCTGCATCGCCTGCATACTCCCTAATCGTCGGGTACCGGCACAGCTTAGGGCCCGCGGAGTTGCCGGTTTGGCTAGGCTGAGCGGGCTTTCGCAGGCACGCGGCCGGAAGATCACGGAGGGCGACATGACGCACCCGCAGGGCGCTGAACCGGGGCACCCGGAGCCGGCGCCGATGCCGTCACCCGACCCGGAGCCGCCGCAGCCGATCCCGCCGGAGGAGCCGATCCCGGCACCGGAGCCGCCGCACGCGGAAATCGATGCCGCGCCGGTGTCCCCGGCGCCGCTCTCTTCAGCGCCGGTGTCCGCGGCGCCGGTCGCGGCTGCGCCTGCCGCTCCCGCCGCTTCCACGCCGGCCGACTCGTCGCTCGGCGACGACTTCATCGACGCGCCGCCGCCCGAGGTCGACGCGTGGCCGCCGCCCGGCGCATTCGAGGACGAGCAGGCCACCGCGCCGATGCCGGTCGCGCCCGCCGCCCACGAGAGCACCCAGGTCATCACGCCGGCCACGATCGGCTGGCAGGCGCCGCCCCCGACCGCGCCGTTTCACGCCCAGCACGAGGCGCCCGGCCAGTGGCAGACCACGCCGCCCCCGCACATGGCCTGGCAGCACTCGACGCAGCCGGCCCCGATCTGGGCCGGCCAGCAGCCGCCCAAACGCCGGCGGCGCGGCGCCGTGTGGGTGTCCATCGCGCTGGCCGCCACCCTGGTCCTCTGCGGCGGGGGCGCTACGTCGGCATATTTCCTGTTACGTGACGCCGACCAGACGGGTGCGCCCGACCCGGCGACCGCGGTCGACCGCTTCCTGACCGCCGTCTACTCGGAGCAGGACCCGACCGCCGCGAACAACCTGGTGTGCCGCGAGGCCCGTAACGAGCAGAAGCTCACCAACCGGGTCCGCGACATCAAGGCGTATTCGCAGGGCTACCAGAACGCGGTCTACCGCTGGGACGCTCCGGCGGTCTCCGACAACGAGAAGGACAGCGCCAAGGTTGCGGTGCACGTCACCATGTCGACCGCCGATGAGAAGTCGGCCGAGCAGGATCTCCAGTTCACCGTGATCCGAAAGACAGGGTGGTTGGTCTGTGACGTGACGGGCTGATCTCGGGCCGTTACCTACTTGCCCGTACGGTTGATGACATGGGCGAGCACGTCAACAAGTGGCCGGCGCGGCTGCACGTGGTGACCGGCAAGGGCGGCACCGGTAAGACAAGCGTGGCCGCGGCACTGGCCCTGGGCCTGGCCGCGGGCGGACACCGGACGCTGCTGGTCGAGGTCGAGGGCCGGCAGGGCATCGCCCAGCTCTTCGAGACCGAGCAGCTGCCGTACAAGGAGCTGCGGATCGCGACGGTCGCGGGCGGCGGCGAGGTGCGCGCGCTCGCGGTCGACCCGGAGGAAGCCCTCCTGGAATATCTGGACCTCTTCTATCACCTGGGCGCGGCCGGGCGGGCGCTGCGCAAGGTGGGCGCCATCGACTTCGCCACCACCATCGCCCCGGGCCTGCGCGACGTGCTGCTCACCGGGAAGGTCAAAGAGGCCACCACCCGGTCGCACAACGGCAAACGGGTCTACGACGCGGTGGTTCTGGACGCGCCGCCCACCGGCCGGATCGGCCGCTTCCTGAACGTCACCGCGGAGACCGCGAAGCTGACCAAGATGGGCCCCATCAAGACGCAGAGCGAGGGCGTGGCGTCGCTGCTGCGCTCGCCGATCACCTCGGTGCACGTGGTCACCCTGCTGGAAGAGATGCCGGTGCAGGAGACGCTGGACGCGATCGCCGAGCTCACCGCCCTGCGCATCCCGGTCGGCCGGATCATCGTGAACGCCGCCAAGCCCGCTTTGCTGACCGCCGGCAAGGTGACCAAGGCCGAGCTCAAGCGTGGGCTGGCCGAGGCCGGGCTGCCGACCGACCCGGCAACCGTGGCCGGGCTGGCTACCGAGGCGAAGGACTATCTGACCCGGCAGGGCATCGAGGAGTCGCTGCGGACCGAGCTCGGCGAATCCGGGAACCAGGTGATCGAGCTGCCGTTCCTGCCCCAGGGCGTGGACCAGGCCGGTCTCGACGAGCTCGCGGCCGCGCTGGTGAAGGCTTGAGCTGAGCTGTCTAAAACGGCTTCGCCGTACGGCACGAGAACGGAGCACGAAGTGCGATCTCCGGCGGATTACTCTGGGCTGGTGGCTGACCTGACCGCTGAACGGCTCGATGTCGATGATCTGCTCGCCGATCCGGCCACCCGGATCATCGTCTGCTGCGGGGCCGGCGGGGTCGGCAAGACGACCACCGCCGCCGCGCTCGGACTGCGAGCAGCCGAGAAGCACGGACGTCGCACCGTGGTGCTGACGATCGACCCGGCGCGCCGGCTCGCGCAGTCGATGGGGCTGAGCGAGCTCGACAACACCCCGCGCCAGGTCAAGGGCATCGACGGCGAGTCGGGCGGCGAGCTGCACGCCATGATGCTCGACATGAAGCGCACCTTCGACGAGGTGGTGCAGCAGCACACCACCCCGCAGCGCGCCTCGGAGATCTTCGCGAACCCGTTCTACCAGGCCATGAGCTCGACCTTCTCCGGCACCCAGGAATATATGGCGATGGAAAAGCTCGGCCAGCTGCGGTCCACCGACGAGTGGGATCTGATCGTCGTGGACACCCCGCCGTCGCGGTCGGCCCTCGACTTCCTGGACGCGCCGGCCCGCCTGTCCCGCTTTCTCGACGGGCGCATGCTGCGGCTGCTGACCTCGCCCGCGCGGACCGGTGGCCGGAGCATGTTCAGCCTGGTCACGGCGTCGTTCGGGCTGTTCTCCCGGACGGTTCAGAAGATTCTGGGCGCCCAGCTACTGACCGATCTGTCCGGCTTCGTCGCGGCGCTCGACTCGATGTTCGGCGGATTCCGGCACCGTGCCGACGAGACGTACCGGATCCTGCAGGACCCGCAAACCGCGTTCCTCCTCGTCGCGGCGCCCGAGCGGGACGCCGTACGGGAAGCGGCTTATTTCGCGGAGCGCCTGGTCGCCGAGCGGATGCCGCTCGCCGGGCTGGTCCTGAACCGGATGCACCGCGCCGAGGCCGACTCGCTCTCGGCCGAGCGCAGTGAGACCGCCGCGGCCGCGCTGGACGCGGCCGGTGAGCAGGAGATGACCGCCGACGCGTTACGAGTGCACGCGAGTCTGGTCCGCCAGATCCGGCGGGAGATGACCGTCGCCGCCACCTTCACCGACGCCTTCCCGGGGGTGCCGGCGGTCTCCGTCACGGCGCAGCCCGCCGACGTCCACGACGTCGACGGGCTACGGACGATCGGCGCACTTCTCGCCTAGGCCGCCCCTACCGGGTGGGGACGAGCACCTTGTCGGCGCCCTTCTCCCGCATCGCGGCCTCGAACATTTTCCGCCAGCTCGCCACATGCGGGTGGCGGCGCAGCAGCGCTCGCCGCTCTCGTTCCGTCATGCCTCCCCAGACGCCGAACTCGATCCGGTTGTCCAGGGCGTCGGCAAGGCATTCGTAGCGGACCGGGCAGCTGCGGCAGATCCTTTTCGCCACGTTCTGCTCGGCGCCCTGCACGAAAAGCGCGTCAGGGTCGCCACTCTGACACGCCGCCATGCTGGGCCAGTCGCTGATCATCCCCATCTGTATACGTCCCCCCTTGCGTAACCCCCCGGACGCCCGCGTGCTCATGCCCCCCAAGCCGTGCAGACGTCGTGCGATAGCTCGCCGGACCATCATGCTCTGTAGTCGGGTGATTACGCAACGTTGTCCCTCAAATACGTACAGCCCGGTGGTTCCCGGCAAAGGTGGCAAAGGCCACAAGAGCCGCACGGGGCGGATCTTGCGAAATCCTTACGATGATCTAGGCGTACGAGGCAGAATCATTCTGGGCGAATCCGGACGATCTCGGCGTGCGCAGTCGTGCAATCGTCGCGTACCCTGCCCGGGTGACCTCCTGGATGCGCAGACGCGATCACAACATATTCGCCAACGCGACCTCGTTAACGATCTGCGGGTTGCTCGCGGGCGTCGTTGTCGCGGCCGCCGCTTTCCCCGCCGCGGCGATGTCCGGACTCGCCGCAAAGGCGGGCGGGCAGACCTTCGCGAGCCTGCCCAGCGAGATCAAGGACTTCAATTCCCCGCAGATCACCCGGATCTACGCGTCGGACGGCAAAACTCAGATCTCGCAGTTCTACGACGAATTCCGCAGCGACGTCCCATCGAAGGACATCTCACCCTTCATGCTGAACGCCATGGTGGCGGCCGAGGACCAGGAGTTCTACCACCACAACGGCGTCGACCTGAAGGGCGTCGCGCGAGCGTTCGTGAACAACAACAACGGCAAGGCGAAGCAGGGCGCCTCGACGATCACCATGCAGCTCGTACGTATGTCCTTGGCATATTCCGCGACCAGCCCGCAAGAGGTCGTGGACGCCACCAAGGACACGCCGAAGCGCAAGGTCACCGAGATGAAGTACGCGCTGCAGATTGAGAAGGAGCAATCCAAGGAGCAGATCCTCGAGCGGTACGTGAACATTGCGCCGTTCGGTAACAACACCTACGGGGTGTTCGCCGCCAGCCAGGTCTACTTCAACAAGAAACCGAAGGATCTGACCATCGGGCAGGCCGCGATGCTGGCCGGCATGGTCAAGGCGCCGACCAGCTTCAACCCGACCTCCGCCGAGGGCTACCCGCAGATCGAGGCGCGGCGCAACAACTACGTCATCCCCGCCATGGTCAAGATGGGCGCGATCACCCAGGCCCAGGCCGACAAGGCGATCAAGGAGCCGATCCCGCGCAAGGTCAAGCCGGTCGGCAACGGCTGCGTCTCGGTGGCCAAGAACGCGTGGGGCTACTTCTGCGACTACTTCTACCGCTGGTGGATGAGCCGCGAAGAGTTCGGCGCCAACGCGTACGACCGGGAACGTCGTCTGAAGGGCGGCGGCTACCGCATCGTGACGTCGATGGACGTCAGGGCCATGGACGACGCCCGGAAGCGCATCTCCGAGCAGATCAAGGACACCAACAAGAACGCGATCCTGCTGGCCGGCGTCGAGCCCGGCACCGGCAAGGTGCGGATGCTGTCGGCCAACCGGAAGTACAAGCTGGACGATCAGGACCACCCGCAGAACCCGAAGTCGTCCGATCCGTCCAAGGCGCGCAAGGGCGCCCGCGGCACGTATCCGAACACGACGAACCCGCTGCTCACCGGCGGCGGCGACATCACCGGCTACCAGGCCGGCTCGGTCTTCAAGATGTTCACCATGGTGGCCGCCCTCGAACAGGGCATGTCGCTGAACACCACGATCAAGGCCGAGGGCCAGTACAAGTCGAAATACATCATCGAACCGGGCAGCCCGTCCGCCTGCGCCGGCACGCACTTCTGGTGCCCGCAGAACTCGGGCGGCGGCGAGGCCGGCGTCTACAACATGTGGACCGGCTTCGGTAAGTCGGTGAACACGTACTTCGTGCCGCTTGAGGAACGCGCCGGCGCGGAGAACGTGGTGGCCGTGGCGAAGCGGTTCGGCGTGCAGTTCCGGTCACCGCAGGACGCCAAGTTCGCGAACGACCAGCAGTCGGCCAGCCAGTGGGGCGCCTTCACGCTGGGCGTGTCCGCGTCCACCCCGCTCGACATGGCGAACGCGTACGCGGTGCTGGCCGGCGACGGCATGTACTGCGAGCCCACCCCGATCGAGCAGATCGCCACCCAGACCGGCGAGAAGCTCGACATCGGCAAACCGCAGTGCATCCGGGCGACCAGCACGGACGTGGCCCGCTCGGCACTCGACGCGGCCCGCTGCCCGGTCGGCGACTCGGCCCAGCTGGGCAACTGCGGCGGCGCCACGGCCGCGGTCGTACGCGACTACGTCGGCCACCCGGTGTACGGCAAGACGGGCACCACGGACGAGGACAAGACCGCGGCCCTGATCGCCGGCACGACGTCGATGGTGGTCGCCGGCTACATGGTGAACCCCGACTACCAGAACCACCCGGACCACATGTCCCACAACCAGATCAACCCGGCCGTCTACAAGACCCTGGGCGACTACATGAAGGGCAAACCCAAGGTCCAGTTCAAGGTCCCCGACAACAAGAAGGTGGCCGTCGGCGACCAGAAGTCGGTCCCCGACGTGACCTGCGACAGCCTCGGCGGCGCCCAGAGCCGGATCCGCGACGCCGGCTTCGAGCCGACGATCGGCAGCCCGGTCGAGTCCAACTGCCCCGAGGGCACGGCAGCCGAGACCGACCCGAGCGGCCGCGCGCCGAAGGGCGGCGTCGTGGTCATCCGGCCAAGCCAGGGCAAGGCCGGCGGCGACAAGGACGGGGACAAGCCGGACCAGCCAGACCCGCGCCAGACCAAACCAAGGCGCTGACGCACACCTGAGAGGGCGGGACATCGATCGATGTCCCGCCCTCTCAGCGTCCGGACGACTTCGCCAGCGGCTGATCGGTCCGCGTGGCCGGCTTTGCCCGGCGTGCGGCTGGCGATTACCGCGGCCAGGTCACGCCCGGGCGGGGTCCCACTTACCGGACGAAATTTCTCATATTGTGGACGACCATCCATACAGGACGATCGTTTTTTCAGCTTAAGCGCCCTTTTGCAACCCTCGGTCGAGACCTGATTTCGAGACCTTGGAGAGTTGCGCCCACATGCGAGCCCTAACTCTCCAAGGTCTCCAAAAATCTCGGCGGCGGGTCCCAGAGCTGCCCGTATTGGGCCTTGGATGGCGACCAGCATGCTGAACCAGGGTTGGCTGGGCGCGGAAGACACCGCCCCGCTGACGACCCCATAAAGCAGTCAGGCCAGTTCCCCTCGGGGAACCGGCCTGACCTGCATCAACTCTGTCGGGGTGGCGGGATTTGAACCCACGGCCTCTTCGTCCCGAACGAAGCGCGCTACCAAGCTGCGCCACACCCCGAGCTGCTCCGAAATACTATCCGACGCCCGGACGCACGCGAAATCGGTATCCCCCCACCCGCAAAACCCCAGGTCAGCGCGGTATCAGCGTCAAAACCGAGGCCTCCGGGCGACAAGCGAAGCGGACCGGTGCCGTCGGGTGCGTCCCGAGACCAGCGGAAACGTGCAGCCACGCGTCCGAGCCCGGCCACCGGTGCAACCCGCGAGCCATCCGATGCGGCAGGTCACAGTTCGTCGTCAGCGCCCCGTACCCGGGGACGCACACCTGCCCGCCATGCGTATGCCCGGCCAGCAGCAGCGAGAACCCGTCCGCCGCCATCGGGTTCAGCACCCGCGCCGCCGGCGTGTGCGTCACCCCGATGTGCAGGTCGGCCCCGGACGAGATCGGCCCCCCGACCGACGCGTAGTCATCCAGGTCGATATGCGGATCATCCACGCCGACGAGCTCCACCGACCGCCCGCCCGCCTTCAGGACCGTCCGGGCGTTGTTCAGGTCGGCCCAGCCCGCATCCACGAACGCCGCCCGCAGATCGTCGGCCGGCAGCTCGGCGCCCTGCCGGTACTCCCGGTCCCGCATCAGGTACCGCAGCGGGTTCTTGAAGATCGGCCCCCGGTAGTCGTTGGAGCCGAACACGAACACCCCCGGCACCGACAGCAACGGATCAAGCGCGCGCAGCACTCCCGGCACCGAGTTCGGGTTGGCCATGTTGTCGCCGGTCACCACGACCAGGTCGGGGTCGGCGCCGATCAGCGCGTTCACCCAGTCCTGCTTGCGTCGCTGGTCGGGCATCATATGCAAATCCGAAATATGCAGAATGCGCAGCGGCTCGGCATCCGGCTCGAGAATCGGCACGTCAAAGCGCCGCAGCGTGAAGAGGTTGCGTTCAATAAGGCTCGCGTAGGCGAGGGTCAGGCCGCCGGCAGCCGCAACACCGGCACTCAGGGCAATAAGGGAGCGCTTCCGCATGCAGGCAAGAGTAGTTTCTCCGTCCATGGGGACGCTGAAAGACCGCCTGAACGATGACCTGCACTCCGCGATGAAGGGCCGCGACGAGCTGACCACGTCGACGCTGCGGATGACGCTGGCCGCGGTGCGTAACGCCGAGGTGGCCGGCGCCGAGGCCCGCGACCTCTCCGACGACGAGGTCACCGCCGTCCTGGCCAAGGAGGCGAAGAAGCGTCGTGAGGCCGCGACAGCGTTCGCCGACGCGGGCCGGGCCGATCAGGCGGCCAAGGAGCGCTCCGAGGGCGAGGTCATCGAGCGCTACCTGCCGAAACAGCTCACCGACGAGGAAATCGCCGGTCTGGTCACCGACGCGCTCGCGGCGGGCGGTTTCACCGGCAAGGCCCAGATGGGCCCGGCGATGAAGGCGGCGCAGGCCGCGGTGGCGGGCCGGGCGGAAGGCGGTCGTGTGGCCGCCGAGGTCCGGCGCCAGCTTGGGTGATTCATTTTTCTCGTACGCGACGGCACAGCCCGACAACCACACCAGGCTCGCACCCGGCCCCGGATGGGCCCAGATCCGCTCAAGTCCGCGGCTAGCCAACCGATTTCTCCCCGCAACGAATCCAGAGCGGGGAGAAACGGATGACTTGCACGCATTGCGGAGCACCGAGTACCCAGCCAAGCGGCCCCTGCGCCACCTGCGCCCCACCGACCGCTTGGCCGCAGCCCGACACCGACGCCCCGAGCGGCCTGGTCGCCCCACCCACGTACAGCGCCAGCGCGGCCACCCCCGACCTGGAGGAGCCTCCGAGCGGCCTGCCGCACCTGGGCGGGGGCGCACCACCCGCGCCGCCCTCGAACGTCGAGCAGTACCCCGACGCACCGCTTGAGCAGCTACCGACGTTCGCCCCACCAACCCCAGCCGACCCGCATCTGGTCTCCGAGTACAGCGCCACCCTGCCCGCGACAAACGCCCCCGTCTACGCGCCAGGCAGCAACGAGGACACCGTCCCCATCCCGTCCGCGGCCTCCGTGGCAGCCCCACCCGCCGCCCCGCACTACGGCGCCGCCCCCTTCGCAGCCACAGCTCCAGTGGCAGCCCCGTACAGCACCGCCCCCCTCGCAGCCACGGCACCCGTGGCAGCCCCGTACAGCACCGCCCCCCTCGCAGCCACAGCTCCCGTGGCAGCCCCGTACAGCGCAAGCATTTCCGCCTCCGCCCAGGTGCCATACACCCCCCAGGGCGGCGAGCACATCGCCTCACCCGTCACACCCACCGCCCGGATGCCCGGCCACTACGCCACCGCACCCGTTGCACCCACCGATGCCACGACGGGCCAATACGCAGCCCCACCACCGCAATACGCCCCACCGGCCACCGCTCAGCAGTTCCCCACCGCACCCGCACCGCAATACACAGCGCCCTACGCCCCAGGGGCATACGGCGCGCCATCCCCCTACGGCCTTCCGTATTTCCCCGACCAAACCTCAGCGGTCCCGGCCGCCAGCGTCCTCAGCGTCGTCGCCATCGTCCTGGCGGCCTTCGCCGTAGCCATCAGCTTCTTCGTGAGCCCACTGGTCCCCGCCGCCGGCGCCGTGGTCTGCGCCTCCATCGGCCTGCGACGCCGCGAACGCCTCGCCAAGCTGGCCCTGATCCTGGGCATCGTCGCCACCGTCTACGCCCTGGGAATCCTGGCCCTCAACGTCCTGGCCTACGCGCTGCTCTAAGCGGCCATCAACCCTTTCCAGGCTGGTCCCTCCAATAAGGAGGGATCAGCCCGCCAACCGCTACTGCTACCCCACCCCGGTCCTGGGTGGGGTCGAGTCAAGCGGGTGGGTCTGACAAATTTTCCGGGTTATCCACAGGCGCGAGCGAGCGGCTGCATCCAGACCATCCACTTAGTACGCTAACAGCATGCCGGGCTCCCTACGCGACCTTTTCAGCCGGAGGCCGAGCGCGAAGATCTGAGGAGTATCAGAGCGCGAGCTGCGGCCGCACCGGCACCGCGGTAACCGTCGGCCCGGCACTACGCACGGGCAACTGCTGCTGCGGCACCGAATAGGGCCCGAGCATGGTCTCCACCGACGGCGCCGCCGCTGGGCGATCATTGAGCTGGATCAACCGCGCGGCCCGGGCCAGGGATCCGGTTTCACCGTCCCGGAAACCCTCTCGATAGCCCTTCTCATAGCGTTCACCACGGCCGAGAGCGCGACCTAACGCGAAACACGTCGACCCGGCCAGGGCAAGCAGGAAAAACAAGGCGAAGGGTGTCACGGAAAGTTCCTTCCGAGCAATATGTTCACATCATCCAAAAAGTACCGTCGGACACGCCGTCATAAAGTCAGACCGGCATCAAGTACGCGTTCGGGTGACGCTCAGCGCACTCCGGCCGGCCCGAGCCAATCCAGCACCGACGACGGGTCGAGCGGCCAGTAGAAGGGGGCCGAGCGCGGCGAGCTGTGCGTTCTCGATCCCCCCGCATCCCGAAGATCTGCGCCAGCTCCACGATGGTCTTCGCCAATGCGAAATGAGAACGAAAGCCGAAATTCTCAATGGACAGCTGAACGCCGAGCCGACGGGGGATACCGGCAAGCATCCACTGCCCGATGTCGACGATCAGACCGAATTCCTCGGCGACCGGCACGAAGTCGACCGGCGACACCACCCATGCGCCGGCGGGTCGGGACGCCAACCGCACCGGAACGACCGAGCCCGGGCCGGGTCGACCAGGCGATCACGCCAGGGCGAGCGTCACCAGCGTGAGCGCGTGCATCCCCAGTGCCCCCCGAACCCGAGCGATCTCGCCGAGCGTATAGAGACCGACGAACGGCGCATCGTCCAGCGCCTCCCGGATCACCGCGATCTCGTCATCGAGGTCGCCGCCGTCCTTAGCAAGCCCGGCCCGCCGTCCTCCGCAGTCGAACAGAATCGCCCCGAGCGGGGGAAGCCCGTCGAGCTGGGACACCGCCTCCATGCACGACGAAGACGCGCCGGCCAGCAGCGCCGGCCGATCCGCCTCCATCGGCCAGACCACCGCCCCCTGCGGGAGGTCCGCCGTGCCCCACACCGAACGTTCCTCGTCGGACCCGGCGTGGATCACCCGGATGTCCGCACCGCCGCGCCGGGGCAGCCCCAACGGCGGAAGCCGCCCGTCGAAGCGCCGCCGCAGGACGTCGAGCGCCGGTTCACCGTCCAGCTCGTAGATGTGCGTACCCTCGCCCCGGGTAACCGTCATCGGGGGCTCGACGCGACTCCAGCCGTGCGCGACCCCCACACCGATCGGCCCGTCCGAGCCGAGCGCGACCCCCACGACCGACCCGGTGAGCACCTCGTCGCCGTAGAACTGAAACGTCTCCGCAAATTGGCGGTCATCCCCGCTCAGGCCGCCGACCAGCGGAATCGTCGCTCCCACCGACGAGGACGCGCCCCGAACGATCTCGTGCGGCCGTGGCGCGAGCCCGTCGCAGAGCAGGATCAGCACCCGGTTGTCGTCATGCATCCCGTGCAGCGCGGAAGCTGCCGCGGCCCCGGCGGCGCGCGGATCGTGCGGATCGACGTGGGCCGCGCGCGCCTGCACGGTGAAGCCGTCCCCGCCGAGCGCCGAGATGACCACCCCGCCGTCACCGGCTCCGTCGCCGGCCAGCTCACCGATCGTGGTGGTGCCGACGATGACCGCGTCCCGGCCGGCCTCGGCGCGCACGGCCGCGAGCAGCACCGGAAGGTCGTGGGCCACCGAGCAGAACACGAAGACCGCCTTGGGCGTACGGCCGCCGATCGCCTCCGCCGCGGCCTCGGCACCCGCCTTCGCGGAGTCCGGCACGCGGCTGCGACCTCCGCCGAACCATCGGTGCGGGTTGGTCTGCATGATCCTCTGATCGGCATGGTGAGCCGGTTGCTGAGAGGGTGCCGTCGGGTGCGCGAACAGCGCCTGTCAGGCTTGCTTCTTGTGACAGACTCTGACCTCGCGCGGCAGGTCCGCGCCGTGAGCCGCCTGACCGGCGAGTTCGTCCTGCGTTCCGGCCGGATCGCCAACGAATACTTCGACAAGTACCAGTTCGAGGCGGACCCGGAGCTGCTCGACCAGCTCGCCGAGCAGATGGCCGTGCTGATCCCGGAGGGCACCGAGGTGCTGGCCGGTCTGGAGATGGGCGGCATCGCGGTGGTGACCGCGCTGGCCCGGCACGCCAAGCTGCCCACCGCGTTCGTCCGCAAGCAGGCCAAGCAGTACGGCACCGCGCGTCTGGCCGAGGGCGCCGAGGTGGCCGGCCGGCGGGTGCTGGTGATCGAGGACGTGGTCACCTCGGGCGGCCAGGTGGTCATCTCCACCGGCGAGCTGCGCAATCTGGGTGCTCACGTGGACCACGCGCTCTGCGTGATCGACCGCCAGGAGGGCGGCGCCCAGGCGCTGGCCGCCGAGGGCATCACGCTGCGGGCGCTGCTGACGCGCGCCGACCTCGACGCGGCAGCCTAGGCGGTTTGGTCAAGCACCCATTCCACGTACGCCGGATTGCCTGCCAAGATCGGCAGAGCGATCACGCACGGCACCTCGTACGCGTGCTCGGCGTTGGCCCGCTCGATGATCCGGTCGACCAGGGACAGTCGGGTGTGCAGGGCGACCCGCGCCTCGGGATCGTCCTGCACACCGCCGTCCCAGCGGTAGATCGAGCGGATCGTCGCGATCTCCTGACCGCACGCGGCGAGCCGGTCCTCGACCAGGCGGCGGGTGAACTCGGCGAGCCACTCCGGGTCACCCGCAGTAATCACCAATTCGCAGATGCCGGTGTCGCTCATCGGCCCGGCAAGCCCTCGGCCGCGATCAGCTCGGCGATCTGCACCGTGTTCAGCGCGGCGCCCTTGCGCCGGTTGTCGCCGGTGACGAACAGGTCGAGCGCCCGCGGGTCGTCCATGGCCCGGCGGATGCGGCCCACCCAGGACGGATCGGTGCCGACCGCGTCGATCGGCATCGGGAACTCGCCCGACTCCGGGTCGTCGACCAGGATCACCCCGGGCGCGTTGCGCAGCACCTGACGGGCGCCCTCGGCGTCCACCTCGGAGCCGAACACCGCGTGCACGGCGATGGAGTGGCCGGTCACGACCGGGACGCGTACGCAGGTGGCGGAGACCTTGAGCGCCGGAAGGCCGAGGATCTTGCGGGATTCGTTGCGCAGTTTGAGCTCTTCGGAGGACCAGCCGAGCGGCTCCAGGTCACCGGACCAGGGCACCACGTTGAGGGCAAGCGGCGCGCTGAACGGGCCGAGATCGTCGCCGACGGCCTGCCGCACATTACCGGGCCGGGAGCCGAGCAGCCGGTCGCCGGCCACCTTGGTGAGCTGGTCGTGCAGCGTGTCCACGCCCAGCTGACCGGCGCCGGAGGCCGACTGGTAGGACGCGAGGACCAGTTCGCGCAGCCCGTACTCGTGGTGCAGCGGCGCGATCGCCATGATCATCGCCATCGTGGTGCAGTTGGCGTTGGAGACGATGTCGCGCGGGCGGTGCTTCAGCACCGACGGGTTGACCTCGGGCACCACCAGCGGCACGTCCGGCTCCATCCGGAACGCGGCCGAATTGTCCACCACGGTGGCGCCGTGCGCGGTGGCGACCGGCGCCCACTCCAGCGAGACGTCGTCGGGCACGTCGAACATGGCCACGTCCACGCCGTCGAACGCTTCCGGCGTGATCTCCTGGACGGTGAGCTGCTCGCCCCGGCAGCTCAGCCGCTTGCCGGCCGAGCGCGCGGAGGCGATCAGCCGGATCTCGCCCCAGACGTTGCGCCGGGACGAGAGCAGCTCGAGCATGACGGTGCCGACGGAGCCGGTGGCTCCGACGACGGCGAGCGTGGGCTCGGCCATGTGTTACCGGCCGGTGCCCGCGTACACCACGGCCTGCTCGCCGCCACCCAGCTCGAACTGGTCGTGCACCGCCCGGACCGCGGTGTCGAGGTCGCTGTCGCGGCAGACCACCGAGACCCGGATCTCGGACGTGGAGATCATCTCGATGTTGACGCCGGCCTCGCCGATGCAGGCGAAGAAGGACGCGGCGACCCCCGGGTGCGAGCGCATGCCGGCGCCGATCAGCGACACCTTGCCGACGTGGTCGTCGAAGAGCAGGCTCTTGAACTTGATCTGATCCTTGATCTTGTCGAGGGCGGCCATCGCGGTGGCGCCGTCGGACTTCGGCAAGGTGAAGGAGATGTCGGTGCGGCCGGTGCCCTCGGTCGACACGTTCTGCACGATCATGTCGATGTTGATCTCGGCGGTGGCGACCGTGTTGAAGATCTTGCCCGCGGCGCCCGGCTCGTCGGGGACCCCGACGATCGTGATCTTGGCTTCGCTCCGGTCGTGAGCGACCCCGGTGATCAGCGCTTGTTCCACGGAAAGGTCCTCCATCGATCCGGTGACCAGCGTGCCTGGCTTCTGTGAATAGGACGAGCGTACGTGGATCGGCACCCCGAAGCGGCGCGCATACTCCACACATCGCAACATCAGCACCTTCGCCCCGCCGGCGGCGAGCTCCAACATCTCCTCGTACGTGATCTTCTTGATGTGCTGGGCGTCCGGCACGATCCGCGGGTCGGCGGTGAAGACGCCGTCCACGTCGGTGTAGATCTCGCAGACGTCGGCGTGCAGCGCGGCCGCCAGCGCCACCGCGGTGGTGTCCGATCCGCCCCGGCCCAGCGTGGTGATGTCCTTGGTGTCCTGCGAGACGCCCTGGAAACCGGCCACGATCGCGATCGCGCCCTCGTCCAGCGCGGAACGCAGCCGGCCCGGGGTCACGTCGATGATGCGGGCGCGACCGTGCACCGAGGTGGTGAGCACGCCGGCCTGCGATCCCGTGTACGACCGTGCTTCGTACCCCAGGTTGTGGATCGCCATCGCGAGCAGCGCCATCGAGATGCGCTCGCCGGCGGTCAGCAGCATGTCCAGCTCGCGGCCGGGCGGCAACGGGCTCACCTGGTTGGCCAGGTCGAGCAGCTCATCGGTCGTGTCGCCCATCGCGGAGACCACCACGACCACGTCGTCCCCGGCCTTGCGAGCGGCGACGATGCGCTCGGCGACCCGCTTGATGCGTTCGGCGGTCGCGACGGACGAACCACCGTACTTCTGCACCACCAGTGCCACGGCGAAAACCCATCCTTACTGAGGCAGGACAATCGGAACCACATTAGCCGCGTACGCAACGCCCTCCGACAGCCGATCCCAGATTCCGGTTTTCCGACACGCCCGGCGTCGCAAGCGCGTCGGAACCGGGCGTTGTGGCCGAAGGAGGCGAGAATGTCTCGGTGCGTCCCCACTTCGTGATCGCGACCGCCCTGCTGCTGCTCGGCGGTCTCGCGGCGTGCGGCGACGACGCGGCGCAGCCGGCACCTTCACCGAGCGCCGCCCCGCCACCGGCGGTCGACGACAACGCCCGCAACGACCTGGTGGCCCGTGCCGCGCTAGCCCAGGACAAGTCGTACGCGGCGCTGTATTCGCTGGATGACGGCACCGGCACGCCGCGTGACGTGGTGGCCACCATCGCCGCGGACGGCACCTGGCGGGTGGACGTGGCCAAGGGCGCGTTCGGCGGCACCACCGACGAGTCGATCGTCTCCACCCCGGCCGGCGTCTACCAGTGCACTGTCGCAACCGCGGCGAACCCGATCACGCCGGCCTGCGTCCGGGTGGCAAACCCGGGCAAACCGGTGCCGGCGAAGTACGACCCCAGCGTCGAGCGGCTCTTTCAGCCCGCGCTGAACGTGTTCACCGATCGGCAGGCCGCCATCGCGGTCACCGAGGTGGCGCCGCTGGCCGGGGTCAAGGGCGACTGCTACTCGATCGACTCGATCTCGGCGGCGCTGGACGCCCCGGTCGACGTCGGCATCTACTGCTATGCCGCGGACGGCGTGCTGACCGGGGTCCGGGTCGGGTTCGGCGTGCTGAAGCTGGTCAACCAGGTGGCCGGGCCGAAGACGGTGGGGTTGCCCGGCCAGGTCGTGGACGAGGCCCCGATGGAGACCGCGAGCCCCGAGCCGCCGTCGGCACCGACCGGCGCGGGATCCGGCGCCCCGTCACCCGCCTGAGCTGCAGCGGTCCCACGATCCGGGCGTAAAGTGACTGAGATCAGTTGCATCACGTAGGGTGATTCCGACATGTGGCAGGTACTCCTTCTTCGCTGCCGCGACGAGGCCCCATCCCAGGCCGGCACCTCGTCGCGGAGTTGACGCGCGCCGCCTCTTCGCCTCGTCATTCTTGGAGCAGTTCCCCATGTCTAGCGTCAACCCGTTTGAAAGCCAGCGCCCGAGCGCCATGCCGTTCCAGCGCTACACGCCCTATCAGCAGCAGTTCCCGGTCGACCTGCCGGATCGTCAATGGCCCGCGAGGCGTACCGAAAAAGCGCCTCGGTGGTGTGCGGTCGACCTGCGCGACGGCAACCAGGCGTTAATCGATCCGATGTCGCCCGAGCGCAAGAAACGCATGTTCATGCTGCTGGTGCAGATGGGCTACAAGGAGATCGAGGTCGGCTTCCCGTCCGCCTCGCAGACCGACTTCGACTTCATCCGCCAGCTCATCGAGCACGATCTGATCCCCGACGACGTGACGATCCAGGTGCTGACCCAGTGCCGGGAGCACCTGATCGACCGCACGTTCCAGTCGATCCGCGGCGCCAAACGCGCCATCGTGCACTTCTACAACTCGACGTCCACGCTGCAGCGGCGGGTCGTGTTCGGCCTGG
Organism: Actinoplanes sp. TBRC 11911; assembly: GCF_012933445.1. Taxonomy (GTDB): domain Bacteria; phylum Actinomycetota; class Actinomycetes; order Mycobacteriales; family Micromonosporaceae; genus Actinoplanes. Next base: position 276,622 of record NZ_JABBNC010000007.1, read on the forward strand.
ACAAGGACGGCATCACCGACATCGCGACCAGCGGGGCCCGGCTCTGCCAGAAGTACGCGGAGATCCACACCCCGGACACGCAGATCTTCTACGAGTACTCGCCGGAGTCGTACACGGGAACCGAGCTGGACTACGCGCTCGAGGTCTGCTCGGCGGTCATCGACGTCATCGACCCGACGCCGGACCGGCCGCTGATCATCAACCTGCCGGCGACGGTCGAGATGGCCACCCCCAACGTGTACGCCGACTCGATCGAGTGGATGCACCGCAATCTGCCTAGGCGCGACTCCGTGGTGCTGTCGCTGCACCCGCACAACGACCGGGGCACCGCCGTCGGGGCCGCCGAGTTAGGCGTGCTGGCCGGCGCCGACCGGGTCGAGGGCTGCCTGTTCGGCAACGGCGAGCGCACCGGCAACGTCGACCTGGTCACGCTCGGGATGAACCTGTTCTCGCAGGGCATCGACCCGATGATCGACTTCTCCGACATCGACGAGGTCAAGCGGACCGTCGAGTACTGCAACCAGCTGCCCGTGCATGAGCGTCACCCGTACGTGGGCGATCTGGTCTACACCGCCTTCTCCGGCTCCCACCAGGACGCGATCAAGAAGGGCTTCGCCGCGCTGCAGGCCGACGCGGACGCCGCCGGTGTCGAGATCGACAAGTTCGCCTGGGGCGTGCCGTACCTGCCGATCGACCCGAAGGACCTGGGCCGCAGCTACGAGGCCGTGATCCGGGTCAACTCGCAGTCCGGCAAGGGCGGCGTGGCGTACATCATGAAGGAGGAGCACAAGCTCGACCTGCCGCGCCGGCTGCAGATCGAGTTCTCCGGCGTGGTGCAGCACCACACTGACGAAGAGGGCGGCGAGGTCTCGCCGCAAGAGATGTGGGACATCTTCGCGGGCGAATACCTGGTGGAGCACCAGATGTCCACGGCCTTCAAGGTGGAGGCGTACAGCACGGCCACCGTGGACGGAAAGGTGGAGATCGACGTCGAGATCTTCCACCGGGGCGTACGCCGTCCGCTGGTCGGCGTCGGTACCGGCCCGATCGACGCGTTCGTGCAGGCCGTCGAGCCACTGGGGATCAACGCGCGGGTGCTGGACTATCAGGAGCACGCGCTGACCTCCGGCGGTGACGCGCAGGCCGCGGCGTACGTGGAAGTCGAGGTTGGAGACATCACGGTCTGGGGTGTCGGCGTCGACGCGAACATCGTCAGCGCTTCCATCAAGGCAGTGACCAGCGCCATCAACCGGGCGCGCTGAGCTCGACGGGCGGAGTGGGCACGCCGGCCCTACCCTGAAGGCGTGCCCCTCCCCCGATTTGCCGCACCGCTCCTCGCCGCCGTCCTCACGCTGACCGCCTGCCAGCAGGTCCCGATCGCCACCGGGCCGCCCGCGCCGGGCGACGGTTCCTCGGTGGAATCCCAGCTGGACAGTCTCCAGGTGGCCAAGGCCGGGTCCATGAAGGGCTACACCCGCGAGAAGTTCCCGCATTGGCGCAGCACCGGCGAGAATTGCGACGTCCGCGACTCGGTGCTCAAGCGGGACGGCACGAAGGTGAAGCTGTCCGGGTGCAATGTGGTCGCCGGGACATGGAAGAGCATCTACGACGGCAAGGTGCTCGACTCCCCGACGAAGGTCGACATCGACCACATGGTGCCGCTGGCCAACGCCTGGCGGTCCGGCGCCGCCGCGTGGACCACCGACAAGCGCTCCGACTTCGCCAACGACCTCGACGATCCGCAGCTCGTGGCGGTGTCGGCCGGCTCCAACCGGTCGAAGGGCGATCAGGACCCATCTACCTGGAAGCCCCCGGCGAAGGCCAGTTGGTGCGAGTATGCGGAGGACTGGATCGCGGTCAAGGCGCACTGGAAGCTCACCGTCACGACCGCCGAGAAATCCGCACTCTCCGACATGCTGGGAGCCTGCACATGATCAGCGACTTCACCGCGGGGCCGGGCGGGGTGATGACCGACGAGGTCGGCGTCGTCACCGGCGATCTGACACTGCGTTCCGAGTACGCCTCGGGCCAGGTCACGCTGCACGTTCAGTACAAGGACGCCGCCGAGTGGTACGCGCTGACCGGCGGCCGGGCGGCATTGCGGGATGCTGGCGACGTCACCGCCGTACACCAGATCGTCCTGGGCATCCTGAACCGCCCGGAGGGTTAGCGCTCCCGTTCGCTGCGCGCCGCCTGGTCCTTGCGCCCGCCGCGCCGCAGCCGATGCGGCCCCGTGTGGACGAACCCGCAAAAATGTCACACCCCCGTGCTCAACTCGGCCCCACCCAGAACCGGGTGGGGGTGGGCCGGGTCCTACAGCGCTGATTTCGCGAAATCCGGATGGCTGACATGTGCCGCCGCGCGTGCTGCTTCGCGACTTTGGCCGATGTCTCACCATGCAGTCAGCGAAGGCCACATGGTGAGCGATCGTCCGAACAGGACGGACGTTTTGCCCCTATTGGTAGCATTTCATAGGACGAGAAGACGCCCAGGTTCGAGACCTTGATACTTACGCCCATATTCGAGCCCTAACTCTCCAAGGTCTCGAAAATTGGGCGGCCGGCATCGAGATCGGCCAGGCCGAAGGTTACAAAAGCCACTATAGCGACATTAGAGCGTAGGTTGAACCCGGCTTTGCGCCGCGAACGGCACACGGCGTTGTCGACTTGCCCGCCCAGCGGCGTAACCGGTGCCGGCCCGCGTTGCCGGTTCAAACGCCCGGCCGTGCAACCAGCGCCAACCCGCGTTACCAGTCCGCCCCAAAACGCCGCCGCCGCCCCACCCTGATCACGGCGGGACGGCAGTCGAGGCGTACGGGAAATCAGGCGGGAGTGGCGGCCGGGCGGCGACCAGCGACGGTCTCGTCGTTCACCACCGGGAAGTGGCAGGCCGTCAGGTGCGACTCGGGGTCGTCCAGCCGGGTGATCAGAGGCGGCTCTTCGGTCGCGCAGATCTCCTGAGCCTTCCAGCAACGGGTGCGGAACCGGCAACCGGACGGCGGGTTGATCGGGCTCGGCACGTCACCGGTGAGCAGCACCCGCTCACGCTGGGCACGGTCCCGGCGCACCGGGTCGGGCACCGGCACTGCCGACATCAAGGCCACCGTGTACGGGTGACGCGGGTTCTTGTAGAGGTCGTCCCGGTCGGCCACCTCGACGATCTTGCCGAGGTACATGACCGCGACCCGGTCCGAGATGTGCCGCACCACGGACAGGTCGTGCGCGATGAACAGGTACGTCAGGTTGAACTCGCGCTGCAGGTCCTCCATGAGGTTCACGACCTGCGCCTGGATCGACACGTCGAGCGCGGAGACCGGCTCGTCGGCGATGATCAGCTTGGGTCGCAGCGCGAGCGCCCGGGCGATCCCGATGCGCTGGCGCTGACCGCCGGAGAACTCGTGCGGGTACCGGTTGTAGTGCTCCGGGTTCAGGCCCACCAGCGCCAGCAGATCCTGAACGGCCTTCTTGACGCCGTTCGGGGTCGGGATGTTCTGGATCTGCAGCGGCGCCGAGATGATCGCGCCGACCGTGTGCCGCGGGTTCAGCGACGAGTACGGGTCCTGGAAGATCATCTGGACATCGCGGCGCAGCGGGCGCATCTGCGTCACCGACTTGTGCGAGATGTCCTCGCCCTCGAAGGTGATCGTGCCGGCGGTCGGTTCCAGAATCCGGGTGAACAGGCGGCCGGCCGTCGACTTGCCGGAGCCGGACTCACCGACCAGACCCAGGGTCTCGCCGGTGCGGATGCTCAAGTCGATGCCGTCGACCGCGCGCACCGCGCCGATCTGCCGCTTGAACAGGCCCTTCGTGATCGGGAAGTGCTTCTCCACCCCGGTCGCCTCGAGCAGGTTCTCGCTCATCTTTCCGTCACTTCCGCTCACAGGTTGGGTCGCACTTCCTGCTGGAAGATCCGCGGACGGTCGTCTTCCGGCAGGTGGCAGGCAACCGGGTGCCGGGGCCCGCCAAGCAAGGGGATCTCGGTGAAGCACCTGTCGCCGTTGCGCTCCGCGAACGGGCAACGCGGGTGGAAGGAGCACCCGCTCGGCAGGTTGATCAGGCTCGGCGGTGAGCCCTTGACCGGGTTCAGGCGATCGCGCACCTCACGGTCGAGGCGCGGCATCGAGCCCAGCAGACCCCAGGTGTACGGGTGTTCGGGCGCCTGGAACAGGTCGACGGCGGGACCCTTCTCAATGATCTTGCCGCCGTACATGACCAGGACGTCGTCGGCCAGCTCGGCCACCACGCCCAGGTCATGGGTGATCATGATGACCGCGGAGCCGAACTCCTCCTGCAGGTCCCGGATCAGGTCGAGGATCTGCGCCTGCACGGTGACGTCCAGCGCCGTGGTCGGCTCGTCCGCGATGAGCAGCGCCGGGTCGTTGACCAGCGCCATGGCGATCATCGCGCGCTGCCGCATACCACCGGAGAACTGGTGGGCGTAGTCGTTGAAGCGCCGCTCCGGCTGCGGGATGCCGACCCGGGCGAGCATGTCGATCGCCCGTTCCCGGGCGACCTTCTTGTTCACACCGGGGTGGTGCACGCGGTACGCCTCGACGATCTGCGAACCGACCGTGAAGTACGGGTGCATGGCGCTCAGCGGATCCTGGAAGATCATCGACATCTTGCCGCCGCGCAGCTTGCGGACGTCCTCGTCCGTCGCGGTGACGAGTTCCTGGTCTTCCAGCCAGATCTCGCCGCTGACCTTGGCGTTGCTCCGGGTGCGGTGCAGGCCGAGGATGCCGAGCGAGGTGACGCTCTTGCCGGAGCCGGACTCGCCCACGATGCCGAGGGTCTTGCCCTTCTCCAGCGTGAACGAGGACTCGGTGACCGCCTGGACGATGCCGTCGTCGGTCTCGAACCGGATCGTCAGATCCTTCACTTCGAGGAACGGTCGTGAGGCCGGGGTGCCGATGGACACGTGACTCTTCCTCTCAGGCCAGCCGCACGCGCGGATCGATGACGCCGTACACCAGGTCGACGACGAAGTTCGCGGCGACGATGAAGAACGCCGCGATCAGCGTGACACCCAAGATAACCGGCAGATCGTTGCCACGGATCGCGGTGAGTGCCTGGTAACCAAGGCCACGCAGGTTGAAGACGTTCTCGGTCAGGATCGCGCCGCCGAGCAGCGCACCCAGGTCCAGACCGAAGATCGTGACGATCGGGGTCAGGCCGGACCGCAGTGCGTGCTTGCCGATGACCGATCTCTCCCGCAGACCCTTCGCCCGGGCGGTACGGATGTAGTCCTCGCCCAGGGTCTCCAGCATGTTCGCCCGGGTCAGCCGGGCGTACGTGGCGGCGAACAGGAACGCCAGCGTGACCCACGGCAGGATCAGCGAGACGAACCAGTCCCCCGGATTTTGTGTCAGTGGTACGTAATTACTTTCCGGCAGCCAGCCCAGCCATCGGATGAAGATGGCGGAGGCGAGCAGGCCGGTGAAGTAGACAGGTAGCGAGACTCCGGCCAATGCCACTGTCATCGCGCCTCTATCCGCGAAACTCCCTCTTCGGAGAGCGGACAGGACGCCGATCGCTACACCCATCAAGACCCAGAGGATCGCCGCTCCCACCGCCAGCGAGAGCGTGACCGAGAGGTCGCCGACCAGTAGCGGCGTGACCTCCTGGTCGGTCTTGAACGAGTACCCGAGGCAGGGCGCCGGGCAGTGCGTGATGTCGTTCCCGTTCACGTAGTCCCGGCCGGCCACCAGGCCCTTGAGGAACTTGCCGTACTGCACCGGGATCGGGTCGTTCAAGCCGAGCTTGATGCGAATGCCCTGGACCGATGCCGGGTCCGAGTTCTTGCCGATGTAGAGGAGCGCGGGATCGCTTCCGGTGAGCTTGGGCACCATGAAGAAGATCGCGAAGGTCACCGCCGTGACCACGAGCAGCGTAATGATCGAATTGATCACGCGGCGGATGATGTAAGCCAGCACGACGTTCGGCCTAAGGAGAGGCGGGCATCAGAACCTCGACCATGAGGATCCGATGCCCGCCCTTCCGGGGGCGGCCTTCACCAACCCTTCAAAAACCCGTTGCTTACCGGGACTTGCTCACCTAATTCGAATTACTTGCCGTCGCTGACGCCGAGAGCCTGGAAGTCCAGCATCCCGAAGGCGTCATGGATGTAGGCGTTCGTCAGCCGCGGGTTACGCGGGTTGAGCGCCTTGTCGACCGTGAAGGGCAGAACGTACGCGCCCTCCATGACCTTGTGGTTGATCTGGGCGTAGATGTCGGCCGCCTTGGCCGGATCGGTCTCCGCCGTTGCCTGGTCGAACAGCCCGTTGATCGTCGGGTCGTTGATTTCGGCGCGGTTGAAGTTACCGTTCTTCACGATGAATCGACCATCCGCCAGCGGCTTCAGGTAACCGGCGCCGGTCGGGTAGTCAGCACCCCAACCGGTGATGATGGCGCCCCAGCCCTTCTGCTTCACGACCGAGGGCGAGCCACCGAGCGACGAGTCCTGCGCGCCGTCGTACTGGTCGATCGACGCGTTGATGCCGACGGCCTTGAGCGCCGCCTGCAGCGCCTCAGCGGTCTTGACCTCGGCGGGACGGTTGTTCCGGACCGCGATCTTCATGTCGAAGCCGTTCGGCTTGCCACACTTGGCCAGCTCCTGCTTCGCCAGGTCCGGCTGCGCCTTGCCCTGCTTGCGGTTGAACGGGTCGTAGTTCTGGTCCGAACCCGCGATGTTCGGCGGCAGCAGGTTGGTGCCGATGTCGCCGGCCGCGAACGGGCCACCACGGGCAGCCTGGATCGTGGTCGGGTCAGCGGCGTAGATCACGGCCTTGCGGCAGTCGATGTTGTCCATCGGCGGCACGCCGGCCACCAGCGACGCGAAGCGGAGGAAGCCGGTGTACGTGGCATCCGAGTACGCCTTCAGGCTCGGGTCGCTGAGCAGCTTGGTCCGCGCGCCGGCCTGCACACCGGTCTGGCCGACGTCGAGGTCCGCGGTGCGGGCCAGGAGACGGTTGTCCAGGTCGTCCGCGTTGGTGGTGATGGTCAGCGTGATCTTGTCCGGCAGAGCCTTGCGGATCGGGTCGGTGGCCGGGTCCCAGTTCGGGTTCCGGGTCCACGTGTAGCTCTTACCGGGCTGCAGCGCCGACTTGTCCGCGAACATGTACGGACCCGAGGACGCCGGGAACGAACCGTACTGGGCGCCGGTGTCCCGCTTCTGCGGCACCGGGCCGGAGCCCGGCATCGCCAGCAGGTACAGGAAGTCCGAGTCGGGCTTCTGCAGCTTGAAGCTGATGGTCTTGTCGTCCGGCGTCTGCACCGACTTCAAGCCCAGCTTGTTCGGGTCCTTGTCCTTGTACGGGCCGGGGTAGTTCTGCCCCTGGTCCAGCAGGTTCGGCAGGTAGTACGGGCCGCCGGGGACCGTGTCCTGCGCCCAGACCCGCTCGATGCCGTACTTGATGTCCTTGGACGTGATCGGCGTGCCGTCGTCGAACTTGAGGCCGTCACGCAGCTTGAACGTGTAGCTCGTCCCGTCCGCGCTGATCTCCGGCTCCGAGGCCGCGAGGTCCGGAACCAGCTTGAGGCCGTCCTTGCCCGGCGCCGGCGCGTAGTCGACCAGCTTGCGGGTGTAGAGACGGTTCAGGTTCCAGACGAACGCGTAGTACCCACGAACCGGGTCCAGCGAGTCGACGTCCTGCGACCCCCAGAGGTTCAGGGTGCCGCCCTTTTGCGTGCTGGGGTTTACGACGCTCGTGGCCGCGGCGTTGAACTCGGACTTGCCGCTTGTCGAGCCGCCACCACTGTTGTCGTCTCCCCCACCGCCGCACGCGGCGCTGGTTAAGCCCAGTGCCAGGGCGACGCCTGTCGCCGCCAGCACCCTTGTCTTTGTTGCCACCTGTTTTCTCCTACCTCCTCGAACAGCGGACTTGCCAGGTCCGCGAATCATGCAGTGAATGCGCCGGGCTCGTCAGCGAGCCTTCGGGTCCAGCGCGTCGCGCAAGCCGTCACCGAAGAGGTTGAAGGCAAGCACGGTAATGAAGATCATCCCGCCTGGGATGATCATGTACATGGGGTCGATTGAGTAGAAGGCCACCGCGTCCGACAGCATGCCGCCCCACGACGGGTTCGGCGGCGGGATACCGACGCCGAGGAAGCTCAAGGCCGCCTCGGTCAGGATGTTGGTCGGAATGATCAGCGTCGTGTAGACGAGGATCGGTGCGGCCAGGTTCGGTAAAAGCTCGCGGAAGAGGATGCGCGGCGAGCGGGCGCCGAGGCTGCGAGACGCCTCCACGAACTCCCGTTCGCGCAGCGACAAGGTCTGTCCGCGCACGATACGGCCGATGTACGGCCAGCCGAAGAACCCGATGACGCCGACCAGCACGAGGACCCGCGACCAGCGGTCGCCGAGTCCGAGGATGGTGTCGGGCAGCACCGAGACCAGGGCGATGGCGAAGAGCAGCTGGGGGAAAGCCAGCAGGAAGTCCATGACGCGGCTGATCACCGAGTCGACCCAGCCACCGAGGAAGCCGGCGGCCAGACCGAAGATCGTGCCGATCGCCGTCGAAACGAAGGCGGACAGGAACGCGACCGTCAAGGAGGTCTGCGCCCCGTACAGGATCCGGCCGAAGATGTCGCGACCCGAGGTCGGCTCGACACCCAGCAGGAAGTGACGGCTGATTCCGCCGAGCTTCCCCAGTGGGGTACTCAGCGTCGGATCAATCTGATCGACGTGATACTCGTCGATCGGATGTCCCCACAACCGGGTGAGGACGGGGGCCAGAATCGCGACCACGATCAGGAAGATGACGACGATGCCACCTGCGAGCGCGACTTTATCTTTCTTCAGGCGGCGCCAAGCGATCTGCTTCAGCGAGCGCCCGGCAATAGCCTTTTCGCCGCGGTCTCGCTCCTCGGCCGCGTCGGCGGTAGGGGTCGTCGTCTCGTCAGTGATCGACGCCTCTGGGCCAAGCGACATCTACTCGCCGGTCCTTCCCCGGCCACCGATCGGGCGAGGAATCCACGGCCACCGGTTCAGGGTTCAGCAAAACCCCATTGGCCGGAGACGATGGCCCACGCAGCGAACGGCAACCGATCGGTTATCGCATGCCTCGAGTGCCGTCCCCCGTCAACGCGGCCAGATGAGACCGAGCCACGAGGGCACTCGACGACGGGTGTGCCGTCATCGCAAGGAACACTCACTTACTACTGTGCCTCAGGTCAAGTTCACAGGTCGTACACGGGCGGTTCTGTGTCGTCGTCGTGATGTGACCGTGACCTGGCGCCACCGGCCTTGCTGGCGCCACCTGGGCGATGTCCTGGAAACAGTGATTACGGGCGAAATTGGTGGCCCAACGTGGTCGATCCGTTACGAAATGTAGACCTAGACTTCACGTCGGCCCTCAAAAGCGCGACCGAGCGTAATCTCATCGGCATACTCTAAGTCACCACCGACCGGCAAACCGCTGGCCAACCGGGTCACCGCGATCCCCATCGGCTTGACCATTAGAGCCAAATACGTGGCGGTTGCCTCACCCTCCGTATTTGGATCTGTGGCGAGAATCAACTCCTTTACCTCGCCCGTTCCGAGACGAAGCAGCAGCTCGCGGATGTGGAGGTTATCCGGACCGACCCCCTCGAGCGGGTTAATGGCCCCACCCAAAACGTGATAGCGGCCACGGAACTCCCCGGTCCGCTCGATCGCCACGATGTCCTTGGGTTCCTCGACCACACAGAGCACTTCGTTCGTACGGCGTGGGTCGCGGCAGACCCGGCACTGCTCTTCCTCGGCCACGTTGAAACAAGTCGTACAAAAGCGCACCTGCTCCTTGACCTTGCGCAGGGCGACGGTTAGCCGATTGACGTCCGCGGGGTCGGCCGAAAGGACATGAAAAGCGATCCGTTGGGCGCTCTTCGGTCCGACGCCCGGGAGCCGGCCCAGCTCGTCGATCAGGTCTTGGATGGCGCCTTCGTACACGGGATCAGAACCCCGGCAGGGTCAGGCCACCGGTGGCCGGGCCCATCTTCGCTTCGGTGAGCTCGCGCTGCGCCTCGGCGGCGTTGTGGATCGCGGCGAGCAGGAGGTCCTCGAGGGTCTCCACGTCGTCCGGGTCGACCGCCTTGGGATCGATCGTCACCGACTTGAACTCGCCCAGCCCCGTCACCACGACGCTCACCAGCCCACCCCCGGCGGTGCCGGTCAGCTCGGCGGCGGCCAGCTCGGCCTGAGCCTCCGCGACCTGCTGCTGCATCTTCTGCGCCTGCTTCATGATCTGCTGCATGTTCGGCTGGCCACCGGGGCGCATAACACCGCTCCTCAAGCTAAGAGACGTCACAGCCGTCAATAACCCACGGCCGGCGAAAGTAATCGCCGCCCAGCGTAGCCGCCCCTGACCCCACCGCCCTCACACGCCACCGGCGCCGGGCGCGCCCCGGGCCGAGGGGCTCAGACCTCACCGATCTTCTCCGCGCCGAACGCGTCCTGAAGTAAGCGCATCGCCTGCTGCTCACTGCTCTCCCGGGCGGTCTTCTCATCGATCACGTCGTCGAGCGGCTCGTCCCCCGGGTCAAACCCTTCGAAGCTCCCCCGAGGCGGCGGCCCGTCGTACTCCGGGTCGTAGGGCGCTTCTTCCGCAGGCCCGCCATCCGCCCAGGGTGCGTTGCCGGCCTTCGCCCCGGCGGCCCCCCGCGTGGGCGAGTTACCGGCCGCCGCGCCCCGCGCGGGCGAGTTACCGCCCGCCGCGGCTCGCGCAGCAGAGTTACCGGCCGCCGCTGCTGGCTGCGCCGGAGAGTTGGTCGCTGTCGGGCGGCCCCCGGAGTTGCCGGCCGCCGCGGCCGCCGCCCTGGCAGCCGCCAACCCACTACTGGGAATCTGAGGCGACGAGGCGACCCGGGCTGGCTGGGCCGGCGGCGCGACCCGAGGCGGCGGCGCGGCCGGCGGCGGCTTGGCCACCGCGGCGGCCGAGCCCGGCGCACTGCCGCCGGCCGCCGACGCACTCTCGTCAGGACGGGCAGCCGAGCCGGCCGCGGCAGAATCACCGGCTGACGCCCGCGCACCCGAACCGGCCAAGTGAGTACCGTCCACGCCAGAGCCAGCCACCGACCCGCCCACACCTGTCGGCCCGGTCGCGCCAGGACCAGCCACCGACCCGCCCACACCCGTTGACCCGGTCGCGCCAGGACCAGCCACCGACCCGGCCGTGCCGGAACCGACCGCCGCTGACCCGCCCACGCCGCTGGAACCGGGCGATGAACCGGCCGCGCCGGAACCAGCCACCGAAGCGGACGTCCCGGGGCTGGCGGCTGACGCCGTCGCGCCGGTATCAGCCGCCGCCGCATTCGCGACGGGATCAGCCGGCGCCGGCTCACCGATCGCGCGGACCTCCGGCCAGTCCTCGTCAGCCGATTCGTTTGGGAGGCCGTCGGAAGACGAAGACAGCCCGCCGGGTTTGGCCGGTTCCGGCCAGTCGTCGTCGCCGCCGGACGACGCGGGGGCATCCGCCTCACGCCGGCGGCTCTGCGGGGGCCGCGGCGCGGCAGCCTGCTGTGCACCCGGCGCGGTCGGCGCCGTGCGTCCCGGTCCGACGCCGGCGGATCCCGCGTCGTTTCCGCGGCCGCCCGACGCCCCTCGGCCCGAGGCGTTCCGCGGAGCCGGAGCCGGGGACGTCGCGCCCCCGTCGCCGGACACCTCGCAGCGGATCTCCCAACGCCCGCCCAGCGCCTCGTAAAGCGCATCGGCCACCGTCGGCGAAGCGGGCGCCACCATCTCGGCGTGCTTCGGGTACCGGAACGTCAGGGTCACGGTCCGCCCGTCGAAGTCGCGCACCACGGCACCGGCGAGCAGCGCGGACAGCCGCTTACTCTGCCGCCCGATGGCCGCCACGATCTCCGGCCAGACTTCGCGCACCGCAGCCGCCGTGAGCTGCCCGGGAACCGCGTCCTCAAGAGCCGCCGCCGCCGGTTCCTCCGGGGCATCCGGCATCACCCCGGCCGGCTCCACCCGGCGCGCCTCCCGCGGCGCGTCGTCCGGTTCCACCCGGCTCAGCTCCGGCGACGCCCCAACGGCTTCCACCCGGCTCGGCACAGGCGAGACCCCGGCAGGCTCCGCCCGGGCCGGCTCAGGCGAGACCCCGGCGTGCTCCACGTGGCTCGGCTCTGGCGGCTCCGGCTCGGAGTCCCACGGCGGCTCGTCGTCATAGTCGTCCGGCTCAACGATGCGGGTGCCACGCTCGGAAACGGCGGTGGCAGACAGACCCTCGGTGATCTGCTCAGCGCTCGGCGAAGGCGAGGCGGACACGGGCGAGGCGGCAACCGACGCAGCAGTCGCGGGCACAGCGGAGGCCAGCGCAACAGCCGCAGACGCGGAAGCCGCGGCCGCGTCGCTCGGCCCACCCTCTGCCTGTCCGGCCGGAACCGGCTCGTCGTCGCCCTCGACCTGGTCTCCGGAGTCACCCGTCGGAGCAGCCGGCCTCGCCGCGGCGGGCGCTCGCCGCCCAGCAGCCCCGGCTGTGCCTCCGCCGCCAGCCCCGGTCCCAGCGGATCGGCGACCGGCCGCGGCCGCTGCGGCGCGTGCCGCCGACAACCCGCCGCCGCCCGCACCCGCGGGCCCACCGGCAACGGCGACCGCCCCGTCGGACACGGCCGAACCGTTCGACGCGGCGACGGCGGGCTCGGCCTCCACGCGTACGGGGGAATCGCCGCTCAGCGTCAGGCGCCGCTCGATGCGCTCCAGGCGCTGGAGCAGGGCGCCGCTCGAATCGTCGGCGCCGGGCAGCAGCATGCGGGCCGTGATCAGCTCGAGGAGCAGGCGTGGTGCGGTTGTCCCGCGCATCTCGACCAGGCCGTTGTGCATGATGTCGGCGCATCGGGACAGCGTCGCCGGGCCCAGACGGGTGGCCTGAGCGCTCATCGTCTCGACCTGGTCGGCCGGGCCGTCGATCAGGCCCTTCGCCACGGCGTCCGGCACCTGCTGCAGGATGATCAGGTCGCGGAAGCGTTCGAGCAGGTCGGACGCGAACCGCCGCGCGTCGTGACCGGCCTCGGCAACCCGGTCGATCGTCGAATAGGCCGCGGCGCCGTCGCCGGCCGCCAGCGCGTCGCACATCTCGTCGATCAGGGCCACGTCGGTGACGCCGAGCAGTGAGACCGCCCGCGAATAGCTCACGCCGTCCGGTCCGGCGCCGGCGATCAGCTGGTCGAGCACCGAGAGCGTGTCTCGGGCGCTGCCCCCGCCGGCCCGCACCACCAGCGGGAAGACCGCCGGCTCGACCGCGACGCCCTCGGCCTCGGTGAGCTGCTGGAGGTAGGGCCGCAGGACCGCGGGCGGAATCAGCCGGAAGGGGTAATGGTGCGTCCGCGACTTGATCGTCCCGAGCACCTTTTCCGGCTCGGTGGTCGCGAAGATGAACTTCACGTACTCCGGCGGCTCCTCGACGAGCTTGAGCAGCGCGTTGAAGCCGGCCGACGAGACCATGTGCGCCTCGTCGATCACGTAGATCTTGTAGCGGCTGCTGGCGGGCGCGAAGAACGCCTTTTCCCGCAGGTCACGGGCGTCGTCGACACCACCGTGGCTGGCCGCGTCGATCTCGATGACGTCGATCGAGCCGGGACCGTCGTTCGCCAGCGCGCGGCACGACGCACAGACCCCACACGGCTCGGGCGTGGGCCCCTGCTCGCAGTTGAGCGAGCGGGCCAGGATGCGCGCGCTCGACGTCTTGCCACAGCCACGCGGCCCGGAGAAGAGGTAGGCGTGGTGCAGCCGCCCGCTGCGCAGGGCCTGCGACAACGGCTCGGTGACGTGCTCCTGGCCGATGAGCTCCGCAAAGGTCCGCGGACGGTACTTGCGGTAAAGCGCGAGTGCCACTCTGCCCTGCCCCTCCTTGACGACCGCGCCATTGTCCGTCGGGGGTATGACAAGAACCAACTGTGTCGCGCGGGGGTGTCGCCCGGGACGCCAGCAGACAAAAAGGGCCCCCCGTGCACCCGTCAGAGCCCGCTTATCCTTGCTGCCTTCCGGCCCTGGGGAGGTTCACGAGATGCACGCCGCACGAGAGGCTCCTCAGAGCGTACCTGGTTCCCGCCCGCCGCGAAGGCCCCCTCCCCGGTTCACCACCGGGACGGCCTCTGTATCCTCTGTGACGGAGGATTCGCCTAGAGGCCTAGGGCGCACGCTTGGAAAGCGTGTTGGGTTCACACCCTCACGAGTTCGAATCTCGTATCCTCCGCCATCGACACGAAAGGCCGGACCTTTAAGGTCCGGCCTTTTTCCGGTACGCCTCCGCGGCGCCTCTCAGAGCTGCGCGGCAGCGATCGCGTCATCCACTTCGGGGAAGATCGCGAAGTACCGGCTCAGCCCGACCGTCTCCATCAGCCGTACGAGGAACGGGTTCGCCCCGGCGAAACTCAGCCACCCGCCGCGGGCCGTGATGACCTGCTTGCAGGTGATGAACGCGCTCAACCCCACCGAGTCGCAGAACTTCAGCTCGGTGAGGTCGACGACGATCCGGGGCACCGGCCGTTCCAGCAGGTCCGTGAGCGCCGACTGGAGTTTGCCGGCCGTGTCGGCGTCGAGTTCGCCCTTGAGGTGCAGTACGGCGACGTCGGAGCGGTGATCGGTGACTGTGGCCTGCATGGGTTCGCTTCCTGGCGGTGGGAACGGCAACCCAGGCTAGGTCCGGTCGACTAATTGTCATCGGACAAACGGTCCGGCGGAACGCGATCGGGCCGGACCCTCGCTGGGTCCGGCCCGATCGAAAAGTTTTGGCTGGCCGATGAAGTGGAGCGTGCGGCGCAGCCTGGCTCCTGGCGCTTAAAGCTTGCGCCACTGCCAGCGTGAACCTCGCCACGCGTCTGCCAGGATCATGGCGGAGGCATGACCTGGACATTGCTGCACCTTTGACTTGCCCTGCGGTCCGCCCATCTGAGCTTCCACTTCCCAGCGCTCGCCATCGGTGCGGATGTAGACGTCCCGGCGCGCGAGCCGGATGTCGCCATTCCACCAGTGATGCTCAACTCTCACGTGTCAAATCTAGGACAGAGGACACGCATCGGCGCCAGGCAATCTTGTGAAAGTTTCTCGCCAGCCGGTCGAAGCGCATTGTCTGATCCGGTGGTTTTCCGCGTGGCGACTTGCGCGGCAGGGGTTTATTTGGGCGGTACCGTGACAATCACCATCAGTGATTCATTCAGATGGTGAACGAAGCCGCGAGAGGCCGAAACGAAACCGTTACGCACAGGCCCTCTGATCTAGGAGAACGCCTGATCAACAAACTCGCAGCTCAGAGCCACTGCCCGACGATCTACACACACAGAGCGTGATATCCCCAGGTCAATTGCGCCACCCAATAGCCATCACCACATCGACAGCGTTCCACGTGATCAACCAGCGACTTTGCGTAACTTTCGGCCCCCGATTGATCCGCAACGCCTTTCCGGCCCCTCAGATCAAGTAGCGGCCGCAGCCACCAAAGACAAATCCGGACCATCCAGGCACCCCAGAAAAATCCCACCCCCACCAGAACTCAGCACGGCACATCGGGGCCAACGTGCGCAGAAGCCCAAGGTGTCGCGGGGTACAACGTGCCGCAGAAGCGCAACGTGCCACGGGGTACAACGTGCCGCAGAAGCGCAA
>NZ_JABBNC010000070.1 GCF_012933445.1 Actinoplanes sp. TBRC 11911
ATACGAGCCATAACTCTCCAAGGTTCACATTCGGCCGGAAAAAGCTGCCGGGCGAAAGCCTCGTTACGTGACAAATCTACTCTCTACAATGGACGTTAGTCCCGCATCGTGGACGATGGGTCCATGATGCGGGCGCGGGTCTCAGCAGGCGGTCGCCCGTCTCACGGAATGGAAGCGCCGCGCGGCCGCGGGCCGAGCCCGCCGGGCGGATCAGCAGCCAGTCCCGGTGCACGTCCCAGCCGGCATCCTCCGGTACGTCGATCCGGACGAGCTCGCCGTCCGCCGCCCGCAGGTGATACTCGGTGCGGTAGAGGTCCAGGTACCGGCCGACGAAGTCGCGTTCGAATCCGGGCGTCGCATCGTGGACGGCGCCGACCGAGACGTCGTCCGCGGATCCCTCGTAGACCGGCTCGGCGGCCGACACCGGCGTACCGCGCCGCCACTTCCGGACGGTCCGTGGGTAGCCCGACGACGTCAGCGAACCCGGCCCGAAGTCCGTCGCGACGTAGAGGTGATCGACGTCGATCCAGCCGGCGGCGCTCTTCGCTTCCGGCAGGGTGAATCCGTCCGGGACGAAGACGCGACCGTCCAGGTCGAACTCGCGCACCACGACGGCGTCGGCGCCGCCGCGGGAGAGCCGGACGAGGCAGCGGTCGTACGTGGGGCGCAGCACCGTCGCGCCGTCCCACGTCCAGTTCTCGCCCTCGGCCTCGTTCAACGCGTCGATGTCGAGCAGCACGTCCCACGCGGGCTCGTCGAGACGGAACTGATCCGGCGTGGTCCGTCGCCACTGCCCTCGCGGACGGTCGGCGTCCGTCCAGAAGTTGTAGTTGCCTCCTCGTTACGATCCGCCACCCACCTCATGACCTCGGGCGTGTCCAGAGCTTCGAGCCAGAAGAACGGGTCGTCGAGCACAGCCACCCCCGAATGCGAATCGAAGCCTGACGATCGCACCACGGTGATCACTTTGCCAAGGGCCCGCCGTCCGGCAACCGCCGTCGCGACGTGGCACGCTGGGCGTATGAGATCTCCCGGGCGGACGCCGGACACGGTCGCCGGGAGCATCAACACTCTCGTACGCTTCTGCGCCCGCCGCGATGTTCCCGAGCTGACGCCCGCGGCCCTCGGCGGCGTCGCCGACGTGGCCATCCTCTTCGGCGGCAGCATCCTGGCCGGAGGTGACGTGTTCGCCGCGGCGATGCGGGCCGGGGTGGCCGCCCGCTACCTGATCGTGGGAGGCCAGGGCCACTCGACGGACGCGCTGCGCGGCATCCTGCGCGAGCGGATGGGCTGGGACGACGTGGCGTCCGTGACCGAGGCGGCGCTGTTCGACCGTTACCTGCGGCAGCGGTACGGCCTGGCCGTGGACCTGCTCGAGCAGCGCTCGACGAACTGCGGCAACAACGTCACGGAGGCCCTCGCCCTGCTACGTGCCGAAGGCATCGCCCACGACCGGATCGTGCTGGTGCAGGACGCCACGATGCAGCTGCGGATGGACGCCGGGTTCCGCCGGCACGCGGCACCGTCCACGCAGCTGGTCAACTACGCCGCGCACCAGACGCTCGTCGACATCGACGCTTTTAGGTTCGCTGCCGAACCGCGCGACGCCGTGGCGTACCGGGATCCGCCGGTCGGTATGTGGCCGCTCGACCGCTACATCTCGATGCTGATGGGCGAGGTGCCCCGCCTCACCGACGACGAGAACGGCTACGGCCCGGCCGGCCGCGACTTCATCGCCCACGTCGACGTACCGCCCGCGGTCCACGACGCACTGAACCACCTGACCCGCACCACCGGCTTCGCGATCCGCACGGCGGACCCGAAGTGGTCCGGACCGCCTGCACCACCCCGCCGCCCAGGTTGGCCATCCGTGTGACCAGCACAGCCCGGTCGTTTGGTCGAACCGTACCGGCAACGGGCCAGTCCGGCGCCGCCCTCGCTCAGCCCGATCGACGAGGCAGTCCCATCTGCGCGAAGTTTGCCAAACGCTCGAGAGGCCACCGCGTGAAGCTCACGTGGCACCCGGACGCGTGCGACGAATACGTCAACCGGCAGGTAAATGACCGGAAGGTCCTCAAGCGGATCAATGCCCTCATCAAAGACATTCAGCGCGGCGACGATCGGGGCATCGGGAAGCCCGAACTGCTCAAAGGCGATCTTTCCGGCTGGGCATCGCGGCGCATCAATGAAGAGCATCGGCTGGTGTACCGCGTTGTAGAGGCCCACGACCAAGTAGAGATTCTGTCCTGTCGCTACCACTACAGCGAACGGTAGTGGTGGCCGGACCCTCGATCGGCCCTTCCTTTGCAGCGGAAGGGATAGGCCAGCGCACGACCGATCCTTCGACGTCGTGCGGACTCCCCACACTCGCCGGCGACCGTCCAGGGGCCGCCGCGCTCGATCGCTACCCTGACGAGCCGATACGTCCCTTCAACCGAGCGAGTTACGGACAGCACTTCGGGCTACACCTTAGCCCTGGGCTGGCCCGGCTTCGGGCAGCACTTTGTCTCGAAGGGACACCTTGGGCACGAACAAGTACGCAGGTCTGTCCGTCACTCGTCATCTGGTTCGGTGATGCCGCCACGCCGGGGTCGCTGTCGGCTGTCCGTCCGGACTCGATGGTCGTGACACGTGCGGATGCGATCATGGCGCAGTGAGCCAGTACTTTGACGACGCGACGACCGGGGAGACGCTGTGGAACCCGGCCACAAAAGTGGCGCAGCTCTTCTACCGGATGACGGAGGCGTTGGTGCCGGTCGCTGGCCGTTCGAGCGGTGTGGTGAATCTGCGGATCGACGAGTACGCGGTCGACCCCGACGGATTCGCAAGCTTCGTGGACGAGTTGGTGAGTCAGTATCTCTCGTCGAACCATGCGATCTTCAAGGCGATGCTTGCCGGCTACCTGCCACCCGCGGTGGTAGTGGTTGAACGTAGCGGGCGGATGGTGCCGGCATTGACCACGCCGATCGAGCGTTCGAACGAGGCGATCTCGTGCAGCGTCGATGCGTTCGGCCCTGCGGCAGAAAGAATTGACCTTGCTGAGCGGGCGGAGGCGGCCGCGCGGTCCATGCCGAGGGCGTGAGAGTGCTGGAGGCGCGCCGGCGAGCATGCAGTTCGCCGGCAGCAACGCACAGGAGCATCTCAAGACGGTGTTACGGCGGCGCGGCCCAAGAGCCGACGAACTGGTCCGGATGATTCGCGAGCTAGCAGCACTGCCTCCTCGGCGGTAGCGCACCGTCATCGCAATGAGCGCCTGCCGCCTGCGTTACGGCCAACGGCGCCGGCCGCCGAGCGCCCACAGCGGCAGCTCACTGCAACGCAAGGAACTGAATCGACGTCAAGAGTAAAAGCCGATCCAATACGACTCGTCGCTCACCGTAAACGCTCCTGGTCGCTTCTCGCGCAGCCAGCGGTAGCGTCCAACGAACTCGTCGAGCGCGGCATGGAGGCCGCATCCACGACCGTGTCGTATGACCTGGATGCCCGCAAGGATGCGGTTCGTGACGATGAGCTCATCAACTTCGGGCCACGCCTCCACACCATCTTCCTGCCCTACAACGCGCACCTGACGTCGGCACTTTAGGACGTCGGCCAGGCCCATCGCGCCATCCACCGGGCGTGACGGCTCACCGTCGGCCGACGCACGCGATCTGCGGTGTGAGAGTCGCCTTCCGTGAGCGGGTAAAGACGAGCTGATGAATAGCCGGAATTGGCGTGCCGGCAATATGTCTTGTGTGGACGGTTATGGTTTTCTGGGGTTGGCACGATCGTTTTGATGCGAGGCCGTCTGCGGGGCGGGAAAATGTATTCATGCGGTACCAGCAGCTTTCCTTGTTCACCCGGCCGGTGACGGCTGCTATGCGTGACCGCACTAAGGCACGACGATATTCGCCGGACAAGGACGCGTTTCGTCGTGAACAGGCACGGCGGCGGTCTTGGGGG
>NZ_JABBNC010000071.1 GCF_012933445.1 Actinoplanes sp. TBRC 11911
AAACTCCCCTCACGCGACAGTGGTCCGGCTGCCGCGCTGCACTCGCCCCAGGACGATCCGTCCAGCGGGCGGACCATCGTGGTGGGTCAAGCGAACGAACCATGCCGCCCCACTCTCAGAGTCAAACCCGCGCGACTCGCGCTCGGCGGCTGCCTCACCGGCCGCACCTCCGGCCTTGGCCCGGGCGTTCGTCTTCCCTCAGCCGCTCGAGCCGGGCCTTCGCCCCGCCGGGCTCGAGTTGGTCGGTCAGCTCGGCCCAGCGGGGCTTCAAGAGCCTGTTGTGCGTGAGCTGGTCGGTCAGCTCGGCCATAGCGGGCTTGAACAGCCTGTTGTGCGCAAGCTGATCAGTCAGCTCGGCCACAGCGGGCTTTCAAAGCCTGTTGTGCGTGAGCTAGTCGATCAGGCTCAGCCACAGCGGGGCTTGAGAAGCCTGTTGTGCGTGAGCTGGTCGGTCAGCCCGGCCGCAGCGGGCTTCAAAAGCCTGCTGTGCGCAAGCTAATCGGTCAGCTCGGCCACAGCGGGCTTCAAAGCCTGCTGACCGCAGCTAATCGATCACCTCAGCCACAGCGGGCTTCGAAAGCCTGCTGTGCGCAGGCCAATCGACCAGCCCGGCCGCAGCGGGGCTTGAGAAGCCTGCTGAGCGCGAGCTGATCGGTCAGCCCGGCCACAGCGGGGGTTGGGCTTGCGGGGAGCCGGAGGTTGTCGCCGGGGGTGAGTTGCGGGGGCTGGGGGTGAGGGTGGGTCGGGGCGTGGGGTGCTGGGGGTTGACTCTGAGCGTGGGCGGCATGGTTCGTTCGCTTGAGCCACCACCCGGGTCCGCCCGCTGGACGGGTCGTCTTGGAGTTAGCGCAGCGCGGCAGCCGGACCGCCCGGCGGGAGGTGGGCGGTGAGAATGGCCGGTGATCAGCGGTGGGTGACCCGACGCCTGGCCGGCGCCGGAATTCCATGCAAGGGGTGGGGCGGGGGATGACTTACGCGGATATCAAGCCTGACGGTCTCCGTAAGGCATCCCCCGCCCCACACCGTCCAAGAGTGAGAGAGCCGGACGAGCCGGCCACGATCACCCTTCTCGACCGGGGGCGCTGACCACCCGCGTCGGATTGCCGCGGACCAAAGCGTCGTGCAGGCGCGAGCGGGCCGTGACTGCCGCGCGAGCTGTTTGCTCGTCGGCGCGGGCCAGGCGCGCGCGCAACATGCGGATGGCGTTGCGGCGGTTCAGGGTGAACTCGCGTTCGGTGTCGGCGACCACGACGATTCCGGACGGGCGGTGGGTGGCCCGGGCCGCGGTGCTGGCCTTGTTTCGGTGCTGGCCGCCTGGGCCGCCGGTGCGGATCGCGACGACGTCGACGTCTGACTCGGCGAACGGGGTTCGATGTGATCCGGGGTCGGTGGGCTGGGCGGTGACGTACCAGTTCTTGCGGCCGTGGCCGGTGCGGTAGGGGCTGGCTGCCTGCCAGCATAAAGTTCCCGTCCAGGTCGCGGCGAACTCGGTGGCGTGGTCGCCGGTCAGGCGGAGCAGCACCGACCGGAACGTGCCGCGGCGGGTGCCAGCCACGGTTTCCAGGCGCTCGGTCCGGATTTTCGCCTTGGTGGCCTCGGCCTCCAGGCGGGACGTCAGCTCTGCTACCGCCCAGGCGCACTCCTCGGGGCCGCGCCCGGCGGACAGCAGCAGGTGGACGGTCATCGGCGGCCCGTCGAGGCGGTCTTGTAGGTGACCAGCGGGACGGTTGTCGCGATCGGCGTGGCCA
The DNA here is from genome assembly GCF_012933445.1 of Actinoplanes sp. TBRC 11911. GTDB lineage: Bacteria > Actinomycetota > Actinomycetes > Mycobacteriales > Micromonosporaceae > Actinoplanes. The sequence goes on from NZ_JABBNC010000071.1 coordinate 1,749, forward strand.
GCTTGTGGGTTACCAGGTCGGTGATTACCTGCTCGATGCGCTTGTACGCGGTCGGGGCCTCCTCGAAGAGCAGCTGGCGGTCGTTGCAGACCACGAGTGACCCTACGGGCGTACGGCGGAGCTCTTCGACCGTGTGTTTGGCTTTTCCGTGGCGAAGCGCGTCTGCCCGCGACATCTTGCGGCCGGCGCCGTGCGCGACCGAGTAGCCCGCCTCGGGGCCGGCGTGTGCGGCCACCAGGTAGGAGCGGGTGCCGCGGGTGCCGGCGATCAGCACGTCCCGGCCGTCGCCGCGGGCCGCGCCCTTGCGATGCAGGTATTTGCCGTCGCGGACCTCGACCAGGTTGTGGCATTCGTCGACGATCGGCTCCTCGAACCCGGCGCCTAGGGCTGCGGCGACGCGGGCCGCCATCAGCCGCCGGTTGAGCGAACCCCACCGTACGGCCTCGTCATGGGCTTTGAGGTAGGCGGGCGGATCCGCGGCCGGGCCGGCGCCGTGGACCTCGGTGTGCGCCCGCAGGATCCGCTCGCCGAGCCCACGTGAGCCACTGTGGACGATCAGTAGCAGGTCGCCCTTGCCGAGGCCGCGCTCGGTGTCGAACACCTCGTCGACCCTGGCCAGCTCGACGAAGTGGTTGCCGCGGCCCACTGTCGCGAGGCTGTCCAGGTGCCCGGCCGGGACGTCGCCGTCGTGCACCGACCAGGCCGGGTCGTCCGGCTCGATGGGCCGGTCGAGGTCGGGGAAACGGGCCGCCAGCTTCTCCGGAACGGCTTTCTTGAGCCGGATCGGGAACACCGCGATGCCGCAACCGATGTCCGAGCCGACCAGGAACGGGTAGAGCACGGTCGAGGTCATGGCGGCGCCGATCGGGGCGCCCTTGCCCGGGTGCAGATCCGGCATGGCGGCGACCTGCAGCATGCCGTCGAGCGCGGCCACCTGATGGCACTGCGCGACGGCGTCCGACTCGATCCAGCTCGACTCGGACGCGAACACGGTGACCTGGGCCGACGTGGCCTGATGCTGAGACAAGGACGCTCTTTCCCCTCGATCGGAACGCCCTCGACGATCCCGGAGTCCGCCGTCGCCATCAACCGAATTAGGTCTGTGGCTATTGCTTTCTTACGCTTGGACGACGGGGGGCCGAGGGTGCCCACTCACGGCTTGGTGGAGCGTTTTTATGCCGTGAGTGGTCACCCTCGGCCCCCCGTCTTGCATGGTGTCTGGCGGCGGCTGAGGGATCGGTCACCCGCGGCTTGGTGCTTGGCCGGGCTTGGGCGGTCCCCTCGCTCTCGCCGGTCCGGCTGCCGCGCTCCACTTACCCCAGGACGACCCGTCCGGCGAGCGGACCACGGTGGTGGGTCAAGCGAACAAACTATGCCGCTCACCCTCAGAGTCAAACCCCTGCCACTCGCGCGAGGCGGCTGTCTCACCGCCTGCACCTCTGCCCTCGCCCCAGGCGTTCCTCTTCCCTCAGCCGCATGCCGATCTCCGAGCCCAGCCCGACCCGGCCCTTGCCCCCCGGCCGGGCGCGAGCTGGTCGGTCAGCTCGGCCATAGCGGGGCTTCAAAAGCCTGTTGTGCGTGAGCTGGTCGGTCAGCTCGGCATAGCGGGGCTTTAAAAGCCTGTTGTGCGTGAGCTGGTCGGTCAGCTCGGCCATAACGGGGCTTTAAAAGCCTGTTGTGCGTGAGCTGGTCGGTCAGCTTGGCCACAGCGGGGCTTTGAAGCGTGTGGTGCGCGAGCGGGTCGCTCTGCTTGGCCACAGCGGGCACGAGCTTGAGCCCGGCGCGAGATTGTCGGCGGGGGCTGCGCCGCGCGGGGTGAGCGGGGGTCGGGGCGTGGGTGCAGGGGTTTGACTCTGAGAGTGGGGCGGCATGGTTCGTTCGCTTGACCCACCACGATGGTCCGCTCGCCGAACGGATCGTCCTGGGGTAAGTGCAGCGCGGCAGCCGGACCACTGTCGCGTGAGGGGAGTAA
>NZ_JABBNC010000072.1 GCF_012933445.1 Actinoplanes sp. TBRC 11911
GGCCCTGGCCGCCGAGCTGGGCATGGTGATGATCCTGCCCATGTACGAGAAAGAACAGGAAGGCGTCCTCTACAACACCGCCGCCGTCCTCGACGCCGACGGCACCTACCTCGGCAAATACCGCAAGAACCACATCCCGCAGGTCAAGGGCTTCTGGGAGAAGTTCTACTTCCGGCCCGGGAATCTGGGATATCCGGTGTTCGACACCGCGATCGGCCGGATCGGCGTCTACATCTGCTACGACCGGCACTTCCCCGAAGGCTGGCGCGAACTCGGCCTGGCCGGCGCGAAGATCGTGTTCAACCCGTCGGCGACCAGCCGCGGCCTCTCGTCCTACCTGTGGCAGCTCGAGCAGCCGGCCAGCGCAGTGGCCAACGAGTATTTCATCGGCGCGATCAACCGGGTCGGTGTCGAGCCGCTGGGCGATGACGACTTCTACGGGCAGTCCTACTTCGTCGACCCCGAAGGCAAGTTCGTCGGCGACGTCGGCGACACCCACGAGGCCGAACTGATCGTCCGCGACCTCGACCTGGAACTGCTCGCTGTCGTGCGCGACCGCTGGCAGTTCTACCGCGACCGCCGCCCCGAGTCCTACCAGCGGACGGTGCAGCCGTGAGCATGCTCATCACCGGCGGCACCGTCATCGGGCCGTCCGGCGCCGTCAAAAACGACGTGCTCGTCGACGGCGAGACGATCGCCGCGATCTTCGCGCCCGGCCAAGGCCCGTCCGAGGGCGTCCAGATCGTCGACGCCACCGGCAAGTACGTGATCCCCGGGGCGATCGACGCGCACACCCACATGCAGATGCCTTTCGGCGGGACCGAGGCCAGCGACACTTTCGACACCGGCACCAAAGCCGCCGCGATCGGGGGCACCACCACGATCATCGATTTCGCGATCCAGCGCTACGGCGAGGTGGTGCAGGACGGGCTGGCCGCCTGGCACGCCAAGACCGAGGGCGCCTGCCACATCGACTACGGCTTCCACATGATCCTCGGTGGTGTGGACGACGACGCGCTCAAGGCGATGGACTACCTGGTCGCGAACGAGGGCATCACCAGCTTCAAGCTGTTCATGGCCTACCCGGGCGTCTTCTACTCCGACGACGGCCAGATCCTGCGGGCGATGCAGCGGGCGCGCGAGAACGGCGCCCTGATCATGATGCACGCGGAGAACGGCCCGGCGATCGACGTACTGGTCAAGCAGGCCCTGGAACGCGGCGAGACCGACCCGTACTACCACGGCGTGACGCGGCCGCAGGAGCTGGAGGCGGAGGCCACCAGCCGGGCGATCTGGCTCGCGGCGGTGGCGGCCGACTGCCCGCTCTACATCGTGCACCTGAGCGCGTCGAAGGCCCTCGAACAGGTCCGCAACGCCCGCGACCTGGGCCGCAACGTGTTCGCCGAGACCTGCCCGCAATACCTCTACCTGACCCTGGAGGACCAGCTCGGCGCGCCCGGCTTCGAAGGCGCCAAGTGGGTCTGCTCGACGCCGCTGCGCTCCAAGAACGAGAGCCACCGCGCCGACCTGTGGCAGGGCCTGCGCACCAACGACCTGTCCGTGGTCTCCACCGACCACTGCCCGTTCTGCATGAAAGACCAGAAAGAGATGGGCCTCGGCGACTTCTCCAAAATCCCGAACGGCATCGGCAGCGTCGAACACCGCGTCGACCTGCTCTACCAGGGCGTGGTCGACGGCAAGCTGTCGCTCGCGCGCTGGGTGGAGACGATCGCGACGACCCCGGCCCGGATGTTCGGCCTCTACCCGCGCAAGGGCGTCATCGCACCCGGCTCCGACGCCGACATCGTGCTGTACGACCCGAACGGGCGTACCCGGATAAGCGTGGAGACCCACCACATGAACATGGACTACTCCGCCTGGGAGGGGTGGGAGATCGACGGCAAGGTCGACACCGTGATCTCCCGGGGCGAGGTGATCAGCGCCGGCGGCGAGTACACCGGGCGCGCGGGCCGCGGGAAATACCTCCGCCGCGGCCTCTCCGACTACCTGCTGTAGGGGGAAGGCATGGACATCGGTGTGGTGCTCCAGAACGACCCGCCCGCGCGGGCCGTGATCGACCTGGCCAAGAAGGCGGAGACGGCCGGCTTCACGCACGTGTGGACGTTCGACTCGCACGTGC
>NZ_JABBNC010000073.1 GCF_012933445.1 Actinoplanes sp. TBRC 11911
ACACCGTTGGCCAATCCCTGACTCACGCGAGCTTTGCCGGTCGGCGATGATCTTCCACTGTCCTTGGTGGAGTGATCGAAGAGGTGGCATCTTGTCCCTGCATTCTGCTCAGCACCACGCTGTCCCGGTTGACACCGAGCGGGTTTGTCGGGCGGCGTTCCCCAAGGGGACGCTATGCATCCGCATCCGAGATGCGCTTGGAACGGTCTTCGATGACGCGCAGTTCAGCGCCTTGTTCTCGCGGCGCGGCCGGCCGGCGTTGTCGCCAGGCCGGTTGACGCTGGTCAGCGTGTTGCAGTTCGCCGAAGGGCTGTCCGATCGGCAGGCCGCTGACGCGGTGCGCGGGCGGATCGATTGGAAGTATGCGCTGGGTCTGGAGCTCAGCGACGCGGGATTCGACTTCTCGGTGCTCTCGGAGTTCCGCGCCAGGCTGGCCGATGGACATGGTGATCTCGTCCTGGACGTGCTGCTGCGACGGCTGAACGACGCAGGGCTGGTCAAAGCCGGGGGCCGGCAGCGCACCGATTCCACGCACGTGCTAGCCGCGATCCGGACGGTTAACCAGCTGGAAATGGTCGGTGAGACCGTGCGGGCCGCGCTCAGCGCCCTGGCCGCGGCCGTCCCGGACTGGCTGTCGACGATCCTGGAACCCGGCTGGCTCAACCGCTATGGGCACCGGGTCGAGGAGTATCAACTGCCCAAGGACGACGCTAAACGCCTCGCATACGCCCAGCTTGTCGGCGCCGACGGCGCTCGGCTACTCGCCCACGTCGACGCCGACGGCTCACCCGATTGGCTGGCGCAGGTGCCGGCGGTGGCCACGCTGCGGCGGATCTGGAGCCAGCAATACACCGCCGACGACCACGGCGCATTGGCCTGGCGGGCAACCAGCGACCTTCCGGCTTCGGCCGACCGGCAGGCCTCACCTTATGACGACGACGCCCGCTACGCGGTCAAGCGCGGCAGCGGCTGGGTCGGCTACAAGGCTCACTTGAGCGAGACCTGCGAACCCGGCAGCCCAAACCTGATCACGGATGTGACCACGACCGCCGGACAAGTCGCTGACAACGACATGACCAGCGCCATCCACGCCGCCCTGCACAAGCGCGATCTCCTACCCGTCACTCATTTGATCGACTCCGGCTACACCGGTGGGGAACTGCTGGTCGCCAGCCGCGCCGAATACGGCGTCGACCTGCTCGGACCGGCCCGGCAGGATTCCAGCTGGCAGGCCAAGGCCGGCCAAGGATTCGACATCACCGGCTTCGGCATCGACTGGCAGAACCATCAGGTCACCTGCCCGCAGGGCAAGACGTCGATCCACTGGTCGCCCTGGCGCACCGCAGCCGACGAGGAAGCCATCCACGTCGAATTCTCCAAACGTGACTGCACCCCATGCCCGGCACGGCCGCACTGCACCCGCGCCAAACGCGAACCTCGCCAGCTCACCCTGCACCGCCGTGAGGTCCACGATGCCCTCCACCAGGCACGCAAGATCCAGGAAACCGAGCAATGGAAGCGGCAGTATGCGCTGCGCTCGGGCATCGAAGCCACGATCTCGCAGGCCGTGCGCGGCTTCGGCCTGCGCCGTTCCCGCTACCTCGGTCTCGCTAAAACTCACCTGCAACACGTCCTGACCGCCGCGGCCATCAACCTCGCACGCGTCGATGCATGGCTCTGCGGCATACCGCTGGCGCTGACTCGCAGCCACCGGGCCGCGCGATTGCATGCCGCAGCGGCGTGACCGGGATTGGCCAACAGTGTCAGATCTGGTCGAACAACCCGAATGAACGCCTGAACAAGGAGATCCGCCGCCGCACCGACGTCGTCGGGATCTTCCCCGACCGCGACGCGATCATCCGCCTCGTCGGCGCGGTCCTGGCCGAACAGCACGACGAATGGACCGAAGGCCGCCGCTACTTCGCCCTGGACATCCTCGCCAAAGCCCGCGACACACCCATCAACACCACCACCGCGGCTGCCGCCCCGGACCTGCCTGAACTGGAGACCGCCGCATGACCGACGTGATCGGTGACCCCGCCATCCCGGACCCGGCCGAACGCGCACGACGCAACGCCGCCCTACTGACCGACAACATCGAGACCGGCTTCTGGGACGACCAAGGCCGT
>NZ_JABBNC010000074.1 GCF_012933445.1 Actinoplanes sp. TBRC 11911
GGCTCGCAGAGGAATAACACGTTGGTTTGATCTCTATCAGCCGTTTTGGCTGTTGGTGGCGAGCTGATTGATCAGGGTGTTGGACGGGTTCGGTGTGGGTGCGATGGTGGTGCCGTGTTGATCGAGTAGTTGACGCGTCTGTCGGATGGCTCGGCAGATGGTGGATCTGTTGCTGGTGAACAGGTGTGCCAGGGTGTCCGGGGGCAGCGAGAGCCTCAGGTGCAGGATGGTGGCCAGGACCCGGTCGCGGAACGCGAATGTGGGTGGGCGTCCGGATCGTGGGGCGTGGGGCCGTGTTCCGTTGTCACCGGCGGTTTTGACGGCTTGCTGGTAGGCGGCGTTGGTGGCTTCACGCCGGGCGTCCAGGATGGCTTGCAGCGCGGTGGTCAGTGCGGTCAGCTCGTCGGTGGTCATGCCGGTGAAAGTGGGATGGGACAAGGATTCGGGCCGTTCGGTGGCGGTATTCGCCGCTGTTGTGTTGTCGGGCGTGCTCGGGTGCAGGGTGTAGTTCCAGTCGCCGTGGAAGCTGTGTCGCGCGATCGGCAGGGCGGCCATGTGGGCGTCGCTGATCTGTATGCCGGTGGGGTAGTCGTTGGTGTCGAGTTGTGCGTGCACGCTCAGGCCGGTGCCGGTGGTGGTCGCGGCGATGGATTGCAGGATGACTTCGTGGCTGGTCAGGGGTCGGCCGCGCCAGTTCATGGTGATGTGGCAGAACAGGCGGTGCTCGATTTTGTTCCATTTCGAGGTGCCGGGTGGCAGGTGGCAGACGGTGATGGCCAGGCCGGTCTCGGTGGCCAGGTCGGCGAGTTCGGTTTTCCAGGCACGGGAGCGGTAGCCGTTGGATCCGCCGGCGTCGGCGGTGATCAGCAGCCGGGTCGCGGTGGGGTAGTCGTGGCTGCCGCGGGTGTGCCACCAGCGGCGGATCGATTCGACGGCGAACGCGGCGGTGTCGTGGTCGGTGCCGACGTTGACCCAGCCGGTGTTCGCGGTGATGTCGTAGATGCCATAGGGCACGGCCTTGCCGGCACTGTCGCCGGGGAAGTCGTGTGTGTTGACCGGGACCGGTTGCCCTGTTGGGCGCCATTGCCGGCCGGGGTTTTTGAACGCGCCGATCAGTTCTTTCTTCTTCGTGTCGACGCTGATCACGGGTTGCCCGGCGTCGCGGTGGGTGCGAGCCTGCTCGTTGAGGTAGCGAAACTGCCCGTCACGGTCCGGGTGTTGCTTGCCTTCCAACGTTTTCGTGTTGCCCTGCAAGCTGAAACCGTCTTCGCGTAGCAGGTCAGCGACGGTGTCGGCGGAAACCGGATGCCCCTGGCGGGTCAGTTCCGCGGCGAGGTTGCGGGTCGATTTCGTGGTCCACCGCAGTGGTGACATCGGGTCACCGCGTTCGTCGGGCTCGACCAGAGCCATCAACGCGGGACGCAACCCGGGATCGAGGGCCGCAGCCTTTTTCCGGCCCCCGCCAGGCCTCCGAATCCGTCCTAAAGGGACCACACCGGAGTCCAGTTCGTCGACGCCGAGCGCGACGGTCGCTTCCCGGACTCCCGCCGCCCTGGCCACCGCCCGGATCCCGCCATGCCCCAGCACCCGGGCTTCGGCCCCCATCAACAACCGACGCTGCCGCTCATCGAGATGCGGAAGGATCGTCTCGAACTTCGCCACCAGTTGCTCTTGAACCTCCACCGAAACGCCCATAACAGATCAACGGGCCAGAAACCGGCAAGCTACGGGTTATTCCTCTGCGAGCCCT
>NZ_JABBNC010000075.1 GCF_012933445.1 Actinoplanes sp. TBRC 11911
GAGTCTTCTGCTTTGTGTCGTTTTGGGTTCTGGTCGATTCCACTGTGGTGTGGTTGCTGTAGCCCGTTAGGGTGGTTTGTTGGTTGTGTGGGTTTCTGGGTGTCATTGTGCGGCTATGGGGCGACGTTATCGTGGGCAGCAGGAGCCGGTGCCGGAGCGGGTGGCGGGGTGGGCGGATCCGCTGATCTTCGAGCTGGCCGCTGTGGTGCAGCGCTTGGATGTATCGGGGTTCGAGGCGGATTACCGTTCGGACGGGGTGGGTGGGCTGCCGTATGAGCCGGGGTTGATGCTGGTCACGGTGTTCTGGTGTTACCGGCAGGGGATCCGTAGCCCGCAGGCGATGGCCCGGGCCTGCCGCGAGCAGGTGTCGTTACGGGTGGTGTGGCAGCGCGATCGGCTGCCGTCAGCGGCGGCGTTACGCCGGTTCATCGGCGGGCATCCGCAGGCGTGGCAGTCGTTGTTCGTGTCGGTGCTGGCGCTCGGGGACCGCTCGGGGCTGCTCGATGCGTCACTGACCGCGACCGATTCCACCCCGGTGGCGGTGCCGGCGGCGTTGTCCACAGCAGTGCCGGCGGCGACGATCACGGTGCGTATCGCCGAGGCGGAGCAACAGTTACAGGCGTTGCGGGAACGGCTGGCCGTGCTGGCCGACACCGACGTCGCCGGGTTCGTCGAGCACAGCGCCCGGCTGCTGCGCGCCGAGCAACTGCTGCTGGTGCGCCTGGACCGGCTGCATCAGGCCGAGACACACGCCCGGCAACAGGCCCGCGACAAGCAGCAGCCCGCCCACGGTGACCAGGTCCGCCGCTGGCAGGACCGGGTCGAGCGGCACCGCCACGAACTGGACGCGATGCGCGCCGCGCAGCAACAAAAATACGACGCCTGGACGGCGAAACGCGCCGCCGGGCACAAACCCCGCGGGCCGGCCCCGCACCCACCCGAGCAGCATCCCCACATCCGCGCCAAAACCCAAGCCCTGCAACGCGCCCAGAACCGCCTCGACACCGCCCGCCACAGCCCCGCAGCCCGCGACGGACCCACCCGGGCCAGCACCACCGACCCGCAAGCGCGCGTACTCAAAGGCAAAAACGTGACCCGCTGGGTCCTGGGCCGGCTGCTCACCCTGACCGTCACCGGCGGCCAGCTCATCACCGCCGCACTGCTCTCCCCGCACGCCAACGACTACCCCGGCCTGTTCCCGAACCTCGCCGCCACCGCCACCAACTGCGCCCAGGCCGGCATCACCAGCCCGTTCGGCCACCACCTCGCCGACTCAGGCTTCGCCTCCATCCACGCCCTGACCCAGCCCGCCCCGATCCAGGGCACCCTGCTGATCTGCGTCACCAGCGAACACCACCAAACCCACGGCCACCTCACCACCGTCCACACCGAGCACCGCCAGCACATGGCCGCCCGCCTGGCCACCCCCGACAACCAAACCCGCTACCGCCGCCGCAGCCCCATGATCGAACCCGTCTTCGCCCACCTGCTACGCACCGACCGGCACCTACACACCCGCGGCAACGCCCAGCACAGCGAAATCCTCGCCCTGACCGCCGCCTACAACACCAGCAAAATCCTCAAAACCCACCAACCACACAACACCCGAACAGGGACTAGACTCCCTAAACCCCCATAACCAAGAAGAAGACTC
>NZ_JABBNC010000076.1 GCF_012933445.1 Actinoplanes sp. TBRC 11911
GGTCAAGCCCCTGGAAGTGGTGTAGCGGCTGATCTTTCGAGTTGTGTTGGTTAGAAGGGTTGTTCGTCGGGCTTTTTGGTGGTGGGTTCGCCGGTTACGGGTTGCCATTGGTCGATGTCGTCGGGCCAGGGTGCGGGCCGGCCGTGGTTGTCCCACCAGCCGGTCTCGATGTTGTCGGCCAGCAGGGCGGCGTTGCGTTGTGCGCGTTCGGCCGGGTCGGGGATGGCTGGCTCGCCGGTCAGGTCGGTCATGCGGCGGTCTCCAGTTCGGGCAGGTCCGCGGCGGTAGCCGCGGTGGCGGTGGCTGTGATGGTTTTGCGGGCGCGGTCGAGGATGTCGAGGGCGAAGTAGCGGCGGCCTTCGGTCCATTCGTCGTGTTGTTCGGCGAGGACGGCGCCGACGAGGCGGATGATCGCGTCGCGGTCGGGGAAGATCCCGACGACGTCGGTGCGGCGGCGGATCTCCTTGTTCAGACGTTCGTTGGGGTTGTTCGACCAGATCTGACGCCAGATGGGCTGCGGGAAGCCGGTGAAAGCGAGCAGGTCAGCGCGGGCGTCATCGAGGTGTTCGGCCACCTTGGGCAGGGACCTGGCGACTGAGTCGAGCAGCTTGTCGAACTGGGCGTGCACCGAGTCCGGGTCGGGCTGGTCATAGACCGAGTGCAGCATCGTCTTGACCGCCGGCCACGCCGACTTCGGACACACTTGCATCAGGTTCGCGGCGTAATGGGTGCGGCAGCGTTGCCAGGTGGTGCCGGGCAGGTTCGCCGCGATCGCGTCGACGAGCCCGGCGTGGGCGTCCGAGGTCACGAGCAGGACGCCGGACAGGCCGCGGGCGACCAGGTCAGCGAAGAACGCGTTCCACGCCTGTTTCGTCTCGCTGGTGGCGACCTTGACACCGAGGACTTCGCGGTGCCCGTCGGCGTTCACGCCGGTCGCGACCAGCACGACGGCTTTGACGACCCGGCCGTGTTCGCGGACTTTCATGGTCAGCGCGTCGGCGGCCACGAACGTGAACGGCCCCGACTCGCCCAGCGGGCGGGTGCGAAACGCCGCGACCTGCGCGTCGAGGTCGGCGGCCATCCGCGAGACCTGTGACTTCGACAACGAGCTGATCCCCAGCGATTGGACCAGCTTGTCCATCCGGCGCGTGGACACACCGAGCAGATAACAGGTCGCGACCACGCTGACCATGGCGGCCTCGGCCCGTTTACGCCGCTCGAGCAGCCAGTCCGGGAAGTACGAACCGGAGCGTAGTTTCGGGATCGCGACGTCGATGGTGCCGGTGCGGGTGTCGAGCTCGCGGTGCCGGTAGCCGTTACGGGAGTTGACCCGCTCCGGCGAACTCGTGCCGTATTCGGCGCCGCACACCTGGTCGGCCTCCGCCGACAACAGGCTGTTGATCACCGTGGACAGCAAGTGGCGCATCAGATCCGGTGACGCGTCGCCCAAGGCTTGGCCGAGCAGGCCGGCAGGGTCGATGATGTGTGGTGCGGTCATCGCGATGAGTCCCTTTCGAGAGTGCTGTGGAAGGTGCACTCGAAAGATCACGCGATGGCCGCGCTCTATACCGGACAAGCTGTCCGACGCTCACGCCACCCGCGTTACACCACTATCAGGGACTCCACT
>NZ_JABBNC010000077.1 GCF_012933445.1 Actinoplanes sp. TBRC 11911
CGAGCTGGGCGGCTCCCCTTGCGCTGGGTGGTCCGGCTGCCGCGCTGTGGTCGCCGTTTTGTCTTTCGCTTTCTGCGGGCAGGCCTATGTGGTGGGTCAAGCGAGCGAACCGTGCCGCCGTACGCTCAGCACGTCACGCTTGGGCGTTGGCCTACTCACCGCTAGCTGCATGGCCGAGCCCAGCGTCCACCTTCCGCTAGCCGCGCCCGCAACCAGCTGCATCGCCGCGCTCAGCGGCCACCTCCCGCAAAGCACGCCCCATACCAGCTGCATGGCCAAGCCCAGCGGCCACCTCCCGCAAAGCGCGGGGCCGCGGCTGACGGCAAGGCCGATCGGCAGCAAGCCGAAGCCGCTGCGGGGCCGGGTTAGGCGGTCGCCTTTCGCTCGGCGGTGAGCAATGGCTGGCAGCATGGCCGAGCCAGGCGGTCAGCTCGCGCCAGGCGGTCAGCTTGCGCCAGACGGCGAGCCAGAGCTGATCGCGGGGCCCGGCCCGGCATTCAGCTCCCGCCCCGCAGCCAGCGAAAGCCAACAACAGGACCCAACCAAGCACCCAGCCCCGCCCACCCCGCAGAAGCCCAAGCTGACCGCAGGGCCCAACCCGGCAACCAGCCCCCACCCCACGGCCAGCGAAAGCCAACAACAGGACCCAACCAAGCACTCAGCCCCGCCCACCCCGCAGAAGCCCAAGCTGACCGCAGGGCCCAACCCGGCAACCAGCCCCCACCCCACGGCCAGCGAAAGCCAACAACAGGGCCCAACCAAGCACTCAGCCCCGCCCACCCCGCAGAAGCCCAAGCTGACCGCAGGGCCCAACCCGGCAACCAGCTGCCGCCCGGCGGCAAGCCGAGCTGGCAGCAGGGTCAAGGTGAGCGACAGGCTTTCGCTCGGCGGTGGGTTGCCGCTGACCGCAGAGCCGAGCTGGACGATCAGCTTGCGGCAGGCGGCAAGGCGATGCCGTCGCAGACGGCGTTCCCGCCGGCTGCCGCGAGCAGCACGCGGCCGGCCAGCCACCATGCTCCGATGACCACCCCCGGGCAGAAGATGAACGACTAGCCCCAGCCATGCAGCCAGCCGTCAAGGACCCACCGCCAGGCGCGGGATAACCGCCCAGCCCGGCCAGGCAGCCAGCCCGGAAGACTCACCTCCCAGGCGCGAGGCGAACGCCGAGCCCAGCCAGGCAGCCAGCCCGGAACGAGCCACCGCCAGGCGCGAGGTGAACGCCGAGCCCAGCCAGGCAGCCAGGCCGGGGTGACCCACTGGTGGGCGGGAGGTGGGCGCTCAGGTCGGCCGGGCAGCTAGCGGTGAGTAGGCCAACGCCCAAGCGTGACGTGCTGAGCGTAAGGCGGCACGGTTCGCTCGCTTGACCCACCACATAGGCCTGCCCGCTGTGACCGATCGGCAAAAGAGTCACCACAGCGCGGCAGCCGGACCGCCCAGCGCAAGGGGAGCCGCCCAGCCGA
>NZ_JABBNC010000078.1 GCF_012933445.1 Actinoplanes sp. TBRC 11911
CTTGATGCCATGAAGGGAGCGGGGCCTCGCTCCTGGATGACGTCCCGGCGGATGCTCGGGGTGCTCAGTTCAATCCGTTGAAGGAGGCCCCTGGTGGAACAGTATGACGCTCGTGCAGTGATCGGGCTGGATTTACATCGTCGGCGTAGTGTGCTGGTCGCGATGACGGCGGCGGGTGAGCGGCTGGGGATGTGCCGCATCGATAACGATCCGCAGGTGCTGGCCGAGACGGCGCTGGGCTGGGGTGAGGCGCCGCAGGTGGTGCTGGAGGCCACGTACGGCTGGTACTGGGCGGCGGATGTGCTGGCCGACGCGGGGTGTGAGGTGTTTTTGACGCATCCGCTGGGGATCAAGGGTTTCGCCTATCGGCGGGTGAAAAACGATGAGCGCGACGCCGCGGATCTGGCGGACCTGCTACGCATGGGCCGGCTCCCGCAGGCGTGGATCGCGCCGCCGCCGGTGCGGGAGTTACGCGAGTTGGTCCGGCATCGGGCCAAGATGGTCGCGTTGCGCTCGGGGTTGAAAGCCGGCGTGCACGCGGTGCTGGCCAAACACGGGATCGCGGTGCCGATGGCGGACTTGTTCGGCCCGTCCGGCCGGCGGCTGCTCGAGCAGCTGACGCTGCCCGAGGTCTACGCCGCGCATATCGCCTCGCTGCGCCGGCTGATCACGATGTTCGACACCGAGATCGACGGGTTCGGCGCCCGGATCACGGCCCGGCTCGCCGGCGATGACGGCTACCGGGCGATCCAGCGTCTCGACGGTGTCGGCCCCGTCCTGGCCGCGGTGTTCGTCGCCGAGATCGGCGATGTCCACCGATTCCGCGGCGCCCCGCAGCTGTGTTCCTGGGCCGGGCTCACCCCCAAACACCGCGAGTCCGACACGAAAGTCCGGCGCGGGCACATCACCAAACAAGGTTCACCACTGGTGCGCTGGGCCGCCACCGAGGCCGTCCAACGCGTCAGCCGCGGCCCGCTGGCACACACCCGCGCCCGCGTCGGTGAACGCCGCGGCAAGGGCATCGGCACCGTCGCCGCCGCCCGCAAACTACTCACCCTGGTCTACTACGGGCTCCGCGACGGCCATATCCGGGTCCTCGCCCCAGCCCAACCGGCCGGGTGAACCTCAAGGACCGGCGTAGTCAGGCGCGAGGCCGGAAGTCTCCTGACCCCCGCCCGCGGCGTGGTCGCCATTCTTGATTGACCCCGCCTGACTACAGCCGCATCACACCATGCCAACGGCGAAGGGATGCACGGCACCGGACCCTGTCCGGCAACGCCCCCGAGTCCTAACCAGACTCCTGGTGAACGCGGCCCCCACACCCACACAACCCAGCGGACCGGACACCCGACCCGCCAGATCCACCCGCCCACCCCCCACCACCAAACCCGAACAAAAACCCAAAACCAGCCCCTTGACCGACCCCACTCCCTTCAGGGATGGAGACTTACGCCCA
>NZ_JABBNC010000079.1 GCF_012933445.1 Actinoplanes sp. TBRC 11911
CTAGTGTCCTGCGCCGGGAATCCGTTGAAGATATGAGGCGAGGCGTTCGAGGATTTCGTCGGCGGTTTTGGTCCAGGTGAAGGGTTTCGGGTCGGTGTTCCATTGCTCGATCCAGGTGCGGATGTCTTTCTCCAGCGCGGGGATCGAGCGGTGGACACCGCGGCGCAGGCGTTGGTCGGTGAGTAGCCCGAACCAGCGTTCGACCTGGTTGAGCCATGAGGAGTAGGTCGGGGTGAAGTGCATGTGGAAACGGGGATGCGCGGCGAGCCAGCGCTGAGTGTCGGGGTGTTTGTGGGTGCCGTAGTTGTCGCAGATCAGGTGGACGTCCAGGTCGGCGGGTACTTCCCGGTCGAGGCGGGCGAGGAATTTCTTGAACTCGACGGCGCGGTGCCGGCGGTGGATCGAGCCGATCACGGTGCCGGTGGCCACGTCCAGGGCGGCGAACAGGGTGGTGATGCCGTGGCGCAGGTAGTCGTGGGTGCGCCGCTCGGGCATGCCGGGCATCATCGGTAGTACCGGTGCCGAGCGGTCCAACGCTTGGATCTGCGACTTCTCATCGACCGCGAGTACCAAGGCTTTCTCCGGCGGGTCCAGATACAGCCCGACCACGTCGCGGACCTTGTCGATGAACTGCGGATCATTGGACAGCTTGAACGTGTCGACCAGGTGCGGCTTGAGCCGAAACGCCTTCCACACCCGCCCGACCGTCGACTTCGACAACCCCGACTGCTCGGCCATCGACGCCCGCGACCAGTGCGTCGCGTTCGCCGGTGCCGCTTCCAGGGTTTTGACGATCACGTCCTCGACCTGCTCATCGGTGATCTTGCGCGGCGCTCCGGGCCGTTGCTCGTCGGCCAAACCATCCAGCCGCCTCTCGAGGAACCGCTTACGCCACTTGGTCACCGTCTGCGGCCAGATCCCCAACTGCGCCGCCACGTCCTGATTGGAGCGCAACCCGCCGTCTTCAGCACAACCCAGCACGATCCGGCACCGCACCGCCAAAGCCTGCGACGACTTCGCCCGCCGCGACCACCGCACCAACGTTTCCCGTTCCTCATCCGAGAGCACCAACGGCACCTTCGGACGTCCACGACCCGCCATGCTCCAAGACTACGTTAATTCACCGAACTTACGGCGCGGCACACTAG
>NZ_JABBNC010000008.1 GCF_012933445.1 Actinoplanes sp. TBRC 11911
ATAAACTCTCCAAGGTCCACAAAACGTCGGCAAAATTGGTCGAACAAGAGCCGCAAAAGGGGAGAAAGATACTTCCACATTGGACCCGTGTCTCACATCGCGGACCTCTCGTCCATGATGCGGTCGACAGTTCCGCACAACGGACACTTGTCCCACATCATGGGCAGCGAACCGACGATCAACCTCCGGGATCGTCGAGCGTCGATGCCCAGCGACCGATGGCGGACGCGCGCGGCGTGAATCAGCGAGCGGTGCAAGTTAGTCCGGGAGTCGTCGCGGGGCCGGACGCCGAACTATGCGGTGACGCCGGGCTGCAGCGAGCCGTTCCAGGATTCATTGCGGACGGTGACGGTCGAACCGGTGACTGTTGCGATGCCGCCCCCAGGTCTGGCTCAGGGTCTGGGCCGTGGAGAGGGTCCAACTTATCTGCCAGGGAGCGGAGGCGGGGAGGGGACACGGCATTTCCCTTCGGTGCGTGATGGACATCGACGGGAGCGCTCCCACGGTAAGGGTAGCGGACGGAAAGCAGCAAGCCCGGCGAAAGGAAGGACGGCGAGCATGCACTCGCCGCCGGCGGAGGCGGCCCGGCGGAGGCGGCGCAGCGGAGGCGGCGCAGCGGAGGCGGCCCGGCGCAGGCGGCCCGGCGCAGGCGGCCCGGCGCAGGCGGCCCGGCGCAGGCGGCCCGGCGCAGGCGGCCCGGCGCAGGCGGCCCGGCGGACAAGCGTGAGGGCGAGGTCGGCGCTGAAGCGCCAGAACGCGGAGGCGCTAGACCGCCACAACGCCAAGCAGGACCGGGGAGTGCCGGCGACCGGCCAACGAGGGCGGTCGACGCCGTGGCGTCGGTCACGTCGGCGGCGCGCGTGGGCGCGTAAAAGCAGCCCCCGGTGGCCTGGGTCACCCAGACCAGGGTGAACCCGCGGGCGCCCACTGCGTGAAGAAGGGCAACAGAAAGGTGATTGCCTTGACTCAGATTCCCTTGCGCCTGCGGGCGCCGGTTCTGCTGACCTGTGACGTCGTCTGTTCGGTCGTGCGCGACGCGGTCGTGGACATCGCTGCCGACGGGCGGATCGCCTACGCGGGGGCGGAGCGCGACGCCCCGGGCTGGAACGGGGCGGTGCGTGGCCTGACGGGCATCCTGATGCCGGGACTGGTGAACACGCACGCGCATACCCCGATGTCGCTGCTGCGCGGGCGCGGCGGTGACCTCCCCCTGACGGACTGGCTGCGGAACGCCATGTGGCCGGCCGAAGGGATGATGGCCGCGGGTGACACGCGCGCGGGCATGATGCTGGGCTCGATCGAGATGTTGCGGCGCGGGGTCACGACGAGCACCGAGATGTACGTCCACACGGACGAGATGATCGAAGCGGTCGCCGCCACCGGGGCGCGGGCCGTGCTGACCGAGGCGATTCTGGCCGGGCCCGCGGGTGCGTCGTGGGAGGCGAGCGTCGCGGACATCGGCAACCGGATCGACAAGCTGGGGCTGGTCACCGGGCCGGGCGGGCGGATCGAGCTCGGGTACGGGCCGCACTCGGCGTACGAGCTGCCGCTGCAGGCGCTGCGGGCGATCGGCGAGGAAGCGCACCGTCGCGGGGCGCTGGTGCACATCCACGTGGCGGAGACGGTGGGCGAGGACCGGCCGCAGCGGGCCGCGTTCGGGTCGGTACCGCAGCTGCTCGACCACGTCGGGCTCACCCAGGGGCGGCTGCTGGCGGCGCACGGGGTTCACCTGGATCCGCGGGACATCGCGCTGTTCGCCGAGGCCGGGACCGGGGTGGCGCACTGCCCGTCGTCGAACGCGAAGCTGGCGGCCGGCGTGGCGCCGGTGGTCGAGCTGCGTGAGGCGGGCGTCCGCGTCGGGCTCGGCACCGACGGGCCGGCCAGCAACGATCGGCTCGACCTGCTCGAGGAGGCGCGCAGCGCGGCCCTGCTCGCCCGGATGCACGGCGGGGATCCGGCCGCGATGAGCGCGGTGGACGCGCTGATGCTGGCCACCCGCGGCGGTGCGGAGGCGCTCGGTCGCGACGACATCGGAACCGTGGAGCGGGGGCGGTTCGCCGATGTCGTGCACGTGAGTGTCGATGACCCGGCGTTCGCGACCGGCCTCGACGTCCCGGACGACGAGCTGATCGCTAACCTGGTCTGGGCGGCGGGGTCGCGTACGGTCACCGATGTCTGGGTCGCGGGCGAGCGGGTCGTCGAGGCGGGTGAGCCGGCGCGGGTCGACCGGGAGGCCGTCGGTTCGCAGGTGGCGGCCGCTGCGGCGCGTCTGCGCGTACCGGCGGTGGCGGCACGATGAACGGACGCACGGGGAGAAATGTCGGGCGTGCGGGCCGTCACGTGAACGATAGCGGTAGAAATCCGTCATAAAGACGTGAGCCGATCACCGCTTACCACCGGAACACCGCTCTCGCCCGCCGTCGAGCTGATCTTCACGCGCTGGACGCCGCATATTCTGTGGCTCCTGCACATGAACGGCCCGGCGCGCTTCGGGGACCTTCAGCGTGGGCTGGCCCCGCTCGGCACGGCCATGCTCGCCCGGCGTCTGCGGGAGATGGAGTCGGCCGGTCTCATCGAGCAGCATCCGTACCGCATGCGGCCGCCGCGCGTGGAGTACTCGCTGACCGAGCTCGGCCGCTCGGTCGTGCCGCTGCTGTCGGCGGTCGAGCGCTGGTCCGCGGACCATCTGTCCACAACAGAGAGTGCGCGGAATTCGCATGGAGGGGACGACGAATGAAGCACCGGACCGAGAGGCCGGCCACGCCGGCGGACACGGCAGGCCGGCGAGACGACCAGGCCGAGCCACGCGACGTCGCGCAGACGTTCCAGGAGATCGTCGAGCGGGAGTGGGGCCGTACCGGCCGCGCGCCCTGGGAAGACCCCCGTTACTCCTGCGTAGCGCCTTTCTGGATCTGAGACATGCGAACGGCCCGCCCGGATTTTCCCGGGCGGGCCGTTACATTTTGCTTTTCAGACGATCCGGCGCAACAGGTGGAACGCGATTTCCTCGTTGACCGGTGATCGCATCGCGGAGATTGCGGAACGCGCTGGTTCCTGGATGTCGCGGTGAGCTGCCGGCCGGCGGTGTACTCGCTTGCGAAGTTTCATCCTACAGATTCCCCCCTTGGACTCTGCACCCCGTTCTGGAGAACACCATCCATTCTGCTCGGTGCTCACGAAATGACAACGAAATCAAGGCGTGAGCCCGCCCACGCAGCGAGGCACGAAAATGACAGATAGACGACAGAGAAAGGGTCAGGCGGTACCCGGCTCGTCCCCGAGCGCGACCGGCACGCCGATCAACGACCCGTACTCGGTCCAGGAACCGTCATAGTTCTTGACATTCGGCCGGCCGAGCAGTTCTTTCAGGACGAACCAGCTGTGCGACGACCGCTCCCCGATCCGGCAGTACGCGATCGTGTCCTTGCCGTCGATCAGCCCGGCGTCGCCGTAGATCTTCGCCAGCTCGTCGTCCGACTTGAACGTGCCGTCCTCGTTGGCCGCCTTGCTCCACGGCACGTTGATCGCGGTCGGGATGTGCCCGCCGCGCTGCGACTGCTCCTGCGGCAGGTGCGCCGGTGCCAGCAACCGCCCGGAGAACTCGTCCGGGCTGCGCACGTCGACCAGGTTCTGCACGCCGATGGCGGCCACCACCTCGTCGCGGAACGCGCGGATGGACAGGTCGGGCGGCGACGCCTGGTACGAGGTCCGCGAACGCTGCGGCACCGAGGTCACCAGCTGCCGGGCGTCGAGTTCCCATTTCTTCCGCCCACCATCGAGTAAACGCACATCGCGGTGGCCGTAAAGTTTGAAATACCAATAGGCGTACGCGGCGAACCAATTGTTGTTGCCGCCGTAAAGCACGATGACGTCGTCATTCGCAATTCCGCGCGACGACATCAGCTCGGCGAATTGCGAACCGCCGACAAAATCCCGGCGAACCGGGTCCTGCAGATCGGTCCGCCAGTCGATCCGGACGGATCCCGGGATGTGTCCACCGTCGTACGCGGTGGTGTCCTCGTCGACCTCGACGAAGACGATCCCTGGTGTCCGCAGGTTCTGCTCGGCCCAATCGGCCGACACGAGAGCGCTCTCACGACTCATACAAGCAACCCCCTAATAGATAGCCCTGCCGCCAATAACGGATGTGCACGGGGAAAGTTCATCTCCCAAAATGACCGGTCGTCTGATAACGAGATGCCGTCGAATGACCGACGTCGTCCGCGCACGGCACGCGGACAGTCATCTCGTGACAGACAAGTTCGACTGGCTGCGTGACCATGTGACCGGGGCGGTCTTCGTGCCCGGCGAGACCGGCTACGCCGCCGAGTGCTCCACTTTCAACCTGCTGACCCCCCTCACGCCGCCGGTGGTGGTGGGCGCGACCGGCGTGGCGGACGTGGAGGCCGCGGTGCGGTTCGCGTCCGCGAACGAGATGCCCGTCGCCGTACGCGGGGCCGGCCACAGCCAGCCGCACCAAGCCTCCGACGCCGTGCTGATAACCCTCGACCGGATGACCGCGGTCCAGATCGACGAGGACAGCGCGGTCGCCCGGATCGCCGGCGGCGCGCGCTGGGGGGACGTCGTCGACGCCACCGCACCGCTCGGACTGGCCGCCCCGGTCGGCTCGGCGACCACCGTCGGCGCCATCGGCTACGTCCTGGGCGGCGGGCAGAGCCCGATCCTGGGCCGCGCCTACGGGTACGCGTCGGACTACGTCACCGAGTTCGAGGTGGTGACCGCGGACGGGGTGCGGCGCACCGCCAACGAGGTGGAGAACGCCGACCTGTTCCAGGCCCTCAAGGGCTCGCGGGGCAACTTCGGCGTCGTCACCGCCATGCGGATCGCGCTGCTGCCGGTAGAGACCCTCGTCGCGGGGGGCCTCTACTTCCCGGGGAACGACGCGCCGCGGGTGATCCGGGCGTGGCGGGACTGGGCGGCGAAGCTGCCGGACGCGGCCACCACCTCCGTCTCCATCCTGCGGGTCGCGCCGATGCCGCATCTGCCGCAGGTGTTGCGCGGCCAATTCGTCACGGCCATCAGGTTCGCGTACGCCGGTCCGGTCGGCGAGGCCGTCGAACAGTTCGCGCCGATGCGCGCTCTCGGCCCGGCGATGCTGGACACGGTCGAGGAGGTTCCGTTCGCCACCGCCACGACCATGCACTACGACCCGCCGACCCCGGTGCCGTTCCTGGAACGCGGGATGGCCCTGTCCGACTTCACCGACGAGGCGATCAACGCGCTGATCAAGGTGGACGGGCCAGGGTCGTACAGCCCGCTCGGCAACGTCGAGATCCGGGCGCTGGGCGGCGCTCTGGACCGGGCCCCGGCGCCCGACGCGAACCCGGGACGCGGGGCGGCGTACCAGGTCGTGGCCGTGGGCCGGGGCACCGCGAACGACTCCCCCGCGGTGCTGACCGCGCTGGACGCGCTGGAGCAGGCGCTGCAGCCCTGGCGCGAGGACCGGCAGCCGCCCAACTCGATGACGCCGGAGCAGGCCGGCGTCGACGAGGTGCGGCGGGTGTACGGCCCGGAGCTCTTCGACCGGCTGGCCACGCTGAAGGCGAAATACGATCCGGACAACCTGTTCCGGGTCAACTACAACATCCCGCCGGCTCTCTGACCGAGGCGTTCGAGCCAGCCGACGAGCCGCCGGTGCACCGCGTCCGCGCCGTACAGCGGCGGCCCGTCCAACGGCCAGTCCGCCGGGTGTACCAGCATCGCCTCGTTCTGCCAGCCGCCGAGGCCGCCGTGGCAGCCGACCAGTTCCTCGAACGCGTGCACCTCGAAGGTGTGCGGGTCGAGCGTCGAATGCACGTACAGGTCGGGGGCGTTGCCCATGGTGCCGACCCGGAGCAGGTCGAAGCGGGCGTGCGGGCCGAACGGCGCGAGCGGGTCGCTCCCCTCGACGGTGTCGTCGGCCAGGACGTGGGTGCCGGCGCTGCCGATGGCGACCGGCCCGCGCGCGCTGTCCGCGACGAGAAACCCCACGCCGGACTCGCTGAGCAGACCCGGAATCAGCTTCGGGAAGCGTTCGGTGAGCTCTTCCAGCGGCACCCGGCCGGGCAGCCGCGGGAACCAGACCAGGCCCAGGTTGCCGGAGCCGACGACGACCAGCTCGGGCCGGCCGGAATAGGAGGCGGTCTGCGGTGACCCGACCATGGCGGCCGCCGGGCGGCCGGTCTCCGCGTCGGTGGTGTCCGCGACGACCGCGGACAGCCCGGAGTGCTCCCGCACCGCGTCCTCCAGCCCGCGCCCGGTGAGCTGGCGGAACGTCGAGCCCTGGCTCTGACCGTGGTCGGAGAGCACCACGAACCGGTAGTCGCGCGGCGCCGCCGCGGCCACCTTCTCCAGAAGGTCCAGCACCCCGTCCAGCCCGGCGAGCGCGGCCAGCGACTCCGGCCGCACCACCCCGGCGTGGTGGGCGATCTCGTCGTAGTCGACGAAGTCCACGAAGATGACCGGGGCGCCGGCCATCATGTGCTCGGCGACCAGCCCCACGTTGAGGTCGCGCAGCATCGCGTTGGTCAGGCCACGCAGAGCCACGTACGAGCCACGCCGCCGGATCCGGGGCTCCACGCCGCGCAACCGTTGCCGCCGCCCCTGGTACAGCTCCTTGGCCATTTCGCCGAGCGTGCGCACCAGCGCCCGCACGAAGACGAACGGACGGGCGAAGAAGCGCACGTACGCCGCCCCGTTGTGCTTTCCCGTACGGCTCATCACCATCTGGGTCGTCGGCGCGTCCCCGCTGAAGATGTTCGACACGCTGACCCCGCCGCCGGCCAGCAGCCCGCGACCGTCCGAGATCCGGGCCTCGATGACCGCGGCGTCGGCGGGCCGGTTGGCCACCAGCAACCTGCCGGACTCCTTCTCGTACCAACGGAACGCCGGGATCTCGTCGTTGCGCCCGTGCAGCAGCCCGGCCTGGCTGACCGGGGTGGTCGAGGGCACCCGCGCCCACCACTTCACCGCCTCGTGACTTCCGGAGCGCAGCCAGCGGGCCAGGGTCGGCAGCGCCCCGGACGCCAGCCCGAACCGCAGCACCGGGAACGAGACGCCGTCCCACTGCACGATCACCACGCCGGTCCCGGGGATCCGGTCGCCGGACGGCGGCCGCCGCCGGACCAGGTCGGCCACCAGGTAGGAGCTGTCGTTGACGCCGAGCAGCCAGCGCACCGCGGTGAGGACCAGCCCGACCAGCAGCAGGGTCGCCACCGTCGTGCCGGCTCCCCCGGTGGTGACCCCGGGCGCCACCAGCAGCGCCAGCTCCACCAGCAGGAGCTGGGCCAGCCCGCCGAGCAGCAGCGCGGCGAACGGGCCGGCGCGACCGGCCAGGGCACGCAACGGCGGGCGGGACAACGCGTCACCGACCGCCATCACCAGGGCCACCAGCACCGCCGTCCACCACGAGGCGAAGGCCAGCCCGTCCAGCACGGCCGCCGCGATCAGCAGCGCGGCGGCGGTGGCGACCAGCCCGAACAGGGCATCCCGCAGGTCGCGCGCGGTGGCCCTCACCGGTGTCTCGTCCAGCGCGGGCCGATCTCGCTCCACTCGTCCTGCCACGCCCGCATCCGCCGCCGGTCCAGCACGAGCCGCACCGTGGCCTTGGTCAGCACCAGCGCGCAGAGCACCGCCAGCACCGCCACCGTGGTGGCCAGCGCCGCCTCGGTGCCCGGGTGCGGCGGCTCGGGCGCGGTCACCGGTTCCCCGGTGCGGTCGATCCACAGCCCGATCCGGTCGCCCGCGGACAGTTTCCCGGCGACCTGGACCGCGCCGACGTGCTCGGCGCCGGACGGGGCCGACCAGCGGGCCCGCGCCACCCACAGGTCGGCGGGCATCCCGGTGCCGTCGCTCGGTGCGGGCTCGGACGCGTCGTCGAGCAGCACCGCCTCGACACGGGCGACGCGGTCCCGTACACGCGAACTCTGTCCCTCCTCGGACCGGTATGCGACGTTCCAGACCCATGCCCCTACCAGCGGTGCCACCAGGAAGAACGCCACCACGAGCAGCAGTCCGAGCCGGCCCTCGACGCGGTCGGACCGGCGGCTCATCTCGCTGCGGCGCCAGGCGAACAACCTCACGCGCCGAGCATCACCGCACCCACGGGGAGACGGCGTCATCCACGTTGGATGAGGTGACCTCGGCGGCGGTCGGCGAGCCTCGCCTGGACACCCCCATCGGGAGGACTCATGACCGAAATGTATCGATCGTCGGCCGCACCCCCGCAGCCGGCGCTCAACGCCGGCAAGCTGTGGGCGGGCGGCCTGGCCACGGCGTTGCTCGCGGCGCTCATCGCGGTCGTCGGCATCGTGATCGGCCGCGGCCTGTTCGACGTGCAGGTGCTGGCCCCCAAGGGCGACGGTGTGTGGGGCGACGCCAGCACCTTCTGGTATGCGCTTGGTGCGGCCGGCGGCAGCCTGCTCGCGACCGCACTGGTCCACGTGCTGGTCCTGTTCGCGCCCAAGCCGATGCGCTTCTTCGGCTGGCTCATCGCGCTGGCGACCATCGGCGCGATGGCGGCGCCGTTCGCCACCGACCAGGAGACCGGATCGAAGCTCTACACCGCGCTGCTGAACCTGATCCTCGGCGTCGCGATCGGCTCGCTGGTCGCCGGCTCGGCCCGGGCCGCGATCCGGCCGGTCGCGCCGGCTCGCGCCTACCCGTAGCCCATGCGCACCCTCCGCGTCACGCACCAGCACCAGGAGGCCACCACCGCGGGCATCTACGGGATCATCGTGGGTGCCGCGGTGGTGTCCACCTCCCCCGCCGAACGCGCCGTCGCCGTGGTGATCAGCGTGCTGGTCACGCTGGTCATCTACTGGGCCGCGGAACGCTACGCGCGCATCGTCGCCGAGCGGGTGCACGGCGGGCAGCGGCCGACCTGGCACACCGTGCGGGAGCAGGTGACCACCGGCTGGGAGATGATCACCGCGACCTTCCTTCCGCTGCTGGTCCTGGCCTTGGTACGTCTATTGGGCGCAACGTTGCTGACCGCGGAGATCGCCTCGCTGGTGTGCAGCACGATCCTGCTCGCCGTCGCCGGCTGGCGGATGGGCGCCAACGGCCGCCTCAACCCGGCCGAGCGGCTGGTATCGACACTGGTGGCCGCCGCGTTCGGCGCCGGGATGATCGTTTTGAAGGCCTGGCTCAAGCATTGACCGGTTCATCCCGCTCGGATGAGGCGGTCGCCGCCGCGCCCGGATGGGATCGCGGCAGCGCCGGCCATCCCGGGCGCCGCCGCAGCCTGAGGAGGACACGATGGACGACAACAAGCTGACCTTCGGCCCGGGACAGGTGCGTGACGTCGCGGTGGGTGCCGTGGCCGAGGCCGAGGTGGTTTCCGTACGCGTGTTCGCCGTGATCCGCCGCGGGATGGCGGATCCGCGCGCGACGCTGAGCGGCGGCGCCGCCCTGGGCATGACCACCCTCCGCGCCCGGATCGCGGCCCTCGCCGAACGCGGCGCCGCCGAACGCGCCCGCGGCTGGGACTGGGCCACCGCGCGACTCAACGCCGCGGTCCGCTCCGTGGCGACCTCCCCGCCCGTCGACCGGGCCGTGGACGCGCAGCTCGAGCGCCTGCTGCGCCCGCTCGTCTCGACCGTGCTGGACGACATCCTGGAGATGCTGGAACGCGATCCGGAACGGATCCGGGCGCTGGTACGCAGCCAGCGCACCAGCATGGTCGACGAGCTCATGGACCGGGTCCGCTCGGGCGCCGCGGCCGGCGACCACAGCGTCGACCGGGTCACCTCGAAGGTGCTGGGCGAGCGGTGACGACCGCCGCGCGCCACGAGTATGCCGGGATCGTCAGCCGGTCGGTGGCGTACGTGGTGGATGCTCTGATCGTGGTCTTCGGCGTCTCCGGCGGGATCGCCGTGATGGGCGTGGTCGCCATGGTCGCCGGTGCGGCCGCGCGCGACATAGCCCAGGCGGCCGCGTCGGCGTACGTGTTCTTCCTGCCGGCCGTGCTGGCCGTCTACTGCGCGGTGTTCTGGCTGCTCGCCGGGCGCACCCCGGGAATGGCGCTGCTCGGCGTGCGGGTGATGCGCAGCGACGGGCGGCCGGTGGGCTGGCTCGGCGCGTTCGTCCGCGGCATCCTGCTGGCGCTGTTCCCGATCGGCTCGCTCTGGCTGCTCGTCGACCGGCGGCATCAGGCCGTGCACGACAAGGTGGTCCGCACCGTGGTCGTCCGCGATCCCGGGCCGTCATCCCGGCTGGATGAGGTACCCGTGCGGGCCGGATCGGAGGCGGTTTAGAGCAGGCCGATCTGGTGCGCCCGGACCACCGCCTCGCGACGCCGGGCGGCACCGAGCTTGCGGTAGATCGAACGCATGTGGGCCTTGACGGTGTTGACCGAGATCTTGAGGTCCGCGGCGATCTCGTTCGCGGTCAGCACGCTGGGCAGGTACCGCAGGACGTCGCGCTCGCGGTCGCTGAGCGGCTCGGCCGGCGCCGGGGCCTGCCTGGCCGGGATCACGTCGGCCAGGATGTCGCCGGCGACCGGGGCGACCGCTTCCTGCAGCCACTGCAACCGCTCGCCCAGCGCGGCCATCCGCTCGTTGTCGAAACGGTGGAACGGCCGTCGTACGCCTTCGGTCTCGGCCCGCGCGACCGCCCGCGCGAAGGCGTCCGCGGACTGACGGGCGTGCCCCTGCGCGTCGGCGATCAGCGCGGTCACCAGCCATGCGGTCGTCACCGAGACCGCGTCGGTGCTCTCCCGGACCCGGGCGAGCAGGATCTCGGCCGCCGCGTACTCGCCGGACATCTCGTACGCGCGGGCGAGCATCACCTGTTCGGCCGGCAGCATGACCTTGCCGGCGGCGTACCGGTCGATGACGGCGTCGTGATCGCCCAGCGCGAGGTCGGCCTCCGCCTCGGTGAGCGCCAGCCAGCGGTCGAGCAGGGGGGCGACCAGCGGCCAGCGCAGCCACGTCCGGCACCGGTGCAGCAGATCCCGGGCGGCGACCGGTTCCCCGGTGGCGAGCAGCGTCTGGGCGCGCACCATCGAGGCGACGACGCTCAACGTGGTCTCCGGCCGGTCGCCGGCGGCGTGCAGGCCACGGCGCAGGGCGTCCTGAGCCTCGGAGACCCGGTTGCGTTCCAGCTCGATCAACGCCCGGGTGAGGTGCGCCGCGGTCGACTCCACGGTCAGGCCGAGGTCGTGGCGGCGGGTCAGCTCGTCCACCGAGTCGATGTAGTGCTCCGCCTCGGTCAGCGAGCCCTGCAGGTAGACGAGCACGGCCAGATGGGCGTACGCGGTCATCTCGACGAGCTCGACGCCGGCGGTGCGCGCCGCGGCCGACGACGCCCAGAGGAACCGGTCGGCCAGGTCGGTGCGGCCGGACCAGAGCAGCCCGATGCCCTTGAAGCTCAACGTGATCGCACGGTATTGCAGCAGGGACGGCAGCCGGTCCATCCGCATCGACCCGAGCAGCGCCAGGATCCGCGACGTGTCCTCGATCAGCGCGGGCATGTCGCCGTCCATCCGCGGCGCCACGACGACGCCCATCACCGCGGCGGCGAGCTGCTGCGCCGGATCGCCGTCGATCATCGCGCCCACCCGGACGAGCTGATCGCGCACCCCGGCGTAGTCGCCGCCGGCGAACAGCAGCAGGGCGGCGCACAACGCGAGGTCGGCGTTGTCGGCGAGGTGCTCGGCCGGGATCCGGCGCAGGATGCCGACCAGCACGGCGCGCTCGCTCGACACGGCCATCGGCAGGGCGTGCTCGACCACCAGCCGGGCCAGGAACGGCCAGTCCCCGGCTTCCGCCGCGTGTTCCAGCGCGTCCCGGACACTGCCCTGCGCGGCGTACCAGGTGGCGGCGCGTACGTGCAGCTCGGTGACCAGGCCGGGCGAGCGTACGTCGGCCTCGTGGCGCAGCACGTCGCGCAGCAGGCCGTCGTAGCGGAACCACTGCCGTCCGGGACCGTCGCCGCGGCTCACGAAGCAGTTCGCCCGCTCCAGTCCCTCCAGGATCCCGGCAGCGTTCGGCGCCCTGGTCAGCGCCTCGGCCAGCGAGCCGCAGACGCGCTGGGCGACGCTCGTACGCAGCAGGAAGTCCCGGGTGTCCGGCGGCAGCGGATCGATCACCTCGCGCATCAGGTAGTCCCGGACGGTGTCCGGCCAGGTGCCGTCCGGCGCGGCCATCAGTGTGATGCCGACCGGCCATCCCTCGCTGCGTTCGACCAGCCGGGTGGTCTGGGCCAGCGACGCCGGCACACCGTGCATCATCAGCAGGTCACCCGCCTCCGGGATGCGGAACGCCAGCTGCGGCCGCCGGATCTCGGTGAGGTCGCCCTCGACGCGCAGCCGGTGCAGGGCGAGGTCCGGCTCGGTCCGGCCGGCCAGCACGACGCGGAGCTGATCCGGCAGGCCGGCCAGGAGCCGGGAAAGGCCGTCCAGCACCGGACCGGCGGGCAGGACCTGGACGTCGTCGAGGACCAGCACGGTCCGGGCGCTCAGGCCGGCGATCCGCTCGGTCAGCCACGGCGCGAACCCCTCGTCGCCGGGGCACAGCGGCAACGGGCCGCCGTCCGACGCGCCGAGCGCCGCCAGCAGGTGCGACCAGAAGGTGTGCGGGTCCGCATGCCGCGGTTCGAGGGTGAGCCAGGCGATCGGCGCGGGCACCATCTCCGCGGTGCTCCACGACGCGAGCAGGGCGGTCTTGCCCCAGCCGGCGCCGGCGCAGACCAGCGTCACCGGCCGCCGCGTCGCCGCGTCCAGCGTGCGCAGCAGCCGGCGCCGGATGAGCAGGGTGCCCGGGACGCGCGGACGCCCCAGCCAGGCCGCGGTTCCGGCCTGGTGGGCGAGCGCGGCGTCGTGCGCGCCGTTCATGCCAACCCCCTCACCGGATGGCCCGGCTGGACGACGGGCAGGCTCCCCTGTGGACACCCGCGTGCCGAACACTCTCAGTGAAGCGGTGCGGCGACCAACCCTGCGTACCCTTCCAGCTACGCAGAGCGATGTCGAGCCTGGTGGCGACGGTCGCGTCGCACGGCGCAACTCAGAGAAGTGGGCTGATCACTATTCGTGTATAACGAGCGCTTTGTAACCACCGCAGCACAACATGCCGCGATTCTCAAGGCCTAACATTGGGTCGTACTGACGACACTTGACGTGCAGTTTTCCTAACTGCCGAGAATCTGGGCCTTTTGGCGTTCCAGTTCCTCGTCGGTGAGCAGGCCCTGCTTCTTGAGCTCGGCGAGCTGCTGCAGCTGGTCCAGCCGGGTCTGCATGGGATCCTGCGCGGACGGCGGCGGTGCTGCCGCGGGAGCCGGAGCCGGCGCCTGGGCTTGCTGTTCCTGTTCCTGCTCCTGTGCTTGGCGCGACCAGCGGCCGGCCTGACGACGGGAGACCCGGTTCGACACCGACGTCGCGGTGCCGGCGATCACCGCCGTACGAGCGATGCCGCGCAACAGTCCGGGCATGATCGATCACCCCTTTCCCGCGGTTACCGGCGCGGTCTCGGCCTCGGTGGCGTCCAGTGCCGCCAGAATCGCCTGGACGTGGATCCGCCCGCCGGCGACCAGTTGCGCCCCGGCCCGTCGCAGCGCGGTGGCCAGCGGCGCGGCCCACAGGTTCTCGTAGACCATGATCACCGCGGTGGCGCCCGGGGTGAGCACCGCCTTGGCCTCCTCGAGGTCGTCGCCGCCCAGGATCCCGGACGACGCGCCGTGGAAGACGCCGAGCCCGGACTCCTCCAGCTCGTGCCGGTCGATGACGACGATCGAGCCGTCCCGGCCGCGACGCACGAACATCATGTCCAGCACCCGGATGATCCCCCGGTCGACGAGGTCCACCAGCCGCGGCAGCGCTTCGCCGTTCAAGCCGCCCGGCGGGAACTCGACGCAGAGGTAGTCGACCGGCCCCATCTGCTGTAGATCGTCGGTCATGGTTCCCCTTCCGAAGATGTCGTGGGCCAGCGTCGCCCGTCCGGGCAAGGCGGCACGTCATCCCGGGCGAAGGAACGGCCCTCAGATCAAATTGAGCGAACGGGCCCGCCGCACCGCCTCGTTACGGCGCGACGCGGACAACTTGCGCAGGATGCTGCGCACGTGCGTCTTCACCGTGTTGATCGAGACGAACATGGACGCCGCGATCTCCTCGGTCGGCAGCATGGCCGCCATCCCGCGCAGCACCTCCAGCTCGCGCTTGCTCAGCGACTCGACCAGCACCGGGTCGGTGTTGCGCTCGGCGCTCTCCCGCGCCGAGGCCTCGCTGGGCGCGCCCAGCGCGTGGTATTCGACCACCAACTCGTCGTCCTCGCGCAGCACCCGGCGCAGCTGGGTCCAGGCCTGGTTGAGCATCCGCCGGTGCGCCTCCGGGGCGGCGGCGCGCAGGGCACGGCGCAGCGACTCACGCGCCGCCGGCACGTCGTCCATCCCGGCCGCGCGCATCGCCAGCAGCAACCACGCGTCCACGGCGACCGGCGCGGTCACCCGCGAGCTGTCGGCCACGGTCCGGACGATGTCGTACGCCTGTTGCGACTCCCCGCCGGCCAGCAGCAACGCCGCGCGCACCACCGACACGTCCGGCTCGCGGGAACCGGCCAGCCGGTCGAGCAGCTCGCGAGCCTCGTCCAGGTGACCCGCGGCAACCGTCATCCGGACCCGGGCCAGCAGGTTCTCCCGGACCAGCCACTCGGGCGCGCCGCGCACCGCCTCGGCCTCGCGCAGCACCCGCATGGCACCGCGCAACTCGCCGCGGGCCTGCAGCCGCCGGCTCTTCACGATCGCGAACGCGGCCACCGCGGTCGGGTCGCCGCCCGACCGGCAGCGCGGCTGCGCGATGCGCAGATGCCGATCGGCGGCCTCGACGTCGTAACGCTCGAGCTCGATCCAGGCGAGCGCGAGCCGGCCCGCGACCGGACGGCGCTGCACGGTCAGCCCGTGCTGTTCGGCGAGCTCGATGGCTTGCCGGGCGAGCGTCTCGGCCCGGTTCAGATGACCGCGGTATGCCTCGATCAGGGCGAGCCGGCCCATCGAGTCGATCTTCGGAAGCTCGCAACCCGGCTCGGCGCCGGAGATCGCCGCGGTGAAGCTGGCCGCGGCCCCCTCGACCGCGCCGGCCCGGCTCTGCACGACACCCTTCGCGGCGAGCAGCAGCACCGGCAGCTCGGGATGGGCGTCGCGATGCTCCGCCGGCAGGACGGCGAGCAGCGTCTCGGCCTCCCGGATCGCATCGGCCACCACGTCGGCGTCCCCGGCGACCGCCGGGTGGACCTGGACGAGCAGCCGGGCCAGCCGGAGAGCGTCATCCTCGCCTCCGCTGAGCCGAGCGCACCGCTCGGCGTACCCGGCTGCCGCCTCACCCAGGCCGTCGGCGACCGCGAGTGCGGCTCGCACGACGGCGGTCTCGGTGCCGTCGGCCGTCTCCGGCATCGTCCGGAAGACGCCGCCCAGCCGCCCCCGCATCCCGTCGGTCACCAGCTTGCCGACCGCGTGCGCCCCGACCACGATCCGGGCCGCCTCGGTCCAGTCACCGGCCCGCGCGGCATGCCCGGCGGCCTCGGTGACCGCGCCGCGTTCGGCCAGCCACTGCGACGCCCGCAGGTGCAGCCCGCGCCACTGGTCCGGTTCCTCCCAGGTCAGCTGGGCGCGCAGCAACTCCGCGAACAGGCGGTGATAGCGATACCGGCCGGTGCCGCCGCCGACCGGTTGGATGAACGCGTTCTCCCTGGTCAGGTTCATGAGAATGCGCCGTGCGTCGCAGCGCCGGGTGACCGCCTCGGCCAGCTCCGGCGTGAAGTCGTCCAGCACGCTGGTCTCGACCAGGAACCGGCGTACCTCGCTCGGCTGGGTGCGCAGCACCTCGCCGATGAAGTATTCGGCGATGGTGGTGTCGTCGCCGGAGAGGGTCGCGACCACCTGCTCCGGGTCCCGGTGGCTCTGCAGGGTGCTGGCGCACAGACGCAGGCCGGCCGCCCAGCCCTCGGTGTGTTCCAGCAGGGCCGCGAGGGCGTAGTCGCTCAGCTTGACGTCGTGCAGGTCGAGCAGCCGTGCGACCTCGTCGGCGTTGAACGCCAGGTCGCCGCTGCGGATCTCGGTGAGCCCGCCGGCCAGGCGGTACCGGTACAGCGGCAGCGGCGGGTCCCACCGGCCCACCAGGACCAGCCGTAACCGCTGGTCGGCGTGCCGGAGCACGAACTCGAGATCGGCGGCCCACTCGCGGCCGTCGAGCTGGGACACGTTGTCGAGCACCAGCACGATCGGGCGGGGCAGCTCGCCCAGGGCGGCGGCGAGCCGGCCCAGCGAGGAGCGTTCGAGCGACTCGGACGGAACCAGCGCGGGCAGCTCGGCCAGCGACGGCGCGGCCCGGCGCAGAGCTTCGATGACGTACGTCCAGAAGCTCGACGGCTGGTCGTCCTCGTTCTCCAGCGTCACCCAGGCGGGCGCGTCGGCCGGTGCCCGGCCCGCGGCCCAGGACGCGACGAGCTGGGTCTTGCCGCATCCGGCCGGGCCGGTCACCACGGTGATCGGTTCCTGGGCACCGGCCGCCAGCCGGGCGACGAGCCCGGGGCGCGCGACCCAGAACGGTGGTGCCTCCGGGGTCGCAAACTTGGATTCAAGGATGGGACTTTCCGGATATGTCGTCGATGCCTGCGGAGCGATCATGTCGATGGTCATGCCGTAGCCCCCTGGTCATCCGGCAACTCCCGGATTCACGCTTGTTCACCCGAGGGGCACGCACATCGTTCGGATCGGATAATTCGAGGCCGCAACCTCGCACTTTTCGCAGTTGGCGAAGCTTGAAGCGTCCAGAAAGAACGCCGCCCGCGACCGGCGGACGGCGTTCTGGAACGATTCCGTTCAGGAGATCTCCACCTTCTCCGGCTTGTCGCCGCCGTGCAGCGCGTCCTGCAGTTCGGCCTCGGCCTCCTTGGACAGCGACGACTTGAGGACCCGGCCGCCGTACTTGCTGAGCGCCTCGACCGCCTTGTCCGGCGTGACCTGCTCGACCACCAGGAACAGCGCGGACGTGCCCGGCTCGAGCATGTCGCGGACCTGGCTGGCGAACTGCTTGTCGATCGAGCCCTTGGTGAGCTTGCCCATCAGTGCACCGAGACCCGCGCCGACCGCCATGCCCATCACCGGGATGAAGAAGAGCAGCCCGAACAGCAGGCCCCAGAACATCCCCCAGCTGGCGCCGCCGCCGACGGGGTGGTGGTTGGTCGTGACGTGGAACTTGCCTTCCCGGTCGCGAATGATCACGGCGATCGCGTCCGGTTGGATGATGAGGTCCTTGGCGAGCCGGTCCGCCTCCAGCGATGCGGCCGTGGCCGTCGTCTCGTCGGGGTACCCGATGGCGACCAGAGTTGACATGTCGTGTCCTTCCTCCTGTACGCGTCCCGGTCAGTCAGCCATGCCGGGGCGGCACCGGTCCTCATGCGGAACGGATGAAAGAGGGCCGCTCATCACGCGCGGGTGAGGTGTCGCGCCCGGTCGCGGGGTGAGAGTCGGGGACGGACGCGAGGGAGTTCTGTCATGACTATTCCGACCAGCCCGCCGCCCACCGTCGTCGACGACCGGGACGCCGCGGAGATTCAACGGCTGCGCGCCGAACTGGAGACGTTGCAGGGCCGGCTCGACACGCGCGCCAGGCGTGCCTCCCGGGTCCGGACCGCCCGCCGGATCGCCGCCGCCGTACTCGTGGCCATCGCCGCCTTCGCGCTGGTCATCAGCGTGGTCGGGGTGTGGTCGGCGCGCACCGCGC
Organism: Actinoplanes sp. TBRC 11911; assembly: GCF_012933445.1. Lineage (GTDB taxonomy): Bacteria > Actinomycetota > Actinomycetes > Mycobacteriales > Micromonosporaceae > Actinoplanes. Next base: position 17,714 of record NZ_JABBNC010000008.1, read on the forward strand.
TGAGCACCGACCGCTTCGTCTCGGCGGTCGCGCCACTGCCGCAGAACCCTCAGGTGGCGGCCGCCGTCTCGACGTACGCCACGGGTCAGATCTTCGAGGCGGTCGACGTCGAGCAACGGTTGCGTGAGGTACTGCCCCAGCAGGCCGGGTTCGTGATCGGGCCGCTGGTCGGGCAGCTGCAGACGCAGGTGCGCAACACTGTCGACAACGTGCTGCAGAGCGAACGCTTCCAGCCGATCTGGACCGAGCTGGTGCGCCGGACACACACCCGCGTGATGGAGATCGTCAACGGCGACAGCGCGATCGTCCAGTCCGCCGGCGACCAGGTCAACATCGACCTGTTGCCGCTGATCAACCAGGTGCTGCGCACGATCAGCGCGGAGCTGCCGACCCTGTTCGGCAAACAGATCACCCTGCCCGACCTGAGCAGCGGCGCGATCCCGGACAACCTGCGGGTGCGGGTCGAGGACGCGCTCGGTGTCACGCTGCCGGCGAACTTCGCCCAGTTCACCGTCTACGACTCCGGCAAGCTGCAGGCCGCCCAGGACGCGGTGGTGGCGGCCAAGCGCTACCTGGCGCTCGGCGTCGCGGCCACCATCCTGCTGCTGGTCCTGGCCCTGGTCATCTCGCCGGCGCGCCGGCGCACCGTGCTGCAGCTCGGCTTGTGGCTGGTCATCGCCGCGATCGCGGTCACCGCGATCCTGCGCGCCGTGCGCCGCGAGCTGCTCGCCCAGGTCCCGGAAGGGGTGTACCGCGACGGCTTCGCGGCCACCCTCACCACCGTCCTCGGCGGCCTGCGCGAACGCGGCACCCAGCTGATCTGGCTCGGCGCGATCATCGCGGTGGTGGCCTACCTGGTCGGTCCCGGACGGCTTCCGGTCTGGCTGCGCCGCCAGGTCGTCCGCGGCGGCCGGGCGGCCGGCCGGGGCATCCAGGTCGCGGCCGTGCACGCGCCCGACTGGATCGCCGACCATCTGGACCCGGTACGGATCGGCGGCGCGGTGGTGGCCGGCATCCTCGCCCTGATCCTGTCGTCCTGGCTCTCGCTGCTGATCATCGTGATCGTCCTCGCCGTCTTCGAGGTCGCGGTCACCCTGATCGCCCGCGCGCGGCCCCGAACCTCGGAGGCCACCTCATGAGAGAGCGCTACGTGCTTAGGATCCGCGGCATCATCGGCCCGCTGCTGCGGATCTCGCTCGGCAACGTGCATTATCGCGCGGTGCCGTGCCAGACGACGATCACCGGGGCGCTCTCCGAGGCCGCTCTGCACAAACTGCTCACCCGGCTCGACGAGTCCGGCCTCGAGGTCGTTCACCTGCAACGATTCCCGCTGCGAGCGGACACGCTCACTCCCGCCGGATGAACCGCGGACCACCTCGCGCGTCGCACGCTGGCCGGAGCCATGACGTGAGACCAGAGAGGTGACAGCCATGACGATCGGACCGGTACAGCTGCTTCTGCTCGGCTTCCCGCGGCCGGAGTTCCGCGGCGAGGTGATCGAGGAACTGGAGCGGCTGCGCGCCAGCAACACCGTGCGGGTGATCGACTCGCTCGCGGTCTACAAGGACAAGCACGGCGAGATCACCACCGAGCACCTGAGCAACCTCACCCAGGAGGAGGCAACCGAGCTCGGCAGCAAGGTCGGTGCGTTGATCGGCCTCGGTTACGGCGGTGAGGCGGGGCTGGCAGCGGGTGCCGAGCTGGGCGCGGCCGCGTCGGCCGACGGCGTGCACATCCTCGACGAGACGGACGCCTGGGACGTGCTGGCCGACATCCCGAACGACTCGGCCGCCGCGCTGCTGCTGATCGAGCACCACTGGGCGGTGCCGCTGCGCGACGCGATCGCGCGGGCCGGCGGCTTCCGGATCTCGGACGGCTTCATCAGCCCGTTCGACCTGGTCGGCATCGGTCTGCTCGGTGCCGAGGAAGCTGCACAGGTCGCCGCCTTCGAGGGACAGCCGGCCTGATCAGAGCTGCTTCGCGGCGACCATCGCGGCGTGATCGCTTTCGGTCTGGTCGGCGTACCGCTCGGCGAATTCGGCGACGGCGTGGTCAAACTCCGCGCCGTCGCCGAGGTACGCGGCGATGGCGATCCGGTCGCCGGTCCGCGCGTGCGCCCTGGCCAAGGTCCAACCACAGAGTTCCCCGTACGCCCGGAGCCCCTTCTCGTCCATCTCCTCCACCGTGATCGCGCCCTTCCAGTCGCGCAGCTGCCGCACGTAGAAGTCGCGGCCCTCCACGGTGGCCCAGCCCAGGAAGATGTCGCCGGTCGCCTGCATGAGCCGCTGCCCCTCGACCACCCGCCGGCCCTGACCGCCCGGCTGCGGCCACGACGGCGGCAGGTGGCGCGCCACGACGGGCGTACCGGCCTCCTTGACCTGCAGGAACAGCGGGTCCTGATCATCGCGGCCGGTCATCAGCACGATCCAGCACCGGGTGCCGACGCTGCCCACCCCCACCACCTTGCGCGCCATGTCGACGAACGCGAACGCGTCGAACAGGTGCCGCCGCTCGAACGCGAGGGTGCGCCGATATTCCGCGAGCACGCCACGCAGCCGCTGCTCCAGATCGTCGCGCTCGGCCGCGTCGCTCAGCATGTCGCCGACCGGGACGATCAGCGGCGGGTCCGACACGATCCGGCGCTGCCCGTCCACGACCGCGGTGAGCTTGTGGAACGCCTGCAGGCTGTCCCGGGAGCGCGCCTTCTCGGTCATCTTGCCGATCTTCTTGCTGCGCGCGCGGCCGAGCTGATCGGCGAGCGTCTCGCGGAGCTCGTCGATGTCGGCGTGCGCGTACCAGACGTCGAGCTCGCCCTGCCCGGCGAACCAGGCCATCGCCGTGCGGTAGCGCCGGGCCGTCGCGACCACCACGGCGGTGCGCGCCTTGCGGCCGAGACCGTTCTCCCGGCCGGCCACCGCGAGGCTCGCGACCAGCCGCTTGACGTCCCACTCCCAGGGGCCCGGCGCGGTCTCGTCGAAGTCGTTGATGTCGAACACCAGACGCCGTTCCGGCGACGCGAACATCCCGAAGTTGAGCAGGTGGGCGTCGCCGCACAGCTGGCTGCTCAGCCCGGAGACCGGGGTGCCGGCCAGATCGGCGGTCATCACCGCAGCGGATCCGCGCAGGAAGGCCAGCGGCGAGGCGACCATCCGCTGGTAGCGGATCGGCACCAGATCGCTCAGCCGGTCGGTGTCCTGCGCGGCGAGCGTCTTGATCGGATCCTCCCGGCCGCTGGGCGCGAAGCCGGCGTGGCTCTCCAACGGCGCGCGGCGGCGCGCGGCCAGGCCGGAGGCGGCCCGGTCGGCGGCGTCTCGCGGGCGCGAGGCACCCGGCGCTATCGGTTCGGCGGTGCCGGGGCTCATGGCGGTCCCCCTTCGACGACGATCCGGCAATGAAACTCCTGGTCGGCGGCCATGTCGTCATTCCCCGCGGGTGACAGCCATCCGTGGCGGGTGAGGTCACCGGATCGCTGCTCTCGCAAGCTGAGAATCCCCCATCGAGGAGAACTGATGGCTGAGCTCGACTCCAAAAAGGCGGCGGCCGGCCTCGGCGTGCTGCTCGCCGCGTGCATCTCGGCGCTCGTGGTCAACGCCAACACCTCCGCCGTGACGATCCTGCTCCCGGCGATCAGCGACGACCTGGGCGCACCGCTCTCCCAGCTGCAGTGGGCGGTCACCGGCTACTCGCTGGTCGGCGCCGCGGTGATCGTGACCTCCGGCGCGCTCGGCGACGTCTTCGGCCGCCGCCTGGTGTTCCTGGGCGGCCTGGTGCTGTTCGTCGCCTCGTCCGTCCTGATCGCCCTCTCCGCCGGCGGCGCCGGCGTGGTCGCCGGCCGGATGATCCAGGGCGCGGCCGGCGCCACGATCCTCGCCTGCGGGATGAGCCTGCTCTCGGTCGACTCGACCGGGGCCGCGCAGATGCGCGCGATCACCCTGTGGGGCGCCGCGTCGGCGGCCGGCGCCGCGCTCGGCCCGCTGGCCGGCGGCGCGCTCGTGGACGCCACCGGCTGGCAGGGACTGTTCTGGATCGACGCCGCGGTCGCGGCCGCCTGCATCCCGATCACCCTCGCGGCCGTGCGGGAGTCGCGCGACCCGGACCGGCCACGCTCGATCGACGTCGCCGGCACCGTCCTCATCGCGGTCATCCTGGTTCCGCTGGTACTGGCGCTCAGCGAGGGCGGCGACTGGGGCTGGGCCTCGGCCCCCACGCTCATCTGCTTCGTGGTCGCGATCCTCGGCGCGGTCGGCTTCGTCTGGGCCGAGAAGCGGGTCACCGCTCCCCTGGTCGACCTGCAACTGCTGCGCAACCGCGTGCTGGTCGGCGCCACCCTGGCGATCCTCATCGTGGCCGGCACGGTGAACGCGCTGATGTACGTGCTCAGCCTGTACTTCCAGGACCCGGCCGCGTTCGGGCTCAGCCCGCTCGAGGCGGGGCTGGCCACGCTGCCCGCCGCGGCCGCGATGATCCTGATCACGCCGATCATCACGCCGCTGGCCGTGAAGATCGGCTCGCGCCGCGCGGTCGTGCTGGGCTTCCTGGTCGCCACCGCCGGTTATCTCGTGCTGTGCTTCACGCAGGCGTCCTGGAAGTACGCGGTGTTCGTACTCCCGCTCATCGCCATCGCGGCCGGCCTCGGGCTGGCCAACGGCCCCGCCTCGTCGGCGTCCACCTCGGCGGTCGACGAGGCCGAGGTCGGTCAGGCCTCGGGCATCTCGAACATGGCCCGCTACGTCGGCGCCGCGCTCGCGGTGGCCGCCACCGCCGCCGTTTACAACAGCGCGATCGAGACCCACACGGCGGCCGGCGAGAGCGCGGGCGACGCGCTGGCCGCGGGACTCTCCCGGTCGGCCATCGTGATGGGCGGCATGGTGGCGTTCGGCATCCTGCTGGCCGTTCTGATGAAGCATCACCGGCCGCGCCGCCCGACGATGGCCGATCGGGCCGCCGCCTCGGCGGTCACGGCACACACCATCCCGGCCACCTTCGCCAATCGCTGAGCACATGGACGAGGTGGCCACCCGGGCCGTGGGCGACCGGGAGCTTCGGGAGTTCCTGCTCTATCTCGGCAGCGCGCTCACCGCTGCGGGCGAGGCGACCAACGAGATCGAGGATCGCCTGCGCCGGGTCGCGGCCGCGTACGGCGCGCCGTACGCGAGGTTCAGCGTGCTGCCCACCTACGTGGTGCTGTCCCTGACACCCGGCGGCACGGCCACCCTGGAACCCACCTACCAGCTGCGCGGCGGCCTGCGCCTCGACCAGATGACCGCGCTCTACGACCTGCTGCGGGCGGCCGGGGACGGGCGGGTCGTGCCGGCCGAGGGCAGCCGCCGGGTGCGCGACGTGATGGCGATGCCACCCCGGTTCCGCCGCGCCGTGCAGGTGTTCGGGCACGCCGTGCTCACCTTCGGCATCTGCCTGATCCTGCAGCCCACCTGGGGTGATCTGATCCTCGCCGCCTTGTTCGGGGTGCTCGTCGGCGTCCTGAAGCTGGGCAGCGCACGCTGGGAAAGCCTGCAGATGATCATGCCGGTGGTCGCCGCGTTCACCGTCGCCTCGCTGACGTTCGTCCTGGCGCGCACCGACTGGGCGAACGCCGACCTGCGGGCGATGGTGGCCCCGCTGGTGACGTTCCTGCCCGGCGCCATGCTGACGATGGCGGTGGTCGAGATGTCCGCCGCCGAGATGGTCACCGGGGCCAGCCGGCTGGTGGCCGGCGTCCTGCAACTGCTGCTGCTCGCCTTCGGCATCATCGGCGCCACCCAGACCATCGGCGTCCGGCACGGCCAGACGCCGGACGGCACCCCGGAGAACGCGCTGGGCTCCTGGGCGCCCTGGCTCGGCGTGCTGGTCGTGGCGATCGGCAGCTATCTGCTGCAGTCCGGCCCGCCCCGGTCGTTCGGCTGGCTGCTGCTGGTCCTGTACGCCGGATGGACCGGCCAGTTCCTCGGCAACATGCTCGTCGGTGGATACCTCAGCGGTCTGGTCGGCGCGCTGGTGCTCACCGTGACCGCGTACATCGTCGAGCGGCGGCCGTCCGGCCCACCCGCGCTGGTGTCGTTCCTGCCCGGCTTCATGTTGCTGGTGCCGGGGGCGTTGAGCCTCATCGGACTGACCGAGTACCTCAGCCGGGATTCGGTGCGCGGTGCCGAGGATCTGCTGGGCGCGCTCGGCTCGATGATCGCCGTCGCGTTGGGAGTCCTCTGCGGACACCCGCTCTACCGGTCCCTGTCCGCCTTGTTCGCGCGGCTGCGACGGGTCCGATGACGACCGCGCCGCCGGAATAGGGATGCTCGTCGCTGCCGCGGCGGTCATCCGGTCCGGATGAGGCCGCCGGTCGGTCCGGGAGTGACGCTCTGGCTGCCGGGCACGATCGTGCCCGGCCGGTTGGGCGTCGACACCGAACGGAGGCAGCGTGAGCACGATGGATGTGCCCGCCAGGCGGTCGGAAGCACCGCCGGTCAAGGCCGCGGGCGACAAAGGACGGACCGCGCGCGCGGTTCCCTACATCTCGTGGGTGGCACTGGCGTTGATGACCACCAGCTCGGTGGCCAGCCTCCGCCCGTCGCCCACGATGGCCGTCTACGGACTGGCCAGCATCTTCCTGTACGTGGTGCCGGCCATCGTCTTCCTGCTGCCGACCGCGCTGGTCTCCGCCGAGCTCGCGTCCGGCTGGAACGGCGGCGTCTACAACTGGGTGAGCCAGGGCGTGTCGAAGCCGATGGGCTTCCTCGCGGTGTGGTGCCAGTTCGCGATGACCATCTTCTACTACCCGAGCCTGCTCGGATTCGTGGCCAGCACGCTGGCGTACGTCATCAACCCCGACCTGGCGTCCAGTGGCGTGTGGACCGCCGTCGTGATCATGGTCTGCTACTGGGCCGGCGTGTGGGTATCGTCGCGCGGCACCAGCGGGGTGGCCGGGCTGGCGAGCGGCGGCCTGATCATCGGCACGCTGGTTCCGGGCATCCTGCTCGTGGTGCTCGGCGTCGTCTTCCTGGGCCAGGGCAACGCGTCCGCGGCGCCGATGACCGCCTCGCACCTGTTGCCGGCGTGGGCCGGGCTGTCCAGCCTGGTGCTGATCGTCAACAACTTCCTGTCGTACTCGGGCATGGAGATGAACGCGGTGCACGTGTCCTCGCTGCGCAAGCCGGCCACGGAGTTCCCGCGGGCGATGTTCATGTCCATGGGCCTGGTCCTGCTGATCTTCATCCTGCCGGCGCTGGCGATCTCCTGGATCGTGCCGGCCGACGAGCTGTCCCTGACCGCCGGCGTCATGCAGGCGTTCGACGCGGTGCTCGCGAACTTCGGCGCGCAGTGGCTGACCCCGGTGCTCGGCGTCATGCTGGTCGCCGCCTCGCTCGGCGGCATGCTGACCTGGCTGGCCGGCCCGTCCAAGGGCCTGCTGCTGATCTCGCGTAAAGAGGGCTACCTGCCGCCGTTCCTGCAGCGGCTCAACAAGCACGGCGTGCAGCAGAACATCCTCGTGACGCAGGGTCTGGTCACCACGGTCATCGCGCTGGCCTACGCGTTCATCCCGGACGTCTCCAGCGCGTACTGGATCTTCTCGGTGATCACCACCCAGGTCTATCTGATCATGTATCTGCTGTTGTTCGTGGCCGCCGTCCGGCTGCGCCGCACGCAGCCCGAGCACCCGCGCGGCTACCGTGCGCCGATGCTCGTCGGCCTGTGCGGGGTCGGCTTCGCGGCCTCGCTCGCCGCCCTGCTGATCGGCTTCGTGCCGCCCTCGCAGTTCGAGTCCGGCAACGTCGGCGTCTACCTGCTGATCGTGGCCGGTGGGGCGCTCGGCCTCGGCCTGCTCGTCCCGTACCTCTTCTACCGGTTCCGCAAGCCGTCGTGGAAGACCGACGACACCGAGGAGGTGGCGGTGGCATGAGCGACGACCGGAACGGCCACCAGAGTCATCTCACCCTCTACATCGTCTCCGGGCTCGTCTTCCTGCTCCTCGCGTTCGCCGGGATCCTCACCTACCGCGGCGCGCAGAAGAGTCAGGAGGCGGACGCGAAGGCCGCCCAGCTCAGCCTGGAGCTGAGCAAGGCCGGGCTGCGGGTGCCCACCACCGACGCGATCGCCGGCGTGCTCGGCGACGACGGCGGCGCGGTCTGCCAGGATCCCGGCAACGCGCTGCGCCGCGCCACCCTCTACGGCATGCTCACCAACGGCGCGGCCGGGCCGGGACTGCGGCCGATCGTGGCGGACAACAACGCGCTGCGGGGCCAGCTGGCCATCATGAAGGTCTACTGCCCGCAGCACCTCGAGACGCTCCAGCAGGTCGCCAACGAGCTCAAGCTGGCCAAGACGGTGCGGGAGTGATGGCGATGCAACTGCGTGAGCGGGTCGCGTCCCTGATGGACCGGGCGCACGGCGACCTGGCGGAACTGGTTGCCATCCCGTCGGTCGCCGACGCCCGGCAGTACCCGCCCGAGGAGTGCGCGCGGGCCGCCCGGTGGGTGGTCGACCACTTCGCCGAGGTGGGCTTCACGAACCTGGGGCTGCATGAGACCAGCGACGGCAGTCACGCGGTCTACGGCGAACGCCCCGGGCCCGGCCCGACCGTCCTGCTGTACGCCCACTACGACGTGCAGCCGCCGCTCGACGAGAAGGAGTGGCGCACCCCGCCGTTCACCCTCACCGAGTCCGGCGGGCGGTGGTACGGGCGCGGCGCCGCCGACTGCAAGGGCAACATCGTCATGCACCTGACGGCGTTGCGGGCGCTCGGCGACGACGTGCCGGCGCACCTGAAGCTCATCGTGGAGGGTTCCGAGGAGCAGGGCACCGGGGGCCTGGAGGACTTCGTGGTCAAGCACCCGGACCTGCTGCGCGCCGACACGATCCTGGTCTGCGACACGGGCAACGCGGCGGTCGGCGTGCCGGCCGCCACCGTCACCCTGCGCGGCATGGTCAACGTGGTGGTCACCGTGGAGGCGCTGGCCGGCGAACTGCACTCCGGGATGTTCGGGGGTGCCGCGCCGGACGCGCTGGCGGCGCTGGTACGCATCCTCGCGTCGCTGCGCGACGAGGCCGGCAACACCACGGTCTCCGGTCTGGACAACGGCCAGACCTGGTCCGGCGCCCCGTACGCCCCCGAGCAGTTCCGGTCCGACTCCGGCCTGCTCGACGGCGTCGACCTGCTGGGCAGCGGCTCGATCTCGGACATGATCTGGGCCCGGCCCGCGGTGACCGTGCTCGGCATCGACTGCCCGCCGGTGGTCGGTTCGGCGGCGGCGATCCAGCCGCACGCGCGCGCCCGGCTGAACCTGCGCGTGCCGCCCGGAACGGACGCGGTCAAGGCCCTGGACGCCCTCATCGCGCATCTGCACTCGGCGGCGCCCTGGGGCGTGCGGGTGACGGTGACGAAGGAGGCGCTGGGGCAACCGTTCGAGGCCCGCACCGACGGGCCGGCGTATCGGGCGTTCGCCGCGGCCATGGCCGAGGCGTACGGGCGGGAGATGACCACGCTCGGGCAGGGCGGGTCGATCCCGCTGTGCAACGTCTTCGCCGACACCTTCCCGCAGGCCGAGATCATCCTGATGGGGGTGGAGGAGCCGACGGCCGCGATCCACGCGCCGAACGAGAGCGTCGACCCCCGCGAGATCGCGTCGCTAGCCGAGGCCGAGGCCCTGTTCCTGCGGAAGCGCTGACAGCCGAAAACGATGAAGGCCCCGGTGACCGGGGCCTTCATCGGCTCAGTTGCGCACCTCGCGGCCGTGCACCGCCAGGGCGTAGATGACCAGGACGTCCAGGGCGATGACGATGGTGGCCCAGATCGGGTAGGCCGGCAGGAACGCGAGGTTCGCCAGCGCGCTGATCCCGGCGATGATGATGCCGATCACGCGGGCCCACATCTGGCCGAGGAAGACCCCGATACCGGTGAGCGCGGCGATGACCCCGATGATCAGGTGGATCCAGCCCCACGTGGTGTAGTCCCAGGTGAGGACCAGACCGCTGCGGGTGACGAGGAAGTAGTCGTCCCGGACGATCGCGACGATCCCCTCGATGACCTGGAACGTTCCGGTCATCAGCAACATCACGCCGGCGAACACGACCATACCCACCCAGGCGGTCGGCCCAGGGGTGGAACGGACGTTGTACGGCTCCTCGGCCGCGTGGGCCGACTGCTTCTGCTGAGTGTCGGACATGATCGATGGCCCTTCTGCTATCGATGGAAGCGCCGGGGTACCGGCGCCTTGGGGAGATGGGTTACGGCGGCGGCGAGGTAGGGGCCGACGAGCTGGGTACGCGACCAGTCCGGCGCGGCGACCTGGATCTCGCGGTCGCTCAGTGCCAGGCGTACGGCGACGCCGTGCTCGCCGAACGGGCGCAGCGGGCAGGGCGTCAGGTTCGCCGGCACGCGGGCGGCGAAGCGGACCCGGCGATCCAGGACCGGCCCGCGCCGGATCACCAGCACGTCGCCGTCCCACCACGCCCACCTGCGGCGCGACCAGCGGCGGCGCAGCAGCCGCCAGCCGGCCGGGGCACGGCCGAGCGCGCGGACCCGGCACTCGAAGACGTGCACGTCCTCGATCAGCCGGCGCCGGCGGCGCCGCTCCACCACGTCGGCGGCGACCAGCGCGGCCAGGACGGCGAGTGTCAGCAACGAGAACACCAGCGATCCCCTCACGGGAGGTCATCGGCGGGCAGGCGGCGCACCTCGATGAGCCGCAGCCCCATGCCGTGGATGCGGGAGATGAGACCCACGACCGCGGACTGGTCCGGCAGGTAGCCGTGCAGCACGGTCTCCGGCGGCTCCACGCTCACCTTGAGGTCCTGAAGTTCGGACAGCAGCTCGTCGGGAATCAGTCCCGAGACCCTGACCTGGTAGGTGGCGTCCGTCATGAAGAGTCCCCCAGTCCGTCACATGGTCGTTTCCGGTTCCGGCTCCCGCACCCGCGGGTGGAACAGACCGAGCCCGTACAACCGCTCCAGACGGCGGACGGTGAACGGGTGCGACTGCGGCAGCTGGGCCAGCCACACCCAGAAACCGTGCAGCTGACGGCCCTGCTGGACGAGCTGGTCGACGTCGACCACGTTCTCGGTGTGCCGGCCGGAGGCGAGCAGCACCAGACCGGTCGCCCCGAGCGGGCACAGCCGGGCACCGTGCCGGTCGCACGAGTACTCGCGGAAGCGCGACAGCGTCGGGCCGAGGATCGGGATCCGCTCCGAGTACGCGACCGAGAGCTGGTACCAGAGCGAGACGTGGTGCAGGCGGATGTGCCCGAGCTCGTGGCCCAGGATGAACCGGAGCCCGTCCCGGTTGCCGTGGTAGAGCTGCGTGAAGAGCTCGTTGGACAGCACCACGTAGTCGTGGCCGGTGGCCTGGGCGGCGAAGGCGTTCAGCGTGCCGTTGCCGTTGGCCAGGAAGATGTTCGGGCGCCGCGGCAGCTCCAGCTTGTGCGCGAACTCGTCGGCGGTGTGGTAGAGCTCCGGGTACTGCTTCGGGGAGAGCTGCACGGCGGTGCCCCGGATCGAGGCCCGTTGCGTCTCGCGAATGATGACCAGTGTCGGGACCAGCAGCAACAGGGCCCACGCCGCGGAGCGGATCGCGGTCCCCCAGCCCGAATCCTGGACGCGTTCCGGCAGGAACGGCAGCACCAGGGCGAACTGCACGATGAAGCCGATGATGAGCAGGTTGAGCACGACCATGAACACGTAGAACGGCACTTCGGCCGGGTGTCTCAGCTCGCGTGACCTCGACACGATCGCTCCTCTCCAGCGCGCCGACTGCCCCCGACGGTTCACCCGGTGATGTCCGCGCACCTCATCCCGGCGGTATGAGGCCGGACGCGGCGGCGGGGACGAGGCTGCGAGGATGACTTCACCGGTACGCGCGAGCTGGCTGGCCCGCCTGGCCCTGGTGCTGATGGCGGCGGCGACCGTGTTCGTCATCGCCGTCGCCGGGGCGCGCGGCAGCCTCGGACTCATCCTGATCGGACTAGGCGGCACCGCGCTCGGCCTGGCGGCCGCCTGGTGGTTCCTCACGCACCGCCGGTGGAAGCGCTGGCTCGCCGCGATCGTGGTGGTGCTGGCGCCGATCGCGGTGATGGTGCTGTTCGCGATCGCGAACCTGATCTGGGTCGTGGTCGTGTTCGGCGTCCTGTGGCTGACCGGCGTCGGCGTCGGCCGCCGCGCCCTGGTCAAGCCCGACGACTTCGCCACCGAGCGGGAGGCGGCACCACCCCGGCGACCGTTCCTGATCATGAACCCGCGGTCCGGCGGCGGGAAGGTGGTCCGGTTCGGCCTCGCCGAGAAGGCGCGCGAGCTGGGCGCCGAGGTCTTCCTGGTGGAGGGCCGGCAGGTCGACATCGAGGCGGTGGCGCGCCAGGCGGTGGACGACGGCGCGGACCTGCTCGGCGTGGCCGGCGGGGACGGCACCCAGGCGCTGGTCGCGTCGGTCGCCGCCGAGCACGGCCTGCCGTTCCTGGTGATCTCCGCGGGCACCCGCAACCACTTCGCCAAGGACCTGGGCCTGGACTGCGAGCAACCGGCGAACTGCCTGGACGCGCTGACGGACGGCGTCGAGGTGCGGGTGGACCTCGGCCGGGCCGGCGACCGGGTGTTCGTGAACAACGCGTCGTTCGGCGCGTACGCCGAGGTGGTGCAGAAGGAGTCCTACCGGGCGGAGAAGCTTCGCACGGCCCTGGACACGCTGCCCGACATCCTGGCCGGCGACCATCCGAAGACGCTGCGCATGGTGGCCGCCGGCCGCACCGTGGACCGGGCCGCGACCGTGCTGATCAGCAACAACCCGTACACCGCGCGCGGGCACCGCAACCGGATGGACACCGGGCGGCTGGGCGTGCTGGTGGTGACCGGGCCGCGGTCGGTCTACACCGACAAGGTCACCGAGGCGTCGGTGGAGGCGGACGGCGACAGCCCGACGGTGGCGGTCGGTGTGGACGGCGAGGCGCTGATGATGCCGTCGCCGGTGCGTTGCACGATCCAGCCCGGCGCGCTGCGGGTGCGGGTGCCGCGGCACCGCCCCGGCCTGCGCCCCCCGGAGCCCGAGCTGGAGTGGGCGCGGCTGTGGGAACTGGCCCTGCCCCTTCATTCGCGCGGCATGCGGAGCGCCCCGGCCGAGGACGTGACTCAGCTGGCGTGAAGCGGCTGGAAACCGGCCATCGGGCAGCGCACGCTCCGCCCGGTGTACCAGCCGTCCGGGCCCAGGTAGCGTTCGCGCACCTGGAGCTCGTCCGGCCCGACGGTGAGCAGGCTCCAGGACGGCGGGATGCCGCGCGTGCGGCGGCTCGTCGCCGTCCCGGCCACCACGAGCGTGCCGTGCGGCGGTAACGGCCGCACGGCGGGCAGGTGCGTGTGCCCGGCCAGCAGCAGGTCGGCGGCGGGCAGCCGGGAGTGCCACAGCAGCTGCGGCGGCGGGTGGTGCATCGCGAGCAACCTCAGGTCGCCGGCGGGGGCGGCGGCCAGGGTGGCGGCCGCCGCACGGGCCGGCCGCCGCGCCACCCGCCCCTGGGTGAACCGCCATCGGGTGCTCGACTGCAGACCCACCGCGGTGATCCCGCGGACCCGGACCACCGGCGCCAGGTCGTCGTCGATCCAGCGCCGGAAGCGGCCGTACGGGCTGAGCAGCCGTCGCGGGCTCAGCAGCGGCAGGTCGTGGTTGCCGGAGACGGCGAGCACCGGGTCGGGCAGGCTGTCGAGCAGCGCCGCGGCCCGCCGGAACTGCTCGGTGTAGGCCCGCATGACGAAGTCGCCGGTGACGACGGTCAGCACCGGCCGGGCGGCGGCCACGTCGGCGGCCAGCGAGCCGACCGCGGCCGGGTCGTCCGCCCCCAGATGCAGGTCGGACACGTGCGCCACCACCAAGCCGTCCGCGCCGGGCATGCGGCCACCGTAGCCGGTCAGGGCGCGACCGGCTGGAACGCGCCCAGCTCGTCCTGGCCCTTCTGGACCACGCCCCAGCTCGATTCCGGCACCGGGATCCACGCGCCTTCGAGGTCGCCCAGCGGTTCGGACACCACGAGCCGGGTCTCGTCGGACAGCCCGCGGAGCACGTCGACGTCGGGGTGGGTCGCCTGCAGGGCGGTGATGTCGTTGCTGAAGAACAGCGAGCGGCTGTCACGTTCGGTGGAGTAGCGGAAGCACCAGAGCCGGTCGCCGTCGGTGGTGGCCACGGTCATCTGCATCGGGAACTCGATGTGGTTGGCCCGCCCGATCGACTCGACCAGCCCGACCATGCGTTCCACCGCGCCGACCGGGCCGTGCTCGAGGCCCAGCGAGAGCGCCAGGAAGAACATCACCTCGGTGTCGGTGGACCCGGACATCTGCGGGTAGAGCTCGGGATCGATCGCGAACACCAGCTCCCGCTTGATCGTGTGGAAGTCGCGGATGGCGCCGTTGTGCATCCACAGCCAGTTGCGGTAGCGGAACGGGTGGCAGTTCGTCTGCTGCACCGGGGTGCCGGTGCTGGCCCGGATGTGCGCCAGGAACAGCGGCGAGACCGTCGAGCGGGACACCTCGCGCAGGTTGACGTCGCTCCAAGCCGGCCCGACCCCGCGCAGCAGCGCCGGCTCCGGGACGCCGTCGGTGCCGTACCAGCCGACGCCGAAGCCGTCCCCGTTGGTCGTCTCCACCCCGAGCCGGGAATGCATGCTCTGGTCGATCAGCGAGTGCTGCGGCTTGTAGAGCAACTCCTCCATGCGGATCGGCGTGCCGGAGTAGGCCAGCCAGCGACACATGACGGCTCCCTTCCTCAGATTCTGTCGGCATCGTGTCCGGCGGGCCGGGGCGACGGGCTCACCCCGGACGGATGAGGACCGGGCCGGGCGGCGGCACGGACCATGTGCCGGTGACAAGCCCGAGCGAACCGCAGGTGCGGCTGGACGCGGTGCCGCGCCGGCTGCGCCCGCTCGCCGAGGCGGTCCTCGCGCACCGGCTGGGCGCCCTGCTGCTGCGGGTCACGGGCGAGCTGATCCGGGTGCAGATCTTCGACCGCGCGATGACGCTGGCCGCGCAGGCGTTCACGTCGATCTTCCCGATTCTGATCATGTTGAGCGCCCTGTCCGGCGTCGCCGTCCGCAAGTGGGTCAACGACCGGCTCAACCTGCCGGCGCAGAGCGAACGGCTGCTGCAGGAGGCGCTCGGCGGCAGCAACAGCAACGCGTTCGGGATCGTGGGCGCGCTCATCGTGGTCGTCTCGGCCACCGGCCTGGCCCGGGCACTGACACGGGCGTATCGGGTCATCTGGATGGTGCCGGCGCGCAAGGCCGGACCGGCCGCGACCGGGCTGCAGGTTCTCTCGGTCCTGATCCTGGCCCTGTTCGTGGTGGCGATCCGGCTGCTCGCCGATCTGACCGACAAGTTCCCGGAGCCGCGCCTGGCCGGGGCGGCCGTCACGCTGGTGGCCGATCTGGCGGTCGCGGTGGCCCTGCCGCTGATGCTGCTCGGCCCGCTGGTGGTGGCGCGGTGGCGGCTGCTGGTGGCCGGCGCGATCTTCGGCGGCATGATGATCGCGGTGCGCGCGGCCGGCGACGTGTACCTGCCGCGCGCCATGGTCAGCAGTTCGGAGAAGTACGGCACGATCGGCCTGGCGTTCACCTACATCGGCTGGCTGTACGTGCTCTCGTTCGCCCTGCTGCTGGCCGCGATCGTGGGCAGCGTCGTCACCGCCCCCCGAACACCCCCCGCATCCCCCGGGCCAG
Source organism: Actinoplanes sp. TBRC 11911 (assembly GCF_012933445.1). GTDB lineage: Bacteria > Actinomycetota > Actinomycetes > Mycobacteriales > Micromonosporaceae > Actinoplanes. The sequence goes on from NZ_JABBNC010000008.1 coordinate 33,385, forward strand.
CAGATCCGGACCCGACAGACCCTCGAACATGACCGGGAAGATCGCCACCAGCCCGGTCCAGCCGGTCTGGTGCGAGGCGCCGAGCCCGGCACCGTTGTCACCGTGGAAATACTCGGAGTAAGTGATCAGATTCCGCCAATGCTCGCTCGCGAAGATGTCCATGCCGCCGTGGCAGGGCCGGTGGCCGGCGTCGTCCGGCACGAACACCCGGGTGAGCCGGTCGCCGATCTCGCGGGCCACCTCGAACAGCGTCATCTCGTTGCCGGATCCGGTCGGGCACTCCACCCGGAAGTCGTCGCCGTATCCGACGTAGAGGTTCAGCAGCGCCCGGACGAGCAGCGTGTTCACCGGGAACCAGACCGGCCCGCGCCAGTTGGAGTTGCCGCCGAACATCCCGCTGTCCGACTCGGCCGGCCGGTACGCGACGGTGTAGCTGTGGTCGCCCAGGTTCAGCGATAACGGTTCCGCCGCGTGGTGCCGGGACAACGAGCGGATCCCGTACGGGCTGAGGAACTCCTCCTCGTTGAGCAGGCGCGCGAGGATGCGGCGCAGCTGCGTCTCGTCGAAGAGCGTGAGCAGCCGCCGCTGGTGGTCGTCGGCCGCCCGGCCGGTCCGCAGCACCGACGCCACCTCGGGGTGGTCGGCGAGGAACGCGCGCACCTCCGTCATGATCCGCGGGTGCCGCTCGACGACCGCGGGCTCGAGCACGGTGACCGCGGCCAGCGGCAGCAGACCCACCATCGAGCGCACCCGCAGCCGGGTCGCGCCGCCGTCCGGCAGCCGCAGCAGGTCGTAGAAGAAGCCGTCCTGCTCGTCCCACATGGCCGCGCTGCCGGTCTCGTGGGCGACCGCGGTGGCGATCCAGACGAAGTGCTCGAAGTAGGTCAGCGCCTGCTCCACATAGCTCTCGTCGTCCTCGGCGAGCTCCAGCGCGAGCTGCAGCATGCCCTGGCAGTACAACGCCATCCACGCGGTGCCGTCGGCCTGGTCCAGATGGCCGCCGGTGGGCAGCGGCGCGCTGCGGTCGAAGACGCCGATGTTGTCCAGCCCCAGGAAGCCGCCCTGGAACACGCTGCGGCCGTCGACGTCCTTGCGGTTCAGCCACCAGGTGTGGTTGGTGACCAGCTTCTGGAAGACGCGTTCCAGCCAGGCGCGGTCGCCACGGCCGGTGCGGGCCCGGTCCAGCTCGTACACCAGGTACGCGGCGTTCGCGTGCACCGGCGGGTTCACGTCGCCGAAGTTCCACTCGTACGCCGGGATCTGCCCGTCCGGGTGCAGGTAGCGGCGGCTCAGCAGCAACTCGATCTGCGCCTTCGCGAACGCCGGGTCCACCACGCTCAGCGCGATCGCCTGGAACGCCAGATCCCAGGCCGCGAACCACGGGTACTCCCAGGTGTCCGGCATCGAGATCACGTCGTGCGCGTTCAGGTGGAACCAGGAGCCGTTGCGCAGGTCGCGCGCGTCCAGCGGATCGCGTCCGTGCTCGGTCAGCCACTGCTGCACGTCGTACTCGAAATACTGCTTGCTCCACAGCATCCCGGCCATCGCCTGGCGCACCACCCGGCGCCGATCCGGGTCCAGCCCGGGCCCGATCAGCTCCTGGTAGAACTCGTCGGCCTCGGCGCGCCGCCGGTCCACCACGGCGTCGAAATCGCTCTGGTCGCCGACGTGCTCGCTGAGCCGCACCCGCACGGTTTGCTGACCGCCCGCGGGCACCGTGAGGGTGATGTCGGCGGCCGCCTTGGTGCCGGTCCCGGCCGGGTTCACCGCGTCGGTCTCGCCGTGCACCACAAGCCGATCAAAACCGTCCTTCCCGTACGGCGTACCCGCGCTCTCGTTGTCGGTGAAATGGACGGCCTCGTCGCCGAGACAGATCCAGTACCGGGTGCCGAGCCGTTCGTGCGTCGCCTCCACCACGGACAGCCCGGCCGGCCCGTCCACGCGGCGCAGCAGCGGCTCCTTGCCGGCCCCGCCGGACCAGGTGTTGCGCCACCAGACGGTGGGCAGCAGACGCAGCGTGGCCGGCTCCGGCCCGCGGTTGTGCACGGTGATCCGCGCCAGCAGGTCCTCCGGAGCGGCCTTCGCGTACTCCACCTCGACGTCGAAATAACGGTCCTCCGCGAACACCCCGGTGTCCAGCAGCTCGTACTCGAAGTCCTCGCGGCCCCGCGCCCGGTTGGTCTCGATCAGATCCAGGTACGGGAACTCGGCCTGCGGATACTTGTAGACCATCCGCATGTACGAATGGGTGGGCGTCCCGTCCAGGTGGAACCAGTATTCCTTGACGTCCTCGCCGTGGTTGCCCTCGCCGTTGGTCAGCCCGAAGAACCGCTCCTTGAGGATCGGGTCCCGCCCGTTCCACATCGCCACCGCCAGGCACAGCAGCTGCCGGTCGTCGCTGAACCCGGCGATGCCGTCCTCGCCCCAGCGGTACGCCCGCGACCGTGCCTGGTCGTGGCTGAGGTACGCCCAGGCCTCGCCGTCGGCGCTGTAGTCCTCGCGGACCGTCCCCCACTGCCGGTCGCTGAGGTAGGGCCCCCACCGCCGCCACGGCACCTGATCGTTATCGGCCTCGGCCAGTCGTCGCTGTTCGGCACCCAGTTCGTCCGTCATGGATACCTAGCGTTCGGCCGGCCCGCCTCCCGGTCGTCATCCGGCGGGGATGAACCGGCCGTTCACCCCGCTCGGGTGAGGTAGCGCGGCGCGCGGTGGGCGACCGTCGGGACGACGCACCGACAACCCGGAGGACGACCATGACGCACACCGAGTCCCAGCGGGCGACAACCGACCCGTCATATCCCGTCCAGCGGACACCGCAAGTGACCCCCTGGGTCGGCATGGTGGTCTTCGCGGGCACCATGCTCATGCTGCTCGGCGGCTTCCAGATCTTCCAGGGCCTGGTCGCCCTGATCCGGGACGACTTCTACGCGGTCACCCGCACCGGGCTGCTGCTGGAACTGGACTTCACCGCCTGGGGCTGGATCCACCTGGTCATCGGGGTGATCGCCATGATCACCGGTGTCGGCGTGCTGGCCGGCCAGATGTGGGCGCGCGTGATCGGCATCATCATCGCCGGCCTCAGTGCCCTGGCCAACCTCGCGTTCCTGCCCGCGTACCCGATCTGGTCCACCATCATGATCGCCCTGGACGTGCTGGCGATCTACGCACTCGCGGTACACGGCCGTGAGGCCCGGTACTGAGGGGACGTCCCTGCCGCGCGGGGTGATCGTGCTGCTCGGCTGCGCGACCCTGGTGGTCGTCGTGGCCGGGATGCGCGGCGTGGCCGGGATCATCGGGCCGGTCTTCCTCGCCCTGATGCTGACGGTCACGGTGAGCCCGCTGACCGGCTGGCTGCGCCGGCGGGGCGTCCCGGTCTGGCTCGCGACGCTGGCCACCATCCTGACCTCGTACGCGATCCTGGCGCTGCTCGGCGGTGCCCTGGTGATCTCGATGTACCGCCTGGTCGGCCTGTTGCCGGAGTACGAGCAGCAGTTCGCCAACCTCCGTAATGATGTCATCGCGCAGCTGAACAACATCGGGATCAGCACCCAGCAGGTGCGCGACTGGATCTCCGGCGCGGACCCGCGCACGATCGCGAACTGGGTCGAGGCGCTGGCCGGCGGGCTGGCGAGCCTGCTGTCGAACACCGTCTTCCTGCTCGCCGTGCTGCTGTTCATGTGCATCGACGCGGTGAACTTCCCGGCCCGGCTGCGCTCGGTGGCCGGCGATCGGCCGCAGGTCGTCACCGCGCTCCGCTCGTTCTCCCAGGGCACCCGGCGCTACCTGCTCGTCTCGACCATCTTCGGGCTGATCGTCGCGGTCGTCGACACCCTGCTGCTGTGGGCGCTCGACGTGCCGCTGCCGGTCCTCTGGGGACTGCTGGCGTTCATCACCAACTACATCCCGAACATCGGCTTCATCATCGGCCTGGTGCCGCCGGCGCTTCTCGCCCTGCTGCAGGGCGGGGTGGAGCTGATGGTGACGGTGATCGTGCTGTACTGCGTGGTCAACTTCGTCATCCAGTCGGTGATCCAGCCGAAGATCGTCGGTGATGCGGTCGGCTTGTCCGCGACCGTGTCGTTCCTGTCGCTCGTGTTCTGGGCCTGGGTGCTCGGCGCGCTGGGCGCGCTGCTGGCGATCCCGCTGACGCTGCTGGCCAAGGGGCTGCTCGTGGACGTCGATCCGTCGACCACCTGGATCAACGCGTTGCTGTCCGGTGGCGCCGCCCCGAAGGCCGAGGCAGCCCCGAAGGCCGCGCCCGAGGAATCCTCGCCCCACCGGGATGAGGCACCTCCGGCGCCCGAATCCCACGATGGTGCCGCATCACCACCCCTTACCAAATCCCCTGGGAGTACGGCATGACCACGTTCACGGTGTGGAAGTTCGACGACCCGCAAGGTGCGCAGAAAGCCGAAACCATCCTGGAGTACGCCGCGGCCGACGGGCTCGTGAAGATCGTCGATCACGCGGTGGTCACCTGGCCGAAGGGCGAACCGCAGCCCAAGACCGAGCACAAGCACGACGACCGCCGGCGCGGTACCGGCTGGGGCGCGCTCTGGGGCCTGATGGTCGGCACGCTCTTCCTGGTGCCGGTGGTGGGCGCCGCGGTGGGCGCGTCGATCGGCGCGATCAGCAAGGCCACCGAGGGCACCGGCATCCGGCGCGAGGATCTCGAGAAGATCCGCACGAGCATCACCGAGGGCACCTCGGCCCTGTTCCTGGTGACCGAGAACGCCGATCTGGACCGGCTCGGCGAGCGGTTCCACGGGCTGCCGAAGACGTTGGTGACCACCAACCTCACCGACGCCGAGAGGGACGTGCTCATGGAGACCTTCGGCGGCACCAGCCACTAACCGTATGTAGTCGTACGGTCACGGAAACAACTGCAGGTCACGGGGCACGCCCGGTGAGTCCGTAATGCTCCCGTTCGCCATAATCGGCACTCACAGTGATGACCAAGGGCGCTCATCCGTGGCGGTGAATGGGGCCGGGCCTTCGACGGCGGCGCCCGGACGGGCCACAACATCGACGTGGATCCATCATGACCAGCGGACGGGTCAGCAAACCGCGACGGTCCAAGAGCGTCAAGAACGCACCTGCGTCGAATAATCCGCCTACTGGAAAGCGTCAGACAACGACGGACACGCTGTGCGACATGGGTTGCCGAGGCAGGGCTTGCGTGAGAACTTGCCCTGCATTGGCCCTACTCGTGACTGCCCGCCTTTGCCTGAAGCCGGAGGGCTCGTTTCGACCGAGCCGGCCGGTTCGATGGGTTGGTATGGCACCCAACGAAACAGAGAGTGGAGATGACCGATCTACCGACCATCATCTCGATTGCCGCACTTCTCGCCGTTGCGATCGCCCTGGTCGTTCAGCAGCAACAATCGCGCACCGCGCAAGCGGTGGACGTCAGGGAGCGGCACTTCGAGCTGATCAAACTGATGCTCGATCACCCGGAACTGGACTACAACGCCACCGAGCGACCACCCGCCGACGAGCGCATGACGGCGATCGGTATGAGTCTCTGGGTCGCACACTGGAACACGCTGTGGCACATGGGGAGCCTCGACGAGAAAGCGTTGCGGTTCAACCTCGACGACCTGTTCACCAAACCGGAGGCCCGGGACTGGTGGCACAAGGTCGGCAGCGGCTGGTCGTCGAAGGGCTCGCGCAAGGAGCGCAAGTTCATCGACATCGTGACCGAGGAGTGCACCTCGGCCACCACGCGTGCGAAGAAGTCCGCGCCATCGACCCCGCCGGCCGGGCGGGTGGAGAGCGTCAAGACCGCGTGAACAGGTAAGCGATCAGCAACAACGCCGGTACGCACGCGAGTGTGGACAGAAAGATCGCGTCCCGGATGAGCACCAGCCCGGCCGAGAAGCGCTGGGCGTAGAGGAAGACGTTCTGGGCGGTGGGCAGACCGGCCAGGACAGTCACCGCGTACGTGGCATGGTTCGGTAGACGCAGCGCGCTTGCCAGCCCGAAGGCTACGGCCGGCATGACCGCGGTCTTCATCACCACCGCGGCGATCGTGGCCACCCGGTCCGAGCCGGGAGCCAGCAGGCGCTGCCCGTGCAGCGACAGACCGAAGACGAGGAGCACGACCGGCACCGCGGCCTCGCCGACCGTGGCGATCGGATCGGCCACCACCGTGGGGAGGCGGACCCCGGTGACGGCCACCAGCGCGCCGAGGATGACCGCGGCGATCAGCGGGTTCTGCAGCGGCGTGGCGAGCACGGACCGCACCGACGCGCGCCCGACGGTGACGATCTCCAGCATGGTGAGCGCGACCGGCGTGATGACCAGCACCTGCAGGATCACGATCGGGACCACCAGCGCGGCGTCGTGCAGCACGTAGGTGGCGATCGGCAGCCCGATGTAGTTGGCGTTCGTGTAGCCCCCGGCCAGCGCCCCCACGATCCGCGTGCCCTTGTCCCTCCCCCTGATTATCAAGGGGTAGAGGGCGAAGCAGACGCACGCGGCGGCGGTCGAGACGAGCAGCGGCTCGCTGAACAGAACACCCAGGTCAGCCTTGGCGACGACGGTGAACAGCAGGCACGGCGCCAGCACCAGATAGACGAGCCGGCCCAGCGCCGCCACCGGGAATTCCACCCATCGGCCCACCAGCCAGCCCATGAAAACAATGACACCGATGAGCGCGAACCCCGAGAATGCCGAGATCATGTCGTTGATCCTGCCGCGCCGCCGGGCCTGGGCCGCGCTCGCCGTCCTGTCGCTCGCCGCCTTCGCCTTCGTCACCACCGAACTGCTGCCGATCGGCCTGCTCACGCTGATCGCGCCCGACCTGGACCGGTCCCGCTCCCAGGTGGGCCTGCTGGTCTCCGGGTACGCCTTCGTGGTCGTGCTCGCCTCGGTGCCGCTGACCGTCGCCACCAAGCGGGTCCCCCGCCGCCTGCTGCTCGGCACCACGCTCGCGCTGTTCGCGGTCGCCAATGCGGCCGGCGCGCTGGCGTCGACGTACGAGATCCTGGCCGTGGCCCGGCTGATCACCGCGCTGGCCCAGGCATTGTTCTGGTCGATCGTCGGGCCCACGGTCAGCGGCCTGTTCCCGGTCGGCATGCGCGGCCGGGTGATCTCCCTGTTCGGCGCCGGCGCGGCCCTGGCCCCGGTGGCGGGCGTCCCGATCGCGACCTGGGTGGGTCAGCAGGCCGGCTGGCGCGCGGCCTTCGCGGGGATGGCCGCCGCCGGCGTGGCGATCGCGGCCGCCGTGGTGGCGCTGCTGCCGGCCGTGCCCGCCGGGTCCGGCACCGCCGCCACCGGCACCGCGCCGGACCGCCGCCACTTCGTGAACCTGCTGATCGCCACCGCGGTCGGGGTCGGCGGTTTCCTGACCCTCAACACGTACATCACGCCGTTCCTGCTGGACGTGAGCGGATTCGGCAGCGCCGCGCTGGCCCCGCTGCTGTTCGTCGCCGGCGCGGCGGGTGTCGCGGGCACCATCGCCATCGGCCGCATCCTCGACCAGCACCCGGTCGGCTCGCTGCTGCTGCCGCTCTCGGTGGGCGTGGTCGCGCTCTTCGGCCTGTACGCCCTGGGCCCGTCCCCCACCGCCACCATCGTGCTGATCGCCGGAACCGGGCTGGGCTACGCCGGGTTCGCCACCGCGGCGCAGAACCGGATGCTGCAGGTCGCCCCCGGCAGCACGGACATGGCCTCGGCCGGCATGAGCACCGCGTTCAACGTCGGCATCGCGGGCGGGTCGCTGCTCGGCGGCGCGTTGCTGCCCGGCCTGGGCTCGCGCCCGCTTGCCCTGGTCGCCGCGCTGCTGACGGTGGCCGCGCTCACGGTCCTGGTGGTCGATGCACGCGAGAAGACTAGCCTTCGATCATGACCACGATTGCCATCGTCGGCGCCGGACCCGGCGTCGGAGCGGCCGTAGCGCGCCGCTTCGGCCGCGAGGGGTTCGACGTCGCGCTCGTCTCCCGCACCCAGACCAAACTCGACACGCTGGCCGCCGCCCTGAAGGCCGAGGGGGTCAACGCCCGCGGTTTCGCCGCCGACGTCCGCGACCGGGAGGCCCTGGACCGCGCGCTCACCGAGGCCGCCGAGACCCTGGGCCCGGTCGAGGTGCTGCAGTACAGCCCCCTGCCGCACCGCGAGTTCCTCCGCTCGACCCCCGACACCACGATCGAGAACCTGACGGCCGCCATCGAGTTCTCCGTGTACGGCTTGTTCACCGCGGCCAACGCCGTGCTCGACGGCATGCGCACCCTGGGCCACGGCACGATCCTGCTGGTCAACGGCGGTTCCGCGGTCCGCCCGCGAGCCGCGGTGACCGGCACGTCGGTCGCTTTCGCCGCGGAGAGCGCCTACGCTCAGACGCTGCACCAGACGCTGGAGCCGTCGGGCATCCACGTTACCCAGCTGATCGTGCCCGGCGGCATCCGCGACGACGACCCGGTCACCAACGCCCCCGCCATCGCCGACCACCTGTGGACCCTGCACCGCGACCGCGGCGACTTCCGCGTCTTCCACACCCCCATGCCGGAGCTCTGACGCCCGGCGTCAGCCCGCCGGCCGCGAGGGCGGCGACGGCGTCGTAGCCGCGATGAGGTCCCGGAGCAGTTGCTCGCCCCGGGGCCACGGCCCGAACCCGGCCTCGACATTGACGTGACCGGCGTCGCCGACGTCCACGAAGCGCGCGCCCCACTGCCCGGCCAGCCCCCGCGACCAGCCGACGGTCGCCCACGGGTCGGTGCTGCTGGCCGCCAGCACGGCCGGAAACGGCAGCGCCCCCACCGCCGCGGGCCGGAAGCTCGCGATCGGCAGCCCGCGAGCCGCCCCGAAGTCAAGGTCGGGCGGCGCCACCAGCAGCGCCGCCCGAACCCGCGGCCCACCCGGCCAGCGCGTTGCGCCGCGCTGAGCAGCACCGCCGGGCTGGGCGCCACCACCAGGCCGGGCGCCACCGCCGGGCTGAGCAGCACCGCCAGGCTGAGCAGCACCGCCAGGCTGGGCGCCACCACCAGGCTGGGCGCCACCGCCGGGCTGAGCAGCACCGCCAGGCTGAGCGCCACCACCAGGCCGGGCGCCACCACCAGGCCGGGCGCCACCACCAGGCCGGGCGCCACCACCAGGCCGGGCAGCACCGCCAGGCTCGGCACGACCCCCGGGCGCATCGGCGTATCGGCTAGCCCAGTGGGCCACGGTGTGACAGCCGAGGCTGTGCGCCACGAGCACCACCGGCCCGGTCGCCCGCTGCACCGTGGCGTCCAGTGCGGCAACCCACTCATCCCGGTCCGGCCGATCCCAGTCCCGCTGCTCGACACCTACAGCACCATTCAGATCCCAAAGCCAGTCGGCCTGCCAGTGCCCCGCCCCGGATCCACCCAGCCCCGGCACAACGATCACGCTCTCCACCGCGGCAACGGTAGCCGTGACGACTCAGAGTGAGGCTGCCGTTGACGTTGCGTCACTGATCGAGCGATGCGACGCCGCGTTCTCACTTGGGCGCGCCCACCGGCGTTCCGCATGCGCCGCATTCTCACTATTCGGTCTCCGGCGATCGCATGGTGGACGATCATCCAAAGAGGACGATTGCTTTGTCCATTCCCGTAGCTTTTGTGCCCCCGCTTGAGGCCCCAATGTCGAGACCTTGGAGAGTTACGCCCACATACGAGCCATAACTCTCCAAGGTCTCGAAAATCCGGGTGTCAGCACCTGAAATCGGCAGTATCGACCGCGGCCAACGCTCACCGGCGAGAACTCGACCTTGGCGCCACTCACGCTGGCACAGCAAGTGGCGGCAGCGACCGCAACCAGCCGCGACACCGCCATGGCCACCCAGCGCACCCACCCCGCCAGCACAAGCGGCGGCAACAAGCCCGACCAGGCATGACACCGCCATGGCCACCCAGCGCACCCACCCCGCCAGCACAAGCAGCGGCAACAAGCCCGACCAGGCACGACACCGCCATGGCCACCGCGCGCGCAAGCGGGGCAGTGAACGTGAGCGGGAGCGCAGCGTCGGCAGCAGTGCGAGCGGTGACAGCGAACGTGGGCGAGAGGGTGGCCGCAGCGGGCAGCGGGAGCGACGGCAGCAAACGCGGGCCGGGCCGCGGCCCGCTACGCAGCGCAAGCGCCGGCAATGAGCGCGAGCAAGTGGGTGGCCGTGGCGGCGCGCAAACGACGGCAGTAAGCGGACGTGGGGCTGGGTCAGTGCGCGAGCGGCGGCAGTGAGCGGGAGCTAGGCTGCGGCCGGCGCGCGAGCGGCGGCAGTGAGCGGGAGCTAGGCTGCGGCCGGCGCGCGAGCGGCGGCAGTGAGCGGGAGCTAGGCTGCGGCCGGCGCGCGAGCGGCGGCAGTGAGCGGGAGCGAGGCTGGGGCGGCGCGGGCTGCGGGGTCAGAGCTTGAGGCGGGCCGCGGACGGGGTGTCGGCTGCCGGCAAGGTGAAGGTGAACGCGCTGCCGGTGCCGCCCGGGTTGTCCTCGGCGAGGATGCGGCCGCCGTGGCGTTCCACGATGCGCTTGCAGATCGGCAGGCCCAGGCCGGTGCCGGCGTACCCGGCCTCGCGGTGGGCGCGGTGGAAGTTGTCGAAGACCGCCACGTGCTGGCCGGGTGGGATGCCGATGCCGTTGTCGGCGACCGTGACGCGGACGTCGCCGGCCCCGGCGGTCGCGGTCACCGTGATGGTGGGGATCAGGTCGGTGGCGGTGTATTTGATCGCGTTGCCGATGAGGTTGTCGAGCAGCTGGCGCACCTGGGCCGGGTCGGCGTGCACGTGGGGCAGCTCGCCGATCGTGACGCGGGGCGGGGGCGTGCCGGTGCTCTCGGCGCGGTCGGCCCAGCCCGCGACGATGTCGGTCGTCAGGTCGGTCAAGTCCACCGTGCCAGGGGTCAGCGCGTTGTCGCGGGCCGTGGCGTACGCGAGCAGGTCGTTGATCAGGTTGCGCATGCGCGCCGCCGCTCGCTGGATGCGCCGGATGCCGTCGGCGGGGAGGCCGGCGTCGTCGCCCAGTTCGTCCGCGACTTCCGAGGACCAGCCCTCGACCGTGGTGAGCGGGTTCGACAGGTCGTGGGCGACCACCCCGGCGAACGCGGCCAGCTCGTCGCGGTGGCGGCGGTCGGCGGTCACGTCGGAGAAGGTGCTGACCGCGTAGGCGCGACCGGCGACCTCCAGCGGCAGCGGCGTGGCGCGCACCGCCAGGATCCGGCCTTCGGGCAGCGCGGTGTTGCGGACCAGCAGGTCCATGGCGTGCGACGATCCGGTGGCGAGCGCGCGCTGGAACGGCAGTTCACCCGGCGCGATCGGGGTGCCGTCGGTGTGCGAGAGGCCGTAGTGCGTGGTGGAGGCCATCTTGTCGCCGCTGATCGGGGCCACGCCGAGCAGCCGGGCGCCGGCCGGGTTGCGCAGCAGCATGCCGCCGTCCGCGTCGATCACGGCGAGGCCCTCGCCCATCGCGTCGATGACCGAGGCGAAGATCCGGGTCTGCTCGTCGGCCGAAAGCTGCAGCGCGACCCGCTCGTCGCGGCCCAGCGCCAGGGCCAGGCCGATCACCGCGATCACCGCGACGAAGAGCTGCGACACCAGGGCGCGCAGCGGGTTCGACTCGATGGCCGCGAACGGGCCGTCGCCGATCAGTGTGAACGCCACGCTCGCGGCCCCGAACGCGAGGGCGTGCAGGATGACGAAGGTGGTGCTCATCCGGGAGCCGGCCCACACCGTCATGACGAGCAGGACGAACGCCAGCGGCAGGCCGTGGGCGAGCGTGAACACGCCGACGTAGGCGACGGCGGAGACCGCGATCAGCACGGTGCCTTCGACAACCGCACCACGCAGCGCCACGCGCACCGGGCACGGGCCACCCTTCCGGCGCAGTGCGCCCAGCCGCAGCAGGGCCGTGCCGACCAGCAACGTGCCGGCCGAGTTCCGGGCGATCCACACGGCCGCGGCGGTCGGCGAGTACTCCCCGTTCAGCAGCCACATACCGGTCGGCCCGACGAGCACCCCGGCCAGGGTGGCCAGCGCCGTGATCGCGACCAGCCGCCACAGCTGCCAGGAGCGGGTGATCTGCTCGTCGCCTCCCGCGCCCCACAGGCTCGGCAGCCAGCGCCGGATCAGGTAGGCGAACAGGCCGGCCTGCACGAGGTTGGCCAGCACGAAGACGCCCGCGAGCGCCGCCGGGGCCCCGGTGAGAACGTTGACCAGCATCGTGATGATCGACAGACCGAGCGCGTCGTACGCGATCCGGCGCGACCCGCCCTGCACCGCGAACCAGACCGCGGCCACGCCGGCGGCCGGCCAGACCAGGCTGAGGTTTGTCCCGTCCATGATCGTGAGGCGGCCCGCAAGGGTGGCGAGCAGGTACAGCACCGCGAACGCCAGGGTGCGCAGCAGGTGCCGGGACGGGGTCATGCCCTTTGTTCGGCGGCCCGAACGCGCGGTGTAGTTCGGGGCCGGATTGCTACCGATCGGCAACCCGGGCGTACCACGCGTCCATGTTCTCGCCGGTACGAGCGGAAAGGGCGATCACGGCGGCGGCCGGGTTCACCGACTTCACGTGGGCACGGCACAACGGCAGATCGAAATCCACGTACGGGAGAAGGTCGAGTTTGTTGACCACGATCAGGTCGGCGGCGGCGAACATGTACGGATATTTCAGCGGCTTGTCGGTCCCCTCGGTCACCGAGATGATCACGACCTTGGTGTTCTCGCCGAGATCGAACAGGGCCGGGCACACCAGGTTCCCGACGTTCTCGACGAAGAGCACGCTGCCCGGCGCCGGGTCGAGGCGGTGCAGCGCGTCGTGCATCATCGCGGCGTCCAGGTGGCAGCCGGCGCCGGTGTTGACCTGGGTGACCGGGCAGCCGGTGGCGCGGATCCGGTCGGCGTCCAGCGCGGTCTCCTGATCCCCCTCGATCACCGCGACCGGACCGGGCATCTCGCGGATCGTGCGCTCCAGCAGCGTCGTCTTGCCCGACCCGGGCGAGCTCATCAGGTTGACGGCCCGGATGCCCCGCGCGGCGAGCGACGCCCGGTTGTGGGCGGCCAGCTCGTCGTTGCGGGCCAGAACTTTCTGCTCGAGCGTGACGGTCTCCACCGAGCCAGCCGAGACCGAGCCAGCCGAGACCGAGCCGCAGCCGCACGTCGCGCACATGTCAGCCCACCTCCATCGAGACGATCTGCAGCTCGCGTCCCGCCGTGACGGCCAGGTCGGCGCTGCCGCAGGAACACAGCAGTATCGGGCTCTCCAACATCACCGTGGCGCCGCACGATCGGCAGGACGCGGCCCCGGGCAACTCGACGATCTCCAGCGCGGCGCCGTCGGCCACGGTGCCCTCGACCGCCAGGTCGAAGCAGAACCGCATGGCCTCCGGAACCACCGCGGTCAGCGCCCCCACCCGCAACGTCACGCGGTGCACGCGGCGGCCGACGGCCTTGTCGCACACCGCATCGACGATGCTTTCCGCGATCGCGAGCTCATGCACGGGACGGCCTCACCACCAGCTACGGGATGGATTGACATTGTTACACGCCGGGGTGAAGTCTGTTACTTGAGTCACACGCGCCTTAGACGAAACAAACGGGCCGAGCGTAGACCCCCACATGCCACGGGGTCATGGAACAGACCCCAGAAGGGCCTGGGCCATGACAGCACCGGACGACACCCTCATCCATGTCCTGTGGATCAACGCGGGTCTCAGCTGCGACGGTGACTCGGTCGCGCTGACCGCCGCCACCCAGCCCAGCATCGAGGAGATCGCGCTGGGGGCTCTACCGGGACTGCCGCGCATCGCCGTGCACTGGCCGCTGATCGACTTCGAGTGCGGGCCGGCCGGTGGCGCGGACGACTTCCTCTCCTGGTTCTTCAAGGCCGACCGCGGCGAGCTCGAGCCGTTCGTGCTGGTCGTCGAGGGCTCGATCCCGAACGAGCAGCTGCACGAGGAGGGCTACTGGTCGGGCTTCGGCAACGACCCGGCCACCGACCAGCCGATCACCGCGAGCGAGTGGCTCGACCGGCTCGCGCCCAAGGCCACCGCGGTCGTGGCGGTCGGCACGTGTGCCACGTACGGGGGAATTCACGCCATGGCCGGGAACCCGACGGGGGCCATGGGCGTGCCCGACTACCTGGGCTGGGAGTGGAAATCGAAGGCGGGCATCCCGATCGTGTGTGTTCCGGGCTGCCCGATCCAGCCGGACAATCTCTCCGAGACGCTGACCTACCTGCTCTACATGGCCACCGGCCAAGCCCCGATGATCCCGTTGGACGACGCGCTGCGGCCGGCCTGGCTGTTCGGCAAGACGGTGCACGAGGGCTGCGACCGGGCCGGCTATTACGAACAGGCCGACTTCGCCGAGGCGTACGGGGAACCGGAATGCATTGTGAAACTCGGGTGCTGGGGCCCGGCCGTGATGTGCAACGTGCCGAAGCGGGGGTGGATCAACGGCGTGGGCGGCTGCCCGAACGTCGGCGGCATCTGCATCGGCTGCACCATGCCGGGCTTCCCGGACAAGTTCATGCCGTTCATGGACGAGCCGCCCGGCGGCCGCTTCTCGACGACCGCGGTCCGCGCGTACGGCCGGACGGTCAAGCGGCTGCGCGGCATCACCACGCACACCCTCGACCGCGAGCCCAAGTGGCGCCGCAAGGGCGAGAAGCTGACCACGGGCGCCACCCGGACCTGGTGACGGGAGAGGACGAATGACCGCGACGGAGAGCAAGCGGGCGGCCGGCGGATCGACCACCGAACTCGTCGACATGGCCTGGGACCCGATCACCCGGATCGTCGGCAGCCTCGGCATCTACACCAAGATTGACTTCGCCGGCCGGACGGTGGCCGAGTGCAAGAGCACCAGTTCGATCTTCCGCGGGTACTCGATCTTCATGAAGGGCAAGGACCCGCGCGACGCGCACTTCATCACCAGCCGCATCTGCGGGATCTGCGGCGACAACCACGCCACCTGCTCGTGCTACACGCAGAACATGGCGTACGGGGTGAAGCCGCCGCACCTGGGTGAGTGGATCGTCAACCTGGGTGAGGCCGCCGAGTACATGTTCGACCACAACATCTTCCAGGAGAACCTGGTCGGCGTGGACTACTGCGAGAAGATGGTCGCGGAGACCAACCCGGGCGTGCTGGAACAGGCGAACCGCACCGAGGCGCCGCACGCCGGGGCGCACGGCTATCGCACGATCGGCGACATCATGCGCTCGCTGAACCCGTTCACCGGTGAGTTCTATCGCGAGGCGCTGCAGGTCAGCCGCATGACGCGGGAGATGTTCTGCCTGATGGAGGGCCGGCACGTCCATCCGTCCACACTGTACCCGGGCGGCGTCGGCACGGTCGCCACGATCCAGCTGATGACCGACTACCTGAGCCGGCTGATGCGCTACGTCGAGTTCATGAAGAAGGTCGTGCCGATGCACGACGACCTGTTCGACTTCTTCTACGAGGCGCTGCCCGGCTACGAGCAGGTCGGCAACCGGCGGATTCTGCTCGGCTGCTGGGGCTCCTTCCAAGATCCGGAGCATTGCAATTTCTCGTACGCGGATATGACGAACTGGGGTCGCAAGATGTACGTGACCCCGGGCATCGTGGTCGACGGCAACCTGGTGACGACCGACCTCGTCGAGATCAACCTGGGCATCCGGATCCTGCTCGGCTCGTCCTACTACGAGGACTGGGAAGACCAGGAGATGTACGTGACGCACGACCCGCTGGGCAATCCGGTGGACCGGCGGCACCCGTGGAACCAGCACACCAACCCGCGCCCGCAGAAACGCGACCTGGACGGCAAGTACAGCTGGGTGATGTCGCCGCGCTGGTACGACGGCAAGGACTACCTGGCGCTGGACACCGGCGGCGGCCCGCTCGCCCGGCTCTGGACGACCGCGCTGGCCGGGCTGGTCGACATCGGCTACGTGAAGTCGACCGGCAGCAGCGTCCAGATCAACCTGCCGAAGACCGCGCTGAAGCCGCCGGTCGAGCTCGAATGGAAGATCCCGCGCTGGAGCAACACCATCGAGCGGAACAGGGCCAGGACCTACTTCCAGGCGTACGCGGCGGCCTGCGCTCTGCACTTCGCGGAGAAGGCGCTCGCCGAGATCCGCGCCGGGCGTACCAAGACGTGGGAGCCGTTCGAGGTGCCGGACGAGGGCATCGGCTGCGGCTTCACCGAGGCGGTCCGCGGCGTCCTGTCGCACCACATGGTCATCCGGGACGGGAAGATCGCGAACTACCACCCGTACCCGCCGACACCGTGGAACGCGAACCCGCGCGACACGTTCGGCACGCCCGGCCCGTACGAGGACGCGGTCCAGGGTCAGCCGATCTTCGAGGAGAACGACCGGGAGCACTTCAAGGGCATCGACATCATGCGTACGGTCCGCAGCTTCGACCCGTGCCTGCCCTGCGGCGTGCACATGTACCTGGGCGGCGGCAAGAAGCTGGAGCTGCTGCACTCGCCGACCGGGTCCGTCGCGCAGTGACCGACAACTGGCGGGCGGCGGCGGCCCGGATCGACGCGCTGGCCACCTCACCCGCCGACGAGGACCTGGTCCGGGCGGTGACCGACCTGTACGGGGCCGGCCTGGAACGGATGCTCGACCTGCTGGACTCGTGCGGCGCGCTGACCGATCCGGTGGTCTCCGCCCTGGCCGCGGACGAGCTGGTCGCCGGGTTGCTGCTGGTGCACGGGCTGCACCCGTACGACGCCGTGTCGCGGGTTTGCTCGGCTCTGGCCGGCACCGGCGCCGCACTGGTCTCGCTCAGCCCCGACGGTGTGTGCCGGGTCCGCATCCCGCCGGGGCACCGCCCGCCCGGCCTCGCGGAGGCGATCGAGGCGGCCGCGCCCGAGGTCACCCGCATCGAGATCGAACAGCCGGCGCCGCTGATCCCGGTGTCCGCGCTGTTCAGCCGCCCGACATGAGCGAGTCGCCGCTGTCCACGCTGCGCCGGATCGCCCGCAGCCGCGGCGGGCCGCCCCCGCCGCGGCAATGCGACATGTGCACGGAGACGGTCGGGGACGAGCACTCGCACCTGGTCGACCTGGAGACGCGCAAGCTCATGTGTGCGTGCCGGCCGTGCTATCTGCTGTTCACCGACGACCACGCGCATCTGCGGTATCGCGCGGTGCCGGACCGGTACGCATCGGTTTCCCTGGACGACCTGGAGGTCCCGGTGGGGCTGGCGTTCCTGTTCTATCACTCGACGCAGGAGCGGATGGTTCTGCTGTATCCCGGGCCGGCCGGCGCGACCGAGTCCGAACTGGACATTCCGCTGCCATCCGTGCCGGGGCTGCGGCCGGACGTCGAGGCGGTGCTGATGCGGCACGGGTTTCCGTCCTACATCGTGCCGATCGACGCCTGCTATTCGCTTGTCGGCCGGCTGCGGACGGTGTGGAAGGGGTTCGACGGCGGTTCCGAAGCGCACGCGGCGATCGACTCGTTCTACTCCGACATCCGGAAGCGGGCGCGATGAGCGCCTACCGGTTCACCGTGCTGTCGGTCGCCGCCGAGCCGTACGCGGTGGCGCCGCAGCTGACCGCGCGCCTGCGCATCGAGGAGACGCGCGGGCTGGCGGTGCACGCGATCGCGTTGCGCTGCCAGGTGCGCATCGAGCCGCAGCGCCGGGGATATGCGTCGGATTCGCTGTTGCGGGGGTTGTTCGGGCCGCGGGAACGGTGGGCGGAGACGCTGAAACCGTTCCTGTGGATGCAGGCGAACGCGACGGTGCCGGGTTTCCAGCATTCGGTGGAGACGGAGCTGGCGCTGCCCTGCACGTACGACCTGGACGTGATCGGCAGCAAGTACCTGCACGCGGTGGAGGCCGGCGACATCCCGCTGGACTTCCTCTTCTCCGGCACGGTCTTCCTTCGCGGCGAGAGCTCCTTCTCCGTCGAGCAGGTCCCGTGGGAGTGCGAGTCGCGCTACGCCATGCCGGTCACCGTGTGGCGCACGATGATGGACTCCTACTTCCCGAACAGCGGCTGGCTGCGCGCGGACTCCGAGATCGTCAAGGAACTGGCGGCCTATCGCGCCCGGCACGACCTGATCAGCTGGGACGAGACACTGCGCCGGCTGCTCGACGAGGCCGGATCATGACCCTGGACGCGGCCCGCGCGGTCGCCGACGCCGTTCTCTACGAGGGCTACCTGCTCTATCCGTACCGGGCCAGCGCCGCCAAGAACCGCTCCCGCTGGCAGTTCGGCGTGCTCGGCCCGCCCGGCGCGACCCCCGCGGCCTTCGCCGAGCCGCCCGGCCTCTCGATGACCTGCCTGCTGTCCTCCCCCGTACGCCTCCCCGCCGTCACCATCCACCTGCGCTTCCTCCAGGTGCAGGTCCGCGAGGTGCGGGACGTTACGGGCCGGCCGGTCCCGTCGCTGACCGTGGGCGGGGAGACGTTCCTGAGCTGGGACGAGGCCGTCGAGCACGAGATCACGATGCCGCTCGTCGCATCGTCGGCGATCGAGATCCCCGGCGGTGAGGACGTCGAGCCCATACCAGAAAAAAGCCGAATTATCCGGCGAAGGATGCCTCTCTCGCTGAGCGTGCGGACAACGATCGAACCGGACGGCGACCTCCTACGACTCACGATCACCGTGACCAACGACCATCCGGGAGAAATCTCGGACAAGTCCGATGCGATCCGCCACTCGGCGCTCGGCGTCCACCTCCTGCTCGAAGCCGCCGACGCCACCTTCGTCTCGCTGATGGACCCGCCGCCGGACGCCGAGGACGCGGCTGGGCGCTGCCACCAGAACCGGTGCTGGCCGGTGCTCGCCGGCGACGATCATCTCCTGCTCGGGGCGCCGATCATCCTCTACGACCACCCGAAGATCGCCGAGCAGAGCCCCGGGGAGCTGTTCGACGGGACCGAGATCGACGAGATCCTCACGCTGCGGGTCATGACGATGACCGACGCCGAGAAGGCCGAGGCCCGCGCGACCGACCCACGCGCCCGCACGATCGTGGACCGCAGCGACGCCCTCACCGCGGAAGAGTTCGCCAACCTGCACGGTGCCTGGTCGGTGGACCCCGACCAGGACGGGGTGCTGATCGACGGCGTACGGGTGAGCAAGGGAAGCCTCGTCAAGGTGCATCCCCGACGGCGGGCCGACGCACAGGATCTGTTCTTCGCCGGCCAGACCGCGCGGGTCACCAGGGTCATATCCGATGTGGACGGTGACACGCACGTCGCGCTGGTGCTGGCCGACGACCCCGCCGCCGACCTGCACGACCAGGCCGGCCGCTACCTCTACTTCGCCCCGGACGAACTCGAACCACTGACCGAAGGAGGCAGGGCATGCTGAAACTCATCGGCGCCGTCACCGTGACCGTGGCCGGGGTGGCCACCGGCTATCTCGCCACCATGGCGTTCCGCTCGCTGCCCGACATCCAGCGCTACCTGAAGATCCGCTCGATGTGAACGTGCTGGTGGCCGGCATCGGCAACATGTTCCTCGGCGACGACGGCTTCGGGCCCGAGGTGGTCCGCACGCTGGCCGCCGAACCGCAGCCGGACGGCGTGCGGGTGGTCGACTACGGCATCCGCGGCATGCACCTGGCATACGACCTGCTCGACGGCTACGACCTGCTGGTGCTGGTCGACGCGCTCCCGGCGAACGGCCGGCCCGGCGAGGTCGTCGTGCTCGAGGTCGGCCCCGACGACCTGGGCGACGGCGACTACGACCCGCACGGCATGAACCCGGTCGCGGTCCTCGGCGGCGTGTCCCGGCTCGGCGGCACACTCCCCCGCACGTACGTGGTCGGCTGCCGCACCGCCTCGGTGGCCGACGGAATCGGGCTGACCCCGCAGGTCGCGGCCGCGATACCGGACGCCGTCAACGCCGTCCGCGAACTCACCACCGGGAGGGTCTGACATGTGCCTCGGAATCCCCGGACAGATGGTCGAGGTCCTCGACGGCTACGCCGGACAGCTCGCGCTCGTCGACGTCGAGGGCGCCCGCCGCCAGGTCAACATCGGCATGCTGGACACACCACCGGACCCGGGCGCGTGGGTGCTGATCCACCTCGGCTTCGCCGTCGAGATCATCGACGCGGCCGAGGCGTCCCGCGCGATGTCCGGCCTCGAACTACTCGGGCAGGCCCGCCGGCTACGCCGCCGATACACGGTGACCGGCCTGGTGCAAGGCGTCGGCTTCCGGCCCTTCGCGTACGCCCTCGCGGCCGACCTTGCACTGTCCGGCTCGGTGGCGAACACCGCCGACGGCGTCGTCATCGAGGTCGAAGGCGACGCGGACGCCGTCCACGACTACGGCCACCGCCTGCGCCGGGACGCACCCCCGCTCGCCATGATCCTGGCGCTGGACACCGACGACCTGCCCGTCCAAGGCGGCACCGGCTTCACCATCGAGGCGTCGGTGCACGGCCCGGCCCGCACGCTGGCCTCGCCGGACGTGGCGATCTGCGGGGACTGCCTGCGCGAACTGCGCGACCCGGCCGACCGCCGCTACCGGCACCCGTTCATCACCTGCACCAACTGCGGGCCGCGGTTCACGATCATTAAGTCTCTCCCGTACGACCGTGCGGCCACCACGATGGCCGGATTCACGATGTGCGCGGACTGCCGGGCGGAGTACGACGATCCGGCGGACCGGCGGTTCCACGCGCAGCCGATCGCGTGCCCGGCGTGCGGGCCGCGGGTGGAGCTGGTCCGGCCGGGGACTATCCACAATCCCGAGTTGTCCACAGGCCCAGAACACGATCAAGCCCAATTCCGCCACAATGACGAACGGGGGCTTCCCCCTGGGAGGGCGGGGTCGGCTTCGGGGCTGGGCGATCACGAAACGCCCGATCCGATCGCGGAGGCCCGCAGACTGCTCGCGGCCGGCCACATCGTCGCCGTCAAAGGCCTAGGCGGCTACCACCTGGCCTGCGACGCCCGCAACCCGCACGCCGTCGCCGAGCTGCGCCGCCGCAAGCACCGCGGCGGCAAACCCTTCGCGATCATGGTCCCCGACCTCGCGACGGCCCACACTCTGGCCCGCCTCAGCGACGACGAGCAGGCACTGCTCACCGGCATCCGCCGCCCGATCGTCCTCGCCCCTCGCCGCGCCGACGCGGACCTCGCCGCCGAGGTCGCCCCGGACAACCCCGACCTGGGCCTGATGCTCCCCTACACCCCGCTGCACGTGCTGCTGTTCGGCCTGCCCGGCGACCCGCCCGGCCCCGACGCCCTGGTCATGACGTCCGGCAACGTGTCCGGCGAGCCGATCGTCATCGACGACGCCGAGGCCCTCGTACGGCTGGGCCGGATCGCGGACGCCTGGCTGCGGCACGACCGGCCGATCCGGGTGCCGTGCGACGACGCCGTCAGCCGGCACACCGACGGCGCCGAGCTGCCGATCCGGCGGTCCCGGGGGTACGCGCCGCTGCCGATCGCGCTGCCGTTCGAGGTGCCGCCGATGCTCGCGACCGGCGCCGACCTGAAGAACACGTGCGCGCTGGCCGCCGGCCGGTACGCGTGGGTCAGCCAGCACATCGGCGACATGGACGACCTGGCGACCATCGAGGCGCTGACCGCGACCGAGGCGCACCTGGAGGAGCTGACCGGGGTGCGGCCCGAGGCGCTGGTGGCCGATCTGCACCCGGACTACCGGTCCACCCGCTGGGCGCGCGAGCACGCGGACGGGCGGCCGGTGCGGTTCGTGCAGCACCACCACGCGCACATCGCGTCGGTGATGGCCGAGCACGGCCTCGACGCCGACGAACGCGTGATCGGGGTGGCGTTCGACGGCACCGGCTTCGGCCCGGACGGTGCGGTGTGGGGCGGCGAGGTGCTGGTCACCAGCTACAAGGCGTACCGGCGGGCGGCCCGGCTGGGTTACGTCCCGCTGGCCGGGGGTGACGCGAGCGTGCTGCGCCCGTACCGGATGGCGCTGGCCCACCTGCAAGCCGCCGGGGTGCCATGGCAGGACCAGCTGCCCGCGGTCCGGGCCTGTCCGCCGGCCGAGCGGGATCTGCTGGCCCGCCAGTTCGGGACCGGGGCGGGCTGCGTGCCGACATCGAGCATGGGCCGGTTGTTCGACGCGGTGGCCTCGCTCACCGGGGTGCGGCATACCGTCGAATACGAGGCGGAGGCCGCGATCGTCCTCGAAGGACTGTCGCGGAGTGAAGCGCCCGGGGAGGCGTACGGCTGGGAAGTCCGCGCAACCCGGGACGGCCTGGACGTCGCGGATCCCGGCCCGGTCATCCGCCGGATCGCGGCCGATCTGCTCGCCGGCGTGGCACCCGCGGTCGTGGGCCGCCGATTCCACACGGCGGTGGCGGAACTGATCGCCACCCTCGCCGTGCGCTGCCGTGAGCAGACCGGCCTCGACGTGGTCGCGCTCGGCGGCGGCGTCTTCCAGAACACCTTGCTGATCGCGGACGCGACGCGGCTGCTGCGGGAACGCGGCTTCACGGTGCTGCGCCCGCGGCTGCTGCCGCCCAACGACGGTGGCATCGCCCTGGGCCAGCTGGCGGTCGGCGCATCACTGTGAACGGAGGAGATATGTGCTTGGCGGTACCCGGACGCATTCTGGCGATCACCGAGGTGGACGGCGTGCCGATGGCCGACGTCGACTTCGGCGGCGTCCGCAAGAGCGTCTGCCTTCAGTACGTGCCGGACGCCGTGACCGGCGAATACGTCGTGGTGCACGTCGGCTTCGCGATCCAGCTGCTGGACGAGGAATCGGCTGTCGAGACGCTCGCGAACTTCGAGCGGATGGGCATTCTCGAGGAGGAGTTCGGCGACGGGTTCACCCGGGCGGCCGAGCAGGCGGGGGTGGAGAGGAAATGAAGTATCTGGACGAGTTCAGCAATCCCGATCTGGCCCGGCGTCTGGTCGACCAGATCCACGCGGTGACCACCCGGCCCTGGGCGATGATGGAGGTCTGCGGCGGCCAGACGCATTCCATCATCCGGCACGGCATCGACCAGCTTCTGCCGGACGGGGTGGAGATGATTCACGGGCCGGGCTGCCCGGTCTGCGTCACTCCATTGGAGACGATCGACAAGGCGCTCGCGATCGCGGCCCAGCCGGGCGTCATCTTCTGTTCGTTCGGCGACATGCTGCGGGTGCCGGGCAGCAGCAAGGACCTGTTCCGGGTGAAGAGCGAGGGCGGCGACGTGCGCGTGGTCTACTCGCCGCTGGACGCGCTGAACCTGGCCCGGGAGAACCCGGACCGGCAGGTGGTCTTCTTCGGCATCGGGTTCGAGACCACGGCACCGGCCAACGCGATGACCGTGTATCAGGCCCGCCGCCTGGGCGTCACGAACTTCTCGTTGCTGGTCTCGCACGTGCTGGTGCCGCCCGCGATCGCCGCGATCATGGAGTCGCCGCGCTGCCGGGTGCAGGCGTTCCTGGCCGCCGGGCACGTGTGCAGTGTGATGGGCACCGGCGAATACCCGGCGCTCGCGGCGAAGTACCGGGTGCCGATCGTGGTCACCGGTTTCGAGCCGCTGGACATCCTGGAGGGGATCCGGCAGACCGTGGTGCAGCTGGAGGAGGGCCGGCACGAGCTGGCGAACGCCTACCCGCGGGCGGTGCGCGCCGAGGGCAACCCGGCCGCGATGGAAATGCTGGCCGACGTCTTCGAGGTCACCGACCGCACGTGGCGGGGCATCGGGATGATTCCCGGCAGCGGCTGGCGGCTCTCCGATCGCTACCGGAAATTCGACGCGGAGAAACGGTTCGCGGTGACCGACGTGCACACCGAGGAGTCGCCGCTGTGCCGCTCCGGCGAGGTGCTGCAGGGGTTGCTCAAGCCCCACGAGTGCGCGGCGTTCGGCAAGCAGTGCACGCCCCGCAACCCGCTGGGCGCCACCATGGTGTCCTCCGAGGGCGCGTGCGCGGCCTACTACGCGTACCGGCGGCTCGACCTGGTGCAAATCCGATGACCACCGAGCTGGACTTCGAGAGCTGGACCTGTCCGGTGCCGCTGCGCGACACCCCGAACGTGGTCATGGGGCACGGCGGCGGCGGGGCGATGTCCGGCGAGCTGGTCCAACACCTTTTCCTTCCCGCGTACGGGACGGCGGCCGGATCGTCTCTTTCGGACAGTGCGGTCGTTTCCGTGGCCGGGGCGCGCATCGCTTTCTCGACCGACTCGTTCGTGGTGAAGCCGATGTTCTTCCCGGGCGGCTCGATCGGCGAGCTCGCCGTCAACGGCACGGTCAACGACCTCGCGATGTCCGGTGCCACGCCGCTCTACCTGTCGACGGCGTTCATCCTGCAGGAGGGGACGCCGCTGGCCGAGGTGGGCCGGATCGCCGAGGCTCTAGGGGCGGCCGCCCGCGCGGCCGGGGTGCGCCTGGTCACCGGGGACACCAAGGTGGTGGACAACGGCAGCGGCGACGGCGTGTACGTGAACACCGCCGGGGTCGGGCTGGTCGCCGACGGCGTGGACATCGGACCGCACCGGGCCGCGGCCGGCGACGCCGTGCTGATCAGCGGTGACATCGGGGTGCACGGGGTGGCGGTGCTCAGCGTCCGCGACGGCATGGAGTTCGACACCCCGGTGACCAGCGACACCGCGCCGCTGCACGGCCTGGTCGCGGACAT
The DNA here is from genome assembly GCF_012933445.1 of Actinoplanes sp. TBRC 11911. Lineage (GTDB taxonomy): Bacteria > Actinomycetota > Actinomycetes > Mycobacteriales > Micromonosporaceae > Actinoplanes. The sequence continues at coordinate 57,907 of NZ_JABBNC010000008.1, forward strand.
GCTGGCGACCGGCGCGGACGTGCACGTGCTGCGCGATCCCACCCGCGGCGGGGTGGCGGCGGCGCTCAACGAGATCGCCCGGACCGCGACGACCGGGATCGACCTGGTGGAGCGGGACCTGCCGATACCGCAGGAGGTCGCGGACGCCTGCAGCCTGCTGGGGCTGGATCCGTTGCAGGTGGCCAACGAGGGCAAGCTGCTGGCGTTCGTGCCGGGAGGCGACGCGGATCGGGTGCTGGACGCGATGCGCGCCCACCCCTACGGCGGCGGCGCGCGGCGGATCGGCACGGTCGTGGCGGAGCACCCGGGGATGGTCGTGGCCCGTACGGCGCTGGGCGGCACCCGCGTGGTGAACATGCCGATCGGCGAGCAACTCCCCCGGATCTGCTGAGTGAGCGTGGCCGGGGCGATGCTGTTCGCCCGATACGCCTACCCGCCGAACGAGCTCGGCTACTGCGGGCCGCCGGGTGCCGGGGCGATGCTGCGCGCCTCGGCCGGCGAGATCGCGCGGCGGGCACGGGATTTCGACGGTGCGTGGGCGTACCTGGAATTCCTCGCGGGCGTGGCCGGTGTGGACGATCCGCTGGACGAGAGGGTCGTCGAGGCGTACTGGATCGGGAATCCGCTGATCGACGACGGCCCGCCGGCCCGGCTGGTGGAGTTCCTGCGGCCCCGCTTCGCCGGCCAGGTCGGCGGCACCTGGAACGACGCCGCCGACCGGGCCGTCGCGCACCACAGCTTCCACGTCTTCGAGGTGTATCCGTGGGCGACGCTGCTGCGGCGCACCGGCAACCCGACCGCCGCGTCGGTACTCGACCGCTGCCGGATCCGCACCGGCGTGGTCCGCGCGGTGCACGGCGAGGCGGCCACCGTCCAGTGCCGGCCGCTGGTGTGGGACGGCGGCACGCTCGCCGCCGGACCGCCGCGTGCCGAGGAGGTGCGGTCGCTGCGGTCCGGGCTGCGGGCCGGGGATCGCGTCGCGCTGCACTGGGACTGGATCTGCGACGTGCTCGACGACGATCAGGCGGCCCGCATCGAGGCGCAGGAGCGGCGGCAGCTCACGCTCGTGCCGTCGCTTTGTAAACCGTGAACTCGATCGAATCCGTCGGCTTCGCGCCCATCCGGCGCAGGTCGACGATGCCCGCGGTGCCCGGCATCAGCGCGGTCAGCGCCTGCTCGAAATACTTGGCCACCGGCGGCGTCGCGGCGCCCTGGTAGCCGAAGCGCTGCGGACCGGGGTCGATGTCGGACCAGCCGCCCTCGCTCAGCCAGTACCGCAGGCGCGAGCCCGCGTCGCTCTGCCCGTACGCGTTCATCACCCGCACCACGTCCCAGGCCAGCGGATCGAGGTCGGAGTGGAACCGCAGGGTGTGGTAGTCGAACTCGATGGCGGTCAGCCGGCCGCCGGGGGCGAGCACCCGGCGCGCCTCCTGCAGCGTGCGGCGGGCGTCGACGGCATCCATGTGTTCCAGCAGGAACTGGATCCACACGTGGTCGAACGTCCCGTTGGCGTACGGCAGGTCCCGTGCGTCGGCGACCCGCAGGTCGATCGGGATGCCCGGCCGGTCCAGCCGTTCGCGGGCGGTGGCGACCTGCATCGGCTCGATGTCGACACCGGAGAGCGCCAGGGCCGGGAAGGCGTGGTCCAGGATGCTGAGCACCGACCCGGTGCCGCAGCCCACCTCGAGGAGCCGGGTGCCGGGCGCCAGATGGGTGCCGGGCAGGGTCAGCCGGTCCTTCCAGAACTCGGCCTGAACCGTCAGCAGCTCGTCCCCGGCCTGCGAATAGCCGTGGATGTAGGTCATCGTGTCTCCATCGCTTGCTTGTTCACCGGGCGCAGGCGCATGACCGTGATGAGGGCGGCGCCGGCCAGCGCGGCGGCCGCCATCAGGATCCAGGCGCGCCGTACGGGTGCGATCGTCTGCGGCAGCGTCGAGCCACCGGCCAGCGCGACCAGGACGGCGACGAACACCGCGCCGCCGATCTGCCGGGACATGTTCAGCACCGCGCTCCCGGTGGAGAACCGGGCCGGCGGGAGCGCCCCGGCGGCGGCGAGCAGGGGCGCCTGTGCCAGGCCCGCGCCGAGGCCGGCGACGAGCAGGGCGGGCAGGAAGGTCGACGCATAGGAGGAATGATCCCGCGCGCCGCTCAGCCAGAGGCCCGCTGCCAGCCCGAACATGACCAAGCCCACGATCGCCGGGACGCTGCGGCCGAACCGCCGGGCGATCCGGGCGGCATTGATCGAGACCACCGCGGCCACCGCCGGGCCCGGCAGGATCGCGAGGCCGACCCGCACGGTGCCGTAATGCCACACACCCTCAAGCAACAAAACCGTCGACAGCAGCCAGACCGAGAGCACCCCGAAGAAGACGAACAGCCCGATCGACGCGGAGCGGAACTCCCGGTTGGCGAACAGGACCGACTCGATGACCGCGTGCGGATGCCGCCGCGAGCGCAGCACCACGACGGCGGCGGCGATCGCGGCCACCACGTACAGGCCGATGACACGCGGGCTGCCCCAGCCCCACTCCGGTCCCTGGACCGTTGCGAGCACGACCAGGGTCACCCCGACCAGCACCCCGCCGACCGACCACGGCTCCGGCGGATGGCTGCGCGGGTCACGCGCCACACGCGGCAGGCACCACAGGCCGACCACCAGCGCGGCGGCCGCGATCGGCACGTTGATCAGGAACAGCCACCGCCAGCCCACGCCGACCAGCAGCCCGCCCACGACCGGCCCGGTGGACGCCGCCACCGCCATGATCGCGGCCCACAGGCCGAGAACCATGGCGTGCCGCGCCGCCGGGAAGGTGGGCAGCAGCAGACTCATCGAGATCGGCACGATCGCCGCCGCGCCGAAGGCCTGCACCACGCGACCGGTGACCAGGAGGGAAAGCGTCGGTGCGGCCGCGCACGCCGCCGAGCCGATTGCGAAAATCACCATTCCGGCGAGCAGCATCCTGCGGCGGCCGAAGTGGTCGGCCAACCGCCCGGCCGGCACCATGACCGCCGCGAAGACGATCGCGTACCCGTTGAGCACCCACGAGACCGCGGCCAGGCTCTGCCCGGCGAACGCCGACGAGATGGCCGGCAAAGCCACGTTCACGATGTAAATATCCAGCGTGGCCATGAACGCGACGGCGCCGAGCACCCCCATGATCCACCAGCGACGTGGGTCACCCAAGGACCGCTCGTCGGTCGCCGGTGCTACTTCGGCAGTTGTTGTCATGGGCCAAAGCTCGCATCGGCGGGACGGGTGTGACCTGTCTCTAAGCATCAAGTTCCGGGGCGGCGCCTCGTGGATTTCACAGTGGCGGCGAGTACGCTCGCCCGGATGACCCGCTCGGATGTGGTGAACAGCGCCTGCGACGAGATGCTGCGTGACGTCGAGGCGATCGTGGCCCGCATCGTCGCGCAGATCCGGCGCGAGTTCCCCGAGTACACGGTGGTCACCGACGCCGAGCAGACGGCCATGGTGGTTGACGAGATGCGCAACCTCATCCTCGGTTTCCGCGACCGCCGCCCGCCCGCGGTGGGCGACGCCGCGCACGGCGAGATGCTCGGCCGGCGCCGCGCCGAGCAGGGCATCCCGATCGAGACGCTGCTCGGGGCCTACAACACCGGCTACAACATTCTGTGGAACGACCTGCGCGACCGGGCGCTGGCCCGCGACCCGTCCCGGGAGGCCGAGCTGCTGCCCCTGGTGAACGTCCTGATGGCCTGGCTGCGCAGCATGACCAGCACGGTCGCCGAGGGCTACGCGGCGGCCACCGCGGCCCGCGACGAGGACCGCCTGGCGCTGGCCCAGACCTTCGTGACCGGGCTGTCGCACGGCGGTGCCGCCTCCGACGCGGTGGAGGCAGCCGCGCGCGGCCTCGGCTTCGATCCGGCCGGCACGTTCCAGGTGATCTGCGCCTCGGCCGGCGACGTGACGCCGCACTCACTGCAGGACCTGCGCCGGCAGTTGCGCGGCCCGGCCGCGGTGGTCGCGCTCGGGCGGATGGTGACGATCACCGTGCAGCGCATCCCGGCGGAAGCGGTCCTGGACCGCCTCGGCGAGACCCCGATCGCCGGTGTCGGGCTCGCCCGCGCCGGGCTGGCCGGGGCCGCCGAGAGCCTCACCGACGCCGAGCGGGCGCTGGCGCTGGCCGAGCGCCGCGGCACGGCCGTCCACTTCGAACACGACTGGCTGCTGGCGACGTTGCTGCCGCAAGCTTCGCGGCTGCGGCCGCTGGCCGAGGCCACCGCGGCCGAGAACCACCCACACCTGGCCGAGGCCGTACGCGCGTACGCCGGCCATCATTTCTCCATCACCGCGAGCGCCGAGGCCCTGCACGTGCACGCCAACACGGTCAAGTACCGCCTGACCCGCTGGCAGGAGATCACCGGCTGGGATCCGCGCACTCTCGACGGCCTGATGCGCTCGCTGGTCAGCCTGGACGGCTGCGAGGCCGGCCGCGCGGACGTCGCCAGGCCGTGAAACCGCGGTGAAACCGGCCGCTCGCATGCTCGCCGTATCACCAGGATGCGGAAGGGGATGGAGATGGCGGCGATCGCGGTGTCCGGGCTACGCAAGTCGTTCGGGGACACGGTGGTGCTCGGCGGCATCGACCTGCAGGTTCCGGAGGGGACGACGTTCTCCCTGCTGGGGCCCAACGGGGCGGGCAAGACGACGGTGGTGCGGATTCTCTCTACATTGATCGGTTTCGACGGCGGGGAGGCCCGGATCGCCGGGCACGACCTCGCCGCCGAGCCGGACGCGGTGCGCGCCGCGATCGGTGTCACCGGGCAGTTCTCGGCGGTGGACGACCTGCTCACCGGCGCGGAGAACCTGGCGCTGATGGCCGACCTGCATCACCTGGGCCGGCCCGAGGGCCGGCGGCGGGCGGCGGATCTGCTGGAGCGCTTCGATCTCACGGGCGCCGCCGGCAAGCTGGCCGGGGCGTACTCGGGCGGCATGCGGCGTCGTCTGGACCTGGCGATGACCCTCGTCGGCGACCCTCGGGTGATCTTCCTGGACGAGCCGACCACCGGCCTGGATCCGCGCAGCCGGCGCGAGGTGTGGGCGACGATCCGCGCGCTGGTGGCCGGCGGCGTCACCATCTTCCTGACCACTCAATACCTGGACGAGGCCGACGAGCTCGCGGACCGCATCGCCGTGCTCGACCACGGCGAGGTGGTCGCGTCCGGCACCGCCGACGAGCTCAAGAGCAAAATTCCCGGCGCCCACGTACGCCTCCGCTTCGCTGCCGTGGCAACCCTGGACGCCGCCGCGCGGGCCCTGGGCGACGTGACCCGCGATGACGAGGCGCTCACGCTGCGGGTGCCGAGTGACGGGAGCGTCCCGGCGTTGCGCGCCCTGCTGGATCGTTTGGCCCGCGACGGGATCGAGGTGGCGGAGTTGTCCGTGCACAAGCCCGACCTGGACGACGTGTTCTTCGCGCTGACCTCGCGGACGGGAGCGGACCGATGAGCGACGCGATGACGATGCTGCGGCGCAACCTGCGGCACACGCGGCGCAACCCCGGCGCGGTGATCATGACGATCGGGTTGCCGGTGCTGCTGCTGTTGCTGTTCGTCGGCGTGTTCGGGGGCGCGTTGCGCACCGGTTCCGGCGGCGACTACATCGACTACCTGGTGCCCGGAATTCTGCTGATGACCGTGGGCTACGGGGCGACCACGACGGCGATGGCGGTGAACCGGGACATCACGACCGGTGTCATCGCCCGCTTCCGCACCATGGCGATCGCCCGGACCTCGGTGCTGACCGGGCACGTGCTCGGCTCCACGATCCGGACGCTGCTCAGCGCCGTCCTCGTGGTGGCTGTCGCGGTGTCGCTGGGTTTCCGGCCGGCCGCCGATCCGGCCCGCTGGCTCGCAACGGTCGGTCTGCTGGCGTTGCTCACGCTGGCGCTCACCTGGCTGGGTGTCGCCGTCGGGCTGGCCGCGAAGACGGCCGAGGGTGTCGCGCCGTTCACTCTCGTGGTGCAGGTGCTGCCGTTCCTCAGCAGCGCGTTCGTCCCGCCGGAGTCGATGTCGGGGCCGGTGCGCTGGTTCGCCGGGCACGAGCCGTTCACCCCGATCATCGACACGCTGCGCGGGTTGTTGCTGGCGACCCCGGTCGGCGTCGACGGCATCCTCGCGGTCGCCTGGTGTGCCGGGCTCGTGGTGGCCGGTTACCTGTGGGCGCGGGCGTTGTTCAGGCGTGATCCGAGCTGATCCGGGTGCGCAGCAGCACCGGCACCGCGGCCCGCAGGTCGTCGTGTCCCAAGCCGGCGTATGTCGCTTTCGCCGCGGCGTACGCCGGCCGGTCGGCCGTTTCGGCGAGGTGCCGCAGCAGTTCGTCGTCCAGGTCCGGGAGGAATCCGCGCAGCACGCCGAACCGTTGCGCCAGCGCGATCATCCGCGTGGCCGGCGCCGCCGCGCCGCGTTCCAGGTCCGCCATGGCCAGCGCCAGCAGCAGCGTGCCGCACACCGGGAACGCCAGCACCGGCAGCGTGGCGACCGCCTCGGAAAGCAGGCCCGGCAACGTGCCGGCGACGTCGCGGACCAGCTCGATCCGGCCGTGGCGGGCGTGCACGATGACCGCGCCCGCCTCGACCTCGTACGGCCAGAGCCCGACCGGGTCGGGCGGCCGGGCGACCGCCGCCCGCCACATCCGCAGGCCGCCCTCGACATCACCGCGCCCGCGCAGGATCTCGGCGCGCACGCACATGCCGAACCGCTCCACGGCGATCGCGTCGTCGCCCCGCCCCCGGACCGCCGCGTCGAGTTCGCGTTCCGCCTCGTCGTACGCGCCCCGCTGAATGTCGGCGAGCATCAACGCCCACGGCCCCCGCTCATTCGACCAGCCCAGTTCCTCCACAAGGGACAATGCCCGGCTCAGATACCGGAACGCCGGTTCGCCCGGGTCGCTCTGCAGGCTCAGCTCGCCGACCCGCCCGTACGCCAAGGCTCTGATCATCAGCATGTCGCCCGGGCCGAGAGACGCGAGCATGCGGTGGGCCGAGCGCAGCGCCTTCTCGCGTTCGTTCGCGCATTCGAACGTGTAGCTCAGCACGTAGTTAGCGACGGCGGCCAGCAACCGGTCGTCGCTTGTGGACAATGCGGCGACATCGGGCGCGCACAACACGATGTGGGTGGCCCGGATCAGGGTGTCCGGCGCGGCCCGCGGCAGCCGGCGCAGAACGGCCAGGGGCCGCAGCGGGCTGACGTCCGGCGTGACGAAGCCGACGAGCGCGCCGAGCACGGCCGCGGTCCGCGTCGCCTCGACCAGTTCGGGACCGGGCCGGAAATGCGACAGCACCCACGCGGTGTCCTGGGCGAGCGCGGCCAGGCGGCTGAAGTTCGACTCGGCCACCCACAGGCCGCCGAGCAGGGCCGCGGTCGACGCCACGGTCGCGCCGTCGTGCCGGTCCAGCCCGTAGCGCAGGGCCTGCAGCAGGTTGTCCCGCTCGTCCCCGATCGCCGGGAGGTTCGTCAGGTCCGCGTCGAAATCCCGGGCCCACCGCAGGAAACGGTCGATGACGGCGTCGGTCTCGGCGGCAGCCTCGCGTTGCGCGACGCTGAACTCGCGGACCGACTCGAGCATCCGGAAACGGGTGCCGGCCGCGCCTTCGACCACGCGCAGCAGAGACTGGTCGACGAGCTGTTCGACAATCTCGGCGGAGCCGAGCAGCTGCGCCGAGGCGTACGGGGAAAAGCCGCCGGGGAAGACGGAAAGCGCGCGCATCGCCGCCTGAGCGGCCGGGTCCAGCAGGTGCCAGCTCCAGTCGATGACGGCGTGCAGCGTGCGATGCCGCGGCGGCGCGTCCCGGGCCTGCCCGCGCAGCAGCTCGAACCGGTCGTCGAGGCGTCGCGCGAGCTCGGTCACCGACATCACCCGGACGCGGGCGGCGGCGAGCTCGACGGCGAGGGGCAGCCCGTCGAGGCGGCCGCACAGCTCCCGCACCACCGCCGGGGGCAGCTCGATGCCCGGGCGGACGGCCCGCGCACGCTGCGCGAACAGCTCGGCCATCGCCGCCCGGTCCAGCTCGGGCAGCTGGTAGACGGCTTCGGAGGAGAGCCGCAGCGGCGCCCGGCCGGTGGTCAGCACCCGCACGTCGGGGCTCACCGCGATCAGCGCCCGCACCAGCTCGGCCGCACCCCGGATCACGTGCTCGCAGTTGTCCAGCACCAGCAGGCCGGGCCCGAGAAGCTCGGCGATCCGGGCGACGTGGAATCCCGGGCGGGTGACCTCTTCCCGCACGCCGAGGGCCGAGGCGGCCGCGCGGACCACGTCGTCGTCGGCGGTGACCCCGGCGAGCTCGACGACGTGCACCACCTTCTGCTCGGCGGTGCGGGCGACCGCGTGCGCGAGCCGGGTCTTGCCCAGGCCGCCGACGCCGACGATCGAGGTCACCCGGGAGGTGCGCAGCAGGCCGGCCACCGCGGCGGCGTCCCGGTCGCGGCCGAGCATCGGGTTCGGTTCCTGCCTTACCCCGTGCCGGACCGGTGGCGTGTCGCTGAGCAGCAGCGCCCGATGGAGGTCCTGCAGCGCCGGACCGGGGTTGCTGCCCAGCTCGTCGCGCACCGCCCGCCGGTACGTGTCGTACCTGGCCAGGGCCGTGGCGGCGCCGGCCGTGGCGGCTTCGCAGCGCAACAGCTCGGCCAGGATCTCCTCGTCGAACCGGTGGTCGCGGGCGAGGTCGCCGAGCGGTCCGGCGGCCTCGGCGTGGCGGCCCAGCCGGGAGAGGGCCAGCGCGCGGGTACGGGTCAGCGAACGGTGCGTCCGGGCCCGTGCGGCGCGCAATGTGGACAGTGGATCGCCGGAGATGGTGTCCCCGGCCCCGGCGAAGAGCGCCAGTCCGGCCTCGGCGTGCCGCAGTGCCACGGAAGGGTCGTCGTCGCGCTCGGCCGCGGACGCCGCTTCCACGACGGCGGAGGAGTCGACTTGCTCCGCGGTCAGTCCCAGGCGGTAGCCGGTCGGTGTGCTGACGATGACCTCGGGGGCGAGCCGCGCGCGTACCCGGGAAACCAGAATCTGCAGCGCCTTGCCGGGATGCGCGGGTTTTTCCGCGGGCCACAGCTCGTCGATCAGCCGGGCGGTGCCGCAGCCGGTACGCAGGTCGCCGGCGAGCAGCGCGAGCAGATTGCCCGGCCCGGAGCCGGTGATCTCCTGACCGCGGTAGGCCACGCGGGACAGCAGGACCAGCTCGATCGTCACTCCCCGGACTTTAGCTCCGCGCCCGGCTGCACCGGGATCCGGTTGTCGTGCGGACCGAGCAGGTAGAACGCCGATCCGCGGGCGCGATACAGCCGGAACTGGGCCGCTCCGCTGACGTCCGCCACCTGCCAGGGGTTGCCGCCGTCGGTCGCCAGAACCGCGGAGAAGGTCGCGATCGCGGACTCCACCTCGGCCTCGGGAACCTGCGCGGCGCGTGCCTCGACGTACATGGCCTCGGCCCCGCCGATCGGCACCGTCGAGTCGAAGATGACGATGCTGACCTCCGGCCGGACGGCGATGTTGGTCGAATGCCGGGTGCCGGGCCGCGACACCCAGAGGAAATCGGCGTCTCCGTCGGCGGCGAACCAGACCGGGGTGGTCCACGGCCGGCCGTCGGCGTCCGCGGTCCCGAGAATCATGTAGCTGTTGGCGTCGATGATCCGTCTGGCGTCGTCAGTCATGACTCCATCTATCCCTGGACGCCGGCCGGAGACAACCCCTTACGGCCGGCGGCGTACAGCACCCGGTCGTTCTTGCCGCCCCGTTTCGCCGTGTACATGGCCACGTCCGCCCGGCGCAGCAGCTCGTCCGGCTCGCACGGCTCCGAGCTGACGGCCACGCCGATACTCGCGGACAGGCGTACGGTGTGGTCGCCGAGCGTCACCTCGCTGCGGCATTCGTCCAGGATGCGCTGGGCCACCGCGAGCGCCTCGCCGGCACTCTCGACCCGCGGCAGCACCACGGCGAACTCGTCGCCGCCGAGCCGGGCCGGCAGATCCGAGGCCCGTACGCTTCGGCGCAGCACATCGCCGAAGCTGACCAGCAGCCGGTCGCCGACATCGTGCCCGTACACGTCGTTGATCTGCTTGAACTCGTCCAGGTCGATCAGCAGCACGCCGACGGGCGTACCGGCGCGGCGGTTGCGCTCGACGGCGTCGGCCAGCGCGGCGCGCAGCTGCAGACGGTTCGCCAGGCCGGTGAGGCTGTCGGTGATGACCAGCGAATAGTTCTCCCGCGAGGCGAGGATCTGACGAGCCGCCACACCCAGCGTGATGAGCAGCGCGCCGATGACGAGTCCCAGCCACGGATAGATGTCGGTGCGGATCGCGACCACGATGAGCAGGCCGTGCCCGGCCGCTACGGCGAGGTACGGCAGGTGGCGGCTACGCCGGATGCGGTGCGGCTCCGGGTTGCCGGCCTCGCCGCGCTGTTCGATGGCGGCCAGCATGATGAGGAAGATCGGCACCTGCAGCAGGCCCGGTACGAGCGCGTCCGACCCGGTGTGGTGCACCGACTGGTACAGGAAGAGGCAGTCGACCAGCAGGTAGCCGAGGGTTCCGCCCAGCAGCAGCGTCAGCGGCCGTCGGTTCGAGGCGGTCGATCCGCGGGTGAGGGCGGTCCAGACGCCGATCAGCAGGACCACGTCGCCGACGGCGAACAACACCGACCCCAGCCGAAGCGGATCTAACAGGCCGCCCTGCTCGAGCACCGGGCCCAGCACCAGGTACCACATCAGCATCAGCCCGGCGCCCAGCACGGTGATGACGTCCGCGCCCAGCATCCGGCGGGCCTGCCGGTCCCCGGGCGCGGCACCGAGCGACAGCAGGGCCGCCAGCAGCAGCGGAACGAGCGCGAGCCGTCCGGCGATCGCCAGCACCATGGCCGGCGACCACGTCTTGTCGCCCGAGGTGAACACCACCATGAACCCGACCCCGGCGGCGATCAGCACGGCCAGGGCGGCGGCGACCAGCCACCACGGCCGCCGGGCGGCGCGCGGCCTCCCGCGCCGCGTCGCCGCCCGCACGTGGTAGCCGAGGGCGAACAGCTGCAGCAGCATGAGCTCCGCGCCGGCGGCCGCGGTGTTGAACGGGTCGCTCAGCCGGAGCGCGGCCAGGATGCCGAAGACCACGCACGGCAGCGCGACGACCCACCTCAGCTTTACCACGGCCCCACGATCGGCCGCGCCGCCCCGGACATGAGCATCCCGGACCACCCGATCACCCCGCTCGGGTGACGCCCCGGCCGGCGGCGTGCCGGAGCATGGCCCGCAGACGAAGGAGGAGCCATGCCCTGGACCAGCGCCGTTCCCGAGATCATCGCGGCCGCCAAGATGATGCAGGACGATCTTCCGTTCTCCGACGAGGCGGATTTCGCCGACGCGCGTCGAGGCTTCCTCGGCGCCCGTTCCCCGGCCGCCGTGTCCGCGGCCGACGGGCGGGTCGTGTGGGACGCCGACGCGTGGGCGGGCGTGCTGGACGGCCCGCGTCCCGACACGGTCAACCCGAGCCTATGGCGGCAGAGCCAGTTGGTCGCGATGCACGGGCTCTACGAGGTGACCGAGGGCGTCTATCAGGTCCGCGGGATGGACCTGTCCAACATCACGATCGTTGAGGGACGCGACGGGGTCCTCGTGATCGACCCGCTGATCTCGACGGAGACCGCGGCCGCCGCGATGGAGTTGTACCGCGCGCACCGCGGCGACCGGCCGGTGACCGGCATGATCTACACGCACAGTCACGTCGACCATTTCGGCGGCGTCCGCGGCGTCCTCACCGACGACGACGTCGCCCGCGGCGTCCCGGTGATCGCCCCGGCGGGCTTCCTGGAGGCCGCCATCTCCGAGAACGTCTACGCCGGCACCGCGATGGCCCGCCGGGCCGCCTACATGTACGGCGCCGCGCTGCCCGCGGGCGTCACCGGCCAGATGGGTGCCGGGCTGGGCATGACCACCTCCACCGGCACGGTCAGCCTGATCCCGCCCAGCCTGGACATCACCCGGACCGGTCAGCAGGAGACCGTCGACGGCGTCCGCATCGTCTTCCAGCTCACCCCGGGCACCGAGGCGCCCGCCGAGATGAACTTCCTGTTCCCGGACCGGCGGGCGCTGTGCATGGCCGAGAACGCCACGCACAACCTGCACAACCTGCTGACCCTGCGCGGGGCCGTGGTCCGCGACCCGCACGTCTGGGCGAACCACCTGACCGAGGCGATCGAGCTGTTCGCCGACGCGACCGACGTCGAGTTCGCCTCGCACCACTGGCCGACCTGGGGCCGGGACCGCATCGAACGGCTGCTGTCCGAACAGCGCGACCTCTACGCCTACCAGCACGACCAGACCTTGCGGCTGCTCAACCAGGGCTACACCGGCCCGGAGATCGCCGAGATGCTCACGCTGCCGCCGGGGCTCGAGTCGGCCTGGCACACGCACGGCTACTACGGCTCGATCAGCCACAACGTCAAGGCGGTCTACCAGCGGTACATGGGCTGGTTCGACGGGAACCCGGCGCACCTGTGGCAGCATCCGCCGGAGGCGGCGGGCCGCCGCTACGTCGACGCCATCGGCGGCCCCGACGCCCTGCTGGCCGCCGCCCGGCGCGCCTACGACGCGGGCGACTTCCGCTGGGTCGCCGAGCTCGTCAACCACCTCATCTTCGCCGACCCATCGCACGCGGACGCTCGCGCCCTGCAGTCGGCGGCCCTCGAGCAGATGGCTTTCGGCGCGGAGAACGGCACCTGGCGCAACTTCTTCCTCACCGGGGCAACCGAACTGCGAACCGGATCCACCGGCACCCCGACCACCCCGGCGTCGCCCGACGTGATGGCCCAGCTGACCCTCGGGCAGCTGTTCGACAGCATGGCCATCCGGGTCGACGGCCCCCGTGCGGCGACCTTGCGCTCGGCAGTCGACTGGACCGTGACCGGCGCGGGAGGCGATGAGCGGCACTGGTCCCGGCTGGCCAACGGGGTCCTCGTGCACGGCGCCGGCACCGGCCGCGGCACCGCCGACGCCCGCGTCACCATCGGCCGAAGCGCCCTGCTCGCCCTCGCCGGCGGCGCCGGCATCCCGGACGACCTCGCGATCGCCGGCGACGCCGCGGCACTGGACACCTTGCTGGGCGCCCTCGACCAGCCGGACCCCGCCTTCGCCGTCGTCACCCCCTGAATCGCCCGAGTAAGTCCTAACCGTGGTGGTAGGCGGCGAGTGACCTGTGGCCGGTGGCGTGGTGGTGCCGGAGCTGAGGCGCTGTGGCGATCCGTTCCTGGCCGGGCGGTCCCGCTATGTGGACGCCGCGGTCACATCGTGGATTTTTGTGAACCTTGGAGAGTTGTGCCCACATACGAGCCATAACTCTCCAAGGTTCACATTCGGCCGGAGAAAGCTGTCGGGCGAAAGCCTCGTTACGTGACAAAGACACACTCTACAATGGACGTCGGTCTCATATCGCGGACGGTAGGTCCCATGATGCGGGCGCGGGTCTCAGCAGGTGGTCGCCCATCTCACGGAATCGAAGCGCCGCGCGCCGAGCCCACCTGTCCAGCGGCCCAGCCGATCCGATAAATCTCGGGAAATGTCGGATATGCGAGAGGGCTGGCGGACGGACGGTGATTAGATCGCTGACTCGCCTACGGCCACTGACTCGGCTCAGGACCTACTCGTCTGGACCGACTTCCGCTGCGACGGTTCATGATTGCCGGGTGATGGTGTTGTTCGACGCGGCCGTTCCGGTCCACTACGGCTTCATTTTCCTGTCCGGCGACGAGGATCAGCCCGATCTCATCGACGCGCGGGCCGGGCAGCGCAACGGGTTGTGCGGTGCGAACGCCGCCGGAGTGCTGTCCATGGTCACCGGCCTGCACACCGGCCGGGTCCCGTTCGTCGTCGAGTGGCACGACACCGAGCCCGTCCTCGGCGACGAATGGGAAGACGTCGTGGAGGTGCCCTTCCAGCCCGCCCAGCCCGACCTGTTTCTCTCGTCGTTCCAACACTTCTTCCCCGTACGCCTCCCCACCGTCACCGCCGTGCGAGCCCGATACTGCGCGACCGCCATGGACGCGGCGCGCAAAGCCGACACCGTCCTCGCCGAGCAGGCGACCATCGACCGATACCTGCTGGCGTTGTGGCCCGCCGCGCCCGCCCCCGACGCCATCGTGCGGCTGACCAGCGAAGCGGCGCAGTCTTGGCATCACGTGGCGCAGACCCGGCGGCGTCGTCCGGCGGCCGTCGAGCCACCGCCGGTCGAGGAGGCGGTCGAGACATACGACAACGTTGCGGCCTGGGGCGGCCGCCCTCCGTCCGAACGGCTCCGCGGATTGGGCGGCAACGTGCGCGGTGTCGCCCGGAACCACCGTGACCTGCTGGATGTCTTCGAGTCCTGGGACGCCGACGTCCAGCGCGATGCCGCCCGCTGGCTGGCCCGGCGCGCCTTCGAGGTCGCCGGCCTCGACCGGCTCGACTGGGCCCGGGCCGCCCTGGACGCTCTCGATCGGGGACTCCCGCTGCCCACCCCGTTCACCTCGCCGCAGGACGTGTTCAAGCTGGTCAGACCAGGTGGAAAGAAAATCGGTGTCGTCGAGGTGAGTGCGGGCGCCGCGACGCCCGCCCGACCGATCCATCGGCCTTCGTTCGCCGTGCCGGCCATCTTCAGCGCCGCCGATCCCGACCCGCTTCAGGCGTTGGTCGACACGTTCAGGCACGCCGAGGCCACGTTTAACGAGCAGAGCGCCGAACTGCTCACCGAGCTCCGGCAGCGATACCGCTGACCGCGAGCGATCATCGGCCGGTGACCGTCATCGACCTTGACAAGGCCCCTGAGCGGCGCACCCGGACGCGCCGCCCTCGCCGCCCCCGGTGGCGGCCTCTCACGCGAACTCCCTGGAGGCGCTTCGGGGCAAAACTGCCCACGGTGGGTGGCCCCTCAGCCGAGCGGGTATGGCGACTGAGCCCACGGCGGGCGGGCCGCGGGCTCGATCGACGCGACCCATTTGACCCACCAGAAGCCCCGCCGCCCCGGAGCGACGATGCGCGCCGGAAACCCGTGACCGTACGTGAGCGGGGCACCGCCCACCGCGGTCGCGAGCCAGACGTCGTCGAGGGTGTCCAGGCCGAACCAGCGCGCGTACCCGGTGGTCGAGCTGATCTCGACGCTTCGGCTGCCGGTCAGCGCGACGCCCGCGTGGCTCAGCAGGCTGCTCAGGCGGATGCCGTCCCATTGCTGGGTGCTGTACCACCCGCTGGTGCAGTCCAAGGTGGCGGTGAAACGCTCGTGCTGCAGGGCCCGGACGGCGGCCAGGTCGTACTTGGTCTTACCAACGCGCAGCGTCCACTGTGCTGGGTCGACGCGCTGGACGCCGTCGTCGAACCAGGAGGTGACCTCGAGCGCCGGCTTGGGCACCGAGCCCGTGAAGCGACGGCGCGTAGCACCCCACGAATCCCACGCGGCGGTCGTCACGGCGGCACCGGCGGCTAGCACGGTCAAGCGCAGCAAGGCACGGCGGTCGACGTCGGCGGACCGAGGGCGTACGGCGTGACCCACGAAATGCGCGGTGAGCGCAAGCAAGGCGCCGACCGCGGCACCCACGTGGATCTGCATGAGGGTGAGCGGGCCGACGAACTCGACGCGGCCGGTCGAGTGGAGCAGGCCGCTGCCGATGGTGATCAGCACGAACCCGAGCAGGCTGAGCGACAACGCCTTCATCGGCCGGCCTCGGCGGGGCCTGCGCAGTCCCCGGCGAATCACCACATACTTCCACGGCGCCAGGAGGAGGATCGCGAGCGCGACGGCGGCATGTAACTGGATCAGGTCGAGCCACCAGTTCACCCCGATGGTGTTGGCGGCGAGGCCGGTGAGCGCGCCGAGCGACAACAGCAGGCCGAGCACGAGATCGACGCGCCGCCCGGCCCGCCGGCTCCGGAGAAGAGCGCGAACCTGCACAGGCCAAACGCTAGACCAGTCATGCGCCGCGCACGAGGCGCCCCGAATGTGTGATGGTTACCGGGTGGCCCAGCCGATTCTGCGAACGCCTCGCCTGCTCCTGATCCCCCTGGCCGATCGGCATTTCGAGCTGGAGGTTCAGCTCGACTCCGACCCCGAGGTGCTGCGCTACATCTGGGGCCGGGCGCTGGAGAGGGATGAGGTGCTCACCTCGCACACGTCGCGCATGGCCCGGGCCGCACAGGTGGACGGCCTCGGCTATTGGATCGCGTTCGGCGCACGGCACGACGCAGCGGCACCCGAGCGCGCACGGCACGGCACGGCGGCACCCGAGCGCGAGGAGGACGGCGAGTTCGTCGGGCTCATGATGCTCCCACCGGCGCACGGCCCCGACCAGCCCGACGACCCCGAGGTCAGCGACCTGGGCTACCGCCTCCTCCGCCGTCATTGGCGGCAGGGCTTAGCCAGCGAAGCGGCACGTGAACTGCTGCGGCACGCCTTCGAGACCATCGGCCAGAGCCGGGTCATCGCCCAGACCATGGCGGTCAATCGCGGCTCGCGGGGCGTCATGGAGGCGATCGGTATGCGCTATGTCCGCACGTTTCATTCGTCATGGAACGACCCGCTTCCCGACGCCGAACTGGGCGAGGTCGAATACGAGATGACCAGGGCGATGTGGGCCGGGCCCCGATGAGGCCCGGCCGCATCGGCGTCAGCTCAGTTTCATGACGACCTTCGACGAGCCGGGGTCGATTTTCACGACGGTTCCGGCCGGGTAGCGCAGCGTGTGGTCGCGTTCGGTCGAGATGACCACGATGCCGATCCGGTGGCCGGCCGCGAACACGTGGTCATTGGGCTGCAGGTTCCAGTTGAACGTGTACGAGCGGCCCGCCTTGATCGGTGTCGTGCGCGACAGCGAAACCCGGTTCCGCACGTCCAGCCAGCCCTTGGTGACGATTTCGTACGGGGTTTCCGCCGTCACGTATTGACGCTGGTTGAAGCACCCCGGGTCGCCGGTGATGCCCGGCCCGATGCAATCCTGCGTGGCCAGCGTGCGCGTTCCCGCGTAGCGCGTCGCCGTCCCGTAGTCCACCAGCATCGCCGTCAGATAGGGGGAATCGCCGTCCAGTGACGCCCGCACCGTGACGTCGATACCGCCGGACAGCCGGGTCTCCTTTTTCAGCGGCGCGGTCTGATAGACGAAACGGTTCGGATCGGCCACGTCGGGGCTTTCGGCCAGCGACGACGCCGTACGGGCCGGGTTGTCCACGAATGTCTGCGCGGGACCGTGCCCGAGCCTCAACGTCGTGGTGCGGGCCTGCGGAACCGGCCAGTTCGACGAGGTCACCCACTGGTTCGGGGCGACCTCCACATCCGCCGTCGGCTCCCGCATGACCCCGTTGTCGATGCCGTACAGCCAGTAGTCGAACCAGCGGTGCAGCGTGTCGAGCCAGACGTCGCGGCGCAGGTTGAACGGGTCGGCGTGCTCACCCTGGTGCAGCCAGATCTTGCGGGGCACGTGGTTCTTCGCCAGCGCGTCCCACCACTGACCCATCTGCTGGGTGCGCACATTGTCGTCGTGCAGGCCGTGCACCAGGAAGACGCTCGCCTTCACCTTGTCGGCGTCGTGCAAATAGGAACGCTCGTCCCAGAAGGCGCTGTAATCGCCGGTTTCCCGGTCCTGTTCACGCTCTATCGTCGCCATCACATCGGCGCACACTTCCGGATTCTGCCGGGTGAGCACGGCCTTCGCGAGAACGTCGAGATCCTCACCCTGGAATCCGCCGGGCGCGACCACCCCGCCATTCGCGCGGTAATAGTCGTACCAGCTGGAAATCGCGGCGATCGGCACGATCGTGTCCAGACCCCGTACGCCGGTGGCGGCCACCGCATTCGGCAGGGTGCCGTTGTACGAGACACCGATCATTCCGGTGTGCCCGGTCGACCATTTCGCTTTGGCCGGAGCACCCGCCGCGTCGAATCCGGGGGCGCGGCCGTTCAGCCAGTCGACGACCGCTTTCATGCCGAGCGTCTCGTTGCGGCCGCCGGAGGTCGGGCAGCCGGTCGAGCCGCCGGTGCCGAGGCTGTCCGCGAAGACGACGGCGTAGCCGCGCGGCACGAAATAGTTGTCGAGATAGCCGGAGAAAGTGATCGTCTCGTCGGCCCGGTTCGTGGCCGCGGACCGCAGCGCCGAGGCACCGTCGCGGTCGATGTCGGTGTGGTTCGGCACGTCGTTCAGGCCCGCGTAGTACGGGCTGGGCTGGAAGATGATCGGTACGCGCTTGGTGGTGGCGGGCCGGATGATCCGGACGGCGACCCGGTCGGGCTGACCGTCGGAGTCGCTGTCGACCGGGGTCTGCACCCAGACCTGCTCCCGGATGGCGGACGCGTAATCGTAGACGGGTTGAGTGCCTTTGTCGGGCTTGGGCACCGCGGTGGCGGCGGCCGGCACGGAGGTGACCGTGCCCGCCGCGATCACGCCGGCGGCAAGAATCCGCAATGCGATTCGCATCCGCACACAGTATCGTCAATCTTCGATGCCAAGGGCCCGCTTCGGGCAACTAGCCGACAGAGATTCGCACTGTCGGGCACTGATGACCGTCGACCTCCGCCGGTAGCATGTGGTCGTGGCTCGCGACGTCCCTGACCGATTCGCCGTGGCGTTCTCACTTGCGGGAGAGCAACGACAAATCGTGCTCGCGATCGCTCAGGAGGTCGAGGACATCCTGGGCCGATCCGCCGTGTTCTACGACGATTGGTATGCACACTGGATCGCCGGCCAAGACTCCGATCTGCTGCTGCAGAGCATCTATGCGCAACAGGCCGACCTCGTCGTGGTCTGCGTGTCCGAGGCCTACGGCGACAAGCCGTGGACGCGCACCGAGCACCGGGCGGTGCGCGCCCGGCTCCAGCAGGGGGGCACGGCGCGGGATCGTCTCGGGGTCCTGCCGATCCGGGTCGGCGACGGTGAGGTCGAGGGCGTCCTGTTCAACCAGATCGTGCCGGACGTCCGCGGCATGACGCCGGCCGAGGCGGCCGAGCTCATCGTCGCGCGCCTCAATCTCGCCCGGGGGACCGCCGGTGACGTGAAACCGGCCGTCGCGCAATGGCCGGACGACGCCCCCGAGTTGCATTGGCCGATGGCCGATCACAGCGCGGCCCGGGCGGCTTTCGCGCGGCTGTTGTGCGAGGGAAGCACCGAGCGCGCGTTGCTCGTGCGCGGCGTGTCGGAGACCGGCAAGTCACACATGTCCAAGCAGATGGTCCGCAATGCCGGGCTCCTGCCGGGCGTGATCTCGGGACGGTTCGACTTCAAAGGCACCACCAACATCGGCATCGAGGCCTTCGCGCAGCCGCTGGGGATCGAGGAGCCGGCCGGCCGGTCGTTGAACGAACAGCTCGCCGCGATCTTCACCGAGCTGCGCCGCCGCGCACAGCCGACCCTGCTGGTCTTCGACACGTACGAGGCCGCCGCCGGCGAGGTGAAGGATCGGATCGAGAGCGTCCTGCTGCCCCAGCTCGTCGCGGCCCGGTGGCTACGCGTCGTCATCACCGGCCAGTCCGTGCCCAAGCGTGGCGGGTCCACATGGGAATCCGTCGCGGCGGGCACGCTCACCCTGCAGCTGCCCGCGCCGGAGGACTGGCTGGCGTACGGCCGGGCCAACCGCGACGAGCTGCTGACCCTCGAGTTCGTGACGCAGGTCCACCAGCTCGGCGAGGGACGCGCGAGTGTGCTCGCCAGCCTGCTGGGTCCGAGGTCCTGACCGATGATCGGGAGGCCCGGCGTTGGACAGCGATGACCAGCTCCGGCTGATCCGGGACGCCCGTGGTGACCGCGCCCTTCTCGCCCTGGCCACGGTGGATCTGACCTTTCCCGGCCTGCCCGCCGCGGACCGTGCGGCGCTTCGGTCGGCGCTGGCCGCGGCGGCCGTCCCGCATTGGTGTGACGCGGCCGTCCTGACCGCGCTGACCGGCTCGGACGACCGGGGTTCCGGCTGGTGGGCCCGGCTCCAGAAGGTGCCGGTCGTCGAGCCGTTCCCGGCGCGCGGAGCCGACGCCGGAAACGTGCACGAGGCCAGCCGGCTCGCCGTCCGCAAGCATCTGGCCGAGAAACAGCGGGACAGGTTCGTGGAGCTGAGTTCCCGGGCGGCACGCCTGTTCGAGGCCGACGACCGGCCCAGCGGCCGCATCGAGTGGGTCTACCACCTGATGGTGGCCGACCCGGAGCGCGGCACGGACGAGGTGGAGGCTCTGGGGCGGTCGTTGTGGCTCACGGCGCGCCACGAAGACCTCGCGGCACTCACCGCGGCGATGGCGGAGCTCGACGTTTCCGAGGTGCTCAGCGGACGCGCGTCGGTGCAGGCTCGTCTCATCGTGGCCCAACGTCGTGCGTACCTCGCGGGCGCCACCAGCATCGGTGAGCTGGGGGATGAGCTTCTCCGCGCGGCCGAGGCAACCGGCGATGCCCGGCTCACCGGGGACGCGTATTCGCTGGTCGGTGATGTGGCGCGGGCCCGCGGCGACCTGCCGGCCGCGGAATGGGCCCATCGCCAGGACCTGGCCATCTCGCAACGGCTGGCCGACCTGAATCCCACCGACGCGAGCCGGCAACAGGACCTCGGGCAGGTCCACTTGATGGTCGGTGATGTCGCCAAAGCGCGCGGCAACCTCACGGCAGCGGAACAGGCGTACGCGCGGTGCCGCGACATCGCGCAACGGCTGGCCGACGGCGATCCCGCCAACCTGGCCTCGCAGCATGACCTCGCGGTGGCGCACAGCCGGCTCGGCGACGTGGCGGACGCGCGCAACGACCTGGCCGCCGCGGAACAGGCCTACACGCGGTACCGGGCGATCTTCCACCGGCTGAGCGAGCTCGATCCGGCCAACACCAACTGGCAGCGCGAACTCGCCGTGGCGTACACGCAGGTCGGTGATGTGGCTTCGGCGCGCGGCGACCTGGCGGCGGCGGACGAGGCGTACCGCCAGGACCTGGCCATCTCGCAACGGCTGGCCGACCTGGATCCCACCAACACGGGCTGGCAGCGGGACCTCGCGATCACGCTGGGCCGACTCGGCGGCGTGGCCCTCAAACGCGGCGACCTCCCGGCGGCCGCACAGGCGTACGGGCAATTCCAGGCCATCACGCAGCGGCTCGCCACGCGCGATCCCACCAACACCGACTGGCAGTGGGATCTCGCGATCGCGACCTACCGGCTCGGCACCGTGGCGCGGGAGCAGGGTGACCAGGCGGCCGCGGAGCAGGCGTTCCGGCGGTACCAGGCCATGATCCACGGGCTGGTCGAGCTGGACGCCTCCAACACCGCCTGGCAGCGGGAGCTGACGTTCGCGGACTCGCTCGTCGCCGACATCACGGGCGACACCGGCTAGACCCGGGGCAGTGCCGCCATCGCCGCCGCGATCGCCTCGCCGGACAGCTCGTGGTCCTCCATCTCACCCCCCAAGAATTTCCCGTACGCCGGGAGGTCGAGCAGTCCGTGCCCACAGAGCGCGGTCAGGATCGTCTTCTCCTCCCCCGTCTCCCGGCAGCGCAACGCCTCCTCGACGCAGGCCGCGAGCGCGTGGGTCGGCTCCGGCGCCGGGATGATGCCCTCGGACCGCGCGAACGTCACACCCGCCTCGAAGCACTCCTTCTGCGACTTCGCGACCGCCTCGATCAGACCCAGCTCGTACACGTGCGAGATGAGCGGCGACATGCCGTGGTACCGCAGGCCGCCCGCGTGGATCGGGTCGGGGATGAAGTCGTGCCCGAGGGTGTGCATCTTCATCAGCGGCGTCATCCCGGCGGTGTCACCGAAGTCGTAGGCGTAGACGCCCTTCGTGAGCGACGGGCACGACGCGGGCTCCACCGCCCGGATCACCGGCGACATCCGGCCGGCCAGCTTCTCCCGCAGGAACGGGAACGCCAGCCCGGCGAAGTTCGACCCGCCGCCGGTGCACCCCACGATCACATCCGGTACGGCGTCCACCTTGGCGAGCTGTGCCAGGGCTTCCTCGCCGATGATCGTCTGATGCAGCAGTACGTGGTTGAGGACGCTGCCCAGCGCATAGTTCGTGTCCGGATGCTGGGCGGCCACCTCGACCGCCTCACTGATCGCGATGCCGAGCGAGCCCGGCGAATCCGGGTCGGCCGCCAGGATCGCGCGGCCCGCCTCGGTCGGCTCGGACGGCGACGGGTGCACGGTCCCGCCGAACGTCTCGATCATCATCTTCCGGTACGGCTTCTGGTCGTACGAGGCGCGCACCTGCCACACCTCGCACGCCAGCCCGAACTGCGCGCAGGCGAACGCCAGAGCCGTTCCCCACTGCCCCGCGCCCGTCTCGGTGGTCAGCCGCCGCACCCCGGCCTGGGCGTTGTAGAACGCTTGCGGCACCGCGGTGTTCGGCTTGTGCGACCCGGCGGGCGACACCCCCTCGTACTTGTAATAGATCTTCGCCGGGGTGCCGAGGGCCTTCTCCAGGCGGTGCGCCCGGTATAACGGCGAGGGCCGCCAGAGCCGGTAGACGTCGAGCACCTCCTCGGGGATGGCGACATAGGGTTCGGTGGTCACCTCCTGCTGGATGAGCGCCATCGGGAACAGCGGCGCGAGGTCCTGCGGGCCGACCGGTTGCAGCGTGCCCGGGTGCAGGACCGGCGGCGGCGGGCTGGGCAGGTCCGGGACGATGTTGTACCAGCGGCGCGGCATCTCGGCCTCGGACAGCAGAATCTTCGTTTCGGGTGTCGTCATGCCCCGATCATCGCCCGCCGCGCCGCCTCGTGGAGACTTCTCGGGGCTTCGGCCCCTCGTCGTAGTGACAAAAGCGGATGGCATGATGCTCGCGTGTCTCCGCCACCGGTCGCCGACGAAAAGCCGGGGGTTTCCGGTGTGGACAGGGTGGCGCTGCTGGGTGTCGTCGCCGCGCTCCTCGGCATCGTCGTGAGTCTCGTGGCGTGGCTCGTGCCCGATGGGGCGGCGCCGACCGGATCGCCGGGGGTCGGCACGACCGGTGCCGTCGGGGCCCCGCCGGGGACGGGGACGGTCGTCCGTCTGGGCGAGCTGCCGCGGGTCAACACCGACAACCCGTTCGTCACGGTCGGATCGGCTTCCCTCGGCGGCCGGGCGTTTCCGGAGTCGATCACCCTCCAGATCGTCGACGCCGCCGGGTCCGCGTACGCCGAATTCGATGTGGGTGGGCAGTTCCGCGAGCTCACCGCCACGCTGGGGATGTCGGACACCGCGGTGGCGAAGACCGCTCAGTTCGTCATCAGCGGCGACGGAAAGTCGTTGGTCACCGTGACGGCTCGGCCCGGGGCGTCCCGTGCCGTCAAGCTCGACCTCGCCGGGGTGTCGCGATTACGCGTCACGGTCAGCGTCTTCCCGGGCGGCGCCGCGCCCTGCTGCGCGTCCGGGGTTGTCGGTTCTCCGGTCTTGCGGGGATAGGCCGCGTTGGACACCGAAACACCCACGCCGGTCAAGAGCCTGGTGGATTTCCTGACGTCCGTCGCCGGGCCCATCGGCCTGGTCGGCGGCCTGCTGTACTACATCGGGGTGGTGGACGCCCGCGAGTACTTCGGCTATTTCGGCGTCGACTACGGCCTGCTCGGCTTCAGCACCGCCGACTACATCTCGCGCAGTGCCGACGCCATTCTGCCGTCCTCGGTGGTGGCCGTCGCCGCGATCATGACGCTGTTCTTCCTGCAGGTGCTGGCGCGTCAATTCCCGCGCCTGCTGCGGTTGGGTCGCGGCGGCCCGTGGATGCGGCGGGGCCTGCTGGTGGTGGCCGCGGTGACCCTCGCGGTCGGTGCCGTCGGCTTCGCCACCACCAGCGCGGACGCCGCGTGGCGGCTGGCCTTCCCCGTTCTGATCATGGTCGCGGTGCTGTTGATCGAATCGGTCGGGAGCCGGACCGACAAGCCGCACGCCGGGCTGGCCGCGGCGCGCCGCCTGACCGTCGCGGTGACCGTGATGCTGGTGGGCCTGGTTCTGATCGCCGGCAACTCCGGTGAGCGCGCACAGCAGCGGGCCGCGGCGGACGCTCACGCCGCGGCGGTGCTCCCGGCCGTGGTGGTGTTCAGCGAGAAGGACCTGGCCATCAGCGGAAGCGGCGTCGAGGCGCTGAAGCTCACCGTGGTCGGCGGCCAGTACAACTTCCGATACAGCGGCCTTCGCCTGCTGGGCCGCGGCAACAGCGGCGTCCTGCTGCTCCCGGCCGGCTGGCGCGCCGACGCCGGCAACGCCATCCTGCTCCGCGAGGACGCGAGCATGCGCATCGACTTCACGTCACCGGCGGCCGGCGGCGGCGCGGGCGACGACTAGCGTGAACGCAGCACCAGCAGATCGAGCGCATCGACCACCGGGCCGGTCTCGCTCGCTGCCGCCTCGCGCATGCGAGCGACACCCGCCGCGTACGCCTCGTCGCTGATCAGTTGCAGCGGAGTGTGCGCCGACCGGCGCAGCGACGCGGCCGCCTCGGCCAACGACGACGCGGTCACCTGCGCGACCGGTTCGAAGCCCACCGTGTCGAAGCCGTCGAACGCGGTGCCGACCCGATCCACGCTCGGGAAGCGGTCCAGCACCCCGACCGCCTCCGGGAAGAACCGGAACAGCGTGATCGCCTCGTGCCGACCGGCGAATGCCGACCGGATCAGCACGACCCCACCGGGCTTGAGGACCCGGCCGATCTCGCGAGCCGCCGCCTCCAGGTCGGGGATGTGATGAATGACGGTGGACAGCCAGACCGCGTCGAGGCTCGCATCCTCGGCCGGGATGTGCCCCGCGTCTCCGGCGAGCACCGGGACGAACACCGCCCGCTCCCGCATCGCCGCCGCGGGTTCCACCGCGACGACCTCGATCTCGGGCCACCACGTGTGAAACGCGCGAGCCCAGCTTCCGGTCCCGCAGCCGAGGTCGAGCAGACGCATGCCCGGGCGCGGGCCGAAATACCGGAGGATCGCCGCCCGCCAGTTGTCCAGAGCGTCCTCGCGCAGGTGGCGGGTGGCCTCGAAGGCGGCCGCATCCGTGCTGTCGTAGGCGATGAGGGCCATGCCGCCAACCCAACCCCTCGCGGCGTGGCGGCGGCAAGCCGGAGTGCAGCAGATAACATCAGTCCTCGGGGATGACCCGGTCGAACATCGCCGGGCGCGGCACGTCCGGGTCCGGCCCGTTGCGAACGCCCCGGTCGAGGGCGTCGATCATCGACATCTCGTCCGCCGTCAGCTCGAAGTCGAAGACGCCGAAGTTCTCCGCGATGCGGGCCGGGTTGGTCGACTTCGGGATCGCCGAGCGCCCGTGCTGCAGCTGCCAGCGCAGCATCACCTGCGCAGCGGTCTTGCCGTGCCCGGCCGCGACGGCGCCGATCGTGCCGTCGCCGAGGATGCTCCGGCGCCCCTCACCGTAACCGGGGTAGAACGTGATGCCGCCGATCGGCGACCACGCCTGAGTCAGAATTCCGTGCTCGGCGTTCGTCTTGCGCACGTCCGGCTGGGTGAAGTACGGGTGCAGCTCGATCTGGTTCACGGCCGGCACGACCTCGGTGCGTTCGAGCAGGTCGGCGAGGTGGTGCGGCATGAAGTTGCTGACCCCGATCGCCCGCACCCGCCCGTCGGCCAGCAAGGTCTCCAGCCCTCGGTACGCGGCGACCGTACGGTCGAACCGGTCGGTGGCCGGCTGATGCAGCAGGAGCAGGTCTAATCGGTCGACGCCGAGCTTGCGGGTCGCCTTCTCGAACGCGCGCAGCGTCTCGTCGTGGCCGTAGTCGCTCACCCACACCTTGGTCTCGATGAACACGTCGTCCCGTCGCAGCCCGGAGCGGCGGATACCCTCCCCGACCTGCCGCTCGTTGTTGTAGGCGGCCGCCGTGTCGACGTGCCGGTACCCCACGTTCAGCGCCGTCTCGACAGCGGCGGAGGTCTCCTCGGGCGGGCTCTGGAAGACACCGAACCCGAGTGCGGGCATCGTGACGCCGTTGTTCAGGACAAGCTCATTCTCGTTCGCCATGCAAACAAGCAAACACCCGCCGGTACGCCCGGGCCCAGTCCCAGCCAAAACCGGTACCGCCAATACCCCCCATCCGGCCGGTCCTCCGATGTAAACGGTCGGCGGCCGGAGCGGACATGGCGGGCGTCACACGGTCCTCATCTCTTCAGTTCAAGCTTATCAGTCTACGTTTACTACATGGAGATCGAGAACACGGCCGCCGCGCTGCAGATCGCGGTGGGGCGGCTGGCCCGGCGGTTACGGCAGACGCGACAGCTGTGACCGCGACACTCACCGACACCACGCACGACGACCGGTACAAGTGGGTGGCGCTGTCCAACACCACTCTCGGCGTGCTGATGGCCACCATCGACGCCTCCATCGTGATCATCTCGCTGCCGGCCATCTTCCGCGGCATCGGGCTGGACCCGCTGGCGCCGGGCAACATCGGCTACCTGCTGTGGATGATCATGGGCTATCTGCTCGTGTCCGCGGTCCTGGTGGTGGCCCTCGGGCGCCTCGGCGACATCTTCGGCCGCGTGCGGCTGTACAACCTGGGCTTCCTGATCTTCTCGATCGCGTCCGTGGCACTGTCCGTCGATCCGTTCCACGCCCAGAGGGCCGCCCTGTGGCTGATCGGCTGGCGCATCGTGCAGGCGTTCGGCGGCGCGATGCTGACCGCGAACTCGGCCGCGATCCTCACCGACGCGTTCCCCGCCCGCCAGCGCGGCATGGCGCTCGGAATCAACCAGATCACCGCGCTCGCCGGGCAGTTCCTCGGCCTGCTGCTGGGCGGCGTGCTCGCCGCTGTCGACTGGCGATTGGTGTTCTGGGTCAACGTGCCGATCGGCATCGTCGGCACCATCTGGTCGTACCGCAGCCTGCGCGAGACCGGCGTACGCCACCGCGCCCCGATCGACTGGGCCGGCAACGTGACCTTCGCGGCCGGTACGGCGCTGGTGCTGGCCGCCATGACGTACGGGATCCAGCCGTACGGCGGGCACCCGACCGGCTGGACCAACCCGAAGGTGCTCGGCGGCATCGTCCTCGGGATCCTGCTGCTGATCGCGTTCGTCGTCATCGAGGCCCGCAGCGCCCATCCGATGTTCCGGCTGGCCCTGTTCCGCATCCGCGCCTTCGCGGCCGGCAACCTCGCGGCGCTGCTCATCGCGGTCGCCCGCGGCGGGCTGCAGTTCATGCTCATCATCTGGCTGCAGGGCATCTGGCTGCCGCTGCACGGCTACAACTTCGAGGACACCCCGCTGTGGGCCGGCATCTTCATGCTGCCGCTCACCGCCGGATTCCTGATCGCGGGGCCGATCAGCGGCTATTTCTCGGACCGGTACGGCGCGCGGGTGTTCTCCACGACCGGGCTGCTGCTGCTGGCGCTGTCGTTCGCCGGCCTGCTGGTCATCCCGGTGGACTTCCACTACTGGATGTTCGCGGGGCTGCTGCTGCTCAGCGGGCTCGGGCAGGGCATGTTCTCGGCGCCGAACACATCGTCCATCATGGGCAGTGTGCCGGCCGACCAGCGTGGCGTCGCCTCCGGCATGCGGTCCACCTTCCAGAACGCGGGCACGTCGCTGTCCATCGGGGTGTTCTTCGCGCTGATGGTGGCCGGCCTCGCCGGTTCGCTGCCGGCGACGCTCTCGACCGGCCTGACCGGGCAGGGCGTGCCGCACGACGTCGCCGCGTCGATCGCGTCCCTGCCGCCGGTGAGCACGCTGTTCGCCGCGTTCCTGGGCAGCAACCCGGTCGCGCATCTGGTGGGCGACAAGGTGCTCGGCACGCTGCCCCCGCACAACGTCGCCACGCTCACCGGTCACGAGTTCTTCCCGAACCTCATCGCCCAGCCCTTCCACAACGGGCTGATGGTGGTCTTCGGCACCGCGATCGCGATGAGCCTGCTGGCCGCGCTGGCCTCGGTGCTGCGGGGCCGGCCGTCCCGGGATCGCTGAGGCAGCTGGAGCACACCACGATGGCGAAGCCTCGACTGCTCGGCACGGGGCCACCCTCGTGCACAATCTCGATCATGACTTATGTCGGGCAGGTCGCCGCGCTGATCGCCGCGCTCATCCACGTCTACATCTTTGTGATCGAGGCGGTGCTGTTCGGCCGGCCGGACGTGCAGGCCAGGACGTTCCGGGTGCCGCCGGAGGATCTGGCGGCCGCCCGGCCGTGGGCGTTCAACCAAGGGTTCTACAACCTGTTCCTCGCGGTGGGCGCGGTCGCCGGGGTGATCGTGCTGCACGCCGGCAGCCGGGATGCCGGGCTGGCCCTGGTGGGGCTCGCCTGTGGCTGCATGCTCGGCGCGGCGTTGGTGCTGGTCGCCGCCAACCCGAAGCTGGTGCGGTCCGCGGCGGTTCAGGGGGCGGCGCCGCTGATCGCGCTCGTCTTCGTTTTCATGTGAGGGGTGGCCACGTCCGGGCGGCCGACGGGATCGTCACGGTGATCGTGGCGCGTTTGAGCTGTGCGTCGGTGCCGGTGCGCCGGGCCCAGCCGTCCAAGGACGTCCACCACGACGGGCTTCCGGCCGGGAGGTCGGCCACCGGGATGGCCTGCAGGTCGCCGTCCTGCCAGGTGTCGCCGTAGAGGCGCTCCGGCACCGGCTCGTCCGGCTCGACATGCGCGCGCAGGTCGGGCAGGTGCTTGTTCCAGTCCTGCAGCAGGTTCGCGGTGGCGTCGGCCAGCGTGACGCCGCCCGCGGCCGAGGCGCTCTCCGGGAAGGTGGGATGCCGGATCGCGGCCAGATGCAGCCGGGCGGCCGCGGCCGGCTGCGTGTCCGCCCAGTCCCGGTAGGCGGTCTTGGCCAGCGTGCCGAGCGCGATCACCGCGGTCACCGTCTCCGGGAGCAGGAGGGCGTCGAGCCAGCGGTGCCGGTACGCGGCGATGGCCGGGTCGTGCGTGTGCCGGGTGCCGCCGCCCTGACCGAACACGCTGAACACGAACGTGTTCACCATGGTGTAGCTCGACGTGATGCCGAGCCGGGCGAGCAGTCCCTGCACGCGTTGCCCGGCCTCGCCGACCAGGATGCGGCGGGTGATGGTCTCATGGGTGGCCGGGTCCTGGCCGAGGACCAGCACCCGGGCCGTGCCGTCGAGCCGGCCGCGGTGGAAGATCGGTCCCCATTCGACGCGGAAGTCGCGCGGTGGGTAGACGTCCGGGCCGGGATAGCCGGACGCGAGGCTCCGGAAGGGTTCCCGGTCGTAGCCGGGACAGAATGGATGCATCAGTCATGCCTAGCCGGTCTCCGGCGGCCGTCGTGTCGGCCGGGTGACACCCCGGCGGAAAAGGCCCGACCAGCCGATACGCTCGGACGATGGCCATGGACGGCGCTCGTTTGTTCGGTCGGGCCTACCGGCGCGGCGTGCTCGACGCACTCCCGCCACCGCGCCGGTCGGTCGAGGGCTTCCGCATGCGCCGGGGCTCGCGCGGGCTGACCGCGGCGGCCGCGGCGGGCGAGGCGTTCGCCTTACGCGGTGCGGTCATCACCCCGGACGCCGCGTTCGACGACGGCTTCGTGGTGGTGCACGGCGACACCATCGCCGAGGTGCGCCGGGACGCGCCGGCCGGCGTCGCGACCGTGCTCGACACCGGCGGCGTCATCCTGCCCGGGCTCATCGACCTGCACGGCCATCCCGAGTTCAACGTCTTCGCCGCGTGGGAGCCGCCGCGCCGGTTCGGCAACCGATACCAGTGGCGGTCCAGCGACATCTACCGCAAGCTCGTCCGCGACCCGCAGAACAAGCTGCTGACCGAGGTGCCCGCGCACACCCAGCTGCGGTACGCGGAGATCCGGGCGCTGACCGGCGGGGTCACCGCGATCCAGGGTGCCACCGGCGCGACGCGTCAGGAGCCGCTGGTCCGCAACGTGGACCTGTTCGTCCTCGGCCGGCAGGTGGCCCGCGCCATGATCGACCTGCCGTCCTCGAAGAACAGCCGCGACTTCCCCCGGCTGCAGCGGATCCTGACCGGCCTCGGGACCGGTGACATCAAAGCCTTCTACCTGCATCTGTGCGAGGGCGTCCGCGGCGACAAGCGCAGCACGAGCGAGTTCGAGCGCTTCCTGTCGTTCGGCGCGGCGGTCCCCGGCACCGTGCTCATCCACGCCAGCGCCTGCGACGCCGACCAGATCCGCCAGCTCGCCGCGGCCGGCTGCAAACTGGTCTGGTCCCCACAATCCAATTTGCGCCTGTACGCCGATACGACGCTCGCCGCCGAGGCGTTGCGCGCGGGCATGCCGGTGGCCCTGGGCGCCGACTGGCTGCCGTCCGGTTCCACCAGCCTGCTCGCCGAGATGAAGGTCGCCCGCCGTGAGCTGGCGCGGCAAGGGTTCCCGCTCGCCGCCGCCGATCTGGTCCGCATGGTGACCGCGGGCGCGGCCGAGGTCGCCGGGCTCGCCGACGATCTGGGCAGCCTGCTTCCCGGCCGGCCCGCGGACATCCTCGTCCTGGAACGGCACCACCCCGACCCGTACGAGAATGTCGCTCTTGCCGATCCGTCGTGGGTCGAGCTGGTGCTGATCGGCGGTGACCTTTCCTACGCGCGTACGGACTGGTATCGAGATCTTGCCCTGGCCGGCGGCGCCGCGACGGTGGAAAGCGTGCGCGCGTGGGGCAAGGAGATGACCCTCGACACCGGCTTCCGATCCACGCCGCAGCAGCCGTCGCCCTCGTTGTCCGCCATCCGGGGCCTGCTCACCGCCGCCTATCCGCCGGTGGGCCCGATCTACGCCTGACCGCGTCCGCTGGCTGCCCCTCGACGGTCGGTGTCTGTCGCCCGGTCCGGGTCCGGGAGGCGGTCGGCGCAATGGCTAGAAGCGCCATGCCCTCAAATCCCGTCGATCATATCCGATATTTCGGGTTATCGGCGTAGCCTGGATGGGCCGATGCACCGTCGGGCTGAGCGAGTGACCCCGGGCGCTCCCATCTTGTGGGACCAGCGACCGCATACTGAGACAGGCGACCAAGTCCTGGACCCAGCTTCCGCAATGTGAGACCCGCGTCCATTATGGAGTGAGTTTTGCCCGGTGATGCGGCCTTTGCGCGGCAGGCTTTCCCGGCCAGACGTGAACCTTGGAGAGTTATGGCTCGTATGTGGGCACAACTCTCCAAGGTCCGCGAAAAGCCCACGATGTGGCTGCGATGTCCCACCCAGCGGGAAGGGCGATCTCCGTGGCCGCGGAGGTCTCAAGCCGCGCATCCATCTACGCCGCCGTCGGCAGCGCCTGGGCTCCACGCGACCAGGCGATCTTCCGTGGCGGGGCAATCTTCGCGGCCACGGCAATCTCAAGCCGCGCACATCCCCGCGGCCACGGCAATCTCAAGCCGCGCACCCGCCTAAGTCGCCGTCGGCAACGACTGCGCGCCGCGCAACCAAAGCGATCTTCCGTCGCGGCGCGATCTCCGGCGGTTTCAAGCCGCGCATCCTCCGTCTACGTCGCGGTCTCCAGGGCCTGGGCGAGGAGGTCGAGGCCCTCGGTGAGCTCCTCGCGGGTGGCGGTCAGGGGCGGCGCGATGCGGAAGACGCCGACCATGCCCGGCAGCTGGACGACGTTCATGTGCAGGCCGAGCTCGAGGCAGCGGCGGGTCACGGCGGCGCCCGCGGCGTCGGAGACCAGTTCCAGGCCGACCAGCAGACCACGGCCGCGGACGTCGGTGATGACGTCGTGGCGGGACGCGAGGTCGATCAGGCCGTCGCGCAGGAAGGCGCCCGACTCGGCCGCGCGGGCGTCGAGCTTGTCGCGTTCGAGAACGTCGAGGACGGTGTTGCCCACCGCGGCGACCAGCGGGTCGGAGACGTGCGTGGTGAAGAACAGGTAGCCGAGCTCGTGCGCCCGCTCCTCGATCTCGGCGGAGGTCACGACAGCGGCCAGCGGCAGCCCGGCGCCGAGCGTCTTGGACAGGGTCAGGATGTCGGGGACGACGCCGTCGCGTTCGAACGCGTACCAGGTTCCGGTACGGCACAGCCCGGTCTGCGCCTCGTCGAGGATCAGCAGCATCCCACGTTCGCGGCACTTCGCCGACAGCGCCGCCAGGTAGCCCTCCGGCAGGTCGAGCACGCCGCCGGAGCTCAGGATCGGCTCGACGATGCAGGCGGCCAGGCTGCCGGCGGACTGCGCGTCGATCAGCTCGAACGCGAGGTCGAGCGGCCGCCGCCAGTCCGGCTGCTCCGGCTCGTCGTAGCGGCGTACCGGCGGGACCGGAATCGCGAAGTTGCCCGGCGACGTGGGACCGTACCCTTTGCGGCCCGAGCTGTAGGTGGCGGCCGCCGCAGCCTGGGTCATGCCGTGCCACGAGCGCGCGAACGACACGATCTCATGCTTGCCGGTGACCAGCTTCGCCATCCGGATCGCCGCCTCGTTCGACTCCGCGCCGGTGGTCAGCAGCAGCACCTTGGTGAGCGGCTCCGGCAGCGTTCCGGCCAGCCGCCGCGCCAGGTCGACGACCGCCGGGCTGAGCATGCCGCTGAACAGGTGGTCGAGCGTCGCCGCCTGCCGCCGGATCGTCGCGACGACCTCCGGGTGCGAGTGGCCGAGGATCCCGCTCATCTGCCCCGACGTGAAGTCGAGCAGCCGCCGGCCCGACTCGGTGAACACGTAGCTGCCCTCGGCCCGCACGATCATCTCGGGCGTGAAGCGCCCGGCACCGGAGTACCGGACCATGTGCTGCTCGACATCCTCCCAGAAGCCCATGCGTTCACGTTAGTGACGAGAAGGACGGACGCCGTGCGAACCGGGGGGCGGCTCGCACGGCGTGTCTCTTCTGGGTTACTCAGAAAGGTCGAAGCGGTCCAGGTTCATGACCTTGACCCAGGCGGCGGCGAAGTCACGGGCGAACTTCTCCCCGGCGTCGTCGCTCGCGTAGACCTCGGCGACCGCGCGCAGCACCGAGTTGGAACCGAAGATCAGGTCGTTGCGGGTGGCGGTCCACTTGACCTCGCCGCTCGCGTCGTCGCGACCCTCGAACAGCTCCTCCTCGTCGGTGGTCGGCGTCCACGTCGTGCCGAACTCGAGAAGGTTGACGAAGAAGTCGTTGGTCAGCGTGCCCGGCCGGTCGGTGAGGACACCGTTCGGCGAGTGAGCGGTGTTCGCGTCGAGCGCCCGCAGGCCACCGACCAGCACGGCCATCTCGGGGGCGCTCAGCGTCAGCAGCTGCGCCCGCTCGACCAGCAGCTGCTCGGTCGGCCGCCGCTGGCCCTTCGCGATGTAGTTACGGAAGCCGTCGAAGGTGGGCTCCAGCACCGCGAACGACTCGACGTCGGTGAGCTCCTGCGACGCGTCGGTGCGGCCCGGGGTGAACGGCACCTCGATGGCGAAGCCGGCGTCCTTCGCCGCCTTCTCGACCGCGGCGGAACCGGCCAGCACGATCACGTCGGCCAGCGAGACCGGCTTGCCGAACTCCAGCCGGATCCGCTCCAGCGTGGTCAGCACCTTGTCGAGCTGCGCCGGGTCGTTGACCTGCCAGCCCTTCTGCGGCTCGAGCCGGATGCGCGCGCCGTTGGCGCCACCGCGCTTGTCGGTGCCACGGAACGTCGACGCCGACGCCCACGCGGTCGCGACCAGCTCGGCGACGGTCAGGCCGGAGCCGAGCACCTTCTCCTTGAGCGCGGCGATGTCCGCGGCGCCGATCGGCTCGTGCGTGGCCGCGGGCACCGGGTCCTGCCAGATGAGCTGCTCGGCCGGGACCAGCGCGCCCAGGTACCGCGGGCGCGGGCCCATGTCGCGGTGGGTCAGCTTGAACCAGGCGCGGGCGAACGCGTCGGCGAACTCCTGCGGGTTCTGGTAGAAGCGGCGCGAGATCTCCTCGTAGATCGGGTCGACGCGCAGCGCGAGGTCGGTGGTGAGCATCATCGGCGCGTGCCGCTTGGCCGGGTCGTGCGCGTCCGGCACCTGGCCGGCGGCGGCCGGGTCGGTCGGCTCCCACTGCTTGGCACCCGCCGGGCTGGTGGTCTGCTGCCACTCGAAGCTGAACAGGTTCTCGAAGAAGCCGTTGTCCCAGGCGATCGGGTTGGACGTCCAGGCGCCCTCGAGACCGCTGGTGATGGCGTCGCCGCCGGAACCCGTGCCGTGGTCGTTCTTCCAGCCCAGGCCCATCTCCTGGATCGGGGCGCCCTCGGGCTCGGGGCCGACGTGGCGGTCCGGGCTGGCCGCGCCGTGCGCCTTGCCGAAGGTGTGGCCGCCGGCGATGAGCGCCACGGTCTCCTCGTCGTTCATCGCCATCTGGCCGAACGTGTCGCGGATGTCGCGGGCCGCGGCGAGCGCGTCCGGGTTGCCGTTCGGGCCCTCCGGGTTGACGTAGATCAGGCCCATCTGGACCGCGCCGTACGGCTTGTCGAGCTTGCGGTCACCGGTGTAGCGCTTGTCGCCCAGCCAGGTGTCCTCGGTGCCCCAGTTGATCTCCTCGGGCTCGAACGCGTCCTCGCGGCCGCCCGCGTACCCGAAGGTCTTGAAGCCCATCGTCTCCAGCGCGCGGTTGCCGGCCAGGATGAACAGGTCGGCCCAGGAGATGCGCTTGCCGTACTTCTTCTTGACCGGCCACAGCAGGCGGCGGGCCTTGTCCAGGCTGGCGTTGTCCGGCCAGCTGTTCAGCGGGGCGAACCGCTGGTCGCCGGAGCCGGCGCCGCCGCGGCCGTCGCTGATCCGGTACGTACCGGCGCTGTGCCAGGCCATCCGGATGAACAGCGGAGCGTACGTGCCGTAGTCGGCGGGCCACCAGGCCTGCGAATTCGTCATGACCGCGTCGATGTCGGCGGACACCGCGGCAAGGTCGAGCGACTCGAACTCCTTGGCGTAGTCGAAGCCGGAGTCCATCGGGTTGCCCGCCGCCGGGTTCTGGTGCAGGACCGACACGTCGAGCTGGTTGGGCCACCAGTCCTTGTTCGACTGCGGCTTGGGCGGGAGCGCCGGAGCCCCGTTGGACATGAAGCCGTCATTGTCGGGTGCCACGTGAGTCTTCTCCTTGGGATTCAGTTGCGATGCAGTCGGGGCAGAGCCCCCAGAAAACGACCTCGGCCTCGTCGATCGCGTACCCGTGATCGTCCGAGGCGTGCAGGCATGGGGCGTCGCCGGTCGCGCAGTCCACATCGACGACCGCGCCGCACGAACGGCAGACCAGATGGTGGTGGTTGTCACCGACCCGCGACTCGTACCGCGGCACCGAACCGGCCGGCTCGATGGATCGGACGAGGCGGGCGGCGGTCAACGCGCGGAGCACGTCGTAGACGGCCTGGGTGGAGACGTCGCCGATGTCCTCGCGCACGAACCGGATGATCGAGTCGGTGTCGGCATGCGGGTGCTCGTGGACCGCGGCCAGGACCGCCAGCCGCGGACGCGTCACGCGGAGGGCGGCTTGCCGAAGTTTGGCCTCGGCGTCCAGGGCGGTTCGCACTCGGGCAAGTGTGCCACTTTTCTGGAACGAGTCAAGAAAAGGATCGGGGCCGGTGCGTCGCGTCTCAGCATCTGGGACGGCGGGGGGCTGACCAGGCCCTACCGAAGGTGATCACCGCGAATACCGGTTCTGCAAACGCCAGGATCTGCGACCGGTTCACTTTCGGTGAGCCAATTCACGGTCGAGCGCGCTATTCCGGGCGACAAATCCGATGCCGCTTATCCGGTGCACTGCATCGACGGAGGTCGCAGCAATGATTGAGCGGGCGAAGCATGCCCGGCGAGAAACCGCAGGCCTGGGAGCATGTCCAGCTTTCAGACATCGACCCCGGCCGGGGTGATCGCACCACCGTCGTGATCGATGACTACGGCCTAGCCGTCGTTTAGTTCCAAGTTGCGACGGTCCTCACAAAGCCTTGGAATGCCGGGGTGGCGAGCGTCAAATGGTGACCGGGCAGGGGGAAAGGGTTTGGTATTCCGAACCTTTTTTGGCCGGTGGTGTGCCGGGGGGCAACACAACGCCGGCCCCGTGCTTCGCCTACCGGCCGACCGGTTCCCTTACGCCATGGGGGGATCATTCGGCCGGTAGGCGAAGCGCCTTTTTCCTCAGTTACCGGCGGAGAGCGCGGCCACCTCGGCCGCCGTCAGCTTGATGGCCGCCGCCTTCGTGTTCTCCTCGACGTGCGCGACCGAGCCGGTGCCCGGGATCGGGAGGATCGCCGGCGAGCGCGCCAGCATCCACGCCAGCACGATCTGATGCGGCGTGGCCTCGTACTTCTGGGCCAGGTCCTGGATCGCCGGGTTGCCCTCGACGTTCGAGATCGGCGCCCACGGAATGAACGCGATCTGCTCCTGCTCGCAGAGATCCACGATGGACTCCGACTGGCGGTCGTCGATGTTGAAGCGGTTCTGGATCGACACGATCGGGGTGATTCGCTGCGCGATCCGGAGCTGCTCCTCGGTGAAGTTGGAGACACCGATGTGCCGGATCTTGCCCTGCTCCTTGAATTCGAGCAGCGTCCCGATGGAATCCTCCAGCGGAACGTTCTCGTCCGGCGCGTGCAGCTGGTAGAGCGGGATCTGCTCCATCCGCAGCTTGCGCAGGCTGCCCTCGAGCACCTCGCGGAGGTGCTCCGGGCGCCCGTCCTCCGGCCAGCGCACGAAGGGCCCCGGCCTTAATTTGCCGCCCTTGGTGGCGATGATCAGGTCTTCCGGGTACGGGTGCAGGGCCTCGGCGATCAGGATCTCACTGACATCCGGGCCGTACGAGTCGGCGGTGTCGATGAAGTTGACCCCCATCTCGACCGCGCGCCGCAGTGTCGCTTTAGCCTCTTCCCGATCTTTGGGATAGCCCCAGATCCCGTCGCCGGTGATCCGCATGGCGCCGAACCCGAGCCGGTTGACCGTCAGATCGCCACCGAGATCGATGGTGCCCGCGGCGGCTGCCACATTTTCGCTCAACGTACTGCTCCCTAGGTGCTTGCCTGCACAACAGTTGAGAGGCTACGCCGTTCCACCCCGGTCGCATCTTGTGATGCTCTTGACTCTGCCCCTGGGGCAAGGCCCAGCGTGGTGCTGCGACGGCTCGGCATGCCGCTCGCGTCGATCCGGACGGTGTGCGCGCTGCCACCCTCCGAAGCGGCCGAGGCGGTCACCGCGTACTGGCAGCAGGTCACCGCCGAGACGGCGGAACGGGCGCGGCTGGCCACCTTCCTCGTTTCCGATCTGTCCGGAAGGGACACCAGCATGGCCACACTTCAGGTACGTTTCGCCGCGGCCGCCGAGATCGGTTCGGTACGCAAGACCAACCAGGACGTCGCGTACGCCAGTGAGTCGCTGTTCGCGGTGGCGGACGGCGGCGGCTGACAGCACTGTCCCGCGACGACGGCCGGCTGACCCTGGTGCACATCGGCGACACCCGGGCGTATCTGCTGCGCGACGGCGACCTGACCACGCTCACCCGGGACCACACCTGGGTTCGCCGGGAGGTCGACGCCGGCCGCCTCTCCCCCGCCGAGGCCGCGGCGCACCCGCGGCGGGCCGTGCTCACCCACGCCCTGGGCGGCGGCGACGTGGCGGCCGACCTGTCGGTGCGCACCGCCGCGGCCGGCGACCGATATCTGTTGTGCTCGGACGGCCTGTACGCGGTCGTCGGCCAGGACGCGCTGCGGTCCGTGCTCGGCGACGCGGAGACGCCCGAGGACGCCGTCCAGCGGCTGGTGACGGCCGCCACCGAGGCGGGCGCGCCGGACAACATCGCCTGTGTCGTGGCCGACTTCCGGTGACCAAGTTAATAGTCACTGAACTTGATAGTCACTAATTGGTGACTATATCGTTCGGGGCATGACTGAGCGGAAGATCATCTCTGTTTTGGGTGCCACCGGAGTGCAGGGCGGCTCGGTGGTGCGCGCCCTGCTCGCCGACGGCGAGTTCGCCGTCCGGGCCATCACCCGGGCGGCGGACTCGGCCAAGGACCTCGCGGATCTCGGCGCCGAGATCGTCGTCGCCGACCTCTACGACACCGGGAGCCTGCGCCGGGTGTTCGACGGCGCGTACGGCATCTACATGGTCACGCCGTTCTTCAACCACCTGTCGCCGGCGAAGGAGCTCGAGGAGGTCCGCAACCTCATCGCCGCCGCGAAGGAGACCGGCCCGCGGCACGTGATCTGGTCGACGCTGGAGGACAGCCGCGAGGACATCCCGGACGACTACCACCGGCTGCCCAAGTTCGACGACGGCTACAACGTCCCGCACTTCGACGTGAAGGGTGGCGTGGCCGACCGGCTCTTCGCCGAGTCCGGGCTACCGACGACCTACCTGCGGCTGTCCAACTACTTCTCGAACCTGCTGCTGTTCGACCCGCCGATCCGCAAGGCGGACGGGAGCATCATCGTGCCGCTGCCGATCGGCGACGCGACCATGTCCAGCATGGCTCCCGAGGACGTCGGCAAGGCGGTCGCCGCCATCTTCCGACGCCCCGCCGAGACCATCGGGCACACCCTCGGGCTCAGCGGCCAGTACCTCACCGGCAAGGACATCGCCGAGGCGTTCAGCGAGGTCCTCGGCGTCCCGGTCACCTACGAGCCGCTGTCCCACGACGAGTACCGCAAGCTGGACTTCGCGTCGGCCAAGGAGATGGGCAACATGTTCCAGTACTACGCCGACTTCGCCCATAAGATCCTGCCCCGGCGCGATCGTGAGCTCACCCGCTCGCTGGTGCCGAACCCGATCACCCTCAAGGAGTACCTCACCCGGCACCGCGCCGACATCAAGATCGGCTGACGGTGGTCGCCCGCGCCTGCCGGTAGTCGCGGGCGACCTCCTCGAACACCGCGCGGAACTCGGCGAACCGATCCGCGCCCACCTTCCGGGCGAACCGCCGCTCGATGTCCGCGATGATCCGCCCGGCCTCGGTGATCTCGTCGCGGCCGCGCTCGGTCGGCACGATGAGCTTGGCCCGCCGGTCCGCCGGATCGGGCTGCCGCGTCACATACCCCAGGTGCTCCAGCTCGTCGATCAGCGTGCCGATCACCTGCTTGTGCTGACCCGAACGCTCGGACAGCTCGCTGGCCCGGGTGCCGGTCAGCGCCAGATAGGCCATGACGGCGCCGTGCCGCGGCCGGAGCCCCTCGTGCCCCAGCTGGGCCAGCCGGGTGAACAGTTCCCGCTGAAACCCGTCCAGCAGCTGCGCGGCAAGCACCCCCAGGTCAGTCATGCGTCGATGTTATCCCGGCCATGATCGTCAGAGCTGGCGCTCCACCGCGGCGTTGGCCAGCACGGACAGCTCCTTCCGGGTCGTCTCGGGCAGCGGGGCCTCGGCCAGCGCCGCCATCGCCGCGTCCGCGCGCACCCGGATCATCTGCTCGATCTTCTCCAGGGCCCGGGTGTCCACGATGATCGCGCGCAGCTCCTGCGCCCCGGACTCGTCCAGGTCCGGGTTGCCGAACAACGCGGCCAGGCGCGCCGACTGGGCCCGGTCCGCCGCGCCCCGGGCCAGCGCCATCATCACCGTCGGCTTGCCCTCACGCAGGTCGTCGAGGACCGACTTGCCGGTCACCGCCGGATCACCGAAGACGCCGAGCACGTCGTCGCGCAACTGGAAGGCGTCGCCCAGCGGGTCGCCGAACTCGATGAACGCCTTGCACAGCTGCGAACTCGCCCCGGCGAGCTGCGCGCCGATCTGCAGCGGCCGGGTCACCGTGTACCGCGCCGCCTTCATCCGGATCACGGTCAGCGCGCTCGCCACCGACCCGTCGCCGACGCTGGACACCAGGTCCAGGTACTGCCCGGCGATCACCTCGGTGCGCATCTGGGCGAACATCCCGTACGCCTGATGGATGCGCCCCGGCGACAGCCCGCACTCGTGGAACATCTTGTCCGCCCACGCCGCACAGAGGTCGCCGCAGAGCAGTGCCGTGTGCAGCCCGAACGCGTGGTGGTCGCCGCGCCAGGCCGACCGGGCGTGCAGGTCGGCGAACAACTCGTGCATGGACGGCTGGCCGCGCCGCAGGTCGCTGCCGTCGATGATGTCGTCGTGGATCAGCGCGAACGCGTGGAACAGTTCCAGCGCCGCCGCCGCGATGATGACCCCCTCGGCGTCGTCGGCGCCGGCCGCCCGCCAGCCCCAGTAGCAGAACGTGGGCCGGATGCGCTTGCCGCCGTCCAGGACGAAGCGCCGCAACGTGTTGGTGACGCCGCGCGGCGCGCCGTCCGGCCACTGTGGATCCTGCCGGTCGATGAACGAGGCGAGCGCGGCGTCGAACCGGTCCCGCAGTTCCACCGTCATCGAGCGAGCCCCAGCAGCAGATCCTTGACCTCGGTGGCCGCGATCTCCGGCCGGACGGCGGACGGATCGGAACACAACAGCATCGGCGCGTCGTCCGGGTCCGAGGGCAGCCGCCCGTGCGACCCGCGCACCGCCCGGGCACCGGCGTCCAGTCCGACCACGCTCATCATGTATCGCATCCCCGTTTTCTTGCGGGCCAGCGCGACCGCCGCCCGCCGTTTGGCCGCGGCCGGCGCGGCCGGGTCGAAGAACAGCTCGGCCGGGTCGTAGCCCGGCTTGCGATGGAT
This sequence comes from Actinoplanes sp. TBRC 11911, assembly GCF_012933445.1. GTDB lineage: Bacteria > Actinomycetota > Actinomycetes > Mycobacteriales > Micromonosporaceae > Actinoplanes. Next base: position 98,260 of record NZ_JABBNC010000008.1, read on the forward strand.
CTCCACGAGCCGCGCGAAGTCCGGCGCCACCGCGTCGTCGAGCCAGTAGTAATAGGTGAACCAGGCGTCCGGTTCGGAAACCAGCACCAACTCGCCGGACCGGGCATGATTCAGCCCGTACGCCTGCTTCCCGCCCTCGTCGAGCACGAGGTCCACACCGGGCACCGCGGCACAGATCTTCGCGACCGCGGCCACGTCGGCGGGATCGCGGACGTACACGTGCGCCACCTGATGGTCGGCGACCGCGAACGCCCGCGACGTCCACGGGTCGAGATACTCCATGCCGTCCTGGGTGTAGACCTCCAGCAGGCCCTCGGACCGCAGCACCCGGTTGATGTCGACCGGCCGGCTGACCGGCGTGATGCCGTACTCGGACAGCGCCACCACCGTCGCGCCGCGTGAGGCCGCCGCGGCCAGCAGCGGCGCGAGGACGCGGTCGAGCTCGGCCGCCGCGGCCGCCGCCCGCGGGTCGGACGGGCCGAACCGCTGCAGGTCGTAGTCCAGGTGCGGCACGTAGACCAGCGTCAGATCCGGGTTGTGCGTCTCCATCACCCGCTGGGCGGCCCGGCAGATCCACCGGGACGACGGCATCCCGGCGCCCGGCCCCCAATAGGTGAACAGCGGGAACTCGCCCAGCGCGCCGGTCAGCTCGTCGTGCAGCGACGGCGGGTACGTGTAGCAGTCGGGTTCCTTGCGCCCGTCCGCGTAGTAGATGGGCCGCGGCGTCACCGTCCAGTCCACGTCCATGCCCATGGCGTACCACCAGCAGATGTTCGCCACCGTGTAGCCCGGCTTGTGGCGGCGCGCGGCCTCCCACAGCTTCTCCCCGCCGACCAGCGCGTTGTGCTGCCGCCACAGCAGCACCTCGCCCAGCTCGCGGAAGTACCAGCCGTTGCCGACCACGCCGTGCTCGGCCGGGGTCGCACCGGTCAGGAAGGTGGACTGCACCGAGCAGGTGACCGCGGGCAACACGGTCCGCAGCGGCGCCTGGAAGCCGGTCTCCGCCACCGCCCGCAGATGCGGCATGTGCGCCAGCATCCGCGGCGTCAGCCCGACCACGTCGAGAACCACCAGCGGCGTCGTCATCGGGTCTCCTCCAGCAGGTCGCGGGCGAACGCCAGTTCGGCCGCGATGCCGGCTGCGAGCCCGGCGTCGTCACGCGGCCGCTGATCCTCCGGCAACACCCCCCACGTGTACGTCTCGACGTCGAAATGGTCGCAGCCGGACCCGATCTCCCGTACGGCCTCGCGCAGCACCGGCACGGTCGAGGTGAGCGGCGCGGCCGGTGCGGCGTGCAACGGCACGTGGTAGTGCACCCGCCAGGCGTCGCCCGGCAGGTCCCGGTCCAGGGCCTCGTCCAGGTCGTCGGCGTAGGCGTTAGTCGACGTCCGCGTCTGGTGCAGGAACCGTGGCTCCACGTACGGCCGCAGCGCCGGATCGCCCGCCGGTCCTTCGAGAGCGGCCGACACCTGCACCTTGACGATCGGGATCCCGGCCGTGCGCAGCCGGCCCACCGCGGCCGCCGGGTCCTCCCAGGCGACCGCGAGATGTGCGAGGTCGAGGCACACGCCCAGCACCGAGGTGTCCATCCGGCTCACGTACTCGACCGCCTGCGTGGTGTTCTCGATGAGGCAGCCCGGCTCGGGTTCGAAGCCGACCCGGATCGGCCGGTCCAGCGCGGCCAGCTCCTTGGCCAGCGTGTCGACGTTGCGGTACGCGGCGTCGGCGGCGGCCGGCGGCCACGGTTCCCGCCAGGCCAGCGGCAGCGTCGAGATGGACCCGCGATCCGCGTCGTCCGGCAGCAGATCGACGAGCACGCGGGCCAGATCGAGGGTGTAGGCCAGCCGCTCCGGCGTGGTCCAGTCCGGGTGGTAGACGGCCTGTTTCACCACGGGCGCTTGGAACGCCTCGTACGGGAATCCGTTGAGGGTGACCACCTCCAGGCCGCGAGCGTCGAGTTCGCGCCGCAATCTCCGGCGTTGCTCGGGGGACGCCGCCAGTTCGGCCGCCACCGGTGCCGCCAGCCACAACCCGAGACCGAGAACGTCGGCGTCCAGTTGCCGCCGGATCGGCACGGCGTACGTGTCGAGCTGCGCCACGATGCCGCTGAGGTCCTCGGCCGGGTGCACGTTGGTGCAGTAGCTCAGATGCATCAGCTGCCTCCGCGCAGGATGGAGTTGCCGGCGAAGGTCGCCGCGCCGGATTCCGGGCCGTCCAGCAGCAGCCGCCCGGACTGCCCGTAGAACGCGACCGGGTTACGCCAGAAGAGACGGTCCACGTCGTCCTCGCTGAACCCGCCGTCCAGCATCGCCTCGGCGGTGCGCACGGTGAGCAGCGGATCGGACCGGCCCCAGTCGGCGGCCGAGTTCACCAGCATCCGTTCCAGCCCGTACTCCCGCAGGATGTCCACCATCCGCGGCGGCGACATCTTCGTGTCCGGGTAGATGGAGAAGCCCGCCCACACCCCGGCGTCCAGCGCGGGCCCGACGGTCACCTCGTTGAGATGGTCGAGCACGACGCGGCCCGCGTCGATGCCGGATTCCTTGATGACGTCGACGCTGCGGAGCGTTCCGCGCGCCTTGTCCCGGTGCGGGGTGTGCACGAGCGCGGGCAGGTCGTGCGAGACGGCGAGGGCGAGCTGCGCGGCGAACGCGGCGTCCTCCTCGGGCGTCATCGAGTCGTAGCCGATCTCGCCGACCGCGACCACGCCGTCCTTCGCCAGGTATCGGGGAAGCAGGTCGAGCACCGGCCGGCAACGCGGGTCGTTGGCCTCCTTGGGGTTGAGCGCGATGGTGGCGTGGTGCCGGATGCCGAACTGGGCGGCCCTAAACGGTTCCCAGCCGACCAGCGAGTCGAAGTAGTCGGTGAACGACGAGGGCCCGGTGCGCGGCTGGCCGAGCCAGAACGCGGGCTCGACGATCGCGCGCACCCCGGCCGCGGCCATCTTCTCGTAGTCGTCGGTGGTGCGCGAGGTCATGTGGATGTGGGGGTCGAAGATGCGCATCATGCCTCCTTGTGAGCGACCAGCAGGGCCAGGGCGTCGGCCGGGACCTCCCGTCCGGCCGCGGTTCTCTCCTGCGCGAAGGCGGCGAGCATGGCGGCCAGCTCGTCGTCGGCGCGCTCGGTCAGCCCATGCACCGTGGCCAGCGGAACACCCATGAACACACACTTGAGTACGCCCTGCCGCCAGGCCGCGTCGTCGAGGTGCTCGGCGTACGGCCCGAGCGCGGCCGCCACCAGCCGGGTGTCGTTGGTGCGCAACGCGTCGTGCAGCAGCGGCACCCCCTCGCTGCCGATGGCGAGCAGGGGCAGCGCCTTGAGCACCGCCCGTTTCTCGTCCGCGTCCCCGTACCGGTAGGCGGCCTCGGCCTCGGCGAACGGCGCGCTCGCGAGCAACAGCGCCCGGGCGGCCTCGTCGGCGGTCCAGCCGGGCAGACCGGGAAGCGGGTCCCGCCCCCAGCGGCGGCCGGCGGCCGGGAACTGGGTCGCGACGTCGCCGGACGGGTCGTCGCCGAGGGCTTTCCGTAGTTCGTTCAATGTGGTCATGGTGCCGCCTTCCGGAGGAACTCGATCGATTGCGCGGCCACCGTTGGCGCGGCGTGCGAGTGCCGGGGCAGTTCCACCGCGACCAGGCCGCGGTATCCGGTGTCGCGCAGGGCCGCCAGCACCGGCGGGAAGTCGATCTCCCCGGTGCCGAACTCGAGGTGCTCGTGCACGCCGCGCCGCATGTCGTCGATCTGCACGTTGACCAGGTGGGGACCGGCGTCGCGGACCACCGCCGGGACCGGCTGCGGTTCCAGGCACCGGCAGTGTCCGATGTCGAGGGTGAGGCCGAAGCCGGGCGGCCGGCCCAGGTCGGCGTAGAGCCGGTGCCAGGCCGCGATGTCCGGCACCAGCATCCCCGGCTCGGGTTCGAAGCCCAGCGTCACGCCCGCGGCGGCCGCGACCGAGACCATCCGGGCGCAGCCGTCGACCAGCCGGTCCCAGGCGTCCGGCGTGTCCGGTGGCCGGATCCCGGCCCAGAACGAGACGGCCTCGGCCCCCAGGTCGGCGCCGATCTGAACGGCCCGCCGCAGGTATTCGAGGCGGGCGGTGCGGTCGTCGTGCATCAGCGTCGGCGAGTGCTTGTGCCACGGGTCCAGCAGGTAGCGGGCACCGGTCTCGATCACCACGGCCAGGCCGAGCCGGTCGAGGTCGGCCGCGACCGCCGCGGTGCGCGCCGCCAGGCCGGCACCGAACGGGTCGAGGTGATTGGTGTCCAGGGTCAGCGCCACCCCGTCGTAGCCGAGGTCCGCGATGACCCGCAGCGCCTCCGGCAGCCGATGGTTGCCGAAGCCGTTGGTCCCGTAGCCGAATCGAAGGGCGTTCATGTTGGCGACACCACCTTGGCCAGGCGCCGGGCGAGCGGTGCCGCGGCGGCCACCGCCATCCCGGCGACCGGGGCGCCGGCACGGGCCGCGAGCGCCCCCTGCAGCGGCGGCATCTCGGTGATCCCGGTGCCGACCGCCGCCCGCAGGCGGGCGGGCGACGGTTCCTCGGCCGCCCGGATCTGCGCCGCGCCGTACCGGGCCGCGTACCAGGCGGCCAGCGCACCGGACAGCCCCGGCCGCCGGCCCGCGGCGGCGGCCGCCACAGCGATCGTGCCGGCCAGCGTGACCCGCGGCAGGACCTTGTCCGAGCCGGACACCTCGTGCCGCGACAGGGCGGTGACGGTGTAGGTGTGCGCGGCCACCGTCAGCGCCGCCGGCACGGCACGCCCCAACGAGCCGCCGCTGGCGCCGAGCAGCACGTCCAGCCCCCGGCACGCGGCCATCACGAGCGGGCCGGCGGCCGTGTTCTTCGCCTTCAGGTCGTACGCCCAGATCGCCGTGACCAGCGGAACCGCGACCGCCGTCGCGCGACGCCCGCCGGACAACGCCGCCAGCGCGAGCCCCGCCACGGTGAGGCCGCCCGCGGTGAGCACGGCCTGCCGCGGCGTGATCCGCCCGGACGGGATGGGACGCTCCGGCCGCTCCTTCGCGTCCAGTTCCCGGTCGGCCCAGTCGTTGGCGGCCATCCCACCCCAGTAGAGGCTCACCGACGCGACGGCCAGCCCGGCCGTGCGCGGGCCCAGCGTCCCGGCCGCCGCCGCCCCGGCGATGGTGTCGCCGGGCACGGACAGGGCCGCCGGAGCGCGGACCAGGGCGACCAGCGCGCGCCAGTCAGCCATCGGCTAACTCCCGGGCGAACCGGGACAGCAGCGCCCACTGCTCGGACAGGGCGTGCGGGACGTCGCCGATCGGGTCCTTGAAGAAGAACGCCAGCTCGGTGAGCGGCCCGCTACGCCCGGCCGCGTGCGCGGCCGCGGTGAGCCGCGCGATGTCGATCACGAGCGGCGCGGCCAGCGCCGAGTCGCAGCCGTGCCAGCTGAACTCCATCCGCATCCCGATGCCGAGGAACCCGGTGAAGGTGATCAGATCCCACGCCGTCTTGAAGTCGCCGATGTCGTCCACGAACTCGATGTGGCTGCTGCCCTGCGGCTGGTAGCCCAGGGTCTCGGCGAGCACCCGCTGCTTGCTGCCGGCCTTCGCGGCGTTGGCGGCCGGGTCGGCCAGGTTCGCGCCGTCGCCGCCGCCCAGCAGGTTGGTGCCGGCCCAGGTGCGCACCCGCAGGTTCCGCATCGCGAACATCGGCGCCAGCACGGACTTGACCAGGGTCTCCCCGGTCTTGCCGTCCCGGCCGCCGTACGGCAGCCCGCGTTGCAGCGCCATCTCGTGCAGCGCCGGCAGCCGGGCGCCCGTCGACGGCGTGAAGTCGACGAACGGGCACCCGGCCAGGAACGCCGCGTACGCGTTGAGCGCGCTGGACGGCAGCACCTGGCCGGACAGCGCATCCTCCAGCGCGTCGAGGCTGTCGAAGGCCGGGTGCGGGGCCGGAACCGGTTCGGTGGACGACACGTTGATCACCACCACGCGGTCCAGGCCGAATTCATCCCGAAATTTCGTGATGTCTTGTGCTATGAGGTCAGCGGTCTCGCGTTGCGTGGCCGCCGTGGGCACCGGCTTGATCCGGTCCTGCAAGGCGGTGATCTCGGTGCCGAGCGCATGGCTGATCCGCGCGGGCATCACCCCGGCGGCGACCAGCGATTCCACCTTCTTCTCCAAGGGGACACAAACCACGTCGTGCCCGCCGAACACGAGGTCGCCGAAGGCGGGCAGGGACGGGTTGTCCAGCAGATGGGTCACGCTGCCGAACGGTTCGGTCAGGCCGGCCCGCAGAGCGGCCGCCCCGACAGCGCTGGTCACGGCCACCGAGCCGCGCGCGCCGATCAGCCATACGCCAGTCGTCATACTCCGTATACCTCCAGTCCGAACAGGGAGTAACCCCACGGCGTACCGCGCGTCGTTCCGTAGATGCGCACGTATCTGCCCTGGGCGGTGAGCCCGGTGATGTCGTCCTCGCCGCCGTTGCCCCCGGTCACCGACCGCGCGGTGGTCCAGGTGTTGCCATCGGCCGAGGTCTGGATCTGGTAGGCCGACCCGTACGCGGCCTCCCACACCAGCCGGACCCGGTTGATCGTCGCGGTCGCGCCGAGGTCGACGCGGATCCACTGCGGATCGGAGAAAGCACTCGACCATCGGGTGGTCGCCGACGAGTCGACGGCCGCCGAGGCCGGGTAGGCGGCCGACTCCACGCTGGACGCGGTGGCCGGCTTACCCAGAGCCAGGTTGGTCGGATTGGGCACGCCGAGCTCTTTGACGCGCACGTTCCGGAACGCCACCTGATCGGCGGCGCTGTGGTTCTGGATCCCGATGTAGCCGTCCAGGTCGCGCGCCGGGTCGGTGTTGGTGAAATCGTTGACGAGCGACCCGTTCAGATAGACCCGGATCCGCTGGCCCTCGACCAGGATCTCGTAGGTGTTCCATTGGCCGGGCGGATTCAGCGCCGCATCGCGGGCCGCGATGTCGGCCGACTTGAACGTATAGATCGATCCGGTGGTGCGGTCCGCCGCGTCGGTCGCGTCGATCTGGATCTCGTAGCCCTGGTTGACCGCGACCCACGGATCGTTGCCGGGGTTGGGGAAGCCGACGAAGATGCCGGAGTTGCTGTCCCCGGTGAGCTTCCAGTCGGCCTTCAGCGAGTAGGACGTGAACTGCTTGGCGTTGTACCAGAGCAGCCCCATGCCACCGGTCGAGGCGAGCGTGGCGTCGGTGTTGGTGAAGCTGCCCGGCCCGGCCTGCTGCCAGCCGGTGGTGGATCCGTTGTACAGCGCGGTGTAGCCGGTCTCCGGGCGGCAGTCGGCGTGTGCGCGCTTGGCCGAGTACCGAATCCCGCCGAGTAACTGACTACGGAAGTTCGTCTCGGCGTACGACTGCTGGGTGTGCCCGAAGCCGGTGTAGAAGGACCGGCCGGAATCAATCGTCTTGCACCAGGTGATCGGGTGGTCGCCGCCCATCGTGCCGCCGGAGTAGGACGACTCGTCCAGCGTGGCGAGCACCCGGGCGGTGTCGCGCGGGTTGGTGCGGTAGTTGTAGAGCTCGTCGGTCCGCGTCCAGGTCTGCGGCAGGTGCGCGGTCGCCGGATGCGCCCGGTTCTCGGTCTTCGAGTTGACCTGCTGGATCGCCGGGTGCGAGGCGAAGTACGCGCCGACCAGCTGACCGTAGAAGGGCCAGTCGTATTCGGTGTCGGCGGCCGCGTGTACGCCGACAAAACCCCCACCCCCTCTGATGTACGCCTCGAAGGCCGTCTGCTGGGCCGCGTTGAGCACGTCCCCGGTGGTGCTGAGGAACACGACCGCCTCGTACTGCGCGAGGTTGGCCGTGGTGAACGCTGCGGCGTCCTCGGTCGCGGTCACCGTGAAGTTGTTGGCGGCGCCCAGATCCCGGATCGTCTGGATGCCCACCGGGATGGCGTCGTGCCGGAACCCGGCGGTCTTCGAGAAGACCAGCACGTCATAGGGCGCGTCGGCGGCGGATGCCGGCCCGGCGTGCAGCGTGCATGCGGCGAGGGCGATCCCGGCGACCGCACTCGCGAGAAGTCTGCGCATCATGGGAGAGTCCACTTCTGGTTGGCTGCCGTGGCGGAGCAGGTCGCGAGCTGCACGACGGTGCTGTCCGCGGATCCGGTGCCGGCCACCGCGAGACACTTGCCGGAGGCCGGGTTGCGCAGCGTGCCGTCGCTCTGGGCGGCCCAGTTCTGCGCGCCCGTCGCGTTACAGGTGTAGAGCTGGATCTTCGTGCCGTCGGTGGTGCCGGCGCCCGCAACGTCCAGGCACTTCCCCAGTGCCCGCAGGGTCTGGCCGGACTTGCTCCAGGTCTGCGCCGCACTGCCGTTGCACGTGTAGAGCTGGATCTGGGTGCCGTCCAGGGTGGCCGCGCCCCGCACGTCCAGACACTTGCCGGCGAGCCCCTTGACCGGACCCGCACCGCCGGAGGCCGTGCCGGTCACGAACGTGAAACTGTCCACATCAAACAGTGCAGCGGTCCCGGTGCCGGCGAACGTCAGGTACAGCGAGGTCGTCCCGGCCGGCGCGCCGGAGATCGCTCCGCTCACCGTCGCGAACGTCTCCCAGCTTCCGGTCGACGTGACCGCGGCCGAGCCGATGACCGTGCCGGTCGGCGAGCCGGTGCGGATCTGCAGCGTGCCACCGGACCCGCCGGACGAGACGCGGGCCGTGAACGACGTGGCGTTCGAGAGCTTGTACGGATCGAACTGGATCCAGTCACCGTTGTTGATGTCACCGACGGTCTGGCCACCCTCGGCCGTGGTCTTGCTGAACTTGTTGACCCCGGACGCGGTCTTGTAATGCTCGGCCTGCCGGTGCTTGGGCGCCAGCAGGTTCTGCGCGTGCGTGGTCAGCCCGCCGTTGTCCGTGTAGGAAGCGTCGAAGATCGGGAAGATGTTCGCCGCGTCGTCGTGCTCGCCGTCGACCGGGATCGTGATGGTCCCGGAGCAGCCGGTCTGCGCGGTGATCTGGTGCGCGTGCTGGTCGTGGCCGAGCACGTAGGCCATCGTCACCCGCGAGCAGTCGATGGCCCCGTCCTCCGGGTCGGTGACCGTGACGCTCCACGGCACGCTGTCGCCGAAGGCCGCGAGCTGCCCCGCCGCCGGGCTGTTGATGGTCACCGTCGGCGCGGTGTTGCCGACGCTCACGATGACGCTGGACGTGCCGGTCGCGCCTAGCGGGTCGCGGACCGTCAGCGTGGCCGTGTACGTCCCGTTCCCGGTGTACGTCTTGGTGGGGTTCGCCGCGGTCGAGGTGGTGCCGTCGCCGAACGCCCACGAGTAGGTCAGCGCGCCACCCTCCGGATCGCTGCTGCCCGCCGACGAGAACGCCACCGTCAGCGGCGCCGCGCCGGAGGTCTTGTTCGCGCTCGCCACCGCGGTCGGCGCCCGGTTGCCGCCGCCCACGTAGTCGTAGCGGTACAGCGCCGAGTTCGCGTCGCCGTTGAAATACCCGGTGCCGTAGTCGAGGACGTAGAGCGAGCCGTCCCCCCCGAACGCCATGTCCATGACCTGCTTGCCGTTCCACGGGAACGTCTCGATCGTGCCGGGTGTGCCGTCCGCGTTCACGGTGACCGGCTTGATCCAGCCGCGGCCGAACTCGCCGGCGAAGAACTTGCCGGACATCGACTGCGGGAACTTCGTGGTGGACGGGTTGGCCGCGTCGTAGCGGTAGACCGGGCCGCCCATCGGCGACTCGGAACCGCCACCGAACTCGGGCGGGGACCCGGCGTCACCCGCGTACCGGATCCAGGCCGGCCGGGCCGCGGGAAGCGTGCCCAGACCGGTGTTGTGCGCCGAGTTGTTGGTGGCGCCGGCCGCACAGCCGAACTTCGGCCCGGTCGCGTTGGTGGCGAAGTTCCACTCGTTGTACGTCTCGGTGCTCGTGTTGGTGCCGGTGCAGTACGGCCAGCCGTAGTTGCCGGCCGAGGTGATCCGGTTGAACTCGACCTGCCCGGAGGGTCCGCGGTCGGCCTGCGTGGTGCCCGCGTCCGGCCCGTAGTCACCGAGGTAGACCACGCCGGTGGCCTTGTCCACGCTCATCCGGAACGGGTTGCGGAACCCCATCGCGTAGATCTCCGGACGCGTACCGGCGGTGCCCGGCGCGAACAGGTTGCCGCCCGGGATCCCGTACGAGCCGTCGGGGTTGACCTTGATCCGCAGCACCTTGCCGCGCAGGTCGTTGGTGTTGCCCGCGGAGCGCTGCGCGTCATACGCCGGATTGCGGTCGGCACGCTCGTCGAGCGGCGAGTATCCGGCCGACTCGAACGGGTTGGTGTCGTCGCCGGTGGACAGGTAGAGGTTGCCGGCCGCGTCGAAGTCCATGTCGCCGCCGACGTGGCAGCACATGCCCCGGCTGGTCGGCACGTCCAGGACGCGCACCTCGCTGGCCGTGTTCAGCGTGAAGTCGGCGTTGAGCGTGAACCGGGAGAGCCGGTTGACGCCGGCCCAGGTCTGCCAGGTCGCCGCCGTGCCGGACGCCGGAGCGTCACCGGCGGGCGTCGAAAGCGGCGGCGCGTAGTAGAGGTAGACGTAGCGGTTGGTGGCGAACCCGGGGTCGGCCGCCACGCCCTGCAACCCCTCCTCGTCGTGGGTGTAGACCGGGATGGTCGCGATCACCGAGGTGTTGCCGGCGGCGTCGGTACGCCGGAGCCGGCCGTCGCGGGCGGTGTGCAGGACCGATCGGTCGGGCAGCACGGTCATCGCCATCGGCTCGCCGGTCTCGGCGACCCCCTTGGCGAGGGTGACCTGCTGGTAGTCCGCGGGATTGACGTCCGCTGCGGCCGGGGACGCCGGCACGGACACGAGCACGCCGGTGAGCAGCGCGAACAACATCGACCAAGATCGATGTCTGGAGAATGGTCTGGTCACTGGATCCCTTCCTGACGTCGGGGTGTAGCCAGGCGGGCACCGCGGCCGGGGAATGCCGCGGCGGAGCGTTTCGCGGGAAACGCTCGCGTTGCAGTGACGTTAAGGACTAACGGTTCTCGATGTCCATACTTTCATGACTCAATGACGAAACTTTCTCTTCATACGTCAAAAGCTGCCGGTACCTACATCACACCTGCGAACCATTCGAGACGGTAACGCGTTGTAGAGAATCATGAAGCGCTGGACCAGGTTTGTGCTGCAAGCATTGGTAGCACTCGGTGACGCAGAGTATCCGTACGTGACCCGGCATCCCTTCCTGATCCCCCGGCCCAGCCGGAAGCTCGTGGACGACGCCTTCTGGGCGATCGTCACACGGCAGTGGGAGACCGCGGTGCGACCGCCGCGGGGCCGGCTCTCTCAGTCGCCGAGCGAAGCGATCTGAGGGCGTAGTTCGCCCGGGACCCCATCCGACAACGGCGTCGGCTGGGGTTCGGTCAGTCCCCCAGTTCGCGGGCGATGAGCGCGTCGAAATCCGGGGCGTCGGCGAACGGGTCGAACGCCTTGGCCGGGTCCCGCCGGTGCACCTCGGCGCTCAGCTCGCCGGCCGCGCGGTCGAGCCGCCGGCGCAGGGTTCCCTCGGCGGTGTTGCCCGCGCCCCAGTCCTCGGGGGCGGCGAAGACCGCGGTCGGCATGACGGCGGCGCGCAGGTAGGTGAACATCGGCCGCATCGCGTGTTCCAGCATCAGCGAGTGCCGGCCGGTGCCGCCGGAGGCCGCGATCAGCACCGGCTTACCGACCAGCGCCTCCTCGTCCAGCACGTCGATGAACATCTTGATCAGGCTGCTGTAGGTACCGGCGAACGTGGGCGTCACGACGATCAGACCGTCGGCGGCCGATACCTCGTCGAGCACCTCGCGGAACTCCCCGGACGGGAAGCCCACCAGCAGGTGGTTCAGCGCCGCACGGGCGTACTCGCGTACCTCAAGGGTGTTGACCTGTGGTTTCTCGCCCAGCGCCTCGAGCTCGCGCGCCGTGGCCTCGGCAAGGCGGTCGGCCAGCAGGCGGGTGGACGACGGGATGCGCAGCCCCGCCGACAGCACGACGATCCGCTTGGCCTCGCTCACCTCGCGGCCGCCTTGAGCGACTCGTGGGTGGGCGCGTCCGGGACGTGGCCGGGCCGCCCGACCGCGAACTCCTTGCGCAGCACCTGGACGATCTCGCCGAGCGTGTCGAGCTGCTCGAGGACGCTCTGGTGCGGGATGCCCATGCCGTCGACGTTGAACAACTGCCGCTGGTAGTCGCCGGCGTACCCCCGAAAGCCGAGGATCTGGTCGATGACCTGCTGCGGGCTGCCCACCGACAACGGCGTCTCCCGGATCATCTCCTCCAGCGACGGGCCGCCGCCGTAAACCGGGGAACGATCGAAGTAGGGCCGGAACTCGCGCCGCGCGTCCTGCGACTTCTCCCGCACGTAGATCTGGCCGCCCAGCCCGACGATGGCCTGGTCGGCGGGCCCGTGCCCGTAGTGCTCGAAGCGCTCGCGGTAGTGCCCGATCATGCGCCCGGTGTGCGACGCCGGCCAGAAGATGTTGTTGTGGAAGAAGCCGTCGCCGTAGTAGGCGGCCTGCTCGGCGACCTCCATGCTGCGGATCGAGCCGTGCCAGACGAACGGCGGGATCCCGTCGAGCGGGCGCGGCGTCGAGGTGAACGACTGCAGCGGCGTGCGGTATTTACCCTCCCAGTCCACCACGTCCTCGCGCCACAACCGCCGGACCAGCGCGTAGTTCTCCAGCGTCAGCGGGATGCCGGCGCGGATGTCCTGGCCGAACCATGGATAGACGGCCCCCGTGTTGCCCCGTCCGAGCATGAGATCGACGCGGCCGTCCGCGAGGTGCTGCAGCATCGCGTAGTCCTCGGCGATCTTCACCGGATCATTCGTGGTGATCAGCGTGGTCGACGTGGACAGGATGATCCGGCTGGTCCGGGCCGCGATGTGGCCCAGCACGGTGGTGGGTGACGACGGGATGAACGGCGGGTTGTGGTGCTCGCCCAGCGCGAAGACGTCCAGACCGATCTCCTCGGCCTTGATCGCGTACTCGATGATCCGCTTCAGCCGCTCGTGCTCGGTCGGCGTGTTCCCCGAGATGGGGTCGCGCGCGAGGTCGCCGACTCCGAAGATCCCGAACTGCATCTCGTCACCTCTCAGGTAATTGACGCGTCAATACTGGCTCGCATCCGATTGACATGTCAACTACAGCGAGATTTCTCACGTTACGCTTCAGCCCGTGATCGAGGAGAAGTGCTTGCAGGTCCACGAGGTCATGCGCGAGAAGGTGCAGACCGCACTGGACACCCTCGGTCGCCGCTGGACGGGGGAGGTGCTCGCAGCCGGGATTCTCGGCGCGCGGCGTTACGGCGAGTACCGGCGCGCGATCGGCGGCGTCTCCGACCGGATGCTCACCGTGCGGCTCCGCGAGCTGGAGACCCTCGGCCTGCTCACCCGCACCGTGGTGCCGACCTCGCCGGTGCAGGTGCTCTACACACCCACCCGGCGCGGCATCGAGCTGATGTCCGCGATCAAGCCGCTGGTCGCGTGGGGTAAGCAGGCCTAGGCCTCAGTCGCCCAACACGGGCTCCAAGTTCGTCACCTCGGCCCTGACCGGTGCCGGCACGCGACGGCCGTCCGAGGAGCGCAACCCGATCAGCGCCACCAGCGCCGCCGCCACCATGATCACCGCGGCGATCCCGAACCCGCGGTCGAATCCCTTGGTCAGCGCCTCGGCCGCGCCGGTGCCGTGTGCCACCAGATCACCCGTGTACGCCGCGGCGATCGAGCTCAGCACGGCCAGGCCGATGGCCGCGCCCAGTTGCTGCGAGGTGTTGATGAGGCCGGACGCGAGCCCGCTCTCGGCCGGTCGCACCCCGGCCGACGCGACCAGGAACAGCGCCGCGAAGGCGAAGCCGGCACCGATCGCGGTCAGCAGCAGGCCCGGCAGCACGCCCGCCAGGTACGAGCTGTCCGGTCCGAGGAAGCTCAGCGCGAGCAGCCCGGCCGCCTCGATGAGCAGCCCGAGCCAGATCGCGAGCTTCGGCCCCCGCGATACGATGATCTTCTGGGCGACCTTGCCCGCCACGAACATCGCGGCCGGCCAGGGCAGGTAGGACAGCCCGTTCTTGATCGGGCTGTAGTCCTTGACCTCGGCCAGATACAGCGTCGGGAAGAACATCATCACCCAGAGGCCGCCCCGCATCCCGAACATGGACAGGTTCGCCACCGACAGCGACCGCAGCCGGAACAGGCCGAGCCGCACCAGCGGCTGCCGGGACACCACCTCGATCACGAAGAACAGCGCGATCAGGACGACCGCGGCGGCCAGGATGCCCAGCACCTTGCCCGAGCCCCAGCCCCACGCCTCGGCGTTCACGATGCCGTACACCAGGGGCAGCAGTCCGGCCGTGATGGTGACCGCGCCCGGCAGGTCCACCCGGTTCTTCTGCCCTTCCAGGCGGTACCGGCTGTTCGGCACCACGCGCAGCGCCCCGATGATCGCGACGGCCGCGATCGGCACGTTCACCAGGAAGACGGCGCGCCAGTCGAGCCACTCGGTGAGCACCCCGCCGGCCAGGATGCCGGCCGCGCTGCCGGACGCGGTGATCGCACTGAACGAGCCGAGCGCCTTGGCCCGCTCGCCGACGTTCTCGAAGGTGACGATGATGATCGACAGCACCGCGGGTGAGACCAGGGCGCCGCCGAGGCCCTGCACCGCGCGGCCGACGATCAACGTGGACGGGTTCTGTGCCAGCCCGTTGACCAGCGACGACAGCCCGAACAACAGCAGCCCGGCGATGAACAGCCGCTGCCTGCCGAACAGGTCACCGGCCCGGCCGCCGAACAGCAGAAAACCCCCGAACAGCAGGATGTACGCGTTGATCACCCACTGCAGCTGGGTCTGGCTGCCGAAGCCCAGATTCGTGGAGATCGACGGTAGTGCCACCGTCACGATCGTCGCGTCCAGCACGACCATGAACTGTCCGATGAGAACGATCCAAAGAATCGCTTTCGACCTTGCCATTGACTCCCCCAGAAACGATTTCTCGTGCCGTTCGAGGGTTGGCGATCGACGGTCCGGCGGCAAACCGCTCATACGCTACGTACCGCCGGCGCCGGTCCGGTACGTACCGCCGGGCGGGTTTCGGTAAGTGACTTCACTTTTTGCCATAACCAGAAACTTGCCGATTGGGCACGTCAGAGCTGCTGTCGCCAGGTTGACATGTCAATCATAGCGACGTTCGTCACGTGAACCTTGTGGATCAGCCGCTCGGTGGGGACTCTTTGTCCCGTGACCGTGATGGATGAGTGCGTTGAAGCCCAGGACGTCATGCAGAGCGTGCAGGGCGTCCTCGATACGCTCGCCCGCCGCTGGACCGGAGAACTACTGATGGCCGGGACGGAGGGGGCGCGGCGGTTCCGTGAATACCGGCGTGCTGTCCCCGGCATCTCCGACCGGATGCTGACCTTGCGTCTTCGGGAACTCGAGACGCTGGGCCTGCTGTCCCGGACGGTGGTGCCGAGCACGCCGGTGCAAGTGTTGTACGCACCCACCAAGCACGCCGCCGAACTCCTGGAGGCCGTGCGGCCGCTGGTCCGGTGGGGCACGCAACACATGGCAAAGGCGGGGGCACAAGTAGTCGCCCCCGCCTCCTGACCACTTCCGTTGCCCTAGTCGCCCATCGCGGGCTCGAGAGCGACGGACGGCACCTCGTCGGGCGACGGCTCCACCGGCGTCTCCTCGGGGGTATGCCGGCCGTCGCGAGCCCGAAGCCCGAGGAAGGCGACGAGCGCCGAGGCCACCAGAACGGCCGCGCCGATCATGAAGCCGCGGTCGAAGCCCTTGACCAAGGCGTCGTTCGCCGGGGTGCCATCGGCGACCAGGCTGCTGGTGTACGCCGCCGCGACCGAGGCCAGGATGGCCAGGCCGATCGCGCTACCCAGCTGCTGCGAGGTGTTGATGAGACCGGAGGCGAGTCCGCTCTCCTCCGGCTTCACGCCGACCGACGCCACCAAGAACAGCGACGCCCAGGCGAAGCCCGCGCCGATCGCGGTCAGCAGCATGCCGGGCAGGAAGTCGCCGGCGTAGTTGCTCGTCGGGTGGACGAAGCCCAGCCAGAAAAGACCGCCCGCGATGATGAGCAGACCGGGCCACAGCGCCGCCTTCGGTCCCGCCTTTCCGATGAGCTTCTGAGCGAACGTGCTGGCCACCGCCATCGCGGCCGGCCACGGCAGGAACGCCAGGCCCACCTTGATCGGGCTGTAGCCCTTGATCTCCGCCCAGTACAGCACCGGGAAGAACATCATCACGAAGACGCCGCCGGTCATCAGGAGCATCGAGCCGTTCGAGACCGCCAGCGCCCGGTGCCGGAAAATGCCCAGCCGGACCAGCGGCTGCTTGGACACCGACTCGATCACGAAGAACGCCACGATCAGAGCGGCCGCCCCGGCCACGAAGCCGATGAACTTGCCCGAACCCCAGCCCCAGTCGTCCGCGTTCACGATGGCGTACACCAGGAGCATCAGACCGGCCGTGATGGTGACCGCGCCCGGCAGGTCCATCCGGTTCTTCTGTCCTTCGATACGGTGCCGGCTGTTCGCGACCACCTTGATCGCGCCGATGATGGCGATCGCCGCGATCGGCACGTTCACCAGGAAGATGGCGCGCCAGTCGACCCACTCGGTGAGGATGCCTCCGGCCAGCATGCCGGCGCCGCTGCCGGATGCGGTGACCGCGCTGAAGGCGCCCAGCGCCTTGGTGCGATCCTTCACGCTCTCGAACGTGACCAGGATGATCGACAGCACGGCGGGCGAGGTGAGCGCGCCACCGAGGCCCTGCACCGCGCGGCCGACGATCAGCGTCTCGGAGTTCTGCGCGAGGCCGTTGACCAAGGACGACAGGCCGAAAAGCGCCAACCCGATGATGAACAGGCGCTGACGGCCCAGGAGGTCACCGGCCCGGCCGCCGAACAACAGGAAGCCGCCGAACAGCAGAATGTAGGCATTGATGACCCACTGCAGCTGCGTCTGGCTGTCGAAATGCAAACCGGATTGGATGGACGGCAATGCCACCGTCACGATGGTCGCGTCGAGCACGACCATGAACTGAGCGATGAGGACGATCCAAAGGACCGCCTTGGATCTCGCCATTTTGGTTCCCCCCATAAGGATGAACGCCGGCCGGATCCCCCACCGGCCGTGCGATCCCAGGGTTCGCGATCTCCAAGGCGTTAACAAACTGCCCTTTAGTTACTTACCGAACCGGGGCTTTCGTTTAGTGGCCTCGATTGCTCCGCAGTAGTCAGCGGGCGATGAAGACCGGGCAGTCCGACCTGTCGAGCAGGCGGGAACCGACCGATCCGAGCATGACTCCCTCGTAGCCGTGCCGGCGAGGCGCGACCACGACGAGCTGCGCGTCGCGCGAGCGCTGCACCAGCACCTTGTCCGGGCGCCCGGAGATGACCTCGCTTTCGACGGCGACCTGCGGGTACTTGCCGCGCCACACGTCCAGGCCGGGCACCGCCGGCTCCCGCCCGTCGGTCTTGGCGGTGACCGTCACGACGGGCACTCCGCGCAGCGCCGCCATCTCGAAGGCGCGGCCGAGGACGGCGTCCGCCGCGCCCTCGTCGATCCCGGCGATCACCGGCCCGGCGTCCGCGCCGGAGCGGCCGCGGACCACCACGACGCAACACTTGGCCTGGGTGGCGACCTGGGTCTGGACCGACCCGGCGTGCAGCCCCGGGAAGCGCCCGGCCCGGCGCTCGCCGACGACCAGCATGGCCGAGTCCTCGGCGGCGTGCAGCAGGATCGGCACCGCGTACCCGTGCATGCCCATCGTGATCATCTCGACCTCGGGGGCGGCGCTGCGGGCATGCGCGGCGGCGTCGTGCACCACGGCCGCGGGCTGATCCTCGTCGGCGCTGGGCGTCCGCGGGTAGGCGGTGAGGATGCGCAGCTCGACGCCGCGCCGCTGGGCTTCCGCGGCGGCCCATCGCACCGCGGCGACCGCGCTCGGCGATCCGTCGGCACCCACCACGATCCGAGTCTTCTCCATGGCCGCCTCCCAGCCGGGTTGTGCTCGACAACACTTCCAATGTCTTCCTCGCCACTGCCAAATGACAAGGCGAATCCACCTCCGGCCCGACCTTGTCCCCAGGTGAAATTTCCGACACCCGGAAGGCGGCTCGGCTTCCGTCCGGTACCCCCAGGGGGTATATGTTGGTCGGCATGAGCGACGGAATGGGCAACGGAGGCCACGCGGGCCATCACAGCGCCGCGTCGCCGAACGACGCGGCGGCCGAGCACGCCGAGCACGGGATGGCCGAGCACGCGGACCACGGGATGGCCGGGCACGCGGACCACGGGATGGCGGGGCACGGCGGCCATGGCGCGCACGCCGGGCACGACCCCGCCGTGTTTCGGCGAAAGCTCTGGCTCAGCCTCGTCCTGACCATTCCCATCGTGCTGACCAGCGACATGGTCATGGGCTGGTTCGGCTACTCGCTCGACTTCCCGGGCGTCTCCTGGATCGCCCCGGTCCTCGGCACCGCCGTCTTCTTCTACGGCGGCTGGCCCTTCCTGAGCGGCGCGGCCGCCGAGATCCGCAGTCGCGCACCCGGCATGATGATGCTGATCTCGATGGCGATCACGGTCGCCTACGTGGCCTCCATCCTCACCGCCTTCGACGTGTTCGCCCTGGACTTCTGGTGGGAGCTCGCGGCCCTGGTCACGGTCATGCTCTTCGGCCACTGGCAGGAGATGAAGGCGGTCGTCCAGGCACAGGGCGCCCTCTCCGCGCTGGCCGCCCTGCTCCCCGACGAGGCCGAGCGCCTCACCGCCGACGGCACCACCGAACGCGTACGGCTGGACGCCTTGGTTGTCGGCGATCGCGTGCTGGTGCGATCGGGCGCCCGGGTCCCCGCGGACGGCCACATCGTCGACGGCGCCGCCGAGATGGACGAGTCGATGATCACCGGCGAGTCGCGCCCGGTGTCGCGGCAGATCGACGACCGTGTCGTGGCCGGCACGGTGGCCACCGACTCGGCGATCCGCGTGCGGGTGGACGCGGTCGGCGAGGACACCGCGCTCGCCGGCATCGGCCGCCTGGTCGCCGAGGCGCAGGCGGCCGGCTCCCGCGCTCAGGTGCTGGCCGACCGCTTCGCCGCCTGGTTGTTCTTCGTCGCCACCGGGGTCGGCCTCATCACCTTCATCACCTGGGCGGCGCTGGGCGAGGTCGGGCAGGGCGTCGAACGCACCGTGACGGTCCTGGTCATCGCCTGCCCGCACGCCTTGGGCCTGGCCATCCCGCTGGTGATCGCGCTGTCCACGGCGATCTCCGCGCGAGCCGGCATCCTGGTCAAGGACCGGCTGGCGCTGGAGCGGATGCGCACGGTCCAGGCCGTCCTCTTCGACAAGACCGGCACCCTCACCAAGGGCGAGCACTCTTTACGGGCGGTGGCCGCGGCCCCGGGCCACCCCGAGGACGAGGTGCTCCGCCTCGCCGCGGCGGTCGAGGCCGACAGCGAGCACCCGCTCGCCAAGGCCTTGGTGGCAGCAAGGAAGCGCAGCGTCGCCAACGACCTGGTGGCGGGCGTGCCGGAGCATCCGGTGGCCACCGGCTTTCGCTCGCTGACCGGGCGCGGCGTGCAGGCCAGCGTCGCCGGCCACCCGTACGCCGTCGGCGGCCCGGCCCTGCTGCGCGAGCTCGGCGTGACGGCTCCCAACGATCTGGCCGATTGGTCACGGCGAGGCGCGGTGCTCCTGCATCTGGTCGATCTTTCCGGTACGCCCGAGGTGGTCGGCGCCTTCGCCCTGGAGGACGCGGTACGCCCGGAGGCCCGCGCGGCGATCGCCGAACTGCGCTCGGAAGGCGTCGCCAAGATCGTGATGATCACCGGTGACGCCCGCCCGGTGGCCGAGGCCGTGGCCGCCGACCTGGGTTTCCGGCCGGGCGTGGACGAGGTCTTCGCCGAGGTGCTCCCCGCCGACAAGGACCGCGCGGTCGCCGACCTGCAGTCCCGCGGCCTGACCGTGGCGATGGTCGGCGACGGCGTGAACGACGCACCCGCGCTGGCCCGCGCCGACGTCGGCCTGGCCATCGGCGCCGGCACCGACGTCGCCATCGAGTCGGCCGGCGTCGTCCTGGCCTCCTCGGACCCGCGCGGGGTGGCCAGCGTCATCAGGCTGTCCCGAGCCTCGTACCGCAAAATGATCCAGAACCTGGCCTGGGCCACCGGCTACAACGTCATCGCCATCCCGCTGGCCGCCGGCGTGCTGGCCGCGGTCGGCTTCACCCTGAGCCCGGCGATCGGCGCCCTGCTGATGAGTGGCTCCACGATCGTGGTCGCCCTGAACGCCCAGCTCCTCCGCCGCCTCCACCTCACACCCAGGTCGCCGGTCGAGGCGCCGCCACAAGATTGACAAGCGCCCGGTCAACCTTCCCACCAGATCGCGGCCGCCGTCGTGGCGCGCCGAGGAGACCATTGGCCGAGTCGGTTTAGTGGCAGCCGCACGTGCCGCACAAGCACGGCGACCGGGCTGCTCGACGCGCCGGGCCATCCCACTGACTGGGACCACGCCGTCGCATCGTGGGCTTTCGGTGAATCTTGGAAACTTGCGCCCACATGCGAGCCCCAACTCTCCAAGGTTCACTTCAGGCCCGAGAAAGCCGCCGGGCGAAAGCCTCATAGCGCGACAATTGCTCTCTCCACAATGGACGCCAGTCTCACATGACGGACGTCGGGTCCACGACGTGGTCGCCGGTCTCGGTATGCGGCCGCCAGTCCCACATGATGGAACACCACGCGCCACCTGCCCGGTGTAGCGGGCCGGAGGCCGGATCGCCGCGATGCCTGGGGTCACCGGCATGAAACTGGCGGCACGGCAACCCGGCGGCGCGGCGCTGCACGGCAACGTGGTGGCCCAGCTGGTCACCAAAAATGGGCCATGCGGGGGCGGCGCCTAGCCTCCGATGCCCGTGGTGTGACCCGGTGTGCCACTTGCTTCGGGGTGTCGCGGTGGGCGCTACGCGCGCGCCGCGGTGGGCACCGGCCGCCGAAGGGCCTTCGCGCGTCGTTCAGCGCTCCGACCCGCGTCGCCGATCCCGCTGAGCCCCGCTACCCGGGCGTCGCCGTCGGCGCTATCCGCGTGTCACTGCCCACGCCACGCCCACCGCGGCGGCGTCCTCGGCCAGCGCCGCCGGGATCCCCGGCCGGTATTTACGCCAGGCCGCCCCCGCATAGCTCGCCCCCAGTGCGGCGGCGCCGGCTGCGAGCGCGGACGGCAACACCGGCCGGCCATGACGGCGGGCCAGCAGAGCACCGGCCAGCGCCCCGGCCGCGACCCGGCCGGTCAGTTCGGGCTGGTGCAGGCGGCTGGGCGTACCGGGAAGCTTGTCGCCGATCAGCTCGCCCAGCGCGCCGGCCGCGGTGACCGCCCGGAGCCAGCCGCCGCGGCGCAGGGCCAGCATGGCCAAGGGGGTGAGGCTGCGCGCGCCGGACGCGGCGCCCAGGGCCGCCGAGCGGACCAGGAAGCTATCGACCATGATCGCCAAGCTACCCGCGCCCGGCTCAGCCCGAGAGGCCGGTGTGCCGATAGTGGCGACGTGCGGACTTTTCTCGCCCGGCGGCGCCCGGGTGGCCCCGAGGCGCCGGTCGGGGGTGCCTCACGGTGGCGGCTGGGCCTGCTGTGGCTGATGATCATCAGCGCGATCACGGTGACCGGGGTGAGCGCCGTGGCGATCACCGAGCTGCAGCGCAAGGCCGAGCGCGCCGGCGAACTGCAGGATCTCCTGAACGACATGAAGGTCGCCGCCTGGCAGCAGAGCACGCTCACCTCGCAGGCCGTCATGGCGCACGCGCTGACGCCGGCCGCGGAGCGCCGCCGCGACGAGATCGACGAGGCCGTCGACGCGATCGGGAACGAGTTCGAGGACCGCGACCCGGGCAGTGCCCAGGCCCGTGCGGTGCAAGCGGCGTACATCGTCTACGACACCGCGGTCGACGAGGAGTTCGACCTCTTCGCCGAGAACGACATCGCGGGCGCGCAACGCATCCAGGCCGAGCGGTCCGATCCGGCCTTCCAGGCGCTGACCGCCGAGCTCGAAAGGGCCGACCGGCATTATCAGGAGGCGGCCGACCGGGCCGGCACCCGCGCCCAGGTCGGGACCGCGCTGATCCTGGCCGCCGCCGCCCTGATCATGGTCGTCCTGGTGGGACAGTCGCACCGGGTGCGCTCCCGTGCTTTCCGGCGGGCCACCTTCCAGGCGTCGCACGATGCGCTGACCGGTCTGCCGAACCGCGTGATGCTGCACGAGCGCATCGCGGCCGCCGCGGATCCGGCCGGCGAGCAGATCGGCGCGGCGCTGCTGCTCATCGACCTGGACCGGTTCAAGGAGGTCAACGACACCCTCGGGCACCATTACGGCGATCAGCTCCTGATCCAGGTCGCCCGCCGGATGCAGGGGGTGCTGCGCCGCGACGAGATGGTCGCCCGGCTCGGCGGCGACGAGTTCGCCATCCTGCTACCGGGCGTGACCGAGAGCAAGGACGTCGCGTCGGTCGCGGACCGGCTGCACGACGCGCTGGACCAGCCGTTCCCGCTCGACGGGATCAACCTGACCGTGGGCGGCAGTATCGGCGCGGCCCTGTGCCCCGAGCACGGCAACACCGCCGACGAGCTGCTGCAGCGCGCGGACATCGCGATGTACGCCGCGAAGACGAACCGCACCGGCTACATGCTGTTCAACGCGAGCCAGGACAGCAGCGACCCGCGCAAGCTCACCCTCGCCAGCGAACTGCGCCGCGGCATCGAACAGGGCGAACTCGTGCTGCACTACCAGCCCAAGGTGGACGCCCAGACCAGCGAGGTGCTCGGCGCCGAGGCCCTGGTCCGCTGGCAGCACCCGGAGCACGGCATGATCCCGCCGGACGAGTTCATCCCGCTCGCCGAGCACACCGGCCTGATCACCCCGCTGACCCGTTTCGTCCTGGACGCCGCGATACAGCAGTGCCGGTCCTGGCGATTGGGCGGCCACGAGATCCCGGTCGCCGTCAACGTGTCCACCCACCGGCTGCTGGACCTCGCGTTCCCGGCCGAGGTCGCCAACCTGCTCGCCCGCTGGGAGTTGCCGGCCCGTCTGCTCACGCTCGAGATCACCGAGAGCGCCATCATGGCCGACCCGGACCGGGCGCTGGAGGTCGTCCAGCAACTGCACGCGCTGGGTGTCAGCCTCTCGATCGACGACTTCGGCACCGGCTACAGCTCGATGGCGTACCTGAAGAATCTGCCGGTCGACGAGTTGAAGATCGACCGCTCGTTCGTCAGCAGCATGACCACCAACGAGCGGGACGCGGTGATCGTGCGGTCCACCGTCGAGCTCGGCCGCAACCTGGGCCTGCACGTCATCGCGGAGGGCGTGGAGGACATCGCCACCTGGAACGAGCTGGACGCGGTCGGCTGCCATGCCATCCAGGGCTACTACGTCTCCCGCCCGGTGACGCCTGGCCAGCTGGAGGAGTGGCTGAACCGGCAGCCGACCACCGCCCCGGGGTCAGCCGTTGGGGCGGGAGGCGAGCGCCTGCAGTGACCACTTGTTGCCGTCCGGGTCACTGAAGTAGACGAAGTTGCCCCACGGCTGTACGTCCACGTCGCTGGCCTGGACGCCGGCGTCGAGCAGCTGCTTGCGGGCCACCTCGGCGTCGGCGACCACCACCTGGATCTGCTGCGTGCCCGGGGTCATGTCGGTGACGCCCTCGCCGACGACGATCGAGCACGCCGAGCCTGGCGGCGTGAGCTGCACGAACCGTAAGCCCTCCTGCACCTGGTGGTCGTGGTCGGCGTTGAAGCCCACGCTCTGATAGAAGTCCTTCGCCCGATCGACATCGGTCACGGGCACCGGGATGAGTTCGATTTTCCAGTCCATCCGCTCACCCTAAGTGCGGCGGCAGCCGACGAGGAGCCGCGCGACCATCTCCTTCGCGTCGCCGCGCTCGTACCCACCGCCGAGAATGCTCAAATTCCCCACGGCCCGCATCAACGTGTACGCCTTGACGTCCGCGTCCAGCTCGCCGGCCGCGACACCGGCCTCGATCAGCGTGGCGCACGCGGGCACCAGTTTGTCGAGCATGAGCGTGTGCAGATTCTGCAGACTCGGGTCCTCGGACCGCAGCGCGGCGCCGAGCCCGTGCTTGGTGACCAGGAACTCGACGAACGCGTCGATCCACCGGCTCAGCGCCTCGGCCGGCGAGTCGAGTTCGCGCAGCAGCTTCGGGGCCAGCACGGCGCACTCGTCGAGCTGGTGCCGGTACACCGCGGTGACGAGGTCGGCCCGGGTCGGGAAGTGCCGGTAGACGGTGCCGAGACCGACGCCCGCCCGTCCGGCGATGTCGCGGATCGGTGCGTGCACGCCCTGTTCCACGAACGCCGCCGCGGCCGCCGCGAGCAGGCCCTCACGGTTGCGTCGCGCGGCCGCCCGCCGTGCCCCGGTGGGCTCCGTCACATGATCCTCCTGCCGGTCATCGTCTTCTCGCACGGCAACGCGTGGTCGATGGACGGCTACGGGCCGCTCGCCGACCGGTGGGCCGCGGCCGGGTTCGTCGTCGTGCAGCCGACCCACCTGGACTGGCGCCGCAACGGCATCGGATTCGAGGATCCCCGGTACGCGACCATCTGGCGCGTCCGCATCGCCGACCTGCACGCGATCCTCGACCACCTCGACGCGATCCTCGCCCAGGCCGGCGGCTTGGACGCCCGGATCGACCACGACCGGATCGCCGCGGCCGGGCACTCCTGGGGCGCCCAGACGGCCGGGCACTCCTGGGGCGCTCAGACGGTCGGCACCCTCCTCGGCGCGCGGGTCCTCGGCACCGACGGCGAGGACTTCACCCACCCCGCGGTCCGGGCCGGCGTGCTGATCGCGGCAACCGGGACCGGCGACTCGCTCACCCCGTTCGCGGCCGAGCACCTGCCGTTCATGAAACCGGACTACGCCACCATGACCACCCCGGCGCTGGTCATCGCCGGCGGCAACGACCAGTCCGCGCTGTCCACCCGCGGGCCGGACTGGTTCACCGACGCCTACCACCTCAGCCCGGCACCGAAGAGCCTGCTCACCATCGCGGGCGGCGAGCACACCCTCGGCGGCCTGGCGGGCGAGAAGGTCGCCGAGACCACCGACGAGGACCCGTCCCGCGTCGCCCTGGTCGCCGACGCGGTCGCCGCCTACCTCCTGGACGCGTTCAAGCTCGACGGCACCGCCTGGACGGCTCTCGCCGGCGAAGGCGGCGTGCAGAGCAAACTCAGCTAGGGAGTGGCCCGCCCGCCAGGGCGATGACGACCCCGACCGCGGCGGCGGACAGCAGCGTCAGGACCGGCCCGCGGCGCAGCGCCAGCAGCAGCACGGCGGCGCCGGCCAGCACCGCGAACTGCCACGGCTCGGTCAGCGCCCGGGCCAGCGGGATCGCGGACCCCAGAATGGCGCCGACCGCGCCCGGGCCCGCGCCGTCCAGGAAGGCCCGCACGCCCAGGTTGCCGCGCAAGCGATCGAAGCGGTGCGCGCCCAGCAGGATGAAGGCGAACGACGGGCTGAACGCGACCGCCGAGGCCAGCACGCCGCCCCCCACGCCCGCCGCCGCGTAACCGACCACCGCCACCGTCTGCACCACCGGGCCGGGCGTGATCTGACCCAGCGCCACCGCGTTCAGGAACTGAGCGGCGGTCATCCAGTGATAGTGACCGACCGCGTCGGCCTGCATGAGCGGGATGATGACGAAGCCGCCGCCGTACGACAGGGCGCCCACCTTGATCGCCACCCAGGCGACCGAGAGCAGCACTCCCCCGCCGGCCCCGGCCAGCAGCACCGGCACCGCGGTCAGCCGGCGCGCCGACACCGGGACGCGCTGGGCGATCGCCTCGGCGATGCCGCACGCGATCAGCAGCAGCACCAGCCAGGGTCCGATGGTGGCGGCGGCCGCCCCGCCCAGCGCGAGATACAGCAGCCAGCGGGCCCGGTTGCTCTGCTCGGGAGCTCGCCGCCACCCGGGCCGCACCAGGCTCCACCCGGCCTGCACGGCCACGCCCGCCACGGCGGCGCCCGCACCGGCGCCGGCGGCCTTCACCCACAGCGGCGGATCGCCGCGCAGGAACAACGCCGCGAGCGCCAGGATCAGAACCAGGCCGGGCAGGACGAACGCGGCACCGCCCGCCAGAGCGCCGGCCCGGCCACGCACCCGCCAGGCGCAGAAGATGGCCAGTTGCGTGGAGGCCGGGCCGGGCAACAGGTTGCACACGGCGATCGCGTCCTCGAACTCTCGCGCGTCCAGCCACCGGCGATCGTCGACGCAGAGCTTGCGCAGCAGGGCGATGTGCGCGGGCGGCCCGCCGAAGCCGACGCACCCGATCCGGCCCCACTCCCGGAGGACGGTAACCAGCGAGACGTCGCTCATGCCCGATTACATCAAGACCCCTCCCAGTTGTCGGCCCCGTCCAGGTGAAACTTCGGTTGTGATCTATATCTCTCTCGACTTTGCGTGAGCAAGTGATCACGATGAGTTCGGCACGTGATCAACACGGGGGCCGGCACGGGAGGAACATCGTTGACGCAGGACCATTCGCTCATCGACCGGCTCGGCGGACCCTTGGCAGGACTGTGCGAGGTCGTCGGGATGCCACCGGAGCAACCCGTCGAGCTCCTCACCGGACTGCTCGGCCCGCACGGCGCACGGCCCGCGAACGCCGGCCCGGTCTGGCCCTCGGACATCGCGGACGACCACTCGCCGGCCGAGTTCTCGCTGGCCTACAACGACAACGAGCCGCCGGCTCTGCGCATTCTGGCGGAGGCGCTGGCCTTGACGCCGAGCCTTCGGTCCAATATGGACGCTGCGGAGAGTTTCCTGCAGGCGCACGCCGACCGATTAGGCATCTCGTTCCGGCACCTGGACCGGATCCGCGACCTGTTCGCCGCCGAGCAGCCGCACGGACCGTTCGTTCTCTGGCTCTCCCTGGTCTTCCGCAGCGACCGGCGCCCCGAGTTCAAGGTGTATCTGAACCCCGAGGTGCACGGCGCGGACAACTCGAGCGAGGTGGTGGCCGAGGCGCTGCACCGGCTCGGCCTCGGCGAGACCTACCAGAAAATGCTGGACCACGCCGTACGCCCGGGCGAGCTCGGCAAACGCGACCGGCTCACGTTCCTGGCCCTCGATCTGTACGACGAGCCGCAGGCGCGGGTGAAGCTGTACCTGAGTCATCACGAGGCCCGGGCCCGCGACGTGGCCCGGGCATCGTCCATCGTGGACGGCGTGGACGCGGACGAGGTCGCGGCGTTCTGCTCCGCGGCCGGCTTCCGCGGACGTTTCGACAGGCGGCCGCTGGTCGGCAGCTACACGTTCACCGGCGACGCGGACCGCCCGGTCGGGTACAGCGTCTACGTCCCGATCCGGGACTACGTCGGCGACGACCTGGAGGCCCGCTTCCGGGTCCAGGCCCTGCTCGCCTGGCACGGCTTCGACACCACCCTGTTCGACCGGGCGCTCGGCGCGATCAGCACCCGGCCCCTCGCCGACGGCGTCGGCCTCATCCCGCACGTCTCGCTGCGGCTCGGCCCACCCCGGCCGGGCGTCACCGTCTATCTCTCGGCCGAGGCGTACGGGGTCATCCCGCCCCGCACGGTCCGTGCAAAAGTTGCTTGAAGCGAGGACTAAAGATGCCCATCACCCCTCCCCCGTACCGGATCAAGGTCGTCGAGCCGATCCCCTTTCTCAGCGCCGGCGAACGCCGCGGCGCCCTGGCCGAGGCCGGGTACAACCCGTTCAACCTGCGGGCCGACCAGATCACCATCGACCTGCTCTCCGACTCCGGCACGGGCGCCACGTCGGCGGCGCAGGAGGCCGCGGCGGCGGTCGGTGACGAGTCGTACGCCGGAGCCCGCTCCTGGTTCCGTTTCCACGACGAGATCGCCGAGCTCACCGGCTACCCGCACATCCTGCCGGTGCATCAGGGCCGGGCCGGCGAGCGGATTCTCTTCTCGGCGCTGCTCGGCCGCGGGAAGATCTGCGTCAGCAACACGCACTTCGACACCACCCACGCCAATGTGGAGCTGCTCGGCGCCGAGGCCCGCGACCTGCCCTGCCCGGAGGCGCTCGACTTCGACAGCGACGAGCCGTTCAAGGGAAACATCGACCTGGTCGCGCTCGAGGAACTGCTCGGCGGGCCGGACGGCGGCCGGGTCGGTCTGGTGCTGATGACCATCACCAACAACGGGCTCGGCGCGCAGCCGGTGTCGATGGCGAACCTGCAGGCCGTACGGGCGCTGTGCGACCGGTACGGGGTGCGGTTCTTCCTCGACGCGGCGCGCTTCGCGGAGAACGCGTGGCTGGTACGCGAGCGCGAGGAGGCGTACCGGAACCTGACGCCGCGGCAGATCGCCCACCGCGCCTTCCAGCTCGCCGACGGCTGCGTAGTGAGCCTCAAGAAGGACGGCCTGTCGTCGATCGGCGGGTTCCTTGGACTGCGAGATGTCAACCTGTTCGCCGTCTGCGAGGCCAATCTCATTGCCACCGAGGGCTTTTCCACGTACGGGGGTCTGGCCGGCCACGACCTGGAACGGCTCGCTGTCGGCGTCCGTGAGGTGACCGATCCGGCCTATCTGCAGGCGCGTGCCGAGGCGACCGCCCGGCTGGCCCGCCGGATCAACGAGGCCGGCGTGGACACCGTGCAACCGGCCGGGGTGCACGCCCTGTATCTCAACGCGGGACGGCTGCTGCCGCACCTGTCCCCGGCCGAGTTCCCCGGTCACTCGCTGGGCTGCCAGCTGTTCCTGGACGGCGGGATCCGGTGCGCCGAGCTGGGTTCGCTGTATCTCGGCACCATGGACGAGCAGCACCGCCTGCTGACGCCGGCGCCCTTCGAGCTGGTGCGGCTGGCGATCCCGCGGCGGGTCTACTCCGAGGAGCATTTCGAGTACGTGGCCGACGTGCTCGCGGACATCGCGAAGTCGCCGGAACGCATCCGCGGCTACCGCATCGAGTCGGCGCCGCCGGTGCTGCGCCACTTCAAGGTGCGGCTGGCACCGCTGAGCTGACCGGTTGCGGGGGTGGGTGCCCACCCCCGCAACCTGCCCGCAACCGGGTGGCACTCATCCGGTCCGCGGCGCGGCCGAACTATCCGGGGCCGCCGCCGCGACCAAGGGGACGTTCCGATGAGCCACCTCCCGTACCAAGCGCCGCCCCCGCCGAAGTCGCGCCGGACGCTCTGGATCGTCCTTGGCCTGCTCGGCGCGGTGACGCTGCTCGGGTGCTTCGGCGGATGTGCCGTGCTGGTGGTGTCCGCCGCCGACTCACCGGCCCAGCGCGCCTCGGCCCCGCCTGCGTCGGCTCCCACCGGGCAGATCGCCGCCAAGGTCGGTCAGACCATCACCGTCCTGCCCCGGCACCTGGACGAGGACTGCGAGGTCCGCTACAGCCTGAGCAACGTGCGCCGGGTGAAGCCCACCCTGGCCGCGCCCGAGAACGGCATGTACGTCAGCGCGACGTTGTCCGTGAAGGTCATCAAGGGCACCGAGTGGGCGTCCGACAGCGATCTGTCCTTCGTCACCGCGGGCGGAACCGTCTACCACACCACGTACGCGGGGTTCGAAAACGAGTTCGAGCCGGTCGAGCTGCGCGAAGGCCAACGCAAGGTGGGCCTGGTGGTGTTCGACGTCCCGACCGACGCGCTCAGCGGCGGACGGATCCAGCTGAACAGCCTGTTCGACGACGAGCCGTACGGCTACTGGACGCTCTGATCCCGGACCGTCCGGAGCGCCCGCGACCAGGTGACGAGCTGGTCGAGCTGACCGGCCAGCGCCTCCTCGTGCCGGCTGGACGGCCGGAAGTTCGTCCAGTTCTCGAAGTCGGTCTCGAAGCGGAACATGACCTGACCCCGTACGGTGGCGATCTGTAATTCGACCATCGTGGCGCGGAAGTGCTCGACCGCCCGGGCGCCGCCTTCGTGGCCGTAGCTGACGAACGCGGCGGCCTTGTTGTTCCACTCCTGGTAGAGGTAGTCGATGGCGTTCTTCAGCGCGCCGGGCACGCCGTGGTTGTACTCCGGCGTGACGAAGACGTAGCCGTCGAAACCATCGATCTTCTCGGACCACGTCCTGGTGTGGTCGTGCTGGTATTGACGGAAGGCCGGCAGCCCCTCGTCGAACAGCGGCAGGTGGTAGTCGTGCAGGTCGAGCAGCTCGAAGCTGGCGTCGGCGCGCTTCGACGCGTGGTCGTAAACCCACTTGGCCACGGCTTCGCCGTTGCGACCGGGTCGCGTGCTGCCCATGATGATGGCGATTTTCGGAGACGTCACGGCCGGAAAGCTACGGTCCGCGGCGGCCGGTCAGACAGGGACCGACGGTATGACCCGGCAGCCTCATACCGTTGGTATCCCCCTCGCACCGATCAGCTCGTGCAGCCGGTCCAGCCGGTCGGCGCTGGGCGTGCCCGGCACCGGATGCGCCAGCAACAGCCGCTGGCTCGACAGCGGGCTGAGAACCAACGAGCAGTCCAGCTCGAGCCGGCCGACGGCCGGATGGTCGATCACCTTGCGCGGGCAGAAAAGCGTCGCGACGTCGTGCTCATCCCACAACGCGTTGAACTCCTCGCTCACCGCCCGCAGCGCGTCGACGAACTCGAAGACCTGACGGTCGCCGCCGCGCCGCACGACCGCGGGCCGCAGATCCGCCACGTAGAACTTGGTCGTCGCCTCGTGCTGCTCGCGCGGTTCCAGCCGATCGCGCCAGCCGGGCTCGGTGAACCATCGCCAGATGATGTTCGCCCCGGGGCCTTCGACACCGGCCATCGGCCCGAACAACTCGGCGTTCATCGCGTTCTGCGCCAGCACCGTGCAGAGGTCGTCGGTGATCGCGGCCGCCACCGTCGGGTAAACCGCGTTCATGGTCGCCAGCAGGCTCGGGTCGACGAACCCGCGCGGCTCCGGGACGGCCGGCGCCTTCTGCCCGACCAGCCCGTACAGATAGTCGCTCTCGTCCGCGGTGAGCTGCAGGGCGCGGGCGATGCCGCCGAGCGTGGCCGGCGAGGGCACCGGGCCGCGCCCGCGTTCCAGCCGCTGGTAGTAGATGACCGACACGTTGGCCCGCTCGGCCACCTCGTCGCGCCGCAGACCCGGGGTGCGGCGCCGGTCACGGACGATGATGCCGGCCTCCTCGGGCGACAACGCCTCACGCCGGCGCCGGAGAAAATCGCCCAGTTGCTCGCGGACGCGACCGGGAGGAAGGGTCATACCTCCATATTCGCTCGGTGATTGAGGGCCACCGCGGTCCAGCCGACGTGGTGGCGCAGCAGCTCGGTGGCCAGGTCGGCGTCGCGGGCCAGAGCGGCCTCCTCGATCGCGCGGTGCTCGGCGAGAGCGTCCCGGCCGAGGCTGCTCAGCGCCGCCGCCCACCGGCGGGCGAGCTCGCCGTCGGTCCAGAGCCGGTCGAAGATGGCGATCAGCACATCGTTGCCGCAGCCCTCGAGCAGCGCACGGTGGAAGAGGCGGTGTGCCTCGGACCACGCGTCGCTGAGGTGCGGGTCACCGTCGCGGTCGTGCATCGGCGTGCCGGCCAGCCGGTGGAAGGAGGCCCGCACCCGCGACTCCCATTCCAGGTCACCGCGTTCGACGGCCAGGTGCATCGCCATCGGCTCGATGGTCGCGCGGGCCTCGGAGATCTGCTTCCAGCGCTCGGCACCGGTGGCGGGCACGGCGAAGCCGCGGTTCGGCAGGCGGTCCGCCAAACCCTCGCCGACCAGGCGCAACAGGGCCTCCCGGGCGACCGCGAGGCTCACCCCGTGCCGGGTGGCCAGCTCCTGCGGGCGGAGCGCCTGCTGCGGCGCATACTCGCCGTGCAACAGGGCATCACGTAGCGAGGCGTACATCTGCTCGGACCGTTTTGTCGCAACCGTCACCCTACCGAGGATAATCGATTATCACTAAGATAGTCGATTAGGATTGCGTCTCAACGAACGTCCCAACGAGCCTCCTCAGCGAAGGAAGTAACCATGAGCGGTAACGACCCGTTCGCGCGCCTCCCCGAGGTACCGAGCTTCACGGTGACCAGTACGTCGGTGGAAGACGGCAAGGCGTTCGCCGACCCACAGAAGTCCGGGATGTTCGGAATCCCCGGCGGGCAGGACGCGTCTCCCCAGCTCAGCTGGAGCGGCGCCCCGGCCGGCACGAAGAGCTACGCCGTGACGATCTACGACCCGGACGCGCCGACCCAGTCGGGCTTCTGGCACTGGACGGTCGCGAACATCCCGGTCGGCACGACCTCTCTGGCCGAGGGCGCGGGCGACGAGAAGGGCTCGGGGTTGCCTTCGGGCGCGATCCAGTACCGCAACGACGGCGGCGCGGCTCGGTATATCGGGTCGGCCCCGCCTGCGGGGCATGGTCAGCACCGGTACTTCATCACCGTGCATGCGCTTGATACCGAGGACCTGGGGGTGCCCGCGGAAGGGTCGCCTGCGTTCGTTGGTTTCAACATCTTTAGTCACGTGCTTGGGCGGGCCACCATTGTGGCTACGGCCGAGACTCCAGCCAGCTGAATTCCCCCCGCGAGCCGGGGTGGGCCTCACCCCACCCCGGCTCGACCCCCCTCTCATTCTCGCTCTTGGACGGTGTGGGGCGGGGGATGACTTACGCAGACCGTCAGGCTTGATGTCTGCGTAAGTCATCCCCCGCCCCACACCTTGCATGGAATTTTTGTTCCGGCCAGGTCTTTGGTCACTCGCCGCTGGGTTCTCGGTCCAGCTTGGCTACTCCCCCTACGGGACAGGGGTCCGGCTGCCGCGCTGTGCTCACCCCGGGACGACCCGTTCAGCGAGCGGACCACGGTGGTGGGTCAGGCGAACGAACCATGCCGCCTCACTCTCAGAATCAAACCCCCGCCACCTGATCTCCCGGGTCACCCACTCCCAGCCCCGCGGTGGCCGGGCCATTCGATCAGCTTGCGCCCAGCCGATTTACCAGCCCCGCTGTGGCCGAGCTGGGCGATCAGCTTGCACGCCACCGGGTTTACAAGGCCCGCTGTGGCTAAGCTGAGCAATCAGCTTGCACGCCACCGGGTTTACAAGGCCCGCTGTGGCCGAGCTGAGCAGTCAGCCTGCGCGCCACCGGGTTTCAACGGCCCGCTCTGGCTGAGCTGAGCGATCAGCCTGCGGTCAGCTGTTGGCGCAAGCCGGACGGGTGGACGGCCCGTTGCGGGAGGCACGGAGCGGCGCTACGCCCGCTGGTTGTGTCGACTTTGCTGCTCGCGTCGTCTGGGCGGGTCGGCTCCGCCGAGCAGCCCAGGGTCGTTTCATAGCGCCCGGCGACCGGGATCGCAGCGCGGGGTGGGCATTTGCTGCGCATCGCCGAGCGGGTCGCGTCAGTCGGCACCCACCGCCGCGCTGCAATGCCACTATGTGGGATCCGCGTCCGTTGTGCGGGATCGGCGACCACATGGTGGCAGCGGGTCCACAGCGTGAGAATTGCATCCACAGTGGAGTGTGCTTTTCTCCGCTTTCATCCGCCTTTGATCGGCCACCTTCTCCGCCGTTTCATAGACCTTGGAGAGTTAGGGCTCGCATGTGGGCATAACTCTCCAAGGTCTCGACCAAATCCAGAATGTGGTCGGGATCGGCACATAGTGGGATGGACGGACGAGGCGCGCGTCCCGGCAGGCGCGCTGCGCGTCGACCTGCAGACATGTGTGGCTCGTCGGGCATCTCGGCGGCGGATCGTCGGTGCGACGGCACGGGCCGGCAGCAAGGGCCGGGTGACCGGCTCGCGGGCGGCGCGACAGGGACGGTAAGCGTGGGCCGGCAAGCGGCGGCACCATAAGCGGACGGCCGAGCCGGAGGCACCGCGGGTTTGACTCTAAGAGTGAGGCGGCAGGGTTCGCTCGCTTGACCCACCACCATGGTCCGCTCGCTGATTGAATCGTCCTGGAAAAGTGCAGCGCGGCAGCCGGACCACTGTCCCATAAGGGGAGTCCCCAAGCTGGACCATGAACCCAGCGGCGAGTGACCAACCACCTGGCCGTCACGAAAATCCCATGCAAGGTGTGGGGCGGGGGATGACTTACGCAGACATCAAGCCTGACGGTCTGCGTAAGTCATCCCCCGCCCCACACCGTCCAAGCGTAGGAAAGCCATTCAGACACCTGCAGGAAGACGGCTCATCGCATGCCGCACCAACGCGATCAAAGCCAACTTACTAGACTCCCGATCCCGCGCATCGCAATAAACCAGCGGCACCTCAGAACTCAACTCAAGCGCCGACCGAATCTCATCCTCGCTATAGGCGCACTCACCGTAGAACCGATTAACCGCCGCCACAAACGGAATCCCACGCCGCTCGAAATAGTCGACCGCCGCGAAACTGGTCTCCAGCCTCCGCGTATCCACCAACACGATAGCGCCGACCGCCCCTTGCGCCAGCTCATCCCACATGAACCAGAAACGATCCTGCCCAGGCGTCCCGAACAAGTACAACACGATATCCGGGCTGATCGTGATCCGCCCGAAATCCAACGCCACCGTTGTGTGCGTCTTCCCTTCGACCCCGGTCGTGTCGTCCACGCCCACGCTCGCCTCGGTCAGGATCTCCTCCGTGGTCAGCGGCGCGATCTCGCTGACCGAGCCCACCAAGGTCGTCTTGCCGGTGCCGAAACCGCCGGCGACGACGATCTTGACCGATGTGCGATTCACGTTTCCCAATCCCTCGCGTCGAAAAGTCAGAGCCGTTCGAGGCCGGCCAGAACCGAGTCGAGCAGGCGCATGTCGATGATGTTCTGCTGGGCCGGGGCACCGACCCCCAGGTAACCCTGTTCCACCAGCACGTCCACCATCACCTTGGTGATGGTCAGCGGCAGATGCAGGTACGCCCCGATCTC
Organism: Actinoplanes sp. TBRC 11911; assembly: GCF_012933445.1. Taxonomy (GTDB): domain Bacteria; phylum Actinomycetota; class Actinomycetes; order Mycobacteriales; family Micromonosporaceae; genus Actinoplanes. The sequence goes on from NZ_JABBNC010000008.1 coordinate 133,062, forward strand.
CGCCACCGAGATCCAGTTGCCGCACTGGTTCAGGACGTCGAGATACTCGGGCTCCAGCCGGCGGCGGTCGGCCGGCAGCGCCACCACCTGGGTGGCCAGGTCGAGGCTCGAGTCGCGCGGGCTGGTCCGGCCGTTGACCAGGACGTAGAGCGGGACGAAGCGACCGGCGGCCGCCTCGTCCTCGCCGTCCCAGGCATCAAACGCCATCGGCCATCACGCCCACCCGGGCGGTGGTGCCCAGGTAGTCGCCGATCCGGCCCACCAGGCGGCTCACCTCGTACGCGACCATGCCCATGTCGACGTCCTCGTCGCAGAGCACGGCGAGGCGCGCGTTCTGGCCGGCCGCCGCGATGAACAGGGTGTGCTCGCCGTACTCGATGATGACCTGCTGCACCGCGCCGCTCTCGAAACGGCGCCCGGTGCCGGCCGCCACGCTGTACATCGAGGAGGCGCCGGCGGCGAGGATCTCCGCGAGGTCCTGCTGCATGGACGTGGACTTCTGCACGATCAGGCCGTCGGTGGACAGCACGACCACGGACACGACGTGGGGTACCTCGACCAGATCATCCAGCATCCAGGGAAGCTCGTTCTGAGGGGTCGGCTTGGTCACGGGTTCCTGCCTTGCTCAGTGTCGGTAGCTGACTCATCGCTGGTGGCCGCGCGGCCCTCGGTGCGCCCCTGCTGGTAGCGCACGAACCGGGCGCGGGCCTCCTCGGGCGACCGCTTCTTCGCCGGCTCGGCCGGGACGGCCGCCTCGCCGGTGTCCTCGAGCAGCCCGGGTGCCAGGTGCTGCTGCGGGCGGCGGTGCGGAAGCGGCGGCCGGCCGGCCGCCGGCTTCTCTTTTTTCTCCGGTTCCGGCCGCGTGCGGGGTTTCTCCGGTTCCAGTACGCCCACAGCAGTCCTGTTCTCGACCGTGGCGATCTCGACGGTGTCGAAACGGTCGTTCCGCGGCGGCGCGACCGGTGCCGGGGCGGCGGTGAGCGGCTCGTCCGGGTCGCGGCCCTCGTCGCCGCCGCTGAGCAGGCGGTCCGGCAGCAGCACGATGGCGAGCAGCCCGCCGTACGCGGACCGGCGCAGGCTGACCTGCACGCCCTCGCGCTTGGCCAGCTCGGCGACCACGTGCAGGCCGACCTGCGCGCCGTCCTTCAGCTCGGTGATGTCCGGGGTGGGTGCGGTGGCGAGCATGAGGTTGGCCTGTTCGACCGCCTCACCGCTCATCCCCACGCCGGCGTCCTCGATCTCGACCGCCACGCCCTGGCTGACCTTGCTGCCGCTGACCCAGACGGTGCTGCCCGGCGAGGAGAACGCGAGCGCGTTGTCCAGCAGCTCGGCGACCAGGTGGATGACCTCGGCGACCGCGTGCCCGACCAGCGCCACGTCGGGCGCGCCACGCAGCGTGATCCGCTGGTAGTCGCGGGCCTCGGCGAACGAGGCGAGCATGACGCGGCGCAGCGGCACCGGGTTCTGGAAGCGGCGGCCGATCTGCCCGCCGGCGAGGATGACCAGGTTCTCCAGGAAGCGCCGGGTCTGGTTGAGCTGGTGGTGGATGTCGAACAGGTTGGTCAGCAGCTTCTCGTCGCCGATCTGGCCCTGCAGATCCTCGACGACCTTCAGGCCGCGTTGCAGCGGGCGCTGCGGGCGCCGCGCCACACCCATCAGCATCGCGGTGCCGGCCGCGCGCGCCTTGGCCTCGTTGACCGCGGCCCCGGCGGCGGCTTGCAGGGACCGGTTGATGACCCGGGCCACCTGACCGATCTCGTCGTGCCCGTAGTCGTCGCCGCGGAACTCGGCCGACAGGTCGACCGCCTCGCGCCGGCGTAATCGGTCCATGAGCGCGGGCAGCCGCTCGTCGACCAGCGCGTCCGCGTCGGTGCCGAGCTTGGCCAGGCGGGTGGACAGGGCCCGGTCGACCAGGACTCGCGACTGCCGGACCGCCCACAGGATCGCGCCGCCGGCGATGAGCAGGGCCAGCAGACTGCCCAGCGACGCGGTGAGCAGCTGGTTGTTACCCGTGCGAAGTGTGCGTGCCGAAACCTGGTCGGCCTGCAGCACGGTCAGTCCGATGAGGTCGTCGGAGACCCGGCCGGTGAGTGCCGTCCACTGTGCCCTGGTGACGAGCACCGAGTTCGGCGCGCCCTTCTTCCAGGAACCGGCCGCGATGATCGAGTTTTCGGCGGCGAGCAGCTGGTGCCATTCGTCGCTCTGCTGCACGGTCGTGTACCGCTGACGGACGCCGGGCTCGAGGTGGACGCTGGCATAGGTCAGATTCGAGTGGTACGCCCCGACGAGGCTCACGTATTCGAGATAGTCGGACTGGCCGAGTTTCGCGGAGGTCAGCGCCCCGTCGATCATGGAGCCGGCGCGCGACATCTCGTCACTGGCCCGGAAGACGTCGGTGGCCGTGAGACCGCCCTGGGTGGCGGTCACGTCCGGCACGCCGCGCGCCTGCGCGTCGAACAGGTCGGTGGACGCGTCGAGCACCTGGTTGTAGTAGGCGTAGGCGCTCGTGGTGCTGGTGGTGCGGGCGTCCACGGCACTGCGGTTGGCGGGGAGCTGGTCGAGCAGGTCGGTCAGGGTCTTCCACCGGGTCTTGATCGAGTCCGGGGCGCGGCCCAGCGCGCTCTCGCCGACCGTGCGCAGGTCGGCGACCCGCTGGTCGGTCTGGCGGCGCTGGTCGAGCAGCTCGGTCAGGCCGCCGGAGGGGCGGGCCAGGTAGGCCACGCTGAGCCGGCGCTCCTGCTGGACGGACGACAGCGCGGAGACGGCGGGGATGGAGACCTTACGGACCGTGTTGGCGACCTCACGGTTGTAGTAGCCCTGAAAGACCAGGTATCCCGAGGCGACGAACCACAGGAGCACCGCGACGAGGCTGGGAATGAGCACCAGCCGGACGACGCGTCGCTTGATCGACTGCTGCCTGGTCACGCCGGGGGCGGGCTCAGTCGGTGTTGACACCAACCTTCATCCAATCTGGCAACACTTGGGGGACAAGACGTATAAATACGTCTTTACCCTATCGAGAAGCCCCGGATCGGTCCACTGTGGTGGGGCGGCACAGTATTGCACCACCGCCCACCCCCATGATCAGCGGCAGACATCAGGTCAGTCGCGTGCCCTCGTACAGGTCGAAATAGGTCTTGTAGAGGTCGGCGGCGCGGTCCTTGAGCACGGTCGGCTCGGCAATGTCGTGGCCGATGCCGAGGTCTTTGGGCAGCTCGTGCACGCCCAGTTTGATGCCGTCGAGGTCGGCTATCTGGCGCGGGATCCGCATGGCGCGCTGGTGGTCGATGAAATCGTCGCCGGCGGACGTCACCACCGCGATCGAGGAGAGCGGCCCTTTTCGGTCGAGGTCCAGGTTGCGGGCGATCCGCAGGTACTGCGAGAGCGACGAATACGAGAAGCCGTTGTCGTCGATATGGTCGGGCAGCAGCCGGAACCCGAAAAGCACGATGAGCGGTTTGACCTCGAAACGCGGCGCCTGCTCGGTGCTCGGCTCATAAAACGGCGAAAGAACGAGCAGATGATGTACGACGGGAGCCCGGTGCCCGGCGAGCCAGGTGGCCAGGACAGCACCGCCGGAGATGCCCGCGACCCCGACGTCGTCACCGAGCCCCGCCGCCACGTTCATGCCGTCGTTGGCGTACGTGGTGAGCTCCTGGGCCTTGACGTGGGTGTGCGCCAGCGGGTCGGTGGTGCCGTGCCGGGGAGCCCGCGGCAGCCAGACGTTGTAACCCTGGTCGAAGTAAACCTTGGCGAGGCCGGCCAGCCCGGCCGGGCAACTCGTGTAGCCGTGCAGCAGCAGAACCGCCTTGGCCGTCCGCTTGCCGTGCGTCAGCAACTGACTGCGGCACTCGGGACGGACGTTCTGGTCGGCAGTGTCGGCGGCGACGACCCGGCCGGCCTCGGCGGTCGCCGCCGCGAAGTCGAGAGTCACCGCCGGGGCGGCACGCAGCGAGCCCGAGCCGAGGGGCCAGGCATAGATCGCGACGATCAGCACGATGATGACAGCGAGCAATGAGCCGACGACCCGGAAGACGGTTTTCTTGACGGTCAAGCGCACGTGTCGGGCCTTCCAGGTCGGGATACGACCAGGAGAACGTTCACTTTCGGACACCGTTCAATACCTGCGTCCATCGTGCTTGATCTCACCGGGCCGCGCGCCGCAACCGAAAAGTCGCCTTTATCGCGTTTTTTGTGGCTAAGCTCTGGGATGCGACCGAGTGATCGTTCGCGTCCCGATACCGTTCAGTCCGTCCATTGTGTTTGACCTCACCGCGGCCGGGTCTGAAAAATCGTCCGGGCGTGAGACTGCCGCTTTGACAGAAAGACGACGTACTCTGCGGTAGGAACCGGTCACGGCCGCGCCGCCCGGGTTCACCCTGAGGAGCTACCGATGAGCACGGAAGACAAACACCGGGACTTCAACGACATCGTCGATCATCTTGCCGCTGATTATCCGTCTCTGGTGCGTCCGCCCTGGCCACGATGGTCCCGGCCGGTGCTGATCGCCGTCTCGATCGCGGCCGCCGTGGTGTGGGGGCTGCTCTCGGTCGCCATGGTGGCGTGGGGGCTGAGCGGCATCGTGCTGACCTGTGCGGTCGTGGTCGTCTGCGCGGTGGCCGCTTATCTTGACGCGCGGCGAGGGCCGGGTCGCACACCGTCGCAATAAAGAATCTTTCCTCCGCTGAACATCTCCGCCTCGCCCGACGTCTGGATGGGGTGACATGGCGTTGAGCGTTTGAGGAGAGGCTCATGATCACCGTAACCGGGGCGGCGAGCTCGTTCGGCTTTCAGATCATCAAGGAACTCATCGGCCGAGGGGTGAGCGCCGGCGAGATCATCGCCGTCTCGCACGACGTGCCCGTGCTAGGCGGCAGCATCGACGACGTCAAGAAGCTCGGGGTCCAGGTCCGCGACGCCGATCTCACCCAGCCCGCTGGTCTGGCCGACATCTTCGCCGGGACCACCCAGCTGATGCTGGTGCCGTTCAGCGGCGACGAGACCTTCGAGCCGGTCACCGACGCGACCCTGCTGCGTAACCGGAATGCCCTGGACGCCACCCGGGCCGCCGGCGCGAGCTGGGTCGGCTACGTCAGCGGCCTCGGCGCGCAGGACGTCAACGCCGACATCTTCGCCGCGCACCGGGCCACCGAGGACCTCATCCGCGCGTCGTGGGGCTCGAACTTCACCTTCCTGCGCAGCGGGCTACAGGCCGAGCGGTACGCGTCCCTGAAGTTCGTGGGCGGCCTGGACGACCAGAAGATCTTCTCGATCGAGGGGGACGGCGAGGTCTCCGCCGTGGCCCGGTTCGATCTGGCGGTCGCGGCGGCCGAGGTGGTGGTCGGGGACGGGCACGCGGGCGCCGCCTTCGAGCTGGCCGGCGAGCCGTTCACGGTGGCCGACTTCGCCTCGATCCTGAGCGACGTCAGCGGCGAGACCATCCAGGTCGAGGATCTCGCCGAGGACGACTACCGGCAGCTGCTGACGAACATCGGCACCGAGGACGTCGAGGCGACCCTGGCCGTCGAGCTGGCCGCGCGCGACAACCGGCTCCGCTCGGACAGCAAGGACCTGCGCACCCTCATCGGCCGCGCGCCGCTGACCGTGCCGCAGGCGCTCGCCGACTTCCTCGGCCAGATCGCCGGCGCCAACGAATGAGAGAAGGGGCCCCGGTTTTCCGGGGCCCCTCCACACTTCTTAGCTGACCTTCTGCCACGGACCGTTCGGGTCACCCGGCTTCTGGTTCCGCGTGTACCACTTGGCCTCGTAGACGTGACTCTGGTACGTCACCCGATCCCCGGCGTTGTAGACCGTGGTCGGCGTCCACGCCGCGGGGCTGCCGTCCGGCGGCGTCGGCGCGATCTCCTCCCACGGCCCGTTCGGGTCGCCCGGCTTCTGGTTCCGGGTGTACCACCGGGCCTTGAACACGCGCCCGTCGTACACGACCTTGTCCCCCGCGTTGAAAATCCGCGATGGCGTCCAGAGCGTGTCGCCGTTCTCGGCCATGGCGAATTCCTGCCACGGGCCGTTCGGGTCGCCCGGCTTCTGGTTGTGGGCGTAGTACGACGCCTGGAACACCTTGCCCTGGTAGCTGACCCGGTCGCCGGTGTTGTAGACGGCCGCGGCCGACCACGCGGCCGGCAGGTTCACCGTCACGGTGACCGGGGCCTGCGCCGGCTCGAGCTGCTCGCTGCCCGAGTAGGCGACCGACATCGCGTGCGCGCCACCCGCGAGACCGGCCGGCAACGTAAAGGTGGCGGTGCCGTCCGCGGCCGGGGTCACCGAGCCGCGCACCGTGGAGCCCTCGGTGAGCGTGACCGTGCCGGTCACCGGGACGCCGCCCGCGTTGACCCGGGCGGTGACCGTGGCCGCGGTCCCCCATTTCACCGGCGCCGAGGCGACGGTCAGCGAAGGCGTCGCGCGGACCGTGCGGAACACGGCCGGTTGCGCGACCGAGAAGCCGCCGTCCGCCGTGCCGGCCGACACGATCCAGGCGTACGAGGTGCCGGGCTGCAGCCCGGTCCACGCGACGGTGGCGGTGCCGCCGGGTGTCACCGTGGTGCTTCCGAGGGCGTCGGACGGAACGTACGCGGCAAGGGAATCCGTGGTGAAGGACGTCTTGCGCGTGGTGAGGTCCACCGGAAGGGTGAGGTTGTCCTCGGATCCGTTGTAGCGCGGCGCGTTCTGGCTGCCGTCCTGGCGGATGTCGTACTCGGTCGCCCCGAAGTTGTTGAGGAACGGCGAGTACGTGTCGATGTGCATCTCGGAGCGCTTGACGTCGAACTGCAGCAGGCGCAGGAAGCTGGCCCCGAACTGGAGACGATCGGTGGCCTTGTGGTCCGGCGTGCCGTCCCCGTTGACGTCGATGTTCCCGTTCGCGTCCGCCTTGCCGGGCCAGAGCTGGCTCGCGGGCACCGTGTAGAACTGGTAGTCCGCCAGCAGCTCGACCACGTCGTGCGCCACGGTCGGGCCGATGTTCGTCTTCAGGTTGGTGCCGACGCCGTGCTCGTGCCCGGCGAGGACGAGGAAGACGTTCGGGTTGCCCTCGACCACCTGCTTGTAGAGCGCGGACCCGTCCGGCTCGGAGAAGGCGGCGCCGCGCCCGTCCGGATTCGGCGACGGCTTGAGGTAGTCGTGCGAGAGCAGGATCCCGTTGCGATCCTTGTACTTCTTGAAGATGGCGTCGGCCCAGTCGGCCTCGTCGCGGGTGACGCCGTAGGAGAGGCCGACCGCCACGAAATCGAGCCCACCGGCCGAGAACAGGACGTAGTTGTTCTGGTTGTCCTTGCCCGGGGCGCCCGGCTTCTCGTCCCACGCGTGGTACGAGTCGCCCGCCGGCCAGGACTTGGCGACCTGGTAATAGCGGTCGGCGCTGAACGTCTTGCTGAACCGCGAGTCCGGTCCGGTCTCGGCGCCGAGCTGGTCGTCGTGGTTACCGGCGATGACCTGGTTCACCACGCCGTTGTCGTCGAGGATCTTCTGGTAGCCCGAGGAGACGGCGAGCTCCTTGTTCACCTCTTCGTTCAGGCCCGGGCGTACGAGCGTACCGTTGGCGTTCTTGGCATCGGGGTCGAAATAGTCGTTCTCGATGACGTCGCCGGTGTGCGCGGTGTAGGCGATTTTCTTCGACTTGGCGTTGTCCGCGATCCACTGTGTCTCGTTGCGGTACGCCGCCTGCCAGACCGCCTGCTCGTCCGCCGTCTCCACATCGGACGCCTCGGTCTTGCCGTCCCAGTCGTCGTAGGTGCCGCCGGCCGCACCCTCCGACAGATACTGCGTGTCGGTGAAGTGGGTGAGGGCGAAGTCGTACGTGCCCGGGTCCTCGAAGTGGTCCTTGTCGTTCTGCGCGGTCGCGTCGTGCGGTGAGAGGTCGTCGGCGAACGGGTCCTCGCCGGTGACCAGAACGTGCACCTTGCCGCCGTCGCGGTAGGTCTTCTCCAGCGGCGCGGTGAGCACGGTGTTCTTCGCGTCCTGCCCGCGAGCGCTGGTCAGCACGACCCACTTGGCGCCGTCCCACACCCGCAGCGAAACGAGGCGGGCCGGGTCGATGGTGCCCTCCCAGCGCAGCGTAGGCGTTTTGTTTGAATCGGCCACGGCGAGGTCGTAGCGCTGGAACACCACATCACGGCCGGACGGGGTGTCGATGGACTTGCCGTCGAGCGGGTGCAACGAAGCCACATCGACCGTCGCGTCGTGCGCCACGTCCAGCGAGGTCGGGACGTCCGAGGAGACCCCTTGATAGCCGGTGCTCGGCAGCACCACGCCGGCCTTGGTGAACGTCGCCGTGAGCGGGGTGTCGTCCGCCCCCGGGATCGTCGCGGACAGCGTCGCGGTGGTGCCGTCGACCGCCGCGGCCAACCCCGTCGGCACGTCCGGGATGCTGGCGCTGCTGAAGTGGATCTCCCGGGTCGCCGTGTTGCCGAGCGTGTCCGCGGCGGTGACGGCGATCGTGTGCGCGCCGGCCGCGAGACCGTGCCCGATCTCGTCGCCCTGCTTGACCGCCTTCCCGTCGAGCGTGATCACCGGCGTACCGGAAACGCCTGTCGCGTCCTTGATCTTGATGTTGACGGCGACCGTACTGGTGAGGCGCTGACCCTCGGCCGGAACGCTGTCCTCGACCTCGGGGGCGCTGTTGTCGACCGTGATGTGCCGGGTGGCCGTCTTGTCGCCGGACGCGGCCGTGATGAGGTGCCGGCCGTCGGAGAGCTTCGTGGTGTCGACGTCCGCCCGCGCGCCCACGCCGGGGAGGTCGGGCACATCGAAGAGGATCGTCTTCTCCAGCTCGCCGTTGTGGCTGCTGCCGCAGGTGCCGTCGCCGATGTAGACGGTGACCGGCGACCCCGTCGGGTACGTCGACGAGCCGATGACGACGTTGGTCCCGGCGACCTCGTGGGTCAGCTGGGTGGCCTTGCCGCCAACCGGGTCGAGCTCGAAGTCACGCATGGTGAAGTCGTCGTAGTTGTCGCACCCGCCGGGCTTGGCGCTGCCGTGGTCACTGCCCGCGACGAAGTCGATGACGTTGGTGCCCGGGACCAGGTATTCGTTCGGGAACGAGAGGTCGGCGACCTCCTTCTCCCAGATGCCCATGTCGACCGGGATGCCGTTGATGACGACCTTGTTGTCGAAGCCGTTGTCCGCGCCGTTGCCGCCGACGAAGAACTTCAGGTGAGCGTCGCCGGTGCCGGCCAGGGTTTCTATCGTGCGCGTCGTCGCCGCCCCGTCGATGCCGAAATGGAACTCGGCGTCCTTGTTGGTGCCGCAGGTGCCGTCGCCCAGCGCGAGCGAGGCGTCCGTCGTGGCCGTCTTCCCGGCGCTCGTGACGATGAACGTGTCACCCGGCGTGACGGTGCCGTCGATACCCAGCGCGAGATCGACCGACGTCCTTGTCACCTTGAAGTCGTCGTGGTTGGCACAGGTCGCGCCGTTGGCGGTCCCGTTGTAGTCACCGGTCTTGAGCTGCACGACGTTGTCGCCGAGCCTGAGGTAACGGGTCGGGAACGCGATCTTCACCGGCTCCGCGCCGCTCACCCCGTAGTCGCCGCCCAGGTCCACCCGGTTGCCGTTGACCAGCAGGTAGTTGTGGTAGCGCGCCTCGACCGAGTTGCCCGCCTCGACGGTCAGGCCCAGGGTGGCCGTGCCCGCGGCGAGACTCTCCGCGTTCTCGGCGGCCTTCCCATCAATTTCCAGTTTGTCCGTTTTGTTCTGCGTGCCCGCCGCGATCACCCGCTGCTCGCCGCGCACCAGCGCACCGTCCGCCGGCGTCACCGTCGGAGCACCGGCCGGGTCGTTGTTGACCTCAACCGAGACGGTGGCCTTAGCGCCCGACTCGGTGACCGCCTGGATCGTGTGCGACCCGTTGGACAGCTTGGTGGTGTCCAGGTCGGCGCTCAGGCCCGAGGTGCCGCCCGGCGTGCCCGAGATGACGAACGTCAGCGCCTGGGTGAGCAGGTGCTGCGCGCTGCCGCAGGTGCCGTCGCCGAAGCTGTAGCTGAACGCGTTCTGCTCGGCGTCCGCGACCACGCCGACCAGGCCGAGGCCGAGGCTGCTCAGCGGGAAGTCGTCGTAGTTCGGGCAACGCAGGCCCTCGCCGAACGGCAAAGTCTCCACGCCGGCGGCGGTCGTGCTCGTGGTGTCCACCCAGGCGGCGCCGGCGCTCACGGTCAGCGTGTTGACGCCCTCGTGCAGCCAGGAGCCGGGAAAGTCGAGCGTGCCGCGGTTCCCGCCCGGGATGGTCGGGAAGAAGACGCGCTCGGTGTGGTCGTTGACCGTGATGTAGTTCTTGTAGCGCTCTTCGGTGCCGTTGCCGCCCATGTCAAAACTGAAGTGGGCGGTGCCGGCGTTCTTCTCGGCCTTGACCGGCTCGCCATCGACCGTGAGCGCGGTGACCGAGTCTTCCTCGGTGGTGGGCTCGACGTTGATTTTCGTGGTGCCGGCGAGGGTCTGCCCGTCGGTCACGTTCAGGCTGGGCGCGCTCTCGGCCGCGTTGCCCGCCGCGAGTGCCGAGCCCGGGCCGATCACGATCGGGCTCACCGCCAGGAGGGCGGCCAGCAGCACGCCCCCGTATCTCTTACGCAAGGTGTTTCCTCTTTCGGCGTCTCGTTAGGACGGCTACCGCGCCGGCGACGACGATGACGCCGGCGAGGACGATGGCGATCTGCAGTGCCGCGTTGCGAGCCGGGTGCGTTTGCGTTGCCCGTACGCCGTCAGCACCGCTCAACACCCACTCGTGCGACTCGTTGCCCTGGCCGTAGACCGCGTGTTCACCGTCCGGTCCGGACGCCAGCGTCTTGTAGGCCGGGTTGAGGTCGGTCAGTGTCCGCACGGCGATGGTGGCGGTGCCGATCGGGCCGTCACAGCGGTAGTCGATGGTCACGCCGTTCTTGACGAGGTCGCCGGGCCGCTGGACGGCCGCCGGGCAGGGTTGTTCCCGGTCGGCGACGGTGATCTGCTTGGTGAGGTAGCCGGCGAACTGCGCGGACGGCCCGATCGTGGCGGCGTCCGACGGCTGGAAGACGGTGGCGCCGTCGAGCAGCACCCGGTCCGGCGGCAGCACCCCGAGCGCGACGCCCAGCAGGGTCAGATCGTCGAGGCCGCCGACCTTCCAGCGAACGTGCACAACGGACGGATCGCTGCCGTCCAGCGCGACCGCGACCGTCTGCGGGTCACCGAAGGGGTGCGCCTGCGCGGCTCCCGGCGTCAGGACCACCGCGGCGATCAGGAGGCAGGCGAGGATCAGGGCTTTCCGCAACGAGGACTCTCCGGGGTGCGCACGGCACACCGGGCGGCGGCCAATGGCCCACCTTGCCGACGTTCCAGAAACTCACAGCTTTTTCCCAGTTATCAACAGGCAACACCCACGCGAACGATGGGCCCGGCCTGACTTCGGGGTGAGTTCCGTAGTCGCTCGCTCTCCCCCGCCGCGATGCCCCTCGCTGCGTTGCCCCTCACCGCGGTGCCCCTCACCGCGGTGCCCCTCACCGCGATGCCCCTCACCGCGATGCCCCTCACCGCGGTCCACGATCCGTAAAATTCCCCGCAAATCCGAAATTTCGGGTACTGAACCCGACGCCTATCAGGTCCGGGTGGGCGCGGGAGCGATGGAAGCCGGATGACCAGGGGCGCGACCGCGCCCACGATCCTGCGGCGTGAACTCGACGGACCAATTCCCGGATATTTTTGCAACCTTGGAGAGTTGCGCCCACATACGAGCCATAACTCTCCAAGGTCCGCGTTCTACCGGGAAATCGTCGCGGATAAAAGGCGCATTATGGGAGAAATATTTGTCTACAGTGGACCGCCATCCCACATCACGGAATCGGCGCCACGATGTGGTCGTCCGTCCCGGAATGCGGAACTGTTCAGCTGGTTCTCGCGCCGCTCACCCTCCGATGCGTTGGCCTTGCGTGGCTGACCTGAGGGCCGTCGCCGTGGGGAGCTGGGACGTTCCGGCCGTGGCGGGTGCCCACACCCGCTGTGGGTCGCCGCGGTGTGGGGAACCGCAGCCTCCCCGGCGTCGCGATTCCCCACACGTGGGTGAGGGTGGCCGCGGCGTGGGGGGCCACGGCCTTCCCAGCGTTGCGATTCCCCACACGTGGGTGAGGGTGGCCGCGGTGTGGGGAGCCACGGCCTTCCCGGCGTCGCGATTCCCCACACGTGGGTGAGGGTGGCCGCGGTGTGGGCAGCCACAGCCTCCCCGGCGTCGCGACTGCCCACACCCGCGTGGGGGGCGCCCATTGGGGGGAGCTGGGACCTGCCCGGGCCTGGCGGCGTCGCCTCGCACGGGACTCCCGGCCGACGGAACCAGCTGAACAGCTACGGAATGCGGACCACGCTGCCACATGGTGGGAGGGGTGGTCAGGCGGTGCGGGAGAGGCGGGCGGCTCGGGCTGACCAGCGGCCGTCCTGGTGGTCGACGTTGATCGGGTGGTCGAACGCCTCGGAGACGTTCTCGGTGGTCAGGACGTCCAGGGCAGTTCCGGCGGCGACCACCCGGCCCTGCTTGAGCAGCAGCGCGTGGCTGGTCGTCGTCGGCAACTCCTCCAGGTGGTGAGTGACCACGATGGACGCGAGCTCGGGGTGCGTCTGCTCGAGCAGGTCGACGGTCTCGAGCAGCTGCTCGCGGGCGGCCACGTCCAGGCCGGTCGACGGCTCGTCCAGCAGCAGCAGGCGCGGTTCGACGATCAGCGCGCGGGCGATCAGCGCCCGGCCCCGTTCCCCCTGCGACAGGGTCGGCCAGCGCAGCGCCGCCTTGTCCGCCAGGCCCAGCATGTCGATCAGCCGGTCGGCGCGGACGGTCTCGTCGCCCGTCGCCTGCCAGCGCGGCGGCAGGTCGACCGACCCGGCGAGGCCACTGAGCACGACCTCACGGACGGTGAGCGGCGATCGCAGCGGGTGACGGGGGTTCACGTGGCCGATCGAGCGGCGCAGCGTCTGGATGTCGACCCGGCCGAGCCGGTTGCCGAGCACCTGCACGGTCCCGGTCGTCGGATGCGTCACCGCACCGCAGAAGCCCAGCACCGTGCTCTTGCCCGCGCCGTTCGAGCCGAGCATGGCCCAGTGCTCGCCCTGGCGTACGGTGAAGCTCACGTCGTGCAGGATCTCCTTGTTGTCGCGGCGGAACGTGACATTCCGGAGCTCGACAACCTCACGCATCGTGCTTGCCCTTCGAAGACCGAGTAGACCGGCCGAGTAGACCGATCTGCGCAGGCTGCCACGAAAGGCCGCGGCGATCTCCGTGATGAGCGCCATCCCGGCGAGCATCGTCGATGGCCGCACACGGCGCGAGCAGCACAAACGCGGCCATCACCGAGCGTAAAGGGCGTGGCGCGGCGTCCCACCCGCCGGGATCGATCAGCGTTTCGGGCGCGTTCACGCGGTTGCTTCGCGGCGGCCTTGCTGACGGGCCTCGTCCAGCATGCGGTTCAGGGTGCGGCGCCGGCGGCGGGCGGCGCGGCGCCACGCCAGCAGCAGCGCGACGACTGCCGCGAGCAGGATCAGGTGGGGCCACGGCAGCGCCCACGCCGCCGTCGTGACCGTCGTCGGGGTGCCGCCGGCCGGGGTCAGCTCGACCTTCGTGGCCAGGCGGCCCAGCGGCCAGACCCCGCCGACGGTGGCCGATTCGGGGCGGGCGGCGCCGGGCATCAGCTCTCCCCCGTTGACGGCACGGGCCCGGGTCTGCGCCCCGAACAACGAGGACACCGCCACGCTGCCCCGCGCGTCGACGCGTACGTTGCCGGAATTGGTGGTGTCGTAGGAAAGCCGGACCGTTCCGGACCGGAACGGATTCCAGGACGCCGAGTAGCGCGCGGTGAGGTGGGTGGCGGTGAGCGCGGGCCGCACCGTCCCGGCGGCGCGCAGCAGCACCCGGAACCCGACGCGGCTTTCCACCCGCACGGTCCCGGAGGCGCTCAGCACCGAAGCCGCGATGCCCGCCGGATGGTCGCCCGGGGTGGCCGCCCGCGGCACGGTGATGCGGAGCGGGACCACCTTCGTCCCTTTGGCCGGCACGCTCACCGTGGGCTGGACCGCGATCCAGGTGCCGCCGTCGACGGACTTCCGGTCGGACGGCAGCATGTTGAAGCGACCCTTGTCGGTCAGGTAGCCGTCCGCGGCCTTGAGCGCGAACACCGCGCCGCTGTCGCTGAAGTTGCGCACCGCCAGGTATTCGGTCGTGGCCTGGCCGGGGTCGAGGGTCTTCTCGATCCAGCGCCGGCCGTCCGGCCCGGCCGCGGTGGCCGGCTGCACGGTCCAGGTGAGGGACGCGGGTTCGGCCCGGGCCACCGCGGGCGCGATCGGGACGGTGACGGCGACGGCGGCGAGCACGGCCAGGATGCGCATGGGGAGTCCTCACGACGAGCGGGCGGGGGCCGCCGGCAAGCGGCCCCCGCCGGGGTTTGCTACTCGAACAGGGAAGTGGTGAGCGTGGCGTGGTACGAACCCGCGGCCACGTCCGCCGGGGTGCGCAGGAACAGGTCGGCGTTCACCGAGTACGAGTCGCCGGTGACGGCCGCCGAGTCGTATGTGGACACCAGCAGTTCCTGGTCGGTGAGGCCGACGTTGTTGCCGGGCTGGGTCTCATCGTCGAGCACCGTGACGACCTCCTCGCCCTCGGTGACCTGGCCGCTCTCGCCGCCGTCGAGCAGGCGCGGCTTCCAGCCCAGATGGTCGGCGGTGATGGTCCCGGCGCCGCCGGTGAAGTCGCTGGAGGTGCCCAGCACCGCCCAGCTCGAACCGGCCGGGATCTCGTCGGCGGTGCGGGTGTCGGTGACGGTCACCGTGGGCAGCGTGCCGGTGAACTGACGGACCAGCAGGTCGGATCCGTTCTCCTGCAGGCTGACCGCGTTCCCGGCGACGGTGAGCGCGAGCACGCCCGGCACCTTGATCGGGGTGATGTCGACGTTGACGTCGACGTCGGCCGAGTCGCCGGGGTCGGCCTGCGCGGCGGCCGGGACGGCGGCCATCCCCGCGAGGACGGCAGCCACCGCGACGGCCGGGTACAGGCGTTGACGGACGTTCATGCAATCTCCTTAGGAACAGGTGAGGGAGTCGTAGGAGGCGGTCAGGGTGGTGTCCGCGACGCGGACGGTGGCGGTGCCGGCCGGGACTGCCGCGGCGCGCACCGGGAACGACTGGTAGGCGTTGCTGCCCGGCGCGACAGAGTCAAATTCCTTGCTCCCGTACGCCGTTTCGAGCGCGATTCCCAGCGCCGAGCTCTCGCCGTTGTGCGCCTGCACGGCGACGTAAGCCTTTCCGCCGATGCACCGTGGCTGCGCCGTCACGGTGACGTTGACGGCGGGCTCGCCCGGCTCGGCGGCGAACACTCGCCACTCGGTAACGGCGACGGCCGAGGAGGTCGCGCCGTTGCTGTTGGCGTTGAAGGTCGCCCGGAGCCGGTTGGTGGTCACCGGGTCGAAGTCGACGTGGTTGAACGCGGTCGAGCTGGTGCCATATGACATGGCACCGGTCACATCGCGCCACGCCGATCCGTCCCAGTACTGGAGTTTCCAGCCGTCCGGTTCCGCGACGCCGTCGCCGGTGCCGGGGTTGGAGTCGCGCCAGAACTTCAGCTCGGTGCCGGTGAACCGGATCGGCCGCGCCCAGTCGTACTGGATCCACTGGGTGGCCGGGCGGTCGCCGGACCAGGTGCCCCAGATCTGGGCCTGGGCCGGGTTCGCCGGGTCGGCGTCGTCGTTGAGGGCGGTGACGCTGTTCCAGCCCGCCGTGTACGACGCGGTCGGCGTGCCGATCGGCCCGACGTTGCCGTTCAGCGGCCCGGACAGGTCCGCCGGAACGGTGACCGACTTGGCGGTCTCCAGGTTGCCGGCGTTGTCCAGCGCCCGGAACGAGACGGTGTGCTTGCTCGCGTCGGGTGCCGCGACGGGCCCGGTGTAGGCGGCCCATGATCCGGTATCGATGGCATATTCGACATGTGATATGCCACTGGTCGCGTCGGTCGCGCTGATGCTGACCTTGCGGTCGGCGACCGTGGCGGCGCTCACCGGTGCGGTCGAGTCGATCTTCACGGCGAGGCTCGACGCCCCGGACCGGTTGCCGGCCCGGTCGGTCGCGGCGGCGGTCACCGTGTGCCGGCCGTCTCCGCCGACGGTCACGTCCGCATAACGCACCGGAGACGCGCTCACCGGCTGGCCGTCGTCGACCTTCGACTCGATGGTCATCCGGCCACCGCGATCGTCGGCCGCCGCGACGCGGACCTTGACCCCGGACCGGAACCAGCCGTCCGAGCCGGCGCTGCCGCTCGGGCTGAGCGTCAGCGACGGTGCCGTCGTGTCGCCCTCGGTGTCACCGGGCGAGATGACCGTGACGTCGCCGATGACCTGCCGGGCGGCGTAGCCCAGCACGCTGCCGCGCACCATGACGCGACCGGGCGCGGCGACGTCGGCCGGCGTCACCTTGTCCCAGTAGACCGGCACCTGCAACGTCTCGGTACCGAAGGTGAGCGGCACGGTGGCGGGCAGCTCGGTCTCGCCCACCTCGACGGTCATCGGCGGCACGGTGACCGACCGGGGCTGGTCGGCGAGCACCTTCCACTCCTCGACCGCGACGGCCGAGTACGTGCTGCCGTTCGTGGACGCGTCGAACACCGCCCGGACCTGGGTGGTGGTGACCGGGTCGAAACTCGTGTTCTGGAAACCCTGGGTGGCGGTCGGGTAGCCGCTGGGGTTCGGCACGTCGGCCCACTGCCCGGTCGCGAGGTTCCAGTACTGGATGCGCCACCGGGCCGGGGCCGCGACGCCGATGCCGCTGCCCTGCGGCTGGTCGTTCCAGAAGTCGATCTGCGACCCGGAGATCCGCATCGGCTGGTCCCACGTGTACTGCACCGACTGCTGCGGCGGGTTGTTGCCGGTCCAGGTACCCCACATGTCAGGTGGCAGCGGGTTGGCGCGCACGATCTCGTCGTTGAGCGCCTTCACCCAGTACTGGGTTGGCACCGGCTCGTTGGAGACGGTGACCTTGGCCTCCTGGGCGATGTTCGCGCGTGGCGTGCGGTCGCGTTCCTTGACCGGGGTCTGCACGACCGTCTTCATCCGGGGCGGGTTCTGCGTGTCGTCCCAGTCGACCTTGTCGATCGCTACCGAGCGGCGGAAGTGGCCGCCGCCGGCCGCGTCTGCCGTGTGATAGGTGATGTACCACTGGCCGCGGAACTCGATGATGCCCGGGTGACTGGTCGTCGAGGACACCGGAGTGAGCACGGTCCCGCGGTAGGTCCACGGGCCCTCCGGGGACGATGCCGTGGCGTACGCGATGCAGGCGTGGTAATTCGCCGGCGTGCACGGCGACGTCGGGCCCGCGTTGTTCCCGGCGTATGCCAGGTAATACGTCGCACCGCGCTTGAAGGCCCACGGCGCCTCGAAGAAGCCGGTCAGCCCGGTGACCGCGCGCTGCGTGCCGATCGGGGTCTTGAGGTCCTGCTGGTATTCGAGGACCCGCACCTGGCCGAACGTGCCCCAATAGACCCAGACGCGGCCGTTGTCGATGAGGATCGTCGGGTCGATGTTCTGGATCGTGTTGGCGGTCGGCACCCGCTGCGAGATGAGCGGCCCGCCCACGTAGTCGGTCCACGGGCCGGTCGGCGTGTCCGAGACCGCGAGACCGATCGCGAACTTGTCGGCGGCCGTCGACGACCGTTCACTCACCGGCACGTACCAGTAGTAGCGGTTGTCGAAGCCCTGGATGACCTGGCCGGCATAGGCGCGGCCGGGTGTCGCCCACGAGAAGACGGTCTCCGGGCGCATCAGCGAAGGATAATGTGTCCACTGTCCAGAAGGGACGTCCGACGTGCGGAACGCGCCCCACTCGTTCATCTGGAAGTCGTTGGTCGTGGGCCCGGCCTGGTCGTGACCGGTGTAGATGTAGAGGTCGTCCCCGACGACCAGCGGCGCCGGGTCGGCCGAGTAGTAGCTGCCGTCGGCGAGGATCGGGTTACCCGCGTGCGTGAACGTGTACGAGTCCGCGGCGTGCGCGGCGGTGGCGGGCACGACCAGCAGGGCGGCCGCGACCAGCCCGGCGGCGGCCGCCCTCCGGAGCATTTTCAACGTGTCTCCTTGCAGGGGGAGGAAGCGGGTGGCGGCGCCCCCGCGCGGGACGCCGCCACCACTGTCAGGAGCAGCTCACGGCGCCGTACGGCACCGGGATCTCGGTGGTCACCTGGCCGCCGGTCACCTTCACCGCCGCGGTGCCGGCCGCCACCGACTTCGCCCGGGTGTTGAAGGACTGGTAGGCCATGTTCCCGGGCGCCACCGTCGAGGTGCGCGAGCCGTACGCCGTGCTCAGCTGGATGCTGAGCGACTGGTCGTCGTCGTTGCGAGCGGTCACCGCCACGTACGCGTTGCCACCGATGCACTGCGCGCGCGCCGAGACCGTCACGTCGAACGCGGCCTCGCCGGTGCCCACCTTGACGGTGGCCGTCGCGGTCTTGTCGGTGCCGGCCACGTCACCGACGACCGTGAAAGTTCCGTCCGAGGCGTACCGGGAAGGGTCGATGGGATCCCACGTGACCGCGATGCCGCTCTGCCGCGAGCCGTCGTTGTATCCGACGGTCACGCCGGCCGGCAGCACCGGCGCGACTCCGGCCGCCGTCGACACCGAGACCGGATCGATCGTGTTGATCTGCACCGGGTCGGAGCCGCGGACCCACACGTGGGCGGTCGCGGTCCGGGTGGTGCCGGCCACGAATCCGGAGACCGTGAAGTCACCGACCGCCGCCACCTGTGACGGGTCGATCGAGCCCCACGCCACCGGCATCGGCAGCTGGGCACCGTCGGCGTAGGTGACCGCGACCGTGGCCGGGAGCGCCGGGACGACACCCACCGGCGTACGGGCATCGACGCCTTGAATCGAATTTGCCGCGGCCGCGAAGACCCGCCATTCCGAGACACCCACTGCCGAGTACGCCGTGCCGGCCGCGTTCGGCAGCGCGTTGAACGTGGCCCGCAGCCGCGTCGTGGTGACCGCGTTGAACGACACCTCGTTCGTCCGCCCCCGCACCGCCGGGTCGAAGCCCGACGCTCCGGTCACGTCCTGCCACGCGGCGCCGTCCCAGTACTGGACCTTCCACGACTTCGGGACGGCGACGCCGCTGCCGCCGGTGGTGCTGTCCGACCAGAAGTCGATGGACGCCCGGTCGAGGCGCACCGCGGACGGGAGGTCGTACTGCAGCCAGCGGGTGGCCGGCTCGTTCCCGGTCCAGGTGCCCCACAGGTCCGTCTGGGCGCCGCCGGTGAACAGCGGCGGCTTGCCGTCGTTGACCGCGCCCACGGCGTTCCAGCCGGCCGTGAACGACGCCGTGGGCGTCGCGGTGCCGGCCACGTTGATTTCGCCCTCGGTCAGCGCGGTCCCGTTCACCACGACGTCCTTGGTCGCGGTGTCCGTGCCGTTGCCGACCGTCAGCCGCAGCGTGTACGAGCCGGACTTGGTGAACCGGGCCACCGTGTTGGGCGAGTTCGCCGGGTCGAACGCCACCGCGCCGCCGTCCGGCGCGTTGACGACCGTCCAGGACGAGGTCAGCGCGGTGCCCGGGTTGCCGTCGTCCTGCGCGAGCCCGATCAGCCGCGCCGACCCGGCCTGGTTGTAGGAGGAGTCCACCCACGCGTCGGCCAGCGGCGGCGCGTTCACCGGCGTGGGTGCGGCGACACCCGTGCCGTACGCCTGCACCTCTTTGATGCCGGTCTTGAAGCCGGGGCTGTGCTGCACGGTGACGCGCAGCTTCGACGCCTTGACCGACGGGAACCGGATCTGGTTGAGGTTGCCGCGTGGGTACGCCGGGTTGCGGGTCTCCCCCGGCACCGGCTTCCACGTGCCGCCGCCGTCGTCGTAGGAGACCGTGAACTGGGCCGGTGGCGCGTAACCCGGGACGGTCGCGGACGTGGTCGTCTTGTAGAAGTACACGCGCACGTCGTCGACGTCCTTCGACCCCTGCAGGTCGATGTCGATCGAGTCGGACGCGTTCGGTGAGCCGGCGGTGCCCCAGAACGGCTCGTTGACGGTGGTGCCGTTGACCGCACCGGCCGGGGTGCGGCCGGCGGCCGAGAACGACGCGGTGGCCGGCTTGCCTTGGACCACATCGACCGAGCCGGTGCTGGCCGGTGCGACGTCGGCGCCGGCCTTGGCCATGACGTCGACGATCCGGTCATTCGCCGCGAAGGACACGTCCTGCGGGGCGTCCACCGCGATCGGGTGGCTTTCCACCACCTGCACGCCCGCGCCGGCCGAGACCGTTCCGGTCGCCGGGTCGTAGACCAGCTTGCCGAGTTTGTCCGCGGTGAAGGCGAGCTGCCCGTCGAGGTAGACCGAGTAGCCCTCGGGACCGCCGTAGTAGTTGGTGCCGCCCGGGGCGTCCCAGACCACGGTCAGGTCCCGGTCGCGGTAGCGGATGTTGTTGGCCGTGAAGTGGTCCCAGCCGATGTCGATCGGGTCCAGCTCCACCTTCGCGTCCGACCGCGGGCGCAGGCCCATGGCGTCCTCGATGACGGTGAAGTTGGTGGCGCCCAGGATCGTGTGGTGGATCCACGAGCGGTAGCCGATGGTCTGGTTCGCGGCCGAGCCGTCCGCCCAGAACTCGTTCTGGTCCGGGTACCGGTTGTCGCCGTTGCCCTGGTATTGCGCCCAGGCGTTCCAGTACAGCAGCTTCTTGTACCACTCCGCGTCGATGTACTGGTTCGGGTAGTTGCGCAGCACCGAGGACAGCATCCTAAACGTCACGGTCGAGTTGATGACCGAGAAGTTGTTGCTGCCCGGCGATCCCGCGGCCGCGGCGGCTGCCTTGTCGGCCTGGTTCGCCGTGGTGAACGGGAAGATGGGGTACTGCTGGTCGTCGGCGAACAGGCGCAACGCTTCCACGTACGGCTGGGTGTAGTCGGCGTCGCCCGGCTTGGGCATCAGACCCACCGCGTACGGGTAATAGTTGTTGATTTCCTTCCACGGCACCTTT
This sequence comes from Actinoplanes sp. TBRC 11911, assembly GCF_012933445.1. Taxonomy (GTDB): domain Bacteria; phylum Actinomycetota; class Actinomycetes; order Mycobacteriales; family Micromonosporaceae; genus Actinoplanes. Next base: position 154,009 of record NZ_JABBNC010000008.1, read on the forward strand.
TCGTTGCCGTTGACGAGGTTGTGCTTGACGAGGTTGCCGTACAGGCCCATCTCGTCCGGTGTGGACCGGGCCGGCTCCCACAGGTATTGCAGGACCGCCTGTTTGATCTGCTCGGCCTTCGCGTCCATCTCGGCGGCCTTGGCCGTGTTGCCGATCGTGCGGTACGCGGCGGCCGACGCCTTCGCGTTCGAGTACAGGTAGGCGTTCTCGGCGCGGTCCATGTTGCCGCCCGGCTTCCAGTCGAACGACACCGCGTCGGCGTCGTTGCCGGTCATCGCGCCCCAGTTGTACTCGATGAGCCCGTTGCCGTTGGTGTCGTAGGCCTGTTGCAGCCCCTTGACGTCGTTCTCGGCGTACTGGGCGAGGTTGTTCGCGATGGCCTTGGGCCCGCCGTGCAGCTCGTAGGAGCGCCACGCCGCCTCGGACAGGTACTCGGTGTAGCTGTTCGACCAGTTGGCCGGGTCACCCGGGTTGTCCACGTACTTCGAGCTCTTCGCGACCTCGCCGGCGGACACCCACGGCCCGTACGAGTAGATCGGGTCGCGGAAGTACTTGAGGTCGTCGACGAACATGCCGACGGACAGCACGATCGAGTTGTTGTACCCGAGGACGCCCTCCATCGACGTGGGGAACTGGTAGTCGTTGCCCGGCAGGTCGGCGTCGAGGAAGTTGTACCGCATCAGCCACCAGCGGTAGAACAGCGTCTTGTCGATGTTGTTCTCGGGAGTGTCCAAATAGGGCACGTTCTGCGCCCACCACCGGTTGTACGCCGTGACCTGCTCGGTGTACGCCTCGGCCGGGTCCAGCCCGCGGTAGTGGCTGTACTCGGTGGCCGACACCGGCTGCTCCTTGGTGACAAAACCCATTTGCAGCTTCGTACGCGCCGACCCGGTGGCCGGCACCGCGACGGTCCTTTGTAGAGCGCCAGCGACCGGCGTGAACCCATCGCCGGAGAAACGCGGGAAGATCGTGGTGAGCTGGTTGAACGCCTTGACCGCGCCGGTCAGCTCGTTTCCCTCGGCCGTGCCCGCGAACGCCGATTTCGCCGTCAGCACCACGTCCTTGGCCGAACCGTTGGTGCTCGACACCTCGAGGTTGGCCACCGCCACGTTGCCATCGGTGATGAACTTCGTCTCGACGACCCGCAGCCCGGCCCCGGTGTTATTGAAGACCCCGCGGAAATAGCTGGGCGTCTGCTTGCGCTGCGCGGCGTCCTCGGTGAGCGTGACGTCCCCGCCGTTCACCTTCGCCGTTATCGTGTACGCCCCCTGGCCGCCGGCGATCGACTCGATGTACGCGACCTCGCCGCCGAACCCGAGCGTGCCCGGCTGGTGCGTCTTCATGAAGACCGCGCGACCACGGCTGAACAGGTACTGGTTGGCGTCCCCGTTGGACCCGCCGGGCTGGTTTCCGGTGCGCGCCAGCATGCGGTCGAACCAGAAGTCGTTGTCGCTGCTGGATCCGGCCCCGGCCGCCACGTCGGCGTCGAAGATGGCTTGAAGCTGGTTGCGCACGTGGTACCCGGTGCGTTCGTCGGGCACCGGATCGGCGGCGCCCTTGAAGACCGGGTACGGGGTGTCGGAGTTGGGCGCGGCGCTGGCGGGCGCCGCGACGAGAACGGTGAGCAGCAGGCCGCCGACCGCGGCGGCTACCGCTGGTCTTCTCACGACAGGACACCTCTCTTCGGATGGGCGCGGCACCCCCGGCCACACACGCCCCGAAAGATCTGAAAACCTTTTCGGGCATGCTTACAGCCGGTTTCACGAGTGTCAACAGTCGAGTGTGAATGCGTCGATCTGTTAACCTGACGCCGAAAAGTTTCGGCAAAAAGCGGTTGCCCTGGTGGACGGCGCCCCGCGGCATCGGCGACCGTGACCCGCGCCTAGCGCGCACGTGCGGGAGCTGCGGTCGGCGGTGGCGGACCGGTCGGCGTACGGGCTGGTGCATGGGGAACTCGGGCCGGACCACGTGTTCGTGACCGCGGGCGGCGAGCCGGTTCTCATCGACATCGAGGGACTGACGTATTTCGACGTCGAATGGGAGCACGCCTGGCTGCGGATGCGCTTCGGGGAGGCGTACCGGCAACTGGGTCCGGTGGAGCTGGATCCGGACCGCCTGGAGCTCTACCGATATGCGCAGGTCCTGTCGTTGATCGAGGGGCCGCTGCGGATCGCCGGAACCGATTTCCCCGACCGGCAATGGATGCTCGACCTGGCCGAGTGGAACATCACGCAGGCGCTCGCCGTGCTCTGACCGGGTTTCGCTGCGAGAATCGGGGCATGGGTCCCGGCACCCGGACCGACACCGACTGCGCCGCGGTGACCGACGGCATCCGCCGCCGGTACGCGGACGCCGGGCTGCCCTGGCCCGGCCGGGTGGTGTGGGTGCCGTCACCGCTCGCGGGACAGCTGGCGGCCGCCGACCTCGCGCGCCGGCACACCCCGCTCGCCGGACGGCTCCGAGGGCTCGGCCGAGCCGCGCGAACCCTGGCCGCCGGCGCGCTGAGATTCGGCGGCATCGCCGCGTCCTCCACCGTGATCATGGTCGCCGTGCTGATGTACGCGCTGCCCGGCGACCCCTGGGACGGCCGGGACTCCGGGATACCGGCGGACTACGCCCGCGAGTTCTGGATCGTCTCGCTCGCCGCCGGGCTGCTGACGATGGGCCTGCTGCTGTGGCTGGTCGCCCAGGCGACCATCGGCGGTGAGGTTCTCGCGGCCGGCGTGGTGCTGCTGTTCGGCCCGGCGTTGCTGGCGGTGTTCGGGGGCCACATCGCCGGTGCGTTCCTGACCGCGATCACGGGCGGTTCCGGGACGCCGTCGACGAAATGGGTGATGACGCTGCTCACGATCACGGCGGTGTCGGTGGTCGCCGTGGCGGTCGCGGCTGGTATGGCCACGATGTGCCGCGTCGACCCGCCCCTGCTGCGCTTCACCGACCCGGCCCACGCCCGTCTCGCCCGGCCGGGTGCCTTCGCCGACGGCATCGACCAGGCCGTCGACGTGACGCTCGCGTGGACCGTGCGGCACCGGCATGCGTGGGCGCTGCGATATCCGGTCGGGCGCTTCGGCGGTCACCGGCATGCCTGGTGGTGGCCGCACACCGCCTTCGTGGTGGTCTGCGAGCGGCCCGGCGAGCTGCATCTGGACGGGGAGCGGCCGCATCGCGCCGACGGCCCCGCTCTCGCCTGGCCGGACGGCTATCACGTCTACGCGAGCCGCGGCGTCGCGGTGCCGGCCGGGCTGGTCGAGGACGGCTGGGACGCCCGCGAACTCCACGCGCACCCCAACACCGAGGTCCGGCGGGCGGCCATCGAGCTCATCGGCTGGACCGAATACATCGACCGCGCCGGCTGGCGGCTGTTCGCCACCGCGCCGGACCCGGGCAACGCGCCGCACGAACTGGCGCTCTACGAGGACCCGAGCGAACGGCTCCGGGGCGTCCGGGTGCTGGTGATGACCAACGGCAGTCCAGACCGGCACGGCAAGCCGCTGCGGTACGCCGAGACCGTCCCGGACACCATCGACGACCCGGTCGAGGCCGCGGCCTGGCAGTACGGCTGCCCGGTCGAGCTGTACCGGGAGCTGCGGCGGCGCACCTGAGCGGCGCGCCGTCTCACCGTCGCCGCCGGCGCCCGATGAGGACCCCGAGGGTCACGACGGCGGCGATCAGGATGGCCACGACGGCTCCGATCGGAATGCGGGACCGGCTCAGCGCTTCGGGAGCCGCGGCGGCCGACGGCCTCGGGGCCGCGGACGACATTTCCGGGGCCGGGGCGGTGGACTCCTCGGCGGGCGGGGCGGCGGGCTCGCGCCCCAGCGGGTAACTCAGGATCGGGCCGGCGCCCTCGGAGACCGTCAGCAGTGCCGACCCGTCCGGCGTGTACGCCACCGACTCCCCCTGCGGCTCGTTCGGCAACGGGATCGTCCGGCGGGGCGTGCCCTGCGTCACGGCGCTGACCACGTCGCCGCCGGGCACGTCGAACTCGAACGCGTCGGCGTACGTCCGCAGTGTCACGCGTTGCCCGTCGGGGCTGACCGCGCCACCGGTGATCACCAGGCGGCCGGGCAGGCCGAACGGGTTGCTGGTGCTGGTCAGCGGCACGCGGACCCCGCCGGCCCGGCGCAGTGGCGTCGTCTCCCCCGCGCGCAACGGTCCGGACGGGACGTACACGGCCGCGCCGGCGATGCTCTTCGTGACGACCAGCGGAGGGCCGCCGCCGGACGGGAGGAGCAGCGCCTCGGCGTCGTGCGCGCCGTCCGGATAGCTCAGTCGGTAGAGCTGCGGTTTCGTCGAGCCCGGCGCCAGCTTCCAGTACGCGATCGTCGACCGCGATTCGCCGTTGTCGCCGATGTCGCCCACCCACACGGTGCCGTCGGCGGCCGCCGCCAGGTCCTCGGTGTCGCGCGGCCGCGACGGGTAGGCCACGGTACGGACCACGGCGCAGCGCTTGTTCAGGAAGAAGATCCGGCGGTGGTCCGGGTCGTCCGAGCCGTCGTCGACCACCACGTAGCCGGTGCCGGTCGCCGCCAGGCCGGAGACCTCGGTCAGTCGTTCGTCGCTGATCCGGCACACCGGCTGCGGGGCCGCGAGCACGGCCGCCACCAGAAGAGCCACCATCAGCCGACATTCCTCACGAGCCGCACCCGCCAAGTAAATCAGGCCCGCGCATCGCGGTTCCGGGATCCACCTGTTAACGTTCACATAGATAGACAGACGTGATCTCGTACGGGAGGAAGGAATTTGAAATCTGTCTATCTAAAACTCTCCGCTGTCAGGCTCCCCCCTGCCTTCCCCTGCGCATCGGAAGAGGTTGACGAATGGCATCACTGAAACGATCGCTGCTGGCGGTCGCCGCGGCCGGGACCCTGATCGCCGGCACGCTGATCGGCACCGGAGCGGCGCTCGCCGCGGGCACCGGGCCCTGCGACATCTACGCGGCCGGCGGCACCCCCTGCGTCGCGGCGCACAGCACCACCCGCGCCCTCTACGGCAGCTACAACGGGCCGCTCTACCAGGTACGACGCTCGTCCGACAACACCACCCGGGACATCGGCGTCCTGGCCGCGGGCGGCGTCGTGAACGCGGCCACGCAGGACTCGTTCTGCGCCGGCACGACCTGCCTCATCACGATCATCTACGACCAGACGGGCCGCAACAACCGGCTCACCCAGGCCCCTCCCGGCGGATTCTCCGGACCGGCCGCGGGTGGTTACGACAATCTCGCGAATGCCACCTCGGCGCCGATCACCGTGGGCGGTCACAAGGCGTACGGCGTCTTCGTCTCGCCCGGCACCGGCTACCGGAACAACAACACGAACGGCGTCGCGACCGGCGACGCGGCCGAGGGCATGTACGCGATTTTCGACGGCACGCATTACAACGGCGGGTGCTGTTTCGACTACGGCAACGCGGAACGCAACAGCCGGGACAACGGCAACGGCACGATGGAGGCCATCTACTTCGGCAACATCAAGGTCTGGGGGTACGGGACGGGGAACGGCCCCTGGGTGATGGCCGACCTCGAGAACGGGCTGTTCTCCGGGGTGAACCAGCATTACAACGCGAACGACCCGACGGTCACGCACCGATTCCTCACCGCGATTATCAAGGGCCAGCCGAACCATTGGGCGATCCGGGCCGGTAACGCGCAATCGGGCGGCCTGTCCACCTACTACAACGGGGTGCGGCCGAATGTCGCCGGCTACAACCCGATGAAGAAGGAGGGCGCCATCATTCTGGGCATCGGCGGCGACAACAGCGTCGGCGCCGCGGGCACGTTCTACGAAGGCGTGATGACCTCGGGATATCCGTCCGACGCGACGGAGAACTCGGTGCAGGCGAACATCACCGCGGCCGGCTATTCGACAGCCTCGACCGGCGGCGGACCGACGCTGACAGCGGGTTCCCGCATTTCACTCCGAGCCACCACGGCATGCTGCACGACCCGCTATATCAGCCACTCGGGCAGCACCGTGTCGACGCAGGTGGTCTCCTCCTCGAGTGCGGCCGCCCTCAAGTCCGGGAGCACCTGGACCGTACGCGCCGGGCTGGCCAACAGTTCCTGCTATTCGTTCGAGGCGCGCGACGCCACGGGCAGCTATCTGCGGCACCAGAACTACCAGTTGAATCTGCAGCCGAACGACGGGAGCTCGCTGTTCGCGCAGGACGCCACGTTCTGCACCCAGAACGGGCTCAGCGGCCAGGGCATCTCGTTCGCGTCGGTCAATTATCCGGACCGCTACATCCGGCACTACAACAACTCCGTCTACATCGCCAACAGCACGGGCACGAACGCGTTCGACTCCGCGACGTCGTGGACCAACGACGTGAGCTGGGTGTCCGCCTCACCCTGGACGCCCTGATCTGTTTCCGGGTGGCGGCCCGCCGGCCGCCACCCGGCCGATGGAATTCGCCGGCTCGCTGGAGATCGCCGATTTCCGTTGACGGTGTTCGATATGATCCCGCGTCGTGACGGTTACTCACGGGGTTCCGGACCGCCGCCGCGACCTACGCGGCTGGCTACTGACGCCGGCGGTGACCCTGCTGGTGGCACCGGCGCTGACGGCCATCGTCGGCTTCCTGATGCTCGCGGACTCCGACGCGTATCCACGGTTCTGCTACCCGGTCGTCGATCAGAACGGCTGCGAGGAAGCCGTCTTCGCGATGTTCGTCCTGCACGCGCGGATCTTCGCGGCCGCCTGGCTGCTCCTCTGGGCCATGCCATGGTGGCGAGGCCTGCGGGCGTACCGGATCTGGTTGGCGGTCGCGGCCGGCGCGGTCCTGCTCGCCGCGCCGGTGCGGCTGGTGGACTGGTCGGCGCCGTACGAGGCATACCACTTGGATCAGTTGTTCGGCCAGACGAGCACGCAGTTGTGGGACTACCGCAAGCAGGCGGTCGCCGCCATCATCGCCGTCCTGATCGTCGTGGCGCCGGTGATCGCGTCGCTCGTGCTCCTTCTGCGTGACCGGCGACGCGGCGCGCTCGCGTGGGCGGCGGTGGCGACGCTGCTGATGATCCCGTCTATCGCGGTCCTCCGGTACACCTACCACCCGCCCAAGCAGTCCACCCACGCTCCGCTTGGCGACCTCCCGCGTCAGAGTGGGTCGCGGCGCTTCCAGGGGCCCTCCCAACTCGTCCAGGCGATGCGCGGATAGTTCCGGTCGGCCACGGTGTGAAAGGTCTCCTCGACGTAGGTGGTTCCGGTGGCGCCGTCGGACGTCCACTCCAAGGCGATCCGCCACCGGCAGTCGCAGGCCTGGGTGACCGCCGTCAGGCGAAAGATCTCGGGGTCGGAATTGCTTATCCGGTACGGGAAATCGGGCGTCCCGTCGTCCGGTCCCATGCGCCCGGACGGGTCGTCGAGGTCGGCGGTGAAGTAGCGGGGCTCGGTCGGGTCGCCGCACTCCTCGTATTCGAGCTGCACGACCGCGGCCGTGGCGGGCGGGCCGGCCCGGTCCAGGTAGTCCACGAACATGCGACGCAGAACCACGGTCTTACCAGCTTTGCCCTGCACCTCGACCTGGTAGTGCGTCTCGTGGCGGTCGCCGGCGTCGTACCGGCTGATCCAATCGTCGACCTTCTCCGGGGCGTCGTCGTAACCGCCGTCGGGGGCTTCGATGTCCGCGGTGTCTCGGGCCACGACAAAGCCGTTGGCAAGCCGGCCACATTCATAGAGGGCGTCCGAGATCCGGCCGGTGCGCACCGACGGGCTGGGCGGGGCCGCAACCGGCGCGGAGGAAGGCGAGCTGCGGACGGCCGGCGAGGGCCCGATCCGTTCACCGGTAACGGTCAGCGGCGCGGTGGGATGCACCCAGGCGACCGCGGCGTCGATCATCTTGCCGGTGATGCCGGTGAGTTGCGCGGCGACCGCCGCGAGCACGGCCGCCACCACGAACGCGATGACGCGGCGACCGCTCTTGGCCGGCTCCGGCGTACGCGGGGAACTTGGTCTTGGATCGTTGCGCCGCCGCGCCATGTGGCCTCCTCACCTCGGTGAGGTCCACTGTCAAATGTCACCGGCGCCGTGGCAATCACATGCCGGGTCAGGCCGCGTCGCGTCTCGTCCATGCCGCAGGCGCGATCGGGCGACCCCGAAAGGACCTCGCAACCGGGTCGGCCGCCGATCACTGCCCGTTGGTGATGGAGGCCCGGAAGCGGTAGCGGTCGCCTCGGTAGACCTGGGTGGTCAGCTCGATCGGGCGGCCCGGCTGGTTGAAGGTCAGGGTGGTCGCCACGGCGCGCCTGTTCACCCCACGGGCGGCGAGAAGAAGCCCCTCCCCCGGGTCGACGGTTGGTATCTCCATTGGTCTGAACGTGATCCTCGCATCGAACCAGCCCGAAGGGATCCGACATGTCTGACATGAAACGGCGTACCGTGTTAAAGCTGGCACTGGGGGGAGCCGGCGCGGCCGCATTCCCCGCCGCGGCTGTGGGATTGGGCGCCACATCCGCCTCCGCCGCCGATCGTGGCACCGATGTCGTGGGCGTCGGCGACCACTCCATCACCGTGGAGTTCGACGACCGGTTGCACACCCGGGTCGCCCTGAAGAACGTCAAGGTCACCCGCTTCGACCCCAGCGAGGCACTGCTGACCGGCGGAGCGGCGATCGACACGTTCGCGTACCGCGGGCACGAGACGCACCGGATCAGCCACCCCCGGCACGGCGCGGGCGTCCAGGTGGTCGTCCGGGGTGACTCCGCGAGCGGCGTACGCAAAATCGTTGAGCTCACCTCGTACCAGCGGCTGGCCGGGATGCTCGTGATGAGCGTGTCCTATGCGAACTTGTCCGGTGCGGATCTGAAGGTCGTCGGCTGGCGGAACGGGGCGCACGAGCTCCTCGAGAAGCCCGCCGGCTTCTACACGTTCTCCGGCACCACCCATGAGGACCGTCGCGACTGGGTGCAACCGATGGCGGCCGACTTCGTCCAGAAGAACTCGCTGGGGATGGACGCCTCCGACTACGGCGGTGGCACACCGATGGCTTCGGTCTGGCGGCCGGACGCGGGCCTGTCCGTCGGGCACGTCGAACCGGTGGCGACGATTCTGCGCCTGCCGGTCCGCAGGACGGCCGGTGGCGCGAGCATCGCTGTCGAGGGCGACACACCCCGCACCCTTTCGCCGGGCCAGAAGCTGACCACCGCCACCACGTTCCTGACGGCCCTGCCGGGTGACCATTTCGTTGCCCTGCAGCGCTATCGCGACTTCATGTCCGACGTCGGCCTGCGGGCGTCCAAGGCGCCGGCTCCGGCGTTCGAACCGATCTGGTGTGCCTGGGGCTACGAGCGGGACTTCACCGTCGAGCAGGTCGTCGCCACGCTGCCCAAGGTGCGCGAGATCGGTCTCAAGTGGGCCGGGCTCGACGACGGCTGGCAGACCAACGAGGGCGACTGGGACCTCAACCCGGCAAAGTTCCCCCGCGGCGAAGCCGACATGAAGGCCTTCACGAAGCAGATCAAGGACGCGGGTCTGCGGCCGCGGCTGTGGTGGGCTCCGCTGGCGGCGGACCCGGACAGCAACCTGTTCCGGACGCGCCCCGACATGCTCCTGCTGGACCGCGACGGCAACAAGCAGGAAGTGACGTGGTGGGACGCCTGGACACTGTGCCCGGCGTACCGGCCCACGGTGGACTACTTCGTCGGGCTGGCCAGGAGATTCGTCCGGGACTGGGGCTACGAGGGGCTGAAGATCGACGGGCAGCACCTCAACGCGGTGGCACCTTGCTACAACCCGGCCCACCGGCACGCCCGCCCCGAGGAGTCGACCGAGGGCCTGGCCCGGTTCTGGCAGGCGGTGCACGACGCCGTCCACGAGGTGAACCCCGCCGCGGTTGTCGAGCTCTGTCCCTGCGGCACGGTCTTCGCGTTCCACAACCTGCCGTACGTCGACCAGTACCCGGCCTCGGACCCCGAGTCGTCGTACCAGGTGCGCAGCAAGGGCAAGACGATGAAGGCGCTGATGGGCCACGGGTCGAGTTACGCCGGCGACCACGTGGAGCTGAGCGACGGCGGCGACGACTTCGCATCCAGCTACGGCGTGGGAGCGGTCTTGTCCACCAAGTTCACCTACCCCGCGGGCCCGGACGAGGACACCGTGCTGACCCCCGCCAAGGATGCCCTCTGGCGCAAGTGGGTGGCCCTGTACCAGAAGAACATGCTGCCCGCCGGCGAGTACCGGGGCGAGCTGTACGACATCGGTTTCGACAAGCCCGAGACGCACGTCGTCACCAAGGACGGAACGTTGCACTACGCGTTCTACGCCGACCGGTGGGACGGGACGGTGGAGCTGCGTGGTCTGGACCGGCGCCGGTATCGCCTGACCGACCCCTTCAACGGCAGGTCCCTGGGCACGGTCGACGAGCGGCACAACACCGTGCGTTTGAGCTTCGAGAAGTTCCAGCTCATCGTGGCCGAGCCGACCCACTGACCGTTGGCGAGACGGCCGCCGGCTCCCGACCGGCGGCCCCTCCCCCACAATCCGGCCACGCTAGTTCGCGACGTCCTTGGTCAGGAAGTTTGCCCAGGCCGCGCCGAGCAGGACCACCAAGTAGACCAATTGGATGCCGGCTCCGCGCTCGATGTCGCGCCACAGCACCGGCTCGCGGAAGAAGTCGATCCAGGCCAGCCAGTACCGGGTGGGCAGGTACGGGCGGATCGCCGCGGCCGCGTCCAGCGTCACCAGCACCTGGCTGGTCACCAGCACGGCCAGCGCGCCCATCGCCGCGCCCAGCGCCGAGTCGGTCACGGTCGACAGGAACAGGGCGATGGCGGCGACGCCGAGCATCGACACCACGATGTACGCCACGGTGCCGAGCAGTCGCAGCACCAGTCCGGCCGGGCTGATCGTCACGCCGGACAGCGACGTCACGTCCGGCGGCAGCGTCACCCCGGCGGAACTCGTCGTCGCCCCGAACAGCGCCAGCCCGGTGATATATGACGTGACAAGCACCGCCCCGATCGCGAACAGCACGAAGACGATCAGGGACAGCAGCTTGGCGACCAATAACCGGGTGCGCCCGACCGGCCGGATCAGCAGGTACCGCAACGTCCCGGTCGCGGCCTCGCCGGCCACCGTGTCGCCGGCCAGCACCGCCACCGACACCGGCAGGAAAACCGGCAGCACCAGGGCCATCGCCGCCGCCGGGTAGAGCGCCCCGTTGCTCAGCACCGCCGACAGGAACGCGCCACCCTGGCCGGGCGGCGGCGGAATCTTCGTGGTGGCAAGGAAAATCGCGACGATCAGCGGCAGGCCACAGAGCAGACCAGCGATCACGTACGTCCGTGGGCGGCGAAAAAGCTTGGCCAGCTCGACCCGGATCATGCGCGCGCCTCCACCCGGTCGGAACTGCCCGTGGTCGCGTCCAGCACCACCTGTTCGAGGGTGCGCCGCTCCGGAACCATCGACGTGACAGTGACCCCGGCCTCGACCAGCGAAGTGTTCAGGGCGCCCGGATCCGCGTGCCGCACGGTGAGTAAATCCCCGTCCCGTCCCTCGACCCGGCCGTCGAGCAGGGCAACGGCCGCATCCGGCATGGGCGTTCCGACCACCACCCGACCGGTCGGCGTCCGCAGCAGGTCCAGCTGGTCCTGCACGACCAGCCGGCCGCGGTCCATCACGCCGACCCGGCTGCAGAACGCCTCGATCTCGGCGAGCAGGTGGCTGGAGAGGAAAACCGTGGTGCCGTCCGCGTTCAACGCGGTCAGCAGGTCGCGAACCTCGTGGATGCCGCGCGGATCCAGCCCGTTGGTGGGTTCGTCGAGGATCAGCAGGCGTGGCTTGCGCAGCAGAGCCCCGGCGAGGCCGAGCCGCTGCCGCATGCCGAGCGAGTACGCGCGTACCGGCCGGCGGTCGATCCCGGCCAGACCAACCCGTTCCAGCGCCTCGTCGACCCGGCGCCGGCGGTCCCGGCGCATCGATCCCGGTCCGGCCGCGTCGAACAGCGCGAGGTTCGTGCGGCCTGACATGTTCGGGTACGCGCCGGGGCCCTCCACCATCGCGCCGATCGACGGCAGCACCTCGCGGACCCGTTTGGGCACCGGCACGCCGAGCACCTCGATCTCGCCGCGGGTCGCGAACACCAGCCCGAGCAACATCCGGACCAGCGTGGTCTTGCCGGAGCCGTTGGGGCCGAGCAGGCCGTAACGGTCGCCTTCGCGTACCTCGAGATCAACGGCATCCACCGCTGTCGTACGCCCGTACCGCTTGGTCAGGTCTTTGGTTTTGATCATCGAACCACCAGGTCGGAGGCGACGCGTCGCAGCAGGGCCGGCTGGACCAGACCGGCGACCAGGGATGTGCGGCGGGCCGCGCGCGTGACCAGCACGTTCAGCAGCCCGGTCGAGATGATGGCCGCGTCACCGGTGTCCAGTCTCGTGCCGAATGTCGAGATCTGCTGGTACGCCTCCCGCCCGAAGCGCCCGGGCAGCGAGACGACGACAAACGAGCTCAACCCGTTCCCGTACGCGTCGGCAGCGGTCAGCCCCGGCACCAGATTCCGGCGCGGCACCCCGGCGATGGTGGCCGGCAGCGAATCCGGCCGGCGCTGGTTGATGGCGCTGAGGATGTCCGGGGCCTGGGTCTCGGTGAAGCCGATGCCCGCGCGCGGCGCCGGCGGGGTCAGCACGCTCGCGTCTGGCTCGCTGAAGTGGATCTCCAGGAAGCGGGTGGTGAAGACCGGCCGGGCGCCGCCGCGCGCGGTCAGCTCGGCCTGTAACGGCAAGCCGGTCTGCGGATCGGCCCAGATGTCGACGTGCGCGACCGTGGTGTCTGGTCCGGCCGGGACCAGCCGCAGACCGGCCGCTTCGACGCCCGCGATCCGCCGGCCGGCCAGCGCCTCGACGCGGTCGCCGGCCGAGGTGCTCAGCAGCCGGCGCACCAGCTCGGGTGGCGTGACGTCGGCCGCGCGCGGGAGGCGTACGGGCTGGTCGCCGACGATGCGGGTGAGCTGGGAATGGCCGTAGTCCCAGAGATATTGCGCCTGTGGGGTTTGATATATGTCATTTTCCGTGCCGGGGCCGAGCACGTCGACGCGCCAGCGATTGCGCGCCGCGTACCAGGTGCGCATCTCGGTGGTCGTGCTGAACAGGGCGGTCACCTGGGTGAGGTTCGGGATGGCGGGCAGGCCGAGCAGACCGGAGCTCTGCGCGTAGCCCTGATAGGCCTGCGTGCCGGACGCCGCCATCCGGGCCCGCAGCGTCTGCGGGTCGACCGCGGCGGCGCGGGCGGGCCAGACGTTGATCACGATGGGGATGGCCGCGAGCACGACCACCACGGTCGCGACCAGCAGCCATCGGCGCAGTCCCTGCGCGCTGACGACGGTACGGCCGGTACCCATAGATCCGCGAGGCTACCTCCGTTTCCTGGCAGCGGTGCTCGAAAGCGTTGCCTCCAACAGGGGTAACGCCCTGGTCACCTGCCCGGTTCGAATCAGCGCGTCCCACATCGGCTCGAACTTCTTCCACCCGCCCGGGTACGCCACGTGGCGCACGCGGTCCGCTGCCGGTTTACCTTGGGCGCCCGTCCAGATGTTGCGCCACCGGTAGAAGTCCCGATACGCGCGCCAATAGGCGTCTTCGAGCTGCTCAGGCGTCATGCCTCGCGGCTGAGATATCACATGTCGCGTGAAAAGGCATTCACGGGGTGCAGATTCGGTGCGTTGCCGGCTTCCCGCGAGAACCGCGCTCTGTGAAGCGGGGCACTCCGCTGAATTCGCGCGCGGCATGGACGTCTGGCGGGGCGGTAACGACGTTCATTAGGTAACGGGTGCGCTATGGACAAGCTGTTCGGGTTGCTCTACCGCAGCCCGGCCGACCCCCATCCCCTCCTGAAGCGGTTGCGCGCGGAACGCCCGGTCACCCCGATTCGCCTGCCGTCCGGCGAAACGGGGTGGCTGGTTACCCGCCACGACGACGTACGCCGATGTCTGGCCGACGATCGCCTTATCAAGGACGGGTCCACCAGCGTGACCGGTGACCGCTTTGCGGCCAGTGACGCCGACTGGCGGGCGACCGGGCGGCACCTACTCTCGCTGGACCCGCCGGAACACACCGGGCTTCGCCGCGTCGTGCAGGGCGCCTTCACCCGGCAACGGATCGAACGCCTGCGCGGTTTCGTGCGTGCGACAACGACGCGGCTGCTCGACGACCTCGCGACCGACGGCGAGCACGACTTCATCGCCGAGTTCGCGGTGCCGCTGCCGATCCAGGTGCTCTCCGAGCTGCTCGGGGTGCCCGCGAACGACCGGGGCGCGTTCCGGCAATGGACGCTGGCGCTGACCGGAGCCGCGTCCCCGGAAGGACGTGCGTCGGCGCGCAGCGACCTGCTGGCCTACATCCGGAAGTTGCTCGCCGCCAAAAGCGATGCACCGGGCCCGGATCTGATGTCGGCGCTACTGGTGAGCGAGAGCCTGAGCCGCGACGAACTCACCTCGATGGTGACGATGCTGCTGATCGCCGGCCACGACACCACCGTCAACCTGCTCGGCAACGGCATGCATCTGTTGCTCACCCATCCGGCGCAACGGGATCTGCTGATCGAGCAGCCCGAGCTGATGCCCCTCGCGGTCGACGAGATGCTGCGTTTCGACAGCCCCGCCCAGTCGGCCACGCATCGGCGCACGACCGCCGACATCACCCTCGGCGATCAGACCATTCCGGCCGGTACGACGGTGCTGCTGTCCCTGCTCTCCGCGAACCGCGACCTGCCCGGCGCGGACACGTTCGACGTCGAGGCGGCCACCCCGTCGCATCTGGCCTTCGGGCACGGCATCCACCACTGTCTCGGCGCGCCGCTCGCTCGCCTCGAGGCGGAGGTCGCCTTCGCCGCGTTGCTGCGGCGCTTCCCGCGCATGCGACTGCGCGACGACTTCCGGCCGGCGTGGCGGCTCAGTGCCCTCGTGCACGGGCTGGAAAGTTTGCCGGTGCGCACCGCATGAGCGACGTCGTGCTGCGGGACATGCGACCCGGTGAACTGGACGCCGTCGTGGAGTTGCTGGCCACCGCGAGCGCCTGGGACATCCGGCACCGGCTGCGTGTGCGGCTGACCGCGACCGAACCGGATGCGCTCAGCTATGTCGTCGTCGCCGCCCGGGACGGCGACATCGTGGGCGCCGGCAAAATCACCAATGAGCCCGCGTTCCCCGGAACCGCTTCGGTGGCGGTCGCCGCGGTGCTGCCGGGGGTCGGCGATCGGCTGATGGACCGGATCGTCGCGCGGCTGACGGAAATCCGGGGTGCGACGCGCGCGACCATGGCGTTGCGCGACGACGTCGCCGAAGGGCGCCGGTTGGCCGAGCGCTACGGGTTCACGCTGGCGAACCACGACATCGGACTGCGGCTGGCCCTGCCCGGGCCGGAATCGGCGTTGGCCACGAGTGCGCAAGCGGCCGCTGCTGAGGCTCGGGTGCTGGTTCGCGTCGCCGAGCCGGCCTCGGAGGAGGCCACCATCATGGCGGCCGTCGCCCGCGGTCTGGTCGGCCTGCTGGTCCCGTTCGGTGCGGACCAGAGCCTCGATCCGGCCGCGACACGCGCGCTGATCCCGCCGAACGCGGTCATTCTGCTGGCCTTCACACCGCTCGCCGTGTGCGGGGTGATGGTCGTGGCACCGCAGACCGGCAGCGACGAGTGGCACATCGAATTCACCGGCGTGGACCCCGATTTCCGCGGGCGAGGCGTGGCCACCGCGCTGAAAACCGAGGCGCATCTCGAAGCGTTCCGGGCCGGGGCGCGCGCGATCACGACGGTCAACGACGAGGCCAACACCGCGATCGTGCGCTTGAACCGCAAGCTCGGGATGACACCCGCGCCCGGCTACTGGGGGATGGTCCGGCCGCTCCAGGACGAGGCGTCCGATTGATGAACGTATGTATGCCGTCCCCCATCCGCGATCGTTCGCGATAGGGAGGCGCACACGATGACCGACGCGCCGCGGCTCGACCCCCGGCGAGGTCACCAGCTGCACAACCTCATCGGCGTGGCCCGCAAGCCGAACCGCCCGTGACGGCCATGCGTTTCCGGCCGGGTCAGCTCATCACGCGCCGGTACTTTCTCGGCGACCGGTGCACGTGGGTGAACCCGATGCGGGTTCATCCGCGACGATGACGCCGGGCTGCTGCTGTGGATGCCGGCCGGCAGCGAGTTCGCGGTCCTGCGCGACGCCGACGGACGGCGCCTGCACGACACCCCGCTGGACGAGATGCGGCGGCCGGGTCTGGTCCGCGATGTCTGGCACTCCAACGACATCCTGGTGCTGATGCCGCCCGATGCGGGGCATTCCGTGTGGTGGTTCTTCACGGAGGGCCACTTCGCCGGCTGGTATGTGAATTTGGAGAAGCCCTTCACGCGTACGGACGCAGGGGTTGATACCACCGATCTCGTCCTGGACGTCTGGGTGGAGCCGGACCGTTCGTGGCAGTGGAAGGCCGAGGACGAGATGGCCGCGCGCATCGGCCGGCCGCACTATTTCGACGGCGCGACCGCCGCCGGGATCCGTGCGGAGGGCGAGCGGCTCATCAAGCTCGCCGAAGCGGGCGCCTACCCGTTCGACGGCACGCATGTCGACTTCCGGCCCGACCCGGCCTGGACGCCGCTGACCCTCCCGTCACATTTCGCGGCGCTGTCTCGTCGAGGTGCAGAGACCTTGACGAGAAGGGAAAGCGACGATGAGTGATTTCCAGGCCATCGCCGACCGGGTGGAGATCGAGGCGCTGCGCGCCGAGTTCACGGACGCCGCGATGATGCGCGACCGGGCCCGGCTGGCCGCGCTGTTCACGCCGGACGGGGTGCTGCGGATGCCCAACATCCCGGCCGAGGCGACCGGTCCCGCGGAAATCCAGGCCAAGGGCGAGCAGCTGCAGGCGCAGTGGGACTTCTTCATCCAGAACACCCACCCGGGCGCGCTCGAACTCGACGGCGACACCGCGACGGGGCGCGCTTTCATGCACGAGGTGGCCCGCGCCTTGGACGGCCGCCAAGGTGTGAACTTCGCGGTTTACCACGACCGCTACCGCCGCACCGCGGACGGCTGGAAGTTCGCCGAGCGGGTTTATGAGGTGCGCTACCTGGACACCACCCCGCTGGCGGGCGCGGCCCCGCCGGCATAGCCATCGATCGTTTGTCTCCGGCTACCGATAGCCTGTCCCCAACGGCGTGAAGGGGATGGCGATGGACCCTCGTGAAGGTGGGCTGCGACGGCTGAAGGGCGTCGCCGACGCCGCCGGACGAAAGGTCGCCGACGGCACGAGTGCCGCGAGGCAACGTGTCGCCGACGCCGCCGGCGACGCCCAGGAGAGGGTGAAGCAGTCCGCCGAGCAAGTGCGGGCGAAGGTGTCGGCGCGGTCGTCGCGCAATCGAGACAGCCCCGCCGACCTGTCCGCGCTCGGCACCGATGCGAAGGTGCTCTATTGCCGAGTGCTGGTGAGCTTGGCGCTGGTCGACGGAGTTCTCGATCCCCGCGAGATCGCGAATCTGTACCTGTTCGCATCGACGATCGGTCTCGGCGCCGAAGCGCGATCAGAATTGCGCAACGAGATAACCGAGGCGCAGCTCGACGCCGGAGCCCCCGACGTCACGATGAAGCTGTCCCGGGAATTGCACGACCTGCTCGCGGAAGACCAACGCGAGCCGGTGTTCACGGTGTTGGTGCGCGATCTGGTGCGAATCTCGCGGGCCGACCGGCATGCAGCGGACGTCGAGCGCGAGCGGATCGTGCTGGTTGCCGGACTCGTGTTCCCCGACTCGGCCGACAAGGTCGTACAGGCGACCGAACGGCTGGTGATTACCGAGGAGGGTTTCGCCTCCGGGCAGATCACTACCAGCCAGCTGGAGAGCGCTACCAAGGACATTGCCGCCAAGGCGGCCGCGTTCGGCGCCCCGGTCGCCGCGGTCAGTCTTGCCGGTAGCGTCTCCGGCCTCGGCGGGGCGGGAATCACCTCTGGTCTGGCCGCCCTGGGGTTCGGTGGCCTGCTGGGCCTGAGCGCGATGGTCACCGGGATCGGCACGGTCGTCATTCTCGGGGTCGCGGTCCATCAGGGCACGCGTTATGTGCTGGCCACCAATGAGCGTGAACGCGAGAAGCGGCGCGAACATCTGATTCAGCAGGTCATCAAGAATCACCAACAGGCGATGGCCGAGCTCACCGACGACATCGCGCGGCTCGCTCATCGGATGGAGGCCTGCCTTGGTCAGACCACGAGGAACGAAGAACGAATCGCCACGCTCCGGGCCGAGCTGGACGCCTTTCAGCTGGCCCTGATGAATCTGCAGACCAGTCAGGAGGCCTTCGAACGGCGGGAGCCACTCAGTGTCGGGTGACCAGCTTTCGGACGTTGCCGCGGTGGTGGCTTATCAGGCCGTCACGCTGACCGAACTGCGGGGCTTGTTCGACCACGTGGAATTCGACCTCCAGGATGTCCTCGAACGCGAACTACGCGTCAGCGACACCCTGGGCTCGCTCGAATCCGACCTCGACGCGATGCGAGCCGGACTCCGCGCGATGGGCGTCTCCTTACCGGCCCAGGAGACCCAGTCGAGCACAACAGAATCGAACTTCTCCCGCTACGCCGTGCCCGTCGTCCCGGCTGGCGAAGACTTCGATCAGCTCGTCAGGCTCGCCGAAGCCAGGTTGGACCGGCTGGGCATCGATCTGACCCGGGACCCGCTCCAGCAGGTTCTTCCCGGCGGCCAGATAGCTCGCAGCCTGCGCGGCTACGCCGACGAGCATGGCGACGTGCGCTGGGACAAGACGGACTGGACGGTCGTCCTCGTCGCCGGACTCCTCGCCACCCTCCTCGACGTCATCCTGGTCCGCATCCCGCGCGATTCCACGTTCCTGGGCACGAAGTACGCCGGATCGCCGCTGACCAAGTGGCTCCAGGACCGGGACCGTGCCGGCGACATTCACGCCCACTTCTTCAAGAGGTTCGAGAAGCTGGCCAAAGTGCCCTTTGACGCCTCCACCACCAAGGCCACCGGGGGCCTGGTCAGCGGCATGCGCCCGGCCGTTCATCGGCTGCAGGGCCTCGGCCACGATCCGGCAGCGGGCTTCCTCGTCGGCGTGGCGGATCTCATGCACGCCACCGGCACTTACATCGACAAGGCCGGGCAACTGGTCCAGGTCGCCACCGATGCCGCCCCGATCGACCTGATCAACGCCTTCATCACCCAGGTACGCCATCTGCTCTCGGACGTCTACACTCCGGCGGGCCTGCCGCCCCCGTTCTTCAGCCTGCTCCAGCTCGGCCAGGTCGATTCGCCGTTCGCGTTGGGCCCCTCCGGCGTCAAGGTGCCCTGGACCGACGTCTCCCGCTACATGTATACGCACGGATACGATCTGCGCCATTTCTTCACGATGGGCATCACTCCCGGCGTCGTGTCCGCGGTCATCCGCGGGTACTGGCTTCTCCAGAGCTATGCCACCGGCGGCACCGCGGAACAACGGAAGCGGGAGCACGCCAAGCTCACCTCCATGCTGCTGATGGGTCATACCATCGCCACGTCGGGCACGCTTCTGAAGACCGGACTGCTGTTCGGCATGAACCCGGCCGCCCTCAACTACAACCAGATCCTCGCCATGGCGCCCGCCACGATCGCCTGGTTCAAGGAAGCCATCGCCCGCGACCATCGCATCGATCAAGCGCTCGACAAGGAATGGAAACTGCTCCTCATCGAATCCGAGGCACATCGTGACCGCTGACGCCGAGGGTGAACGACGGAAGCGCCACGACTGGTGGGGTGTGGTCGTCGACTGTGCCGACGTCGAGCAGCTCGCCCACTTCTATGCCGAGCTGCGGGGATGGAGGATCGCGCACCTGGACGACAAGGACGGGTGCCTGGACGCCGGGGAAGGGGTGGCGTACCTCAACATCCAGTACAACAGCGATTACGTACGCCCGTCCTGGCCCGCCAAACGCGGGGAACAGCAGATGCAGCTGCACCTGGACTTCGAGGTCTCGGATCTTGCCGCCGAGACCGCCCGGGCCATCGCTCTCGGCGCGGCGCTCGCCGAATACCAGCCGCAGACCAACGTCCGGGTGCTGCTGGACCCGGCCGGCCACCCCTTCTGCCTATATACGAGCTGAGCAAACGCCCCGAACGCGCGAGGATGGCCGGCATGACACTTCCTGCTCTTCCCGAGGAGTCCTTTCAACGGGTGCTCTGCGTCGTCGCGCACCCTGACGACATGGAGTACGGCACGTCCGGGGCGGTCGCGCGCTGGACTGCGCGTGGCATCGAAGTGGGCTATCTGCTGCTCACGCGCGGCGAGGCCGGTATGCCGAACCCTCCGGAGGAAACGGCACGCCTGCGCCTCGCCGAGCAGCAGGCCGCCTGCGCCGTCGTCGGCGTGGAGCAGCTGACCGTCCTCGAGCATCCGGACGGTGTGCTCGTCTACGGTCTCGACCTGCGCCGCGACATCTGCCGGGAGATCCGCCGGTTCAAGCCGGACGTCGTGCTCGGTTCCGGCTACCAGATCGAGACGCCGTTCGGCTTCGACCAGGCCGACCATCGCGCGGCCGGGTTGGCGACCCTCGACGCGGTGCGCGACGCGGGCAACCGGTGGGTCTTCCCGGAGCAGATCGACGACGACGGCCTGGAACCGCATTCGGTGCGCTGGCTCATCTTCCCCGCCCTCGCCGGCTCCGGCGCGACCCACGGCGTCGACGTCACGGGCGAGCCGCTGCGCCGCGGTGTCGCGTCACTCGAGGCGCACGCCGCGTATCTCGCCGCGCTCCCGGGCCACCCCGCCCCGAAGGACTTCATCCCGATGTTCACCGGGATGAGCGGGAAGGCCATGGGCGTGGAGCACGCGGTCCTGTTCCGCGCCCACGACCTGCAGACACCGCCCGACCTCTTTACCCACGCGGCGCAGGACTGACTCGCGCGAGCCCGGTCGTCAAGCCAGCTCGGTCATCGGCACCGGCCGCCGGGACACGGCGTCCCCTCGACCGTCCACGGCGGCGATCCAGCGAACGCTCGGTCGGAGAAGCCCGCATGGTGAGCTGGGCAGCAGACCTTGGAGAGTTGGGGCTCGTATGTGGTTATCCAGAATGTGTAACTGTTCAGCTGGTTCCGTCGGCCGGGGAGTCCCCGTGCGAGGCGACGCCGCCAGGCCCGGGCAGGTCCCAGCTCCCCACAATGGGCGCCCCACCCGGGTGTGGGCAGTAGCGACGGCGGGGAGGCTGTGGCTCCCCACACCGCGGCCAGCCCCACCCACGTGTGGGGAGTCGCGACGGCGGGGAGTGTGCGGTTCCCCACGCCGCGGCCAGTCCCACCCACGTGTGGGGAGTCGCGACGGCGGGGAGGCTGTGGCTCCCCACACCGCGGCGACCCACAGCAGGTGTGCGGACCTGTCACGGCCGGAACGTCCCAGCTCCCCACAGCGGCGGCCCTCACAGGTCCGCCACGGAAGGCCAACGCATCGGACGGTGAGCGGCGCGAGAACCAGCTGAACAGTTCCAGAATGTGGATGCGATGGCCACATTGCGGGACGGGACGCACGAGCCGTGCGGCTGCGGCTGCTTAGTGAGCGCCGCCATTGCGGTTGAAGAAGTCGACGATGACCTCGATGGCCTCGCGCTGCACGTCGTCCACCGCGGGCACCCCGTCCGGCCCGGACTCCGGGTAGATATAGCCGTGAATGTGGTGGCTCCACGACCGCCACTCCGCGTCGGACCGTTTCTCGGCCAGCAGCTCGTACGTCAGCCGGAAAATGCCCTGCAACTCGTCTTCCGCGCGGCCCAGCACCAGAATCGGGATGTCCACCCCGTCCAGGCGCTTCGAGACCTCAAGCGGATCGGCGATCCGCGACCTGGCGTGCCCGACCGTGCGCATTTCCAGGCTTTCGATGTCGCGCAGGCCGTCCAGCGTCGTCACCTTGGCATCGTCGTCGAGCCGCAACGTCAGGAACTCGTGCGACGCCGGTTCGGCCGCCACCCCGGCCCGCAGCAGTCCCTGGTATTGCGAGCACAGCTTGAACAGCATCTCCCCCGCGTGGCTGACACCCAGATGGAACAGACGATCGGCGTCAATGTCCGGGCGCTCGGCCACATGCCGCAGGACGGCCACTTCGTCCTCGTATTCGAGCGGCGCCCGGCTCATCAAACCCATTCCCTGCCGTACGTCCGTACGTAAAGCCCCGCCGGTTTGATAGCCGAGCTCGACCTCGGTTCGATAACGCGTCCAGGCGCACGCGTAACCGGCGTCGAGCAGCACGTCGGTGATGTGCCGGAATCGGTGCACCCGGTCGCGGAGCCAGGCCATTCCGCCGCCGCCGTTCCCGTACGCGATGAAAACGAACGGATGCGGGCCGGGAGCCGGAGGCAGCCGCAGCGCGTACGGCGTATAGAGGCCGTCCAACGTCTCGGCCAGAAGGTAGTGCGCGGGCGACGACGACCCGGCGAGCTCTTCGGTCAGCACCAGATGTACGCTAGATCACTCCGCAAACGATTGCAACGACGACAGCACCGGCAGCATGCGGCCGAAACGCGCAATCGATTGCACCGATTGCGAGTGAAACGTGTGCTTGAATCGGCCGTGTGACCAGGGCGCCGAGCACACCGGACCGGCTTGTCGAGGCCGTGGAGCGGCTTCTCGACGAGCGCGACGATCTCGACCCGTCACTACGCGAGATCACCAACGCGGCGGGAGCCAATGTCGCCGCGGTCAACTACCACTTCGGGTCCAAGGACGCGCTGGTCAACGCCGTCATCGAGCGGGCTCTCACGGCACACGCCCGGGAGCAGCGCGAGGCCTTGCGTTCGCTACAGGACGGCAGCAGCCTCGAGGAGGTGGTGCGGGCGTGGATCGGGCCTGCCGTCCTGGCCGGTGACGACGGTCGCGCGCCGCTGATCCCCCGGATCGCCGCCCGCGTGATCAGCGGCGGCTCCGCCGAGCTGCGCGACCTCAGCGCGCGGACGCACGCGGCCACCTACGAGGTGGTGTTCGCGATGCTGGCCGAGCGGCTGCCCGCGCTGAGCCATGAGGAACTCGTCTTCCGGATCAACCTGGCGTCCATCGCGGTGGCCAGCATGATCGTCGGCGCGTTCGACAAGACCTCGATCGCCGGGCAGCCGCCGGTCGGCAAGGACGACAAGACCCTGGAGCGCTCGGTCGCGTTCATCGTCGGCGCGCTCAGCGCACCGGGAGCCGGCACGCTCCGCGCACCATAAAGGCACGCTCAACCCGCCGGGCACCCGGTAGGTGCGACCAGCGGCCCCACCCCCAACGCCCCCATCACCAACGCCGTGACCTGCGGATTCGTCGGCAGCTCACCATGCGACACCCGCACGGCCGGGCACACCCCTTGGATCGGCACGTTCACCGCCCCGTCCAGCCGGGCCGAGTCGGGCGGATCGACCGTCTCGTCGTTCTCGGTCCAGATCGACATCCAGGGCAGGCCGGCCGGCAACGGCGCCTCGTCCAGGTCCTTGAGCAGCGAACTGCCCGGCGCCAGCTCCCGGCACGCCTCGGGGCACGCGTCCGGGGCCAGCGCGGCACCCAGCCCGGCGATCCGCGCCCCGTGCAGCGGCGACCCCAGCGTCACGATCCGGCGGGCCACCTCGGCACCCCCGAACCGGTCGACCCACAGCCGCGTCACCACCCCGCCCGCCGAGTATCCGACCACGTCGACCGAGGCGGACCCGTCGCGCACGGCGGAGCGTACGGCCTGATCGAGGGTGTCGGCCTGGGCCACCAGGTCACCGGTGCCGTCGCCGGGAAGGGTGAGCACCTCGGCGGTGCGACCGGCGGCCTGCAGACGGGCAGCGAGCTGGGTGAGCGCGACGCGGCTGCCGCCGTACCCGGGAACCAGCAGGATCGTGCCGGGTTGCGCCTGGTCGGGGCGTACGCCCGAATCGCCGTCGCCGCCGGACAGCCGGAGGCCGAGGACGACGAGCAGCACGACGACCACGACTCCGGCAGCGCTCAGGAGCAGTAACCGCCGTCGTGGGGACACCCGCCCATCATGCCGCGCAGGACCGGTCCGTGGCGTCGATCGTGAGCTCCACCGGGATGCCCTGCTTGAGCGTCCGGCTCACCGAGCATTGCCGGTCGACGGCGATCCGCATCGCCTTGAGCACCCGCGCCCGGGTCGCGTCGTCGAGGAAGGAGAGGTCGGCCTCCAGCGTGATCTCGACCTTGTCGTACTCGGTGACGCCGCCGGTGTGCTCGGTCGTGGCGACCACCCGGGCGTCCGCTCCGGCGCGGCGGGTGACCAGTTCCTCGACCGTCACCGCGACACACGCCGCGGCCGCGAGGTGCATGAGCTCGCCGGGGCTGAAGGCGTCCGGCGCGCCGTCCCGGCCGACCCGCACCGTGGCGCCGCGCTCATTGCGGCCGGCGAACTCGTGCTCGCCGACCCGTTCGATCTCCAGCCTGCCCATGCGCAAGGAGAATACCCCGTACGGGGTGGTCCAGATGAGACGCGTCCAGCCGCCCCGCAACCGGGACGGCTGGACGCTGACTCGAAATTATTAAGGCTTCTTCTTCTGGACCGGTCCGCTCGGCTTGATCGGCAGCGTCTGGCCGTCGATCAGCTTCTGGCCGGCCTCGGCCTTGGCGACGGACGCGCTCACGTGCCAGATCTTGGCCAGCTTCTCGGCGTCGGCAGCCTGGTATCCGGCGAGCCAGAACGCTTCGAGCTTCTTGTTCTCCTTGGCCGCGGTCACGTTCGCCGGCTTCGGCGCGATCGGCAGCTTCTCATGGTTGATGATCTTCTTGCCCGCCGCGATCTTGGCGTCCGACGGGTCCTTGATCTTCCACAGCTTGGCGAACTGCTCCGCGTCCGTCCACACGTAGCCGG
This sequence comes from Actinoplanes sp. TBRC 11911, assembly GCF_012933445.1. Classification (GTDB taxonomy): domain Bacteria; phylum Actinomycetota; class Actinomycetes; order Mycobacteriales; family Micromonosporaceae; genus Actinoplanes. The sequence continues at coordinate 178,803 of NZ_JABBNC010000008.1, forward strand.
TGTTGAAGAACGCGTCGAGCGCCGCCGAGTCCGCCTCCACCTGCTTCGGGTCGACGGTCGGCTCGGTGTAGGGCAGCGGCTTGAACGGCAGGCCCTCGCCGGAGAGCAGCTTGCGCCCGGCGTCGGCCTTGATGACGCCGATGCTGTCGGTGGACTGCCAGGCCTTGGCCAGCGCCACCGCGTCCTCGTAGTGGTAGCCCCGGTCGAAGAACGCCTGCATCGCCACCTCGTCGCTCACCGGCGCGGCCGAGGTGGCCGGCGCCGCCGCCACGATCGAGTTACCGGCCGGAGCCGGGGTGGCGTTGTGGTTGCCCACCAGGGTGAACCCGGCGATGAGGCCGCCCGCGACGACCACTCCACCGGCGATCTGGATGCCGCGACGCCGCCACTTGTAGGAACGGGACAGCTCCTCGACCCGGGCGTAGACCGCGGCCGGGTCCGGCGTCTGGTCTTCGTGGGACTCGAACGTCTCGCTCAGACGCTCCTCGTTCTGCACGACGTCTCCTTGTTTGACGGGAAGGTTTCGTCCCCTAAGACGCGGCACCCACCCGATCTGTGCACCGCCGCTGTCGGGTAGTTGCCTGACCCGCCTGGGCGGAATGCCTATGGTGGCGGCAAGTGGATACCGGCCGGAGAGAGCCGCCGGTGAATTCGACAGCCATTTTCGCCGGCTGCGCGGCCCTTAAAGATCCTTTATTTGAGTAAGGGGGAGATGCCATGCCGCGCCTCGGTCATGGACGTGTAATCACCCAGAACGACATCGAGGACTCCCGGACCGAGCTCGCCGAGGCCGCGATTCGATCACCCGCCGCCTTCTCGATCGCCCGGCAGGTGGAGGCGCACAATTTCGATTTCCTGTTCCCCGAGTTACAGGAGGACGAGGCCAATCTTCTGCCGCAGCAGGGCAACATGCCCGAGCTGCTGAAGAACCTGGGCGCCAGCATGGTGGACGCCACCGAGGAGGACAGCCCGATCCCCGCGGCGTACACGTATTTCGGCCAGTTCGTCGATCACGACATCACCCTGGAGATCCAGCAGGGGCACGGCTCGGCCACGATGGATCAGCTGCTCGACCCGAACATGACGCCGCTGGGCGCCACCGAGATCCGTAACGCGCTCCTGAACGCGCGCACCCCCACGCTCGATCTGGACAACGTGTACGGGCTGCCGGCGCCGCACGATCCGCAAAACGGCGACAAGATGAAGCTGGGTTTCAACTCGCCCACGCAGAACGCCGGCGTGAAGCCGAACACGCTGCCGCCCGGCAAGACTCTCGACAACGACCTGCCGCGCGAGGGCCCGAACCCGGGCAACATCGAGCACGACCGCGCCGCCGTGATCGGCGACCCGCGCAACGACGAGAACACGATCATCTCGCAGCTCCAGGTCGCGTTCCTCAAGGCCCACAACGCCCTGGTCGACCAGGGTCTGCCGTTCGACATGGCCCGCCGCGCGCTGCGCCAGCACTACCAGCACGTCATCGTGTACGACTTCCTCAAGCGGGTCTGCGACCCGGCGATCGTCGACGACATCGCCGCGAACGGCAACAGCTGGTACGACCCGGCGTCGGAGCCGTTGTTCATGCCGCTGGAATTCTCGGTCGCCGGTTACCGGTTCGGTCACTCGATGGTGCGCGGCGCCTACAACTTCAACGACAATTTCAATTTCAGTGGCGAACAGGGGACGTTCCCCGCCTCGTTGGAGTTCCTTTTCACGTTCAGCGCGCTGAGCGGTCAGCTCGGCAATTTCGACACGCTCCCGCAGAACTGGATCATCCAGTGGGAGAACATCATCGGCGACTCCGGCACCAAGGCCCGGATGATCGACACCCGGCTCGCCGCGATCGGCGACAAGGCGCTGTTCGCGCTGAAGAGCCTGACCGGCCAGACCGAGCAGCCGCCCGACGCCGCCCGGCTCGCGGTGCGCAACCTGCTGCGCGGCTACCGGCTGCGGCTGCCCACCGGCCAGGCCGTGGCGCAGGCGCTCGGGCTTCCGGCGCTCAGCAAGGACGACATCCTGGCCGTGGCGGCCAACCCCGCGCAGCACAGCGCGATCGAGGCCGGCGGCTTCGAGACCCGCACGCCGCTGTGGTTCTACGTCCTGGCCGAGGCCAAGCGTAACGGCGAGGGCAAGCACCTCGGCCCGGTCGGCAGCACGCTGGTGGCCGAGGTCCTGATCGGGCTGGTGCGCCGCAGCGAGGACTCGATCCTGACCCAGCCCGGCTGGCAGCCGTACCTGCCGTCGGCTACCCCCGGCACGTTCGAGCTGGCCGACATCCTGCGGCTGGCCGGTGTGCTCGGTGGCGGGCGCGCGCCGGCGAACCCGATCAGCTACACGGTCCGCAGCGGCGACACGCTCAGCGGCATCGCGCAGGCCCAGCTCGGCGACGCGAATCGCTGGACGCAGATCTACGTGCTGAACCGCGCGATCATCCGGAACCCGAACCAGATCTCCGTCGGCCAGGTGTTCATCCTGCCGGTGAAGACGCCGGTCGGCACGATCCCGAAGGTGCACACGGTCCGCGCCGGCGACACGCTGTTCGACATCGCCGCCGCGAAGCTGGGCAACTCGAACCGCTGGCCGGACATCTGGATGGCCAACGTCACCCTCATCCCGAACCCGAACCGGCTGGTCACCGGTCAGGTCCTGGTGCTGCCCTTCTGAGGCCGATCGAGGTCTTCCGGCTCAGAGCAGGCCGAGCCGGAAGACCTCGAACCCGGTCGCGTACTTGACGCCCAAATTCGCGCCCACCTGCCGGCCGACGCTCTCCAGGAACTCGGCCGCCTCAAAACCCTGCAGACCCCTCAGGTACGCGGCGTGCGCCTCCAGCGACCGCACGCCCACGTCGAAGGTGGCCGTCGTGTCCACCGCGTGCCTCGAACGCGGGGAACCGGCCGCCCAGACCTGCTTGACCCCGCCCCACCTCTCCAGGCCCTCGTCGATCTGCTCGCGGAACACCCAGCGGTTACCGGCGTCGCGGGCGGCGTCGAGCGTGGCCCGGCCGACGTTGATGTGGTCGGCCATGTTCAGCGCGTTGCCGTCCGGGTCCCAGCTGTCCCGGAAGTTGTTGGTGATCACGATGTCCGGACGATGCTTGCGGATCAGCCGGCTCAGGTCGCGTCGCAGCGCCACCCCGTACTCGAGGACGCCGTCGGGCAGCCGCAGGAAGTCGACCTCGGAGACGCCGACGATGTCCGCGGACGCGCGCTGCTCCTCTTCGCGCAGCGGCCCGGCCTCGGCCGGGTCCATCCCGTCGATGCCCGCCTCGCCGCTGGTGACCAGCGCGTAGGCGACCTCCTTGCCCTGCGCGGTCCAGCGCGCGACGGCGGCCGCCGCACCGAACTCCATGTCGTCGGGGTGGGCCACGATGGCGAGGCCGCGCTGCCATGTCTCATCGACGTGCTCAACCATGTGCTCACCATAAACACACATGGAGGTCGGTCGTGAAGGGACAGATCGTCTATTCCCCGGCGGGGGACGAGATCGTACTGGCGGACATCGGGATCACCCAGCTGCTGGACAACGACGTCGTACGGGTCTGGGACGTCTCGCTGGAGCCCGGCGAGACCCATCCGTGGCATCTGCACCACAACCCGTACGTGGTGCTCAGCCTGCACGGCTCGGCGTGCCGGATGGACTGGCTGGACGGCAGCGAGCCGCGGTTCCTGAACGAGTACCACGGCGGCGCGGTCTACCGGCCGATCTCGCCGGTGCATCGGCTGACCAACATCGGCGAGCACTTCTACCAGAACCGCCTGGTCGAGTTGAAGGAGCTGGGTGAGCTGCGCGCCGAGCCGGCCGAGGTGGGTTCGGGTGCCCGCAGCACCCCCGGCGAACATCCGGGCCCGCGGCTCGCCGACGGCCGGCTTCCGGTCATCGAGCATTCCCACGTACGCGTGTGGATCGTCGACTCCGGCGGCGAGCTCGACCTCTCGGACCGTCCGCACGTGCTGGCCGGTCCGGAGACGGTCTTCCACCCCGGCGGCCCGCTGACCCTGCCGCGGCCGGGCGAGTGGTTCGTCGTCGAGCTGACGTACTGAACGTCACACCTCTGGCAGAGATATCTCTGCCAGAGGTATCGTCGGTTCATGCCCGACGACCTGACACCCACCGCGCGGACGATCCTCGGCTTCCTGGCGCTGCATCCGCGCAGTGGCTACGAGATCCGCGAGGCCGCCAAGCGGTCCGTGTCGTTCTTCTGGGGGCTCAGCGACGGCCAGCTCTATCCGCAGCTCAAGGTGCTCGCCGCGGCCGGTCTGATCGAGGCGGCCGGGGCGAGCGAGGGCCCGCGCGCCAAGCAGGTCTGGCAGCTCACCGAGTCCGGGCGTGCGGCGTTCCTGCAGTGGCTGCGCGAGCCGTCGGCGCCGCTGCAGACCCGCGACGAGAACCTCGTGAAGATCCTCTTCGCCGCCCAGCTCGACCCGGCCGAGGCGCTGCGGCTCGTCGCCGAGCGCCGGGCCAGCTTCCAGTGGTTCCTGGACCACCTGGACACGATCGTTCCCCGGTCGACGTGGACCGAGGCGGAGCGGTCGTCGTCCGGCCCGACCCCCGATCTCATCCGTGATTACGGCCTCGGCTTCGCCCGGTCGGCGCTCGCCTGGTGCGACAGCGTCGAGGCCACGCTCAGGAGTAAGTCATGATTCGCGTTCTGCTTGTGCTGTCCGGGTTCGTCTCGGTCGTCAACGGAGTGTTCGAGCTCGGTCCGGAGGCCCGGGGCGCGGTCCACGCGGTCGGCGTCGCGCTGATCGCCGTCGGCCTGGCCACCTGGTTTCTCGTGTGGCGGCTGGGCCGGCCGGTCGCCCACCCAGTCCGCGTGATGCTGGCCCTCACGGTCGCGATCGCCGCGGTGCGCGTCTGGCAGTACGAGCTGCTGCACACCCCGGCGATCCTGGCCGCGGTGATCCTGCCGCTCATCGTGTTACTGCGCGTGCGCAAGGCGAAGCCCCGGGCCGTCGCCGGCTTCACCGCCGTCGCCGTCACGATCGCGGCCCTGGCCGTGGTGACCGGCGCGGGCGCCGCGCTCGCTTTCTGGCCGTGCGATTTCCCGCCGCCCACCACGAGCGGCCTCAACCAGGATCAGGTCTCGGCCGAGCCGGCCGCCCGGCCCACCGGTTACCTCACCGCGACCGACGGCGCGAAACTGGCCTACTTCGCGGACGTGCCCACGGATCCGGTGGCGTCGCTGGTGTTCTACCACGGCTCCGGGGCGAACAGCTCGGCCGGATATCTCGGGCTGGGCCGCGAGCTCGCCGCCGGCTACCACGTCGCGACGTACCTGATTGACATGCGCGGTCACGGCGACTCCGACGGGCTGCGCGGGGACGCGCCGAATCAGCAGCAGATGTTCCGCGACACGCAGACCGCCGTCGATTTCGTGAAGCGGCAGCTTCCCCAGGTGCCCGAGTTCGCCGGCGGGCACTCGGCGGGCGCCGGGCTGGTCCTCAACAGCGCGAGCCGGATCGACGGCGAGGTGGCCGGATACGCCTTCCTGGCCCCGGATTTCGGCCTGCGGTCGGGCACCGAGCAGCAGGCCGACGCGTCCAACTTCGCGACCGTCTGCCAGCGGCCGCTCATCGCCGACGTGGTCACCAACGGGCTGGTCGACGCGCACAAGCCAGCTGTCGGTTTCGCGTACACCGCCGACCAGATCGGCCGGGACGGTCTCGTCGATCGGTACACGCCGACGATGGCGATCGCTCAGGACCCGTCGGACGCGGCGACGGTGCTCGGGCGTACCGGCAAGCCTGTCGGGGTTTGGATCGGCTCCGCCGATGAGGTCTTCAACCCCGCCAAAGTCCTTGCGTACGCCCGGAACGCGCCCGATGTCACGACGGCCGAGATCCCCGGGGCCGACCACCTCGGGGTCGTCGACAAAAGCGCGTCCGCCCTCGGCACGTGGCTGGACCGGCAGGCGCGGCACTAACCGGACCGCCGGTGGGGATTCACGCCGGGCCTGGCAGGCGCGAATCCCCACTCGACGGTGACGGACCGGGAGCCCCGGGGGAAGCTCCCGGTCCAGCTTCGGTCAGATCTGGTGGTTGGGCTTGAACACAGCGTTCGGGTCGAGCTGCGCCTTCAGCGACCGCAGCCGCTGCCAGGTCACGTCGTCGAAGCCGGAGCGCGTGTCCCCGGCGCCCTGGTGCAGGCCGAGATAGTGCTTGCCGCGCGAGACGCCCGCACCGACCTCGGACACGAACCGTTGCGTCTCGGCGGTCAGCGCGGCCTTGGTCTCGGGGTCGAACGCGACGCCGACGCCCAGCAGGTGGTACTGCCCGTCAAGCCACGAGGTGGCACCGCCGTCGGTGACCGGGCGGGCCAGCGCCCCGCCGAGGTGCCGCAGTTCGGCGGCGAGCAGCGTCGAGCCGGATCCGGGCCCGGCCAGCTCGAGCATCTTGTCCACTGCGGACTGCGGCAGCGAGTCGATGAGCTGCGCGACCGCGACGCCGCCCGGGACCGGCCCGTCCGGGTCCAGGTGGATCAGCGGCACCGCGGTGGCCGGCACCCGGCCCCACGTGTCCAGCTCGGGGCGGAGCTCGCGCAGCGGCGCCAGGATCCGCTCGGCCTGCGCGTCGTCGGCCAGGATCGCGCCGTCGACGATGACGAACTGGCGGCCCCTAAACGGCTCCGGGATCTCCGGCATCGGCGGGAACTGCGTGTGCCGGTACGCGCTGGTGACCGTCTCCGGCAGGTCGGCTGTCCACTCTCGCCACCGCGCCAGCACCTGCGGCGCCTCGGTGAGATCCCAGGCCAGCATTCCCGCGTACGCGTCGGCGAACGGCAACAGGTCGAACTCGATCGCCGTGACGACACCGAAGTTCCCGCCGCCGCCACGCACCGCCCAGAACAGGTCGCTCTCGTGCTCGGCGTCGGCCCGTACCAGGCTGCCGTCGGCCCGGACCAGTTCCACCGCGCGTACGTGGTTGACGGCCAGACCATACCGGCGGGCATACCAGGAGAGGCCGCCGTTGGTGAGGTATCCGACCACGCCCACGTCGCCCGCCGAGCCGTGCATGCCGGCCAGGTGGTGCGCGGCGGCGGCCTGCACGACGGGCAGCCACACGGCGCCCGCGCCGACGCGCGCGATCCGGGTGTCCGGACGGATCTCGATGTCGTCGAGCCGGGACATCCGTACCAGCACGCTGTCGCCGACGTCGCGCAACGGGTACGCGTTGTGCCCGGTGCCCACCGGCGTGACCGTCAGCCCGTTCTCGGCCGCGGCCCGCACGATCGAGCCGACCTCGTCGGCGTTCTGCGGGAAGGCGACCGCGGCGGCGAGTAGGTCGGTGCTGGCCGCCCAGACGGTACGGGCCTCGTCATACCCGTCGTCGCCGGGCAAATACACGGAAGCGGCAGCCTTGCGCAAGGCAGCCGCCGCGTTCTCGTTGCTCATCTTCGAGACTCTCTTGCCGTGATGGGTTGCCGCCCCACCCATGACCGACGGATGCGGCCTCGCTGTGTTCAGCGAAGTGACATAGGTCGCTGTTCGTGCGACGCAGTACATTGACTAACCGTGGTCGAGCAATCGCGCGGGGGGCGGCCCAGGGTTCCGGGGCTGGACGCCGCCATCATGAAGGCGACCCGGCGGCTGCTGGCCCAGCGCGGGTACGCCCAGGTCACCATCGCCGACGTCGCGACCGAGGCGGGGGTCACCCGGCCCACGATCTACCGGCGGTGGCCGGGCAAACTGCAACTCGTCTCGGACGCGCTCGAGTTCGGGCTGGCCGCCTCGCAGGCCGCGTTCGCGGAGGCGGAGACGTTCACCGAGCCGTTCGACCGGTTCCGGCAGGCGGTTCAGCACATCGATCCGTGCTTCGTGAACCCGGACGCGCTCGCTCTGCAGGGCAACTTCATGGGTGAAACGGACCGGACGCCCGAGCTCATGGACCTGCTGACGACCCACGCGGTCGAGCCGCGCGTCAGCATCCTCGAGAAGCTGCTCCGCGAACTCCAGGACGACGGCGTGATCCGCGCGGACGTCGACTGCCGCACGGTCACGACGCTGTGTTTCGGCAGCTTCTTCGGCGCCCATCTGCGCGGCGAGCGGGACCATCGCGCGCTGGACCATCGCACCGCTCTCCTGCGGCACAGCCTGACGGTGCTCGACGAGATCAAGGACCGTACTCCCGGCAAAGCGGTCGAGGAGTGGTTGAACAGGGCTTACGGACCCGGTTCGGCGACCTATTGGAACCTGGCCGCGGCGATCACCCGCGGGGTCGAGGACGGCTGGGCCGCCGACGAAGAGGTCGACGGGCCGCATTACCGCCGCAGCCTGATCCTGGAGCCGAGCGCGCAGACCCACTACTTCAGCCTCAACGCGGTCTACATCAACAGCCGCGCCGTCCTGCGTGGGCAGCGCCACATGCATCCGTACGGCGAGATCAACCTGATCGTCCCGATCTCGCCGCGCGCGCAGATCGCCGGGCCGCTCGGGTGGCGCGGCTGCGGCTGGACGGCGCCGGGGCCGGGCAGCGCGCACGCGGCCGAGGTGAAGGACGGCGCGCTGATCCTGCTGGTCTACCTGCCGGCCGGGCGGGTGTCGTACGGCTGAGGTCACCCGCGTCACATCCCGGATAACCAGCACGCACCAGGGAAAACGTCAACTTGTGAACGCACGGTTTCTGCGCTCGATGATCGCGCCGCCGCCCGCCACGCACCAGGTGGTGATCCACCGCCCGGTCGACGAGGTGTACGCGTTCTGCCGCGACCTGACCAACGTGGCCCGCTACGTGGGCGACGTCGACCGCGTCGAGCAGCTGTCGGACAAGGCCTATCGGTGGCACATCACCCCGTACGGACTGAGCATGACCGTCGTGGTGACCGGGGAGCAGCCGCCGCAACTCCTCCGGTATGCCACGCGCGGCCCGGTGCGCGGCGTCTGGGAATTCCACTTCATCTCCGACCGGCCGGGGCTCACGCTGGTCCGCGAGCAGCTGCAGATCCCGCTCGGCGGTCCCGGCCGGCTCGCGCTGGCGCTCGCCGGGAAGTTTCCGGATGCCGAGGTGCGCGACAACCTCGGCCGCATGAAGACATTGCTCGACCCCGCGAAGGAAACTGAGTGACCGCCGGCCCGATCGTGCACTGGTTCGATTTCATCTGCCCGTTCTGTTACATCGCCCAGGACCGCAACCGGATCCTGCGGTCGTCCGGCCACAAGCTGGTCGAGTTGCCGTTGCAGATCCATCCCGAGATCGGCCCGGGCGGTGCCGCGGCCCCTTCGCGCGATGGCGGGATGTATTCGTTCCTGGCCGAGCAGGCCCGGGAGGCCGGCCTGGAACTCGAGTGGTCGTCGAAAATCCCGTACTCGGCGAACGCCCTCGCCGCGGCCGAACTGGTCCGGACCACGGTTCCCGAGGCCCATCTCGCGTTCACGACAGCGGTGTTCGACGCGTACTTCGCGCACGGGCGGGACATCGAGGACCCCGCGGTGATTGCCGAATGCGGTTCGCGGGCGGGCCTGGACCCGTCGTTCGCGTATCCGTCCGCTCCGGACGCGGTGGCCGGCCTGCTGGCGTACGGCCTGGGCGAGGCCGAACGGCTGGGCGTCAACAGCACCCCGAGCTGGTTGGTCTACGGCCGGGTGGTCGGCGGGTTGTACCCGCGGGCGGCGTTCGCCGCACTGCCCTGACCGCATCGCGCCGGGGTGTGGGGAGCAGCAGCGCCCACATCGGCGCTGGTCCCCACAGCTGGCCCGCCCACGCCGCGGTGTGGGGAAGCACGACGCCCCCACCGCCGACACGCCCCACACCCCCGCCCACCCCACCGAGGCGTGGGAAAGCACGACGCCCCCACCGCCGACACGCCCCACACCCCCGCCCACCCCACCGAGGCGTGGGAAAGCACGACGCCCCCACCGCCGCAGCTCCCCACACCCCCGCCTACCCCACCGAGGTGTCGGGAAGCATGGCGGCTCGGGTGGGCGGAATTCACACACCGCCGGCCCGTGCGCCGTGGTGTGGGCAAGCGCAGCACCTGGGGCGGGCGGAATCCTCACGGCTGGGAGCGCGGCTGCCGGAGTGTCGGTGACGCCTGCTGGCCCGCGAGGCGCGTTCGTGGTGTGGGGAGCTGGGGCATTTGGCGACGGCGTGGAGGTGCGGAGTCACGCTGCGGGATCGAGGTCACCCTCCGGGCCGCAGACGACCCCGGGGCGTACACGGCTTATGATCTTGCCGCGTGATCCACAAAAGACTGTCCATAATGGTATTAGCCGGATTGATTGGCCTATCGTGGGTGATAGGCACCGCGCCGGCGTATGCCGATGAGACCACCGCCGAACCGCCGCGCATGGAGCTCGTGCTCGACGTGAGCGGGTCCATGCGGGCCGCGGACATCGACGGCGAAACCCGGATCGCGGTGGCCAAGCGCGCGTTCGGCCAGGTCGTCGACGCGTTGCCGGAGACGACGCAGCTCGGCATCCGGGTGCTCGGCGCGACCTACGGCGGGGACGACAAGAAGAAGGGCTGCGTCGACACCCAGCAGATCGTCCCGGTCGGCCCGGTGCAGCAGACCGCCGCCAAAAACGCCATCGCGTCGCTGAAGCCCACCGGTTTCACGCCGATCGGCCTGGCTCTGCGCGAGGCGGCCAAGGATCTGGGCACGGAGGGCTCGGCGCGGCGCATCGTGCTGATCACCGACGGTGAGGACACCTGTACGCCGCCGGACCCGTGCGAGGTGGCGCGCGAACTGGCCGCGCAGGGCACCAAGCTGGTCGTGGACACGCTCGGCCTGACCCCGGACGAGAAGACCCGCAAACAGCTGGTCTGCATTTCCACGGCCACCGGCGGCACGTACGCCTCGGCCACCAGCGAGCAGGAGCTGACCGACCGGGTGCAGCAACTCGTGGACCGTGCCGCGGTGCCGCCCGCGGTGACGCCCGCGACGGTGACCGGGACCGGGACCTGCGACAAGGCGCCGGTGCTGACCCCCGGGGTGTACTCCGACCGGGAGAAGATCGGCGAACACCGGTACTACAAGGTGGCGCTGCAGCCGGGACAGGAGCTGCGGGCGTCCGTCAGTGTCGCGCTGGACCGCCCACTGAACCGCGATTACGGCGTACTGCTGAAAGCGGCGACCACGAACGGCCGTGAGTTGGTCCGGGGTCTTGATGCCGGCAGCGGCCGGGCCGATGTCGTGTCGGCGGGCCTGCGCTGGTCGGCCTCGGAGACACCGGCCGCATCCGCGTCCACTGATCCGGACGACGGGCCGCAATGGTCGGACGGCTCGGACGACGACGCCGTCGCCACCGACGTGTGCCTGATCGTGAGCAACTCGTTCGCGTCCGCAACATCGGCCGGCACCCCCGGCATGCCGCTGGAGCTCAGCATCGACACCGTTGCTGCGTCGCACACGCCGGACGCTCCCGGTCTCGGCCGCGGCTGGCTGCTCCTGCTCGTCCTCGCCGTCGCCGGCCTGATCGCCGGTGTGCTCGCCGGCTGGCTGACCCGCTGGTGGGTCGCCACCTGGAGGGAGAACTGATGTATCCGGTAATCGCAGCCGCCGCCCTGTTGCTGGGTTCCACGTCGGGCAGTGCCGGGACGTCGTTCCTGACCGCCGCGGAGGTGGCACCCGACCGTCCCGCGCAGGTCGCGGCGGTCACCGGTGACTATCTGTACTGGTCCTTCAGCGCTACGGCGGGTCAGCAGCCGACCGTGTCGGCCGCGGTCACGTTGCCGCCCGCGGCGGACCGGCATGGCGCGCAGGCGTGGACGATCGAGGTCTTCGACGGCCTGCGCCGCCGGCAGCCCTGCGTGGCCGGTGAGCAGAGCCCGGTGGTGACGGCCGATGCCACGGACGTCACGCTGGGTTGCAGTCTCCGGCAGGTACGGTCGTGGGCCGAACCGTCGGACGGCGATCCGCTGCCCGGTACGTATTTCGTGCGCCTGTCCTCGACCGAGATGCCCGAGCAGGATCTGGGCCTGCCGGTGAAGGTGAATCTGTCGCTGGTCGCGCCCAAGGGGGACACGGGCGGTGATCAGGGCACGCTGGCCGCTCCGCTGAACCAGATCAACCGGCCGGGGTCCGTGGTGGCGGATGCGCCGGCGCCGGAGGCTTCGGCGGCGCCCGAGACGGATTCGTCGTCGTCGTTCCTTCCGGATTTCTCGTCGCGGTGGATCTGGACCACCGGTGGTGGTGTGCTCGCTGCCGTGGCTGGACTGACGGGGTTCTCGTTCACGCGGCGGCGGGTGCGCCGGGCTTGAGGTTTCGCGCCGCCCCGGAGGAATCCGGGGCGGCGCGCCGGTAAATGTGGGCACTATTGTGCTCGCTCGTGGACAAGGTGAAGATCTCGGACACCGGCGAAGAATCGGGTGGCGGGACCGAGGTGGCCGATGACAAGGTCGAAGCGTCGGATGAGTCATCCAATGTGGAGACGCCGGTCGATGCCGGGGCTGCGCCGGAGAATCCGGTGGATGGTGGAACTGCGGCTGAGGTTGAGGTCGATGACGACACCGGCGAGACCGCTGAGGCCGAGCCGAGTGTTGACGATCCCGATGATGTCGAGCCGAGCGTTGACGATCCCGATGATGTCGAGCCGAGCGTTGACGATCCTGACGATGTCGAGCCGACTGCCGACGATGCCGGCGATGGCGAGGCGGGCGCCGACGTCGTTGCTGTCGACGCGGATCGGGCTGATTCTGGTGGGCCGGTTGACGCTGATGAGGCGTGGGAGCCGGACGAGGCCGAATTCGAAGTCGCGGATTATGAGGCGAGCGACGCCGCCTATGCGCACGCGCCCACCAGCGCCGAGGCCCACCTCGTGGCGGAACATCCGGACGACGCCGGGGCGGGCCGGCGGAGCGAGTTTCTCTGGTGGCTGCTCACTCCCCTGTCGGTCTTGGTGATCGCTCCCGTGCTCGCCGCCAGCACGTCGTTCCTGGTGGCGCTGAACGACACCGGCTATCCGGCGATCTGCCGGGACGCGGCCCCGGACAACAGGTGTGAGGAGGTCGTGCTGCGGATGGCGGGGCAGCACACCATCGCATTCGCAATCGGGTGGCTGGCATTGTGGGCGTTGCCGTGGCGCCGTAGCGTACGCCCGTACCGGATCGGCCTGGCCATTCTTATCGTGCTGATTCTGCTGGCCGCGCCGCTGCGGCTGCTCGCGAGCGTCGACTACCACGCCTGACCTTTTCGCTCGGCGTCGAAGGTTATCCACAGAAGAACTTTGGTCGGATGCCCCCGCGAGACGGAGCCCGTAGGCTACGCAACGTGAGCCAATTCGTCGATGGAGTCGTCGCCACCGCCGCGCGTGCGGCCACCGGGATGGTGACCGGTGAGCCCGGGGTTCCCAGCCGTCGCACGTGGAGTGAGCTGCATGCTCTTTCCCGGCGTATGGCCGGCGCCCTGGTCGCGGGTGGACTGCGCCCGGGCCAGGCCGTGGCGGTGCTGGCCGGTATGCCCGTCGAGATCGCGCCGGTCGCGCAGGCGATCTGGCTGGCCGGCGGCAGCATGACGATGTTGCATCAGCCCACCCCACGGACGGATCTGCGCGTCTGGCGCGACGACACGCTGCGTGTGCTCCGGATGATCGACGCCCGTGCGGTCGTCGTCGGCGAGCCTTTCGAGGCGATGGTCGAGGTGCTCGAGGCGTACGGGATAAGCACCCACCGGCCCGGCGACCTGGCCGCCGGCCCCGACCACCCACCGGTCGAGCCCGACGAGTCGGACGTGGCATTGCTGCAGCTCACGAGCGGTTCGACGGCCGAGCCCAAGGCCGTGCGGATCACCCACCGCACGCTGTATGCGAACCTGCACGACACGGCGCGGCATCTGCGCTGCGACGAGGCCGGGGTGATGGTGTCCTGGCTGCCGATGTTCCACGACATGGGCATGGTCGGTTGCCTGCTGTTACCGATGCTCACCGGCATGGAGCTGGTCAGCGTGACGCCCGGTGACTTCCTGCGACGCCCGGTGATGTGGGCCGAGCTGATCAGCAAGTACGGCGGCACGATCACCAGCGCCCCGAACTTCGCCTGGGCCGTGCTGGCCCGTCAGATGGCCCGCCTCGATCCCGGCTCGCTCGATTTGTCCACCTTGACCGTCGCGGCCAACGGCGCCGAGCCGATCGACTCGTCCACCATGAGCGCTTTCCTCGAGCTGGGCGCCACGTTCGGGCTGCGCCCGGAGGCGGTGAACTGCTGCTACGGCGCCGCCGAGAGCACCCTGGTCATCTCGATGTCGGAGATGACCGACTCGATGCTGCTCGACGTCGTGGACGCCGCCGAGCTGGAGAAGAACCAGCTGGCCCTCCCCGCGGCGGACGGCGGCAACGTCCGGCGCCTGCCGAAGCTGGGCCGCCCGTTCCCCACCGTCGAGGTGCGCGTGGTCGACGACGACGGCAAGCCTTTGGACGAGCGCCACGTGGGCCGCATCCAGCTCCGCGGCGACTCGATAACCGACGGCTACATCACCCCCGACGGCTACGAGAGCGCCCGCGACGACGAGGGCTGGCTCGACATCGGCGACGAGGGCTACCTGCTGGAGGACGGCCAGATCGTCGTCTGCGGCCGCCGCAAGGACGTCATCATCATGGGCGGCCGCAACATCTACCCCACCGACATAGAGCGCGCCGCCACCTCGGTCCCCGGCGTCCGCGACGGCAACGCGGTGGCAGTCCGCCTTCTACCCGAGGAGGGCGGCCCCCGCGAGTCCTTCGCCCTGCTGGTCGAATCCCGAGCCGCCGGCGACGAGACGGCCGAGGCCCAGATCCGCCGCGAGGTAACCGCCCGCGTGGTCTCCGAGATCGAAGCCCGCCCGTCCCAGGTCCGCGTCCTCCCCCCAGGCACGCTCCCCAAGACCCCGTCAGGCAAGCTACGCCGAGCCGCAGCCCGCACCCTCCTCGACTAGCCGAGTCAGCAGCCCCAGGCGAATCAGCCGCCCAGGCGAATCAGCCGCCCAGGCGAATCAGCCGCCCAGGCGAATCAGTGGCCGCAGACGAATCAGCGATCTGATAGCCGCCCGTCCGCCAGCCCCCGCCCCCCCCACATATCCGACATTTCATTGAGATTTATCGGATCGGCTCGGCTGCTGGACGGGTGGGCTCGGCGCGCACCCGCGGCGCTTCCATTCTGTGAGACGGGTGACCGGCTGCTGAGACCCGCGCCCACATGGTGGCCCCACTGTCCGCAATGTAGAACTAACGTCCATTGTAGATGTTACTTTTGTCACGCAGTGAGGCTTTCGCCCGGCAGATTTTGCCGGCCGAATGTGAACCTTGGAGAGTTATGGCTCGTATGTGGGCGCAACTCTCCAAGGTTCACAAAAATCCACGATGTGACCGCGGTGTCCACATAGCGGGACCGCCCAGCCGCGAACGAATCGCCACAGCGCCACAGCTCTGACACCACCGCGCAACTGCCACACCGTGACCAGGTCACTCACCACCTACCACCACCGACGGCGAGGCGGCGACGCCGAGGCGCGGTGGGGTGGCGACGCCACGACGGCGACGCCGAGGCGCGGTGGGATGGCGACGCCACGACGGCGACGCCGAGGCATGGTGGGATGGCGACGCCACGACGGCGACGCCGAGGCATGGCGGGGTGGCGATGCCAAGGCGTGGGGAACAGCAGGGTGATCGCTCACCTCGGCCACCACTCAGCTTTGAGTGAGAAAACGCCCAGGCGTGAGGTGCTGAGCGCAAGGCGGCACGGTTCGCTCGCTTAACCCACCACCCAGATCCGCCCGCTGAACGCGAAAGACAAAAGACCGACCACAGCGCGGCAGCCGGATCACTCAGCGCAAGGGGAGCCGGGAAGCCCGACCGTGCAGCCAGAGGCGAGTAAGCCAACGCCCAGCCGGCGCGTGACACCACGCGAGGTGGGGGGACGAGGGTGCCCCATCACGGCATAAAAGCGCTCCACCAAGCCGTGATGGGGCACCCTCGTCCCCCCACCGTAGAAGCGCAAGAAAGCCCAACCCGCCAAAGCGCAAGAAAGCCCAACCCGCGAAGCCTAAGAAAGCCCAACTCACGGAGCGTGAGAAAGCTCAACCCGCGAAGCGCACCAAAGCTCAACCCGCGAAGCGCACGAAAGCCGACGCCACCAACTGGGAGAACTCAGCGGAGCGTAGACCCACGCGGCGGCGTGCGCGTTCCGTACAGACGCTCCGCGTAGTCGCCGTACGCCTTTGGGGCCGCCTCGGCGACCGCCTCGCGGATTTCTGACGGGAGATTGTTCAACGAATCCTGGACCGCCAGCGGATCCCCCTCGTACATCACCAACCCCATCACCAGCGGCAAGCTCTCCGGCGGCATCTGGCTCAAACCCGCGTCGAACGTCGCATCCCACTCGTCGCCGCTGATGTGCCTCTCGATGATCGGCAGGATCGACTCCACCTCCTCCCCCAGGTGCCCGCCCAGCACCGGCAACAACTCGTCGAGGGTTCGGGACACCGCGTCGCGGTTCTCGCTCGTCGGGTCGACTCGCCAGGCCGCGATCTCCTTCGTCAGGTTCTCGAGGCTCGCGGCGATGCGTTCGTGCTGGTTTTCCATGCCGTGGACCAGCGGGCGCACCTCCTCCGGGGCGCGATCCAGCAGCCTGGGCCAGATCCCGACATCCTCGGCCTGGTGGTGGTGATGAAGCCCGAAGCTCATCATGCCGATGTGCTCGGCGACGAGCGCCGCACGTTCGCGGTCTCCGTCCGATACCCCTTTGACCAGGTCAGGCATCAGGAAGAACTCGCGCACGAACCCCTTGTGCACCATCGCCATCTCCCGGGTCATCGCCCCGGGCTCTTTTGTTCCGGCCATCATTGCTCCCCAAATCAACTGCCATCCGGTGCACGAACGCGTCGGCGCGCCGCCGAGTTCAGGTGATCAACAATCAGTGACCGGGTTCATGAACGGCGGCCGGCAGGCGACACGGCGCCCGGCGGGTGACACGGGAGACAGGCGGGCGACACGCGAGACAGGCAGGCGACACGCGAGACGGGCGAGTCCCGCCTCGGCGCGGCCGGGGCGGGACTCGGGGGTGAAACGACGATCAGTGCAGCAGCACCGGTGCCTCGTCGAGTGTCGTGCCGGGCTCTCCGGTCTTCGGGGGCTCCTTCTTCTTCGGGAGGAACGCGATCGGGATGAACGTGCACAACACGAGCACGAAGCCGACCCAGAACGTGGTCGAGTACGAGTCGGCCACGAACTGCAGGCCCCGCTGGATGATGTCCGGTGGGACCGGGAGCGGGGTGGTGTGGCTGGCGATCGCCGCGCCCGCCTCGGTGATCGGCTCGCCGGTCTTCGGGTTGGTCAGGCCGGGGATCGGCGCGGAGCCGTTGAGCTGGCTGGTGAGGATCACCGACATGACGGCCGTGCCGATCGAGCCGCCGATCTGCTGCTGGATGTTCACCAGGGTCGAGCCGCGGGCCACGTCGTCGTGGTGCAGCGTGCGCAGCGCCGAGGTCATCAGCGGCATCATCGTGCCGCCCATGCCCAGGCCCATCACGAACAGCGAACCGCACAGCAGCACGTACGAGGTATCGACCCCGACCTGGGTGAACGTGAAGAAGCCGGCGGCGATCAACGCCATCGCGAACGGCACGGTGCGGCCCACCGGAACCTTGTCGGCGAGCATGCCGGCGACCGGCATGGTCAGCATCGCACCGAGACCCTGCGGGGCCATCAGCAGACCGGCGTGCAGCGTGCTCTCGCCGCGTGCCTGGATGAAATAGCTCGGGAAGAGCAGGCCGGCGCCCATGAACGCGATCACGAACACGAACAGCGACAGCGACGCGATCGTCAGGCGCTTGTTCTTATACAGCCGCAGGTCGAGCAGCGGGTGCCGGGGGCGGAACGAATAGAACACGAAACCGATCACCAGCAGCGCGCCGATCAGCATCGTCACCCACACCTTGGTGGCGGTGATGGTGCCGGTCTCCGGCAGCGACGAGACGCCGAACAGGAACAACGCCAGACCGGGCGAGAGCATCAGCATGCCGATGAAGTCGAACGACTCGGACGGATGCGGGTTGTCCTTCGGCAGGGCGAAGTAGGCGTAGACGAGCCCGACCGCACCGATCGGCAAGTTGATCAGGAACACCCAGTGCCAGCTGGCCGCCTCGATCAGCCAGCCGCCCAGGATGGGGCCGGCGATCGGGCCGAGCAGCATCGGGACGCCGAGCACGGCCATGAGCCGGCCGATGCGCTCGGGGCCGGCCGCGCGGGTCATGATCGTCATGCCGAGCGGCATCAGCATGCCGCCGCCGAGGCCCTGCAGCACCCGGTACCCGACGAGCTGCTCGATGGATCCGGCGGTGGCGCACAGCGCGGACCCGAGGGTGAACAGCAGCAACGCGAGCATGTAGAGGCGCTTGGTGCCGAAGCGGTCGGCGGCCCAGCCACTGAGCGGGATCACCGTGGCCAGCGCCAGCGTGTACCCGGTCATCGTCCAGGCGACCTGCGCGTACGTGGCGTCGAACTCGCTCTGGAAGGTCGGTAGGGCGACGCTGACGACGGTGATGTCGAGGATCGACATGATCGCGCCGAGAACCACCACTCCGGCGATCTTCAGCACAGCGGCGTCCAGTTTGTTAGGTGGCGCTGTGGCTTGATCAGTCACAAGAGGTCCCCCGGTCGATTGATTCGGCAAGCGATTCATCCTGCCACCCCTGGCCTACCTGGGGCATCCCGTTTTCGTTCCTCGTGCGAATCGACCTGGGCAGCGGTGGGCTCCGGAGCCCAATCCTCATCCGGCCGCCGCGCCTGCGCTGAGGATGCCGCCCATGAACAACCAGAAGAACAGGATGATCTCGGGGACCAGTCCGACATAGCCCGTGACCAGCCCGGCGATCGCCATGCCACGACCGGCCTTCGCCCCGCTGCGGGTGTCGGCGAGCCCGATGTGGCCGAGGATCACCGCGGCGACGCAGGGCAGCGCCAACAGGCACCAGCCGGCCACCAGACCCACGATGCCCAGCACCAGCGCCCAGACCGCGACGGTCGAGTTCGGCCGGACCGGCGTCACCATGATCGTCGGCTGGACATAGGGAGCCACGTACGCCGGGGCGGGCGGCCCGCCGTACGCGGGCACCCGATAGGGCGACGTGGGCGGCGCACTGTATGGCTCGGTCGGCGGCGTGTACGGCTCGACCGGCGGCATCCCGTACGGCTGGGTCGGCGGCACGCTGAACGAGCGGGTGGGCGGCACACCGTCCGGCTCCTGCGGCGGCGGCGCGTACGGGTCGGGCGGCGGATAGGTCATGGCGTGCTCCGAAACGGACCGGTCAGGACTGGTGCGGCCGGGTCCCAGTCCCAGAAACCCGGCCGCATAGCACCCAACCGTCTCAGCCCCGCCCAGGCAGTGGCCCGAATCGGCGGATCGGCCTCGGCCGATCGGTCGTGCGAGCGGGTCAGGGCGCCGCGATGAACCGCTGCGTCCCGACGACCGACAGCAACCGCAGTGCCTCGTCGGACGGCGAGCCCGGGTCGGCGGTGTAGATGACCATCCGCTGGTCGCGGTCGCTGATGTCGAGCACGTCGCAGTTGACCGTCACCGGCCCGACCGCCGGATGCTGGAACGTCTTGCGCAGGGTGGGTTCGGCGTGCACCTCGTGCGCGGCCCACAACGTGGCGAACCCCGGCGAACCGGCCAGCAGATCGCTCACCAGCGCCGCCAGCGACGGGTCCTCCGGGTAGCGCGCCGCCGCGGCCCGCAGCTGCTGGGCGACGCTGCGCCGGAAGACGTCCGCGTCGGACACCCCGTACAGCGGCTGGGGTCCGAGGAACGCGCGCCGGGCCAGGTTGCGCTCGCGTGGCGGCACCGCCGAGAAGTCCTCCATCAGTGCCGCGGCGAGGTCGTTCCAGGCGAGCACGTCGTAGGTCGCGGACACCACGCACGCCGCCGCCTGGGGCAGCCGGTCGAGCAGGTCGAGGATGCTCCGCCGGACCTCGCGCTGCGGTCCCGGCGGCGGGCCGGGCGGGGCGCCGGCCAGGTGGTGCAGATGGTCGCGTTCGGCGTCGTCGAGGCGCAGCGCGCGGACCAGCCCGGCGAGCACCTCGCGGGACGGGTGCGGCCCGCGGGCCTGTTCCAGGCGCGTGTAGTACTCGGCCGAGATGTACGCGAGCTGCGCCACCTCCTCGCGGCGCAGCCCCGGGGTGCGGCGGCGCTGCCCGGCGGGCAGCCCCACGTCGGCCGGGGTGATCCGCTCGCGCCGGCTGCGCAGGAAGACGGCCAGCTCACGCTTGTTCATGACACCCAGTCTGCTCGCCCGGCGACGGTCGTAGCCAGGTACCGGCGATGCCTGGATACCCCCGTACGGCCGCAACAGGCTGGCCGCATGACAAACACATTTCTGCTGCCCGGCAAGGTCGCGTTCGTCTCCGGCGCGGGCCGGGGCATCGGCGCCGCCGCCGCCCGGTTGTTCGCGGACGAGGGCGCCAAGGTGCTGTTAGCGGCGCGCTCCGAGGGTGAGCTCAAGACGGTGACCGACGAGATCCGGGCGGCCGGCGGCACCGCCGAGTACGTGCTGGCCGACCTGGCCGACCCGGACGCGATCCGAGCCGCTGTCGAGCGGGCGGTCGAGCTGTTCGGCCGGCTCGACGTGGCCTTCAACAACGGCGCGACGAACCAGCCGCCCGGCCCGATGGACACGTTGCCGGACGTGGACTTCGACCAGCTCTACGCGGTGAACCTGCGGGCCGTCTGGGTGGCGATGAACGCCCAGGTCAACGCCATCCGGGCGACCGCCGGCGCGGGCGCGATCGTGAACAACTCGAGTGTCGGAAGCCTGCGGGCGAACCCGGCGCTGCCCGCATACGGCGCGATGAAGCGGGCGGTCAACAGCCTGACCGAGTCGGCCGCCGTCACGTACGGCCCGGACCGCATCCGGGTCAACGCCATCGCCCCCGGCAACACCGCCACCGAGATGATCCGCCGGTGGGAGGAGCACTCTCCCGGCCTGACCGAACGGCTGGTCGCGATGTCCCCGCTGCGTCGCCAGGCACAGCCCGCCGAGATCGCCGAGGCCGCCGCGTGGCTGCTCAGCGACCGCGCGTCCTTCGTCACCGGAACGGTCCTGCGCGTGGACGGCGGCGGAGGCGCCTAACCCCGGCGGAACACCCCGGCCAGCGCCTCCAGTTCACGCATCAGCCGTTCCGTACGGTCGGCACCGAACGCGGCCGAGACCTCGGCGTGGTGCTCGGCCGCGCGCCGGTCCAACCGGGACACCAGCGAACGGCCCAGATCGGAGAGATAGACGGCGACGCGGCGACGGTCCTCGGTGTCCTGCCGCCGATACACCAAAGCGTCCTCGACCAGCCGGTCGACGGCCTTGGTGAGGGTGGGATGTGGCATCAGGACCGCCTCCGCGAGGTCGGTCATCGAGTGGCCGTGACCGTCGGACAGCGCCCGCAGGATGCGCCCCTGCTCGATGGTGACGCCCTCGGCGGACAACCCGGCGGCGAGCTGCCGGCTGACCTCCCGCTCGGCCTCGCTCAGCAGGTACGACAGGTGTGCGCGCAGTCCCGTCGAGGTCAATGCGGCCGCCCCCTTTGCGGTGTGCTTGACAGCGAAGATACTCGGCGCATGCTCGACGACGTCGTTCTCGTCACCGATCCGCTGGAGGCCCGCCTGCTCGCGCCCCGGCCGGACGAGGCGGTCCGGGTGGGTGTCGTGGTGCCGACCTCGGGCACGCTCGGGCTGCTCGCACCGTCCGCTCTGAACTGTGCGTCGCTGGCCGCCGCCGAGCTGAACGCGGCCGGTGGGATCCTGGGCCGCCCGGTCGAGCTGGTGCTGATCGACGGCGGCCGCCGGCCCGAGGCCGTGGCCCGGGACGTCGCCGGCCTGCTCGGTTGCGGAGCTCTCAGCGCCCTCGTCGGCACCCACGCGAGCGATGTCCGCCTCGCGCTGGCCGACACGATCAAGGGCACCATCCCGTACGTCTATACGCCGCCGTACGAAGGTGGGGAGCGCACCCCGGGTGTCTTTCTGCTGGGCGAGACACCCGGGCGGCAGCTCCGGGCGGCGTTCCGCGGCGGTGAGCACTGCCGCCGGTGGCTGCTGCTCGGTAACGACTACGTGTGGCCGCGCCGGGTGCACGCGGCGGCCCGGCGGCAGCTCGGCGACCGGGTCATCGGCGAGCGCCTGGTCCCGCGCGGCGCGGCCGACCCGGAGCAGCTGATCCGCGACGTCATCACCGTCCGGGCCGACGCGATCCTGCTCAGCCTGGTGGGCAGCGACCTGGTCGGTTTCAATCGCGCTTTCGCCGAGCAACCCCAGGCCCACCATGTCGTACGCGTGTGCGCCGCCCTCGAGGAGAACGGCCTGCTCGGCGCCGGCGGCGACAGCACGGGGCTGCTGCACGCCGCGATGGGCTACTTCGCCGCGCTGGCCACCGACGCCGCCCTGGCCTTCGCCGAGCGCTACACGGCGCGGTTCGGACCGGACGCGCCGGTGCTCAACGGGCACGGTCAGGGGGCGTACGACGGAATGCTCTTGATCGCGGCGCTGGCCCGCAAGGCCGGCAGCCTGGCCGCGCCGGTGATGGACGCGGTGGCCGAGGGCACCCGCGTCGACGGCGGCCGCGGCCCGTTCGTGCTGCGCGACCGCCACGCGATCCAGCCGGTGTACCTGGCCCGCGCGAACGGACTGGAGTTCGAGGTCATCGACGGCGGGCCCCCGGCAGGCGGCGCCGGCTGACCGCGATCAGCCCGGCGGCGACCAGCAGCAGGCCGAGGGCGGCCGTGCCGAGCGCGTCGGGTCCGGTGACCGGCAGGACGGCGGGCCGCGTGGGGCTCGTCGGCGGTTTCCTGATGGGCTTCGGCAGCGGACCGGCTTCGACGGTGACGGTCGGCGTGTACTCGGCGGTGACTTTCTGCCCGTACGCGTCGGTGACCTGGAACGTGACCGCGGGGGCCGTCCCGGTGTAGCCGGCGACCGGGGTGAACGTGATGACCGCCGGCTCGGTGGCCGCGGCCGTGTGGAAGGCGGCCACGCTCATCAGGGCCGCCGACGGCGTGACCACCCGGTAGGTGCCCACATCCGGCACGCTCACCTCGGTGGCCGGATGGCCGTTCGCGTCGAGAAGCATGACGGTCCCGCCCTCGGGCAACGCGATCGTCGTGGACTGGCGGGCCGCACCGCTGGTCGCGCGCGGCACCGTCACCGGCGGCGGCGGGGCTGTCACATGCGCCGTGTAGTGGCTCGTCACCGCGTTGCCGTCGGCGTCGGTGACCGTGAAGGTGATCGGTTGAGCGTTGCCCGCGAAGCCCAGCACCGGCTCGAAGGTGATGACACCGGTGTCCGGGTCGAGCGTGTAGGTGCCCTGCCCGTCGATGGTGACGGTGTCGGCAGGTTCGCCGCCGTCCACCAGGCTGACGCTGCCACCGGCCGGGACGGTGACGTCGGTACTCTGCGGTGTGGTGCCTTGGCCGGTGCTGGAGACCGCCGCCGTGACGATCACGGCCAGACGGGTGGTTGCCGTGCCGCCACGCCCGTCGGCGACGGTGATGTTCGCGGTGCTCTCCCCCGCAGTCGTGGCGATGCCCGCGAAGGAGCCGTCGCCGGCGAGGGTGATGCCGTCCGGCAGACCGCCGGCCGTCAAAGTGAACGTGAGCGGGTCGTTGTCCGGGTCGGTGGCGGCCAGCGCCGTCAGGGCCGCGCCCGCGGTGACGCTCTGGCTGGTGTTGGCGGCGGCGGCCGTGAAGGCGGGTGCCTGGTTGGCCGGGGCGGGGGCGGTGTAGGTGTAGCGGTCCGCGGCGCGAAGGGCCGAGGTGCCCGCGCCGGTGGTGACCGTGACGTCGACCGCCCCGGGCGGTGCCGCGGGCGCGACCGCGGTGATCCTGGTTCTGCCGTCCACCGTGTACGAGGTGGCGGCCCTGGTGCCGAACATGACCGCGGTCGCGTCGCTCAGCCACGTTCCGGCGATCACGACGCTGGTGCCACCGGCCGTGCCGCCGCCGGCCGGGCTGACCGCGGTGACCGCCGGGACGGGAACCGCGACCTGGACCGTGAGCTGGGCGCTCGCGGTGCCGCCTCGCCCGTCGGCGACCTCGATGGTCGCCATGTACATGTCCGGGGTGGTGGCGGTGCCGGCAAAGGTGCCGTCGCCGTTGAGGGTGATGCCGTCCGGCAGCGTCCCGCCGGTGCGGCTGTAGGTGAGCGGGTCGCCGTCCGGATCGTTCGCTGTCACGGCGGCCAGCCCCTGCCCCGCGACGACGGTCTGGCTGGACGCCGACGTGAACGACGGCGGCTGGTTCGGCACGGCGTAGGTGAACTCGTCGCCGCCTACGATCGCCGAGGTGCCGCCGGCAGTGGTGACCCGGACGTCCACCGCACCCGCGGCGTGCGCGGGTGCCGTGACAGTGATCTCGGTTCCGCTGTCGACGTGGAACATGGTCGCGGCGGTGCCGCCGAACGAGACGGCCGTCGCGCCATTGAAGTCACTGCCGACGATGGTGACGCTGGTCCCGCCCGCGGTGCTGCCGCCGGCCGGATTGAGCGAGGCCACGGCTGGCGGCGTGACGAAGGTGAACCGGCCGGCGTTGCCCGTGGGCGAGCTGCCCCCGCCGTTGGTGACCTGGACGTCCACGGTGCCGGGCGGCATCGCGGGCGTGACAGCTGTGATGCTCGTGGCGTTGTCGATCGTGAACGACGTCGCGGTGGTGCCGCCGAAGGTGACGTTCAACGGTGCGGTGAAGCCGGTCCCGGTGATCGTCACGGAAGTGCCGCCCGCGGTGCCGCCACTGGTCGCGCTGAGCATGGCGACCGTGGGCGGGGTGACGTAGGTGAACTGGTCGGCAGTGCTGGTCGCCGAGGTCCCGCCGGTCGTGGTCACCCGGACGTCGACCGTGCCCGCCGGACCCGGGGGCACCGGCGCGGTGATCTTCGTGTCGTTGTTGACGATGAAATGCGCCTGCGTCGACCCGAAAGTAACCGCAGTGACGTTACGGAAACCCGTCCCGATGATCTTGACACTGGTCGGACCCGTCGTACTACCAAAAGCCGGATCGACCGACGTCACCGTCGGGGCGTCAACGTAGGTGAACTGGTCAGTCACGCCGTCCGCCGACGTGCCACCCGGCGTCGTCACCCGGACATCCACCGTCCCCGTGCCGCCAGGCGAGACCGCCGTGAGGCTCGTGCCGCTGATAAAGGTGACCGACGCAGCGGTGGTGGCGCCGAAGGACACCGCCGAGTCAGCGGTGAACCCCGTCCCGGCGATGGTGACGGTGGTCCCGCCGGACGCGGGACCCATGGTCGTGCCGATCGACGTGACCACCGGCGCCGGGAGATAGAGGAACGGGACTATGCCGCCTGAAGTGCCACCGGGAGTCGTCACCTGCACGTTCGCCATGCCGGTGCCGGCCGGCGTGACGGCAGTGATAGTGGTGGAGCTGATGACCGTGGATGACGCCGCGGCCACGCCCCCGAATGTCACCGCGCTGCCGGGGACGAACTCCGTCCCGAAAATCGTCACGGTCGTCCCGCCGGACAGGGGCCCGGTGATGGGGTCGATCATGGCGACGGTCGGGGGTGGGAAGTAGGTGAATTGGTCGTCGGCGCTGACCGGCGACGTGCCGCCGGGCGTTTTGACCCGGACATCCACCGTTCCCGAGCCCGCCGGCGCGGGGACCGTGATCTGCGTCGGGCTGTCCACGCTGAACACCGTCACCGAGGTGGGCCCGAAGTCGACCGCGGTGGCACCGGTCAGCGCGGTTCCGGTGATCACGACGGACGTCCCGCCGCCGTTCGGCCCCCGCGCCGGGCTGATCTTGGTAATCGAGGGCGGTGGAGGCGGCGCCACGTATTCGAACTCGTCGCCGCTGGTCGTCGAGGTGCCGCCGACGGTGGTGACCGTGACACCGACCGGGCCCAGCGAGCCGGCCGGTACGACCGCCTTGATGGTCGAGTCGTCCTCGATGGTGAACGATGTCGCCGCGGTGCCGCCGAAGGACACGGCGGACGCCCCGGTGAACGGGCCGCCGACAATCTTCACGCTGGTGCCGCCGGTCGTGCTCCCGGCGAACGGGTCGAGCACGGTGACAACCGGCCGGGCGACGTAGGTGAAGACATCGGCGCTGGCGATGGCCGACCGGACGAAGTCGGTGGTGACCCGGACGTCCGCCGGTCCCACCCAGCCGGGCGGTGACACGGCCGTGATGCTGGTGGCGCTGGTGAAGGTGACCGATGCCGCCGCGGTACCGGCGAAGGTGACCGTGGACCCGGCATTGAACCCCGTCCCGGTGATCGTCACCGCGGTTCCGCCCGCGGCCGGGCCCTTGGTGGGACTGAGCCCGGTGACGGTCGGACCGGGTACGTACGTGTATTGGCCCGCCGGAACGACGGTGGACGTGCCGCCGTTGGCGTTCGTGACGGTGACGTCGACCGTGCCCACCGAGCCTGCCGGTGACAAGGCGGTGATCCGGGTGTCGCTGAGAACGCTGTAGCCCGCCGACACACCGCCGAACTTGACGGCGGTCAGTGTGCCGCCGCTCATGAATCCCGTCCCGTTGATCGTGACGCTCGTCGAGCCGGCCGTGGTGCCGCCGGCCGGGCTGAGCGAGGTGATCGCCGGCTGGACGCCGTAGGTGTACGTGTTGGCGGCGGTAACGGCTGATGTCCCGCCGTTGGGGGTGGTCACCCTGATGTTCACCGAGCCGGAGCCGGACGGCGAGGAGGCGGTGATCTGCGTGTTGCTGTTGACCGTGAACTGAGCCGCGGTGCCGTCGAAGCTGACCGAGTTGGCAGTGCCGCCCGCGGTGAAGCCCGTCCCGGTGATGATGACGGTCGTCCCACCGGTCGTGCGCCCGCCGGTGGGATTCAGTGCGGTGACCGTCGGTGCGCCGATGTAGGTGAAGCGGTCGAGGATGCTGGTGCCCGACGTACCACCGGGCGCGATGACGGTGACGTCAATACTGCCGACGGTGCCCGGCGGCGAAACGGCCGTGAGGGAGGTATCGCTGGAGACGCTGACCGACGTGCCGTTGTTGGCGCCGAACTTGACGCCGGTCGCGCCGGTGAAACCCACGCCCCCCATGGTCACCGTGGTTCCGCCGTTCACGCTGCCGCGATTCGGGGTGACCGAGGTGACCGCCGCAGAGACGCTGTAGGTGTACTGATCGGCGGTGCTGGTCGCCGAGGAGACGCCGCCGGCCGTGACGGTGATGTCTACCGTGCCGAGCGATCCCGAGGGCGCGACGGCGGTCATCGTCGTGCTGTCCACATAGGTGGAGCTGGTCGCGAGGGTCCCCCCGAAATTGACGACCGACCCGCTCGTGAACGAGCTTCCGGTGATCGTGACGGTGTTCCCGCCGGCCAGCGGACCGCGCGCGGGGCTGACCGAGGTCACCGTGGGTGCCGGTGCCGGGGCGACGAACCGGAACTCGTCGGCGCTCGTGTTGGTCGAGGCGAACCCGGTGACTGAGCTGAAGGCGGTGATGTGCACGATCCCGGGTGGACCGCCAGGAGAGATGGCAGTGATGCGGGTGTCGGTATTGACGGACCCGCGGTGAACGACCGCCAAGACGTTGCCGAATTTGATATTCGCCGCAAGCAGATACTGTCCGTTAATCGTGATCAACTCGCCGCCGCCGGTGCTCCCGACGCTGGAACTCAGTGAGGTGATCACGGGCGAGACAATTGCAGCCTGGGCACCCTTCGCGGACTTCCCGTGCCCATCGGCCGGCGCCGCGGCGGCCGGCGCCGCCGGCACGGCGAGCACCAACAGCGCCAGCAGGGAACCTCGCGCCCGCGCGGTGAAAAAGCCGAACAGCACGTAAATCCCCCGATAAGTACATAAGTCATCAGTAACGCCATGCTACGGCTTAAGTTCACTTATCACGGTGGAAGTGACGAAACCGGACGCACCACCCACCCATGCATCGATACTCACTAACCCCTTTCCTAAGAAACCTTTTCTCATTCAAGCTTTTGGATTAACGTGCGCCCAGGCAGCCAACAAGGGGGCGCGCGATGACTCAACCGGACACGGCCGATCTCAAGAAATACGGCTACCGCCAGGAGCTCAGCCGGTCACTCAGCTTCACCGATCTGCTGATCTACGGGCTCATCTTCATGGTGCCGATCGCACCGTTCGGCATCTTCGGCAGCGTCTTCAACGGCTCCGGCGGCATGGTCGCGCTGGCGTACGTCATCGGCATGGTGGCGCTGATGTTCACCGCGCTGTCCTACTCGCAGATGGTCCGCGCCTTCCCGATGGCCGGCTCGGTCTACACCTACACCGGCCGCGGCATCGCCCCACCCGTCGGCTTCCTCGCCGGCTGGGTCATCCTGCTCGACTACGTGCTCGTCCCGGGCCTGCTCTACCTGGTCGCCAGCGTCGCCATGCACTCGCTGGTGTCCAGCATCCCGGTCTGGCTGTGGCTGTGCGGCTTCGTCATCCTCAACACGATCGTCAACTACCTGGGCATCAAGATGACCGCCCGGGTCAACAAGATCATGTTGCTGGCCGAGCTGGTGGTGCTGGCGATCTTCCTGATCGTCGGGATCGTCGCGCTGGCCAACGGCAAGGGCAACGACTTCTCCTGGAGCAGCCCGTTCTACAACGCCGACACGTTCTCCTGGTCGGTCGTCTTCGGCGCGGTCTCCATCGCGGTGCTGTCGTTCCTCGGCTTCGACGGCATCTCGATGCTCGCCGAGGAGAGCCGCGAGGACGCCCGCCAGATCGGCCGGGCCATGGTCGGCGCGCTGCTGCTCGCCGGTCTGCTGTTCATCGTGCAGACCTGGGTGGCGTCGCTGCTCGTGCCGGACGTTCCGGGCCTGCTGGCCAACGGCGACCCGGACGGCACCGCCTTCTACAACGCGGCCGACGTCGCCGGCGGCGCCTGGCTGTCCAAGCTCACCGCGCTGGCCACCGCCATCGCCTGGGGATTCGCCAACTCTCTGGTAGCCCAGGCCGCGACAAGCCGTCTCCTGTACGCCATGGCCCGCGACCGCCAGATGCCCAAGTTCCTGAGCCGCATCAACGAAAAACACAAGGTGCCCGCGAACGCGACCCTGCTCGTGGCGGCCGTCTCGCTGGGCCTCGGCCTCTACATGTCGTCCCGTGACGACGGCATCTCGCTGCTGTCCCAGCTGGTCAACTTCGGCGCCATGACCGCGTTCCTCGCGCTGCACGTCGCGGTGGTCGTGCACTACGTGATTCGGCAGGGCAGCCGCGACTGGCTGCGGCACCTCATCAGCCCGGCGATCGGGTTCCTTATCCTGCTGTACGTGGTGATCAACGCGGACGTCGCGGCGCAGCGGCTCGGGTTCGTCTGGCTCGGCATCGGCGTGATCATCCTGATCAGCTTCTACGTCACCGGCCGCAAACCCGAGCTGGCCGGGATGGGAGCCGAGGTAAGCGAGGAGACCGCCCGATGACCGAAGTCGTCACCTACCGTCCTACGCCCGACGAGTTGTCGTACACGTTCGGCGGCCGGGAGCCGGTCCGCACCGTCAAGCCCGGCACGATCCTCGAGCTGTCCACCGAGGACTGCTTCGGCGGCCGGGTGCGCGGCGTCGACGACCTGCCCTCGGTGGTGTGCGAGTTCCCGTACCTGAATCCGGTCACCGGCCCGGTGCACATCGAGGGCGCCGAGCCGGGCGACACCCTGGCCGTGCACTTCGTCGAGATCGTGCCGGCCCGGGACTGGGCCGTCTCGTCGACGTTCCCGCACTTCGGGGCGCTGACCGGCACGCACACCACGGCGACGCTGCAGCCGCCGCTGGACGAGCTGGTGTGGCGCTACGACGTCGACGTCGCCGCCGGCACCATCCGGTACCACGCGCGGCGCAGCGACTTCAGCGTGGAGATGCCGCTCGACCCGATGCACGGCACCGCCGGGGTGGCGCCGGCCTCGTTCGAGAGCCGGATGACCATCGTGCCGGACGTGCACGGCGGCAACATGGACACCCCGGAGCTGCGGGCCGGGGTGACCGCCTACTTCGGTGTCAACGTGCCGGGTGCGTTGTTCGCCCTCGGCGACGGGCACTGCCGGCAGGGTGACGGCGAGGTCACCGGCACCGGCGTGGAGGCGGCCATGAACACGGTGGTGATCGTCGACGTGATCAAGGGACAGTTCGCCGCCACGCCACGGTTCGAGACCGACGAGTCGCTCATGTCGGCGGGCTCGGCACGGCCGCTCGAGGACGCGTACCGGATGAGCCAGCACGACCTGGTGACCTGGACCGCGGACCTGGCCGGGCTGGACACGCTGGACGCGTACCAGCTGCTCGGCCAGGTGGGTGAGGCGCCGATCGGCAACGTGTGCGACCCGAACTACACGGTCCTCGCCAAGGTCGCCAAGCGATACCTGGGCGGGGCCACGGCGTACGAGGGAATGCATGAAAGGCTGCGCACGACGGCCCGGGACTATCTGTCGAATCGTTAAAGAGTCTTCACAGATAGAGTGATCTGTATGTAGCGTCAGGCTCATGTATAGACGACTATCTGTACTGCTAGCCGGGGCGGCGCTGCCCCTGGCGCTGATCTCGGCGCCGGCCCAAGCGTCGCACCCGGCGATCCAGCTGGGCAGTGTGCTGCCCGCACCGACCGAGGTGCACCCGAGCAACACCACCTTCCGGCTCGACTCCCACACCGTCATCGAGGCGCCCCGGTCCGCGCGCAACGTCGCCGACCAGCTCGCGAAAGCACTGCGCCCGGCCACCGGCTACCGCCTGCCCGTCGTCGACCGCGCCCCGCACGGCGCGCCGGCCATCTCGCTGGAGACCGGGCACGCCGGCGCGCGCCTCGGCTCCGAGGGCTACCAGCTCGACGTGCGCAAGTCCGGCGTGAGCATCCGGGCCAACGCGAACGCCGGCCTGTTCCACGGCGTCCAGACCCTGCGCCAGCTCCTGCCCGCCGCCATCGACGCGTCACGCAGGCAGCACGCGGACTGGACCGTCGCGGGCGGCCAGATCGTCGACGTCCCGCGCTTCGGCTTCCGCGGCGCGTTCCTCGACGAGGCCCGCCACTTCCACACCCCCGGCGAGATCAAGCGCTACATCGACGACATCAGCCGCTTCAAAATCAACTCGCTGCATCTGCACCTCGCCGACGACCAGGGCTGGCGCATCCAGATCGACTCGTGGCCCAAGCTGACCAAGATCAGTGGAGGCGCGGGCACCGGCGTCGACGGCGTGGGCGGCGGCTACCTGACCAAGGCGCAATACAAAGACATCGTCAGGTACGCCGCGGACCGGTACGTCACGATCATCCCGGAGATCGACATGCCGGGACACGTGAACGCCGCCCAGGTGGCCTACCCCGAGCTGACCTGTGACGGGGTGGCGCCGGAACCGCGCACCGACACCGACGTCGGGTACAGCTCGCTGTGCATCGGCAAGGAGATCACCTACAAGTTCGTCGAGGACGTGATCCGGGAACTGGCCGCGATCACGCCCGGCCCGTACCTGCACATCGGCGGCGACGAGGCGCACGCGACCACGCCGGCCGACTACGTGACGTTCCAGCAGCGGGTGCTGCCGCTCGTGAAGAAGTACGGCAAGACCGCGTACGGCTGGAATGAGATCTCCCGCGCGCCGGCCGCGACGAAGGCGGTGGCGCAGTACTGGAGCACCGACACGTCCAACGCCGATGTCGCGGCGGCGGTCGCCAACGGCATGAAGGTCGTCATGTCGCCGGCCAACAAGGCGTACCTCGACATGAAGTACGACCGCAACACCGTGCTCGGGCTGTCCTGGGCCGGTTTCATCGAGGTCCGCACGGCGTACGACTGGGATCCCGGCACGCTGGTGACCGGCGTGCCCGAGTCCGCGGTCCTCGGCGTCGAAGCTCCACTGTGGTCGGAGACGCTGCGCGACATCGGCGACATCGAGTTCATGGCGTTCCCCCGGCTGCCCGCGATCGCGGAACTCGGCTGGTCCTCCGCGGACGACCACGACTGGGAGTCGTTCCGGGCACGCCTCGGGGCGTACGGGCCGCGCTGGGTCCAGCAGGGGGTGGACTTCTATCGATCGCCACAGATCGACTGGGCGTCGTAGCCATTGACGATCGTGCACCCGGGCACCTAGGTTGCGGTGAGAATTCCCTTCTGTGGATGGAGTTTCCGGTGCGACGCTCCCCCTTTCTCGCGATTCTCACCGCGGCCGCCCTCGTGGTCACGACCGCGTGCGGTTCCGATGACAGCGACAAACCAGCCGCCTCGAGCGGGCCCGACAAGGTCACCACCGGCGTCATCGCGATCGTCGACGTGGCGCCGATCTACCTCGGCAAGGAAAAAGGCTTCTTCAGCAAACGCGACATCGACCTCACGCTGACACCCGCTCAGGGCGGCGCGGCCATCGTGCCCGCCGTCCTGAGCGGCGAATACCAGTTCGGCTTCAGCAACTCGATCTCGCTGCTGCTCGCCAAACAGAAGAACGTGCCGCTGAAGGTGGTGGCGAACGGCAACAACTCGACCGGCCAGGACGGCAACGACTTCGCCGGCCTGTTCGTCAAGGCGGACAGCCCGATCAAGTCACCCAAGGACCTGGCCGGCAAGACGGTCGCCGCGAACACGTTGAACAACATCGTCGACACCAGCGTCCGGGCCTCGATCAAGAAGGACGGCGGGGACGCGTCGAAGGTGAAGTTCGCCGAGCTCGCGTTCCCCGACCAGGTGCCGGCGCTGCAGGGCGGACGCGTCGACGCGATCTTCGTGGTCGAGCCGTTCCAGCAGGCGGCGGTCGCGGCCGGCTTCCGCAAGATCGCGTCGAGCTACGTGGACGTGGCGCCCGACCTGACGGTCGCCATGTACTTCACCTCGCAGAAGCTGCTCGCCGACGATCCGGACCTGGTCAACCGCTTCACCGAGGCGATGAAGGAATCCCTCACGTACGCCGACGCCCACCCCGACGAGGTGCGCACCATCCTCGGCTCGTACACGAAGATCGCCCCGGACGTCCGGGAGAAGCTGGTCCTGCCGAAGTTCCCGGCCGACATCAACCGGCAGTCGATCGACACGCTCGCTGATCTGGCGGTGGCGGACGGCCTGCTCCCGGCGAAGCCCGACATATCCTCCCTGCTCCCCTCCTGACGCTCGTGCCGCCTCGGCTCCGGGCCGAGGCGGCTCAGCGCGTACCCGATCGCCCGCCACACACCCCGCAGGGCATCCTAGGATCCTGGAATGCAGGGCCGGGGCCGAAAACGAACGCTCGTTCGCGAAGGATCGCGTCCGGGGACGTCACCATTCACGGGTGACCATTTTCACCGCAAGCAACGGTTTGCGGCGGCAAGCTCTATGCGCGTGCAAGCATTTGAGGCATGACGATCGCGTACGAGGCGCGCCGATCCACGCTGGGAGACTTTCTCCGCCGGCGGCGCGAAGGGTTGTCTCCCGAGGAGGCCGGTATCACCGCCCTGGACCGGCGGCGCACCCCGGGGCTACGGCGAGACGAGGTGGCCGAGCGGGCCAACATGTCCGTCGTCTACTACGAGCGGCTGGAACGCGGGCGCGGGCCGATGCCGTCGCCGGCCATGCTCGGCAGCATCGCCAAGGCACTGCGGCTGAACGCCGAGGAGAGCGACTACATGTACAGCCTGGTCGGGCAGCAGGCGCCGATCGGCGACCGGCGCGACGAGCCGGCCCACCCGGACCTGCTGGCGGCCATGGACGCCATGGCGCCGACGGTGATCGCCACGATCACCGACGAGCTCGCCACCGTGCTGGTGCAGAACGCGATGAGCACCGAGCTACTCGGCCCGATGGCCGGCGTCGAGGGGCCCGGGGCGAACATGCTCTGGCGCTGGTTCACCGAGCCGGGCTGGCGCGACTGGATGGAACCGGCCGACAACCACGACAACACGAGCCGGTACATGGCGGCGGAATTGCGCGCCACGCTGGCACGCCGGTGCGAGGACGCGGGCGCGCTCGCGTTTCTGCGGCGGCTGCTGGCGGCGAGCGACGAATTCCGCCGGATCTGGGACGATCACGACGTGGCCAGCGTGCGGTGCGCGTACAAGCGGATCGAGCACCCGCTGGTCGGCCCGATCGAGCTCGAGGTGACGATGGTGCTGAGCCCGATGTCGAGCCAGCGCCTGGTCGTCATGCAACCGCGCCGCGACGACCGGGATTCCGGCGCGCGGCTGGTCCAGCTCCACGCCCAGCTCACCTGACTCGTACTACTGATACGTGGTTGTCCGGGGTGGACACGCCTACCTTTCGATACGTGACTCAAGCAATCAAACCCCCCAAGATCGGTATCATCCTCGGCAGCACCCGCCCCGGCCGTAAGGGCGAGGGCGTCGCCAAGTGGGTCTACGACCTCGCGTCGAAGCGTGACGACGCCCAGTTCGAGCTGGTCGACCTGCTCGACTGGCCGCTCCCCCACCTGGACGAGGCGGTCCCGCCGTCCTACGGGCAGTACGCGAACGACCACACCAAGGACTGGTCGAAGAAGATCGCCGAGTTCGACGGCTACATCTTCGTCACCCCGGAGTACAACCGCAGCACCTCCGGCGTTCTCAAGAACGCCATCGACTTCCTGTACAACGAGTGGAACAACAAGGCCGCCTCGTTCGTCAGCTACGGCTTCGTCGCCGGCGGAGCGCGCGCCGTGGAGCACCTGCGCCTGATGATGGCCGAGCTGCAGATCGCCGACGTGCGTACCCAGGTGATCGTCAGCCTGGTGAACGACTTCGAGAACTTCACCGACTTCCAGCCGAAGGCGCACCACGAGAACGACCTGAACACCCAGCTCGACCAGCTGATCACCTGGTCGAAGGCGCTGCAGGCGGTGCGCGCCGCCGCCTGATCCGGCGGCGGTCAGACGGGCCCTCTCGCGGGAGGGCCCGTTCGCCGTCTCAGCTCGGCCATCGCGGCCTGCGACATCGCGTCCGGGCACGGGATCATCACGTGCAGCGTCTGGTCCGGGTCGTCGGTGACGCGGACCGCCTCGACGTTCAGGTGCATCGGGCCGGCCTCGGGATGCTTGAGGAATATCGGCCCGGTCATGCTGCGCGCCACCGTGCCGCGCGACCAGATCTCGCGGAACACCTCGCTGCGCCGGTACAGCTCGTCGATCAGCGCGATGGTCTTCGGGTCGTGCAGGTAGCGGCCCAGATCCATCCGGAGCATGCCGATCAGGCACTGGGCGGTGCCGGGCCAGTCCGGCTGGATCTCGCGGACCCGCTCGCCCAGCACCGCCCATCGGACGCCGTTGCGGTCCCGCGCCGGCAGCGCCGGGAAGTCGTCGACGAGCAGCCGGGCCATCGGGTTGACGGCGAGGACGTCGGTGCGGCGCCCGAACAGGATCGCGGGCAGTCCGAGGAACGACTCCATCAGCCGGAACGTGCCGGGGCGAACCGTCTGGACCGCGGACTCCCGGGCCGCGCGGGGGCGGTTGTCCAGCCGGGCCAGGTCGTACATGTGCTCGCGTTCCAGGTCGTCGAGCCCGAGGACGTCGCCGAGCGCGTGCAGCACGTTGCCGCTCGGCGTGATCCGCCGGGTGCCCTGCTCCAGCTTGACGTAGTAGTCGACGCTCACCCCGACGAGCCGGGCCATCTCCTCACGCCGCAGCCCGGGCACGCGGCGCGCGATCGCGTCCGGGGCGGTGTGCCGGGGAGTCAGCGACGCGCGCCTGCGCCGGAGGAAATCCCCGAGCGTGAGCTCATGAGGTGCCACACGACCACGTTGCCCCGCGCGCACGATCGCGCCGAGTCCTTCACCGGGATCACGGCCGCGGCCGCGTACGCGCCGTTCCGGTACCGCCGGCCGGCGAATCGAAGACCCCGGAAGGGGACCCTCCCGGGTAGGACTCGCGTGCCTGGGTTCCGGCCACCGTGCTACGCCGTAGGAGCGGGCGCGAACCCCTGATTCCCTTGTTCCCGAGATGACGAACGCAACGGTCCCGCTCGCCCTGGTGTCGGACAACGCCATCGTCCGCAGCGGCCTCGCGCACGTGCTCGCCTCGGCGCCGGGCGTGCGCGTCGGCGGGTGGGTGGACAGCATCACCGCGTTGCCCGCCGACGACCCGCCCGCGCTGCTCGTGCTCGACCTGTACGCGCAGCGCGCCGCCCGCCTGGCGCCGGACTTCTGGGAGCTGCGGCCGCCGGACAGCCGGATCATCGCGTTGTGCCGGCCGGACGCGCCGCCGAACCTGCCGGTCGCGTTGCGCGGCGGCGTGCGCGCGCTGCTGACCCGCGAGTCGAGCGCGGCCGAGCTGCTGGCGGCGGTCCAGACCGTACGCCACGGGGGTCTGCACGTCGGTGCCGAGCTGCTCGGTGCGTTGCTCAGCCAGATCGCCCCGGAGCCGCGCAAACGCGAGCGGGAGCTGACCGCGCGGGAGGTCGAGACGTTGCGGTGGCTCGCGAGCGGTCTCACCCAGGCGCAGATCGGCGCGCGGATGGGACTCGCCGACGGAACCGTGAGTACGTACGTCAAACGGTTGCGCCTCAAACTCGAGGCCGGCACCAAACCGGAGCTGATCCGCCGTGGGATCGAACTCGGGCACCTCAGCGCGTGACCGGCGCCCGCACCACCGCGTACCGGGCCGGCAGCCGCTGGATCGGCCCGCCCGGCGTCAGCGGCACGCCGTACATCTCGGTGGTGCCGTGCTGCAGGATGCGCCACGGCGGCGACGGGAAGGTGGCGCCGAGGTCGGTCTCGGTGAAGCGTCGCGGCGGGCGCACCCCGGAGCGCACCAGCCGGTCGACCACCCGGGGCAGGCCGGTCAGCCGGGCGCCCTGGGCGTACAGCAGGTCCAGCGGGTCACCGGCGTGGTCGGTCTCGCACAGGTACAGCGAACCGCGGCCGCCGAGCAGGTCCGCGATGTTCGCGGCGGCGGCCCGGCGGGCCGCGTCGTCGAGCAGGTGCAGCACGCCGCGCAGGCGCACGTTCGCGTCGCCCAGTTCGGCGTGCAGGCTCGCGCCCAGTCCGGGTTCGGTGATGTCGGCGACCCGGAAATCGCCCGGGCCGGCGTGCGCGATCGCGGCCGCGGAACCGTCCACTCCCACCACTCGCGGGGACAGCTCGGCGAGGTGGGTGGTGTGCCGGCCGGAACCACAACCCAGATCCACGATCGGCAGACTCAGATCGGCGTACCGGCGCAAGGTCGTGGTCAGCAGCTCGCGCTCGGCCGGCTCGTCGGTCTCCCAGAGGACCTCGCCGTCGCTCCCGATGCCCTGCCAATACCGTTCCCACGCACGGTTCTGGGCGCGCGGCGCACCGAGCGAAAGCCACATCAACCGGGGAATCAGCGTGTATTTGCGCCAGCTCATGGGGTCGAGTAAGCCAGAGACGAACGCCGATGTCACCGGCCGGATGGTCATTTCTCTAACCGGCTAGTTCGAAGTCGAACTTCATCACTTTACACACCGATACAACTGCTGACAATCAAATTCCCACCGAGCGGGTACGCTTTCCCGCGTGACCGCACCCCGATGGCTGACGGACGAGCAGCAGCACACCTGGGCCGGATTCCTGGCTGTGCACACGGCCCTCACCAAGCGGGTCGAACAACAGCTACGCATCGACGCCGGCCTGTCCCACTCGCAGTACGAGGTGCTCGTCCGCCTGTCCGCCGCGCCGGACGGCAAGCTCCGGATGACCGAGCTCGCCGGCGTCGCGCGCACGTCCAAGAGCGGCCTGACCTACCAGGTCGACCAGTTGGAGAGCGCCGGCCTGGTGCGGCGCAGCGCGGCGCCCGGCGACGACCGCGGCTGGTTCGCGGCGCTGACCCCGGCGGGCCGGCGGCTGCTCGACGAGACCGGCCCCGCGCACGCCGAGCTGGTCCGCACCCTGTTCGTCGACGTCCTCACCGAGGCACAGTTCGCCGGCCTGACCGAGGCGATCAAGGCGATCCGGACCGGGCTCAACGTCTGAGCTCGCGATCCGGGCCGGGGCTCAACGTCTGAGCTCGCGATCCGGGCCGGGCTCAACGTCTGAGCTCGCGCAGGATCGCCGCGACCGAGCGGTCCACGTCGTCCTCGTCGGTCGACCAGTTGGTCACCGAGATCCGCATCGCCTGCTCCCCCTGCCACGTGGTGCCGCTGGGCCAGCACGTCCCCTCGGCCTGGACCCGCTCGATGATCGCCGGCGCATCGTCGCGGCCGGGGAAGCCGACCAGGACCTGGTTCAGCGGCACGTCGTTGAGCACCCGGACGCCGTCGGCCGCGGCCAGCCGCTCGGCGAACCGGCGGGCCAGCGCGCAGCTGCGCTCGATCAGCTCGGCGACCCCGTCGCGGCCGAGCGCGCGCAGCGCGGCGTAGACCGGAAAGCCGCGGGCCCGGCGGGACAACTCCGGCACCATGTCCATCGGGTCCCGGACGCCCTCGTCGCCGTGCGCGAGATAGGCCGAGCGCATGCGCAGCGCCGCCCGGTGGGCCCGCTCGTCCGCGACGAAGACCAGACCGCAGTCGTACGGGACGTTGAGCCATTTGTGCGCGTCGGTGGCCCAGGAGTCGGCCCGCTCCGCCCCGGCCAGCAGGTGCCGGCGGGCAGGCGCGGCGGCCGCCCACAGCCCGAACGCGCCGTCCACGTGCACCCACGCGCCGCGCTCCCGGGCCGCGCCGACGATCTCCTCGAACGGGTCGAAGGACCCGGTGTTGATCTCGCCGGCCTGCACGCACACGATGGTCGGCCCGTCGACCGTCACCGCCTCCGGCCGCATCCGGCCGCGCTCGTCGGCCGGCACCGGCACGATCGCGTCGTCGCCGAGCCCGAGCACCCGCACGGCACGGTCGACGGTGCCGTGCCGGTGCTCGCCGACCAGCACCCGCACCGGCGGCGCGCCGCGCAGCCCGCGCGCGCTCACGTCCCAGCCCGCGCGGCGCAGCACCTCGTCGCGGGCCGCGAGCAGCGCCGTCAGGTTCGCCATCTGGCCGCCGGTCACCAGTCCGAAGGAGGCCGCGGCCGGAAGCCCGAACAGCTCCTTCAGCCAGCCGCCGGCCACCTCCTCCACCGCCGCGGCCGCCGGGGTCAGGTGCGCCAGGCCGGCGTTCTGATCCCAGGCCGAGGTGAGCCAGTCGGCGCCGAGCGCGGCCGGCATCGACCCGCCGATCACGAACCCGAAGAACCGGCCGCTGGTGCTGCGGGTCAGTCCGGGCGTCGCCGTCGCGGCCAGCGCGGCCAGCACGCTCCGGGTGTCCGCGCCCTGCTCCGGTAACGGCCCGCCGAGCCGCCGCAGCATCTCCGCGGCGTCCACCCGGGCGCCGACCGGCTGCTCCGGCGTGCCGGCCAGATAATTCAGGGCTTCCCGGTACGCCTCGCCGAGCGCATCGGCCCACTCCACGTTCCGCATGTGCCCGATCCTCCCGCA
Organism: Actinoplanes sp. TBRC 11911; assembly: GCF_012933445.1. Lineage (GTDB taxonomy): Bacteria > Actinomycetota > Actinomycetes > Mycobacteriales > Micromonosporaceae > Actinoplanes. Next base: position 217,985 of record NZ_JABBNC010000008.1, read on the forward strand.
CGTGGAAAGTTTTTTCGCGCAATCCACTGTGCACCTCGCCCTTCGTGGTTGTTTGCGGCGGGGAGCACGTAACCGACGTCACGGGCCTCGCTCTGGTGCGGCACCGGCCGCGATGCGAACGTGAAGCCAGGAGCGCGTCCGGGCGCCTGGGGGCCGGAGCGCGGATCGCAAGAGGGGGAACGCATGCCACGGATCAACTCGAACGACGGTACCGAGATCTACTACAAGGACTGGGGGTCGGGCCAGCCCATCGTGTTCAGCCACGGCTGGCCGCTGTCGTCGGACGACTGGGACACCCAGATGATGTTCTTCCTGCAGCAGGGCTACCGGGTGGTGGCGGCCGACCGCCGCGGCCACGGGCGCTCCGAGCAGGTCGCCGACGGGCACGACATGGATCACTACGCGGACGACCTGGCGGCCGTGGTCAACCATCTCGACCTGCACGACGCCATTCACGTGGGGCACTCGACCGGCGGCGGCGAGGTCACCCGCTACATCGCCCGGCACGGCGAGAGCCGGGTCGCGCGGGCCGTGCTGATCAGCTCGGTTCCGCCGATCATGGTGCAGACCGAGGCAAACCCGGAGGGTCTGCCGAAGAAGGTCTTCGACGACTTCCAGGTACAGGTGGCGAACAACCGGTCCGGGTTCTACCGCGACCTCGCCGCCGGCCCGTTCTACGGGTTCAACCGGCCCGGCGTCGAGGCGTCCGAGGCCATCATCGAGAACTGGTGGCGGCAGGGCATGATGGGCGGCGCGAAGGCCCACTACGACGGGATCGTGGCCTTCTCGCAGACCGACTTCACCGCCGACCTCAAGAAGATCTCGGTCCCGGTGCTGGTCATGCACGGCGACGACGACCAGATCGTGCCGTACGCCGACGCGGGCCCGAAGTCGGCCAAGCTCGTCCAGAACGGGACGCTCAAGACTTATCCGGGCTTCCCGCACGGCATGCCCACCACGCAGCACGACACCATCAACCGTGACCTGCTGGAATGGTTCCGTTCCTGAGACGCACCGACGCAAGGGTGGCCCGTGCCCGCACGGGCCACCCTTCGATTCCGGGAAGCTGTCACATCACGTTCAGATCTCGTCCTCCCTGCAGTGGACGCGGGACGCCTAACGTCCCTTCGTTAATCACTGCTACCTGGGAGGTTCGGGTAAGTGTCCCGTGCCCAATTTCGACGGATAGCCGCCGGTGCGCTGTCACTGTCCACGGTGGGCGTAGCCGCCTCGCTGTTCGCCACCCCGGCGAACGCCAACCCGGCCGGTGACGGCCTGGTCATCAGCGAGGCGTACGTCAACGGTGGATCCATCGGTGCGAGCTTTCTGAACAAATTCATCGAGCTGTTCAACCCGACGTCAAGCGCGATCAACCTGAGCGGCGACTCGCTGCAGTACCGCGCCCCGACCAGCACCGTCGTCCCGAGTGGATCGCAGGTGTTCGCCCTGTCCGGGACGGTGGCCGCGCACGGTCACTTCCTCATCCAGCTGCCCGGCAACGGCGCCGCCTCGAACCCGGGCGCGCCGCTTCCGGCCGCCGACCTGAGCACCGGCGGCAGCGTCAACCCCGGCGCGGGCGGCGGCACATTATTCATCGCCAGCGGCACGTCCGGCGTTCTGCCGACCGACCCCGCGGTCATCGACAAGATCGGCTGGGGCACCAGCAACTCGCCCGAGAAGACCGCGGCGACCGGCAACTCGCTGGTGCTCAGCTACCAGCGCGCGGCGACCGGCGCGGACACCGACGACAACTCCGCGGACTTCACGGTCGCCACGCCCGTCCCGCAGAACGCGGCCGGTGACGGCGGCGTCACCACCGTCACGGTGACCAATCCCGGCACCCAGAACGGCGTGCAGGGAACGGCCGTCGCGCCGGTCACCCTCCGGGCGTCGGGCGGCTCCGGGGCGTACACGTGGCAAGCAAGCGGCCTGCCGACCGGCCTGACCCTCTCGGACGCCGGGGTGATCTCGGGGACGCCGGCGCAGGCCGGCACCTCGACGGTGACCGTCACCGCGACCGACGGCGACGGCGCCACCGGCTCGGCGACCTTCACCTTCCAGGTCTCCGGCCCGGCGCAGGACCTCAGCATCGCGCAGATCCAGGGCACCGACACCGACACCTCCCCGTACGCCGGGCAGACCGTGACCACCGAAGGTGTGGTGACCGCGGCCTACCCGTCCGGCGGCTTCAGCGGCTTCTTCGTCGAGACCCCGGGTCCGGACACCACGCCCGGCGCCTCGGACGGCGTCTTCGTGTTCGGCTCGATCTCGGCCGCCGCGGTGAGCGTCGGCGAGAGCGTCCGGGTCACCGGCAAGGTGTCCGAGTTCCAGGGCGAGACCGAGATCAGCACCCCCACGGTGAGCAAGCTGGACTCCCCGCTGCCGGCCGTCACGCCGCGCACGCTGCCGTGGTCGCAGCTGGACACCGACGCGGAGAAGGAGGCGCACGAGGGCGAGCTGCTCACCCCGCAGGGCGCCTTCACCGTCAGCGACAACTACGACGCCAACTTCTACGGCTCGTTCACGCTCGCGGCCGGCACCACGCCGCTGCGCCAGCCCACCGACGCCGGCAAGGCGGGCAGCCCCGCCGCCGTCGCCACGACCGCGGACAACGCCGCGCGGATGGTCACGCTGGACGACGGGTCGAGCACCAACTTCTCGACCGCCGCGAACAGCGCGACGCCGCTGCCGTGGCTGACCACCACCAACCCGGTGAGCGTCGGCGCCACGGTGAGCTTCCACCAGCCGGTGGTGCTCGACTACCGGTTCTCGCTGTGGAACTTCCAGCCGCGCGCCCAGGTCGCCGACGACGGTGCGGCGGTCGCGACGTTCAGCGACCGGCGTTCGGCCAACGAGCACCCGGACACGCTGAGCGGCACCAAGCTGGCGACGTTCAACGTGGAGAACTACTTCCCGATGACCGGCGAGCGGTACGTGTCCGCCGGGCTCGGCACCTGCTCGTACTACAACGACCGCGCGGGTAACCACATCGCGGTCAACACCTGCACGGGTGCCGACGGCCACGCCCCGGGCCCGCGCGGCGCCGCGGACGCGACCTCGTTCGCCCGTCAGCAGTCGAAGATCGTCACCGGCATCAACCGGCTCGACGCGAGTGTCGTGTCGCTCGAGGAGATCGAGAACTCGGCGTGGTTCGGCGAGCCGCGCGACACCGCGCTCTCCGGGCTGGTGGACGCGCTGAACACGGCCGCCGGTGCCAAGGTCTGGGCGTACGTGCCGTCGCCCGCGGCCTCGGCGCTGCCGCCGCTGGATCACCAGGACGTGATCCGGACGGCGTTCATCTACAAGCCGGCCGACATCACCCCCGTCGGGGTGTCCGCCGTGCTGACCACCTCGTCGGACGACGGCGAGCCGTTCTCCATCGCCCGCGAGCCGCTGGCGCAGGGCTTCAAGAAGGCCGGGGCGGCCGACTCGGACGCGTTCCTGGTCGTGGCCAACCACTGGAAGTCGAAGGGTGCGGGCGCGCCGCTCTACCCCGGCGACGAGGAGGACACGTCCTCGCCGGCCGTGGACCAGGGCGCCTACAACGCCACCCGGGTGCGTGAGGCGCAGGACACCATGGCGTTCGCCTCGCAGTCCGCGGCGGCCCTCGGCACGAACCGCATCTTCCTGGTGGGCGACTTCAACTCGTACACCCACGAGGACCCCATGGAGACCCTGTACGCCGGTGGCTACACCGACCTGGGCAGCAAGTACCGCACGTCGGAGTGGACGTACTCGTTCAACAGCCTGGAGGGTTCGCTCGACCACGTGCTGGCGAACGGTCCCGCCCTGGCGATGGCGACGGGTGCCGACATCTGGCAGATCAACGCCCAGGAAGCGGTGGCGTACGCGTACAGCCGCTACAACTACAACGCGACGCTGCTGTTCAACGGCGCCGACCCGTTCGCGGCCTCCGACCACGACCCGGTGCTGGTGGGCCTGACCCTGCCGTCGACCCCGGCGTGGTCCGCCACGAAGATCTACAACACCGGCGACGTGGTCTCCTACCAGGGCGGCACGTGGCGCGCCCTGTGGTGGACCCAGAACCAGAAGCCGGGCGACCCGTACGGCGCGTGGGAGCAGCTCGCCACCGCCCCGGACGGCACCACCCTGTGGACGGCGTCGCGCATCTTCAACACCGGCGACGTGGTCTCCTACCAGGGCAAGAGGTACGTGGCCCAGTGGTGGACCCGCAACCAGGCCCCGGGCGACCCGTGGGGCCCCTGGAAGCCGGCCGCCTAGTGAGGTTTGAGGTCGCCTCCGGCACCCACCGGGGGCGGCCTCGCCGTCAGCTCAACAGCTCCACGGCCTCGTGAGTCGCTGTGGCGATCCGTTTGCGGCCGGGTGGTCCCGCTATGTGGACACCGCGGTCACATCGTGGATTTTTGTGAACCTTGGAAAGTTGCGCCCACATACGAGCCATAACTCTCCAAGGTTCACATTCGGCCGGAGAAAGCTGCCGGGCGAAAGCCTCGTTACGTGACAAAAGTATTCTCTACAATGGACGTTTATCCCACATTGCGGACGGTGGGTCCATGATGCGGGCGCGGGTCTCAGCAGGCGGTCGCCCGTCTCACGGAATGGAAGCGCCGCGCGGCCGCGCGCCAAGCTTGCCTGTCCGGCGGCCCAGCCGATCGGAAAAATATCACGAAATGTCGGATATGTGGGGATAGGCGGGGGCTCGCGGACGGACGGCGATCAGATCGCTGACGTACGCGCCGGCGAACGGGCTGTTGACATATCGTTTAAATCGGGAAAAAGCGGAGGGCGCCGCTTTGATGGCCATCCGCGGTAGCGCCTGGGCCTCAGCGGCTGGTGCGGAGCGCGGACGGGGACGTGCCGTAGCGGGCCTGGAACAGCCTGGTGAAGTGGGCCTGGCTGGGGAAGCCCCAGTGGGCCGCCACCGCCGCGATGCTCCGGTGGCGGAACATCGGGTCGGTCAGCTCGCGGTGCGCCCCCTCCAGCCGCCGCAGGCGGATGAACTCGGTGACCGTGTACGGCTCGTTCTCGAACAGGCGGTGCAGCGTTCGCGGCGCCAGGTGCACGGCGGCGGCGACCCGGGCGTGGGTCAGGTCCGGGTCGGTCAGGTGCGTGCGGGCGTACCCGAGAACCTGGGAACGCAGAGCGTCAGCCGCCATGTCGTACTGGGGCAGCTCGGTCGCGCCGACGGTGCCGGCGATCAGGTGCAGGGCCGCTTCGCCGACCCGGTCGGCCGCGGCGCCGCGCATGGCCGGGCCCTGGCGGATGGCGGCCGAGACGAAGCCGGAGAGCACGGCTCCCGGGCCGGCGTCGATCCGGATGGGGCGGCTCATCACGTTCCGCAGGACCTGGCGTGGCACGGCGAGCGCCGCGCCGTCCACCGCCAGCACGACGCAGCTCCAGGGGTGTTCCAGCAGCACGTCGACCCGGTCCGCCGCGTCGTGGATCGCCATCGAGCCCGGCTCCAGCGGAAGCCGTTCGCCGTGCAGGTCGAGGACGCCGCTGCCGTCGACCGGGATGCAGATCCGCACGATTCCCTTGGGTTGGCGCCGGGCCGCCGGAGCGTTGAAGCGGAGTACCTGCGGCGACCCGCTGAGCCGGTACGCGGACAGCGATCCGAGCGCGGTGCGCCGCAGGGTGCCGATCGGTGCCCGGTCACCGATCGGGTCCGGGACCAGCCAGCCGAGCGCGGTGCCGATGTCGGCAGACCATGTCATACCTGCTACGACGCGTACTCAGGCCCTGAGTTCACTTTTTGAGGCCGCCTCCGGTTCTGCTCGGAGGCGGCCTCCCCCGTGTCCTCACTCGTGCCGAACGGTAGTGCGGTCAGGGCGTTCGATTTTGCCTGTTCGCGCCGCGTGGTTTGCCCGAGCGCGCCGCGTCGCAGCGAGGACGGCGCTACCCCGTACCGGGCCTGGAAAGCCCTGGTGAAGTGGGCTTGGCTGGCAAATCCCCAGCGGGCGGCGATGCCCGCGACGGTGAGATGGCGCAGCCGCGGGTCGGCCAGCTCACCGTGGGCCGCGGCCAGCCGCCGCAGCCGGACGTACTCGGTGACGGTGTGAGCTTCGTCCTCGAACAGGCGATGCAGGGTGCGCGGCGCCATGTGGTGGGCGGCGGCGATCCGGGAGTGGGTCAGGCCGGGATCGGTCAAGTGGGCACGAACGTAACCAAGCACCCGGATCCGCTGGGCGTCCGCCGCCGCGTCGGTCTCCGGCGGCTCGCTCGCGCCGAGCAGACCGGCGATGAGATACAGCCCGGCCTCGCCGATCGGTCCGGCCGCCGTGCTCATCGGCCCCGCGCCGGCGCGGATCACGGCCGACAGGTAGCCCGCCAGGACGCCGCCCGGGCCGTCGTCGAGCGGGTATGTGCGGCGCAGCGACCGCCGCAGGACTTCCCGCGGCAGCGGAAGGGCGTCGCGTTCGACGGTGAGCACCATGGTCCGCCACGACCCTTTCAGCACCACGTCGAACGGGCGCCCGGCCTCGGAGACCAGCAGCTGACCGGGCATCACGCGCACCTGGGAGTCGTTCTGGCAGACGATGCCGTAGCCGTCCAGCACGACGGAGATCCGCAGCAGATCCGCGGGTTCCTGCCGGGCCGAGCGGGCGCTGCGCCGTAACGACTGTGGCGTGCCGCTCAACCGGTACGCCTGCAACGGCCCGAGCACCGTGCGCGCCAGCGTGCCCGACGGAGAGCCGTCCCCGACCGTGCCCGGCACCAGACGGCCGAATTCCCGCAGCGCCTCCGACCAATCACACATGGCAGTAAGACGTATCGGAGGAGCCGAGGTTCAGATGGATCTCCCGCTAGCCGACGGCCTCGCCCCACCGCGCGGAGAGCCCGGCCGCGGATAGCGTCTGGGGCACCCCCCACGGGTTGTCGTCGCGCAGCGGCTCCGGCAGCAGCGCCGGCGGGCAGTCCTGATACGTGACCGGGCGCAGGAAGCGGGCGATCGCCGCCGTGCCGACCGAGGTCGTCGTCGGGTTGGTGGTGGCCGGGAAGGGCCCGCCGTGCTGCATCGCGGGCGTCACCGCGACGCCGGTGGGCCAGCCGTTGAACAGCAGCCGCCCGGTGCGCTCGCGCAGCACCTCGACGACATCGCGCAGCCACGGCGAGTCCTCGTCCTGTCCGATGTGGACGCCAGCGGCCAGCGAGCCCTCCACGAGCACCTCGAGGTCCTCGGCCAGGCCCTCCGACGGGTCGTATCGCACCACTATGGACAGTGGCCCGAACGCCTCGGCCAGCAACGTGTCCCGGTGCCGGGCCAGATTCGCGAGGTCCGTCTCGACCAGGGTGGGTGCGGCGCCGCCATCATCCAGGGTTCCTTCGAGCAGCACCCGTACGCCTGGGGTACCGAGCACCTCCGTACGGCGGCGCGAGTACCCACCGACGATGCCCGGATGCAGCAGTGGCTGCGAGCCGATCCCGGCGAACGCCTCCCGCGGGTCGAACGAGCCCGGCACGAACAGCAGTCCCGGTTTCGTGCACAGCTGACCGGCCGAACCGGTGACGCTGGCGGCGTACCCGGCCGCGATCTGCGACGCGCGCTCGGCCGCCGCGGCCTCCGTTATCACGACCGGGTTGAGGCTGCCGAGCTCGCCGTAGAACGGGATCGGCCGCGGGCGCTCGGCCGCGATCCGCGCCAGGATCTGCCCGGCCTGCAACGAGCCGGTGAAGCTGGCCGCGGCGATCCGGTCGTCGCGCAGCGCCTCGACGCCCTCGTCCTGGCCGTGGATCAGCCCCAGGACGTCCGCGGGCATCCCGGATGCGACCAGTGCGCCACGCATGATGTCGGCGGTCATGTCGGAGAGCTTCGGGTGGCCGGGGTGCGCCTTCACCAGCACCGGGCATCCCGCCGCCAGCGCCGACGCGGTGTCGCCGCCGGCCACCGAGAAGGCGAACGGGAAGTTGCTGGCGGCGAAGTTCAGCACCGGTCCGAGGGGCACCAGGTAACGGCGTAGATCGGGACGTGGGCCGAGGACGAAGTCCGGGTCGGCGGGGTCGAGGCGTACGTCCAAAAACGCACCCGCGGCCGCGACCTCAGCGAAAAGCCGGAGCTGCACGGTGGTTCGTCGCAGTTCGCCGCACAGCCGTCCCTCGGCCAGGCCGGTCTCCGCCTGCGCTTGCGGGACCAGCTCGCCGGCCGCGTCGTCCAGCGCGTCGGCGATCGCCACCAGCGCGCGCCCCCGCCGGCGTGGTTCGGCCGATCCCCACGCCGGGGCGAGGGCCGCGATGCTTTCTAGACTCATGAGAATCCTCAGAACTGGAAACCGGTCGGGTACGGGTCGGTGGGGTCCAGCATGTACTGGCCGAGGCCGGTGACCCAGGCGCGGCCGGTGATGGCGGGCACGACCGCGGGCAGCCCGGCAACGGTGGTCTCGCCCAGCAGCCGCCCGGTGAAGCGGCTGCCGATGAACGACTCGTTGACGAATTCGTCGCCGATCGCGAGCGCGCCGCGCGCCCAGAGCTCGGCCATCCGCGCGGACGTGCCGGTGCCGCAAGGCGACCGGTCGAACCAGCCGGGATGAATGGCCATCGCGTGCCGGGAATGGCGGGCCGTCGAGCCCGGCGCGATGAACTCGACGTGATGGCAGTGGTCCACGCCGTCGATCTCCGGATGCTTGGGCGGGTCCTGGTCGTTGATGGCCCGCATGATGGCCAGACCAGCGTCGACGATGTCGCGCTGGCGCGCCCGGTCGAACGGCAGCCGCACCGCGTCCAGGTCGACCATGGCGTAGAAGTTGCCGCCGAACGCGAGGCTGTACGGCACCGTCCCCAGGCCCGGCACGTCGATCTCGTGGTCCAGCCGGTCGCAGTAGGCCGGCACGTTCTCCAGCGTCACCGCGTCCGCGTGCCCGTCGCTGACCTGAACGGTCGCCACCACCAGGCCGGCCGGGGTGTCCAGCCGGATCGTGGTCACCGGCTCGGTCACCACGACCATGCCAGTTTCGACCAGCACCGTGGCGACCCCGATGGTGCCGTGGCCGCACATCGGTAACAGGCCGGACACTTCGATGTAGACGACGCCGAAATCCGCGTCCGGGCGGGTGGCCGGCTGCAGGATCGCGCCGCTCATCGCCGCATGGCCGCGGGGCTCGTTCATCAGCAGTTCCCGTACGCCGTCGAGATGCTCCATGAAGTACAGGCGCTTCTCGTTCATCGTGCTGCCGGGGATCGTCCCGATGCCGCCGGTGATGACGCGGGTGGGCATGCCTTCGGTGTGCGAGTCCACCGCGGAGTAGAGCCGGGATGCGCGCATGGTCAGGCCGCCGCGGTCTCGTACTTCTCGAGGGCGTCGATCGCCCGTTGCGTCTCGGCCCGCACCCGCCGTTCGTTCTCGGCGCTGAGCGGTCCGCGCGGCGGCCGGCAGGGTCCGCCGTACCGCCCCACCATGTCCATGCTGAGCTTGATGGCCTGCACGAACTCGGTCCGCGAATCCCAGCGGAACACCGGCACGAGATTCTGGTACAGCTCGCGGGCGGTGTTGTAGTCACCCTCGTGCATGAGCTCGTAGAGGCGGACCGACTCGGCCGGGAACGCGTTCGGGAAGCCGGCGAACCAGCCGACCGCGCCGTCGATCATCAGCTCGAACAGGACGTCGTCGGCGCCGGCCACCACGTCGATGTCACACCGCTCGCGGATCTCGAACAGCCGGCGCACGTCGCCGCTGAACTCCTTGACGGCGACCACGTTGTCGATCTGGGCGATCTCGGCCACCAGCGAGGGGACTAGATCCACCTTCGTGTCGTACGGGTTGTTGTAAATCATCATCGGCAGCCCGGCCCCGGCGATCCGCCGGTAATGCTCGACGACCTCGCGGTCGCTGGCCCGGTACATGGTGGGCGGCAGCGCGAGCACGCCGTCGGCCCCGTCCTCGGCGGCCAGGTCGGCCCAGTGCCGCGCCTGATGCCAGCCCGGACCGTGCACCCCCGCGACGACGACCCCACGCCCGTCGACCGCCTCCACGGCGACCTGCACGACGCGGCGGCGCTCCTCGTCGGTCAGCGACGAATACTCACCGAGCGATCCGTTGGGTCCCACGCCGCGGCAGCCGTTGCGGATCAGCCAGTCGCAGTGCTCGGCGTACCGGTCGTAGTCGACAGCGAGTCCCGCCGGGGCGTTGCGGTCCTCGCGATAAGGGAGGGCGGCGGCCACGATGACGCCGCGCAGGTCTTGGGTGTTCCGGCTCATGGCGACCCTTCTTCGTGTGGTGTGGCTTCGTGTGGTGTGGCTTCGTGTTGTGCGGCCAGCTCGCCGAGGCGCACCAGGGCCGCGATGGGCCGTGTCTGGGTGCGTCCGGGGTCGAGCAGGCCACCGGTGGCCTGGGTGAGGAGCTCTTCGACGGTGCGCCCACAGACGCGGCCTTGGCAGACGCCGAGGCCGGCCCGCGTGCTGAGCTTGAGGGACCGCAGTCCACGGGACTCGGTCTCGCGGGCGGCCCGGGTCAGGTCGCCGAGGGTGACTTCTTCGCAGCGGCAGACGACGGTGTCCGGGGTGAGCCAGGAGGTCCAGCCGGGGCGGATGCCGTGCGCGTTCTCGAGGCGCCGGGGGAAGGGGCTGGTTTGTTCGCCGGTGGGTGCCGGGCCTTCGCGGCCGTTGCCGCGGCCTTGCGGCGCGCCGGTGTTTCCAGCGCTCGCGGTGATCCCTACGCCGGTGATCGCCGGGGCGGCGGTTCGAGCGCTCGCGGCGCCTTCGGCAGGGCGCCCGGCGGCGGCTGTTCCGGCGATCGCGCCCTCGGTCAGGGCGAGGCCGGCACCGCCGATGCCGGTGATCTCACCGGCCGCGAAGACGCCGTCGACGCTGGTGCGGCCGTTCGCGTCGATGGCGACGGTGCCGTCGCTCCGCAGGCGGCATCCGGCGGCGACGGCGAGCTCCGTACGCGGGATGAAGCCGTGACTGACACAGACGGCGTCGACCTCGATCTGTTTCTCTGTCCCGGAAATGGGCGCCCATTGTGGATCTAATCGAGCGACGGTGACGGCTTCGACGCGGTCGGTGCCGTGCGCCGCGATGACGGCGGTGGCGGTGCGGTAGGGCACGCGGTAGCGGGCCAGATCCTTCACATACCCGGCGAGTTCCGCCCCTTTACGCCACGACGCGGCGAGTTCGGCGGGCTTGGCGGTCCAGGCACGGCCGAGGCGTCCCCAGCCGTTCGCCTCCAGTACGCCCCGAACCCGCGCCCCGGTCCGCACCAGGCTGGTGGCGACGGGCAGCAGGAACGGCCCCGCTCCCGCCACGAGCACGTCACCACCGACGGCGATCCGTTCCGCTTTCGCGAGCGCTTGAGCCGCACCGGCGGTGAAGACACCCGGCAGTTCCCACCCCGGGAAGGGAAGCGTGCGCTCGGAGGCCCCGGTGGCGAGCACCAGCGCCCACGCCCGGAAGGTCAGTTGCCGTCGCCCGCCCCCGTCCGCGGCCCCGACGAGAACGTGCACGTCCGGCGCCCCGTCATCGCGCCGCTCGACCAGCCAGACCTGCGCGTTGACCAGCACCTCACAGCCCGGGTCGGCGTCAAGCCGCCGGCGGAGCGCCGCAAACCGCCGCCAGCCGTGGTGCAGCTTGGCTTCCCGCCCCGCCGGCCGCTGAGGCGGAAGGTGCCGCCAGTATTGCCCACCGACATCATCGGCCGCGTCCAGCAGCGTGACCGAGGCCCCGCCCCGCCGCGCGGCCAGCGCCGCCGCAAGCCCCGCCGGTCCAGCCCCCACCACAAGCACGTCACGTGTCATATATTTCATGCGCCGCCCCCGCCGTCAGGCGCGCTGGTCCGTGGCGAGGGCGTCCCGGCCGGCAGGCAGGCCGGCCGGGTCATGCTGGAAATTTCGTCCTTTGTCGTGATGACGTCGCCGTCTGCGGCGCGCCGCTGGCATGCCCGGACATCGCTCAAGCCGTTGACGGTCAGCAGGCAGTCGTAGCAGACGCCTATTCCACAGAAGACTCCGCGGGGACGGCCGCGCCGGGTCGTGCGCCAGCTGGCCCGGCCCGTGCTCAACAGAACGCCGGCGATGGTCTGGCCGGCCAAGCCGGAAACCGGGAGCCCGTCAACGTGGACGGTGATCGCCGTGGTCGCGCCGGGCTCGACTGGGTCATCGGACGGTGCCAAGCGGTGCGGTCCGGTCGCCCTCACGCCAGTAGTATGTCACACATCGCTGACGATGAAAGGGCGAAGACTCGGCCGATCAACGGCGAACGGTGTGGCCGGCACATGCGTGGTCCGCCCGTACAGGAGATCGACGATCAGCTCCGCGGTCGCCATCGACAGCACGATCCCCGCGCCCTCGTGGCCGGTCGCATGCCACAGGCCGGGCAGCCGCGGGTCCGGGCCGATCACCGGCAGATGATCGGGCACGAAGGGGCGGAACCCGCCGTACGCCCGCATCACCGCGACATCCGCCAGGAACGGGAACAGCGCGGCGGCCTTGGCCGCGATCGCGGCCAGCACACGCGCCTCGATCCGCTCGTCAAACCCGCGCCGCTCCCGCGACGATCCGATGAGAACGGTCCCGCCCGCCGTCGACTCGATCACGCTGGACGTCTGCAGCGCGGCGTCGTCCGAGCCGACGGCACCGACGTAGTCCGCGTCGTAGACCTTGTGCCGAATCCGGCCCGGCATAGGCGTGGTGACCAGCAACGTCCCACGCCGCGGCCGCACCGGCAGAAGCACCCCGAGACGCCGCGCCACCTCCGCCGACCAGGGCCCGGCAGCCACGACGACATGGTCCGCCGCGAAGTCGCCGGCCGTCGTCCGCACACCAACCAGCCGATCACCGCCGCCCAGCCCGGCACCGCCCGCCAGCCCGGCACCGCCGCCCAGCCCAGCACCGCCGCCCAGCCCAGCACCGCCCGCCAGCCCAGCATCGCCGCCCAGCCCAGCACCGCCAACCGGCCCGTCAGCACCATCCAGCAAGCCGCCGCCCAGTCGGTTGCCGCCAGCCGGCCCACCAGGACCAACCAGCAAGCCACCCCCGCCGAGCCCGGCGCCACCAGCCAGTCGACTGGCTCGGCTGAGCCCGTCGGCGCCGCTCGTCCCACCGACGCTACGCAGCGCTTCATCGCCCGCACGTGGACGCCCCCGCGACGACCGATCCCGGCCATAAAGCGGACCAAGCACCTCGACGCCCTGATACACCCTCGCTCCCCCACGCCGCGCCGACGCGAGCAACGCCTCGGTCGCGATCGCGGGCTGCACCTGGGAATCCTGCGGGTAATATATCGCTGCGGTAATCGCGCGGGTCAGATCCGGTTCAAGGCTCGCTGCCGTCCCCGCATCGACCGGCACCGCCTCGACCCCGGCCGCGCGCTGCCCGGCCGCGAAGACCCGCAACGCTTCCGCGCCCTCGTCGGTCGTGGCGACCACGAGACCGCCCTTGGCCTCGAACTCGATGCCCGGAAACGATGGCCCCAGCTCATCCGGCAGATCCCGCCAGAGCGACAGCGAGCGCTGCGCCAGCACCAACTCCGCGCCCGGCCCTTTGTCCGACACCAGCAGATTGCCCTCGCCTGCCGCCGACGTCCCACCGGCCGACGCCGAGCGGTCCAGCACCGTGACCTTCGCACCGGCCTTGACCAGCTCCCGCGCCACCGCCGCACCCACGATCCCGGCCCCGACGACCACCACCTCAAGATCGCCCGCAGGCGGCGACGAGATCAAAGACCCCGGCGATCCGGGATCCCCATGTCCCGCCATCAGCGCTCGCTCTTCTCGGGCCGGCCGCTCCACCAGCCGGTGACATGTGCGATGTGATGCACCATCAGTTCCTCGGCGGCCGCCGGTTTGTTGTCGGCGAGCAGGTCCAGCAGCGTGTGGTGCTCGGCCGACGACCGGGCCAGCTCGGGCGTGCCGAGCATCCCGGCGAGCCCGACCAACCGGCTCTGCTGACGCAGGTCCCCGACCAGCGTGACCAGCCGGTCGTTGCCGGTCAAGCTCAGCAGATGCAGGTGGAAGTCGGTGTCCGCGATCAGGTAGGTGCGCAGGTCGGACGCGGCGGCGCCGGTCACGATCGCGTCCGCCTCGAGCCGCAGCGCGGCCAGCTCCGGCTCGTCGATCCGGCCGGCGAGCTGGCGCATCGGCGGCGCCTCCAGCCATTGCCGGATCTGCACGATCTCCTCCAGGTCGCGCCGGTTCACGTGGGTGACCCGGAACCCTTTGTTGCGCGCGATCGAGACAAGCCCGCGCCGCTCGAGGTTGAGCAGCGCCTCGCGGACCGGCGTGACCGACACGTCGAACGACACGGCCAGCGACGGCGCGGTCAGCATGGTCCCGGGTGGGATCTCCCCGGTGACGATGGCCGTCGACACCGCCTCTTCGACGAGCTGGCGAAAGTTTCCCCCCGCATGCAGCGGCCCGATGACCGGAAGCTTCACGCGCCACCCTCCCTCAGTAATATGTCACATCCTACAGGCGGCGGGCGCTACGGCACCGGACGAAAACGGGGCTGAATACCGCGGCCCGACGACGTAACGTTCGAGGCATGCATCGACGGGCGATCATCTTTCACGGGACCAACGCCAGCCCCGACGTGGCGTGGTACCCCTGGCTCGCCGAGCGCCTCGCGGCCCGCGGGCTGGTGGTGGAGCTGCCACACTACCCCGGCCTCAACGCCGAGCCGATCGCCTCCTTCGCGCCCAAGGTGCTGGCCGGGCACACGTTCGACGAGAGCACCGTCCTGGTTGGTCATTCCGGCGGCGCCGCCCTGATCCTGGCCCTCCTCGAGCACGTCACGGTCGACCAGGCGATCCTCGTCGCCGGCTATTGCACCCGCCCGAACACGAACGACGAACCCGTCCTGAAGCAAAGCTACGACTGGGCGGCCATCAAATCCCACGTACGCGACATCACCTTCATCAATTCGCGCCACGACCCGTACGGCTGCGACGAACACCAGGGCCGCGCCATGTTCGACCGTCTCGGCGGCACACAAATAGTCCGCGACGACGGCCACTTCGGCGACTACGACCAGGTGTACGACGATTTTCCCCTGGTGGACCACCTGATCGGATGAGGCGATGAAGCGGATAGCCATCGTGGGTGCCGGCATCGGCGGCCTCACCGCGGCGATCGCGCTCGCCCGCCAGAACGTCGAGTGTGTCGTCTTCGAGCGCCACGCGACCCTGCCCGACGACGCCACCGGCATCGAGATCTCCCCTAACGCCGCCGCCGAGTTGCACGCGCTGGGCGTGGCGTTCGAAGACGACGCGGTGCGTCCCCACGGCCGCGAGATCCGCCGCTGGCGCGACAACTCCACGCTGGCCCGCACCGACCTTTCCCGGTACGCCGCGCCGTATTACACGGTCCGCCGGGGCGCTCTGATCGCGGCTTTGAAAAGCGCTTCCCCGGTACGCTTCGGCCGCCGTTGCGTGGCCATCCGCAACGACCCGGCCGGCGTCGTTCTCGGGTTCGACGACGGCACGATAACCCGCGCCGACGCCGTGGTGGGCGCCGACGGCCTGCACTCGGCGGTCCGCGGCGTCTTCTCCCGCGAACTACCCCGCTACAGCGGTTTCGTGGCCTCCCACACCGTCATGCCGATGGACGCCGCCCGCCCGCTGGCCGCCCCCGACCGCGTCCTGACCTGGCTGGGCCCGAAGCGGCACTGCCTGGCCTACCCGATCGACGGCGGCCGCCGCCTGACCCTCGTGGTGGTCGAGCCGCAAGCGACACCGACCGCCCAGAACCCGCCGCGCGACTCGCTGACGAACTTCCTCGGCTGGCATCCGGCCGTCCGTGGTCTGCTGGGCCTGGCCGGCCGGCTGCACCGACGTGCCCTCTACGACCGTCCGCCGTTGCAGCACTGGCAGCACCACCGGGCCGTGCTGATCGGCGACGCCGCCCACCCGATGCTGCCGTTCCTCGCCCAGGGCGCCGCCCAGGCCATCGAGGACGCCGCCACCCTGGCCCGGTGCCTGACCGCTCCGGACCCGTTCGCCCGCTACGAGGAGCTGCGCCGCCCGCGGCTGGCCCGCATCGCCGAAGCCACCCGCGCCGCCCTCCGCACGTTCCACTTCCCGGACGGCGAAGACCAGCGTCGCCGCGACCGCGCCATGGCCGCGTCTCCCCCGGATGCCCTGGACTGGCTTTACGCCCACCGGCCGGGTTAGTGCCCGCGGAACGCCTCCTCCAGCCACCACGACGGACGCTGCCCGGCCACCTTGAGGTCGACGACCATCGGCACGTCGCGCGGCCCGGCCACCCACTGCTCCACCGATGCCAAATCCTCTCGACGGCGCACGGTCGCGGCCGCACAGCCGTGGCCCCGGGCGATCGCCGCGATGTCCGTCGACGGGAAAACCACAGTGGACAACGGATGTCCGCCGGGCCCGAAGTGGTGCACCTCGGCCCCGTACGCGTCGTCGTTGTAGACCAGGATCAGCATGCCGAGGCCCAACCGGCGCACGGTGTCCAGCTCGGAAATCCCCATCAGGAAGCCACCGTCGCCGCAGGCCGCCACCGGCAGCCGGTCCGGCATCGCGAAGGCGGCACCGATCGCGCTCGCCAAGCCCAGCCCGATCGACTGGAACGCCTGGGTGAACGAGAACCCGCGATGGTCCGGCACCGACAGGAACATCGACGGGTAGCCCATGAAATTCCCGGAGTCGACCGCGACGACCCGCTCGGACGGAAGGATGTCGTCCACCGCGATCGTCGCGGTGCGCGCGTCGATGTGCGAGCCGTCCCCCTCGTCCTCGTACGCCACGTCGCGCCAGCGGCCGGAGGTGGAGAGCTCGAGGCGTACGGGATCGCTTCTATAGCCTTGTTTTTCGGCAACTGTGACCGCGGCCGCCGTTTCCGCGACGTCGCCGGCGATGCTCAGGTCGACCCGGTGGTGGGCGCCGAACGCGGACGGATCGAGGTCGACCTGCACGACCGTGGCCGACCGGTCGACGAGCCCACCGTGCCGGGTGGTCCACATGTTCAGCGACGCACCCCAGGCCACCACGACGTCGGCCGCCCGGATGAGCGAGGCCGCGAGCGGTGTGGCGAAGCCGCCGGACACGTCGAGGTTCCACGGATCCCCCGTGAACAGCCCTTTGGCCGCCGCCGAGGTCGCGAGCAGCGCCCCGCATCGCTCGGCCAGCGCCGACAATTCGGCCCGGGCGCCGAGAGCGCCCCGGCCGGCGATGAACACCGGCCGCTCCGCCTGGTCCAGCACCGCGTTCAGCTCCACTATGGACGACTCGGAGACGGACCGCGGCACCGGCGGGAACGACGGTGTCACCATTTCCCCGGCCGGCATCGCCTGGATGTCGAGCGGCAGATTGACCAGCACGGTGCGCCGTTCGCTGACCGCAAGATGCCACGCCCGCGCCACGTCCGCCGCCTCGTGCACGCGCACGCTGGAAGCGCCGACAGCGTGCGCGAGAGCCCCCTGGTCGATCCGGAAGTTCGAGCGCGGCGCGGTGGCTTCCGCGGCGAGCACCAGCATCGGCGTACGGCTCTTGGCCGCCTCGGTGATGCCGGTCATCGCATTCGTCAGGCCCGGCCCTTGATGCACGGTGACGATCCCGGGACGCCCACTGATTCTCGCGTACGCGTCGGCGGCCGTCGCCGCCCCGCCCTCGTGCCGGCAGGCGACAAACTTGACGCCGTGCTTGACGAGCGCGTTGGTGACGTGGAAATTGCCGCTGCCGACCACCCCGAACACGTGCTCGGCGCCGAGCGCGGCCAGCGTCGCACCGACCGCCTCGGCAACCGACCCGGTCATCGTTCGACCAGCGCCAGTACGCGGGTGGGGCTGCCCGAGCCGCCGACGATGGGCAGCGGACCGGCGACCACGACCGCGCCGGTGGCGGGCAGGCGGCGCAGGTTCTGTAACTGGGTGAGGCCGTACTTGCCGGCTCCCAGCACGAAGGAGTGGCACGGGAACGGCGGGTCGAACGAGTGCGCGGTGCCCGCGTCGGTGCCGACGGTCTCCACGCCGACGCCGATGATCGGGGCCTCCTCGGCGAGCCAGCGCGCGGCCGCGACCGAGATGCCGGGCGTGTGCGGGCCGGTCTCGTCGGCGTTCAGGAACGCCTCCTGGCTCTGCGACCTGGCGTCCCATCCGGTACGCACGAGCAACCACCCGCCGTCCGGCAACGCACCGTATTTGGCCTCCCACTCCTTGAGGTCGTCGACCTCGAGGAGGAAGTCGGGGTTGTCGGCGACGCGATCCGAGACGTCGATGACCGCGGCCGGCGCGATGAGCTGCCGCGCCGGGATCTGCGACACGTCGGCGCCGTCCTTCGCCGTCACCCAGTGCACCGGCGCGTCCAGGTGGGTGCCGGTGTGCTCGCCGGTGTGGATGTTGTTCCAATACCAGGCCGGCCCGCGGTCGTCGTACCGGCTGATCTCTTCGAGGCTGAACGGCACGGTGTCGGCGAACGGCGAGGGCAGCTTGAGGATCGGCGTCGTGCTGGACAGCGGCGCGGTGAGGTCGACAACCTCGATCGAGCCGCTGCCGATTCCGGACACCAGGGCCTGCAACGTGCTCATCGGACCTCCACTGTGCGCTCGCTCACCATGACAGCGAACAGCGTACGACCGTACGCCTCAAGTTCGTATCGGGATCTTGCAAGTGACCGTGGTCCCACCGCCGGCCGGGCTGTGCACGTTGAAGGTGCCGCCCAGCGCCTGGATCCGGTCGGTCAGGCCGAGCAGCCCGGTGCCGCGTTCCGGGTCGGCGCCGCCCATCCCGTCGTCGCGGACCTGCAGCCACAGCACGCCGTCGGTCACCTCGGCCTCGACGTCGACGCTCGAGGCGCCGGCGTGCTTGACCGCGTTGTTGAGCATCTCCGAGACCACGAAGTAGGCGCCGACCTCGACCGCCTGCGGCAGCCGCCCGTCGAACCGCACGTCCACCTTCACCGGCGCGGTCGAGCGCCGCCCGAGCGCGCGCAACGCGGGCCGCAGACCGGAGTCGGACAGCACCGCCGGGTGGATGCCCCGGGACATCTCGCGCAGCTCGTCGATGACCGTCATGAGGTCCTGGGCGACGCCCGCCACCTCGCCGTCCCTCTGCGCCGGTGCCGTCCGCAGCCGCAGCGCCAGCGCGACCAGGCTCTGCTGGATGCCGTCGTGCAGGTCCCGCTCGATCCGGCGGCGTGCCTCGTCGGACGCGGCCACGATCCGGGCCCGCGACTTGGTCAGCTCGGCCCGGCTCTGTGCGTCCGCCACCGCGGTCGCCACCAGGTCGGTGAACTCGGTCATCCGCACCTCGACGTCGGGCGGCAACGCCCCGAACCCGGGTCCGGTGCCGATCACGATCACGCCCCACAGCCGTCCGCTGACGTGGATCGGCACCCCGACCCCGGCTGCCAGCCCGACCGTCTGCACCAGGTTGCCGGGCAGGGCGCCGTAGTCGTCGACGCGGGCCGGCCGTCCGGTCCGCAACACCTGCTCGACCACCCCCTCGGCCGGCCGGCTGTCCCAGATCCCGCCGATCTCGGCCGTCGGCCCGTTCTCGCCCTGGCTGGCCAGCAGCGTGATCGTGCCGTTCAACTCGAAGCGCAGCAATCGGGCGCTGCCGCCCTCGCCGAAATGACGCAGCACCTCCTTGATGACCGCGGCGAACACCTGCTCCGGGGCCTCGCCGCGGGCGATGAGCAACGCGAGGCGCCGCAGCGACGCCTGCATGTCGGCGAGCCGGCGCAGTTGCTCGTCGGTCTCGGTGTTCGCGATCGCGATGGCGGCGAGCTCGAAGAAGTCGGCGATGCGGGACTCGACGCCGGGCTGGAAGTCACCGAAGGTGGCGACGACCGACACCCCCCATGTCCGGGAGCCCACCTTGATCGGCGTGGCGATCCCGGTGTTCAGGCCCAGCCGCACGGTGATGCCGCCGAACGGCCCGATGTTCAGGCCCTCGCCGGACAGCGACGCCGCCCGGCCGGTGTCGACCGCCGAGCGCATCATCATGCCGGGGATCAGCGTGACCCGCGTGCCGATCGGCGTCGTCATGGTTACCCGCCCGTAGGAGCCGACGATCGTCACCCACGGGTCCGGACCGCGGGGCGGCTCGGCGTCCGGGTCGTCCAGCCGGGCCACGAAGCTGGAGTCGGCGCCGAGCAGCCGTGCGAGCTCGTCGGCGATCGCCGCGAACACCTCGGCGGGTGCGGCCCCGCCGGCCACCAGCGTGGCGACGCGTCGCAGCGCGGCCTGCTCGTCGGCCAGATCACCGCGGGCACGCTCGGACGCCACCACGTTGCGCGCTACCGTCGTGGCGATCACCCCGACACTGACCGCCATCGCGAGCAGAAGGCCGAGCACGGTGAAGGTGGAGGTGTCGAACTCCCCGCGCAACGGCGGCAGGAAATACCAGTCGTACGCCTCGATGACCACGACGCCGACGGGCAGCGCGTAGAGGATCCCGGCCGTGCGAGCGACCCCGAGCACGAGCGCCAGCAGGGCGAGCCCGAGCACGAGGTCGGGCACGTGAGCGCGGCGCGCGGCGACACAGACACCGCTCGCGGCCGCGAACGCCACGGCCCCCGTCAGAACGGACAAGAACACCTCGGCCGGCAGCGGGATCCGTCGAGATCTCAGTTGCACGCGGTCGAGGTTCCCACCACCCACCGCGCAGAGGTCCCGAGCGGCGGCACAGGTGTGGAAGATCACCACCGGACGATCGCATCGTGACGGTACGCCGCGGTGCGAACCTCCCTCGACGCATCGATCTGCGACCATGGATTCATGGGGCCGGAGCTATGGACCGATGCCGAACGTGCGGCTCTGACGAACGGCGTCCGGCGTTGCTACGAAAACGCGGGGCTGCGCGCCCCGGAGATCGTGGCCTGGGCGTCGTCGCCACTGGCCGGAGAACGGCTCGCCGCCGAACTCGCCCGGCGCCACACCTCGATCGGCACCCGGAGCCGGGCATGGGTCGTGCTGCTCGCTCGGGCGGTCTCGTCGGGAACCCTCGGCGTACTGTCCTTCGGGATCACGTTCGGCCTGTCCCTCGCCGGCGCGGTTTACTGGCTGCTCGCCATTCTCCCGTCCGCCGTCTCCCCGGACGACGATGAGTGGTTTCCGCTGGCGCACGCCCGCGGTGCGTGGATCGGTGCGATCACCGCGGTGGTGCTGACGCTCACGGCCTTGTTGGTCGTGATGACCCGCACGATCGCCGCCGTCCCCGTCAGCTGGGTCCTGACCGGAACGCTGTACGGGGCCCTCTTCGCGGTCTTCGGCCCCTACCTGCCGATCGTCATCGGCGGCTGGGCGGGTGTGGCCGTGAGCACGCTCGGAGCCGCTTCCGGCGCGCCACCCGAGTCATGGATATCGACGCTGCTGACGGCCACCGTACTGCCGGTATTCGCGGTGGCCGTCGTGGTCGGCTTCGTGGTCCGGATGCGCACCGGCCCACCCGCACCGTTGCGCTACACCGACGACACCCACCTCCGGATCCGCAACAGCCTCGCCGCAACGATCGATCTTGCTCCCGTGACGCTGCCCGGGCAGCTGTGGAACGATCCCGACAGGCCGGTTGAACTGGCCGTCGCATGGGCCGTCTCGACGGGGCGGCCGGTGGTCCGGCGATATCCGGTCGCCCACTTCGACACTCAGACCGGTCATCGCGTGCTTTCCGGCACCTTGACCGCCGCGCCGCACCTCGGCTGGTGGTGGCCGCACCGCCGCTTCGTCGTCTTCAGCCACACCCCCACGGAAGAACATGACGAACACCTCATCGACGGCTTCCGGCGCCCGCACCGCACCGACGGCCCGGCCATCTCGTGGCCCGACGGTTACCGTGTGTACGCGGTGCACGGCGTCGGGGTGCCCGCCGAGTTCGTCGAGGCCGGGTGGGACGCCGAGGCCTTGCACCGGCATCCGAACACCGAGGTGCGCCGCGCCGCGATCGAGCTGATCGGCTGGTCGTCCTACATCGAAGGGGCGGGCTGGGAGCTGGTCGCGACCGCACCCGATCCCGGTAACCCGCCGCATGAGCTGGCGCTCTACGAAGACCCGTCCGGGCGGCTGGCAAACGTGCGGGTCCTCGTCATGACCAACGGCAGCCCCAACCGATCAGGCAAACCACTCCGGTACGCCGAGACGGTGCCCGACACCATCAACGATCCGGTGGCCGCGGCGGCCTGGCAATACGGTTGTCCCGTCGATGTGTACCGCCAGATGCGGCGCCGCACCTGAGCCCTCCGAGTAGCACCGACCGCGCGTCGTATGTCTCAACGACGAGAACGTGGCTTGGCGCCGCCCTGGCGGCCCAGCGCCAAGCCACGTATCGGTCCGCCCAGGGGCTTCGAGGGGAGAGAGGCGGACACCCATTAATTGCTCGTTCGTAAAGCAGGATGGAATCACTTTCCTGCGGGGCTACCCTGGGCGAGTCGTGAGATGTGGTCCCACTCCTCAAGCCCGGCGAGGCGGCCGGCATACTCGACTCGCATCTCCTCGAGTCCCTTGATGCCGAACAACACCCGCAGCGGCGGATTCGGAGCGTCGGCGAGTGCGAGGAGCGCTTCGGCGGTGGCGGCGGGGTCTCCCGGCGTGAACCCGGCGCTGGCCGAGTTGGTCCGGAGGGCTTCGCGCGCGTGCGTGTATTCGGGCATCGGCGTGACTTGCGGTGATGCCTCGAACAGGCCGGTCGGGAAGGCGATCGGTTCGATCAGGGTGACGTGGATGTCATAGGCGGCGACCTCAGCGGCCAGCGACTGACTCATCGCTTCGAGTGCCCATTTCGACGCCTGGTAGATGCCCATCGTCGGGTAGGCGATCAGGCCTCCGAGCGAGGAAACCTGCATGATGCGGCCGTTGCGGCGTTCGCGCATTCCGGGCAGGACGGCCTGGGTCGTCCACAGGGAGCCGAAGTAGTTGACATCCATCTGCGCGCGGGCCTGTTCCGGGGTGGCTTCTTCCACGGCACCGATGAGCATGTGCCCGGCGCTGTTGACCAACAGGTCGATGCCGCCGAACCGCTGCTCGGTCTCCTGGACGGCGGCGTCGACCGCGGCGCGGTCGGTGACGTCTAACTCCAGCCCGAGCACCCGGTCGCCGTAACGGTCGATCAGCGGTTTGAGCGTTTCAGTGTGGCGAGCCGCTGCCGCCAGATTGTCGCCGCGCTCGAGAATGGCTTTGGCCCAGTAGGCGCCGAGCCCTCGGGATGCTCCGGTGAGAAACCAGGTGGCCATGGTGATACCCCCATGATCGGTTGGATCGGTCGGAACCCAGCGTGCGGCGAACCCGGCAGGGTAAACAGAGTGAGTTTCACTCTGCCTAGCGATTCTGTGGGCGCGAACATGGAAGGGTGAACGCTCACCTGCTGGCCGAGTTCTTGAAGGCGCGCCGGGTCGCGCTGAGCCCCCACGAGGTGGGCCTGTCCGCGAGCGGCCGCCGGAGGACCCCGGGACTACGCCGCGAAGAGGTCGCCGCCCTGGCCGGCGTCTCGACCGACTACTACACCCGGCTCGAGCAGCAACGCGCCACCGCGGTGCCTTCCGAGGTCGTGGTGAGTTCGCTGGTCCGGGCGTTACGGCTGAGCCAGGACGAACGGGACCACCTCTATCGCCTCACCGGGCACCCCGTCCCCGACCGCCATCGAGACGATCAGCATGTCGCGCCGGCATTGCTCAGGGCCCTCGACGCGCTCGCCGACATCCCGGCCCGGGTCATGACGGACCTCGGCGCGACACTCGCGCAGAACAAGCTGGCTCACGCCGTCTTCGGCCCCGCATCAAAGACAAGCTTCATCTACCAATGGTTCTGCGATCCTGCCGCGCGCAACGGGTACCCCGCCGAGGACCATGCTGCGGAGTCCCGCGCGCTCGTCGCGGACCTGCGCGCCGCGGTCACCCGCCGCGACGACGATCCCGCCCGGTCGCTGGTCGCACATCTGCTGGCCGACAGCCCGGAATTCACCGCACTCTGGAACCTGCATGACGTCGCCGTACTGCGCCGGCGCGAGAAACGGATCCTGCATCCCGAGGTCGGACTGCTCCAGTTCGACTGCCAGTTCCTCATCGACGAGAACCGGTCGCAACTCCTGGCCCTCTTCTCGCCGCTGCCCGCAACGCCGACAGCCGACCGGCTCACCCTGCTCGCGCTCGCCACGTCCACCGACATCGGCGGCTGAACTCACCGCCGGGGCGTGAAGCGACCGGTTCGCGCGGGGTGGCCGCAATCGCTCCCGGTGACCAGCCGTTGCACGATGGTCGCGGTCGGCAGCGACATGCGGTCAATTCTTCCGCGCGCCAGCCTTCCCCGGCCCCGCCGGCGTGTCGGTCGGCCGAGCGCGGGCGCCGTTAACCGGGCCTTCGGAACCCGGCTACCGGTCCTATGTCGTCGATTCCGTCCATGCGTACATAGTCACCGGTGTGGGTGGCGTTCACGATGGTGTCGTCGCCGACGTAGATTCCCATGTGGTGCAGATCGGTAAACCAGAAGACGAGGTCGCCCAGCCTCAACTCGCCACGGGAAACGGGCTTGGTGGCTTGTCCGTCAGGTCAATCGGGCTGCCGCTGATCAGCTTGCCGCTCAACCCCGACGAGCCACCTTCGATGTACACGCGGCTGGCCAGCACATTCACATCGGACAGCGCCGCATCGACTCGGCTTTGCAGGGGCTTGAGCTGTTCCTCGACCTGGCGCGGGGACGGTTCGCCGTGTGCCGGCGCAGCGACACCGAGCGTAGAAACGCCTAGCGTCGCGGCACCGGCGCACAGCAGCGCGGCCCAGCCGGGCCTCATGCGGGAGAACACGAAGCTCAGCCGGCGTGCGAGTGCGGCACGACCGGGGCGTAGTCGTTCTCGACGCCGGTCACCAGGTTGAAGTAGTTGGTGAAGGTGTTGAGTGCGATGTGCGCGACAACCTCGGCTATCTCCGCATCGGTGACACCGGCGTCGCGGGCCTTCTGAATGACGGCGTCCGCCACGATGCCACGGCCGCGCACGATGGCATCGGAGAGCGTCAGCAGCGCCGCGGTATGCGGATCGCTCGACCTGGCATCGCGAGCCAGCTCGAGTTCCGCGTCGTCGAGCCGGCCGACCCGTGCACCGAGGAAGGTGTGTGCGGACAGGCAGTACTCGCACCGGTTGTACTCCGAGGTCGCGATCGCCAACTGTTCGCGTACGGCCGAGTTGAGAACGCCGTGGGCAAGCGCACCGTTCAACGCCAGCCAACCCTTCAACACCGCGGGGCTGATGGCCATCATCGTGGTCATGTTCGGGGTGCCACCGAGGGCTTTCCTGGTCTCTGCCAATACATCGGCCGCCTTACCGGTGGCGGTGGCTGGCTCGACGGGTACAAAACGGGTCACGGCGATTCCCTCTCGTTCTAACGGTTTCTTCCGTTAGAACCTCGCACGGCGAATCTTCGCGCGTCAACGCTTGGTGAGGTTGGTAACCGTTAGAACTGAGGGTCTGGTGTACGTCGCAAGGGGTCGGTCGCATGCCGGCCGAATTGACCGACGGGCGCGCGGCGGTTAGTCGGCGAGGGCCGCGAGCGCGGCCTCGGCGCACTCGTCGTCCTGCCCGGGCACCGTGCCGCCGCTGACCGCCAGCGCACCGAGGACGGTGTCGCCCCGCACGATGAGCACCGCACCGGCGCCGACCAGGATGGGCACCCGCACGGCATGATCCAGTTGGGCGAAGAAGTCCGGCGAGGTCTCCTGCATCTTGCGCAGCACGGCGCCGTCGCGCCGGAACAGGGCGACGCTGGCCGCCTTGACCTGGGCGATCTGTGCGGAGAGTGGCGGTGCGCCGTTCATGCGGCCGAGGGCCTGCAGATGCCCGCCTTCGTCGACCACCGCGACCGTTACCGGCGCGGCCAACTTGGCGGCGCGCTCGTGTGCGCCGGCGATGACCGTCTGAGCGTCTTGGAGTGTCAACGGCATGGCGATCCCCCTGAGTTATGTGGAGCCGCGCCCACAGCATGATTGAAGTACAGCTGTAGCGCAATGGGTGTCCAGCTATTCTGCCGGGATGGACACCAAGGGCCGGCGCAAGCAGAACACCCGCGGGAAGGGCGACCTGCTCCGCGAGGAGATGCTGACGGCCGGCGTGCGCATGCTCGACGAACTCGGCGACGATCAGGCGCTGTCGCTGCGCGCTGTCGCTCGCGCCGTGTCCGTCGCCGCCACCTCGGTCTACCTCTACTTTCCCGACCGCGACGCACTGGTGCTGGCCGCGACGCAGCGCTGCCACGAGGAACTCGTCGCCGTCGGCGATGCCGCCGAGGCCGCCCACGACGGCCACCCCGCCGCGCAACTGCGGGCCCGCATCCTGGCCCAGGCAGAATGGGCGCAGACTCACCCCGGCCTTTACAAGGTGCTGCATGAGAGCGGTGTCCACCGCCGCCTGGGCATGCCGTTCAAAGAGGTCATGGTCGAACGCACCCGCACCGCCGTCCAACGTTGCATGGACGCCGGCGCCGCCCCGCACGACGACGCGCTCACCGTGACGATCGACCTGCGCACGGCCGTCAACGGCATGCTGGCTCAGCGCATCAACGAGCCCGACCTGCCGTGGCCGCCGTTGGCCGACCAGCTCGACCGCTTCCTGACCAAACTGGTCGGCCTCCAACTCTGACGCGACCGCGAGCCGTTCATCGACCGTCCCGCACCGTGACCGAACACTGGGTGACCGTGTTGGGTTTGGTCGCGGTCTCCCCGTCCATGGCAAGCTGAGACGTCGCGATCTGGCACCCCACCGTCTTGTTCCGGTCGATATTCAGGGCGCTCAGCGAGAGATACAGGTCAGATTCCTTAGCCGCCACCGTGACCGTGCGCGTCCAGGGTATCGGCGCGACGAGGCTGACCGATTTCTCGCCCAGCGTGTAGACGATCGCCGCCTCGCCCTTGCCCGTGACGTCGAAGGTAACCTTGATCGTCTCGTCGCCGCGCGGCTGGACGGTGCCGGGTGAGGCGGTCACTGTTCCGGCATGCGAGGCCGGCGGTGGAGTGCCCGGCGACGCGTCACCCCTGCAGGACGACATGCAAGCAATGGTCACGGCGAGAGCCGCGCACGTGAGCCCGGAGCGACGCATTTAAGTATCTTGGCCCACCCGAAGGTCGTCGGCATCACCCGGCGACCTTCGGCGCCGGGTCGCACGGCGGCTCCGGCACGGCGTGGTAACGCGGCAGGGTCAGCTCCAGAGCGCACACCACGTCTTCTCGCCGACCACCCCGTCAACCGACAGCGGATTCCCGTCGAAGTCGACATTGTCCGTCTGGAACGCCCGCACAGCCGACAACGTGTTGGACCCGAACACCCCGTCCGCCTTTCCGGGGTCGAACGGATCGTGGTCGAAGCTCTGCAAGATTTCCTGAAGGAGCTTCACCCCGTCCCCGGTCGAGCCTTCCTTGACCGTGTCCGGTGCCAGCCTCGCCCACGTCTTCGGGCCGACGGTCCCGTCGACGCTCAGCGGGAACGAGAACGCCCAGAACTCGCCGACGCCGCGGTCCAGCTGGTACCGGATCACCCGGTTCTTGGTCACCGGGCCGAAGATGCCGTCGTCGGTGCCCGGTGGCAGATAGAAGCGGCAAATCAAGGCTCGCTGCGCCTTCTTGACGGCGTCGCCTTTCGAGCCCGCTTTGATGGTCGGATTCGCCATTGATATTCCTCCTGGAAAAGAGCGCCACGAGCCGGCGCGGTTCCCTCAGCATCAGCGGGCCGCCCGATAGATCGATAGCCGTATGTCGCAAGCCGGACACGGGGTGAGCCGGACCGGTGGGACAGCCCGGTCGTGCGTGAGGAGATGTTGTTGCAGGCGGCCGGGCGAAGACCTGGGGACCCTTCGTCGAGGCGTACCGGAGGCCCTCGTTCTGGGACATGCCACGACGTTGCGCGAGAAACGATCATGGGCGTTTGTGCTGTTCGTTTCTCTGCTCGCGCTCAGCGGGCTCGCGTGGGGGGTCGTCTACGTCGCCGCGATCCGGGCCGGAATGCGCGACAAGACGTTTGCGATGCCGTTGTTCGCCTTAGGACTGAATCTGTCGTGGGAAGGGCTGTACGCGGTCGTCTCGCTCGTGGCCGGCGGGGAGGTTCTCTTTCAAGGCTTCATCGATGCGCTGTGGGCGCTGCTCGACTGCGGGATCCTCTACACCTATCTGCGTTACGGGCGGGTCGGGGCGCGGTGGGTGTTCGGGACGTGGACCGTGCTCGCGCTGGCCACCTCGTTCATTCTGCAACTGTTGTTCCTCAACGAGTTCGGGTCGCGGATGGGCAGCGCCTACTCGGCGTTTCTGCAGAACCTGCTGATGTCGATTCTGTTCATCAACATGTTCGTCACTCGTCGTGGGACGGCCGGGCAGTCACTGTTGATCGCGGTCGCCAAATGGCTCGGGACGCTGGCGCCGACAATCGCTTTCGGCGTGCTCGGCCACAGCCTTTTCTTTCTCGTCTGCGGTGCCCTGTGCACGCTTTTCGATCTGGCCTATATCGGCTTGCTGGCGCGCCCGGCGTCGATCGCATTGTTCGTCGATTCTCCGGTGCCGGAGAGATCCCCGGTGGGGTGAGGCGTTCGTTCTCGGGGCGCAACCGGGCTGCGATACCGTCGGTGCGCCCCCGTCTGGCGGGGGCGAACGATCAAGGGAGACACGCATGTCCGACTCTTCCGCCGAATCCGACGCGACCGACGCCGAACCGACTGAGGAGGTCTTCGAGAACCGGGCGGCCCGGCGGGCCAAGGGCAAGAAGACGCCCGGCCGCACCGAAATCTTCGGCAAGGGGCAGCCGCCGGCCGGCCGCGGCTCCGTGCAGAGCCCCCGGCAGTACGGCAACCGGCGTAGCGGCTGACCAGGAGAAACGGCCGGGCGTAATCGCTCGGCCGCACCCCTTTCCGGGCGAAAATGGGTTGCGCCGACCGGCTGCGGGCAAGAAATGTCACACCCGTACGGGACGATGCGGCCATGCCCAACGGAGGGGGACCACCATGACCACACCGGCCATCGAGACCGCCGGTCTCGTGAAGACGTTCGGTGACAACCGCGCCGTCGACGGTGTCGATCTGTCGGTGCCGGCCGGCACCGTGTACGGCCTGCTCGGGCCCAACGGCGCGGGCAAGACCACCGTGGTGCGCATGCTGGCGACGCTGTTGCGCCCGGATGGCGGCAGCGCCCGCGTGTTCGGGCACGACGTGATCCACCAGGCCGACGCGGTCCGCAGCCGGGTGAGCCTGACCGGCCAGTACGCCTCGGTCGACGAGGACCTGACCGGCACGGAGAATCTGGTGCTGCTCGCCCGGCTCCTCGGCCATTCCAAATCCCAGGCGCGCGAGCGTGCCGCGCGGCTGCTCGAGGCGTTCGGGCTCACCGACGCCGCCGACCGCCAGGTGAAGAAGTATTCGGGCGGCATGCGCCGGCGCATCGACATCGGCGCCAGCATTCTCAACACGCCCGACCTGCTGTTTCTCGACGAGCCGACGACCGGGCTCGACCCGCGCAGCCGCAACCAGGTGTGGGACATCGTGCGGCTGGTGGTCGCCCACGGCACGACCGTGCTGCTCACCACGCAATATCTCGACGAGGCCGACCGATTAGCCGGCCGGATCGCGGTGATCGACCACGGCACGGTGATCGCCGAGGGCACTCCCGGCGAGCTCAAAGCCTCGATCGGGGCCGGCACTGTGCACGTCCGGCTGCGCGACCCGGATCAGCGACCGGCCGCCGAGCGGGTGCTGGCCGAGGAACTGGGCACCGCGGTGCAGCTCGATCCCGACCCGGTCGCGCTGACCGCGCGGGCCGAGGCCGCCGGGTCCGAGCGCGGGGCCGCCGAGCATGCCGCGCGGGTGCTCGGCCGGCTCGCCGAGGCCGGCATCGTGGTCGACGACTTCTCCCTCGGCCAGCCCAGCCTCGACGAGGTGTTCCTGGCCCTGACCGACCGCCCCGCCGTCGCCGTCGAGGAGGCCGTGGCATGAGCACCGTGACCGAACCCGCCGCCTACACCCCGTCCGCCGAGTCGCTGAGCGCCGTCCTGGCGCGCGGCGACAAACCCGGCCGCCCCGGCGCGCTCGCCGCGTCCATCGCCTTCGGCTGGCGCGCCATGCTGAAGATCAAGCACGTGCCCGAGCAGCTGTTCGACGTGACCGCGTTCCCGATCATCATGACGCTGATGTTCACGTATCTGTTCGGCGGCGCCCTCGCCGGCTCGACCCGCGAGTACCTGCAGTTCTTCCTGCCCGGCATCATGGTCACCAGCGTCGTGATGATCACCATGTACACCGGCGTCGGCCTCAACACCGACATCGAGAAGGGCGTCTTCGACCGCTTCCGCACGCTGCCGGTGTGGCGCCCGGCCGCCCTGGTCGGCATGATCTTCGGCGACGTCCTGCGCTACATCCTGGCCGCCGCCACCATCATGGTCGTCGGCCTGATCCTCGGCTTCCGCCCCGCCGGCGGCCTGATGGGCGTGCTCGCCGGCATCGCCCTGCTGGTCGTCTTCTCGTTCGCGTTCTCCTGGATCTGGACGATGTTCGGCCTGTTCCTGCGCTCCGAGAAATCCGTGATGGGCGTCAGCATGCTGGTCCTGTTCCCGCTGACCTTCCTCAGCAACGTCTTCGTCGAGCCGTCCACGATGCCGGGTTGGCTGCAGGCGTTCGTCGAGGTCAACCCCATCTCCCACCTGGTCACCGCGATCCGCTCCATCATGGCCGGCAGCTGGGACATGGGCGCCGTCATGTGGACGCTGATCGCAAGCGCGGCCCTCGTGGCAGTGTTCGGCACCCTGACAATGCGCCTGTATAACCGCAAATAAGACCCTTCCCCGTACGCCTCGGCGAGGAGTTCCGGGGTTTCCGCCCGGCTGGTTGCAACAACAGCTCCTCGCGCACGACCGGGCTGTCCCACCGCTTCAGCCGAACGTGTCACGCCCACCGGTTCAGCCGAACGTGTCGCGCGCCGTGATCGCGCGCCCGCCGCCGTGGCGGGCCGACGGCGCCTGGCCCGCGGCGCGCGGCCGATGGTGTGGAGCCGATGGCGTGCGGCCGATGGCGAGAGCGCGGGCGAGGCCTCGCCCGCGACAAATCACCGCGCAACAATCGCGCCGTGACAAATCGCGCCGTGACAAATCGCGCCGTGACAAATCGCGCCGTGACAAATCGCGCCGTGACAAATCGCGCCGTGACAAATCGCGCCGTGACAAATCGCGTCGTGACAAATCGCGCCGCAGGCCGCCCCGTGACAAATCGCCACAATAGTCGCCCCGCCACAGATTGCCGTGGCAAATCGGCTCGTGATAAGCCGCCCCGTGACAGATGGCAGCCTTCGGCTATCGGTCGCATCGGGACCAGGCGCCCTTTCATGCCCTTTGACCGCTTTCGATGCTCCCGTTCAGGTGTCCGCGGCCGTATTTTCGAGACCTTGGAGAGTTATGGCTCGTATGTGGGCACAACTCTCCAAGGTCTCGCAATCACGCGATGCCCGGCCGTCACAAAGGTTGGCGGACAGGTACAAAACGACCGTCCTTTTCGGATGGTCGTCCATCATGCAGGCATTGTCGCCCGAATAATGAGATCGCGGCACCCGGCGTTGCTGGGCGGCCAGCGCGGCACGGGTCGCGCGCCGGGTTTGGGTGACCGTTCGGGTGGAGGCTCGGGCCGGCACTCGCGCTATCGGAACTGAATGGTGGTGCTGAGCGTCTTCGGGCGTTACGAACGGCGGTCAGAGCGGTGCGGGCCCGGACCGACCGGCCCGCACCGCCACGGTCAGCCGGTGATGCTGTCCTTGCCGGTCTCGAGGTGACCGACGAAGCGCTGCGACCACGCCGTGTCGCTGTGGGTCGTGACCGTCACGTCGTACCAGCCGTGGCTGGTCCGCACCGGGTCGATCACCGTCTCTTCCTTGCCGTGCGGAGCAACCTTGATGGTGTGCGGCCGCGCCGAGTTGTAGTGGTTGTGCGTGATCGTGAACGTCACCGCCGACTTGCCGTGGTTGGCGAGCGACAGCCGCAGCTGGGGCTCGCGTTCCGACCGGCCCTCGTAGTACGTCACGTCGACCGAGAGGTCCTTGCCGACTGCGGCCAGGTCGCCGGTGAAGCGGCGCAGGAACCGGTTCGGCCCGGTGACGGTAAGGTCGTAGCGGGAGCCGTCCACCGGCCCGGTGCCGGCAACGGTCGCGTGCGGCCGCACGGTGTACTGCCCCGGGAACGCGCCCGGATACTCCGAAAGCGACGGCACCCCGGCAAGGTTGTCGTAAACCGCGAAGTGGCTCGCCTTGGTAACGAACGGCGCCGCGTTGGTGAACGAGAACGTCGCCTTCCCACCCCGGAAGCCGGTCAAGACGGCGTTCGGCTGGCAGGACACCGGCCGGGCCCGCTTGGTCCCCGCCTCCTGACGGGGCATCGTGTTGTCACCCGGCAGCGGCGTATAGCGGGTCTCCGGGATCAGCGCCCCGGTGTCCGGCAGGTGCGGCAGGCCGTACACGGGTGACGTGAAGTCGAACGCGCTCGTCAGGTCGCCGCAGATCGAGCGCCGCCACCGGCTGATGTTCGGCGAGATGGCCGGCTTGCCGATCGCGGTCGTCCACTTCTCGATGAACTGGATGACCGACGTGTGGTCGGACACCTGCGAGGTCACCCACCCGCCACGGGACCAGGGCGAGGCGACGATCAGCGGTACGCGAAAGCCCAGCCCGACCGGCAGCGGAGCGTTGACGCCGTACTCCGTCATGGTCCCCGGCACGAACTCGTCCGTCTCACCGGGCGTGGGCATGGGCGGCGGGACGTGGTCGAACTGCCCGTCGTTCTCGTCGTAGTTGATGATCACCACGGTGGAGTTGAGGACGTCCGGGTCGGCGTTCAGCGCCTCGAAGACGCCGCGCAGGAAATAGGCGCCGTTGCTGGGCGCGGTGACCGGATGTTCGGAGAAGAACTGGTTGTTCACGATCCAGCTGACCTGCGGCAGCGTGCCCCCGACGACATCGGCGCGAATCGCCGCGATGAGATTGTCGGCGTTCCCGGAGAGCCCGGTGACCGGCTCGGGAACGTTCTTCACCCCGTTGTCGTAGAAGACATTTCCGGGAGCGGCCTGGCCACCCTGCGAGGGGTCGAGCTTGGCGAATGTGTCGAAGTATTCGAGGCCGTTGTCGCCGTAGTCGTCGGCGCACTGGTAAACGCGCCATTTGACCCCGGCGGCCTGCAGCGTCTCGGCGTACGACTGCCAGGGCAGATTCTCGCCGAGCTCGTCACCGCCTTCGTTGGCGATGAATTCGCCGTGCTTGCGGTCGGCGTTGATGGTCCCGCCCCACAGATAGGTGCGGTTCGGCCCGGTAGCGCTCAGCACCGAGCAGTGGTAAGCGTCGCCGATCGTGTACGCGTCGGCGAGCGCATAGTGGAACGGCAGGTCGGCGCGGTCGAGATAGCCGAGCGTCGTCGGGCCGCCCTTCGCGTAGTACCAGCCGTTCATCAGCCCGCCGAACCAGGCGCCGTGCTGATCGTCCCAGCCGTGACTCGTACCGCCGTAGTTGGCCGCACCCAGCTCCGCACTCGGCGGCGTGGCCCCTTGCCAGCTCTTGGCGCCGCTGAGCCGCCACGGATATTGCGTGGCCGCGCCGTCCGTCGGCGTGACCGGCTGCTCCCAGACACTCTTGCCGCCCGGCAGCTGAATCGTCGACCGGTCCCCGAACCCGCGCACCCCCTTCATGCTGCCGAAATAGTGATCGAAACTGCGGTTCTCCTGCATGATCACGACGACGTGCTGGACGTCGCGGATGTCACCGTGCGGGTGGCGCGGCCGACCGGCCGCCTCAGCGGGATCGGCGATCGAGGCGCCGACGGCGGCCGCTCCGGTGATCGCGGCGGCACCACCGAGAAGAGTCCTACGGGATAACTTCGACATGACGGTCAAGACCTCCGGCTCCGGGATGCGACATCCCGGACGCTCGTCCCGCCAGATTTCCCGCGAGCGACGGCCAGCCGAAGGCGATATTGCCGCTGACGCAAGTCTATTGCCATGCGAATCTCTTCGGACTTGCGCAGAGGAAGCGAATAGCCGCTGGTCAGAGCGTTCCGTCTATGCCGATTAGACCCTTTCGAACCCCGAGCCGGTACGCCTCGCCGAACAGTCCCCGAGGTTTCGCCCGGCTGAGCGCGACACCATCTCCTCACGCACGACCGGGCTGTCCCACCGACAAGGGCGCCGGCCCCGACCACTGAGTCGGGGCGGCGCCGGACGAAAACTAGGTTGGCGGCTGTTCAATCCGCTCAGGACTTCAGATGGTGCTGGCATCTATGACGTAGCGGTAGCGCACCTTGCTACCTCCGTGTTCGCGAAGGGAGTCGAGGGCGTCGTTGATGCCCTCGGCGGGGATCTGCTCGATCTCGGAGGTGATGCCGTGCTTGACGCAGAAGTCGAGCATCTCCTGGGTTTCATGGATGCTGCCGATGGCCGACGAGGTGAAGGAGATCCGGGTCAGGATCAGGGAGAACATGCCGATCGACACGGGCCCGTCCGGAGCGCCGAGGTTGACGAACGTGCCGTCGAACGCGACCAGCGACAGGAGCTGGTCGAAGTTGAGAGCGGCCGAGACGGTGCAGATGATGATGTCGAAGTATTCGGCGCGTTCGACGAAGGTGTCCGGCTCGGCGGTGTTCCGGTAGTCGTCTGCTCCGAAGGCGAAGGCGTCGTCCTTCTTGCTGGTGCCGTGGCTGAGCACGGTGACTTCGGCGCCGAGGGCATGGGCGAACTTCACCGCGAGGTGGCCCAGGCCGCCCAGGCCGATGATGCCGATCTTGGTGCCCGGGCCCACGTTGAAGTGTCGTAACGGCGAGTAGACGGTGATGCCGGCGCACATGAGCGGGGCTGCGGCCGCGAGATCGAGGCTGCCTGGGATTCGTACCAGATAGTTCTCGTCGACGACGATCGAGCGGGAGTAGGTGCCGTATGTCGGCTCGCCCGACTTGTCGTAGCCGTTGTACGTGACGTTGAGATTCCGGCAGTAGTGCTCCATTCCGTTGAGACAGAACCAGCACGTCCGATCGCTGTCGATGTAGTTCCCGATGCCGACCCGGTCACCGACCTGAAACTTGGTGACCTCGGGGCCGACCTCCGTGACGAGGCCGGTGGACTCGTGACCGGGGACCATGGGATAGATGCCGGCGCCCCATGCTCCGTCGATTTGGAGCGGGTCGGAGTGGCACACGCCCGTGTAGGCGATGTCGATCCTGACGTCGAATCGGCCGGTCTCGCGGCGCGGGATTCGAGTTTTTTCCATACGCCCGGATTTCGCGATGGCGGCGTAGGCGTCAGTCAGCTGGGTCAACGTTCTTTCCTTCTGGTGAGTGCGGCGTGGGTCGCCTCCATTCGAGCAGTGACGGTCCATCGGGAGAATGGTTTGGCACGTACCCCCTAGGCTGGTACTCGCAGTGCGCGCTAATGGGGGTCGGCTCGGTCACATAAATGGTGCGGTGGCAGCCCGCTCGCGCAAGCCTGGAATTCTTCGTGAGAAGTCGAGATTCCGGCCCGGCACACAGGGAGCACAACCCCATGGCCCAGCTCTTCGTCGTCAGTACCACGCGTCCGTATCAGACCCTCAAGGAGATTCCGTGCTCCATCGAGGACGGAGACGCCATGGCGGCC
The DNA here is from genome assembly GCF_012933445.1 of Actinoplanes sp. TBRC 11911. GTDB lineage: Bacteria > Actinomycetota > Actinomycetes > Mycobacteriales > Micromonosporaceae > Actinoplanes. The sequence continues at coordinate 253,448 of NZ_JABBNC010000008.1, forward strand.
ACCATCAACCGGCAACGTTCGCTCATGGGTCGTCCGGCCATCGCCATCTGCATCCCGGACGCGATCGGCAACAGTGAGTATCGAAGAGATCCCAAAAACGGATGACGGCCGCCCCGGCACCGGAGCGGCCGTCGTGACGGTCAGGCTCCGGCGCGCGCGATCCGCATGGCGTTGGACCAGCGGATCAGTTGGTCGAGTTCTCTCGTGAGCTCATCCTCGCGGTGCCCTCGCGGGGTGAACGTCGTGAGGTTGTCTTCCCACTCGGTCATGACATCGAACGTGACCTGGGCGCGCACGTGGGCGATCTGTAGCTCGGCCATCATCCCGCGCAGGTGGTCGATGGCGTGGGCACCGCCAGCCGTCGCGCCATAGCCGATGAACCCGGCCGCCTTATTGTTCCACTCGGCGTACAGGTAATCGATGGCGTTCTTGAGCGCGCCGGAGGTGCTGCGATTGTATTCGGGGGTGACGAACAGGTAGCCGTCAAATCGGGCGATTCTCGCGGCCCAGGTCTTGGTGTGGTCGTTCTGATACCGGTTGGCCACTGGCGAGTTGACCTCGTCGAGGAGGGGCAGCTCGTAGTCCCGCAAGTCGACGATCTCGAACTGGGCGTCGTCGCGCTTCGAGGCACGGTCGTACACCCACTGAGCGACGGCCTCGCCTCGGCGGCCGGGCCTGGTGCTACCGAGGATGATCGCAATTCTCGGGGAGGTGATTGCTTGAGTCACGTACCGACGCTAAGACCTTCCGGGGAACGCAACCAGGCATCGTTTGTATACGTCAGCGGACCAGCCGGGACAGCCGCTCGGCGGACAGCTGGTCGCTGCGCGCCGGTTGCATCAGGACGAGGCGCTGGGTGGAGATCGTGCTCCGTACCACCGTCGTTTCCAGATCGATCCTGCCGACGTCGTCGTGCTCGATCCGCTTCGGAGCACAGGGTTCCGCGGTGGCTCGGTGCTCAGCCCACGTCCGCGCGAAATAGTCGCTCACGGCCAGTAACCGGTGCCAAAGCTCCAGTGCATCGGTGTTCTCGCATTGCGGCGCGAGGGTGACGCGCAGATCGGCCACCAGGGAGTGGCTTGTGCTCTCGTGCCGCGCCGTCGGCTCCACCGAATCCCGCCAGCGGGGCTCGGTGAACCAGCGCCACAACATGTTGGATCGAGGCCATTCGGCGGAGGCCATCGGGCCGGCGTCCCTCCAACGTGGTCGGCATGGCGTGACTCTATGCCGGAGACCCGGCGCCCGTTCCGGTTACCAGAAAACGTAGCCTCTCCTCGGACGGTGAGCCCACATCGGGGGTGTAGGCCGAGATGAACGCACCGTCGGCCCCGGGGATGGGCAGGGTTTCCCAGTTCACCGTGATCACTCCGACGGCCTCGTGGAGGAATTGCTTCCGGCCGTGACCGTGCTGGTAGAGCCGATAGTCGGCCCACATCCGCGCGAAGTCGGCGGACGCTGTTTTCAGCACGCCGACCAGCCGCTCCAGTTCGTCATCCTGGACGTGGGGGTTGCGGTTGGCGCGCAGTGCCGCGACTGCTTCGGCCGCGACCTCCTCCCACTGCGGAAACAGCACCCGGGTCCGCGGGTCGAGGAACAGCCATCGCACGATGTTGCGCTCGGCGACTGGCATCGCGTCGAAGTCGGCCGACAGAATCCGCGCCGCCCGATTGGAGAGGAGCACGTCAAGCCTGCGACTCAGGAGGAGTGCGGGGATCGGGTCCATCGATGCGACAAGTGTCTGCAGGGCGGCGCGGGGGCGCGCCGTCACCGGGGGTTGACGCCGGCCCGGGAACCGATGCGGAACGACCAGCGCGCGGAGGTGCTGGCGTTCCAGCGAATCCAGGTGCAGCGCGTCCTCGATCGCGGTGAGCACCTGGTCGGAGACCACACCGACACGACCCTGTTCGAGGCGGGCGTAGTAGTCGACGCTGACGCCGGACAGGGCCGCCACCTCCGCACGCCGTAGGCCCCGCGCCCGCCGCTGCACGGGTGACTGTGGCAAGCCGACGGAAGCAGGGTCGATCGCCGCTCTCCGCGACATCAAAAAGGCCCGCAACTCACCACTCGCAACCATGACAGAATTATTTCGCGAGGCCACCGGGACAGCGAGAGCGACGACTATTAGTTAGCTCACGGTCGAGTTCCCGCTCGATGATCGATCGGGCTGAAGCCCCAGAATGACGAGCCCCTTAGCTGGTCCTGCCAGTGCCTGTTAAGCAGCCCGAACCGGTGGGACGCCGTGCCAAAGTTGAGCTGGTGCGAACATCTCTGCCCGGCCGACACAATGAGGAGAATGAGATGACGACCGCTGCGGCTCGGCTCGATCACATTGCTTTCCTAGTGCCCGACTTACCGACCGCGATCACCGCGTGGGAAAGCATGTTCGGAATTTCCTTCGGTGCTGTTTCAAAACGGACCATGCAGCTCCGTCACGATGGCAAGGTGATCGACACGGTCGTGCACAACGCATTCGCGTCGATCGGCAGGATGTCGGTCGAACTGCTCGAAGCGAGCGGCGACGACGTCCTCGGCGGCGACCAGCCATACGGCTTCCACCACGTCGGCGTGCGCGCGGCCCATCTGGAAGCCGGCGGCGAAGCCGGCCTCGTGGAGCACGAAAGCATTTTCGCGGGTGGCCGGCGCCTGGCCTGGTTCGCGGGCACGCCCTCGATGCCAGGAGTGCGCGTCGAAGTGGCCTGAGGGGCACGAGAGCGCCGGAGCCGCCCCCGGCAAGTGCGTCGGAGGCGGCTCCAGGGCGGGAAAGCCCTACTTAGTGACGCGGCACGTCTTGGTCACCGTCTTCGACGGGTCGCTCACCGACGTCGCCGTCAGGTGCACGACGCCCGCGTTGGAAGCGGAAGCCGTCGCGGCCACCGCCACCTTGACCTTCGCCGTGCCGCCGAACTTCGCCGTGGCCAGCGCGTTGGGCAGGACCGCCTGCCACCCGTTGCCGGTCACCGTGCTCGAAAGCCGGTATACGTCGGACGTCAGGAACTTGGTCGCGTCCTCCGGGTGTGCCTGCCCACCGGACGAGTACACACCGGTGTTGGTCAGGTCGAACGCGCAGGACACCCCCTTCTTGGTGGGCTGCCCGTCGGTGGCCACCGAGCCGTTGCTCAGCGCCACCCCGTGCGTCGACGGCCCACCGGCACCGTCCAGCGACTGGATGGCCACCGTGTACGACAGCACGCCTTCCTTGTCACGCTGCATGTCCAGGATGTAGAAGTGCAGCCGGTTCTGGGTGTCGGTGTACTCGTACTCGCTGCCCGAGCGGCTACCGGCGTGGAACAACGCGTCCGACAACTGCCGGTAGTCACCGATAGTGATCTTCTGAGCCGTACCGTCCGGGCGGTAGAAGTCGATCAGGTTGAGGTCCTGCGGGTTGGCGTCGATCGTCCACTGGAACGGCGCGCTGTCGGCGTTCTTCGTCTTGCTGATCATCACGCCGTGGTCGGGCTGGTACGAGTCCGCGCCCATCCGGTCGATCACTTCGAGCGTGTAGTTGTTGAAGTTACCGCCGTCGCACATCGGGTCCTCGTTGACGTTGCACGGGGTTTCCCGGTCGGCGTTCATCGCCACGTTGACGCCCATGAGCCCGTTGCCGGGGTCCACCGCACGTGAGGTGATCTTCGCGACGATGAGGCCGGAGCCGGCCAGCGCCTCGCGCGACAACCGCAGCACGTTCTTCTCGTCGACGAGCCCGATCTTCGCCTTGTCCCGCAGCGTGTGCAGCGAACCCATCGAACCGCCCTGCACCGAGGGGATCTGCCATCGGGTGTGCGGTCCGCCGGGCCCGTTGAACGATCCCCGGGACATCATGCTGAACGGTCCCGTGTAGTCGCGGCGGGCGGGCACGCTGAACGGATTGTTGTAGTTGTCGCCGATCGACAGCAGGTGACTGAGCTCGTGCGCGTACGTGCCCATGCCGGAGCTCTCCGCCTGGGTGGACGATCCGCCGCCGGCGTTGGGCCAGATCGTCGACGCCGACGCCCAGGACGTCCAGTCCACGTACCGGGTTTTGGCGTAGTTAGGCATGGTCGCGTCCGGCGGCCCGAAGTTCTCCGGAATGGCGTCCTTGTTGAACTTCATCTCGCCGAACTCCTGCCAGGTGGACGACTCGTCCTGCCCGGCCGAGAGGATGAAGACCAGTTCGTACTTGGCCGCTTCCTCGGCGCCGACGGCGTTGCGCCACAGCGCCAGCCCGTCGGTGCGGATGTTCTTGTTACAGGTGTCCGCGGGCGGGCACATCCCCGGGTTCATGTCGTTGGTGATGCCGTACTGGTATGACTTCGACGGCAGCGTGTACACGCCGAAGCTGGTGAGGTCGACGCCGTAGCGGCCGCCGGAGTCCTCCATCCAGTACTCGTGCATGGTGTGGCCACCGTTGAGCGTCTGCGGCTTGTTCAGCAGGTCACGGTAGAAGCCGGGCACCGCGTCCTTGCTGAGGCCGGACGCCGACGGCTGCGGGTTGCCGAAGATCGTCGACCGGGCCCGCTGGGTGACCACGAACGGCTCGTCCGGGTAGTCCAGCGTGACCAGCGCGATGTTGAAGTTGCGAACCGAGCCGCGGACGCTCGGGTTGGCCCAGTCGGTGCCGGGCGGCGCCGTGAAGTCCGCGGTGGTCATGTCGTCCGGGTTTTCCCAGTTCTGCGGGTCGAGCACCTTGAACGGCCCGCTGGCCGGGTCGGGCGCCGCCGACGCGGGCGCGCCCGGGAGTGTGCACACCCCGATCGTCACGAGGCTGGCCGCCGCCGCGGCCAGCAGTCTCTTGGTCAAGCGCATCAAACACCTCTTGTTCGCAGGGCGGGTGCGCCGACCGTATAACTGATCAAGCTGATAGTTACATGTACATGTGTCGCAGCATTCCGGCGCGGCTTACGACGGGTGATGGAGATGGCACGCGACGTGCCCGGACCCGCCCGGAGACGGCAGCAGGCGGGGCTCCACCGGCGACGCGAACCCCACCACCACCTTCCCGTCGCGCACGGACATCGACGTCACGCCGCGCCACAAAGGGTCGTCCGGCGCGTCCGCGCGCGCGTCGTTCAGAACCGTCAGGACGTCGGACGCGGTGTGCAGGCGACCGGGCGCGACCACAACGTCGCCGACCGGCGAGAACTCCAGATCCGGGAAATCCGCGAAAACCCGGGATTCCTGCTCGTACGCCGAAGCGCCCAGCCGCGTCCACCGATCCTCGAGATGTGCTCGCAGGTCCCGCCCCGTCCACCCGCACGGCTCGAACGCCACCGGGCACCGCGGATGGAACGCACACCCGGCGGGCGGCCGGGACGCGTCCGGGATCTCGCCGCGCGGCAGGTCGCGCGGCGCCGACCGGGACGGGTCCGGCACCGGAACGGCCTTCAGCAGCGCCTTCGTGTACGGATGCCGCGGCTGTTCGAAGATGGACGCGACCGAGCCGATCTCGACGATCCGCCCGAGGTACATGATGGCGATCCGATCACAGAACAGCTTCGCCGTGGCCAGATCGTGGGTGATGTACACGTACGTGAGGTCGAGGCGGTCGCGCAACGACGCCATCAGCTCGATGGTCCGCGCCCGCACGCTCATGTCGAGCATGGACACCGGCTCGTCGGCCACGATCAGCGAGGGGTCGAGGATGGCCGCGCGCGCCAGCACCGCCCGCTGCTTCTGCCCGCCGGACAGGTCGGACGGGTACGCCGAGTAGTACCGCTCGGCCGGCGCCAACCCCACCAATTCCAAGGCTTCCAGTACGCGCGTACGGGTCTCGGCCTCGCCGGAGGTCAGTTTGTGGATCTTCAGCGGGTGCCCGATCGCGGTACCCAGATCCATCGCGGGGTTGAGCGCGGCGTGCGGATCCTGGAACACCATCTGCATCCGGCGCCGCAGCGGCCGGATCCGGCGTTCCGGCAGCCCGGCCAGCTCGGTGCCGTCGAAGCGGATGCTGCCGGCGGTCGCGGGCACCAGCCCGAGCAGCGCCCGGCCGAGCGTGGTCTTGCCGCTGCCGGACTCGCCGACCAGCCCGAGCACCTCGCCGCGCCGCAGCGTCAGGTCGACGCCGTCGACCGCCCGGACCACCGCCGAGCCCCGGCCGGTCAGCCGGCTCAGCGCGCCGCCGCGCAGCGTGAAGTGCACCGAGAGCTTGGAGACCTCAACGAGCGTCGACACGGGACCCCCTGAGCCAGCATTCGACCCGCCGGCCGTCGGCGAGACGCGACGTGAGCGGGTCCTGCGACGAACAGATCGGCATGACGTCCGGGCAGCGCGGATGGAACCGGCACCCGCTCGGCGGATCGACCAGGTCGGGTGGCGCGCCGCCGATGGAATGCAGCTCCGACGTGGCCAGCGAGATCGTCGAGCGCAGCAGCTCGCGCGTGTACGGGTGCGACGGGTCGCGGAACACGGTCCGCACGTCGCCCTGCTCGACGATGCGGCCCGCGTACATGACCGCGACCCGGTCGCACGTCTCGGCCACCACGCCGAGGTCGTGCGTGATGAGCAGCAGTGCCATCTGATAGGTCACCCGCAACTCCGACAGCATCGCCAGGATCTGCCCCTCCACCAGCACGTCCAGCGCCGTGGTCGGCTCGTCCGCGATGACCAGGGCCGGGCGCAGCACCAGGGTCAGCGCGACCATGATGCGCTGCCGCATGCCGCCGGAGAACTCGTGCGGGTACTGCTGGTAGCGCGACGGCGGGATGCCGACGTCGCGCAGCGCCGCGAGGGCCCGCTTCTCGCGCTGCGCCTTCGAGACTCCCGGGTCGTGCACCTTCAGCAGCTCGGTGAAGTGCTCGCTGATGCGCATGAGCGGGTCGAGCCGGGTCATCGGTTCCTGGAACACCAGGCCGACCTCGCTGCCCCGGCGCCGGCGCAGCTCCCGCGCGTCGACCGGTTCGCCGCGCAGCGTCACGTCACCGTCCATCTGCGCGCCGTCCGGGAGCAGCCCGAGCAAGCCCTTGCCCAATGTGGACTTGCCGGAACCGGACTCGCCCACCAGGCCGACGACCTCACCGGCCCCGATCGCCAGGTCGACGCCGTCGACGGCCCGGACCGGGCCGCGTGAGCTGCCATACCAGACTCGCAGGCCGCGTACGTCCAGAACGGTCATCGGGGCTCCTTGGCGGCGAGAACGGGCGCCTGCGTGGACGCGGAACGGCCGGGCAGCAGGAAGGCGAACGCCCGGCGCCGGCGCAGCGTCGGGTTCAGCACCTCGTTGAGCCCCTCCCCCAGGATGGTGAGCGCGACCACCAGCACGGTGATGGCCAGGCCCGGGTACAGCGCGGTCCACCAGATGCCGGCGTTCGCGTCGGAGACCGCCCGCTGCAGGTCGTACCCCCACTCGGCGGCCTCGGTGGGCTGGATGCCGTAGCCGAGGAAGCCCAGCCCGGCCAGCGTCAGGATCGCGTCGCCGGCGTTGAGGGTGGCGACCACCGGCACGCTCTGCACGACGTTGGCGAGCAGGTACCGCACGATGATGGTGCGCGGCTTGGCCCCGATCACCCGGGCGGCCTCCACATAGGGCAGTTCCCGGGCGCTCATCGTCGAACCTCGTACCACCCGGAAGTATTGCGGCACGTAGACCACGGTGATGGCCAGCGCGGTCGTCACCACGCCGCTGCCGATCGCGTCGGAGAGCAGGAACGACAACACGATGGCCAGCAACAGGTACGGGAAGGCGAACAGCGCGTCCATCAGCAATACCAGCACGCGGTCCAGCCAGCCGCCCACGAACCCGGAGATCAGGCCCAGCGCCACCCCGATGATCAGCGAGAAGACCACGGCGAGGACGACCACCTCCAGTGCCGTGCGGGCCCCCCAGATCACCCGGGACAGCACGTCGAGCGACTGCACCGTGGTCCCGAACGGATGGTCACCGGACGGATGGCCGAGCTTCGGGAAACGGGTCCCGTCGCTGCGGTACTGGTCGAAGTCGTACGGGGCGATCAGGGGTGCCGCAAGCGCGACCAAAGTGAAGACCAGGACCGTCGCACCGCCGATGTAGAGCAGCCAGCGGGGCACCGCCCCGGTGGACCGGACGGTGGCGAGAGTCCGGCGGAATCGACCGGCCATCAGTATCGGATCCTCGGGTCGACGAGTGCGTTGATGATGTCGATGAGCAGGCTGATCAGCACGACCACGAGCGCGAAGAACGTGATGATGCCCTGCACCGCGGTGTAGTCCCGGTTGTTCAGGTAGTCGACGAGCTGGTTGCCGATGCCGGGCCAGTTGAACGTCTGCTCGGTGAGGACCGCGCCGCCGAGCAGCAACGCGGCCTGCAGGCCCATCACCGTGATCACCGGGACCAGGGCGTTGCGTAACGCGTGCCGCACCACCACCGTCCGGTCCGGGATGCCGCGCGCCCGGGCCGACTCGACGTAGTCGCTGCCCAGCGTCTGGATCACGTTGACCCGGGTCATCCGGACCAGCACCCCGAGCGTGAGCAGGCCCAGCGTGACGGCCGGCAGGACCAGATGTTTCAGCACGTCCCCGGTCGCCTCGCCGTCGCCCGCGATGATGGTGTCGAGCAGCAGGATGTGCGTCTTGGTCTCGACCGTGGCCTGGACCACCGGGCTGGCCTGTCCCGAGGTGGGCAGCCAGCCCAGCGCTTTGCCGAAGAACAACTGGAAGAGCAGGCCGACGAAGAAGACCGGCGCGGCGAAGGTGAGGATGCCGAACAGGCGGATGACGATGTCGTCCGGCTTGTCGCGACGGCGCCCGGCGTGCAGGCCCATCGGCAACCCGAACAGCACCGCCAGGATGACCGCCGCCAGCGTCAGCGTCAGCGTCGCCCCGCCGTTCTCCACGATGATGTCGGTGACCGGCCGGTTGTCGGTCAGCGTCCGGCCGAAGTCGAGCCGGACGATGTGGCCGAGGAAATCCCAGTACTGCTGCAGGATCGGCGCGTCGAACCCGGCCGCGGCCCGGCGCTCGGCGAGCTGGTCCGCCGAGAGCCGGGCACCCAGCGCGGCGCTGACCGGGTCACCCGGCGCGACGCGCATCAGCACGAAAACCATGGTCAGCAAGATCCAGACCATCGGGATGGCCAGCAACAACCTGGTGCCTATGTAACGGGCCAGCGACCCGGACCTCACTGCCCCCACCCCGCCAACCTCCCCTCCCGCCACCCAAGAGCGGACTAAAGACTCTGTTTGCTTAGCTGCTCTTACCGACCAGCCAGAACCGGAACGTGAAGGACGGGTCGAACGTGTCCTCCACACCGGTCACGCCGTCACGGACGGCGGCGAGCTGCTTGCCCTGCCAGATCGGGACCATCGGCACGTCCTCGGCGGTGATCTGCTGGATCTGCGCGAACGCGTCACCCCGCTTGGTCGCGTCGGTGCTGCCCTGCTCGGTGGCGACCAGGTCGGTCAGCTTCGGGTTGAGGTAGCCGTTCTTGTAGTAGCCACCCTTGCCGTCCAGGAACGGCGCCGAGTAGTTGTCCGGGTCCGGGAAGTCCGGGAACCAGCCGAGCTGCCAGGCCGGGTACTGACCGCCCTTGAACGCGGTCTGGTACTGCTGCCACTCGGTGCTCTTGAGCTCGACCTTGAACAGGCCGCTCTCCTCGAGCTGCCGCTTGACCTCGGCGTACTCGTCGGCCGCGTTCGGCCCGTAGTGACTCGGCGTCCACCAGATCGTGGCGTTCACCGGCGTGGTGACCCCGGCCGCGTCCAGGATCGCCTTGGCCTTCGCCTTGTCCGGCGCGCCGAACTTCTCCTTGAAGATGTCGGTCCGGTAGTCGAGACCCTCCGGGATCATCGAGTACAGCGGCGTGACCTGCCCGTCGTACGCGTTCTTGGCGATCGCCTCGCGGTCGATGACCTGGGCCACCGCCTGCCGGACCGCCTTGTTGTTGAACGGCGCGCTGCCCGCCTGGAACACCATGTACCGGATCTCGGTGCTGTTGCCCTCCACCACCTTGACGCCGTTCGACGACTTCAGCGCCTCCAGATCGGAAGGAGCCAGGCCCCGGTACGCCACGTCGACGTCACCCTGCTCGACCGCCAGCTTGAGCGCCGACGCCTGGTCGAAGTACTGCAGGATGAACGAGTTGTTCTTGAGCTGGTCGTCGCCCGAATACTTCTCGTTGGGCGCGAACACCACCTGCTGGCCGTCGGTGTACTTCGAGATCTTGTACGGTCCGGAGCCGATCGCGGCGCTGTTGTCGAGCTTCTTGTCCGGCGGGAACACCTTCGACGGCACGATCGCGCCGGCGCCCGTGGTCAGCACCGACGGCCACGTAGCGTCCGCGTGGTCGAGGTGCATCGTGACGGTCTTCGGGTCGGTCGCGTCGATCGACTTCATGTTCGCGAACAACGACGACGGCCCGGCCGGATCGTTGATCTTGACAACGCGGTCGAACGAGAACTTCACGTCCGCCGAGGTCAGCGGGTCCCCGTTGGAGAACGTGAGCCCGTCGCGCAGGGTACAGACGTACGTGGTCGGATCGGTGAAATCGCACTTCTCGGCCGCGTCCCCGACCGGCTTGACCGAGGTCGTCGGGATCTTCAACAGGTTCTGGTAGACGTTGTAGATGATCGTCCAGGACGGCAGGTCGTACGCGCCGGCCGGGTCCGTGCTGGTCGGCTTGTCGGTCGTGCCGAGCACGACACCGGTCAGCCCGGACGACTCCTTCTCGTCGCCGCCGCCCCCGTCGCCGCCACAACCCGCCGCGACCAGGACCACCGCCAGCCCCGCTCCCAGGGCCTTTATCAATCGTGGTGCCATCGTTCCCCTCTCACTTCTCCAGTGGGTGATCAGGTACGCGTAACGCTCGAACCAGGTCGCGCCGCAGCCTGCCCTGCTCGTCGTCGGTGAGCCGGCCGCGCGGCGGGCGGCACGGGCCGCCGTACCGTCCGGCCAGCTCCATCTCGAGCTTCACCGCCTGCACCGAACCCGCCGTGCCGCTCCAGCCCAGCACCGGGTGCAGCCGCGTGTAGATCGGGAACGCGGCGGCCAGATCGCGGGCCGCGCACAGCCGGTACAGCTCGACGGACAGCTCGGGCAACGAGTTCGGCAGCGCCGCCATCCAGCCCCGCGCCCCGGAGATCATCAGTTCCAGCAGGATGTCGTCGGACCCGACCAGCACGTCCAGGTGCGGGATCAGGTCGTGGATCTGGTGCATCCGGCGCACGTCGCCGCCGGCCTCGTGCACGGCCACCACCCCGTCGGTCTCGGCCACCCGGGCCAGCAGCTCCGGCGTCAGGTCCACGCGGGCGTTCGCCGGGTCGTGGTACGCCACCACGGGCAGCCCGACCGCGGAAACCTCCTGGTAGTGGGCCACCACCTCGTCGTCGCGGGCCGCGTAGCCGTCCGGCGGCGGGACCAGCACCGCGTCCGCGCCGGCCTTCTGCGCCTCCTCGGCCCAGCGCCGCGACTCCCGGCTGCCGTAGCCGCCCACCCCCGGCACCACCGAGCAGCCGACGGGCGCCGCCTCCACGACGGCCCGGACCACGTCGGTGCGTTCCGCGTCGGACAGGCTCTGGACCTCGCTCAGCCCGCTGCACGGGGACACGCCGTCGACGCCCTCGGACGCGAGCCACCGCACATGCTCCTGCAGCCGGTCGAGGTCGAGCGAGAGGTCCTCGCGGAACAGGGTCGGCAGCGTGACCACGGCGCCCTGCCAGGGCTGAGGTGCCTTCATCGAGATGTCTACTCCTCTGCGGGACCGGGTGGACCCGGCGTCACAGTAAGAAACCGCAAAGGGCCGGGTCTTCGGACAACTGCCGGAACGGGGACTCCCCGAATAGGAACGTCCGTAGGGACTCGCTGCGCCCGCTTGCATACGCGCCGCAAGACATCAGAGAGTAGGCATACATCTAAGTAATCGGGGGTCGCGTGGAGCTGCAACGCATCGTCGACGCGGTCGCGGCGCGGGCCGGCCGGCCGGCGCTGATCGAGGACCGCCGCCAGCGGGTCGTCGTCTACAGCGAACACGACGGGCAGATGGACGACGTCCGGCGCAGCTCGATCCTGCGCCGGCACACGACGCCCGAGGTGATCGCCTGGTTCCGCGACGCGGGCATCATGAAGGCGCGCGAGCCGATCCGCACCCCGGCCTGCCCGAAACTGGACCTGCTGCCCCGGGTGTGCGTCCCGATCCGGCACGACGACCTGCTGCTCGGCTTCGTCTGGTTCATCGACGCGGACGAGACCATGTCGTCCGGCGACATCGACTCGGTGAACGGGCCGATGGCCGAGCTGTCGCTCGCCCTGTACCGGGAGAACCTGCTCGGCGAGCTGGCCACCCAGCGCGAGGCGGAGACCACCCGGACGCTGCTGGTGGACGCCCCGGACGTGCGCGAGCACGCGGTGAACGCGCTGCTGGCCGACCAGACCCTGGCCGGCGACGGGCCGAGCACCGCGCTGGTGGCGCAGGTGGTCCCGGCGCGCGGGCAGGCGGTCGACGAGGTGGCCCGGATCGCGCTGGAACAGGCGCTGGTCGCGACCCGCCGCTGGTACGGGGTGCGCGACGCGGTGCACCTGATCCGGCACGACCACGGCGTGCTGGTGCTGTGCGGCGACCGGGTGATCACGCGGCCACCGGCCGACCGGGTCGGGCACCGGCTCGAGGAGACGCTGCGCAACGCCACCCGCGGGGTGGTCTCGGTGAGCCGCACGCTGATCGGGGTGGGCCAGACCCGGTCGCGGCTGGCGGACGCCGCGAACTCCTACGACGAGGCGCTGCAGGCGGCCCGGGTCGGTGCGCAGCTGCCCGCGCTCGGGCCGGTGATCACCTGGGCGGGACTGGGCGTGTATCGCGTGCTGTCGCGCATGGACCAGCAACATCTGGATGCCGGAGGCGTACACCCGGGTCTGGAAAGGTTGCTGGACGACAGTGCGCACATGGTGCTGCTGGAGACCCTCGAGGCGTACCTGGACCTGGCCGGCAACATCCACGCGACGGCGGAACGGCTGCGGCTGCACCGCACCACGCTGTATTACCGGCTGCAGCGCGTGGAGCGGCTGGCCGAGACCGACCTCAAGGACGGCAACGAACGGCTCTGCCTGCACCTGGCGCTGAAGCTGGGCCGTCTTAACGGGCGCTACCGCCCGGAGGCGTAGCAAGGCCGGGCCGGGGATTTCAACACGTGTCGATGGCTCGATACGTCGGAACGCTCCTACGGTCGTACGTCGAAGGGAAAGGTGAATTCCTTGAGACGACTACTCGCCCTGGCCGCCGGACTCGTGCTCGCCGCCACCGGACTGGCCACCCCCGCCCACGCCGCCGTCGAACCCCTGCCCGCCCCCAAGGTCGTGCCGATCCAGGTCACCGGACCGACCACCGAACGCCTCAACCTGATCATCATGGGTGACGGCTACCAGGCCGACCAGCAGAGCATCTTCCGGGCCGATGTGGACCGGAACCTCGCGGTGCTGTGGGCCACCGAGCCGTACCGCTCCTACCGCGACTACATCAACGTCTTCGCGGTGGAGCTGGCCTCCGTCGACTACGGCGTGCGCTGCGACCCGGACGGCCGGGTGCGCAGCCCGGACGGAACGATCCGGGACACCGGCGTGCGGGAGGGGCCGATCGACGCGAAGAACACGGCCCTGCGCATGATCTACCAGAACGGCTGCGCGGACCCGCTGTCGCGCGGCACGGTCTACGGCGGCGCGCCGGTCAACTGCCAGGCCGCGGCGCCGTACTACCCGGCCGGCGTGAACCCGTGCGAGACCGGCAACCAGGCGTTCAACCGCATCATGGACACGTACGTGGCGCCGGTGCTCGGGATTCCGCGGACCTCGCAGAACGTGCAGTCACTGGCCATCTTCAACACGTTCACCTACGGCGGGATCGGCGGCACGCAGGCCACCACCTCGGGTGGCTCGCCGCAGGGGCCGCTGATCTCGATGCACGAGCTCGGCCACTCGCTGGGCACCCTGGTCGACGAATACCCGTACAGCTCGCGAGACGTCATCCGGCCCTGTTACACCGGGGGTGAGCCGTCGAGCTTCCACCACACCATTTACACCGACCCGCAGAAGATGGTCGCCGACCAGGTCAAGTGGTGGCGCTGGGTGGGCGAGGAGAGCCTGTCCGGCGGCACCATCGGCACGCACGAGGGCGGCGGCATGTACCCGTGCGGGCAGCGCCGGCCCAGCGAGCACTCGATGATGCGCTGGATCGGGTTCGACCTCGACCAGATCGGCCGCGAGCACATGGTCGCCCGGATCACCGGCATGCGTAACGCCGGGCAGATGTCGGTGCGGTCCAGCACGGCCGGCACCGTCGCGCGGGACACCGTGCTGTGGGCCGAGTCCGGGCAGCCCAAGGAACACAACCTGCAGTACACGTGGAAGGTCGGCGGCACCCAGGTCGGCAGCAACCAGTACCTCGACCTGCAGCCGCTGGGCCTGCCCGCCGGCACGGTGGTGAGCCTGGAGGTGCGTGACCCGGTCGGCCCGGCCGGCGTGGACTGGGTGCGCAACCCGTCGACGAACAACGCGGCCGCCGACTCCGGGTTCAACGGCCCGCGCTTCGTGCAGACCCGCTCGTGGACGGTCGGCTCGGCCACCGCGCCGGTGTCCCCGGCCGCCGCGGACATCACCTCGTCGACCATGACCAGCCAGCCCCTGGCCGCCGACGAGATCGCGTTCGTCGAGACCAACCACTTCGCCGACCGGGTTCCGCTGGTGAGCTGGGCGCTCGACGGCAGGGCGGTGGCCAACCCGGGCAACCTGCTCACCTTCGATCTGGGCGCCGCTGGTCTGACCGCGGGCAACCACAAGCTGACCGCCACGGTCAGCGATCCCTCGTCGCCGTCCGTCACGGATTCGGTGACCTGGAACGTCGACAACACGATGCCGTCCGCGCCGCGGCGGCTGTCGGCGCCGCTGACCACGGTGGCCGACACGGTCGAGCACCCGGTCTACTTCGACGGCTGGGACATGTGGCTCACCCCGACCGACGACCAGGCCGGCCGCTACGTGGTCGGGCAGCTGCGCGTCGACCACGACGGCTGGTACAACTACTTCGGGTTCCCGGAGCAGCCGATGCCCAACTCGCCGTTCCACTTCAGTCACTCGGGGACGGTCGTGAAGGCGCTGACCTACGGCAACCTCGGGACCGGTGGCCTGTCCCGGGCGGCGTTCGAGCAGACCTTGCCGGACGACCACCCCAGCGGCGGGTTCGTCCCCGGCTTCGGCACGCACGTGGTCGAGCACCGGGCGATCGACCCGTCCGGCAACATCGGGCCGGCGGACAGCTACAAGGCGACGGTGCTGCCCGGTTCGTCGCCGGCCTGCACCCGGACGCTGACCGGCACCCAGGGCTCGGTGACGGTGACCTCGGGCGTGACCTGCCTGACGAACGCGCAGGTCAGCGGGACGGTCACGGTTCGTACCGGCGCCTCGCTGGTGGTCAAGAACAGCCGTCTCAACGGTGCTCTGGTCTCGGCCGGGGCGCAGGCCGTGCAGCTGTTCGGCTCCACGGTGACCATGTCCGTGCAGATCACCGGCACCCGCCGGGACGTCACCATCGCCGGGAGCACGCTGAGCGGCTCGGTGATGCTGGCGAACAACACCCAGGTGACGGCCAACGACCGGTTCACGCGACTCGCCGGGGCGTACGGTCCGCTCCTGGTGGGCAGCAAGGTGACCGGGTCGCTGTCCTGCTCCGGCAACAACGCGCCGGTGAAGGACTTCGGCGCGAAGAATGTCCTGACCGGCTCGCGCACGGGTGACTGCGCGAAGCTTTAACCGATGACGAGGACAGCGGGGCCGGTGTGGCCCCGCTGTCATTCAACTGTCACAATGCCGGGCAACCGCTGCCATACCGGAGGACGATCCTGGGCCCTCGCACGGCCGAAAGGAGCTGAAGTGGTGCCGTTCGGCATGTCCAACGACGGTTCGCACCGCTTCCCCCTGGATCGCTGGATCGCGGGGCGCAACAAGGACGAGTGGCTCGCCGGCCAGGTCGCGGACGCGCTGCGCAAGGACCCGCTGGTCCGCGGCCGGTATCTGGAAATCATCGTGCAGAACCGCGTGGTGGTCCTGCGCGGCGTGCTGAACTCGGAAGAGGCCCGGGAAGCGGCGAGCCGACGCATCTGGACGTTGTCGGGCGTCGCCGACGTGAGCAATCAGCTCTCGGTCGACGAGGAGTAGGTCGTCGATCCGTCCGGCGATCGGTCGCAGATCCGACTGCAATGAGAACTGCAACGGTTGGTGCGGGCGCCCCTCCGACGATGGTTCGGGGGAGGTGAGCAGCATGATCGAGGAACGTCCGGTTCTGGTGGCGCGGTTCCTGGGTGGCTTCCGGGTGACCGTCGGCGATGTCACGGTCGGCACGGGCCCTCGCCGGCGCGTCCGCCAGGTCCTCGCCTATCTGCTGGCACATCGGCGGGCCCCGGTGCCACGCGACGTGCTCGCCGACGTGTTCTGGCCGGATGCCGCACCGGACGCGGCCCGCAACAACCTGCACGTAACGCTCAGCTACGTCCGGCAGGCGCTGCGGGCCGCCCACCCGGCGGCGAGCGTCGAGCGGCGGTTCGACACGTATCGGATTGCCGGTGATGTCGCGGTGTGGACCGACGTGGAGCAGTTCGCCCGGCACCGGGCCGACGGGCTGCGCGCCGAGCGTGCGAACGATGCGGTCGCGGCGCTGCGCAGCCACGAGGCGGCCTGCCAGCTCTACGACGGGGATTTCCTGGCCGACGACCCGTACGCGGCGTGGGCCGAGCCGATCCGGGAGGCCCTGCGCCTGGACGTGATCGACGTGCAGAGCCGGCTGATCGAGGCGTACCTGGAGCAGGGGGCGTACGCCCCGGCCACCATCCTGGCGCGGCGTCTGGTCGAGATGGACCCCTGCAACGAGCAGGCGCACCGCCGTCTGATGAGCTGTTACGCGGCGTCCGGGCAGCGGCATCTCGCGTTATCGCAGTACCACCGGCTGTGTGATCTGCTGTGGACCACGCTGCGGGTGGCGCCGTCGGCCCGAACCACCGAACTGTTCCGCGAGTTGTGCCATCCCCGGCACGATCGGCTCGCCGGGCTTGCGTCCTGAGGCGGGCGGCGTACGTTCGGGGGCATGTCTGGTAGGCACCGGCTGATCGGCACCGAAAGCCCGGGTGGGCTGCTGTTCGAGTGCGAGTCCTGCGGCCGCCGCCTGGTCGTCGACGGGGAGAGCGGCGAGATGGTGATCGTCGACCACGGCGACCGCGCCGCACTGCACCGGGGTGCGATGGGCGGGGTGAAGCTCCAGGTCGAGAAAGGCCTGTGACACGGCGACGGCGGCCGCCCTTCGGCGACCGCCATCGATGATCGTGCTGTCAGTTCACGTAGACGACCGGTCCGTCTTCGATCGCGGCCAGCGTGGTGAGCGTGCCGAAGCTGTTGCGGTGGGTCAGCAGGGTGACCACCTTGTAGACGCCGGAGTCGTTGGCCGACTCCTTCTTCAGCGTGCCCGCCGGCACGTTCAGCAGCTTGCTGTAGAGCTGCGACCCGTTGACCGCCTGCGTGCCGGTCGCGATCTCCTTCTCCTCGCCCGGCCCGATCGACTCGACGTAGGTCTTGACCGTGAACTCACCGGCCAGGAACAGGGCCGCCAGCGCGCCGACGTCCCAGTCCGCCTTGATCTGGAAATCCCCGTCGGCGTCCACGACGCTGACGGGGGCGCCGGACGGGTCGATGATCTGGGCGGTGAAGGTGCCCGCGAAGAGCGCGTTGGGGAACTGGATGTCTGCCATTTCTTCCTTCCCGCGACAGCCCTCGCTGTCGTCGGGAAGAGACTGCACCGCCACCCTTCCCACCTCCCTAGCCAGCGCTTAGCCGCGCCCGCCCGTGAAGTAAGTCGTCGAGCCGCCCCCGCACCCCGTCGGCGGACGGGTGACCGAGCTCGTCCAGCACATGCACGGCCCGCCGCCAGGCCGCCGCCGCACCGTCGGAATCCCCGGCGTCGGCTTGCGCGTCCCCGAGGGCCACCAGGGCGTTCCCCTCGTCGTACCGGTCACCGAACTCGGCGTACAACTCGATCGCCTCGCGGTAACAGGCGGCCGCACGATCGTACTGGCCGAGCTGATGGTGAATCCGGCCGAGACTGTCCAGGGTGTCGCCCTGATCGAAACGGTCCCCCGTCTCGCGCAGCAGCGCCAGACCCTGCGTGCAGTGATCCAGGGCCGCCTCGAGCCGGCCGAGCCGGGAATGGAACCAGCCGATCGCGTTGAGGGCGCGCGCCTGCCCGGTCCGGTTGCCGCCGCGGCGGAACAGCTCGAGCGCCGCGTACGCCTCGGGCAGCGCGTCGCCATACCGCCCCTGACTGTCGAGGAGCCACGTCATGGTCCGGTGCACGTGCCCCATGCCGGTGTGCTCGTCCAGCGTTTCGTACAGCTGCAACGCCCGCTGCAGGTGCTCGCGAGCCTCGTCGAGCCGATGCAGCCGGATGCAGGCGTAGGCGAGGCACCCCCGGCTGACCGCCTCGCCTCGCGGATCGCCCAGCCGCCGGGTCGCTTCCAGCGCCCGCTCCTGGATCGCTGCCGCGTCGTGCCAGTGCCCCTCCCGGTCCAGGAACTGCGTCAACGTCCAGGCGAGCTGCCAGGCATGGGTGTCGAAGCCGGCCCCGGCGGCGTGCCGGAGCAGCGCCAGCAACACCGGCTCCTCGGCGGCGAACCAGGCCAGCGCGGCCTGATGGTCGGCGGGCTGCTCGGCGCGGACCCCGGACGCGGCCGGTTCGAGCACGATCGGATCGTCGCGGAAGGGGTTCAGCATCCGGTCGGCGGCGTACGCCGAGTGCAGGTGGTGGTCGAGGTCGCGGCGCACCACCGCGCGCCGGTCACCGATCGGATGATATTGCTCGGCAAGCTCCGCGGCGTACGCCCGCAGCAGGTCATGCTGGGCGAACCGGCCCGGTGACCGCTCGGCGATGAGGTGCGCCCTCGCCAGTTCCCCCAGGTGGGCGCGCACCGACGCGACCGGCTCGGCGGCCAGACCGGCGGCGGCCAGCACCGAGATCTCCGGCCCGGCGTGCAGCCCGAGCAGCCGGAACAGCCGGGCGCCGGGCGAGGTCAGCCCGCGGTACGAGCAGGCGAACACGGCCCGCACGTCGGTGACCAGGTCGCCGCCGTCGAACGCGTCCAGCCGCCCGTGCGCGCGCCGCAGATCGGCGGCCACCGCGGCCAGCGGGAACTGGGGATGGGCGGCGGCCTGGGCGGTCACCACGGACAGGGCCAGCGGCAGCCGGGCGCAGCGCGCGATGATCTCGTCGGCGGCGGCCGGCTCGGCGTCGACGCGCTGCCGCCCGAGCCGGTGTACCAGAAAATTGTGGGCCTCGTCCACGGTCATCAGGCCGACCGGCACGGTCCGGGCCCCGTTGATCGCCACCAGGCTGAGCATCTGATCCCGGCTGGTCACCAGGGCCATGCTGCCGGGCGAGGCGGGCAGCAGCGGCCGGACCTGTTCGGCGTCGCGCGCGTTGTCCAGCACCACCAGCACCCGTTTGCCGGCCACGATGCTGCGGAACAGGGCCGCCTGGCTGTCGGTGTCCGGGCCCACCCGCTCCGGCGGCACGGCGAACGCCTGGAGGAAGCCGCGCACCACCCGGCCCGGGTCGAGCGCCGGCCCGTTCGGGTCGAAGCCGCGCAGGTTCGCGTAGAGCTGGCCGTCCGGGAAATGGTCGCGTACGCGGTGTGCCCAGTGCACGGCCAGCGTGGTCTTGCCGACGCCCGCGGTGCCGGAGATCGCGGCCACCACGGCCCCGGCCGGCTCGTCCGGGAGCAGCACGTCCAGCCAGGCCAGTTCGGCCTCGCGGCCGACGAAGTTCGCCGGGGCGTGCGGCAGTTGCGCCGGGACGGAAACGCGTGCCGGCGGCTCGGCCGGCGCCGGGTCGCCCTCGAGGATCCGCCGGTGCAGCCGCTGCAGCCCAGCGGCCGGTTCGACACCGAGGTCGTCGTGCAGCAGGCGCCGCACCCGCTGGTACGCGGCGAGGGCGTCGGCCCGCCGGCCGGTCCGGTGCAGGGCCAGCATGAGCAGCTCGTGCAACCGTTCCCGCAGCGGATGCTCGGCGATCAGCCGATGCAGTTCGTCGATCAGGGACGGGTCGGCGGCGATGCCCAGATCGAGATCGATGCGGTCCTGCAGAGCGGTGAGCCGGCGGTCGGCCATCCGGTCGCGCTCGGCGTCCAGCAGCGGGCTGGACAACCCGTCGCAGAGCGGACCGCGCCACAAGCCCAGTGCCGCCCGCAACGCGTCCGCGGCGGCCTTGTGGTCGCCGGCCTCGCGCGCGGTCCGGGCCGCCCGCAGCCCGGCCTCGAAGTCGTCGAGATCGAGGCTGTCACCGGCGAGCGCGAGGCGGTAGCCGGCCGTGGTCCAGGCCAGCCGGCTGTCCTGGGCACGGGCCGCGCGATGCGGTTCGAGCGTGCGGCGCAGCGCGGACACGTGCCGCTGCACCAGGTTGACCGCCGACCCGGGCGCCGCGTCACCCCAGACGGCATCGATCATCGAGGCCAGACCGTACGGGCGGTCCCCCCGCACGAGCAGCACGCCGAGCACCACCTGCTGCTGCAGGGGGCCGAGGCGTACCGGCTGCTGGTCGCGCCAGACCATGAGCGGGCCCAGCACGCCGTACCGCAAGCCGGTCATTTCTCTGTCGTCTTTCCGCGAGTGCAGCGGGCACTGCACCGGGCGGTGCAACCACCCCCGACACGATCAAGACAGGTCACCCACCACCACGAAGAGGAGAGATCATGTCTCATACCGTGCAACGCCGCGTCGACCGGGAAATCACGGCATCCGACGGCGACGGCTGGTACGCCTCGGCAGCATCCGGACCGCCGGCCCTCAGCGGCGGGATCAACGCGTCGGCGCTCGCCTTCGTCCAGTCCGTCGAGGGTTCGGACGGCGTCTTCGTCCGCAGCCTGGTGGTACAGACCAACGCCGACATCCACAATCCGCGCATCTTGACCGGAGTGCGGCTCGGCATCTCGGTGGACGTGATCGACGGCCAGGGGATCACGCTGGTCACCTACACGCACGTCGGTTTCGCGGGCGGGTGGTTCGACCCGCGGGGAAACGATCGGGCGTACTCGTGGATCGACAACACGCTGATGCCGGACGCGCGCCTGAACCGCATCGACCATCTGCGCATCCGGTTCGCCAGCATCGCGTGCGCGCGACTGCGGTAGGCGGGGCACGGCGATCGCCCCTACCGTCCGCCGACGGCCGGCAACGCCAGCGCCAGACCCGCCCCGCCGTCGACGAACATCAGCCCCAGCCGCTGGAACGCCTCGAACATCCGTCGCACGGTCTCGGCCGGGAGATCGAGCCGCTCGCGCAGGACGGCGGGCTTCACCGCGCGGTCGCTGCACGCCGCATAGACGTCCGCGGCCGGTCCCTCGAAGGTGAAGGTCCCCTCGCGTCCGGGCCGTCGTCCGTCGTAGACGCGCAGATAGCCCGGCGCCGACCAGAAGACTAGCACCGGCCGGCGATCCCCCTGCCAGGCCTCCTGCCAGCCTTTCACGGCAAGACCCAGTTCCCGGTACGCCTCGGCAAGGTCAGCGTCCGGCGGGTCGTACTCGAAGAAGTAGGCCGCCTTCGCCAGGTCGACGCGATCCGGGTAGACGTAGCCGTTGCTGGCCTCGGGCCGGAACGTCCCGGGGACCGCGTCGTCGAACAGCGGGCTGAACCGTTCCAGCCAGATCGGCCCCGCGGCGTCCGGCGGTTGCAGGTGCGCCAGGTGCGGCATGATCGCGGCCTGCTCCGCGTAGTCCCCCGGTGTCTCGCCCGGAAATCCCCACAACACGTTCCAGGACGCGCCGATGCCGTGGTAGCGGGCCCATCGCAGCAGGTTGATGTTCTGCGCGGCGGTCGTGCCCTTGCGCATCAGCGCGAGCACCCGCGAGCTCAGCGACTCCAGTCCGGGCTGGATCCGGCTCACCCCGGCGCGCGCCAGCAGTCCCACCTGGTCGCGGCTGAGGTTGGCCTTCACCTCGTAGAACATCTCGTAGCCGCGGCCCTGCGCGACGATCCGGGGGAACAGCGTGCGCAGGTAGCCGACGTCGAGGATGTTGTCGACCGCGGCGAACCGGAAGCTGCCCCAGCGCCGGGTCTGCACGGCGAGCTCGTCCAGCACCCGGTCCGGCGACTTGCTGCGGAAAGCCATGGTCGTCCCGTTCAGCCCGCAGAACGTGCAGTGATGCCGCGCGCCCCACCAGCAGCCGCGGGCGGTCTCGACGGGGATCCACACCCGCGCACGACCAGTCTTGTCCGCGAGGCCGAGCCGTTCGGAGCGCTCGAAGAACTCGCCGTAGTCCGGGACGGGTAACGCGTCGAGATCGTGCAGCGGCGGCGCGGGCGGTGCGGGCTTGCCCGAGCGGCTGATCACCCCCGGGATCGCGGCCGGATCGTCGCCGGTGGCGAGCGCCCGCAACAGCCGGGGGAAGGCCTCGTCGGCCTCGCCGCTGACGGCCAGGTCGACGCACTCGACGGTCCGGACCAGCTCGGGACCCATGACACCCTCGAAGGCCGCGCCGCCGAAGACCGTGACGAGATCGGGGTGGCGTTGCTTGAGGCGGCGGGCCAGCGCGAACGACGCGGTGCTCTGCTGGAAGACGCAGCTGAAGCCGGCCACGCCGACCTCGTCCCACGGATACGAGACGACCAATTCCTCCAGGTACGCCGGTACGACGTCGCGACGCAGCGCCGGCAGCCGTTCCCGCAGCGGCCCCAGGTAGGCCAGCTCGTCGCCGAACGCTTCGAGCAGGCCGGAACCCGGGTCGGGCGCATCGTCACCGAACGCGGCGGCGGAGAACAGCCACTCCCCGACGAGACGGCCGCGATGGTCAGCCAGCAGGGCGTACTGCGCGGGGCCGATGCGCGCGGCGAGGTCGAGGTTGGCGTGCAGGGTGCCGGCCGGGAAGCCGTGCTCGCGGGCGATGGCGGCGAGCAGGCCGGCCTGGATGGACGGCCGGTCGGCTGCCAGGAACGGCATCGACACGACCACCACTTTGGGGCGCGCGGACGCGTCAGCGCGGCTCGTAGGGTTCACCGTCGCCGGGGGGAACGTGCGGTTTCGGCTTCGGCGGTAACATCGGCCCCACGCGCCAGCTCGGCAGGTCATCCGGCGACCCGTACTCGGTAGACTCGGGCGACTCGTAGTTGAGCAATTTCCGGGCGCCGGACTGCCACGTCAACAGCAACAGCTCGCGGTCCTTCTTCGACAGGTTCTTGGCGGCCGCGTGTACGCCCACGGACATCTGGTTGAAGTGCGCCTCGGTACGGTCAGTCACGGGAACCTCCCCCCATCCCCTCCAAGCTGACGGCTGAGCAGGCCCGGGTCAACGGACTGACGGCAGACTGACACGCCGCCGTGCCCATTGACGGGGGCTTACCCGAGTTCGCCGGGTTCGGCGCATCGCGCGCATCGCCGAGGCGGCGCGCCTTCGGATCTGGACGTTGCCCGGTCGGCGACGATCGTCCGATGTAAAGGCCGGAACGGCCGAGCGCCCGCGTGCGATCGGCGTGAGTAAATGTCTCCCAGGACGGCTTTGGGGAGGCGGTTCCGGTGCGCCATTTCACGACTTTCCGGCAGCGCGCGCTGCTGATTCTCACGCTCGTCGCGGCCGGGTTGTTCGTGCCGCCGCCAGGCCCGGCAGCTGCGGACGCCTGTTCGCCGCCGACCAATCCGATCGCCTGCGAGAACACGAAGGCCGGCACGCCGAAGAGCACCTGGGACGTGTCCGGGGCGGGCAGTGCGGCGATTCAGGGCTTCGCCACCCAGATGAGTGTCAATGCGGGCGAGACGGTCAGCTTCAAAGTCGACTCCACCGCCACGTCGTACCGGCTCGACATCTACCGGATGGGCTACTACGGCGGGAACGGCGCACGGCTCATCACGACGGTCAACCCGGTCGGGCGGCAGAACCAGCCGGACTGCGTCGTCGCTCCCTCGACCGGCCTGGTGGACTGCGGCAACTGGGCGGTCTCGGCGTCCTGGGCGGTGCCCGCCACGGCGGTGTCCGGCATCTACTTCGCGCGGCTCGTGCGCACCGACGGGACGTCCGGGGCCAGCCACATCGTGTTCGTGGTGCGCGACGACTCCAGCCACTCGGACCTGCTGTTCCAGACCTCGGACACCACCTGGCAGGCGTACAACCAGTACGGCGGGAACAGCCTGTACGTGGGCTCGCCGGCCGGACGGGCGTACAAGGTGAGCTACAACCGGCCGGTCAGCACGCGCGGCACCGGCGCCGAGGACTCGGTGTTCAACGCCGAGTATCCGATGGTCCGGTTCCTCGAGGCCAATGGATACGACGTCAGCTACTCCTCCGGGGTGGACACCGACGCGCGGGGGGCGCTGCTGCGCAACCACAAGACGTTCCTGTCGGTCGGGCACGACGAATACTGGTCCGGCACCCAGCGGGCCAACGTGGAGGCGGCCCGCGACGCCGGCGTCAACCTGGCGTTCTTCAGCGGCAACGAGTCGTTCTGGAAGACCCGCTGGGAGGCCGCGGCGGACGGCTCCGGCACGCCGTACCGCACGCTCGTCGCGTACAAGGACACGCACGCCAACGCGCCGATCGACCCGACCGGTATCTGGACCGGCACCTGGCGGGATCCGCGGTTCAGCCCGCCACGCGACGGCAACCGCCCGGAGAACGCCATGACCGGCACGATCTTCAAGGTCAACGCGGGCACGGTGAACCTGAAGGTGCCGGCCGCCGACGGCAAGATGCGGCTGTGGCGCGGCACCACGGTGGCCACCCAGGCGGCCGGCGCGACCGCGACCCTGGGCACCGACGTCATCGGCTACGAGTGGGACCAGGACGCCGACAACGGCTCCCGCCCCCGCGGGCTCGTCAAGATGTCCACCACCAACGCGAGCGGCGTGCAGATCCTGACAGACTTCGGTTCCACGTACGCCTCCGGCAGCGCCACCCACAACCTGACGCTGTACCGGGCGCCCAGTGGCGCGCTGGTGTTCGGCGCCGGCACCGTGCAGTGGTCCTGGGGCCTGGACAGCAACCACGACCGGGGTTCCGGCGCGGCCAGCACCCCGATGAAGCAGGCCACCGTCAATCTGTTCGCGGACATGGGCGCGCAGCCGGCCACCCTGCAGTCCGGCCTGACCCTGGCGAGCGCGTCCACCGACACCGTCGCGCCCTCGGTGAGCATCACCAACCCGGCGAGTGGGGCCACCGTGCAGGCCGGGCAGGCGTACACCATCTCGGGCTCGGCCACCGACACCGGCGGCGGCGTGGTGGGCGGCGTCGAGGTGTCCACCGACAACGGCACCAGCTGGCATCCGGCGGCCGGGCGCGGCGCGTGGACGTACACGTGGACCCCCGGGAACGCGGGCGCCACCACGATCCGGGTGCGGGCGAGCGACGACAGCGCGAACGTCGGCGCGGACGCGAGCGTGCCGGTCACCGTCGGCGCGCGCACCTGCCCGTGCAGCATCTGGAGCTCGGGCGCCACCCCGTCCACCCCGGCCGACCCGGACGGCACGGCCACCGAGGTCGGCATCAAGTTCCGCGCCGACGTCGCCGGGCAGGTCACCGGGATCCGGTTCTACAAGGCGAGCACCAACACCGGCACCCACGTCGGGCATCTGTGGACGACCGGCGGCACCCAGCTCGCGAGCGTCACGTTCAGCGGTGAGTCGGCCTCCGGCTGGCAGCAGGCGAACCTGTCCAGCCCGGTGACGCTGACACCCGGGACGACGTACGTGGTCTCGTACTACGCGCCGAACGGCCACTACGCCGCCGACGCGGGCTTCTTCGCCGCGCAGGGGGTCGACAGCACGCCGCTGCACGCCTTGCGGGACGGGCTCGACGGCGTCAACGGCGTCTACAAGTTCGGCACCGGCTTCCCGACCGTCGCGTGGGAATCCGCCAACTATTGGGTCGACGTCGTGTTCGCCACCGGCGGCGGGGCGCCGGACACCACCGCGCCGACGGTGACCACGCGGACGCCCGCGTCCGGCGCCACCGGGGTCGCGGTGGGCACCACCGTCACCGCCGGATTCAGCGAGCCGGTGAGCGGCGTGGCGATGAGCCTGAAGACGGCCGCCGGGGCGACCGTCGCGGGCAGCGTCAGCGGCAGCACGTTCACGCCGGCCGCGGCGTTGACCGCGAACACCACGTACACGGTCACGGTCAGCGGGGCCTCGGACAGCGCCGGCAACACCATGACGCCGACGTCCTGGTCGTTCACCACGGCGGCCGCGGGAGGGGGCGGCTCGGGGTGCCCCTGCACGATCTGGCCGGCCACCGCGACGCCGGGCACGCCCGCCGACTCGGACACCGTCCCGATCGAGGTGGGCACGAAGTTCCGCACCGATGTCGCCGGCACGGTCAGCGGCGTGCGCTTCTACAAGGGCAACGGCAATTCCGGTACGCACGTGGGACACCTGTGGACGTCGACCGGCACGCTGCTCGGGTCCGTCACGTTCACCGGTGAGACGGCGACCGGCTGGCAGAGCGCGTCCTTCGCGACGCCGATCGCGGTCAGCGCGAACACCACCTACGTCGTCTCCTACTACGCCCCCAACGGGCGGTACGCGGGCGACTCCGGGTTCTTCGACGCGGCCGGAGCCGGGTCCGGGCCGGTGCGCGCGCTGCAGGACGGTACCGACGGCCCCAACGGCGTCTACCGCTACGCCGCCGGTGGCGGCTTCCCCTCCGATTCGTGGCAAGCGAGCAACTACTGGGTCGACGTCGTGTTCAGCTGAGGAGAGTGCACCCTTGTCCCTGTCGAGATCCCGCCGGTTCCCTCTGCTGATCCTGATGTGCCTGGCCCTGGTGGCCGCGATGCTGACGTCGCTGCCGACCGCGGCCTCGGCCGGCCCGCCGTGCCCGTGCTCCATCATGGACCCGGGCCAGGTGCCCCAGGAACCATCCGAGTCCGACACCATGCCGGTCGAGGTCGGGGTCAAATTCCGGGCCGACTCCGACGGTTTCGTGACCGCGGTGCGCTTCTACAAGGGCGCCGGCAACACCGGTACGCACGTGGGACGTCTGTGGACGGCGACGGGTGCGAACCTGGGCACCGTCACGTTCACCGGTGAGAGCGGGAGCGGCTGGCAGACCGCGACGTTCCCGGCGCCCATCGCGGTGAGCGCGAACACCACGTACGTGGCCTCGTATTACGCGCCGGACGGGCACTACTCGGTCGACTCGGGGAAGCTGGCGACGGCGGGCATCGACAACGCGCCGCTGCACGCGCTGCGCGACGGCCAGGACGGCGCGAACGGCCTCTACCGGTACGGCAGCGGCGGTGGCTTCCCGACGAACACGTTCGGCTCGTCGTACTACTGGGTGGACGTCCTCTACACGACCAACGCGGTGGACACCACGCCGCCGACCGTCATCGGCACCGCCCCCATGCCCGGGACCGTCAACATTCCCGTCACCACGACGGTCAGCGCGCAGTTCAACGAGCAGATCCAGAGCGGTACCGCCGTTCTCACCGTCCCCGGCGTGACCGGGACGACCGCCTACGACCCCGGCGCCCACACCGTTACCCTCACGCCGTCCAGCGCGCTCGCCGCGTCGACGACCTACACCGCCACGGTCAGCGGCGCCAAGGACGTCGCGGGCAACACCATGGCGCCCTTCACCTGGTCGTTCACCACGGCGGCGAGCGGCGGTGGCGGGTCGGGCTGCCCCTGCTCGATCTGGACCTCCACCAACGTTCCGGCGACCCCGGCGGCCAACGACAACTCGGCGGTCGAGGTCGGGGTGCGGTTCCGCAGCACCACAGCCGGGTTCGTCACCGGCATCAGGTTCTACAAAGGACCGGGGAACACCGGCACCCATACCGGATCCCTGTGGAGCAGCACGGGCGTACGGCTGGGAACGGTGACTTTCAGTGGTGAAAGTGCCGGCGGCTGGCAGACCGCGACGCTGCCCGGGCCGGTCGCCGTGGCGGCCGGAACGACATACGTGGCGTCGTACCACACCGACGCGGGCTTCTATTCGGTGACTGCCAACGGGCTGGCGTCGAACGTGACCCGCGGCCCGCTCACCGCGCTGGCCGGCGGCGGCGTCTACCGGTACGGGGCCAGCGGGTTCCCCAGCAGCACCTTCCAGAACAGCAACTACTGGGTCGACGTCGTGTTCGACACCAACGCGGCCGACACCACCGCCCCGGTGCTGGGCGGCCGCTCCCCCGGCGCCGGCGCGATCGGCGTGCCGGCGACCGGCCCGGTCACCGCGACCTTCACCGAACCGGTCGTCGCGTCCAGCATCGCGATGACGCTGACCGGCCCGTCCGGTGCGGTCGCCGGCACCACCGCGTACGACTCCGCGAGCATGACGGCCACGTTCACCCCGTCGGCCACGCTCGCCAACTCCACCGCGTACACGGCCTCGATCAGCGGCGCCCGCGACACCGCCGGGAACGTGATGACGCCGGTGACCTGGTCGTTCACCACTGCGGCTCCGCCCCCGCCGCCACCGGACCAAGGCCCCGGCGGGCCGGTGCTGGTCATCAAATCGTCCGGCGGCAGCGGCTTCACCCCGTTCCTCAGCGAGGTGCTGCGCACCGAGGGCCTCAACGAGTTCGCCACCGCCGACCTGTCCACCGTGACCGCGTCGACGCTCAGCCAGTACGACGTGGTGCTGCTCGGCGCGACCTCGCTGAGCGCTGCCCAGGTCACCATGTTCACCACCTGGGTCACCGGCGGCGGCAACCTGATCGCGTTCCGGCCGGACAAGCAACTGGCCGGGCTGCTCGGGCTGACCTCGACGACCGGCACCCTCGCCGAGGGCTACCTGAAGATCGACACGGCGTCCGCGCCGGGGGCCGGCATCACCGCCCAGACCATGCAGTACCACGGAACGGCCGACCGGTACACGCTCGCCGGGGCCCGCGCGGTCGCGACGCTCTATTCCAACGCCACCACGGCGACCACCAACCCGGCGGTCTCGCTGGTGAACGTCGGGGCGGCCGGTGGGCAGGCCGCCGCGTTCAGCTTCGACCTGCCGCAGTCGCTGGTCTACACCCGGCAGGGCAACCCGGCCTGGGAGAAGCAGGAACGCGACGGCAGCACGCCGATCCGCTCGGACGACCTGTATTTCGGGGCCGGCTCGACCGACTGGGTCAACCTGAGCAAGGTGGCCGTTCCGCAGGCCGACGAGCAGCAACGGTTGCTGGCCAACCTGATCGGCACGATGAACCTGGACCGCAAGCCGCTGCCCCGGTTCTGGTATTTCCCGCGGTCGCTCAAGGCGGTCGTCGTCGCGACCGGGGACGACCACGGCACGGGCGGGACCGCGGGCCGGTTCGACCAGTACGTGGCCAACAGCCCGGCCGGGTGCGTGGCCGACAACTGGGCCTGTGCCCGCTTCACCTCGTACGTTTACCCGAATACGCCACTGAGCAACACGCAAGCACAGGCGTACCAGAACCAAGGTTTTGAGGTTGGTCTGCATCTCAACACCGGCTGCTCCGACTTCACCGCGTCGTCGCTGACCGACGACCTCTCCGAGCAGCTGGGCACCTGGCGGGCGAAGTACCGCAACGTCTCCGGGCCGGTCACCAGCCGCACCCACTGCATCGTCTGGTCGGACTGGTCAAGCCAGGCCAGTGTCGAGGCCGCCAACGGGATCCGGCTCGACACGAACTACTACTACTGGCCCGGCTCGTGGGTCGGTGACCGGCCCGGCTTCATGACCGGCTCCGGCATGCCGATGCGCTTCTCCGGCAAGACCGGTGGTCTGCTCGACATATACCAGGCCGCGACCCAGATGACCGACGAGTCCGACCAGAGCTATCCGTTCACGGTGAATTCGTTGCTGGACGGGGCGCTCGGCCCGAACGGCTTCTACGGCGCGTTCACCGCCAACATGCACACCGACCAGGACACCACCTTCGACAGCGACCAGGTGCTGGAGTCGGCGCTGTCGCGGGGCGTGCCACTGGTGACGGGCCGGCAGATGCTCACCTGGCTGGACGGGCGCAACGCCTCGTCGTACAGCGGGATCGGCTGGTCCGGCAACACCCTGTCGTTCACCGTCAACGTGGGCTCCGGCGCGAACGGGCTCACCGGCATGGTGCCGACGGCCGGGCCCGGCGGGGTCACCCTCACGACGCTCACTCGCGCCGGTGCCGCGGTCCCCTTCACCCGGACCACCATCAAGGGCGTCGAGTACGCGTCGTTCACCGCGGCCCCGGGAACATACGCCGCCGGGTACGGGACCGCCGCTGCTTCGGTGGCACCGCAGCGGCGTGCCTCGAACCCCGCCCCCGACAGCCGTGCGCCGGCGGTGTCCGGGCTGTCGGTCGTGGCTCGCCCGGACGGCACCGCCACGGTCGGCTGGACCACCGGCGAGTCCGCGGCCGCGACACTGCTGATCGGCACCGAGCCGGCTGGTCTGGAATCGCGGGCGGGCGACCCTGGCGGGACGCGGCACGAGGTCGTGGTGCCGCGGTTGACGCCGCTGGAGACGTACTACTACCGGTTGCGCAGCCAGGACGCGGCGGGCAACGTGACGCTTTGGCCCGCGTTGGACAAGCCACCGGCGTCGTTCGTCGCTTCGGCGTACGGGGTCGCGGACTTCACCACCACGCAGCTGCGTACCAGCAAGCGCAGCGGCACGACGGTGACGGCCGCGGGCATCACGCTGGCGTCCGGGGCCCGCAGCGGAAGCCAGGTCTCGCGGGTGATGGACGCCCGGCAGATGGTCACCTGGGACCGGCTGAGCTACCAGTCTTCGGTGCCTGCGGGGGCGTCGGTGCAGGTGTTCGTCCGCACCGGAAGCACCTCGACGCCGAACGCCTCGTGGTCCTCGTGGAAGCTGCTCCGGCCGGGCGACCGGGTTTCCGCGAGCAGCCGGTACGCCCAGTACCGGGTTTCGCTGACCCGGTCCGCCTCGGGCGCTTCACCGTCGGTGCGGGGCGTCGGCATCACCTCCAGCGGCAAGCCCGTCACCGACCCGATCGAGACACGCTAGGTCAGCCGCCACATCGCCACCGGGGCGGTTCCGTAGAGGAGCTGCCCCGGTCCGGTCGCCCCGAACACGAGCGTGCGCTTCGCCGCTTTGTCGTCGAATCCGGTGGAGCAGGCGGGAATGGGGAGCACGTCCTCGCCGTCGCTGGTGAGCATCGAGAAGTCCGTGGGTGTCAGCTCGGCGCGACCCTGAAGCTGCTCCACCACGAGATCGACCGTCACGGCCGGGCCGTCCGCGCAGTCTCCCTTACCCACGTGTTCCGGCGTGACACGCACCAGGACCTTCCGGCCATGCAGCACGAGGCTCTGACCCAGCAACAGATCGAGGGCGCCCGGGCCGTCGGCGGTCAAGGTGTCGTCGGCGCGCGCGGTGCCGTCGGCGCCGAGCAGGAGTGACGCCGCCTGCCGCACCTCCGCGTCGCGCTCGGCCGGGGTTGGGTTCTCGTGCCTGACCGCCACGCGATACCCCACGCTGATCGCGGCGAAAAGCACCACACCGACCGCCACGATGAACCCGATCTGATGGTCGTTCAGGAAGTCCGGCTTCGGTCGTCGTTCCTGCGCGGCATCCCAGTCCTCCATGCTCTTACCCCCATGATCATTGAAGTGTGCCGCAGGATCGTAGGGGCAGTGCCTTGTTCTCTGCCATATAGTCATGGACGTGCTCCCCCAGGAACTGCGCGAGCTTATCGAGTCGGGCCCGCTCGCCCATTTGAGTACGGTCAGCCCCGACGGCAGTCCCCAGGTCACCGTCATCTGGGTCGGTCTGGACGGCGACCAGCTCGTCAGCGGCCACCTGAGCCGGAATCAGAAGCTGCGCAACATCGAGCGTGACCCGCGGGTCGTGCTCTCCCTCGAAGCGCCCCGCGACCCGTCGGTGTTTCTCAACGAGCACGCGGTGCTGCGCGCCCACGCCGCGATCGAGCCCAGCGACGAGGCGTGGGACCTGCTGAACCGCCTCACCAAGGTCTACATGCGCCCCGCCCAGGAGTTCCCGGCGCCGCGCACACCCGGGTACATCATCCGCTACACGGTCGAGCGCATCGGCGGCGTCGGCCCCTGGACCCGTCAGTCCTGACCCAGCTTGTCCAGGTCGCGTACGCAGAAGCCGTGGTGTTGCCATTCCTCGTTGAGCACGGTGCCGAGGCATTGCCGCACGCTCCGGCCCTTCGCGTACGGGGGCCATCGGTCGTCGTCCGGCACCGGCGCGGGCATCGCGAGCTGCTCGGGTGTGACCCCGGCCAGCCATGCCTCGATCTCCGACGCCTGCCGGTCGCGCACGCCCAGCACGTCGCCCAGAGCCGGCCGGGCATCCTTGTCCAGCCCCAGCCCCTCCTGATCCGGCACGAACGCGGTTGCCAGTCCGATCGCGGTGAACGGCTCCGTCAGCCCGAGCACGCAGCGCCGGAACCACGAATCGTGCACGAAGACCAGATGACGCAGGGTCTCGACCATCGACCACTCACCGTCGACACTGCGGAACTCGCTGCCCTCGGCCATTGATCCGACCCGCTCGGCGGTCGTCGCCCACGCTTTTCGCAGCTGCCGCCACTCCTCGCGCAGGTCGGCCGGTTCGTCGGAACGCATCAGCAGCCGCACCGGGTGCCGGCGGTCGAGCTCCGCCTCGACGTACGACATAACCTCCACGCCGTTGACCACCAGGTTGGTGACCAGGCCGTCGATCTCCACGTCCTGCATGACCACACCGACCAGCCGCGCCCAGCTCAGGTCGCACTCGCGGAACTCAGCGCCCGTGAGGTCTTCGTCGTCGAAGCGTCGCATGCGCACACACTATGCACGTTCTGCCGCCGGCCAGCCTAATTGACCCATTGACGGTACGCGTCCAGGTCGACGTTGCTGCCGCAGACGATCGTGACAACGTGGCGGCCGGCGAATCGGCCAGGGTCTTCCAGAATGGCGGCAATGCCTAGAGCGGCTGACGGTTCAACGACCAGTCCCGCGTGCTTCAGCAGCAGTCGCATCCCGTTGACGATCGAGTCCTCCCGCACGAGGACCGCGTCGTCGGCCACCTGAAGAAGGTCGTCCAGGACCGCGGGGATCGGGTACCTGCCGGCAACGCCGTCGGCGATGGTGTCCATGGAATCGGTGGTAACGATCCGGCGCTCGCGCCAGGACAGTGTCAAGGCAGGGGCACCGAGTGGCTGAACGCAGATCACCTCAACCCCCGGAGCCAGGGCCTTCAGCACATGGCCGACGCCGGTGGCCATCGCCCCGCCACCTAAGGCGATCAGGACGGCGTCGCCGTCGGACAACGCGCTGATCAACTCCAGTCCGATGGTCGCCGCACCCTCGCAAGTCTCAATGTCCAGGCTGTCCTCGACAAGCCGAGCACCACTCTTGTACGCGAGATCCGCCGCGCGTTTACGAGCGTCCTCAAAGTCGCCATCGACCAACTCCAGGCGCGCCCCTAAGGAACGGATCCGGTCGAGCTTGACCGCCGGTGCCAGGCGCCGCGCCACCACCGTCACGTCCAAGCCACGACGACGACCCGACCACCCCAGCGCCTGACCGAGGTTGCCGGCGCTGGCGCACACCACCGCCGTAGCGCCCTGTTCGGCCAGCTGGCTCGCGACCAGTTCGGCACCGCGGCCTTTGAAGCTTCGCACCGGATTCGCGGTCTCGAGCTTTATGCTCACCGTGCAACCGAGCCGGCTTCCGAGGGCGTCACACTGATATAACGGCGAGGCCAGAAAGACCGGGTCGATTACCTCTCGGGCGGCGTAAATTCGATCAAGAATGAGACGGGTCCGGAGCATAGCCAGTCAATCTACCCACCCGCCGTGTCGCCCGAGCTGTCTGCCGCAGACCGCTTGTCATCGAAGGTAAGCAGGGGCCGTAGGGTCGCGGGGTGAACGTTTACGACGCCGTCGACCGGCTGCCCTCGATCGATCGAGGTGTTGCGAGAAATACCAGGAGAGCGTGGGGCGTCGTCGTCGCCCTGGACGAATGCGACCACCTCTCCCGGCTGTCCGGGCTGAACGTGCCGGACCGCCGGCGCGTGACCCGCACGTCGCCAGACCTGAGAGTTCCGCAAAGGCGTCTACCGGCCTGGGAGCCGCCTGAATCGCCGGCTTTTCCGCGTCGTGTCAGCCGACGGTGACGGAGATGGTTTGCCAGCCGGTGGCGCCGCTCGGGAACGGGGCGGCCCGGGTCTTGGTCTGTGTGCTTCCGGTGCGGTCGGTGCCTCGTACGGTCAGGGAATGAGGTCCGGGGGTGGCCTGCCAGGTGTAGCGCCACTGGGTCCAGGTGTCGATCGACGGCGTCGGGAGCAGCTCGGCCGGGCTGAACGGGCCGTTGTCGACGCTGATCTCCACTGAACGGATGCCGCGGCGTTGTGCCCAGGCGACTCCGGCGACGGTGACGCGGCCTGGGGCGAGGTGTGCGAACGGTTGCGGCCGGTCGATGCGGGATGCGGTTTTGACCGGGCCGTCGGCGGCCCAGCCCCGCTTGACCCAGTAGGCGTCGAAGCGGTCGAAGGTCGTCAGTTCCAGTTCGGTCAGCCATTTGCAGGCGCCTGCATAGCCGTAAAGACCGGGGGTGAGCATCCGCACCGGAAAGCCGTGTTCGAGCGGGAGAGGCTGCCCGTTCATGCCGAGCACGAGCATCGTGTCACGTCCATCCAGCGCGGTGGACAGCGGCGTTCCGATGGTCATCCCGTCGGCGGAGCGGGCCACGAGCTGGTCGGCGCCGAGGTTGATTCCGGCCTCGCGAAGTAGCGGGGCGAGCGGCACGCCGAGCCAGCGTGCGGTGCCGATGTAGGGGCCGCCGACCTCGTTGGAGACGCAGTTGAGGGTGATGTCGCGTTCGAGCAGCGGCCGGTGGAGCAGGTCGGCGAACGACAGGCGCAGGCTGTGCGAGACCATGCCGTGGATGCTCAGGGACCAGGTGTCCGGGTCCAGGCGTGGCACGCTCAGGGCGGTGTCGACGCGGTAGAAGTCCGCGTTCGGCGTGGTGAAGCCGGGTCCGACGCCGGCCGGTAACGGCTTGGCCGGGTCGGCGGCTGGCGGGAGCCGGACGGCCTCGCGGGACCGCCTGGCGGCGTCGCCGCGGATGCGTTCGACCCCGAGCGCGCCGGCTTCGGCGAGCACCGCACCACCGGCGACAAGCACCGCAGCCCGCAGAAACCGGCGACGGTCCACCGCGACGCCCGAACGGGTGCCGCTCAGCCACCACAGCGTCACCCCGGCAACCGCGGCCGCAACCAGCGCTGGTATCACGTCGGCCACACCGGCTGCGGGGCGCGACAGGGCGGCACCGGCACCGGCGAGGCCGAGCAGGCCCGCACCGGCCGGTACCGCCCATCGGTAGCGGCGGGCGGCGACGCCGATCGCGCCGGCGAACACCGTCAGCACGACGCCGATACCGGCGAGCAGAACGGGTTTGTCGTGGGTGCCCAGTTCCCGGACCGCGAGTTCCTTGATCGGGGTCGGCGTCGCGTCGATGAGCGCCCCGCCGACGGCGATCAGTGGTCCAGTGCTGGGCCGGGTCGCGGCCGCGAGGAGCTCCGCGGCCGCGACTCCGAAGGCGGCGGCAAGAATCCCGGCCGCCGCGCCGGGCAGAAGCCGGCCCATCAGTTCTGCGGCATCAGAACGCTGTCGATGATGTAGACGTTCGCGTTGGCCGTCTGCACGTTGCCGCACACCACCGAAGCCGACCCGTTGACCGTGAAGTTCTCGCCGCTGCCGGTCACGGTGAGCTGGTCACCCTGCAGTGTCTTGTGGGTGCCGGCCAGGTCCGCCGGGGTGAGCTTTCCGGGTACGACGTGATAGGTGAGGATGCTGGTCAGTGTCTTCTTGTCGGCCAGCACCTTCTTGAGGTCGGCAGCCGGGATCTTGCCGAACGCGTCGTTGGTGGGCGCGAAGACGGTGATGCCCTGCGCCGAGTTCAGCGAGTCGACCAGGCCGGCCTGCTTGACGGCGGTGACCAGCGTGGACAGCAGCGGGTTACCGGAGGCGGCGGTGGCAACCGGGACCTGGGCCATGGCCTGGAAGCTGCCCTTGTCCGACGGGTCGGCCGGCACCGCGGCACAGCCGGAACCGAAGTTGACCATCGAGCCGGTCGCCATGCTCGGCGAGGCCGTCGCCGGAGCCGCGCCCGAACCGGTGTCCGACGTGGAGTCGTTGCCGCAGGCCGCCAGCGCGATCGAGAAGACCGCGGCGGCGGCCAAGGCGGTGAGCTTGGTTGCACGCATGATGTGTTCCTCCAATGTCAGGACTTACATCCTTAATTCGGAGCGAACCCTCTCGCGGATTGGTCCAGATTTACGCGAGTTTGACGTCAGCGGCCATCGGCAACGTCGGCGCCGCTGAACCGCCGCGTGGCTCCACCGTCACCCCGACATCGGAGACCCCGGTCAAACCCTCGATGACCCGTACGGCGGTGGTCTGCCCAACAGCCAGCGCACCCTCGGACACCGCGGCCCGCGCACGAACCGTCCACAGCTGGTAGACCCGCTCATCGTCCGGGGCCGTGTCCGCGGTCATCAGAATGACCCCGGCGTCGTGGAGCCGGGAGACCGCCACCGTGACCCGGCCACCTCCGGCCAGAGCCTGCTGATGGGTCACCAGATCGGGCGCGGTGAGGATCGCACGGACGCGGGCCTCGCCGGATCGGGCCGACTCGGCGGCGGCCTGCGCGTCGCGTACACGCTGGTCCTGCACCACCCAGGTGACCGTGGCCGCGCCGGCCGCCGCAACCGCGACGCAGGCCGCGGCTGTCAAGAGCCGCCAGCGAGCCACCGGCCGGCGCGGCGCGACCGGCACCGCGGGAGCGACCTGCCGGGTCGTGGCGATCGCGGCGAGCACGTTGGCCCGCAGACTTGGCGGTGGCGCCGACCATGCGCCGTCGGCCAGCCGCGCCGCAGCCTCGCGCAACTCGTCCGCCTCGGCACGGCACTCGCCACATTCGCGCAGATGGCGGTCGAACCGGGCGCGCTCGACGTCATCCACGGCGTCCAGCACGTACGCCCCGAGCAGCGCATGGATCTCCGTGCTCACGACCGCACCCCCGCTCCCAGGCAGTCCCGCAACCGGATCAGGCCGTCGCGCATCCGGGTCTTGATCGTGGCAAGCGGCGCGTTCAGCAACTCCGCCACCTGCGGATAGGTGTGGCCCTGGTAATAGGCCAGGACCACCGCCTGACGCTGCAACTCGGTCAGATCATCCAGGCAGCGGCGCACCTGACGCCGCTCCAACCGACCAGACACCTCATCGTCGACCACGTCGTACGGGGTGTCGGCGACCAGCGTGCCGATCCGGGACGCCCGATCGGTCGCGGCCTGTTCAGCGCGAACCCGGTCGACGACCCGGCGATGGGCGATGGTGAAAATCCACGCCGTCGCCGAGCCACGGGCCGGATCAAAGCGGGAGGCCATCCGCCACACATCGACCAACGCCTCCTGCGCGACCTCCTCGG
Organism: Actinoplanes sp. TBRC 11911; assembly: GCF_012933445.1. Taxonomy (GTDB): domain Bacteria; phylum Actinomycetota; class Actinomycetes; order Mycobacteriales; family Micromonosporaceae; genus Actinoplanes. Next base: position 290,742 of record NZ_JABBNC010000008.1, read on the forward strand.
CCTGCGAAGGATCCCGCAGGACCCGCCGGATCAGACCGTAAACGCGAGGCGCGACCAGATCATACAGACGTTCGAACGCCCGTTCGTCGCCACCCGCCACCGCCCGCAGCAAATCAGCCGGATCCGCAGGGGCCTCGGGCACCATCGACACGTGATCCGGCCGCCGGCCGATCCCCCGTTCCGCCATGAGCTGCCTGCCCTTTCGCCGGTGCCCTTACTCAGGTGATTCGGAGCCGAACCCACGCCGGATTGGTCAGGCGGACGAAAAGATCCGCGCATAAGGGGCTCAGCTCCCAGGCCGACCCCGTCGTGCCACCCTTTACGCCGGATTTGTCCCAGCTTGGCACCTTGCGACCATGGCCGGGCGGCGCTCATGCCGTGGCGGCCAGTTCGTCCTCGAGGCTCACCCGGTCAGCTCACGGTTCGACAGCTCGGGGCCGCCGCCGATGTTGTAGACCTCGCCCGGCCGGCCCTTCTCCAGCGCCAGCCGGATGCCCCGGCAGTGGCCGGAGACGTGCAGCCAGTCGCGCACGTTCCCGCCGTCGCCGTACAGCGGCACCGGCCCGCCGTCCAGCAGGTTCGTCACGAACAGCGGGATGACCTTCTCCTTGCTGCTCGCACAGTGACGGCGAACAGGTTGAACGCCAGCAGAATGCGTCGTCTGGGCGGGTCGGCTCTGCGGATGGCAGCCCAGGCTGTTTCGCAGCGTTGGCGGCCGGGATCGCAGCGCGGGGCGGGCATTGCTGCGCTTCGCCGGGCGGGTCGTGTCACACGGTCCGACCCGACAGGAAGCGTCATGGAAGCCATGTCGGCACCCACCGCCGCGCTGCAATGCCATCATGTGGGATCAGCGTCCGCTGTGTGGGATTGGCGACCACATAGTGGCAGCGGGTCCACAATGCGAGAATCTTATCCACAGTGGAGTGAATTTTCTCTGCTTTCGTCCCCGTTTGGCCGGCCGCGTTCTTCGACGTTTCGTAGACCTTGGAGAGTTGG
>NZ_JABBNC010000080.1 GCF_012933445.1 Actinoplanes sp. TBRC 11911
CTTCCGCTCAAGTCGTGGTTGCAACACCGTCGTTTTCCCTGGTAGGGGGTGGTGTTGTGGCGACTCGGTTGTCGTTGCGGGAGCGGGAACAGATCGGTTTGGGTCGGGCGGCGGGTGAGTCGATCCGCCAGATCGCGCGGGCGTTGGGGCGGGCACCTTCGACGATCAGCCGGGAAGTCGCCCGTTACGAGAAGTACGGCGTGCAGTATCTGCCGTCGCGGGCGGACTACGCCGCGTGGCAGCGGCACCGGCGGGCGAAACGCCCGGCCCGGCTGGCCGTTGATCCGATATTGCGTGAAGTCGTGCTCGAGGGGCTGCGCCGGCGATGGTCACCGCAGCAGATCGCCGCGCGGCTACGCCTCGACTACGCCGACCGACCGGAGATGCGGGTGTCCCACGAAACCATTTACCAAGCCATCTACCTGCAAACCCGGGGCAACCTGCGCGCCGAACTGTCCCGGCAGGTCGCGTTACGCTCCGGCCGCGCCCGGCGCCGGCCCAAACCACAACCCGCCGGGCCGGTGCGCTCCAGCAGGCCGTGGCTGGGCATGAACATCAGCAAACGTCCCGCCGAGGCCACCGACCGGGCCGTGCCCGGGCACTGGGAAGGCGACCTGCTCGAAGGCACCCGTAAAGGCGGCGGCTCCTCGGCGATCGCCACCCTGGTGGAGCGCTCCACCCGCTTTGTCATCCTGGTCGGGCTGCCCGAAGGCAAACTCTCCGACCACGTCGCCGCTCAGCTCGCCGCCGCGATGGCCTGGCTACCGCAACGGCTACGCGCCTCCCTGACCTGGGACCAGGGCACCGAGATGGCCGCGCACCGCCGGTTCACCCTCGCGTCCGGCTGCCCGGTCTACTTCTGCGACCCGCACCACCCCTGGCAGCGTGGCACCAACGAGAACACCAACGGCCTGCTACGCCAGTACTTCCCCAAAGGACACTTCGACTTCACCACCATCGGCCAAACCCACCTCGACCACGTCGCCGACGAACTTAACGGCCGCCCCCGCCAAACCTTGAACTGGCTCAAACCAGCTGAAAAGATGGCAGAACTGCTAGGCGTTGCAACCAGATCTTGAAATCGGC
>NZ_JABBNC010000081.1 GCF_012933445.1 Actinoplanes sp. TBRC 11911
GGTGCGGTGTTGGAAGAACGTGTGGGCTTGCTGGATCCGGTCGGTGATCGTGGCGGTCGCGGTGTTGGCGATGTGTCGTTTCATCGCGGCCCAGATCCGTTCGACGGGGTTGTCCTGCGGGCTGTATTTCGCGCCTTCGATGACGTGGATCCGGGGGTGGGCGGCGAGCCAGCGCTGGGTGATTTTGGAGTGGTGGGTGCTGCCGTTGTCGCAGATGACCGCGATGAGCGGGGCGTTGGGGTAGGCGTCGAGTAGTTGCTGCAGGAAGTAGCAGAACACGACGGAGACGTTCTTGACCGAGATGTGGTGGTGCATGGCGCCGGTGAGCAGGTTGACCGCGCCGTGCACGGTGCGGCGCACGTTGGTGCCGGGGGTCAGGATCCGGTGCCGCAGGCCGACCGGCATCCAGCAGGATTTGACCCGGGCGAGCAGGTCGAGGTGGGTTTCGTCCTCGGCCAGCACGACCGAGCCTTCGGGCAGGCCGCTGATGCGCTCGCGGATGTGGTCGCAGATGCTCTCACGGTTCGGGTCGCTTTTGGCGATCAGTCGTGGGCGTGCCCAGCGAGCCTGTTCCCGGATACGGCGGCGCATCGTGGACATGCTCAGTGCGGGCCGGCCGAGGGCTTTCCAGATCCGGGTGGTGGTCCACGACCTCGGCGTCAGGAGCAGCGTGTGGATGCGTTCGCCGAGACGTCGGCCGCCTTTTCGGGGACGTCCGGAGCGGGGCCGGTCGGGCAGGCCGGTGATGCCTTCTGTGTGGTGGCGGGCGATCCAGGCGCGAACGGTTTTCGGGTCGTAGTGCAGCAGGTCGGCGATCTCGCTGGCGCTGAAGCCGGCGGCGGACAGCACGACCATCATGATCCGGGTGGCGTTCCGCCAGGGTCCGTGCAGGGCGGTAATCAGTTCGGTGTGTTGCTGTGCGGACATGCTGGCGTAGACGTGCGCGGGGCGCATACTGGCGGTGACCTCGTCGGGGTTCAGGCTCTTGTGTGGAAACCTGATCCGAACCCACGGCGAGGTCTTTACGTTGGTATGTCCCTCTTGC
>NZ_JABBNC010000082.1 GCF_012933445.1 Actinoplanes sp. TBRC 11911
AGCCATGCAACGGGTTCGGGACGGGGATGTAGATGTCGCCGTTGCCGGTCAGCCGCATCCGTACCAGGGCCTTGTGTGGCACGGTCGGTGCGGTGAACGCGGCGTGGTCGTCGCCGTCGATGGCCGCGTCGACGACTTCGCGGATGATGCGCCACGCGTGGTCTTCGTCGATGTCGAGGTGCAGGATGAGTTCGCCGAGGTGGGCTTGGAAGGCGGTGTAGCCGATCTTCGCGCGGAAGACGTCCAGGTTGTCGGTGCCGACGACTGAGCCGGGCCAGAGCGTGATGTCGTGCCCGGTGGCGGCGAGGCGGGGTAGGTGTAGGCGTAGGCCGGCGAAGTCGCGTAGTGCGAGTCGGTGGGGGTGGCCGTCGAGGAAGGTGGGGATGCAGTTTTGCAGGTGTGCTTCGAGTGCGACGCCTTTGCTGGTCAGTCGGAGCAGCGGTGGGAGCAGGAGTTCGGCGTATTCGCGTAGCCAGCGTGCGGGGTCGCCGGTGACCAGGTCGGCGAGCAGATAGGGCAGTGCGCCGCCTGGGATGGCTTGTTCGCCGGGCTCGAGGCGGCCGGCCAGTCCGGTGCGGCGGATCACGGACAGGTCGCGGCCGGAGCCGGCGGGCATGGCGGCGCCGGCGGTCTCGGCCATGAGCAGCAGCCGGTCGCCTTGTGGGTCGTCGGCGACGAGTTGGTGCAGGAGCTGGGAGACGGCTGGGCCGTTGCGGGTGCTGGCTATGCTGATGCTGCGCCGGGTTGAGGTGACCTGGATGTCGAGTGACACTTTGAGGTATTCGCCGGTGTCCGGGATCAGCAGGGTGCGCAGGGCGGCGGTCGGGACGACGTCGATTTCGTGGTCGAGGATGATGAGTTTGTGGTCGGCGATCAGGTCGGCGTAGCGGGCGGGTAGTACGGTGTCGCGTTGCCAGGGGTGTACCGGGTGGATCCGGAAGCCGGGCGGTGCGTTCAGCTCGGGGAAGACGTCATCGCCCAGGTGGAGGTCTTCG
>NZ_JABBNC010000083.1 GCF_012933445.1 Actinoplanes sp. TBRC 11911
GTGCCGGTTTTCGCCTGGAAGGGTGAGTCCCTCGAAGAGTACTGGTGGGCCACCACCCAGCTGTTCGACTTCGGCAACGGCCAGGGCCCGAACATGATCCTGGACGACGGCGGTGACGCCACCCTGCTGGTGCACAAGGGCGTCGAGTTCGAGGCGGCCGGCGCGGTACCGCAGCCGAGCGAGAACGACAGCCACGAGTACCAGGTCATCCTGGCGACGTTGCGGGCCAGCCTCGCGAGCGACCCGCAGCGTTTCACCCGGCTCGCCGCCGACATCCGCGGCGTCACCGAGGAGACGACCACCGGGGTGGCCCGTCTCTACCGGCTCGCCAAGGAGCAGAGCCTGCTCTTCCCGGCGATCAACGTGAACGACGCGGTCACCAAGAGCAAGTTCGACAACAAGTACGGCATCCGCCACTCGCTGGTCGACGGCCTGAACCGGGCCACCGACGTGATGCTGGGCGGCAAGCTGGTCGTGGTCTGCGGCTACGGCGACGTCGGTAAAGGCGCCGCGGAGTCGCTGCGCGGCCAGGGCGCCCGCGTGGTCGTCACCGAGATCGACCCGATCTGCGCGCTGCAGGCCTCGATGGACGGCCTGCAGGTCGTCCGCCTCGACGACGTGATCGACCAGGCCGACATCTTCATCACCACCACCGGTGGCACCGACATCATCACCGCGGCCGACATCACCAAGATGAAAGACAAGGCGATCGTCGGCAACATCGGGCACTTCGACGACGAGATCGACATGGCCGGCCTGGAACGGGTTCCGGGCGTCCGCAAAATCGAGATCAAGCCGCAGGTACACGAGTGGCGCTTCACCGACGGCCACTCGGTGATCGTGCTGTCCGAGGGCCGTCTGCT
>NZ_JABBNC010000084.1 GCF_012933445.1 Actinoplanes sp. TBRC 11911
TTGGTGGCGGGTTTTTCCGGGCCGTTGTCGTGTGCCGGTGGTGTGATGGCGGGATATGGGCACGATGTGGTGGGCGGGTGTGAGTCGTCGCAGAGCTGGTGGTCTGATTGCCGGGCCCGCCGGCGGCGTCGCTGTGGGTCGCCTCGCGTGCTGGTGGCCGCGATGTGCTGGTGCGAGCCTGCGGGCGGCGGGGGCGGCGTTCTCGTCTGGGGGTCGCATGCCCGGCGTGGCTGGGGGCGGCCCGCTGTGTGGGTCGCCACGCTGTGCGGGCGCGATTCGACTCTCGCGCGGCGCGTCTGGGTTGCGGAGCACAGCCGAGTTGGGTGGGGCGGCTGGGTCGCGGAGCACAGCCGGGTTGAGTGGGGCGACCGGATCGCGGGGTGCGGCCGGATTACGGGGTGCGGCGCGGTCTACCGGCCCGGTGTGACCGGTGAGCTCGCGGTGCCGGCCGGTGTCGCGGCGGGCGACGTTATCGGGGTGACCCGCCGGCGCGGCTCGTCCATCCGGGCCGGCAGGCCGGGCGCGCTGCGGCATGGCTACCGGGGCCGGGGAGCCTGCCGGTACGGCACGGCTTGCTCCATCCGGCTGGTTGGCTGCCGCTGGTGCCGGGCGCA
>NZ_JABBNC010000085.1 GCF_012933445.1 Actinoplanes sp. TBRC 11911
GGCACCCGCGTACGTCGGGGACGACATCGCGCACCAGCGGGAGCAGACGCGCTGGTTCGGCGGGATGGTCGGCAACCACGTGGCGGACATCGTGTCCCGTTATGGTGGTGACGGGGCGGTGCCGCGGGTGCTCACCGACTACATCAAGGACCGCGAGGGCTACGACTACGCGGAGCACGGGCGGGCCGGGAACACGCACACCGCGTTCGTGCCGGACGAGGTGATCGATCGGTTCTGCGTACTCGGACCCGTGGAGAACCATCTCAAGCGCCTGCAGGAGCTGCGGGATCTCGGCGTGGACCAGTTCGCGGTGTACCTGCAGCACGACGCCAAGGTCCCCACCCTCGAGGCGTACGGCAAGCAGATCATCCCAGCATTCAGGTAAGTAACGCCGCGGTGGTTGCCCGCGCGCCGCGATTTCGCGAGGTGTCGGGGCGGCCACCATGTCGTCGGCAGCAGGAACGCGCAGACGGGGGTCTGCGTGCCGGCGACAAGCTCTCAGAACCGGAAGGAATGTGAA
>NZ_JABBNC010000086.1 GCF_012933445.1 Actinoplanes sp. TBRC 11911
TGTAACTGTTCAGCTGGTTCCGTCGGCACGGGAGTCCCCGTGCGAGGCGGCGCTGCCAGGCCCGGGCAGGTCCCAGCTCCCCACAATGGGCGCCCCACCCGGGTGTGGGCAGTAGCGACGCCGGGGACGCTGTGGCTCCACACACCGCGGCCACCCCACCCGGGTGTGGGCAGTCGCGACGGCTTGAAGGCCGCGGCTCCCCACACCGCGACCACCCCCACCCACGTGCGGGGAATCGCGACGCCGGGGACGCTACGGCTCCCCACACCGCGACTACCCCCACCCGGGTGTGGGCAGTAGCGACGGCGGGAAGGCTGTGGCTCCCCACACCGCGGCCACCCCCACCCATGTGTGGGGAGTCGCGACGGCGGGAAGGCTGCGGCTCCCCACACGTGGCGACCCACCGCAGGTGTGGGCACCCGCCACGGCCGAAACGGCCCAGCTCCCCACAGCCACGGCCCTCAGGTCCGCCACGCAAGGCCAACGCATCGGAGGGTGAGCAGCGCGA
>NZ_JABBNC010000087.1 GCF_012933445.1 Actinoplanes sp. TBRC 11911
GCCACGCAGAATTTGATCGCCGCCGGGTCGCGTCCGGCCGCCGCGGCCGCCTTGCGGACCGCCGCGATCATCCAGGCCGCGATGTCCGGGTCGGCGAGCTGCAGGATGTAGCCGTCACCCACCTCGCCGGTCAGGGCCAGGGCTTTGGGCCCGTACGCCGCGACCCACACCTCGAGACGGCTCTGTGCCGCCCACGCGAACTGCAGCTCCGTGTCGCCCAGCCGCACCTTCTCGCCGTTGGCCAGCCCGCGGATCACCTGCACCGACTCGCGCAGCGCGGCGAGGGTACGCGGCTGGTGGCCGAGCACCCGCAGCGCCGAGTCACCGCGGCCGATCCCGCAGATGGTCCGGTTGCCGTACATCTCGTTGAGCGTGGCGAACAGCGACGCGGTGACCGTCCAGTCCCGGGTGCCCGGGTTGGTGACCATCGGCCCGACGATCACGTGGTCGGTCTCGTCGAGGATCTTCGAGTAGATGACGTACGGCTCCTCCCACA
>NZ_JABBNC010000088.1 GCF_012933445.1 Actinoplanes sp. TBRC 11911
ACCGAGGGAACGGTCTTCTTCGACTCGGGGTCGGTCGTCGTGCCAGTCGCCGTGGTCGGCTTCTGGCCCTTGGCCAGCGAGACAGCCAGCGAAGCGGCCGCGTCCGCCTCCTGCTTGATCGGCTTGTAGACCGTCATGCACTGGTCGCCCACCAGGATGTTCTGCAGACCCTGAACGGTAGCGTCCTGGCCGGTAACCGGCACCTTGCCGTTCAGCGAGTTCTTCTTCAGCACCGAGATGACCGCGTTGCCGAGGCCGTCGTTCGCGGCCAGGACGCCCTTGATGTCCCGGTTGCCGGTCAGCATCTGCTCGAAGATCGTGCCGCCCTGAGCGTTGTCCCAGTCCGGAACGCTCTGGTTCGGGCCCTTGACGTACTCGCCCGACTGGTACTTCGGGTCGAGAACCGAGTTGTAGCCCTGCGCGAACAGGGTCGCGTTGTTGTCGGTCGGCGAGCCGTTGAGCTCGGCCACCTTCGGCTTGACGGCCTTGTC
>NZ_JABBNC010000089.1 GCF_012933445.1 Actinoplanes sp. TBRC 11911
ACCCGAACCGCATTCACGCAGTTCAGGGGCCAATTGTGACACTGCCTGCCGTACGCCGACGCATGCCCTGAGCCGGGATGACGGTTTGGGTACTCACAGCGTTGCGAATCTGATCGATGCCTCAGGCGGCGTGCCGCCGAGTCGTTCGGATCGTTTATTGATCATAGCCGCCAACGATGTCCCGGCCTTGCGTACCGGGGTGCCGCTTGTTCGCTCTATGCGCCCAGCGTCTCGTGATCGAGTGCACGGATTTGCCGAGATGAGTGCGGCGAATTGCTCGGCTAGCCGTGCGTGCAACGCGTGGCGACGGGCGCGTCTAGCTCTGGCGAAGGTCCTGAACTGCCGGGGTGGACCGCACAGCTGTTCCGCTGAAAGGGGTGTTCGCCGTGGTCGATCGGACACGTTGGCGCGCGGCGGTCCGCGGTCCTTTCGTCCGATATTCCGCGGCTTTAGGCGCTGATCCGGGCAGGCGGG
>NZ_JABBNC010000009.1 GCF_012933445.1 Actinoplanes sp. TBRC 11911
CCGCGAGGGCCAGCCGATCGCGAGCAACCGGCAAACCGAGCGCAGCCGGCACACCGCGCGCAGCCGGCTAGACCGCTGGGGCCAGCACGATCTCGGCGCGGGCGCGGCCGTCGCTCTCCGAGACGATCGCCAGGACCTGCCCGGCGGGGTCGAACACGGCGTACGGGCCGTCGATGCCCACGGCCGTGAGCGGACCGCCGTGGCTGAGCACCCGGGCCTCGTCGGCCGTGGCCGTGCGCTGCGGGAACGCCTGCCGGGCCGCCTCCGCGAGTGGCAGACCGACGACGTCCGGGGCCTTTTGCTCGAGCTGTTCCAGCGTCACGGCCTCGGCCAAGGTCATTTCCCCCACCGCCGTACGCCGCAGCGCCGTCAAGTGCCCGCCCACGCCGAGCGCGGTGCCGAGATCACGTGCGATCGCCCGGATGTACGTGCCGGACGAGCAGGTCACCTCGACGTCCACGTCCACGAGGTCGCCGCTGTGCCGGATGTCGAGGATGTCCAGCGCGTAGACCGTCACCCGGCGTGCGGGGAGGTCGACCGTTTCGCCGTCGCGTACGCGCTTGTAAGCCCTCTGGCCATTGATCTTGATGGCGCTCACGGCACTCGGCACCTGGTCGATCTCGCCGGTCTGACGTGCCAGGCCGTCGCGGATCGCCTGATCGGTGACCGCGGACGCCGACGCCGACGCGGTGACCTCGCCCTCCGCGTCGTCGGTGATCGTGGACTGGCCGAGCCGGATCGTCGCCGAATAGCTCTTGCGGGCACCGATGACGTACGTGAGGAGGCGTGTCGCCCGGTTGACGCCGATGATCAGCACCCCGGTGGCCATCGGGTCGAGGGTGCCGCCGTGGCCGACGCGCCGCGTCTTGGCCAGCCGCCGAATCCGTGCGACCACGTCATGCGAGGTCATCCCCGCGGGCTTGTCCACCACGATCAGTCCGTCCGCGCTCACCCGCATACCTTAGGTGTCGTCAGCGGACCGCCCCGACAACGGCCCAGCGTCCGTTGCGCCACCGCACCACGATCGTCACGAACCGCAACAGGATGAACAGCCCCAGCCCCGCCCAGACGCCGCCGAGGCCGAGCTCCAGCCCGTACGCCAGCCAGATCATCGGCAGGAAGCCGAGCAGAGCCGCCAGCAGCGTGGCGTTGCGCAGGAACCGGACGTCGCCGGCCCCGATGAGCACGCCGTCGAGCGCGTAGACGATTCCGGCGAACGGCAGCAACCCGATGAACCACGGCCACACGATCGCGGCCTGCTCGTGCACCCCCTGATCAGGCGTGAACCACCCCGGGATCCGGTCGTGCCCGGCGGTCGCCAGCAGCGCGAACACGATCGCGGCCAGGCCACCGGCGATCGTCACGCGACGGGCGACATCCCGCGCGGCACCGGCGTCACCCGCGCCCAGCGCCGCCCCGACCAGCGACTGCGCGGCGATCGCCACGGCGTCGAGGGCGAGCGCGCTGAAGAACCAGAGCTGCAGCGCGATCTGGTGGGCACCGACCGCCTCGGCCCCGAACCGGGACGCCACCGCGGTCGCCGACAGGAAGCACGCTTGGAAGGCGGCACCGCGGATCAGCAGGTCACGGCCCAGTCGCAGCTGATCGACGATGACCTGCGGGCTCGGCCTCAGTGCGTGTGTCTCGCGGATGAGGGCGTACAGGAAGAGGCCCCCGGAAACGGACTGCGCGACCACGTTGGCCACCGCGGATCCGTGCAGGCCCCAGCCCACCGGGTAGACGAGGATCGGGCAGAGGATCGCGGAGAGGACGTTCGCGCCGAGCACGAAGATCAGCGGCCGCCTGGTGTCCTGCACGCCGCGCATCCAGCCGTTTCCCGCCGCCGCGAGCAGGAGGCCGGGCGCCCCGAGCGCCGCGATCTTGAGCCAGCCCGCCGCGGCGTCCGCGGTTGCCGGGTCCCCAGCGAGCAGCCCGGCGAGGGGCCGGGCGAAAAACTGCGCCAAGATCGCCAGCAGTACGCCTGTGCTCAGCGCGAGCCACGACGCCTGCACCCCTTCGGCGACGGCGGACTGACGGTCCCCGGCCCCGAAGCGGCGCGCGGCCCGTCCCGTCGTCCCGTAGGCCATGAGCGTCCCGAGCCAGGCCGCCACCGACATGACGGTTCCGCTGACCGCGATGGCCGCGAGCGGGATGCGCCCGAGGTGCCCGACGACGGCGGTGTCGACGAGGACGTAGAGGGGCTCGGCCGCAAGCACGACCAGCGCCGGCAGCGCCAGCCGAGCAATCCGCCCAGCCGAAGCGGGAGATCGCGGCGGTGGCGCGGATGCGGGGTGGGTGGCCGGCAGCGCTGGCTCGGCAGCAGCGGGCTCAGTCGCCGCCGCCGACATGCGTGCTGGCGCGACTTCCGCCGACGCCGATGTCGGCGCGGGCTCGGCACCCGATGCCGACGCGAGCCGGTCGAGGGGCTCAGGCGTCGTCGGGTCGAGCGGGCCGGAAGGGCGCACGGGCCGGGCAGGCGGGCTCATGGTTACCCATGATGCCCGCCCAGCCGTAAGGAGTTCAATGCGAGTGAGTGCTTACGCACCTACTGACGCGTGTCCATCGAGGTCTGCAGCGCGCGGCGCGCCTGCTCACGCTCTTCGTCGTTGGTCTGAGGCTTCGGCTTGGCAGCCATGATCGTGGTCCCTCCACGGTGGGTGTCGGGCGCGGCGCGACGGCACACGCCCAGGATCGGTCGAGCGAGGCGTCACAGGGCCGATCCGGGATCACCGGACACGTGGCGGGTGACGCGGCCCGGGTGGGTGGACCCGGGTGGCTCGAGGCTCCGCTTGCGGGCAGTGGTCGCCGACCCGAGCAGAACCAAATCACCGTTCAGGACCCAAAACTATCGTTCAGGTCCGCTGCGTGGGGCACCGTTCCCACAAACCGGGACACCGGGTACGTCACATCGCCGTTTCCCACCCCATCGAGCGACACGACCGCGCAACGCGACTGTGGGCACCCGCGACGGCCCCAGCGCCGAGGCCCCCCACACCCCAGACCGCACGGCGCGACTGTGGGAACCCACGACGCCCCCAGCGCACAGGCTCCCCACACCCCAGACCACACAACGCGACTGTGGGAACCCACGACGCCCCCAGCGCATAGGCTCCCCACACCCCAGACCCGGCACCTCGATCGCGGGGAGCCACGACAGCCCGAGCGTCCGAAATCCCCACACGCTGAAGGTCGACTCGATCCGGGGGGGTCGGGCGAAACCACCGACGCAACGGGTCGGCGGCGAAGTTACGTAAGGTTCGCGTCCAGCAGGTCTCGCACGGCCTTGACGATCTCCTCAGGGGTCCCGTGCCCGGTGAACCCCGCCGCCAGCCGATGACCGCCACCGCCCAGGGCCACCGCCACCGCGCTGACGTCCACCGCACCCTTCGAGCGCAGCGACACCGCCCACTCCGACGGGCCCGTCTCCTTCACCACCACCGCCACGTCGGCCTCGGCCACGCTGCGGATCGGGTCGATGAGGGTGTCCAGCACGTACGGCCTCTGCTCGTAGCGCTCCAGGTCACTCAGCGTGGCGTACGTCCACACCATGCCGCGACCACCGGCGGCCGTGCGGTCGAGCTGCGCCCGGCCCAGCACCTCGCCCGCGAGTTTCATCGCCCCGAAGGGACGCGTGTCGAAGATGCGCCGCGAGATGTCGGCCGGGCTGATCCCGGTCGCGATCAAGCGCGCGGCCAGCTCATGCACGGCCGGCGTGGTCAGATCGAACTTGAACGATCCGGTGTCGGTGGCCAGCGCGACATACAGGCATTCCGCGATCTCGGCGTCCAGCGGCACCCCGAGACGGTCCAGCAGGCTCGACGCCACCACCGATGTCGCCGCCGCGCGCGCGTCCACCAGGTTGATCCGGCCGAACCGGGTGTTCGACGCGTGGTGATCGAGCACCACCGAGAAGCCCTCGACGGCGAGCGGCGCCAGCGCGCCCAGGCGCGACTCCGCGGCGACGTCGAAAATCAGGATCAAACGCGCTTCCCGGTACGCCTCGACGGCCGGCACGAGCATGTCGAGGCCGGGCAGCGCCTGGTACGGCACCGGGACCTCGAACTGGCCGGGAAAGGTCGCGCGCACCCGGGTGAAGCCCAGCCGCCGCAGCCCCAGCCCGAAGCCGAGCATGCTGCCCAGGGCGTCGCCGTCCGGGTTGACGTGGCAGATCAGCTGGATCTCGTCGCCGGGAGCGAGGCCGCGCACCGCATCGGCGGCCGCGGCCCACTCCGCAACGCTTACTCGATGGGAGACAGCGGTCACCCGAGATCCTCGCGGGCGCCTACCCGTTCGGCGTCGTCCTCGTCGTCCTCGTCCTCGGACTTGTACGGGTCGGCGTCGCCGGCGTACTGCTTGCCGGCCGCGAGACGCTGCACCTCGGCGTCGCGGTCGCGCGCCTCGGCCAGCAGGTCGTCGATCTCCTTGGCGTGGTCGAGCACGTTGTCGAGCACGAACGTCAGGCTCGGCGAGTGGCGCAGGCCCAGCGCGTGACCGACCCGGCTGCGCAGCATGCCTTTCGCGCTCTCCAGGGCGGTCTTGGTGCCGGTCTGTTCATTCGCGTCGCCGAGGACCGTGTAGTAGACGGTGGCCTCGCGGAGATCTCCGGTGATCCGGGCGTCCGTGATGGTGACCATGCCGAGCCGGGGATCTTTGATCTCTCGTACCAGCGATGCCACCAGTTCCCGTACGCGCTCCGCATGCCGACGCGTCTTGGCCGGGTCTGACATGTCGCCCACCTCCGACATAGATCCCGCGGGTCCGAACTACCCCCGCCCAACTGCTGAAGCGTACCCAGGTCGTGTTGCGGTCGAACGCCCCGCTCACTCGTCGTCGTCGCCGTACAACCGTCGTTTCACCGACAGCAACTCGATCTCGGGCCGGCCCGCCACCTGGTTCTCGCAGGTGTCGATGACGGCCCGCACCTGAGCCGCCTCGGCGGCGACGATCGCGACGCCGATCAGCGCCCGCCCGTACAGATCGTGAAAGCCCACCTCGGCGGCGCTGACCTCGAATTTCTTTAGCATCGCGAGGATCGGGCGGACGTAGGAACGCTTCTGCTTCAGCGTGCGCGAGTCGCCGGGCAGCAGCAGGTCGAACACAGCGGTTTCGGTAAACATCGGGAGCAGATTACTGCCGGGGTACGACAGTTTTCAGCTCAGTTTCCGCGCCACCAGGACGTCGCGTTCGATGCCTTGGTCGACACGGTGCGCGAGCGGCTCGTACGGGATGATCTCGAGGCCGTTCGCCAGCAGGATGTCCTCGGCCAGCTCCCGCCGCGCGACCTTCACGTTCCAGGACAGTCCGAGCGCGCCACCCGGACGCACCAGCGGCAGCCACTCCGGCATCGCCCGTTCGAGGAGGTCGAGAGGGCTCCGTGACAGCCCGCCGTGCTCGTCGTGGCTGCCGTGCGCGACCCCGTACGGGAGATCGGCCACCAGGACGTCGGCCACCCCGCCGCGCAGCAGCCCATCCAGCTGGGTGGTGTCCGCCTGCAGCACCGTGACCTTCTGCACCGCGCCCGCCTTGTGGTCGTCCTTGCTGGCGGCGAGCGTGACCTCCAGGCGCCGCGCGGCCCGCCGGCCTTGCCGCCGCACCGGCACGAGGTCGGCGGTGTGCTTGAGACGCTTGCGCTTCAACCAGGTCTGCAAGAAGCTTTTGTACGCCTCCACGTCCTTCCCGTCGATCTCCACCCCGACCGCGTCGTAGCCGTACATCAGCGCCTGGTTGAGCGTGGTCCCGCGCCCGCAGATCGGGTCGAGGACGGTGACGTGCCCGTCGAGCATCCGCCCCGCCGACGCGGAGGCCAGCAGCGTGAGGTTGAGCAGCAGCTTGGTGAACTGCTCATTCGTCTTGCCCGCATACTTCGGGATCGTGATCAGGTCACTGTCGTAGCGCGCGAGCGGCCTGAGCTCGACGGGCCGCAGCAGCTCGCCGGCCATCTCGAAGAGCGCGTACGCCGCGGAAAGGTTGGAGAGGTACGCGATGTCCCGTTCGGTCAGGCTTCCGCTGAACCCGAGGTACGTCACGGCCCCGAGCGACATTTCCGAAATATCCGAAATGTCTGCGGAGAGGACGGGCTGGAAGGCGGCGAGCTCGGCCAGCGAGAGGCGAGCGGCCTGATCGGCATAAACGCGATTGGCGGAGGGAGCTAAGAGCAGGGCGTACCGGGGCATGCCGCATATCCTCCCAGCCCGCCTGCCACGCCTCGGGTGTGGGGACAGCCCGGCCGACCCCGGGTGTGGGGAACTGAGCTGGCGGACGATGCCTGAAGACGGAACGGCCCCCGGCGCTCAATGCGCCGGGGGCCGTAAACCGTCGAACCTAGACGCGCGGCTTCTCGCGCATCTCGAAGGTCTCGATCACGTCGCCCACCGCCGGCGTGCCGAAGCCCGCCAGCGTCAGACCACACTCGAAGCCCTCGCGGACCTCGGTCGCGTCGTCCTTGAAGCGACGCAGCGAGCTGATCGTGACGTTCTCCGCCACCACGACGCCGTCCCGCAGGATGCGCGCCTTGGCGTTGCGCCGGATGAGGCCGGTGCGGACCAGACAACCCGCGATGAGACCGATCTTGGACGAGCGGAAGACCTCGCGGATCTCCGCCGTGCCCAGCTCGACCTCTTCGTACTCGGGCTTGAGCAGGCCCTTGAGCGCCGCCTCGATCTCCTCGATGGCCTGGTAGATGACGCTGTAGTAGCGGATCTCCACGTTGGCCCGGTCGGCCATCTCCTTGACCTTGTTCGAGGCCCGGACGTTGAAGCCGATGATCGTGGCGGTCGCGTCGGACGACGCGGACGCCAGGTTCACGTCGCTCTCGGTGATCGCACCGACGCCGCGGTGGATGACCTTGAGCTGGATCTCGTCCGGAATCTCGATCTTGAACAGCGCGTCCTCGAGGGCCTCGACCGAACCCGAGCTGTCACCCTTGATGACCAGCGTGAGCGAAGTCTTCTCGCCCTCCTTGAGCTGCTCCATGAGCGTCTCGAGAGTGGCCTTGCCCTGCGAGTTGGCGAAGCTCGCCGCACGACGGCGTGCCTGCCGCTGCTCGGCGATCTGCCGCACGGTCCGGTCGTCCTCGCCGGCCAGGAACGTGTCGCCCGCGCCCGGCACCGAGGTCAGACCGAGCACCAGAACCGGCCGGGCCGGCAGCGCCTCGGCCACCTGGTTGCCGTTCTCGTCGAGCATGGCGCGGACGCGGCCGTGCGCGCCGCCCGCCACGATCGAGTCGCCAGCCCGCAGCGTGCCCTTCTGCACCAGCACCGTCGCGACCGCACCGCGGCCCTTGTCGAGGTGTGACTCGACGACGGCACCCTGCGCCGAACCGTCCACCGGGGCGGTCAGCGTCAGCGACGCGTCGGCGGTCAGCAGGACGGCCTCGAGCAGGTCGTCGATGCCGATGCCGGGCTTGGCCGCCACGTTGACGAACATCGTGTCGCCGCCGTACTCCTCGGCGAGCAGCCCGTAGTCGGCCAGCTGCTGGCGGACCTTCTCCGGGTTGGCGTCCGGCTTGTCGACCTTGTTGACCGCGACCACGATCGGGACCTCGGCGGCCTTGGCGTGGTTGAGCGCCTCGACCGTCTGCGGCATGACGCCGTCGTCGGCCGCGACCACCAGGATGACGATGTCGGTCACCTGGGCACCACGGGCACGCATGGCGGTGAACGCCTCGTGACCCGGGGTGTCCAGGAAGGTGATCGCCCGGTCGACGCCCTCGTGCTCGTACCGCACCTGGTAGGCGCCGATGTGCTGGGTGATGCCACCCGCCTCGCCGGCGACCACGTTGGTCTTGCGGATCGCGTCGAGCAGCTTCGTCTTACCGTGGTCGACGTGACCCATCACGGTCACCACCGGCGGGCGGCTGACCAGACGGTCCTCGGCAACCGCGGCGTCGAGGTCGATGTTGAACTGCGCGAGCAGCTCACGGTCCTCGTCCTCGGGGCTGACGATCTGCACGTCGAAGCCCAGGTGCTCACCGAGCAGCAGCAACGTGTCGTCGGAGACCGACTGCGTCGCCGTCACCATCTCGCCCAGGTTGAACATCTCCTGGACCAGCGAGCCGGGGTTCGCGTTGATCTTGTCGGCGAAGTCGGAGAGCGACGCGCCACGGGACAGCCGGATGACCTGGCCGTTACCGCGGGGCGCGCCCGAGCTCATCGCCGGAGCCGACAGGTTGTCGAACTCTTGACGACGCTGCTTCTTCGACTTGCGGCCACGGGTCGGCCGGCCACCGGGACGCCCGAAGGCACCCGCGGCACCGCTGCCACGGCCACGACCGCCGCCGCCACCGGGACGACCCGGCGCTCCGACGGGACCACCGGTACCGCCGCCGCCACCGGGACCACCACGGTAGCCACCGCCACCGCCGCCACCACCGGGACCGCCGCGGTAACCGCCACCGCCGCCGGCACCGCCACCAGCGCCGCCGCCACGGTAGCCACCGCCACCGCCGGCACCGCCACCAGCGCCGCCGCCACGGTAGCCACCGCCACCGCCGCCACCACCGGGGCCGCCACGGCCTCCGCCGGGACCGCCACCGGGACGACCGGGACCGCCGCCCGGACCGCCACCGGGACGACCGGGGCGCTGCGCGGGCATCGAGGCGGGACTGGGCCGCGGCGGCATCGAGGCAGGGCTCGGCCGCGGCGGCATGCCCGCCTGGTTGGGACGAGGCATCGACGACGGCGAGGGCCGCTGGCCACCACCGCCGGAGACGCCGAACGGGTTGTTGCCGGGACCACGCGACGGCGGACGCGGCGCGCCACCGGCCGGGCCGGGACGCGGACCGCTGGGCGTGCTCGGCGGCGCGTTACGGCCGGCCGCCGGGGAACCCGGACGCGGCGGAACAGCACCCGGTCCGGGACGCGGACCGGAAGCCGGACCGCGAGTGGCCGGGGCGGCACCGTCGGCCGGGGGCTGCTGAGCGCGACGCTCGGCATCCCGGGTGCGGGCGGCCTGTGCGGCCTTGACCGCGGCCTCCTGCTCGGCCTTCAGTGCCGAGGCGCGAGCCTCGGCGGCTGCGACCTCGATGTCGTGGGCGCTGGCCGGCTTGGCGACCGGGCCGGGCGTGGGGCCGGGCCGGTTGGGGGCCGGCTTGGGCCGGGCGAACTGACCGGGCGACGGGGCCGGCGAGGTGGGCGCGCTGGGCGCACCACCCGAGGGGCCGGGCCGGCGCGGCGGCTGGGGACGCACGGCGGGCGGAGCCGGTCGAGCGGCCGCGGGCGTCGCGGCGGCCGCGCTGGGCGCGGACGGGGCGGGCGCTGCCGCGGGGGCGTTGCCGGCCTCGAGGGCGCCGCGCAGCCGTCGGGCCACCGGGGCCTCGACCGTGCTGGACGCGGACTTGACGAACTCGCCCATCTCCTTGAGCTTGGCGAGAACGGTCTTGCTGTCGACCCCGAGCTCCTTCGCGAGCTCGTGTACGCGGGCCTTTCCTGGCACTGCACTCCTCACTTCGAGGTCGTGCGAGCGCACCCGCAACGACCTCACTCGTGCACTAGAAGCCTGTTCATTTCAGGGACTTCATCGTGTGCTCATCTGGGTCGTCCTACCTTGCTGGGTCGTGACGGGGCATCGGAGCCTCGTCATCGGTCGTTCCGCGCGGCTTTACGACCGTACGGATGTGCTCGGCCAGCAGCCCGGTGTCAGCAACACCGGAGAGGCGCAACGCCCGCCCGAAGGCACGGCGTCGCTCCGCCAGCGCGAAGCAGGCCGGATCAGGATGCAGGTGCGCTCCCCGGCCCGGCAGTCGGCGGCTCGGATCGGGCAGAAGCCTAAGGTCCCCGCCCGCAACGAACCGAATCAACTCGGAGGCCGGCGCGCGTAAGCGGCAACCGACACACATCCGCATGGGAGCGTGCGTCGGGCCGACCATCACAAAGTCTACTCCTCGTGCGTCGGTGGCGCTTATCCGGTCAGCTTCCCGCCTCGGCCGCATCACGGTCCGAACGGTCCGTAACGCCGGCGGGCTCATTATCGGGACGAATGTCGATACGCCACCCGGTCAGGCGGGCGGCAAGGCGGGCGTTCTGCCCTTCCCGGCCGATCGCCAGGGACAGCTGGAAGTCCGGAACGGTCACCCGCGCGGTGCGGGTGCCGGCGTCCACGACCTCGACACGCAGGGCCTTCGCCGGCGAGAGGGCATTTCCGACGAACTGCGCGGGATCCTCCGAGTAATCGATGATGTCGATCTTCTCGCCGTGCAGCTCGCTCATCACCGCCCGGACCCGCTGGCCCATCGGGCCGATACAGGCGCCCTTGGCGTTCACGCCAGGCACCGTCGAGTGGACCGCGATCTTGGTACGGTGACCTGCCTCACGCGCGATGGCGGCGATCTCCACGGTCCCGTCCGCGATCTCCGGCACCTCGAGGGCGAACAGCTTTTTCACCAGCGCCGGGTGCGAGCGCGACAGGGTGACCTGCGGGCCGCGGAAGCCCTTGGCGACGTGCACCACGATGGCCCGGATCCGGGCGCCGTGCTCGTACGACTCCCCGGGCACCTGCTCGGACTGCGGGAGAACGGCCTCGATCTTGCCGAGGTCGACGATCACGATGCCCTTCTCAGCCCGCGCCGCGTCCGCCTGCACGATGCCGGTGACCAGGTCACCGTCGCGCCCGGCGTACTCACCGAAGTGCTGCTCGTCGGTCGCCTCCCGCAGCCGCTGCAGGATGACCTGCTTGGCGGTCATGGCGGCGATCCGGCCGAAGTCGTGCGGAGTGTCGTCCCACTCCCGTACCACCGTGCCGTCGGCGTCGAGTTCCTGCGCCAGCACCGAGGCCACGCCGGTCTTCCGGTCGATCTCCACGCGCGCGTGGTTCTGCGCGCCCTCGGTATGCCGGTAGGCCGTCAGCAGCGCGGTCTCGATCGCCGCGAGGATCGTCTCGAACGGGATCTCCCGCTCGCGCTCCAGGGCGCGCAGCGCCGCGAGGTCGATATTCATGCCCCGCCCTCCCCTTCGTGGTCGTCGTCGTCCAGTTCGTCGTCCTCGTCGCCGAAATCGGCCTCGTCCATCCGCTTGAACTCGATCTGCACCTTGCCGGGACCGAGCTCACCGAACGTCAGGGACCGCGGCGTGCCATCCACGTCGAGGACGACACCGTCGTCGTCGACGTCGATGACCCGGCCGGTCAGACCGTTCACCGTGACCAGACGGGTACGGTTGCGCCGCCAATGCCGTGGCTGGGTCAGCGGCCGGTCCACGCCCGGCGAACCGACCTCCAGCTGGTACTCCCCGGGGAGCACCTCGTCGCCGTTCTCCTCAGCTTCGTCGAGCGCCGTGGAGATCTCCCGGGAGACCACGGCCACGTCGTCCAGGTTGATGCCCCCGTCGGTGTCCACCAGCACGCGGACCACGAACCGGCGGCCGGCCCGCGAGACGCCGACCTCCTCCAGGTCGTAGCCCACCTCGGTCACCACGGGCTCGATGACGGAGCGGACACGGGCCCGGGCCGCCACCAGGTCGATGCGAGGCGCGGCGGGAACCCGCGGCTCTTGGCTCGAACCCGGGCGGTGGGCAGGTCGGCCACCGGCACGACCACGCTGCGTCATCGAACTGGACCTTTCTTGAGATTTCTTTGCAAACGACTCTATGCCGCCGGGCTAAAGCCCCGCGGCTGACGCAGAGCGTAACGCGCGGACTGCGGGGTCGCTCCACCGCCGCACCGATCGAGCCCGCCGTGCGCCAATAGTGTGTACTGGCCCGGTGCGGATGAGTGGTCTGGGACACAGTCGCCGGCGATTACTGGTGGTGTCGGGAGCGGGATTCGGTGCCGCGGCACTGACCGGCTGCGCGCTCTTCGGCGGCGATCCGGAGCCGCCCAAGGCCCCCGACCCGCTGCAACCGCTGCTGGACGAGGCCGTCGCGCTCGCCGCGGCGTACGACCGGGTGACGGTGACCCAGCCCGGCCTGTCCGGACGCCTCGCCCCGCTCGCCGACGATCACCGCGCGCACGCCGCCGAACTCGCCCGGGTGATCGGCGCGGCCTTGCCCTCCGCCCCGGCGCCGGGCGGCAGCGAGCCGGCCGCGAGCCAGGCGAACGCCGCGGTCACCGACCTGCGCAAGGCCGAGCAGGCCGCCCAGAAGACCGCGACCGCCGCCTGCCGCCAGGCGCCCGGCGAACGCGTCGCGCTGGTCGGCTCGATCGCCGCCTGCCGGGCCACCCACGTCGAGGCGCTGCGATGAACGAACAACTCACGGCAGCGTTGGCCGCGGAGGAGGCGGCGATCTACGCGTACGGGGTCATCGGGGTGAATTTCGACAGCGACGGCGACCGGACCGAAGCGCGCTCCGCCGAGCAGGCCCACCGGCAGCGCCGCGACTACCTCGTCACCACCCTGACCGACCCGCCCGCGTCCCCCGCCGGGTACGAGCTGCCGTTCCCGGTCACCGACCGTGCCGACGCCCTCCGGCTGGCCATCCAGGTCGAGGACGGCGTGGCGCAGGCGTGGCGGCCGGTCCTGCCGGTCACCACGAACGCCGACCGCGGCACCGCACTCGCCGCGATGGTCGACGCCGCGGTCCGCGCCACCCGCTGGCGCCGATCAGCCGGCGTCACCCCGGTGACACTCCCGTTCCCAGGGCGGCCGCAAAGCTAGCAAGGGCGGCCGCCGAGCTATCAAGGGCGGCCGCGGAGCTAGGCGGCGGCGATCAACACCCCTATCCCGTACGTGGCCGCGGCCGCCAGCCCGCCCAGCGCGAGCTGCCGCAACCCGCTCACCGGCCAGGGCCGCGCCGTGAACCGCCCGACGACGGCGCCCGCCACGAACAGCCCGACCCCGCCGACGGCCAGCGCCAGCCACAGACTGTCCGCCCCGGCCAGATAGCTGATCAGCGGAATCAGCGCGCCCACCGCGAAGCACACGAACGACGACCAGGCCGCCACCCACGGGCTCGGCAGCTCGTCCGGCACCACGCCCAGCTCTTCCTGGGCGTGCACCCGCAGCGCCTGCTCCGGATCGGCCTTGAGCACGTCGGCCACCTGCCGGGCCAGCTCGACCGGCAGCCCGCGGGCGGTCCACGTCGCGACCAGCTCGGCGGCCTCCCCCTCCGGGTTGACGGTCAGCTCGTGGCGTTCCTTGGCCAGCTCGGCCGCGACCTGCGCGTTCTGGGTGCTGACGCTGGTGTACTCGCCGATGCCCATGGAGATCGCGCCGGCCACCAGCCCGGCCACCCCGCTGAGGATCAGCGTGTGCCGGTCGACCCCGCCGCCGCCCACCCCGGCGATCAGCGCGATGTTGGTGACCAGCCCGTCCATCGCGCCGAAGGTGGCGGCTCGCAGCCAGCCGCCGGAGACATCCGCGTGGTGATGCTCGTTGACCGTCACGGGAGGGTAAGGATCTCGCTCCCGTCCTCGGTCACCACCAAGGTGTGCTCGAACTGGGCGGTCCATTCGCGGTCCTTGGTGACCACGGTCCAGCCGTCCTTCCAGACCTCGTACTCGTACGTGCCGAGGGTGATCATGGGCTCGATCGTGAAGGTCATCCCGACCTCCATGATCGTGTCGAGCCGCGGGTTGTCGTAGTGCGGGATGTAGAGCCCGGAGTGGAACGTCTCGGCGATGCCGTGCCCGGTGAAGTCGCGGACCACGCCATAACCGAAGCGCCGCGCGTACGCCTCGATGACCCGCCCGATCGCGTTGATGGGCCGGCCCGGCGCCACCGCCCGGATGCCCCGCATCATCGCCTCGTGGGTGCGCTCGACCAGCAGCCGGGCCTCCTCGCTGACGTCGCCGACCAGGAACGTCGCGTCGGTGTCGCCGTGCACCCCGTTCAGGTAGGCGGTGACGTCGACGTTGATGATGTCGCCGTCCGCCAGCACCGTCGAGTCCGGGATGCCGTGGCAGATCACCTCGTTCAGCGAGGTGCAGCACGACTTCGGGAAGCCCTTGTAGCCCAGGGTCGACGGGTACGCCCCGTGGTCGAGCAGGAACTCGTGAACCACCTTGTCGATCTCGTCGGTGGTCACGCCCGGCTTGCAGTGCTCGCCCGCCAGCTGGGTCGCCTGCGCCGCGATCCGCCCGGCGATCCGCATCTTCTCGATGGTCTCGGCGGTCTGCACGTGCGAGCCGCGCCACTCTTTCGGGCGCTTCTTGCCGACGTACTCGGGGCGGACGATCTGCGCCGGGACCGCCCGAGCGGGCGATTGCTTTCCCGGTGCCAGGGGGGCACGAACGGTCATAGCCCCAGCCTATCGCCGTGCGGCGACGCGACCGCCGGGGTGGCCCACGACGTCATAACGGCTCTGCCGCCCTTGATGCCCGGTTCTTGCCGCACCTCAACCCCTGTGTAATCGTGTTGACGTGGATCAAGAGGGGCCGGACCCGAACTTCTCGGCAACCGGGGTGGTGGCCGACGATCGCGTCGTCGTGACGGTGACCGGTGAGGTCGACATGTCCACGGCCGAGGCCATGTTCGTGGCCTCGACCAAGGTCCCTGTCTCAGCCGCCACTCTGGACCTGCGCGCGGTCACCTTCTTCGACTCCGCGGCGATCCACGCGCTGCTGCGGCTCGCCGAGCGTTACGGCGCCGAGCTGACCGTCCTGCCGTCCCCGCAGGTCCGCCGGGTCCTGGAGATCTCCGGGCTGTCCACCCAGCCCTGGCTGAGCGACTAGCGGGACAACAATCGCCGCAACGTCACCACGGTGCCGTCCTCGGCACGCGCCACCGACAGCTCCGCAAGCGCCCCGATCAACGCCAGCCCACGCCCCCGGAACCCGGCGGACGACGAGGGCCGCCAATGCCCGGTGTCGCGCACGCTGACCACCACGGCGTCCTCGTCCAGCGACGCCTCGACCGTGATCGACGCCTCGGCCGGGTCGACCGGGTGCTCGATCGCGTTCGCGGCCGCCTCGGACACCGCCACCGTGAGGTCGAACACGTCGTTCTCCGGCACCCCGTTGCTGACCAGGAAGTCCTGCAGCCGGCGGCGCAGCACGCTCAGCCGGGTCGGCTCGGCGGGCAGCCGCAGCACGAACTCGCGCGGCTCGGTGACCTGCAGCGCGAGCAGCGCGATGTCGTCCCGGCGGGGCCGCCGCGCCGCCTTCGCCAGCAACGTGTCCAGCAGGTCCTCGATGTGGTCCATCGGCTTGGACACGTCCGCGGTCAGCTCGGTGAGACCGGTGTCGATGCCGGTACGGCGGTCCTCCACCAGGCCGTCGGTGAACAGCAGCAACCGGCTGCCCGGCGCCAGTTCGCCGGCCCGCGTCGGATACTCGGCCTCGGCCAGCGCGCCGACCGGCGGACCGAGCGCGGCCGAGTACAGGAACGTGCCCATCCCGCCCGGCTCGACCACGATCGGCGGCGGGTGCCCGGCCGACGAGTAGTGCAGCTCGCGGGTGCGCGGATCGAAGCGCACGCACACCACCGTCGCGAACTGCTGCCGCCCGAGGTTGTCCACCAGCCGGTTCAGCCGGGTCAGCGCCTCGCCACAGTCAAAACCCTCCAAGATGTACGCCCGCAGCGCGTTCCGTAGCTGGCCCATGCCCGCCGCGGCCTGCACGCCCTTGCCGACCACGTCCCCGATCACCAGATAGAGCTGGTCGTCCGGGGAGAGGATCACGTCGTACCAGTCGCCGCCGACCTCGGCCTCGCTGCTGCCCGGCAGATAGCGACCGGCCACGATCGCGCCGGGGACCCGGGGCAGCGACTGCGGCAGCAGGCTGTGCTGCAGCGTGCTGGCGATGCGGTGCTCGGCCTCGTAGAGCCGCGCGTTCTCCAGGCGCAGCCCGATCAGACGGGCGAGCTGGATCAGCACCGCGGGCTCCGGCGGCCCGTGCTGCCCGTCCCAGACCCGCAGCTCGCCGACCGTGGCGCCGGACGTGTCGGGCAGCGGCATCACGACGTCCGGGGTGGCCGACGGCTCGGCGCCGCCGTCCACTTCGGCGCGCGCCCCGGGCGCGGTGACCACCACCCGGCCGGCCGAGGTCATCGCGAGCACGTGCCGGGCCGCGACGTCGAGCACCTCGCCGGTGGTGCGCACGGTGCTGACCGCGGCGGCCGCGTCGACCAGGCCGCGCAGCCGGGCGATGGTCTGCCGGCGGGCCTGGCCGAGGTCGAGGTTGGCGCGGACCCGGGCGATCAGGTCGCGCGACGAGAACGGCTTGATCAGATAGTCGTCGGCGCCCGCGGTCAGGCCCTCGATCGAGGCCTCCTCGCCGGCCCGGGCGGACAGCACGACGATCGGCACGTCCCGCGTGCGGTCGTCGGCGCGCAGCGCGGCGATCAGGCCGAAGCCGTCCAGGCGCGGCATCATCACGTCGGTCAGCACCAGGTCGAAATGCTGCTCCCGGGCCAGGTCCAGGGCGTCCCGGCCGTCCACCGCGGTGGTCACGTCCCACTGCGGGCGCAACAGCCGGGCCACGTGGTCGCGCAGATCGGCGTTGTCGTCGACGAGCAGGATCCGGCCCCGGTGCCCGGCCGTGACCGGCACCGCGAGGGCCGGGCTGTCGCCCCAGTGCTCGGCCTCGGCCACCCACAGGCGGGCGTCGACCTCCGGGACGACGGGCCCGGCCGCCTCGATGATCCGCTCGGACGGCAGATGTCCGGTGCCGAACGGGATGCGCACCGTGAAGACGCTGCCGTGGTCCACCTCGCTGTCCAGATCCACCGAGCCGCCGTGCAGTTCGGCGAGCTCGCGGACCAGCGCCAGGCCGATCCCGGTGCCTTCGTGGCTGCGCGACCAGGCGCCGGCGACGCGGTGGAAACGGTCGAAGAGACGCTCCCGCTCCTGCACCGGGACGCCGGCGCCGGTGTCGGTGACGGTGAGGACCGCGTTGCCGTTCTCGGCGAAGATCCGCATCGTGATCCGGCCGGTGCGGGTGAACTTGACCGCGTTGGAGAGCAGGTTGAAGACGATCTTCTCCCACATCTCCCGGTCCACGTACACCGGCGCGGGCAGCGGCGGCGTCTCGACCACGAGTTCCAGACCGGCGCGTTCGGCCGCGGCGCGGAAGGCACTGGCCAGCCGCGCGGTGTAGTCGGCGAGGTCGGTGGGCCGGTACGCGGGGTGCAGGCGGCCGGACTCCATCCGGGAGAAGTCGAGGACCGTGTTGACCAGCTTGAGCAGGCGCAGCCCGTTGTTGTGCACGGGACGCAACCGATCACGCAGGTCGCTCGGCAGCGCGGGGTCGTCGAGCAGGTCCTCCACCGGACCGAGGATCAGCGTCAGCGGCGTACGGAATTCGTGGCTGACGTTGGAGAAGAAGTTGGTCTTGGCCTGATTCAGCGCGGCGAGCGCGGCGGCCCGCGAGCGTTCCTGGTCGTACGCCTGCTGGTTGGCCACCGCCCGGGAGATCTGCGCGGCCGCGAGTTCCAGGAAGTCGCGGTAGCCGCCGCCGAGCGCGAGATAGCGGCTCACCCCGAGCACCAGCGCGCCGACCGTGCTCACCCCGACGCCGATCGGAAAGATCAGGGCCTCCGGCGCGGCGGCGGACGGCGGATCGGTCACCTCGCGCAGCGCCACCCGGCCGGGCCGCCCGCTGCGGATCACCTCGCGGGCCGCCGCCGGAGCGGCCTCCTCGTCCAGGTACAGCGCCGCGTACGGCACGTCCGCCGTGTTCTCGCCCAGCACCGCGTGCGTCTCGGCCACCAGGGCGTCCTGGTCGACCGAGTCGGCCAGCCGCGAGCCCAGCGCGCTCAGCGTGCCCACCCGGCGTTCGCCGAGCACCCGCCCGGTGGTGTCGGTGACGATGCACAGGATGCCGCCGACCTCGCCGGAAGCGTCCCGGATCGGGTCGTACGAGATGTCGAAGTACGCCTCTTCGAGGAAGCCGTGCCGGGTCAGCATGAACGGGAAGTCGGCGGCCCAGAACGCCTCGTCGTCGGCGCGCACGCCGTCGAACAGCTCCTGCAGCACGCCCCACGTCTCGTTCCACATCTCGCGGCCGGGACGGCCCAGGTGCGCGGGGTGCTTGCTGCCCAGGGCCCGGATGTACGCGTCGTTGTAGAGCGCGCAGTACTCCGGCCCCCAGAACAGGACGATCTGGGCGCGCGAGGCCAGCATGGTCGCGACCGCCTGGCCCAACTCGGGCGGCCAGCCGGCGGGCGGCCCCATCGGCGTGGCGTCCCAGTCGAGCTCGCGCATCCGGCGGCCCATCTCGCCGCCGCGGTCGAACGCGGTGCTCAGCTGGGCCGGAAGGACGCCTGAGCCCATCGGTCCTCCCCGCGGTTCAACCGGCCGGCGACAGCGCGACCGGTCCGGTTGTGCACGGTAACACCGTGCGCATCGCCTTTCAGCGTTCCTCCCTCGCCGGGGTCACGCGTTACGCCGCCAGCCGGGCCCGCTGCAGCCCGGCACGATCCATGGCGGCCGCCACGAGACCCTGGAACAGCCGCAGGTCAGCGGTGCGCTCGGGGTGCCATTGCACACCGATCACAAAGTCTCGGGTCGGATCTTCCAGCACCTCGGGAACCCGGTCGTCGGGACACCAGCCGGTGACCGTGAACGCTCCCGGATCATCGACCGCCTGGTGGTGGAAGGAGTTCACCGTCAGGTGCGCGCCCAGCAGCGCCCGGGCCATCGATCCGGGCCGGGTCACCACGTCGTGCCGGCCGTAGGACGCGGCGCCGGCGGCGAGCGGGTCGGTGCCCGCGGCGCCGCGATGCCGATCGTTGCCGACCACGTCGGGCAGGTGCTGGTGCAGCGAGCCGCCGCCGGCGACGGCCAGCACCTGCATGCCCCGGCACACCCCGAGGATCGGCAGACCGGCGTCCAGCGCGGCGCGCACGAGCAGGAACTCGGACTCGTCGCGGGCCCGGTCGGTGCTGGTCTCCGGATGCGCGGGCGCTCCCCAGCGTTCCGGGTCGACGTCGCCGCCGCCGCTGAGGAGCAGGCCGTCCAGGGACTCGATCACGTCGACGTCCGGGTCGTCCGGGGTGATCAGCACCGCGCGTCCGCCCACCGCGTGCACGGCCTTCACGTACGTCATCGGCAGCATGCCCGCCATGAGCTCGTTGGAGGCGTATCGAACCTGCTGGGCATAGGCGGTCATGCCGATCAAGGGCCTGCGCATTGCGGTGGATCTCCTCTCTAACGCGCCGCCTCGACGAGTGCGCCGAAGAGCCGCTTGTCGCGTGTCACTTCTGGATGCCACTGGACACCGAGCGCAAACCTCTTCGACGGATCTTCCACCGCTTCGGGGAGGCCGTCGTCGCTCTGCCCGGTCACCTTCAGCGTGCCCGCGTCGGCCACGCCCTGGTGGTGGTAGCACCGGATGCCCGGGTCGTCGCCGATCAGCGCGGCGATCCGGCTGCCCGGGGTGAGCCGCGCCTCGAGCCGGCCGTAGACAGCGGGCGCCGGGCGGTGCCGTTCGTGCCCGAGCACGTCCGGCAGATGCTGGTGCAACCGGCCGCCGGCCGCGACCGCCATCACCTGCATCCCCCGGCACACGCCGAGCACCGGAAAGTCCTGCGCCAGCGCCGCGCGGGCCAGGTCCAGCTCGGCGACGTCGCGATCGTGGGCGGAGTCGGTCAGTGGCTCCCGATCCGCGCCGTACAGCGAGGGGTCGATATCGGCGCCGCCGGCCAGCACCAATCCGTCGAGCGCGCGCAACACGTCGGTGTCGGTGTCGTCCGGCGGAAGCAATACCGCCCGGCCGCCCGCCTCGGTTACCGCGGCCACATAGTCGTACGGCAGCAACGCGGTGGAAATGTCGTGCCAGACACCCCAGGTGGCGGGGAGCACATATGAGGTGATGCCGATTATGGGACGCATGAGGAAAACCTAATTCCATGGGTGTGCGGCGTCACCCGCCCGCGGTGGCGCCGCGCCCAAAGGCCCATCTGTCCCACCCGAACGAGGGCTGAACTCGAACCGGCGGGGATTCGACCCGACGTGCTTTTGTCAGTCTGCCCCAAGCACGCCGTAATCAAACAATCACAATGGAGTGACGTACGCCGCTGTGATGCCGCCGTCCACCACGAATTGCGATGCCGTCATGAAGGACGAGTCGTCGCTCGCGAGGAAAGCGACGGCCGCGGCGATCTCGGCCGGCTCGGCGAACCGGCCCATCGGGACGTGCACCAACCGGCGGGCGGCACGCTCCGGATCCTTCGCGAAAAGCTCCATCAGCAACGGCGTGGCGACCGGCCCCGGACAGAGCGCGTTGATCCGGATCCCCTCCCGCGCGAACTGCACGCCGAGCTCGCGCGTCATCGCCAGGACGCCGCCTTTGCTTGCGGTATAAGCGATCTGGGAGGTCGCGGCGCCCAACAGGGCGACGAACGACGCGGTGTTGATGATCGAGCCCTTGCCCTGCCGTTGCATATGCGGGATGGCGTATTTGCAGCAGAGATAGACCGAGGTGGTGTTGACCCGCAGCACCCGCTCCCACGCATCGATCCCGGTAACCAGGATGGAGTCGTCGTCGGGCGGCGAGATGCCGGCGTTGTTGAACGCGATGTCCACCCGCCCATACCGCTCGGCCACCCCGTCGAAGAGACCGCGGACACTCTCCTCGTCAGCGACGTCACACGCCACGAACTCGCCGCCCACCTCGGCCGCACACGATTTTCCGGCATCCTCGGCGATGTCCACGGCGATCACCTTGGCGCCCTCGGCGGCGAACCGCCGGGCGGTGGCGAGGCCGATTCCACTGCCGGCCCCGGTGATCACCGCGACCCGGTCCTGCAAACGCTCCACGTGGTGCCCTTTCAGCTGTCGGTGTTGATGAAGACGTTCTTGACGTCGGTAAACGAAAGCAGGGCGTCCGGCCCCAGTTCCCGGCCCAGCCCGGACTGCTTCATGCCGCCGAACGGCGTCCAGTAGCGCACCGAGGAGTGGCTGTTGACGCTCAGCGCACCGGTCTCCACGGCCCGCGAGACGCGCAGCGCCCGGCCCAGATCCCGGGTCCACAACGAGCCGGACAGCCCGTACGAGGTGTCGTTGGCGAGCCGGATCGCGTCCTGCTCGTCGCGGAACGGCAGCACCGACAGGACCGGGCCGAACACCTCCTCCCGCCAGTGCCGGTCGCCGGTCGAGCGGGCCAGCAGCACGGTCGGCGGGAACCACCAGCCGTCGCCGTCCGGCGCGGTCCCGGTGAAGGCGACGTCGGCGTCCTCGACGTACGAGGCGACGGTCGCGCGATGACCCGCCGAGATCAGCGGGCCCATCTCGGCGGTGTCGCCCGACGGCTCCTCGACCCGGAACGCCTGCACGGCCGGTTCCAGCATCGACAGGAACTTGTCGTAGACCGACTCCTGCACCAGCAGCCGCGACCGGGCGCAGCAGTCCTGCCCGGCGTTGTCGAACACGCTGGCCGGGGTGGCGGCCGCCGCCTTGTCCAGGTCGGCGTCCGCGAAGACGATGTTCGCGCTCTTGCCACCCAGCTCCAGGGTGACCCGTTTGACCTGGTCGGAAGCGCCCGCCATGATCGATTTGCCGACCTCGGTGGAGCCGGTGAAGCAGATCTTGCGAACCGCCGGGTGGGTGACGAACCGCTGCCCGACCACCGAACCCTTGCCCGGCAGCACCTGGAAGACGTCCGGCGGCAGACCCGCCTCCAGCGCGAGCTCACCGAGCCGGATCGCGGTCAGCGGGGTGAGCTCGGCCGGCTTGAGCACGACCGTGTTGCCGGCCGCCAGGGCGGGCACGAAACCCCAGCCCGCGATCGGCATCGGGAAGTTCCACGGCACGATGATCCCGACCACGCCGAGCGGCTCGTGGAAGGTGACGTCGATACCGCCGGCCACCGGGATCTGCCGCCCGCTGAGCCGTTCCGGCGCCCCCGCGTAGTAGTTGAGCACGTCCCGGACGTTGCCGGCCTCCCAGCGAGCGTTGCCGACCGTGTGCCCGGCGTTGCGCACCTCGAGATCGGCCAGCTCGTCGAGGTGCTCGTCGACCACCGTCGCAAACCGCCGCAGCAGCCGGGCCCGATCGCCCGGAGCAACATTGCGCCAGCCGTCGAAAGCCCGCTGCGCCCGGTCGATCGCCGCGTCGGTTTCCGCCAGACCCATTCCCGGTACACGGGTGAGCAGCACCCCGGTCGAGGGGTCGATCACATCGGCCATCGTCACATCCGCTCGAATCCGCGCCGGAGTTCCCAGTCGGTGACCGCCGCATCGAACGCCGACAATTCCACCTGAGCCATGTTCGCGTAGTGGCCGACCACGTCGTCGCCGAACGCCTTCTTCGCGATGTCACTGTCCAGCCATGCGTGCTGGGCCTCGCGCAACGTCTCCGGCACCCGCGACGCGCTCTGGTCCTGATACGCGTTGCCGATGAATTCCGGTTCCAGTTCCAGCCCGTTCTCGATGCCGTGCAAGGCCCCCGCGACCAGCGCCGCGATCGCCAGATAGGGGTTCACGTCGCCGCCCGGCACCCGGTTCTCCACCCGCATGCCCTGCCCGTGCCCGGCCATCCGCAACGCGCAGGTGCGGTTGTCGACTCCCCAGCGCAGGGCGGTCGGTGCGAACGATCCCTCCTGGTAACGCTTGTAGGAGTTGATGTTGGGGGCGAACATCAGGCTGAACTCGCGCATGGTCGCGAGCAGCCCGGCCACCACGCGTTCGCCGCATTCGCTGAGGTGGCCGGGGCCGTCGCCGAGCATCGCCGATTTGCCGTCGCGGCCGCGCAGCGAGAAATGGATGTGGCAGGAGTTGCCCTCGCGCTCGTTGGGCTTGGCCATGAAGGTGAGCGACATGCCCTCCTGCGCGGCGATCTCCTTGGCGCCATTCTTGTAGATGACGTGATGGTCGGCGCAGGTGAGCGCGTCGGCGTAGCGGAAGGCGATTTCGTGCTGCCCGAAGTTGCACTCGCCCTTGGCGCTCTCCGGCACCAGACCCGCGCCGAACATGTCGTTGCGGATCCGTCGCAGCAACGGTTCCACCCGGGCCGTCCCGAGCAGCGAGTAGTCCACGTTGTACTGGTTCGCCGGGACGAGGCCGCGATAGTTCTTCTCGAATGCCTTCTCGTAACTGTCGCGATAAAGCACAAATTCAAGTTCGGTTCCCGCGTACGCCGTGAGGCCGTGCTCAGCAAGCCGGGCGAGCTGGCGCTTCAGTATCTGGCGCGGTGAGGCGTACACGGGAAGTCCGTCGGTTGTCTCGAGATCGGCGAGGACCAGAGCCGTCCCCGGTTGCCAGGGCACTTTGCGGAGCGTGGCGAAGTCCGGCTTCATGACGAAGTCGCCGTAACCACGCGCCCAGCTGGACATCTCGTATCCGTCGACGGTGTTCATGTCCACGTCCACCGCGAGCAGATAATTGCAGCCCTCGCTGCCGCCGGCCACCACCTCGTCCATGAAATAACGGCCGTGCAGACGCTTGCCCTGCAGCCGTCCCTGCATGTCGGTCAGCGCCAGCACCACGGTGTCGATGCTGCCGTTACCGACGGAGACGTCGAGATCCTCGATATACATGCGCTGCCCTACTTCTCGGTCGGCATGGTCTGTTCGCCGTGTGCCGCCTTTTCGATGAGGTTCTGCCGCGGGCCGGTGAACCACTTGCGCGCACTGGCGAACCACCAGATCGTCGCGGCGCCCAGCACGATGGCGACGGCGACGATCGTGTAGTTGAACGTCGTCGCGGTGATCGGGCTGGCCGTCGGCAGGATGAACAGAACGCAGATGATCACCACCCAGACGATCGCGATCCAGCCGACCACCGGGCTCCATTTGCCGAGGTTCCAGGGCCCCGGCTGGAAATCCTTGTTCAGTCTGCGCAGCAGGACCGGGCCCACGTACGCGATATAGAGGCCGATCACCGCGACGGAGGTGGCCGCGAGATAGGCCGTCGTGTTCCAAAGTGACGGAAGCACCAGGAGCGTCGAGAGCACCACGCAGAGCCAGATGGAGTTCGTGGGCGTACCGGTGCGGGGGTTGACCTTCTTCCAGATTCGCGAGCCCGGAATGGCACCGTCACGCGCGAAGGCGAACGACATCCGGGAATTCGCGGTGACCGAGGCCATGCCGCAGAACCATTGCGCGACCATGCAGATGAAGACCAGGAACGTGCCGGTGTTGTGGCCGAGCGCGTCGATGAAGATCTGCGCGGGCGGCAACCCGAGCGCGGTGGTCCGTTCCGCCTCGTAATCCTGGATCGACCAGGTGATCGCGAAAAGCAGGACGAATCCAGCGATCACGCTGACCACCACGGACATCACGATGCCCCGGGGTGCGGCACGCGAAGCGTCGTGCGTCTCCTCCGCGACGTGGGCGGACGCGTCGTAGCCCGTGTACGTGTACTGGGCCATCAACAGCCCGATGAGGACCGCGTAGACACTCGCCCCGGCGAAGGTGAATCCGGTTTCGTTGTGGACCTCGGTGAACACCTCGGAGACCGGCTTGTGCTGGTCCGGAATGATCGCGAGCAGCGCCACGATGACGGCCACCCCGACCAGGTGCCACCAGGCGCTGATGTCGGACAGAAGCCGCACGAGGTTGACGCCGAACGTGTTCAGCAGGCCGTGCACGGCGATGATGACCAGGAAGATCAAGAACGTCCGGGCCTTGGTGACCTCCATGTCGAAGGTCAGGCTGAGGAACGCGGAGGTGGTGATCGCCGCGCCGAAGTCGATGGCCGCGGTCACCGCGACCTCGCCGAGGAAGTTGAACCAGCCGATGAACCAGGCCCAGGCGGCCTTGTTGCGCTTGGCCAGCGCCGCGGTCCACCAGTAGAGGGCGCCCGCGGTCGGGTAGGCCGAGCACACCTCGGCCATGGCCAGGGCCACGAAGGTGACCATGATGCCGACGAAGAGCCAGCCCGGCACGATGGCGAGCGGCCCACCGGCGGTCATGGCGATCCCGTACGAGGTGATCGCGCCGGCCAGAATCGAAATGATCGAGAAGGAGACGGCGAAGTTCGAGAACCCGGAGAGCCGGCGGTGGAGCTCCTGCTGGTAGCCGAGCTGGGCCAGGCGTTCTTCGTCGGTGGTGGAGGAGGTGACGCTGCTCATCTGCGACTCCTTGCCTGAGGTTCGCTGTGACCTAGGCCACCGCGTGCCGTGATGATCGCCCTCAGTTGTTACGCGAGTCAATGATCAGCGGTAAATGCGTTGCCGCTTGGCACGCGGGCCAGCACACTTGTCCATATCCGGAACGATTCGCACGGGCCCTCGGCAAGCCCGGCGAGCACCAGGGGTTCGCTCTGATACCCCTGTCCCGCGGCGGAGCGGGGCGCGGTCACCTCTCTCTCACGCGGCATCGCCGCGTCCGGCGCCCGCCTCGCTCCGCCGCCCCTTATGCCCCGTTTTACGCCATCTGGCGAGTGTTCCGCTGTCTGACGATTTGTCCAAAAAATCTACAGCGGCGATACTAGAAATCCGTCCGTGGTCGTCCTAGAGTTTGTGGCGTCGGCCACGCACAGCCGACACGCAACTGGCACAGACCCTGAGTTGGCTAAGGAGGACGAGATACCGCAGCAACGCGTAATCACAACGTCCCCGACCCGACAAGAGGTGATCGCAGCCGATGCCCATCACTCAGGTCGTGCGCTAGCGGCACGCAGGCGCAGGACCGCATGAGCCGACGACGGTCGGCACAGAACTGAAAAGCCAGGGCCCCGGTTACCCGCCGGGGCCCTGGACTGTAGAGACCCCCGTTGCCGTCCCCTCGGAAAGGCACCATGAGCACGACCTTCGACGACGCCGACTACCCGGCGTACACGATGGGCCGCGCCGCCGACATGATCGGTGTGACGCCGGCCTTCCTCCGCAGCCTCGGGGCTGCGGGCCTGATCGAGCCGGAGCGCTCCCTCGGCGGCCACCGGCGATACTCCCGCCACCAGCTGCAGCTGGCCGGGCGCGTACGGCAGCTCCTCGACGAGGGCATCCTGCTGACCGCCGCGTGCCGCATCGTGATGCTGGAGGACCGCCTGGCCGCGGCGCACCGGCGGATCATCGAGCTGGGCGGCACCCTCACCCCCGAACACGACGCCGACACTCCTACCCAGACGATCTCCATGAGTAACTAAACCGTCGACTTAAGTCGGAGCTTCGCCGTGGGGCACCTGTGCCAAGCTCGTGGCCATGGCGATCCTCGATGAATGGCAGCGACCCGGTCCGACGAGCAGGCAGCGCCGCATCGATCTGTTCATCGGGCTCGCGGCCGTCGCCGGGGCGCTGCTCAACGTGGTGCTGGCCCGCGCCAGCGGGGTCTGGGTGTGGGGCATCGAGCGCAGCGCGGCGGAACAGCTGCTCTGGGCCTTCGCGGTGACGTTCCCGCTGATCTGGCGCCGGTCGCATCCGGAGGCCGTGCTGGCGGTCACCGCGGTGGTGTTCATCGGCGGGCAGGTGCGCAGCGTGCAGGAGATCCAGTTCGCCTCCGGTGCGATCTTCGCGGCGATCTACGCGGTCGGCGCGTGGGGACGCGATCGCCCCCGGGCCCGCTGGCTGCGGATCGCGGTGATCGGGGCGATGTTCGCCTGGCTCGCCGTCGCCTTCCTGATCGCCGCGGACAAGATGCCCCCCGGTGGACCGCCGGGTGCCACCGGTGACCTGCCACCGCTGCTGTCCGGCATCGTCAACCAGGTTCTGATCAACGTGCTGGTGTTCGCCTTCGCGTACTGGTTCGGCGAGACCGCCTGGCTGGCCGCGCGTCGCGAGCACGAGCTGACGCTGCAGGCGGACGAGATCGGCCGGGCGCGGGCGAGCGCCGAGGAACGCGCGGTGCTGGGCGAGCGCGTGCGGATCGCGCGCGAACTGCACGACGTGGTCGCCCATCATGTGTCCGTCATGGGCATCCAGGCATCCGCGGCACGCCGGGCCATGGATCGCCACCCGCAGGCCGCGAGCGCCGCCCTCACCGCTGTCGAGCAGGGCGCCCGCACGGCGGTGGACGAGCTGCACCGGATGCTCGGCGCGCTGCGGGCACCGGGCGAGCCCGTTCCGCCGGCGCCGGTCGGCGTCGAGCACGTCGCGGATCTGACCGCCCGGGTCCGCGACGCCGGCCTCACCGCCGAATACGCCGTCTTCGGCGACCCGGTTCCGCTGCCGGCATCGATCTCGCAGACCGCGTACCGGATCGTGCAGGAGGCGGTGACCAACGCGCTGAAACACGCGAACGCGTCCACCGTGGACGTCCGGATCCGTTACCTGGCCCGGGAGCTGGAGGTCGACGTGGCCGACGACGGCCGGGGCGCGAACGCGGCGGCCGGCAGCGGTCTGGGCCTGGCCGGCATGCGGGAGCGGGTCGCGCTGCACGGCGGCACGGTGGAGGCCGGTCCACGCTCCTCGGGCGGGTTCCGGGTCCGGGCGCGGCTGCCCTTGGATACGAGCCGGCTGGTGGAGGCCCAGTGATCCGGGTCCTTCTCGCGGACGACCATCGCCTCGTCCGGTCCGGGTTCCGGGTCATTCTCGATCTCGAGGACGACATCGAGGTGGTCGGCGAGGCCGAGGACGGCGCGTCCGCCGTCGCGTTGTGCGCCCGGCACACCCCCGACGTCGTGCTGATGGATGTCGAGATGCCGGGCATGGACGGTCTGGATGCGACCCGTCGCATCGTCACCACGGACGGGCCGTCGGTGCTGATCCTGACCACGTTCGACCGCGACGACTACCTGTTCGCGGCGTTGCAGGCCGGCGCCTCCGGTTTCCTGCTGAAGAACAGCGCCCCGGAAACCCTGATCGAGGCCGTACGCGTCATCGCGCGCGGCGACGCACTGCTGGCACCGGAGATCACCCGCCGGGTCATCTCGGCGTTCACGGCCCGCTCCGGCCTCGCGGCCGACGGTGGTCCGCGTCTCGACGAGCTGACGCCGCGCGAGCGGGAGGTGCTGGTCGCGCTCGCCGGTGGCGCGACGAATGCGGAGATCGCCCGCGCCCTCCACTTGGGAGAGACGACGGTCAAGACGCATGTGAGCCGGGTGCTGACGAAGCTGGGGGCCCGCGATCGTACCCAGGCGGTCGTCATGGCGTACGAGATGGGGGTGGTGACGCCGCGTCCTCCGCGAGGATGACCCAGGGGGTCGTTCCCGGGCCCGACGCAATCGCTGCCGTGAATGTCTAGCGTCATGGGGCATGAGCCTCAACGTCGACGGTGTGAGCCGCAGTTTCGACGGCCGCCAGGTCCTCAAGGACGTCTCGTTCAAGGTCGCGGGCGGCCGCCTGACCGGGTTCGTCGGTGCCAACGGCGCCGGCAAGACCACCACCATGCGGATCATCCTCGGCGTGCTGGCCCCCGATTCCGGCACGGTGACCTGGCAGGACGCGCCGCTGACCCGGGACGGTCGGCAGCGCTTCGGGTATATGCCGGAGGAACGCGGCCTCTATCCCAAGATGTCGGTCACCGACCAGGTGGTCTATCTCGGGCAGCTGCACGGGATGAGCCGGCCCGCCGCGCTGAAGCGGACCGCGGAGCTGCTGGAGCGTCTCGGCCTCGGCGAGCGCGGCGGCGACAAGCTGGAGAAGCTGTCGCTCGGCAACCAGCAGCGGGCCCAGGTCGCCGCCGCGATGGTGCACGACCCGGACGTGCTGGTCCTCGACGAGCCGTTCTCCGGCCTCGACCCGCTCGCCGTCGAGACCGTGCTGGAGGTGCTGCGCGAGCGCGCCGCCGCCGGTGCCCCGGTGCTGTTCTCCAGTCACCAGCTCGACCTGGTCGAACGCCTCTGTGACGACCTGGTGATCATCGCGGACGGGACGATCCGGGCGGCGGGTGACCGGGCGTCGCTGCGGGCCTCGCACAGCCTGCCCCGCTATCGCCTGCTGGTCGGTTCGGACGCGGGCTGGATCCGCGACCAGCCCGGGGTCACGCTGCTCGAGCTGGACGGGCCGGAGGCGATCTTCGAGCTGTCCGCCGCCGCCGACGATCAGGAGCTGCTGCGGTCCGCGCTGGCCCGCGGCCCGGTGCACGCGTTCGGGCCGGTCGTCCCGTCCCTGACCGAGATCTTCCGAGAGGTTATTCGCTGATGAGCACGTACGCCGCGGCCAAGCTGGTCGCCGCCCGCGAGATCAAGGTCAAGCTCCGCGACAAGACGTTTCTGTTCAGCACGGTGTTCTTCCTGCTCTTCGCGGTGGCGTCGACGGTGTTGCCGGCCCTGCTCAGCGGCGGCGCCTCGACGGTGGCGGTCGCCGACGCGGCCACCGCCGCGCGGCTGTCCGACGCGGGCCTCGAGGTGCGCGCGGTCGCCGACGACGCGGCCGCCGAGAAGCTGGTGCGGGACGGCTCGGCGGACGCCGCGGTGGTCGCCGGCCCCGCGGTGCTGGCCATGGAGGACAGCCCGGACGACGTGGTGCGGGCGTTGAGCGACTCGCCACCGGTCCGGCTGCTCGACCCCGACGCCGTCGACCCGTTCCTCGCGTTCGCCGTGCCGTTCGCCCTGGCCTTCGTCTTCTTCTTCACGTCGCTGCTGTTCGGCCTGTCCATCGCGCAAAGCGTCACCGAGGAGAAACAGACCCGCGTCGTGGAGATCCTGGTGTCCTCGGTGCCGACGCGTGCGCTGCTCGCCGGGAAGGTCGCGGCGCTGACCCTGCTGTCGTTCATCCAGGTGGGGCTGATCGCGATCGTCGCGCTGACCGGGGCGCGGCTGGCCGGCGCCGATCGCGGCCTGCTCCACCTGCTGCAGCCGGCCATCGGGTGGTTCCTGGCATTCTTCGTGATCGGCTTCATCATGCTGGCCGCGATCTGGGCGGGCGTGGGAGCGCTGGCCGGCCGGCAGGAGGACCTGAACGGCGTCTCCCAACCGGTGCAGATGGCCGTGATGCTGCCGTTCTTCGCGGTGATCTTCCTCGGCGACAACGACGCCGCGATGCGGGTGCTGTCCTACATCCCGTTCTCGGCGCCGGTCGCGATGCCGGTGCGGCTCTTCAACGGCGACGCGGCCGCCTGGGAACCGCCGCTGGCCCTGCTGATCATGGCGGTGACGGCTCTGCTGCTGCTCGTGGTGGGCTCCCGGGTGTATGCCGGTTCACTGTTGCGGACCAACGGGAAGACGTCGTGGGCGGTGGCGTGGCGTACGAAGGCCTCGATCTAGGTCTTCAGTGGACCCGGCCGGTTCCGGCGTGCAGGATCATGGGATGTCGATGCGCTGGGGAATCACCGTCCCGCTCAGCGGGGTGCCACTGCCCGATCACCAGGCCGTGTACGCGACGCTGGCCGACGCCGGGTTCACCGATCTCTGGTCGTCGGAGGTCAACGGCACGGACGCGTTCACGCCGCTGGCCCTGGCCGCGGCGTGGGCGCCGTCGTTCCGGCTGGGCACCGCGATCGCGCCGGTCTTCACGCGAGGGCCGGCGCTGCTCGCGATGACGGCGGCGGCGCTGGCCGAGGCCGCTCCCGGGCGTGTCCAGCTAGGGATCGGCTCGTCGTCACCTGTTGTCGTCGAGGATTGGAACGGTGTCGAGTTCGCGTCACCGTACGCGCGGAGCCGCGACATGCTGCGCTTCCTCGCGGCGGCGCTGGCCGGCGAGACCGTGACCGAGGAGTATTCGACGTTCGCGGTGAAGCGCTTCCGCCTGGAACGCCCGCCGGCCGTCCTCCCGAAGATCCACCTGGCCGCGCTGCGTCCCGGCATGCTCCGCCTGGCCGCGTCCTCGGCCGACGGGGTGATTCTGAACTGGCTCTCCCCCGCCGATGTGCCGACCGCGCTGGCCGAGCTGTCCGGTGCACCGTCGGACTTCGAGGTGGTGGCGCGCATCTTCGTCTGCCCGACGCCGGACGCCGCGTACGCCCGGACGGTGGCCAGACGCATGATCGCGGCGTACGTGAACGTGCCGGCTTACGCGGCGTTCCATCGCTGGCTGGGCCGTGCGGAGGTGCTGACCCCGGTCTGGGAGGCCTGGTCGGCCGGCGATCGCAAGGCGGCCCTCGCCGCGATCCCCGACTCACTGGTGGACGAGCTGGTGGTCCACGGCTCTCCGGCCGAGTGCCGCGCCAAGGTCGAGGAATACGTCAAGGCAGGCGTCACGGTCCCGGCGATGGCTTTGTTGCCGACGCCCGAGCTGGAGACGCCGGACCTCGAAAAGCTGGCGGCGTTGTTGCACTCACTGGGCCGCTGAGCGCTCGCCGCTCACCGGCCGGTCGTCGGGACGGCCTGAAGTGGCAGCGAGCCGGCCGTCAGGTGGGGACTCGCTCGGTGCGTTTGCGGGAGGTGCGCGTCCGTACCGGGGAAATGTTTGAATCTTGCACATGAGGAAGGCGCACCCCCGTGAGTGCGCCTGTCCTCGCGTGCGTCATGGCTACTCGGACTCGGAGTCGGACTCGGCGAGCACCGCGTAGAGCTTGCGCTTTGTCTCGTTCAGCACCTCCAGCGCCTTCTGACGCTGCTCGGGCGTGCCGTTGAAGCCGACCTGGCGCAGGGCGCCCATGATGCCGACGGCCGCGTCGCGGAAGTCCTGCACCTGCGACATGGTGTCGTCGCCGATGCTGGCCCACGGCGGGTTCTGCGCGGCGGTCTCGGCCTCGGGACGGCCGTCCGCGGTGAGGCGGTAGCTCTTGCGGCCACCCTCGGCGGTGGCCTCGATCAGGCCCTCGTCCTCGAGGAGCTGCAGCGTCGGGTAGACCGAGCCGGGGCTCGGGCGCCAGATGCCGTTGGTGCGGGAGTCGAGCTCCTGGATCATCTCGTAGCCGTGCATCGGGCGCTCCAGAAGCAGCGCCAGCAGGGCGGGACGGACGTTCAGACGAGTCCCGCGCCCGCCACGACGGCCCCCGCGACCACCGTGACCGAACGGGCCACCGGGGCCGAAGTCGGGGCCGCCGTGTCCGCCGGGGCCGCCGAACGGGAAACCGGGCGGGAATCCCCACCCTCGCATGCGATGAGCTTCGCTGTGGAAGTTCCTCATGATCTTCTCCGATCTGTTGTCGATAGCTTGACGATATATCGGCAACGCATCGGGTGCAAGGGTTTCTTCGGGAGAGGGGTTGCCGATGGGCGACTTGGCCCTGCTATCTGGCAATGTGGAACATGTGCTGACGGTTCCCATTCGCCAGCTCGGGGAGTCCGAGCGCGCCGCGGTCGAGCAGATCCTCGATCGCGACCCCTACGCAGGCGCCCAGATCGCCGAGCGGGTGGCCGCGCACGGCCTGAACTGGTGGCGCTCCGACGGCCGGATCTTCGGGTACGGCACCGGCCGGCGCATCGAGTCGATCATCTGGTCGGGCGCGCATCTCGTCCCGGTGTGCACGACCCCGGTGGCGACCGCCGCGTTCGCCGAGATGCTCGGCTCCGAACCGCGGATCTGTTCCTCGATCATCGGCCGCTCGGAGGCCGTGCTCGACCTCTGGAGCCGGCTGGAGAGCCGCTGGGGCCGCGCCCGCGACGTGCGCACCAACCAGCCGTTACTGGTGGCCGACCGGGATCCGGCGATCGCCCCCGACCCGGACGTGCGGCTGGTGCGCCCGAGCGAGGTCGATCTGCTGTTCCCGGCCGCGGTGTCGATGTACACCGAGGAGGTCGGCGTGTCCCCGCTGCTCGACGACGGCGGCCGCGGCTACCGGCGCCGGATCGCCGAGCTGGTGAAGGGGAAGCGGGCCTACGCGCGCTTCCTGGGCGACCGTGTCATCTTCAAGGCCGAGCTGGCGATCGTGACCCGCCGGACGGCTCAGGTGCAGGGCGTGTGGGTCGACCCGGAGTTCCGGGGCCGCGGCCTGGCGGCACCGGCCATGGCCGCCGTCGTCCGCGACGCCTTGCGCCGCGTCGCCCCGACGGTGAGCTTGTACGTGAACGACTACAACACGGCCGCCCGCCGCGTCTACGCACGATGCGGCTTCGTTTCCGCCGGCTCGTTCGCCACAGTGCTCTTCTAGCCCGGCGGCCCGGCCCGGCCGGGTGGCCGGGCCTCGCCGCCGTGTCTGATCAGTGGATCGTGACCTGCGGGCCGGGGAGCAGGTCGCGCATCTCCTCGGGCAGCTCGGCACCCATCTCGTCGGCCAGGCGCAGGGCCTCCTCGACCAGCGTCTCGACGATGATCGGCTCGGGCACCGTCTTGATGACCTTGCCCTTCACGAAGATCTGGCCCTTGCCGTTGCCGGACGCCACGCCCAGGTCGGCCTCACGCGCCTCACCCGGACCGTTCACGACGCAGCCCATGACCGCGACCCGCAGCGGCACCGGGAAGCCCTCCAGCGCCGCGGTGACCTGCTCGGCCAGCGTGTAGACGTCCACCTGGGCCCGCCCGCACGACGGACAGGAGACGATCTCGAGGCCGCGCTCACGCAGGCCCAGCGACTCGAGGATCGCCTGGCCCACCTTGATCTCCTCGACCGGCGGGGCGGACAGCGACACCCGGATCGTGTCACCGATGCCCTCGGCGAGCAGGGCGCCGAACGCCACCGAGCTCTTGATCGTGCCCTGGAAAGAGGGCCCCGCCTCGGTGACACCGAGGTGCAGCGGGTAGTCGCACTGCTCGGCCAGCTGGCGGTACGCCCGGATCATGACGACCGGGTCGTTGTGCTTCACCGAGATCTTGATGTCGCGGAAGCCGTGCTCCTCGAACAGCGAGCACTCCCACAGCGCCGACTCGACCAGCGCCTCGGCCGTCGCCTTGCCGTACTTCTCCAGGAGCCGCTTGTCGAGCGAGCCCGCGTTGACCCCGATTCGGATCGGGATGCCCGCGTCGCTCGCCGCCCGGGCGATCTCCTTGACCTTGTCGTCGAACTGGCGGATGTTGCCCGGGTTGACCCGGACCGCGGCGCAGCCGGCGTCGATCGCGGCGAACACGTACTTGGGTTGGAAGTGGATGTCGGCGATCACCGGAATTTGCGACTTCTTGGCGATCGCGGGCAGCGCCTCGACGTCGTCCTGGGAGGGCACGGCGACCCGGACGATCTGACAGCCCGCCGCGGTGAGCTCGGCGATCTGCTGAAGGGTGGCGTTGACGTCGGCGGTGAGCGTGGTGGTCATCGACTGCACACTGACCGGGGCCCCACCACCGACCGGCACGCTGCCGACCATGAGCTGACGGCTCTGGCGGCGAGGCGCGAGTGGCGGAGGAGGCACGGCCGGCATTCCAAGGCTGACAGCGGTCACGGGAATATCGTAATCGGGTTGACGATGTCGGCGGTAGCCGTGAGCAGTGTGAACGCGCCGCCTATGAGAATGACCGCATAAGTTATGGGCATCAATTTGTAGTAGTCCACGCGGCCAGGATCTCTCCTGCGCAACCGGGCGTAGAGCCACGACCGCGCCTTCTCGAACCAGGCGATGGCGATGTGTCCGCCGTCCAGCGGCAACAGCGGCAGCAGGTTGAAGATACCGATGAAGACGTTGAGCGAGATGAAGATCTGCCAGAAGACCTCGGGCACGCCCTTCTCGATCGCCTCACCGCCGAGGCGGCTCGCGCCGATCACGCTGATCGGAGTGTTCGGGTCGCGCTCGCCACCGGTGAGTGAGTGCCACAAGGCGGGGATCTTCTCGGGGACCTTCTTCAGCGACGCGAACGAGTTCTCCACGATGAGCCAGCCGAAGCTGGCGCTGGCGGGCACCGCGGTCGCGACGTTGTAGTTGTTGATCCGCGCGATGCCGCTCGTGTCCAGGCCGAGCCCGGCGACCGGGACGTCGGTCTGCGGGCCGGTGCCGGTGTCGTCGTCGGGCGCCGGACGCTTGGCACTGACGAGCTTGACCTCGGCGACGGCGGACTTGCCGTCTCGCGTGTACTCGAAGGGGACCGCGCCGGCCTTCTGCACGCGGATCGCGTTGGTCAGGTCGCCGTAGTTGTTGATCGTGGTGGTGCCGACCTTGGTGATGAGGTCGCCGTTCTTCAAGCCGGCCGCTGCGGCCGGGCCGGCGATCGCGCCGTCCGTGCCGGGCTTGCAGTCCACGTTCGTGGTGGGCAGGTTGATCCAGGTGCAGTCGGCCACCTCGATGCGGGCCGGCTTGGTGAGCGTCTGCGAGCTGGTGACCGGGAAATCCTGGTTGGGCAGGCCGACCGTGATCGCCATGATCCAGATGCCCGCGGCGGCGAGGATGAAGTGGGTGACCGAGCCCGCGCCCATGACGATCGTCCGCTTCCACACCGGGAACCGCCACATGGCGCGTGGCTGGTCCTCGGGAGCGACGTCGTCGTCCTGCGGCGTCATTCCGACGATCTTGCAGAAGCCGCCTAACGGGATCAGTTTCAGTCCGTACTCGGTCTCGCCTCGCCGGAACGAGAACAACGTGGGGCCGAAGCCGACGAAATACTGCGTCACCTTCATCCCGAAGCGCTTGCCGGTGATCATGTGACCCAGCTCATGCAAGCTCACCGAGACCAAGATTGTCAGCGCGAACGCCGCCGCACCTAACCAGAACAGCAGCATCAGGCTCCTTCAGCCGCAGTAGCGATCATCCGCTGAGATTCCGCGCGCGCCCACGTTTCCGCGGCGAGCACTTCTTCGACGGTACCCGGCTCGGCAAAATCGGGCGCCGCCGCAAGCACCGCCGCAACGGTGTCGACGATGCCCAAAAACGGTAGCCGACCGGACACGAACGCGGCCACACACTCCTCGTTGGCCGCGTTGTAGACGGCCGGGCGGCAATGACCGGCCCGACCCGCCTCCTTGGCCAGCCGAACGGCCGGAAACGCCTGGTCGTCCAGCGGGCGCAGCTCCCAGTTGTGGGCCTCGCGCCAGTCCACCGGACTGGCCGCGGCCGGCACCCGTTCGGGCCACGCCAGCGCGAGCGCGATCGGCAGCCGCATGTCCGGCGGACTGGTCTGCGCCAGCGTCGAGCCGTCGGTGAACTCGACCATCGAATGAATGTACGACTGTGGATGGATCATCACTTCGATGTCGTCGTACGCCACGTCGAACAGCTCGTGCGCCTCGATCACCTCGAGCCCTTTGTTCACCATCGTGGCCGTGTTGATCGTGACGACCGGGCCCATGTCCCACGTCGGGTGCTTGAGCGCGTCCTCCGGGGTGACATGCTCCAGCTCGTCGCGGCGCCGGCCGCGGAACGCGCCGCCGCTCGCGGTCAGCACGAGTTTCGCCACCTCGGCCGTGGAGCCGCCGCGCAGGCACTGGGCCAGCGCCGAGTGCTCCGAGTCGACCGGGACGATCTGCCCCTGCTTGGCCACCCGCCGCACCAGCGGGCCGCCGGCGACCAGCGACTCCTTGTTGGCCAGGGCGAGCAGCCGGCCGGCCTCGAGCGCGGCCAGGGTGGGCGCGAGACCGAGGCTGCCGACCACGCCGTTGAGCACCACGTCGCACGGGACGGTGGCCAGCTCGGTCATCGCCTCCGGCCCGGCCACGATGCGGGGCAGCTTGAAGTCGCCGGAGGCCCAGCCGCGCTTCTGCGCCTCGCTGTAGAAGGCGAGCTGGAGGTCCTGCACGACCGACGATCGGGCCACCCCCACCACTTCGACGCCGAGCTCGAGCGCCTGGGCGGC
Organism: Actinoplanes sp. TBRC 11911; assembly: GCF_012933445.1. Classification (GTDB taxonomy): domain Bacteria; phylum Actinomycetota; class Actinomycetes; order Mycobacteriales; family Micromonosporaceae; genus Actinoplanes. The sequence goes on from NZ_JABBNC010000009.1 coordinate 36,222, forward strand.
GAGCAGCTCGACGTTGCCACCCCCGGCGCCGAGCGCCACCACGCGGAAGCGCTCGGGGTTGCGACGGACTATGTCGATGGCCTGAGTGCCGATGGACCCGGTCGAGCCGAGCAGAACGAGGTCTCGCATGCCGCACATCTTCCCGGATGCGCGTACGAGGTTGGTAAGGGCTGTGGATAACTCGTTAACTGGGTACTGCAGCGTCATGAGACGGTGGCTGCGGACGACCCTGCACGGTCGCGACGTCGCCCTGCACGCCGCCGCCGTCACCTTCTACGCGGGCATCGCGGTGGTGCCGGTCGCGCTGCTGGCCGTCTGGATCACCGGCTGGATCGCCGGGGCGGACCGGGTCCGGCGGCTCACCGGGCAGACGATAGCGGCCCTCCCGGACCGGATCGGTGCCCCCGGGGCGCTGGCCGCGCTGATCGAGGGCGGGCTTCATCTGAGTCCGGCGTTCGCGCTGGCCAGCCTGCTTCCGGCGACCCTGTACGGGGAGGGGCTGCGGCGCGCCTTCGTCTCGCTGCGCGGGCCGGCCGGTGGCGAGAGCCTGGTCGGCTGGCGGGGCCGGCTGCTCTGGCTGCCGCTTCTCGCGGCCGCGCCGGCCCTGCTGCTGGCGATGTTCCTCGCGCTACCGGCAACCAGCGCTTTGTGGGTACGCGGCGGCTGGTACTCGGTATGGGCGGTGATCCTGTCGTTCCTGGCGGCCTGGGTGGTGCTCACTCCGGTGGTCATCTGGGTCTACCGGTACGTCGCGCCGGGCCGGCCGGGCTGGCTCGCCACCTCGCTGATCGGCTCGTTCACCGCGGCCAACCTCTCCGGGTTCCTGCACGGTTTCGTGCTCTTCTGCGCGTTGCCGCTCGATCTGGGCACCCCGTTCGGCGGCTTCACCGAGATCGGTGGGATGGTCGCGGTCGGGCTCTGGCTCTACCTGTTCCACGTGATCGTGCTGCTCGGTTACGCGGCGACCCGCAACTTTGTTTCCCCGTCCGCCACATCGGGGCAATCTGTCGGACCCACGCGCTACAGTCCCAGGCCATGACGACCCTCCCCGCCCAGACCGACGTGGTGATCATCGGAGCGGGCCACAACGGCCTGGTCTCCGCGATTCTGCTGGCCCGCGCCGGGCTCGACGTGCTGGTGCTGGAGGCCGCCGACGTGCTGGGTGGGGCGGCCCGCACCGAGCATCCGTTCGGCCGGGTGCCCGGCCTGGGCCAGTCGACCGGGTCCTATCTGTTGGGTTTGATGCCACCCGAGCTGCTGCGCGAGCTCGACGTCGACATCCCGGTGCTGCGCCGCGATCCGCACTATTTCCTGCCCACGCCCGGTCCGGCCGGCTCGCCACACCTTCTCTTCGGGCGTGACCGCGAGGCCACCCGGGCGCAGATGGAGCAGTATTTCTCGCCGCGTGACATCGCCGCGGACGAGCAGCTCGCCGCCGAGATCGCGGCGCTGCGAGCCGATCTCGCGCCGTCCTGGCTCGAGGAGCCCGGCTCGGTGGAGGAGATCGCCGACCACTACATCCGGCCCCAGCTCCAGAGCACTTTCGTCGAGCTCGTGCGGGGCTCGGTCGCCGACTATCTCACGCGTTTCGGCTTCAAGAGCGAACTGCTGATGAGCATGTACGCCGTGACGGACGGCCTGTCGGGTCTGAACGCGGGACCGGACGACCCCGGCACCGGTCACAACTTCCTGGTGCACAACATGTGCCGCCTGCCCGGCTCGGACGGCACGTGGATGATCGCCCGGGGCGGCATGGGCACGGTGTCGCGCACGTTCGCCGACGCGGCCCGCGCCGCGGGTGCCGTTATCCACAGCGCGTCCCCCGTGTCGCAGGTCACACTCGACGGCGGCGCCGCGAGCGGGGTCGTCCTGGCCGACGGGCAGTCGATCAGCGCCCGCGTGGTCCTGGGCGCCTGCGATCCGTACCGGTTGATGGGCCTCGTCCCCGAGGGCGCCCTGCCCGCCGAGCTGACGTCGCGGATGGCCGCGGTCCGGCGCACCGGCACGACGCTCAAGCTCAACATGGCTCTGCGCGGGCTGCCGCGCTTCTCCTGCCTGCCCGAGGACGGCCCGTCGCCGTTCGGCGCCACCATCCACCTGCTGCCCGGTTCGGCGGGGCTGGCGGGCGGTTCGTCCGAGTCGCCGATGGCCGCGCTGCGGGCCATGTGGGCCGACGTGCAGGCGGGCGTGCTCCCGGCCGAGCCGACCATCGAGTGGTATTTGCACACCACCGTCGATCCGTCGCTGCAGGACGCGGCGGGCCACCACTCGTCCGCGCTGTTCGTGCAGTCGGTCCCGTTCGAGCCGGCCGGCTCGTCGTGGGAGGCCGAGCTGCCCGGTTACGTGGAGCGCCTGCTGGACATCTGCGAAAGGTACGCGCCGGGCACCCGCGACCTGGTCGCCGACGTGATGCCGCTGACGCCGCCCGGCATCGAGAAACATTTCGGCATCACCGGCGGCCACATCCACCACGTGGACAACACGGTCGCCTTCAACGAGCGGATGCCGTATTTCACCGGCGTCGACGGCCTGTACGCGGGCTCGGCCGGCGCCCACCCGGCCGGCAGCGTGATCGGCGCCGCCGGCCACAACGCCGCGCAGCGAATCCTGCGCGACTTGGAGGTCCGCGGCTAGCCAAGCCACCGACCGCAGCCAAGCCACCGACCGCAGCCAAGCCACCGACCGCAGCCAAGCCACCGGCCGCAGGCAGTCAGCGATCGGATCTCCGTCCGCCAGCCCGCTGCCACCCGCTCGCATATCCGACATTTACTAAGATTTGTTGGATCGGCTGGGCCGCTGGACGGCTGGCCCGGCGCGCGGCCGCGCGACGCTTCCATTCCGCGAGACAGGCGACCGCCTGCTGAGACCCGCGCCCGCATTATGGACCCACCGTCCGCGATGTGAGACCTGCGTCCATTGTAGAGAGTACTTTCGTCAGTTAATGAGGCTTTCGTCCGGCGGATTTTCCTGGCCGAATGTGAACCTTGGAGAGTTAGGGCTGATATGTGGGCGTAACTCTCCAAGGTTCATAAAAGTCCATGATGTGGTCGCGGCGTCCATATAGCGGGACCGCCCGGCCGGGAGCGGATCACCACAGCGCCACAGCGCTGGCACCACCGCGCCACCGGCCATGGTGACCAGGGCATTCACCGGTGGTCACCGCGATGCTGCCGCGCCTGAGCCGCAACGCCGCCCGCCTCGACCACCACCACGGCTAGGACTTACTCGCTAGCCGTGCCGGGTTGGGGGTTGGGCGCGACCACTCACGTACGTCGCCGTGGTGGGCCGAGCGTTCTGGGCGCCCCGCGCCCTGCTCGGCCCGCCGCGGCCCTCGGCGTGAGCAGCGATCTGTACCCACCACCCCGCTACGACAGCATGCGGTTGACCTTGATTTTGGGCTGTCAGGCGGTTTTCTTCTCCGCGCGGAGCTGGTGGCCGGCGCTGGTGAGGCACTTCCCGCTGGGGAGGTCGAATTTCCAGCCGTGCAGCTGGCAGGTCAGGGTGTTGCCGTCGATGACGCCGAAGCGGCTCAGGTCGGCCTTGAGGTGCGGGCAGCGGCGCTGGACCGTCCAGTCGCCGAGCTGCGTGTCCTCGGCCTCGACGGTGCGTTCGTGCTCGTCGTACCAGCCCTCGGCGTACTGCAGGCGCTCCTCGCTGAGGCACTTGAAGAAGGCGTAGACGAACTCGTTGTACTGCCCGATGCGCGCCGCGGAGAAGCGGCAGGACAGGAACAGCGAGTTGACCCAGTCGCCCTCGCCGATGTGGATGAGGTGCTCGACCAGGGCGCGGCCGGTCTTGAAGCGGTATCGGACCTTCTCGTCGGCGTACGGGCGGACCTGCTTGCCCGGGAAGTCGACGACGATCGACTCGATGATCTCGCCGTCCGGACCGAACGAGTCGGTGAGGTCGAAGCGGACCGGGCCGCCGACGCCCTTCGCCAGATAGATCGACTCTTCGAGGAGGGGCTCGATCCGCTTCTTCATCTCGCCGAGCACGTCGATCTCGGGGTGGCGCCAGGAAGCCTTCTCGGCCTCGATGATCGGGGCCTTGCGAGTGCGCATCTCCTCGAGGTGCTCGCGCTTGTGGGCGAAGAACTCGTCGACGTCGGTGGGGTGCTCGGTGCTTGCCGACCCGTCATTTGTCAGCGAGGTCACACTGCCGGGCAGGAGCACGATGCCGTTGGTGCCGCCGACCTTGGCGTACTCGGTCATGAAGACCGACTGGTCGGGGAAGATGTTGCCCTCGTCGCCGAAGATGTCGTTGAACTGCCAGAGCGAGTCGTCGAGGAAGCTCGGCGGGCCGGCGATCGGGAAGACGTGGTCGGCCTGGAGATCGTCGATGTAACGCCACGTGCGGTCGAACTGACGGTCGCGCTTCTGCTTGCCGAACGCGGTCTTGGCCGACTCGGGCAGCTCGTAGACCATCGGGTACCAGATCGCGCCGGAGAACTGCAGCAGGTGGGCGTGCACGTGGCCGAGCTCGTTGAAGCGGCTGAGGTCGGACGGCCGGGCGTCGTTCTGGTTGAGCAGGCGGATGCCGTCGTGCTCGACCCAGAGTGACGAGTCGCCGATCGGGCCGTCGGTGGGGCTGGTCAGCGCCTGGATCATCACCCGGAGGCCGCCGTCGAGCTCGTGCACCTCGTTGGACCGGGTCTTCAGGAAGCTGGTGAAGCCCAGATCGCGCAACTCGTCCTCGAGCTGGCTCGTCGGGTACTCGGGCAGGAGCACCGTCGCCTTCTTGCTGATGAAGTGCTTGAGGTGCTCGGCGTCGAAGTGGTCGCGGTGCAGGTGCGAGACGTAGAGGTAGTCGACGTCGCCGAGGGTCTCCCAATCCAGGAGCGAATTGTCCGGGAAAGGGAACCATGATGCGAAATATGCCGGGTTTACCCACGGGTCGCACAGAATGCTGCCGGCGGCCGTGTCGATCCGCATACTGGCGTGTCCCGTGCCCGTGATCCGCACCGTGCTACTCCCTCGAATCCATTCCACCGACGGCATCGAAGGTACCGGGTCCGGGTTGGTGGTCCGCGCGGGAGGCCGTCGTGCAAGACTTGACCTCGGACGTATCGCCTTCGAGGAAGGACTCCGGCGTGTCTGCGGAAGCTGAAGAACCCGTTTACTCTCCCGACCAGCTCAAGCCGGGCAACCGCAAGGCCGCGCGCCTGGGCGCCCTCGGCTCGGCGGCGGTGCTGCTCATGTTCTTCTGGGGCAACCACGAGGGCAACACGGAGAACATCTTCCTGGTCGTGTTCGCCGTCGGCCTCGTCGGCGCCGTGATCGCGGATGTCATCCTGCGGCGGAACGGTCTCAAGCCGAACGACCAGTGATCGGAAACTACAAAAGGCCCGCCGGATTCGGCGGGCCTTTCGCGTATGTCGATTTACCGGCGGCGGAGCAGGATGTCCTTGACCTCGCGCAGGGCGGCGTCCACCTCGGCCTCGAAGTAGCCGCCCGGCACCAGGCCGAACTGCAGCATGTCGAGCTCGTTCTCCGGCACCGGCATGGGACCGCGACCGGTCATCGCCTGCAGGATGCCCTCGAACAGCCGGTCGACCTGCATCGGGTCGTACCCGCTGCCGAACCGCCGCGGCTGGAACGTGCGGCGTAGCTGGTCGACGCGATATAGCTCGCCCCCCGGCTCGCCCATCGGCGGCGGGAGCTGTGGCTGCGGCGGACCGTAGCCGCCGCCGGGCGGGCCGCTCATCGGCGCCTGCATCGGCGGGGCCTGCATCGGCGGCGGGCCCTGCTGCTGCATGGGCGGACCCTGCTGCATCGGTGGGCCCTGTTGCATGGGCGGACCCTGCTGCATCGGCGGGCCCTGCTGCATCGGCGGACCGTTGGGCGGCGGGCCGCCGTAGCCACGCGGGTCGGGGTCGCGCGGCATGCGGATCTCGGCCGTCATGTCGGTCTTGCCGTGCCGGCCGGCCTCGAAGCCGTCGAAGCCAGGGCCGCCCTGGTCATAGCCCTGGTCGAAGCCGCGCTGGTCGTACTGCGGCGGTTGGTCGTAGCCACCCTGCTGCGGGGGCTGGTCGTAACCGCCCTGCTGCGGGTAGCCCTGCGGCGCCGGGCGCTGCGGAAGCTGCTGCGGGGGCGGTTGCTGCTGGCCGTACTGTGCCGGCTCGTCGTAGCGGCCGTACGGGTCGGGCTGCATCTGCGGACGCTGCGGCTGCTGCATCGGGGGCGCGGGCAGGCGCTCGGTCGGCGGCGCCATCCGGCCCGCTCCGGCCGCGCCCATCGCGGCACCCAGCCCCTGCGGCTTGTTGATGGCGCCGGTGGAGAGCCCGCCGCGCAGCGAGTCGCGCATCGGGTCCGGCACGGGCGCGCCGCGGCCACGGTCCTCAAGCTCGGCCAGCTGCCGCTCGACACGGTCCAGGTGGAGGTCGACCTGCCACTCGTCGTAGCCGCCGAAGCGGACACGGAAGACGACGTCGTGCACTTCCTGCGCGCCGACCGGGGGTCCCGTCTGCTCGCCCGCGAGGGTGGCCTCGACGCGGTCGAGGAAGCCGTCGACCTCGTCGACCTTGTAGCCGCGCCTGAGCGCACGGCGACGGAAACGCTGTCCCTGACTCGTCACAACGTCTCCCACTCCGCTCGCTGGGACCTGAGCCCAGTCACTGTGCCACCTCCGCGTGCCCGCTGATCTCGCCCGCCGCCAGCTGACCGCACGCACCGTCGATCTCCCGGCCGCGGGTGTCGCGGACCGTCGTCGCCACGCCGGCCTCGAGCAGCCGGCGGACGAACTCGCGCTCGACCGGTTTCGGGCTCGCATCCCACTTGCTGCCCGGCGTCGGGTTCAGCGGGATGAGATTGACGTGCGCCAGCTTGCCGCGCAAGAGCCGGCCGAGGAGGTCGGCACGCCAGGGCTGGTCGTTCACGTCCCTGATGAGGGCGTACTCGATCGAGATCCGACGCCCGGTCTGCGCCGCGTAGTCGAACGCGGCATCGAGCACCTCGGCCACCTTCCAACGCTGGTTGACGGGCACTAGCTCATCGCGCAGATCATCATCGGGGGCGTGCAAGGACAACGCAAGGGTCACGGACAGTCCTTCAGCTGTCAACCGTCGCATGGCGGGCACCAGGCCCACCGTCGAGACCGTTATATGCCGTTGCGAGAGTCCGAGTCCCTCCGGTGCGGGGGCGGTCAACCGGCGGACCGCCTCGATCACGCGAGGGTAGTTGGCCAACGGCTCGCCCATGCCCATGAAGACCACTCGGGACAGCCGCGGCGGCGCACCGGTGACGGCGCCCGACGCGGCGACGCCGGCCAGATAGACCACCTGGTCGACGATCTCGGCGATCGACAGGTTGCGGGTGAGGCCCTGCTGGCCGGTCGCGCAGAACGGGCAGGCCATGCCGCATCCGGCCTGGCTGGAGATGCACGCGGTCACCCGGTCGGGGTAGCCCATCAGGACACTCTCGACAAGCGTGCCGTCGTGTAGCCGCCACAGCGTCTTCCGGGTCGCGCCGTCGTCGGCGGCGAGCTCGCGGACCGGCGAGAGCAGCGTGGGAAGCAAGTCGTCGGTGAGGCGGGCGCGTGACGCGGCGGGCAGGTCCGTCATCGCCTCGGCGTCGCGGACGAGGCGGCCGAAGTAGTGCGTGGAGATCTGCTTGGCGCGGAACGCGGGCTCACCCAGCGCGGCGATCGCGGCCTTGCGGCCGGCGAGATCGAGGTCGGCGAGGTGGCGAGGCGGCATCGCGGGCCGGCGCTTGGTGGTGACCGCGTCGGGCTGGTCGGGGCTGGTCGGGATGACCGGAAGAATCGTCATGGCGTACCCAGTCTCCCACGCCGCGCTAGTTGATCACTCACGACGGCACGTTCGCCGAGATCACGGCGAACAGGATGTACGCCGTCGGCACGGCGAACAGGATCGAGTCGAGCCGGTCCATCACACCGCCGTGGCCGGGCAGCAGATTACTCATGTCCTTGATGCCCAGATCGCGCTTCAGCATCGACTCGGCCAGGTCGCCGACCACGGCAACCACCGAGATCACCGCGCCGAAGAGCAGGCCCCAGTACGCCGGGATGTCGAGCAGGAAGTAGAGGAAGAGCGCGCTGCCGAGGGCCGCCGCGGCGATCGAGCCGAGGAAGCCCTCCCAGGTCTTGCCGGGGCTGATCGACGGGGCCATCTTGTGTTTGCCGAAGAAGACGCCGGTCGCGTATCCGCCCGTGTCAGAAAGGACAACAGCGAAAAGCGTGCACAGTACGCGCCAACGGCCGGTATCGCCCGGATCGGGTTCCTGGAGCAGGACCGCGAAGCTGATCAGGAACGGCACGTAGATCGACGTGAGGACGCTGGCCGTGATGTCGCGCCGGAACGCCGCGGCCCCGTCACTGATCCGCCAGATCATCGCGGCCAGGATCGTCGCGACCAGGCCGAGGATGAGCGAGTCCTCGCCGCCGTAGCGGACCAGCCCGGTCATCAGAACGGCGCCGCCGAGCAACGGGATCAGCGGCGCGTCGGCCCCCGAGGCACGCAGCGCCCGGACCATCTCCCAGACGCCGGCGCAGGCGGCGAGCACGATCACACCGAGGAAGGCCGGCGGCCAGATCACCAGCGACGCGAGCACCAGCAACACGAGGCTGAGACCCACCGCGATGGCGGCGGGCAGGTTGCGGCCGGCGCGGCTGCTGCCGCTCTTGGTCTTTCCTTTCGCGCGGCGTTTACCCGGGCCACGCTTCCGCTTCGGGTCGCTTTGGTCGCTCTCGTCCAATTCGTTCTCGTCCGCGTGCCAGGCCTGCGATTGCTCGCTGGGCGTCGGAGGCTGAAAGTCGGCGTAGGCATATGGCGCCGGCACGCCCGTGTCGTCGCCGGAGGAGTGCCCGGCACGCGGATCGAGGTAGGACATCAGACCTCGAGCAACTCGGCTTCCTTGTGCTTGACGAGCTCGTCGACAGCGGCGACGTAACGGTGGGTCACGTCGTCGAGCTCCTTCTCGCCGCGGCGGCCGTCGTCCTCGCCCGCTCCGCCGTCCTTGACGAGCTTGTCGATCTGCTCCTTGGCCTTGCGGCGGACGTTCCGGATGGCCACCCGGCCCTCCTCCGCCTTGCTGCGTGCCACCTTGATCATGTCGCGACGGCGCTCCTCGGTCATCTGCGGTAGGTGGATCCGCAGCTGAGTGCCCTCGTTGTTGGGGTTGACGCCGAGATCGGAGTCACGGATCGCCCGCTCGATCGGACCGAGCTGCGAGTTGTCGTACGGCTTGACGATGACCATGCGCGGCTCGGGGATGCCGATCGACGCCATGTCGGTCACCGCCGTCGGCGCACCGTAGTAGTCCACCAGGATCTTGGAGAACATCGCGGGGGTGGCACGCCCGGTACGGATCGCGGCGAACTCCTCCTTGGCGTGTTCGACCGCGCTCTCCATCTTCTCTTCGGCCTCGAAGAGGGTCTCGTCGATCACCTGCTCTTCTCGCCTCCTTGCTGGTTCGGTGGTGCGGGGACGGTTCAGTTCGGGGCGGCTCAGGCGGTGATCAACGTGCCGATCTTGTCGCCGCTGACGGCACGGATGATCGTGTCGTCGCCCTCGGCGCCGAAGACCAGCATCGGCAGGTTGTTGTCCTCACAGAGGCTGAACGCGGCCTGGTCGGCAACCCGCAGGCCACGCTGGAGAAGCTCCTGGAAGGTGATCGTCTCGAGCTTCTCCGCGGTGGGGTCGACCCGCGGATCGGCGGTGTAGACGCCGTCGACGCCGTTCTTGCTCATCAGCACGATGTCCGCGTGGATCTCCAGCGCGCGCTGGGCGGTGACGGTGTCGGTGGAGAAGTACGGCATGCCGGCGCCGGCGCCGAAGATCACGGCGCGGCCCTTCTCGAGGTGCCGGATGGCACGCAACGGAATGTACGGCTCGGCGACCTGGGCCATCGTGATCGCGGTCTGCACACGCGTCTCGATGCCCTCCTTCTCCAGGAAGTCCTGAAGGGCGAGGCAGTTCATCACCGTGCCGAGCATGCCCATGTAGTCGGCGCGGTTGCGGTCCATGCCGCGCTTCTGCAGCTCGGCGCCGCGGAAGAAGTTGCCGCCACCGACCACGACCGCGACCTGGATGCCGCGGCGGATGACGGTGGCGATCTGCCGGGCGATGTCCTGCACGACGTCGGGGTCGACACCGACCGCGCCGCCGCCGAACACCTCGCCGGAAAGTTTCAGCACGACTCGCCGAGGCCGCACGGGTGGCGGAGTCGGATTCTCAACCGGTACGGCCTGCTCGGTCACCATCGTCATGAGACCCGCCTTCCCCTTCGCTCAGCAGAGACCTTATGTGACTGGGAGGCCGGGCGCAGAATCGCGTTCCCGACCTCCCGTGCCTCGTACGAGGTGCAGCCTTACTCCTGGCCGACCTCGAACCGGACAAAGCGGGTGATCTGCAGCCCGGCCTCGTCCGCGATCTGCTTGACCGTCTTCTTGTTGTCGACGACCGACGCCTGCTCGAGGAGGACGAAGTCCTTGAAGAAGGAGTTCACCCGGCCCTCGATGATCTTGGGCAGAGCCTTCTCCGGCTTGCCCTCCTCCTTGGCGGTCTCCTCGGCGATGTGCCGCTCGGACTCGACGACCTCGGCCGGCACCTCGTCCCGGGTGAGGTACCGCGGGCGCATGGCGGCGATCTGCATGCCCACGCCGCGCGCGTCGTCCTCGGCCGCCTCGTCGGTCTTGCCGGTGTACTCGACCATGACGCCGACCTGCGGCGGCAGGTCCTGCGCCTTGCGGTGCAGGTAGACCGCGACGTTGCCGTCGAGGACCACGAAGCGGTTCACGACGATCTTCTCGCCGATCTTCGCGGAGTACTCCTGGATGGTGTCGGCGACCGACTTGCCGTCCGGCAGCGTGGCGGCGCTCAGCGCGGCGGCGTCGGCCAGCTTGTTCTGCGCGCCGAACTCGACCAGCCGCTGACCCAGCTCGACGAAGTCGGGGGTCTTGGCGACGAAGTCGGTCTCGCAGTTGAGCTCGAGCAGCGCGTTGCCGTAGTGGCTCACGATGCCGTTGGCGGCGGTGCGGCCGGCCCGCTTCGTGACGTCCTTGGCGCCCTTGATGCGAAGGAACTCGACGGCCTTGTCGAAGTCGCCGTCGGCCTCGTCGAGCGCCTTCTTACAGTCCATCATGCCGGCACCGGTCAGATCGCGGAGTTTCTTCACGTCCGCGGCGGTGTAGTTAGCCATGACTCTCTCTCGATGTCGTTTCGCTCGGCGTACTTACTCGGCCTTTCGGCCTTTCAGGGTTTCGGCCTTACTCCGCCGGTGCGGCGGCGGGCGCGGCGGCAGCGGGCTCGGCAGCAGCAGCAGCGGCGGGCGCGGCAGCCGGAACGGTCGCGGCGTCCTCGGCCGGCTTCTCGGAGCCCTCGTAGAGGTCGCGCTCCCACTCGGGCAGCGGCTCACCCTCGGCCACGGTGCCCGCCTCGGGCTTCGCGTCGGCGTCCCCGCGGTTGCGGCCGGACCGGGCGATCAGGCCGTCGGCGACGGCGCTGGCGACGACCTTGGTGAGCAGCTCGGCGGAGCGGATCGCGTCGTCGTTGCCCGGGATCGGGAAGTCGACCTCGTCCGGGTCGCAGTTGGTGTCGAGCACGGCGATGACCGGGATGCCCAGCTTGCGGGCCTCGTCGACAGCGATGTGCTCCTTCTTGGTGTCGACGACCCAGATCGCCGACGGCACCTTGCTCATGTCCCGCAGACCGCCGAGGGTCTTGGTGAGCTTCTCCTTCTCGCGGGAGAGCTGCAGAGTCTCCTTCTTGGTGTACCCGGCGGCGGTGCCGCTCAGGTCACCCAGGGCCTCGAGCTCCTTCATCCGCTGCAGCCGCTTGTAAACGGTCTGGAAGTTGGTGAGCATGCCGCCCAGCCAGCGGTGGTTCACGTACGGCTGGCCGACGCGGGTCGCCTGCTCGGCAATCGCCTCCTGCGCCTGCTTCTTGGTGCCGACGAAGAGGATGTGACCACCCTCGGCGACGGTGTCCCGCACGAAGCTGTACGCCTTCTCGATGTAGTCGAGGGTCTGGCGCAGGTCGATGATGTAGATGCCGTTACGCTCGGTGAAGATGAAGCGCTTCATCTTCGGGTTCCAGCGCCGGGTCTGGTGCCCGAAGTGGACACCGCTTTCCAGCAGCTGGCGCATGGTCACGACGGCCATGGTGGGTGCTCCCTATGGTCCCTGGTTGTCACGCCTGCCGGCGGCAGGCGCCCTGGCGCCCGGTCGCCGGCCACAGTCGGACCCGAATTGATCGAGACCAGGGAAGGCCGTCGCTGCCGTGCCCGGCCGTCGAGACGGCCCTAAGGTCGTCACCATGGCGTGGACATCGGGCAGAGGGCGCGCGAGGTCGACCGCACGAGGCGGTCGCCGGTAACCAGCATACGCCAAGCCGCGGGATGCTCCGTGCCCGCCTGGAGTGTTACGCCACCGCCACGCCGGCCGCCAACAACAAGAGCAAACCCGCCGGGAGGTACGCCACGGGTGGGCGCAGCCAGGACTCCCGGCTGAGCGGGCCGCCCCGGGCGATGGTGAACAGCCCGATGCCGGTCAGGGTGAAGCCGAGGGTGAGCAGGACGGCGGGGACGATCGCCCGGGAGGTGGGGTCGCCGGAGAAGGTCGCATCGAGCAGCAGGCGCACGACCGGGATCATCAGGACGACCATGACGATTGCTACCAGTACGGAGGAAACCGGGCGCCGGGTGTGGTAGACGGTTTCGGGCTGGCGGCCGAGGGGATCGGACTGGCGGCCGACCGGGGGGATCAGGCTCGTCGGCTCCGCCATCGGCGGAGGAGGCGGCATCTCCGCTCGTTCCGCCCCTGGCTTGATCGTCGGGTATTCGGGGCCTCGGACCGAGCTCCGGTCGTACGCCGGCGGGGGTTCCGGGGAGCGGGCGTGGCCGCCCGTGGTGATCAGCGGGTCGGTCACGGCGTATCCGCCGATCGGGTCAGCCGAGCGCAGCGGGTCGGCCGGGCGCTGCTCAGGTAGCCGGAACGAGCCGCTCGGGCGCTCATGGATGCCCGAGTCGTACGGATTGCCGGCGGCATGCGCCCCGGACACGTCGGGGTCGTACTGACTCTTGCCGCTGTACCAGCTCGGCTCGGCGTCGTCCGCGTATCGGTGTCCTTCCACGATGTCGCACCGTAGGTGACCGGCGAACCCGGCGCCACAGCCGGGTCCGTAACACACCCCGGTGGTGACAGAGCGATTATCCACAGTAGCTGTGTGTCCACAGTCGCCGCCGCACGGCGGCCCGATCCGGGCCATTCTCATGCGCCATGACAACGCAGAGACAAGCGGTCGGCGCGTACGGCGAACGAGTCGCCGCCCGCCACCTCCAAGAGCTCGGGCTGGTGATCCTCGACCGGAACTGGCGATGCTCCGACGGTGAGGTGGACCTCATCCTCCGGGACGGCGACGACGTCGTGTTCTGCGAGGTGAAGACCCGGCGTGGCAGCCTCTTCGGCACTCCGGCGGAGGCCGTCGACCACCGCAAGGTACGCAAGTTGCGCCACCTCGCCGGTCGCTGGCTCGCCGAGTCGGCGGTCCGGCCGCGCGAGGTCCGCTTCGACGTGGTGGAGGTGTTTCCGCAGCCCCGCGGGGCCACCCGGGTCACACACATCCGCTCGGCGTTCTGAGCCGGTGCCGCGATGAGCTACGCCCGCGTCCTCTGCGTCGGATTGGTCGGCGTGTCCGGTCACGTCGTCGTGGTGGAGGCCGACCTGTCCCCCGGCCTGCCGGCGGTGGTACTGACCGGCCTGCCCGACACGGCGCTGCACGAGGCCCGTGATCGCGTGCGCGCCGCCGTGGTCAACTCCGGCGAGCAGTGGCCGAACCGTCGCATCACGGTCAACCTGCTGCCCGCGGCACTGCCGAAACACGGCAGCTCGTTCGATCTCGCCATCGCCGCCGCTTTACTCGCCGGCGCCGGTGGGTTGCCCGCGGCACCGCTCGACGGTGTGGCGGTGCTCGGTGAGCTCGGCCTCGACGGCGCCGTCCGGCCGGTCCGGGGCGTGCTCCCGATGGTGGCCGCCGCGGTGCGCGAAGGCGTGACCCGGGTGATCGTGCCGCTTGGGAACGCCCGCGAGGCGACCGTCGTGCCGGGCGTGACCGTGTGGGCCGTCGACACGCTGGGCCGGCTCGCGTCCTTCGCGCGCGGTGGTGGTCCGCTGCTCGATCCGCCGGCACCGCAGGAGGAACCGCCGCTCGCCGGTCCCGACATGGCCGACGTGGCCGGCCAGGAGATGGGCCGGTACGGGCTGGAGGTCGCCGCGGCCGGCGGGCACCACCTGGCCATGTTCGGATCGCCCGGGGCGGGCAAGACGATGCTGGCCGAGCGGCTGCCGTCGATCCTGCCCGAGCTGGACGACGAAGAGGCTCTCGAGGTCACGGCCCTGCATTCGATAGCCGGTCTGCTGACCGACGGCAGGCTGATCCGCCGGCCGCCGTTCCAGGCGCCACACCACACCGCGAGTGCCGCCGCCATCGTCGGTGGCGGCAGTGGCATGGCGCGCCCGGGCGCGCTGTCGCTGGCCCACCGCGGCGTCCTGTTCCTGGACGAGGTCGCCGAAATGTCGACCGGCACGCTCCAAGGGCTGCGGCAGCCCTTGGAGACCGGACGGGTGGTGCTGGCCCGCGCCCGGGGCACGACCGAGTACCCGGCCCGCGTCCAGCTGGTCCTCGCCGCGAACCCGTGTCCCTGTGCGTCGCCGGCCGGTGATCAGCACTGCACGTGTGCGCCGTCGGCCCGGCGGCGGTATCTCGCGAGGCTGTCCGGTCCGCTGCTCGACCGCATTGACATCCGCCTGACGTTGCAGCCGCTGAACGCCGCGCAACTGATGATCGCGACGGGACCCGCGCCGTCGTCCGCCGTGCTGGCGGCGCGGGTGGCACGGGCCCGGGCGGCCGCGGCGTCGCGCTGGTCGGCGGATGCGTGGCGGGTCAACGCGGAGGTGCCCGGCCCGCAGCTGCGGCGCACGCCGTGGCGGTTGCCGGCGCGGGACACGGCGGGTCTGCGGCAGGCACTCGACCGGGGATTTCTCTCCGCTCGCGGGTTCGATCGGGTGCTCCGGCTGGCCTGGACGATCAGCGACCTCGACGGCCGGGACCGACCGGCTCGGGCGGAAATCGACGAAGCGATTCAACTCCGGATGGGAGAAGGCAGTGGAAAGTCCGACTGGTCCGGCCGGCAGTGACGCCGACCGGATGGCGCGGGTGGCGCTCACCTGGCTCGCGGAGCCGGGCAACCGGGCGGTGTGGGAGATGGTGCGCGAGGAAGGAGCACCCCGGACGCTGAGCCGTCTGTTGCGGGGCGACGTCGGGAACGATTCGCTGCGCGCCGCGGTGCTGGCCCGGCTGGGCGGGTTCGCCGGCGCGCGGCTGGTGGATCCGCAGCGGCTCGCCGAGGCGACGCTGCGCCGGGCGAAACGGCTCGGCGCCCGGATCGTGGTGCCGTCCGACGACGAGTGGCCCGGCCGTGTCGACGAGCTGGCGACGCTCGAACTGGACACGGAGGGCCGCGTCAACCACGACGTGCGGCCGCCGTTGTGCGTCTGGGTGCGAGGTCGGTGGCCGCTCCGTGAAGCGCTGGAGCGATCGGTCGCCGTGGTGGGCGCGCGGGCTGCCACGCCGTACGGGATGCAGGTGACCTCGGAAGTGGGGTTCGGTCTCGCCGAGAAGGGCTGGACGGTCGTCTCCGGCGGTGCGTTCGGCATCGACGCCACGGCGCATCGGGCGGCACTGGCCGCGGGTGGGCGCACGGTAGCGGTGCTGGCGTGCGGGGTCGATCGGCCGTACCCCGCCGGGAATTCGGCGCTGTTCGAGCAGATCGCCGAGACCGGACTGCTGATCAGCGAGTGGCCACCCGGCGCGGAACCGTTGCGGCATCGCTTCCTGGTGCGCAACCGCGTGATCGCGGCCGCCACGCTGGGCACGGTGGTCACCGAGGCGGCGGCCCGCAGCGGGGCGACCCAGACGATGAGCCGGGTGTTCGCGCTGCGGCGGGTGGCGATGGTCGTGCCGGGCCCGGTGACGTCGGCGATGTCGGTCGGCTGCCACGAACTACTCCGGACACACCCGGACGCCATCCTCGTCACCGGCGCGAAGCAGGTGCTCGAGGCGGTCGGGCGGATGGGCGAATACCACGCCGAAGCGGCCCGGGGACCGGAACACCGGCGCGACTCGCTCGACGAGGAGTCGAGCCTGGTGCTGGAGGCCGTTCCGCGTCGCGGGCACGCGTCAGCGGAGGAGCTGGCCGCCAAGGCCGGGCTGCCGCTGCGCACGGTGCTGCGCCGGCTGTCGCTCTTGGAGCTCGCCGGTTTGGTGGTGCGCCGTGCGGACGGCATCGCGCTGCCCCGCCGAGCGCCGCTGGAGCAGGCCGGGCCGGACGACGGCACGCCGAGTAGGGCCGCCGCATCGTCCGTCTCGGACGTCGCGCCGCCCCCGTCGGGACGCGAGGCGGCCGGATGACCGCCTCGTGTTGCCCCGCGTCAGTCCTCGGAGTCGTCCAGATCCCGGCGATGGACCTTCATCCACGCCTCGACGTCGTCGGTCAGCCACACCTTGCCCTGCGCCAGGTCGGCAACCGGCTTCGGGAAGTCTGCACGGCTGGTGATCTGGTACGCACGCTGCCGGCTGACCCCACCCAAGCGGATGCGGATCTCATGCGCGCCCATGAGCCGTATCGGTTTCACTGCCACATGATCGACCGTAGGCGTGAGACTATTAGTCAATTACCAAGTTGTTAGGAGACAGCTAGTCCTTTGCCATCTATACTCCCTTCATGACTAGGCGTCGCCGGACTACCCCACCGGTCCCCCTGGCGCCGAGGCATCGCCGCACGTGGCGAACGCTTTGGCGCCGGTGTGCCTGCGGCCTGCCGGCGCCGTGCGTGGACAGTCTGATCCTTCCCCCGATACCACCGTTCCCACCCCCTCGCGGCCTCCGAACAGAAAGGAGGGCAGAACCAGGAGAAGATCCCATTCCCCCGTGGAGTGAGGCGTCCGGCGGGTCCAGAGCACAGTCACCGGACGCCGTTTCGCCGCCACACCCGCCCGGCGTTTCCGAGCAGCCGGGCGGGGTCCCCCTTCCCGACCGCGACCTCGAGAGTCACCCGAACGCCACGTCAGGTGCCGTGACGGGGCAATCGGGCGACCGGAGAGATCGTCGCCGGGCACCCGCCGTCGCCCGGCGCGGCGAGAGGGACCGGTCACCGGCGGCGCCTGGGCAGCCCCGGGGTGACAGCCCACCCACCGGCCTCCCAGGCGCCGTCGACCACCACCCGGAAGCCACCGACCACCGCACCGCCGACGGCCACCGCGACGCCGTCGACCATCAGCTGGAACTCACAGCGCACAAGCCAGAACACGACCGACGCGGCGGGCGCTCTCCCCGCGGCGGCCTGAGTACTCCGCTTGCCCCCTCGGGCAGCGGCATGGACACCCGGTCGGCTAACAGGGGCGGTCGTTCCCAGCGAGCTGCTGGTCACGATCGAGCCGGCCGGGTAACCCGCTTCGGGTCCGGGGCCTCCGGGATCGGGGATCCACCCGACCCCGGAGGCCCCGGGCCTGGGCGCGAGCCCGCGGCATGGTCCGGCGGACGACCGGCCATGGCGTATCACCACATCAACCTGGCCCGCTGGTGACGGTCGGGATTCCGCCCGAAGCCCGCCGGCGACTTGGGGGGACCGATGACCACCTCGGCGGAACGAGGCGACGCGCAGGACGGACTTGACCGTGGCGCACGGCCCGAGCATGTGCCGCGACGGCCCGATTGGGGCTGCCGAGTCTGCGGCCGTGCGTGGCCGTGCCCTCAAGCGAGACAGAACTTGCTCGAGGAGTTTCGCGAGTTCCCGGCGGTGCTCGGCCTCTACCTGGCCGGGCAGCTGAAGGATGCGGTCGACGACCTGTCCATCAACGAGCTGCCACTGCCCGCCGATCTGCACGGGCGCTTCATAGACTGGTCACAGCCCGTCAAGCCGGCACCGGAAGTGTCACCATCCCGGCAGCACAGAGCTGCCGCGTGAAACCGCCCGGCATGACGACCAACACCGGCCTAGCATGGCGACGAGCGTGATGATGAACGCGGCATCGGCGTCATGCATGATGCTCAACCCGGGCACTGTGGCTCTGCGCCATACCCGCTGATGCGACTCCAAAGCCGGAGCCGACGGACTCGCTCGGAACGACGTCTCGTTCCACAGTTGACAGTCGTGTCGGCCTTGCTACCGCCCGTAAATTAGGGGGTAGCAGCGGAACGGGCGGCGGTTCTGCCGCAGGCGGTTTCACCGCCGCCCGATCAGCCGCCCGATCAAGCTCGGCCTTCTCAGTGCGGCAGAAGTATCATACCGATATGGCTTCGTACGTACAATACGATGGAGCATCGTGGCCACGTAAAGTGTCGGACATGATCGATCCTTCCGCGGACCGTGCGGTTTTCCGCCAGTTGGCCGACCTGCTCCGCAACCAGATCGAGTCCGGGGAGCTGGGCCCCGGTGAGCCGCTGCCCAGCGAGTTGCGGCTCGCGCAGGAGTACGGGATCAGCCGCACCACGGTTCGCCAGGCGATCGGCCAGCTCCGCACCGAGGGACTGGTCACCGTGGACCGACCACGAGGGACGTTCGTCCGCATCCCGGAACCAACCGAGCTCGTGGCCCTGGCCCGCGGCGAGCGCGCGAGCGCCCGCATGCCCACCGACGCCGAGCGGCGGAAGTACCGGCTGGGCGAGGGCGTCCCCGTCCTGGTGGTCACCGCCCCGGACGGCACCGAGACGGTCCACCCAGCCGACCGAGTGCAGCTCACCCGCCCGTAAACGGGCAAGCAAAGCCGACGTCGACCCCTGGAACCAGCAAACGCTCCCCAGGCCGCCCGCGGCGCCGCCGCAACCAGGAAGCGCCGCAACTGGACGCCCCACATAGGTCGCCGGGAAGGTCGCGGCCAGCGCGTCGAAGGCGGTCTGCTCCGCTGGGCGTAACTCGGCGATCACCCGCCCATCCCCGGTCGCTGCGCAACAACCACAGCCGCGCTTTCGATACCGCGCGTCACACGACGGCGCGGGGGCTTGACCCGGCGGGCCGCTGGGGTGACCGTCGGGAGCTGTGGAGACGCGGGAGATGCACGAGCGGCTGCCGCCGGCCATGCGGGAAGCGGCGGACGAGTTCGGGCATCACCTTGCTCAAGTGGCCAACCGGTCGGAGCACACCGTGCGGGCGTACCTCGGCGATGTGATCTCGATGCTGGACTTCGCCGCGGCTGCCGGTTGCGCGTCGCCGCAGGACCTGGACATCGGCGTGCTGCGCGGGTGGCTGGCCGCGCGGATGCGCCAAGGTGCGGCCCGCACGTCGCAGGCACGGCGGGCGGCGGCCGCGCGGACCTTCACCGCCTGGGCGTTTCGCGGCGGTCTCGCGGCGGCCGACGCGGGGGCGCAGCTGGCGAGTCCGCGCGCGCACCGTGACCTGCCTACCGTGCTGCGCGCCGACCAGGCCGGCGAACTCATGGAACACGACGAGCGGCGCGATCCCGAGGGACTCCGCGATCGGGCGGTCCTGGAGATGCTTTATGCCACCGGCGTACGGGTCAGTGAGCTCTGTGGGCTCGACCGCGCCGATGTCGACGAGGCTCGCCGGGTCGTGCGGGTGTTCGGCAAAGGGGCCAAGGAGCGGGCCGTTCCCTACGGGGTGCCGGCGCAGCGGGCGCTCGACGACTGGCTCCGGCACGGGCGGCACGCGCTCGCCAACGACGCCAGCCGGGACGCGCTCTTCCTCGGGGTCAAGGGTGGCCGGCTGCAGCAGACCGTGGTGCGCCGGATCGTCGACGCCGCCGCGCGCGCCGCCGGGCTGCCGCACACCAGCCCGCACGATCTGCGGCACTCGGCGGCGACGCACCTGCTGGACGGGGGCGCCGACCTACGCGCGGTCCAGGACCTGCTCGGGCACGCGTCGCTGTCGAGCACGCAGATCTACACCCACGTCTCCACCGAGCGCCTGCGGGCGGCGTTCAAGCAGGCCCACCCCCGCGCCTGAGAAGCGAGGCCGGTGGGGATGAGCTGGGCGAACCGGCCGCGGCTCAGGGCCTGGCCGAGTTCCCGCCGGGCGACCCGCTGAGGCGGCCGCGACCCAAGACAAAACGGCCGACGCGGAAGAAGGCGCCGCGACAAATCAACGCGGCCGACCCAGCAGAAGACCGCCGTGACACAAACAACGCCACCGACTCAGCAGAAGACGGCCCCGGCACAGGACAAAGCGGCCAACCCCACCACGCCCCCGTACGATCGATATGTGAGCGCCCTCGAACCGCCAACCCCGCTACCAGGTGCGCGGCTGCTGTTCTCGCTTGATCCGGGCGTCGCCTACCTCAACCACGGCACGGTCGGCGTCGTGCCGATCGGGGTGCAGCGGGCCCAGCAGCGGCTGCGGGACGAGGTCGAGGCGAACCCGAGGCGGTTCTACGGCCAGGAGATGGCCGAGCGGGTGATCCACACGCGACGCTTCCTGGCCGGCTTTCTTGGGGCGGATCCGGACGGCAGCGCGCTCGTTCCCAACATCACGGCGGCGGTGTCGATCGCCCTCAATTCGGTGCCGCTGGGGGCCGGTGACGAGGTCCTGGTGACCGATCACGTCTACGGCGCGGTGGAGATCGCCGTGCGCCATCGCAGCGAGCGGGCGGGGGCGAGCGTCCGGACCGTCGCGCTGCCCGCGGACGCCGGTGACGCCGAGGTCGTCGCGCTCGTCGTGGCGGCGCTGCGACCCGGGCGGACCAAGCTGTTGGTCGTGGACCAGCTGGCGTCGGTGACGGCCAAGGTCTTTCCGGTGCGGGAGATGGTCGCGGCCGCGCACGAACGCGGCATCCCGGTGCTGGTGGATGCCGCGCACGTGCCGGGCATGCTGCCGGTCGACGTGACCGCGATCGACGCCGATTTCTGGGCGGGGACCCTGCACAAGTGGGCGTTCGCGCCGCGCGGCACGGCGCTGCTGGCGGTCGGCGCGGCGTGGCGGTCGCGGATCGAGCCGCTGGCGGTCGGGTGGAGTCAGGATCAAGGGTTCCCCCGGTCGGTCGAACACCAGGGCACGCTGGACTACACGCCGTGGCTGGCCGCACCCACCGGGCTGTTCACGCTGCGCACGCTCGGCTGGGAGGCGGTGCGGGCGCACAACGCGGCCCTTGCCGCCTACGGGCAGCGGGTCGTCGCGGCGGCCCTCGACGTCGAGCTGCCCAAAGATGCCCAGCTGCCGGAACCGGGCTCGGCCGATGCCGCGATGCGGGTCGTGCCACTTCCGCCGGGAGTCGCGGCGACCCAACCCGAGGCCTACGCCCTCCGGCAGCGGATCGCCGAGAAACTGGGGACCGAGGTCGCCGTGAACGCCTGGGGCGGGCGCGGCCTGCTCCGGCTGAGCGCCCAGGTCTACAACCGGGCGGACGAGTACGAAAGGCTGGCCCAGCGCCTCCCCGAGCTGCTGGCGGAGCGTTGAGCGGGAGCAACCGGACCCGGCCCAGGCCGAGCAGCGCCAGCGGGTCCAGGTAGAGGCCGTCGCGGCGCAGACCCCAATGCAGGCAGGCGGCGCCGGGACAGCCGGGGTGACCGGCCACGAGCCGGCCGATCTCCGCGCCGCTGGTCACCCGGTCACCGGCGGCGACGGACGGCGAGAGCGGCTCGTAGGTCGTGCGAAGGCCACCGGCGTGCGCCACGCTGACCACGCCGCGACCGGCGACCCGGCCCGCGAACACCACCACCCCGGGACCGGCGGCACGGACCGGGGCCGACGGCGGGGCGGCGAGATCGACCCCGCGATGGCCGGCCAGCCAGGGCGCCGGCGGCGGCTCGAAACGCCTCGTGACGCGGTGCGAATCCACCGGCCACCCAAAAGGGACCGGAGCGGGCAAGAACACGAGCAAGAGCAGCAGGGCGAGGAACATGCCCGCCAGATTGCCGGAGACTCAGTTCGGATGCGTGACGGCCTGTGGATTACCGCTCACTGTGGATAACCGGCGCCTAGCCGCCGAAGCCCGCGTCATCCGGCAGGGAGATGTCTGGCTTTTCCAGTTCCTCCACGTTGACGTCCTTGAACGTCATGACCCGGACATTCTTCACGAACCGGGCCGGGCGGTACATGTCCCAGACCCAGGCGTCGTGCATCTCGACCTCGAAGTAGACCTCGCCGTCCGAGTTGCGCACGTGCAGGTCGACCTGGTTGGCCAAGTAGAACCGGCGCTCCGTCTCCACCACGTAGGAGAACTGGCGGACGATGTCGCGGTACTCCCGGTAGAGCTGCAGCTCCATCTCGGTCTCGTACTTCTCGAGATCCTCTGCGCTCATCGCTTCTCGCCCTCCATGGCCTCATCTTCCCCCACCGACGGCGACGGCTGAGGCTGGTCGCCCGACGCCACGCCGACGGTACCCTCAGCCACGCCGTGTGGCATCGTCGGCTCGGCCGAGGATGCATCAAACAGCACGCCCTCCGAACCGAACAACGCCGGCGCCGGGATCACCGCCGGCCTCCGCGCCCGCGGCGGCCGGTTACCCCGCCCGGACACCGCTGCCACGTTGACGTACGAAAAGCGGTGCTCGGCGCACGGCCCCTTGCTGGCCAGCGCCGCGCTGTGCTCGTCCGTCACATACCCCTTGTGCACCGCGAACCCGTACCCGGGGAACTTCTCGTCCAACTCCACCATGATGCGATCCCGGGTGACCTTCGCCAACACGCTCGCCGCGGCCACGCACGCCGCCACTCGATCGCCCTTCCACACGGCCAGGCCGGGCACCCCCAGGCCGTCGACCGGGAAACCGTCGGTCAGCACGTACTCGGGAGAGGTGGACAGCGACGCCAGCGCCCGGCGCATCGCGGCGAGGTTGCTGACGTGCAGGCCGCGGGCGTCGACCTCGGTGGCCGGGATGATCATGACGGACCAGGCGAGGGCGCGGGCCACCACCTGCTCGTAGACGCGCTCGCGGGCCGCCGGGGTCAGCAGCTTGGAGTCGGCCAGCTCGTCGATCTCGCCACGCTTGCCCTCGGGCAGGATCGCGGCGGCCGCCACCAGCGGTCCGGCACAGGCGCCACGCCCGGCCTCATCCGCCCCGGCCACGTTCCGGAAGCCGCGGCGCTGCAGAGCGCGCTCCAGGGCGTACAGGCCGCCCTCGCGGCGCACGACGGTGCGAGGAGGTGCCAGCATCAGAGCCCCCGCAACAGGTCGGCCAGGGCAACCGGGTAGATCCGCTCGGTGCTCGCCGCGATCTCCTCGGGCGACCACCATCGGTGCTCGGTGATGGTCTGCTGCTCGTCGGCCTCCATGCCGGCCGTGTCGACACGCCACTCGGCCACCCGGAGTAGGAAAAACTCTTGATCTTGCCGGTAGTCGGCGCCGTTGTACGAGAACTCGGCCGTCTCGCGCCAGACCGGCGGGCCCAGCTCGGTCGCGGCGACGTGCAGCCCGGTCTCTTCCCGAAGCTCGCGCGCGGCACCCTCGGCGGAGGACTCGGAGCCGCGCAGGCCGCCCCCGGGGGTGAACCACCACCGCTGGCCGGGACGGGCCGGGTCGCCACCGTGCAGGAGGAGCGCGCGGCCGGCCTGGTCGACGCAAAGCACGCGCCCGGCGCGGCGGTCGATGACGGTCACGCGCTCAAGCCTATTGCGCGCGAGGTGGATCTTACGACCGAGGGCGGGTCACTTCTGCCCGGGTGCGTTCGGGATCTTGTCGAAGCCGTTCGGGACGGTGAGCCAGGTAGCACGACTGACCGGCCAGAACACCGTGAAGGCGCGACCGACGATCGATTTCTCGGTGATCGTCGCCTCCTGCACATCCTGGGTGTCGTTGTAATGCTCCAGGGAGTCGCCCGAGGCACTGCGATGGTCGCCCATCACCCAGAGCCGGTTCTTGGGCACGGTCACGTCGAACGTGGCGTCGGCCGGCGGGTCCTGCACACCGTCGGGGTCCTTGTACACGTACGGCTCGATCAGGTCGATGCCGTTGATCTTGATGTGGTCGTCGCCCTTGGTGTACGTGATGTGATCGCCGGGCACCCCGATGATCCGCTTGATGAAGTCCTCGCCCTCGGCGCCGGACTGCCAGTCCTCGGGCGCCTTGAAGACGATGATCTCGCCGCGTCGGGGGTCCCGGAAGTCGTAGACGAGCTTGTTGACTAAGACCCGGTCCAGCACGTTGAGCGTGTGCTCCATGGACGGCGACGGGATGTAGAACGTCTGCAGCACGAAGGCGCGCACGAGGACGGCGACCAGGATCGCCACACCCAGAAGGATCGGGAGTTCACGCCAGAAATTGCTGGAGCGCTTCTGGGTCTGCTGCTCGTCAATCACGAACGGAGCCTACGACGCCGGGTCACGAAGAGCAGTCCGGAACGCGCGGATAGACCCGCACTAAACAGGAACGGCAGCAGCAGTGATCCGGTCCCCGGATCCTGGCGCTGCACGGGCAGGCCCTCGGCCGTGGTGTGCTGCGCGTCATACGCTTTCCACGCGTCCGGCACGGAAAGGCTGGTAAATCGATTGCTCGGCCAGACAACCACGAATGCCCGGCCGATCACGTTCTTGATCGGGACCGGGCCCTGACATCGCGCGTCCTGCGAGACCGCGCGGTGGTCACCCATGACAAACATCTCACCCGGTGGGATGGTCACCTGGGTGAAACGCCTGCTTGTGCACTGGTTCGGGTTCGGCGGCTGGTTGATGTCGGAGTTGAAACCCTCGGCGATGTACGACTCGTCGATGCCCACGCCGTTGACGGTGACCCGGCCCTGGCTGTCGCAGCACGCCACCTTGTCACCGGGCAGGCCGATCACCCGCTTGATGAAATCGCGTTCACCCGGACGGCTGACGCCCACCAGATCGCCGACCGTGCGGCCCAGCTTCGACGCGAACGAGTTGCTCACCGGCTCGGTGACCTCGGGCGCCCAATTGTCGGTGCCGCGGAAGACCACGATCTCGCCGCGCTCCGGATCCCGCAGGTCGTAGACAACCTTGTTGACCAGCACCCGGTCCTTGACCAGCAGCGTGTTCTCCATCGAGCCGCTGGGGATGTAGAACGCCTGCACCAGGAAGGTACGGATCAGCACCGCCAGGCAGAACGCGACCACCAGCAGCAGCGGGAGCTCCTGCCAGAGCGGCATCTCCCGGCGCCGGAGCATCGACCGGCGCCGCCGCTCGGACGGTTGGTACCCCTGCATCGGTTCCACGCTTCGCATCTCCCGCCGCCGACCGGTCTGAGACCAGCCCCGGATACAGCACTACCGCCCGGAATACGGGCGGTAGCACTAGAAGGGTTCACGTTCCGGCCCTCCGGCACTGTAGCCAGAGTAGGTCAGACGGTCTGCTTCTCCCGCAGCTCCTTGATCTTGGCCTTCTTGCCACGGAGCTCGCGGAGGTAGTACAGCTTGGCGCGGCGCACGTCACCGCGGCTCACGATCTCGATCCGGTCGATCGCCGGGCTGTTGAGCGGGTACGTCCGCTCGACACCGACGCCGAAGCTGATCTTGCGGATCTTGAAGGTCTCGCGCAGACCGGCACCCTGTCGAGCGATCACGACGCCCTGGAAGACCTGGACGCGGGAACGGTTTCCTTCGACGACCCGGGCGTGCACCTTGAGGGTGTCGCCGGCCCGGAAGTCCGGAAGGTCGGTGCGCTGCGACTGGGCGTCGAGAGCGTCCAGCGTGTTCATCGCTGCATCCTCGTCGTACTCAAGCGCACCGGGAGTTCGATGCGCGGATGGGGTACTGCTGACCTCGCCACACCTCGACGGGGTCCTCGTTTCCGTCCGCGGCGCGGGCAGAAAACGGCAACCTCACTACTCTGCCACAGGAGGTGGCGTGATCTGAAATCCAGCCCCCTCCAGCGCAGCCTTGTCCCTTTTGTCCAATTTATCCACAGGGTAAGCAGCGAACATGTCCGGCCTTCGGGACGCCGTACGCAAAAGGCTCTGTTCCCGGCGCCAGCGCGCGATCCGCCCATGATCGCCGGACCGCAGCACCTCGGGCACCTCGCGGTCGTGCCACGTCGCCGGCTTGGTGTAGACCGGCGCCTCCAGCAGCCCGGCCGCGTGCGACTCCTCGGTCAGCGAATCAGCGTTTCCCAGTACGCCCGGGAGCAGCCGGACGATCGCCTCCATGATCACGATGACCGCGACCTCGCCACCGAACAGCACGTAGTCACCGAGCGAGACCTCGTGCACCGGCATCCGGTCCGCGGCGTCGTCGATCACCCGCTGGTCGATGCCCTCGTAGCGGCCGCACGCGAAGATCAGATGGTCCAGATCCGCGAACTCGTGCGCGTCCGCCTGCCGGAACGGCCGGCCCACCGGCGACGGGATGATCAGCGTGCCCGGCCCGACCGCGTCCAGCGCCTGCGACCACGGCTCGGGGCGCATCACCATGCCGGGGCCGCCGCCGTACGGGGTGTCGTCGACCGTGCGGTGCACATCGCTGGTCCAGGTCCGCAGATCGTGCACGGAGAGGTCGAGCAGGCCGGACGTCCGCGCCTTGCCGATCAGCGACAGGTCCAGCGGCGTGAAGTACTCCGGGAAGATCGAGATGATGTCGACGCGCATCGGCTACAGATCCAGCAGACCTTCGGGCAGGTCCACGATGATCTTGCCGCCGGCCACGTCCACGGTCGGGACCAGCTGGCTCACGAACGGGATGAACGCGACGCCACCGCCCGTTTTGTCCAGCACCAGCAGGTCGGATGCGGCCGCATGGTCGATGCGCGCCACCGAGCCCAGCTCCACGCCGTCCACCGACTCGACGCGCAGGCCGATCAGCTCGTGGTCGCGGAACTCCTCCGGATCCTCCGGCGCCTTGAGATCGTCGCTGTCGACCTGCAGGAACACGCCGCGCAACTCCTCGGCCAGGTTCCGGTCGTAGATGTTCTCGAAGACCGCGATGCCGCGGCCCTGATGCCAGCGGATCTGCTCCAGAACGAGCCGCTTCGGGATCTCGAACCGCACGCCCGAGGCGGCCGCCGGCCCGGTGCTCACCCGGCGGTCCCGCGGGACCTCCGTGATGAACACCGAACCGGCGGTGAAACGCTCTTCGGGCTCGTCGGTCCGCACGGTCACCGAGACCTCGCCCCGGATGCCGTGCGGCTTACCGATCTGACCTACGACGAGCAGCACTCAAACCCCTTGCAGTACGGCGAAGCCGTTTGACCAGCTCAGTACGCGTCGACGATGTCGACGCGGATGCCGCGCCCACCGATCGACCCGATGACCTGACGAAGGGCCTTGGCCGTACGCCCGCCGCGCCCGATGACCGTTCCCAGGTCCTCGGGGTGCACGCGAACCTCGAGCCGCTTGCCGCGACGCGAGTCGACCAGCCGGACCCGGACGTCGTCCGGGTTGTCGACGATGCCCTTGACGAGGTGCTCCAGCGCCGGCCGGAGCGCCCCGTCAGCTCGCGTCGGCGCCGGCACCGGCCGGGTCCTCTGCGGTCTCCGCGACAGCCTCGCGGTTCGGCTCGTCCGCCTGCGCGGGCTTCGGCTCGGCGGCCTTCGGCTCGGCAGCCTTCGCCGCCTTCTTGGCCGGCTTGGCGTCGGTCTTGGCGTCCGCGACACCGGCGGCGGCCTTCGACTCGGCCTCGTACACCTCGGTGCGGCTGACCTTCGCCTCGGCCACGAGCAGCGGCGGCGGCGCCGGAAGGCCCTTGAACTGCTGCCAGTCGCCGGTCTTCTCCAGGATGCGCTGCACGGCCTCGCTCGGCTGCGCGCCGACCGACAGCCAGTACTGCACCCGCTCGGACTTGACCTCGATCAGCGAGGGGTTCTGCTTCGGCTGGTAAATGCCGACATACTCGATGGCACGGCCGTCGCGCTTGGTCCGCGAGTCGGCGACGACGATGCGGTACTGCGGGTTGCGGATCTTGCCCATCCGCAGGAGCCGGATCTTAACGGCCACGGTTCTCTTCGCTCCCGATGACTGCGTGAGTTTGAGCCGTCGGCACCCACGTGGGGCATGGGACCGATCGATGTCTCTGGACTGGCAACGCGCTCAGAGTTAGAGGGCGCCTCACGCGTGCACCGGTACATTCTGCCAGAGAGCTGGGGTTGATTCCCAATCGGCCCCGGTTTCCGCAAAAGCTAGGCCTGTGGGCGGGTCCAGCCGTCGGCGATGTCGCTCGGGACCGGCCAGTCAGGGTCGGGGTGGAAGTCGGTCCAGGTGCCGTCGAACGGAAAGTCGCCGGTCTCGATGCTCTTGATCACGCGGCGGCCCTCGGCCCAGACGGCGGCCGGGTCGCCGACCCAGTAGCTCTCCGGGAAGGCCAGGCGCTCGGCGAACTCGTCCTCGTCCTTCCACTCCCAGGTCAGGTCCTGGTGGACGATGATGTCCAGGTCCTGGTCGGTGACGTCGACCCCGGCCGCGCCGCCGTCGTCCCAGCGGGCGGCGCGCTCCTCGAGGTTCACGTACCAGTTGGTGAAGTGGTCCTGCGCGTCGCGGAAGAACCAGATCGAGTGGTCGGTGTCCGGCGGGATGAACTTGAGCAGGCCCGGCCCCTCCCACGTGGCGTGCACGACCTGGCGGTCCACCTTGACCCACTCGGCGAACGGCATGTCCCGGATACCCCGGCCGTCCACCGCCTGCAGCACCAGCACGGCGCTGCCGCGGGCCAGCCACAGCAGCAGCCCGCGATCGTCGTCGGAGATCACCCGGCAGGGCCGGACAGCGCTGAGCCGTCCGCCGGAGAAGTTGCGGTAAAGGACCATCCGGCCTGGTGCGAAGCTCACGATCAGTAGGAACGAGCCAGGTGCGCGATCAGGTTCGGCTCGTCGTCGGAGTCGGGCATCGTGCCGTCCTCCCTGGTGAGGCAGCGCACGGTGACCGCTTTGCCGTTGGCCTCGGCCTCGCCGGACTCGCCCACCGCGGACCACGGCACCCGGACCCAGCCGGTCTGCGCCGCCTCGATCGCGTCGCCCAGCGTGCGGACGTCGGTGGTGTGCTCCTCGCGGAACAGCAGCGCCTCGTCGTACAGGCTCTGCTGGTCGGCCTTGAGCGCGGTGGTGACCGCGCCCACGACGTCGGCCAGCGCGATCGGCGACTTCGTCCCGCTCACCCGGCGCGCGACCGTGACGTTGCCCGCGGCGAGGTCACGGGGGCCGACCTCGATCCGGATCGGGATGCCCTGCAGCTCGGCGTCGACGGCCCGGCGGCCGAACGGGATGTCCACCCGGTCGTCCAGCTTGACCCGCACGCCCGCGGCCTTGAGCTCGTCCCGCAGGGTGCCGGCCGCCTCGAGCACGCCCTCGCCCGCCTTGACCACCATGATCTGCACCTGGATCGGCGCCAGCTTCGGCGGCAGCCGCAGCCCGTTGTCGTCGCCGTGCACCATGATCAGGCCGCCGAGCATCCGGGTGGACGTGCCCCACGAGGTGGTCCAGGCGTGCTCGACGGTGCCGGCCTGCGACGTGTAGGTGATGTCGAAGGCCTTCGCGAAGTTCTGCCCGAGCTCGTGCGACGTGCCCATCTGCAGGGCCTTGGTGTCGCCCATCATGGCCTCGACGGTCATCGTGTTGGTGGCACCGGCGAACCGCTCACCCTTGGTCTTGCGCCCGGGGATCACCGGGACCGCCAGCATCTCCTCGATGAAGCCCTGGTACACGTCCTTGTGGATCTCGCGGGCGTGCGCGCGGGCGTCGGCCTCGGTGGCGTGCGCGGTGTGCCCCTCCTGCCAGAGGAACTCGGTGGTGCGCAGGAAGATCCGCGGCCGCAGTTCCCAGCGCACCACGTTGGCCCACTGGTTGAGAAGCAACGGCAGATCCCGGTACGAGTCGACCCACTTCGCCATGAACTCGCCGATCACGGTTTCGCTGGTGGGACGCACGACCAGCGGCTCGGCCAGTTCCTTGCCGCCGGCGTGGGTGACCACCGCCAGCTCCGGCGAGAAGCCCTCCACGTGGTTCGCCTCGCGACGCAGATAGCTCTCCGGGATGAACAGCGGGAAGTACGCGTTCTGCACGCCGGCTTCCTTGATCCGCAGGTCCATGTCGGCCTGCATGCGCTCCCAGATCGCGTACCCGGTGGGGCGGATCACCATGGTGCCGCGCACCGGACCGTTGTCCGCCAGCTGAGCCTTGGCGATCAGGTCCTGATACCAGCGGGGAAAGTCTTCCGCACGGGGAGTGAGCACGCTGCGAGCCATGAGGCAGCATCCTAATCGCGTCCCCATGCAACCGGCCGGGTGGGCATGCCGTGTCCCTTCCACGAGAGGGCGGTGACGGATGGATTTCGACGGGTTCTATCGGGACACCTCCCGGCGGCTGCTGCGTTACGCGTACGGCCTGACCGGCGACCCGGCCGAGGCACAGGATCTGGTGCAGGAGGCGTACGCGCGTGCCTGGCAACGCCGGAGACGCCTCGCCGGGTACGACGACCCCGAGGCGTGGTTACGGCTCGTGGTGAACCGGCTGTCCGCGGACCGGTGGCGGCGTATCGGCGTACGCAGGCAGCGGGCCGCGGCGCAAGCCCCGGCACCGCCCGCACCACCGCCCTCCGAGGATGTCGTTCTGCTCGTCCGCGCGATGCGCACACTGCCGCCGTCGCATCGCCGGGCGCTCGCCCTTTATTACCTGCTCGATCGCTCGGTCACGGACATCGCGGCCGAGACCGGGGCGTCCACCGGAACGGTCAAATCGTGGCTGTCCCGTGGTCGTGCCGGCCTGGCCGCCGCCCTCGGCCCGCTCGAACCCGCGCTGATGCCGGAGGGAACCCACGATGCCCACTAATCTCGATCAATTGTTTGAACGGCTCGGCCAGCAGGCCGACGCCATTCCGCTGGCGACCGCCGAGCAGGCCCGCGACCACGGCCGGCGGCGCACCCGCCGGCAGGCGATGATCTCCGCGGCCCTGGCGGTGTGCCTGGTCGCGGTCGGCGTGGGCGCGACCCTGTACCGCCCGCGCCACGGTCCCGGCCAGACGGCGGGCCCGGCCTCGACGCGGCCGCTGCCCGAGGTCGGCTCGCCGTTCCGGTTCGGTGCGGAAGCCCGCCAAGCCCTTTCCACGATCGCCGGACCGCGGGCGTTCACCGGCTGGCAGACCGGCGACGGCACGATCCGGGTGACCGCCGCCGACCTGCACACCGGCAAACCGGCCTGGGCGACGCGTACGGTCGGCCGGTTCGACGATCTGGCCCGCGTGTACGCCCTGCCGCAGGCACTTCTCGTCAGCGTGGTGCCGGACCGGGACGCCATACCCCTCAACGACTACAACCCGGACACCACCACCTATGTGTACGACCCGGCGACCGGCAAGCTGCGCTGGAAGTACGCCTCGGGGGCCTCCGACGACGAGGTGTTCCACGACCGGGTGCTGGTCCAGACGTCGGCGAAGACCGGTGCGACCACGGCGTACGACTGGGTCACCGGGGCGGTGCGCTGGACGCTGCCGGGCGGCTCCGACCGGACGGTGAGCACGCTCGGCATGGGCACCGCGGACAACTCGATGCAGGCCAGCTTCACCGACGACCGCCTCATCCGGGTGCTCAAGAGCGGTCAGGTCCAGGTACGGAACATCACGACGGGTGCTCCGCTGCTGACCGCGAAGATCCCGGCGCCCGGGCCGGCGAGCGTCTTCGTCGCGTACGACGGGCAGTTGTTCGACGCCGGCCGGACCGGCGATGCCACCACCCCCTTCCGCGTCGAGGGCACCAAGCTGACCGGCGACGGCGGCGACCCGTCGTCCGGCCTGCTGGTGCTGCCGGCCGGGCGCGAGGTCCAGTCGATGTGGCAGTGCGGATCCGGCCGACTGTGCCTGCTGGACACCGACGGCAGCGCGAGCTCGTCGGTGGTGGCCCTCGATTTCGCCCAGCGGCGCACGCTCTGGCGTGCCGACGTCGGGATCGGCGGCGCCGACGGTTACTTCCGGCACGGCACCACGGTGGTGGGCGGCAGTCAGCTCCTGGTTCTCGACCAGAACGGCAAGAAGGTGCTCAGCCTGCAAAGCGGCGGGCTGGAATGGCTGAGCGATGACGCCCTGCTCGCGACGCCCGGCACGGGGGCGGGTGTCGCGACGCGGGTGCACCTGCCGGACGGCCGGCAGACCGTGCTGGGCACCCTGCCGGCGCAGCAGAACCCGTGCCGCAACAACGCCGATCGCCTGGTCTGCCCGAGCGACACCGACGTCCGGATCTTCAGCCTCAGCGGATGATCCGGCCGCGCAACACGATCCGGTGGGGGTGCCGGGTCACCGCAAGGGTGCGTCGCGGATCGTCCGGGTAGACGACCAGGTCGGTCAGGCCACCCTCGACGAGGCCCGGGAATCCTAGCCATTCCCGGGCCTTCCAGGAGGCGGCGGCCAGGACGTCGGTGGCGCTCAGGCCGGCCTCCTCGAGGATGAGCATCTCCTCGGCGACCAGGCCGTGCCGGATGCCGCCGCCGGCGTCGGTGCCCACGTAGATCGGCACGCCGGCCTCGTGTGCGGCGCGGACCACGGCGGGGAACCGGTCGCGCAGGGCGATCATGTGGTCCGCGTACCCGGGGAACTTGGCGCGGGCCGTCTGCGCGATCTCCCCGAACGTCCGGATGTTGATCATCGTGGGCACCAGGGCCGTCCCGCGCCGGGCCATCTCGTCGATCAGGTCGGTGGAGAGCCCGGTGCCGTGCTCGATCGAGTCGACGCCGGCCCGCACCATGACGTCCACGCCCTCCTCGGAGAACGTGTGCACCGCGGCCCGGGCGCCGGCCGCGTGGGCCGCTTCGACGGCCGCGGTCATGGTCTTGGCGTCCCACGAGGGGGCGAGGTCGCCGACTTCGCGGTCGATCCAGTCGCCGACCAGCTTGACCCAGCCGTTGCCGGCCTTGGCCTGCGCGGTCACGGTCGCGGCGACGTCCGCCGGGTCCACCTCGATGCCGATGTCACGCAGGTAGCGGCGCGGCGAGGCGACATGGCGGCCGGCGCGGGCGAGGCGGGGAATGCCGGGTTCGTCCTCGAGCTCCGGGTAGGGGTATGGCGACCCGGCGTCGCGCAGCGCCAGCACCCCGGCGTCCCGGTCGATGGCGGCGAGGTCGCGGGCTTGGTCAAGGTTTTCAATGGGCTTCGCGCCGTAGGCGATCCCGAGGTGACAGTGCGCGTCCACCAACCCCGGCACGATGAACCCGCCGTCACTGATCGTCTCGGCCCCGCCCACCGGTTCGAACGTGACCCGGTCCCCCACCAGCCAGAGATCCCGCACTTCACCCTCAGGCAGGACCGTCCCACGCACATGAAACGCCATGCGATCAGTCCTACCCGATCGAGCGCCCACCAAAGACAGCGGGTGCTTACTCCGCCTGCTCCTCCTCCGCCTTGTCGTACACCTCACGCAGCCGGGTCAACGCCGGGACATCGATGGAAACCGGGAAAGGCACCTCGGTCTCGAAGACCTTGCTGGTGCTGGTAAACGCCTCAAACGCACCACTCTCGGCTCGCCGAAATTCGGTGATCGTCACCTCATGATCGAAGGGATCTATTACCCAGTACGCTTTGACGCCCGCCGCAGCGAAGACCCTCACCTTGGCCTGCATGTCGCGGAAACGCGAAGTCGGCGATATGACCTCGGCCACGAGAAGCGCGCCTTCGATCGGCGCGGGGGTTCGCCTTCCCAATGCTTGACGGAGCACAACAACGTCCGGGCGGGGCTCATTTCGCCAGTCGACCTCAAGCGACAGATCAATGGCCGCTCGATAACCCGGGGGACAACTTGGGGAAAGCATGTTGACCATTTGAATACAAAGGTCCTGATGGAGAAGCGTAGGGGACGGCAAGATGAGCCTTCCGTCGATCAACTCATAACGAAGATCCTTCGGAAGGCTCGCCAGGTCGTCGACGGTCCAGTCGTGCTTGTCCTGAAGATCAGGAAGGCTGAGGGCCGCAGTCATGGGTTCCTCCTCGGGGGGTGTCACTAGACTACCCTACCCATGCCTAGTTGCGCCATGTCGTCCACCTGCTTCATCGGCGGGAGATGCCGTTCATGCTACTTGTCTCCCGCAAAGGCGCTCAATGCCTACTTGTCGTCGTCCTTCTTCTTCTGATCCTTCATCAGCTTGTTGAAGTCCAGATTGGGCAGGTTGAACCCGCCCGGACCGCTAGCGCCGCCCAGCGCCTTCGGGTCGAAGCCCGGGGGCAGCTGCGGCATCCCGCCCGGGAAGCCGCCGGGCATCCCGGCGCCGCCCGAGCGCGGCCGGGACGAGCCGCCCTTGGTGCCCTTGCGCTTGTTCTTCGGGCTCTTCGTGGCCTTGCGGCGGCTGCCGGGCAGGCCCATCATGCCGCCCATCTGCTTCATCATCTTCTGCGCGTCGGCGAAGCGGTTGAGCAGCTGGTTCACGTCCATGACCGTGACGCCGGAGCCGTTCGCGATGCGGGCGCGGCGGGAGCCGTTGAGGATCTTCGGGTTGATGCGCTCGCCCGGGGTCATCGAGCGGATGATCGCAGTGACCTTGTCGAAGTGGCTGTCGTCGAGCTCGTCCAGCTGCTGCTTCATCTGGCCCATGCCGGGCATCATGCCGAGGATGTTCGCGATCGGGCCCATCTTGCGGACCGCGATCAGCTGGTCGAGGAAGTCCTCCAGGGTGAACTGCTCGCCCCCGAGCAGCTTGGAGGTCATCTTCTCTTTCTGCTGCTCGTCGAACGCCTGCTCGGCCTGCTCGATGAGGGTCAGCATGTCGCCCATGCCGAGGATCCGGCTGGCCATCCGGTCGGGGTGGAAGAGGTCGAAGTCCTCGAGCTTCTCACCGGTCGACGCGAACAGGATGGGCTCGCCGGTCACCTGCCGGACGGACAGCGCCGCACCACCGCGGGCGTCGCCGTCGAGCTTGGAGAGCACCACGCCGGTGATGCCGACGCCGTCGCGGAAGGCCTCGGCGGTCTGCACCGCGTCCTGGCCGACCATGGCGTCGATGACGAACAGCACCTCGTCGGGGTCGACCGCGGCGCGGATGTCGCGCGCCTGCTGCATCATCTCGGCGTCGATGCCCAGACGGCCGGCGGTGTCGACGATGACGATGTCCTTGGCGGCGCGCCGCGCGTACTCGATCGACTCCTTGGAGACCTGGACCGGGTCGCCGACGCCGTTGCCGGGCTGCGGAGCGTAGACCTCGACGCCGGCCCGCTCGCCGAGCACCTGGAGCTGGTTGACCGCGTTGGGGCGCTGCAGGTCGGCCGCGACCAGCAGCGGCTGGTGGCCCTGCCCCTTGAGCCAGCGGCTGAGCTTGCCGGCCAGGGTCGTCTTACCGGAACCCTGCAGGCCGGCCAGCATGATCACGGTGGGCGGCTGCTTGGCGAACTGCAGCCGCCGGCCCTCGCCGCCGAGGACCTTGACGAGCTCCTCGTTGACGATCTTGATGATCTGCTGGGCCGGGTTGAGGGCCTGCGAGACCTCTTCGCCGCGCGCCCTGTCCTTCAGGTTGAAGATGAAGGACTTGACCACGGGCAGCGCGACGTCCGCCTCGAGCAGCGCGAGCCGGATCTCACGGGCGGTGGCGTCGATGTCGGCATCGGTCAGCTTGCCCTTGCCGCGAAGCTTGGTGAAGATCCCGGACAGGCGGTCACTGAGACTGTCAAACACGGTCGGCTTCCCAGGGTTGTAAGTGGTGGGATGACCGCAAGCCTAGCCGCCCGCGGGAAGCGCTACTGGTTGCGCTGGCGGTAGGTCTTGGCCGCCGCCTCGATCCGCCGCTGCGTCCGGGTGCCCGGCGCCAGCGACTTCTTCGCCTTCGAGTACAGGTAGACGCCGCCGCCCACCACGAGCGCGCCGACGATCAGGTAGAACAGCGCGGGCCCGAGCACGGCGCTGACCACCCACCCCACCACGATCACGCCGGCGATCAGCGCGACCAGAAACGCGAGTGCCTTACCCATCGGGTCCTCCCCGGTTCGATTCCGTCCCTCCACGATCCCTCGCAAACGCAAATCTGCCCATCCGCCGTAACCCTGAGCCCACCCGTAGGGGTCGCGGTTGGCGAAACACATGCGTTGACAGGCGCAAATCGCGTATACCGGCGATATCACCTGTGACAAAAGGGACAAGGCCGGGACATCCAACCGCAACTTCGAGTCGGGGGCCGCCGTTGATGGTCACAGACCGCGGCGGCTGACACGTACGTCACGGTCGGTGTCCACGGACCCCGGCGGAAGGACGACGACGTGCCCCTGCGGAGGATCCTGCTACTGACCCCCTGGCCGGTCCGGCGTCGTGTGATGTTCTGGGTGGTGCCCCGGGTGCTGACCCGTTTGCCGCAACGGCGGCAGCTCCGCACCGCGTGCCGGGTGGCTCCGCTGGACGTGCGGTCGCGGTCCGGGAAGGCGGAAAAGCTCCGGGTGCGTACGCCGCACGGCCGGCTGACGGCCCGTCGTGTGGTTGCGGCCACTCCGGCGGCCGTACGCCAAGGGAACCTGAACCGAGTCATCCAAGCTCTCGACAACGCGGGTGTCTCTTGGTTCCGGGTGCCGGTGGAAGCGCTGACCAGCACCGCGGTCGCCGTCCGGGAAGAGGACCGCGGCCGGGTCCTCGCCCTGCTCAAGGCACTTGACGCGGCGCGGCTGGAGGTCGTCCGGCTGGGCCGGCGCAGCACGCGGGTCACGAAGCGCACCGCGGGCGTGCTGCGGATCAGCTGGCCGGTCACCGACTCGAACGGCAATCTGGTGCTCGGCCCCGAGTTCGGCTGCGAGATCGAGTTCTGGCGGACCGTGGACGGGTCGCTGACCGGGCCCCGCAGCAACCCGGTGGCCGACGTGGTCGCGCTGGACGAGCCGCTGGTGGAGGCGCCGGAACCGGTCTTCGGCGGCTTCTGCGACCCGGCCGACACCACCCCGTACCGCACGCCGGCCGTGTTCACCATGGTCAGCCCGGACCGGGTGGCGTTCCCGATCGACGTGGTCTACACCTGGGTGGACGGCGGCGACCCGGCGTGGCGCGAGCGCAAGGCGCGGGCGCTGCGCGAGAACGGCTGGGTCGGCGAGGCCAACGTGATGGCCGCGAACAACTCCCGGTACACCTCGCGCGACGAACTGCGGTATTCGCTACGCGCGCTGCACGCCTTCGCGCCCTGGGTGCGGCACATCTTCCTGGTCACCGCCGATCAGGTACCCGCCTGGCTGGACACGTCCGCGCCGGGGCTGACCGTGGTCAGCCACCACGAGGTCTTCGGCGACACCGGGCGGCTGCCCACGTTCAACTCGCAGGCCATCGAGTCGCGGCTGCACCGGATTCCCGGTCTCGCCGAGCACTTCCTGTACCTGAACGACGACGTCTTCCTGGGCAAGCCGGTGCCGCCCGAGCTGTTCTTCACGCCCGGCGGCCTGACCCGGTTCTTCCCGTCCACGGCGCTGATCGACTCGGCGCCGCGCCGCACCGACGAACCGCCGGTGAACTCGGCCGGCAAGAACAACCGGCGGCTCATCCAGGAGGCGTTCGGGCGGGTGCTGACCCGCAAGATGAAGCACACGCCGCACCCGTCGCGGCGCAGCGTGCTGGCCGAGATGGAGTTGCGTTTCGCGGAGCACGTCGAGGCCACCGCGGAGCATCAGTTCCGGCATCCGGAGGACATCTCGATGCTGTCCTCGCTGCAGCAGTACTACGCGTACCTGACCGGCCGGGCGGCACCCAACCCGATCGACTACATGTACACCGACCTGTCCGACGTGCGGACCCCGTTCCGGCTGGCCCAGCTGCTGCACGACCGGCGGCCGGACGCGTTCTGCCTCAACGACACGGA
Organism: Actinoplanes sp. TBRC 11911; assembly: GCF_012933445.1. Classification (GTDB taxonomy): domain Bacteria; phylum Actinomycetota; class Actinomycetes; order Mycobacteriales; family Micromonosporaceae; genus Actinoplanes. Next base: position 73,853 of record NZ_JABBNC010000009.1, read on the forward strand.
TTCCGATCCCGCCGAGGCCGACGAGCAGGCCGAGCTGCTGGCCCGGTTCCTGCCGGCCTATCTGCCGTTCGCGTCGCCCTTCGAGCTGGCGGTCCCGCGCGCCGCGACCACACCCATCAGCCCATCCCGTACGCCGGTGGTGGCGCGCCAGCAATCCCGGGCCACCGGCGACGGCCCGATCCACCCGGACATCGCCCTCCCGTCCCCGGCCGAGTCCTCCGAGGTCGCCTGAGAGGGCCTCGCCCCAATACGAGGTGATTTTTCATGACTTATGATGTTGTTGTTCTCGGGCTCGGCTACGTGGGACTTCCGCTCGCGCAGCAGGCCACCCGCGCCGGCCTGCGGGTCCTCGGCTTCGACGTCAAGCCCGGAGTCGTCACCGCGCTCAACGCCGGCCGCTCGCACGTCGACGACCTCACCGACGCCGACGTGCGCGAGATGATCGGCGGCGGCTTCCGGGCCACCACCGACGAGACCCTGATCGCCGACGCCGGCACCGCTGTCATCTGCGTCCCGACGCCGCTCGCCGAGGGCGACGGCCCGGACCTTCGTGCCGTCGTCGGCGCCACCGAGGCGATCGGCCGCAACCTGCGCCCCGGCACCCTGGTCGTCCTCGAGTCGACCACCTACCCGGGCACCACCGACGAGGTGGTCCGCCCACTGCTCGAAAAGCTCTCCGGCCTGACCGCCGGCATCGACTTCCACCTGGCCTTCTCGCCCGAGCGGATCGACCCGGGCAACGAGCGGTTCGGGCCGCGCAACACCCCCAAGGTGGTCGGCGGCTACACCCGGGCGTGCGCCGACCGGGTGGCCGCCTTCTACGGCCGGTTCGTCGACACCGTGGTCCGCACCAAGGGCACCCGGGAGGCGGAGACCGCGAAACTGCTCGAGAACACGTACCGGCATGTGAACATCGCGCTGGTCAACGAGATGGCCCGGTTCTGCCACGAGCTCGGCATCGACCTGTGGGACGTCATCCACGCCGCGTCCACCAAGCCGTTCGGCTTTCAGGCGTTCTTCCCGGGCCCCGGCGTCGGGGGCCATTGCATCCCCATCGACCCGAATTACCTGAGCCACAACGTACGCAGCAAGCTGGGTTATCCGTTCCGTTTCGTGGAGCTGGCCCAGGAGATCAACGCGACGATGCCGGACTATGTGGCCCGTCGAGCGCAGAACCTGTTGAACGCCGACGGGCAGGCCGTGCACGGCGCCACGATCCTGCTGCTCGGTGTCACCTACAAGCCGAACATCGCCGATCAGCGGGAATCCCCGGCCACCCCGCTCGCCGGGCGGCTCAGCGCGCTGGGCGCGACAGTGATGTACCACGACCCGCACGTGGCGTCCTGGACCGTCGGCGACATCGAGGTGGCCCGGACCGACGACCTCGAGGGCGCGGCGGCCGCCGCCGACCTGGTGATCCTCGTGCAGAACCACCGCGAGTACGACGCCGACCACCTGGCCGGGGTGTCGAAACGGTTCTTCGACACCCGCGGCGTGACGACGGCGAAGGAAGCTCACCGGCTCTGAGCGCCGCGGCGCAACAGGAACGTCAGCAGCGTGCCGCCGGGGCGCGGCGACGCCGCCAGGCCCCCAGCTCCCCGCAGTGGCCGCCTCACCCGGGTGTGGGCCGCCGCGACGGCCGCAAGGCCGCAACTCCCCACACCGCGCACACCCCATCGACGTGTGGGGAGCCGCGACGCCGGGGACGCTGTGGCTCCCCACACCACAAGCCACACCACCCACCCGTGGGAAGCCGCAACGCCGCGGACGCCGTAGCTCCCCACACCACAAGCCACACCACCCACCCGTGGGAAGCCGCAACGCCAGGCACGCCGCGGCTCCCCACACCACAAGCCACACCACCCACCCGTGGGAAGCCGCAACGCCAGGCACGCCGCGGCTCCCCACACCACAAGCCACACCACCCACCCGTGGGAAGCCGCGACGGCCGGAACGTCCCGGCTCCCCACAGCGACGGCCCACGCAGGTCCGCCACGCAAGGCCAACTCATCGCAGGGTGAGCGGCGCGAGAAACAGCTGAACAGTTCCACGATGTGGACGCGGTCGCTTACATGATGGACGATCATCCGAATAGGACGGTCGTTTTATCAGCGTTTAGCACTCTTTGTAAGTGGCGTTCGCGGCGCGATTTGCAGACCTTGGAGAGTTACGCCCATATTCGAGCCATAACTCTCCAAGGCCTCGAATTCCGGCTGCGAGCATCTGAACGGGCGGCGGCTAAATTAGTCAAAAGCGGCGAAAGCTGCTCGGTAGCGCCGCCGGGGAAGGCGGCGAAGATCCGACACTCGGGCGATGCGTGCTGCCGCACGGCGGATGGCAAAACGAACGCTCGTTCTCTGACCTCAGGCGTCAACCGGCCACTCGGGACCTTCGCCGCCGTGGCCGCCGGTAAAACGAACATTCGTTCGCGGATCCCCAGCGGCACGCGCAAACCTGCGACTCGAACGGCACCCGGCGGCGCGGTGCCTACTGCGGTGCCTACTGAGGAGCGATGCGGAAGGTGAAGTCGACGCGACGCCACGAGCCGCCGACGTCGCGCCCGTCCGGGGCCGGCCCGGTCTGCTCCGGGAAGTCGACGATCAGCTCCTCCTTGACCCCGAACACGGCGTCCGAGTCGAGGTACGGGCCGCCCTTGACGAACAGCTGGGTGACCAGCCGCCGGAAACCGGGCGCCTGAATCATGAAGTGCAGGTGCGGGGCTCGATAAGCGTGCCGGCCGGTCGCGGTGAGCATCTGGCCGACCGGGCCGTCCGACGGGATCGGGTAGTGCTTGGGCAGGATCGACCAGAAGAACAACCGGCCGTCGTCGTCGGTGTGCATGCGGGCGCGCAGCACCGGCCCTTCGAGATCGGGCAGCTGCACGTCGTAGAAACCATCCTCATTGGACTGCCAGACGTCGACCACCGCGCCGGGCACCGGCCGCTCGTCCAGGTCGGTGATCCGGATGTCCGCCCACAACGGCGTGCCGTGCATACCTTTCGCGATGTCCGAGCCGGACGACATCGGCGGCGGGCCGGGCACGTAGAACGGGCCGAGCACCGCGGACGGCGTGGTCTCCGGTGAGCGCGAGTTGGTCAGCAGGTCGACCGCGCTGGACACCCCGAGGGTGTCGGAGAGCAGCACGAACTCCTGCCGCTTGTCGTCGCTCATCTGGCCGGTGCGGGTGAGGAAGTCGATGGCGAACAGCCACTCCGCCTCGGTGAGGTCGTTGTCCGCGACGAACCCGTGCAGCCGCCGGACCAGATCGCTGAGCAGCGCGCCGACCCGAGGGTTCGGTGACTTCGCGAAGGTCGCCACCACCTCGTCGGCGAGCCAGGAGATGTCCGGCCGATCGACGTACGGCTTGGGCCGTTCGCCGCGCCACGCCTCCTCGAGCAGGGCCACCACGCCGTCGGTGGTGAGCTCGCGGGGGTTCGGGTACGGCTTGGTGCTCGCCTGGGCCGCCACCTGCGGCACGTACGCCTCGTCGAAACCGATCCGGGCGAGCGAGGTGGGCGCGCCGAGCCGGGTCACGAGGTCGTACACGCCGGTCGGCGCGTCGGTCACGCCGAGCGCCGTCGCGATGCGCGCCATGGCCTCCGGCGCGCCGGGCGCGTTGTACGCCATCACGTGCGGCAGCAGCACCGCGTGCGTCTCCGCGTGCGGCAGCCCGTACGAACCCCCGAGCACGTGGCCCAGCTTGTGGTGCAGTCCCATCTGGACACTCGCCAGGCACATCCCGCCGAGCCACGCACCGACCAGCGCGTCCGAGCGGGCGTCCAGGTCGTCCGGCCGCTCGGCGATGCGCGGCAGGGCCCGGCCCAGCCGGGTGATCGCCTCCACCGCGTAGCCGTCCACGATCGGGTTGGCCTGCGGCGAATACAGCGCCTCGACCGCGTGCGCCATCGCGTTGATACCGCTCGCGGCGGACAGGCCGGCCGGCAGCGCGGTGGTGAGCTCCACGTCGTAGATGACCGTCCGCGGGACGAGCGCCGGGTCGCGGCGGGTGGTCTTCACGCCGTCGGCCGTCTCGCCGAGCATCGGCGTGACCTCGGACCCCGCGTACGTGGTGGGCACCGCGATCTGCCGCAGCCCGGTGCGGGACACGAGGGCCTTGCCGAGGTTGGTAGCCGACCCGCCGCCGATGGAGACCAGGAAGTCGACGCTGTTGGCGCGGACCACCTCGGCGGCCCGGTCGGTGACCTCCACCGGGGTGTGCATGGTGACCTCGAGGAAGCGGGCCACGGCCAGCGTGCCGAGCAGCTCCGCGGCCCGGTCGGCGATCGCTGCCGAGTGCTTCCCGGCGAGGATCAGGACCCGGGTGCCGCCGAGCCGCTCGACCTCGTCGCGGAGGTTCGCCAGCACCCCCGCACCGAAGATCACCCGCGCCGGCTGGGCGGTGTACTCAAATGAGTCCATGGTTCAGTCTCCGTACTCATCAACGAGCTCAACCAGCCCATCCTCGTACGCCTCGCGCCGGATGTCGTCAGGGTCGAGGGACGCGGAACGTCCACCGCGAGTTCATCACATAGTTCACGATCGGTATTGCGACGAGCGCCACACTTTGCACCGCGACAAATGGGGCGTGCAGCGCCTCGGTTCCGGTCCACAGAATGACCGTGTTCATCGCGAACGCGATGCCGGTCACGGTGAGAAACCGGCCACCGGCCACGCTGTGCCGAGCGGCCGACCGGAACACCCAGGAGTGCTGCAGCAGGTACGAGACGAAGATGCTGGCGACGAAGCCGGTCGTGGACGCCACCACCGGCCGCACGCCGAGCCCCTCGGCCAGCACGAAGCCCAGCCCGAAGTGGGTCAGCGCGCTGGCGCCGCCGCTGATCGCGTACCGGATCAGACGGGCGAGGTTCACAGGTTCCGCCCGCAGAACGGCTGCCCGTACATCTGCACGGTGGCCATGTCGAGCACCAGGTCGAGGCGCTCGGCCGGCGACGAGGTGCCGGGCAGTTCGGCCGCCGCGACCCGGCCGTACGCCACCCCGGCGGTCAGCGCCGCGAACCGGTCGCGCAGCGCGCATCGCCGCGCGTCCCCGGCGTCCGATGCGTCGAACTGCGCGACCTCCCCGGCGATGGCGTTGGCGACCAGGGCCGGCGGCGCGTGGTTCACCGCCCCGCTGTAGGCCTGGTTCAGCACCGCGGCCCCGGCCGCGACCGCCGCCAGCGCCGCGATCGCGCACCGCTGCAGGACCGGGCCGCGAAGGGCCGCCAGGCCGCCCAGGAGCAGCACACCGCCCGCCGCGGCCATGGCGGCACCGCCCCACACCCCGAGGACGCTCAGCGCCGCTCCGGCGGCGCTCAACGCCACCGCCTGGCGCCGGTCGAGACGGGCGAGCGCACCGACCTCCTTGAGCGCCGGGACGGCGAGGGCACCGAAGACGAGCACCGCGAGTGCGATCACCACCAGGCCGGGCCGCGCAAGAACCGGCGCGGCGGCGGCCGGGACGCTTTCGACGCGATGGTGCGACAGCAGCCACATCGGCACGAACAGCGGGAGAAAGCCGGCCCAGAGCAGCGCCACCGGGCGCAGCAACGCGCGCCGGCCACGCACCAGCACGGCCACCGTCGCCAGCGGCACCGCGAACGCGGCGATCTCGTTGAACGCGGCCAGGGCCAGCCCGGCCGCGACCACCGGGACCACCCGGCGCGGACCGCGGCACATCCACGCCGCCACGCCGAGCACCAGTGCGACCGACAGGAACGTGAACGCTCCGAAAAGGACAGTCGCGGCCAGGCAGCCCGCCATCGCGAACGGCAGCACCGTGAACGCGGCCGCCGGCGGCCCGGCGAACATCCGGTCGCGGGCGGTGAGAGCCTCCGCGAACACCACGACGGCACCGGTGAGCACGGCCGCGGACACCGCCGACAGCAACGCCAGGCCGAGTTCGGCGGGCAGCCGCAGGATCTCGACGAGGACGTACACGGCGACGTCCGCGGACCACTCGGCCATCCTCCCGAGCGGCCCGAACGAACCCGCGTCCAGATACATCGGGATGGTGCGCAGGTTCTCGGTGACCAGCGTCCACGGCATGCTGCGCACCGTCGACCCGTGCCAGTACACGTCATATTGCTGATCCGCGGCCGGAGCGAGGGTGGCGAGCGGCAGCAGCACCGCGGACGGGACGACCGCGCAGCGCACGGCGAGCCGCCGCCATTGCGGTGTCACGAGTGGTCCGCGCGCCGCGACGCCGGGACCGGCGTCCGCGCCGACTCCGCCTTCTCCTGCACCAGATAGCGCGGCCGGCCCCGCACCTCCTCGTGGATCCGGGCCAGGTACTCACCGATCACGCCGAGGCCGAGCAGGATGAACGTGCCGAGCACGAGCAGCAGCAGGATGACGGTCGGGAACCCGGCCACCGAGCCGCCGCGCAGCCAGCGAATCAGCGTCTGGGTGCCGAGCACCACGGCGAACCCGGCGAACGCCAGGCCCACCAGCGTGACCAGGTGCAGCGGCGCCGAGGTGAACGAGGTCAGCCCGTTGACCGCGAGCCGGAACAACGACCGGAACGTCCACCGCGACGCGCCGCCCTCGCGATGGTCGATGTCCACCTCGACGGTCTCCCGGCGGAACCCGATCCAGCTGCTGGTGCCGCGGAAGAACGAGGAGTGCTCGGGCATCCGCAGCAGGGCGTCCAGCGCCGGCCGGCCGAGCAGCCGGAAGTCGGTGGCGTCGACCAGGTCGACCTTGGTGAGGCCGGTGAACGCCTTGTTGAACAGCTTGCCGCCGAGCCGGCCGATGACACCCTGCCCGGTGCGGTTGCGTTTGACCGCCTCGACCACGTGCGCGCCGGCCTGCCAGCGCCGCACCATGGCCGGGATCGCGGACGGCGGGTGCTGCAGGTCGGAGTCGATGACCACGACCGCGTCGCCGGCCGCGTGCTCCAGCCCGGCGAGCACGGCCGGCTCCTTGCCGAAGTTGCGGGAGAGCTGGATGCCGCGGACGCGGTCGTCGGTCCGGGAGTGGCCGACGATCCGGTCCCAGGAGTCGTCCGCCGAGCCGTCGTCGACCAGCACGAGTTCGTAGCGAAAGCCGTCGAGCACCTCGCCGAGCCGCCGCACGAACCGGTCCACGCCCGGGCCCTCGTTGTAGATCGGCGCGACCACCGAGATCAGCGGGTTCAGCGGGTTCATCGGGGCGCCTCGCTGCAGAAGCGGCGGCCGGCCAGTTGTCTGGTGGCCCGGTCGAGACTCAGGTCGAGACGCGCTACCTGCGCCGGGTCGGCGCCGTTGCGGATGAAGGCGGCCCGCAGCGCGCACCGGCGCGCGTCGCCGTCCGGTGTCGGGTCGAAGCCGGCCACCTCCTGGGCGATCCGGTCGTGCAGGTACGGATAGCGGCCGCCGCCGGACGCATCCCGGAAGTCCCGGTTGGCCGCCACCGAGCACACCGCGAGCGCGACGAGCACCGCCAGCGCAGGGCGCGGGAAGCGTCGTCCGGCGGCCACCAGCAGCAGTGCTCCGGCCACCGCGGTCAGCCCGCTCTCCCGCCATCCCTGGCCCCAGGGCATGTGTTGCACATCGGCGTTGAGCGCGGCGAGCGCGGCACCGAGCAGCAAAATCGTGACAGCGCCGAGAACCAGGCCGAGCGTCTGGCGGCGGTCGCCGCGCGGTCCGCCGAGCGGGGTGCGGACCGCGAGCACGATCAGCACCGCCAGCGCCAGGACCACGATGATGCCGGCCGAGTGCAGGCCGGCCCGCTCCCACTGCAACGGCGGCAGCCACGCCACGAGCCGTTGCGGAAAGGTGGCCGGTGCGCCGCCGACCGCGATGTCGGATCCGGTGTAGCAGCCGCCGTGCGCGCACTGCCGGTAGATGAGCACCCGGATCGGCACGAAGACCGGCAGGAACCCGGCCCACAGCAGCGTCACGAAACGCCATCCCAGGGACACCCGCGTGACGTAGAACCGGATCAGCACCGCGACGGTGGCCAGCGGCAGCGCCAGATAGGCGATCTCGTTGAACGCCGCGAGCGCGGCCCCGGCCACCACCACGAGCGGCCCGGCCCGGCGGGCCCGGCACGCCCATGCCGCCACCGCGAGCACGAGCGCCGCGGAGGTGAAGTAGAGCCCGCCGAACAGAACGGTCGTGCTGGTGCGGCCGGCGGCGACGAGACCGGCGCCGACCGCGAACGGCAGCAGCGCCACGAACGTGGACGGCGGCGCGGCGAAGAGCCGGCCGCGCCCGGTCAGGCTCTCCGCGAACAGCACGGCGGCCAGCGTCATGAGCACGGCGGCGGCGAACGAGACGACCCGCAGGCCGATGGTCGCGGGCACGCCCAGCAGTCCGGTGAACGCGAACGCCGCCACGTCGAGCGACCACTCCACCAGCCGGCCCAGCGGCCGGAAGTTGCCCAGCGCCAGATAGGTGGGCAACGACTCGACGACCGACCACGGCAGCCGCAGCGGGTCGGCGGCGAAGCGCCCACCGTTCGAGTACACGTTGAACCGGTGATCGGCCCCCGGCGTCAGGGTGATCAGCGGCAGCAGCACCACGATCGGTACCAGGACCGCCCGCGTCACCACCCGCCGCCACGGGTGACCGGCCGGAACCACGGGTACGGCCGGACGTAGGGCGCGCGGCTGCGTGGGCACCCGGGCGGTCGAGACGGTCACACCCGGGCCAACGACCGCGCCGATCCCGAGGTTGCGTCGTTGGGAACACATGCGTACCGGGGAGAAGCGCGCCGACATCGAAGGACTGCGCGGCATCGCCGTGCTTCTGGTCGTCCTGGCCCACGCGGGAGTGCCGTGGCTGGCCGGCGGCTACGTCGGGGTGGACGTCTTCTTCGTCATCTCCGGTTTCCTCATCACCACGCTGCTGCTGCGCGAGGCCGAGGCGACCGGGCGCATCTCGGTGCGGCGCTTCTACGCGCGGCGGGCGCTGCGCCTGCTGCCCGCGGCGGCCGTCGTGCTGGTCGGCACGCTGGTCGGCGCCCGGCTGTTCCTGCCGGTGACCCGCCTCGGCGAGTTCGTCAAGGACGCGTTGTCCGCGATCGGGTACGTGGCGAATCTGCGTTTCGCGCACACCGGAACCGACTATCTGAACGCCGATCAGGCGCCCTCGCCGTTCCAGCACTTCTGGTCGCTGGCCGTGGAGGAGCAGTTCTATCTGGTCTGGCCGTTGCTCATCCTGGCGGTGGCGTATCTGTGGCGCCACCGCCGGCCGCTGGCCGTGGTGCTGGCGGTGCTGGTGGTGGCCTCGTTCACGTTGAGCGTCACGGAGACCGTGCGGTCCGCTCCTTGGGCCTACTTCGGGCCGCACACCCGGGCCTGGGAGCTGGGCGCCGGAGCGTTGCTCGCGCTCGCGAAGGCAAGAATCCCCCGGGCTTTCGCGTGGCTGGGCTACGCCGCGATCCTCGCCGCCGCAGTCGCCTACGACGATGCGACGGCCTATCCCGGTTGGCGCGCGGCGATCCCGGTGCTGGGCACGCTGCTGGTGATCGCGGCGGCCGGCCGCGCGGTGGTGCCGGCTCTGGGCCGCTTCTCGTACGGCTGGTATCTGTGGCACTGGCCGCTGCTGACGATCGGCCCGGTGGCGCTCGGCTGGTCCGGCACCGTGGCACAGAAGCTCGTGCTCGCCGCCGTGGCGCTGGGACTGGCCGCGGTCTCGTACCGCTGGGTGGAGAACCCCATTCGATACTCGGCGAAACCGGTGCTGGGCATGGGATTCTCCGCGGTGGCCGCGGCTTTCGCCGTCCTGCTCGTGCTGCTGCCGCACCCGGTCGCGGTGGGCGAGCGCCGCGCGGACCTGCGAACCGCGCTCAGCGGCGAGGTGCTGACCCGGGCGATCGCGGCGGCCCACGACCAGAAGCGGCTGCCGGCGAACCTCACGCCGAAGCTGACCCGGGCGCGGGCGGACCGGCCACCGGTGTGGGGCAACGGTTGTCACGCCGACGTCCCGGTGACGGTCGCGCCGCCGGGCTGCGTCTTCGGCGACCCGGCCGCGACGACAACCGTGGTCCTCTACGGCGATTCGCATGCGGCGCACTGGTTCCCGGCGATGGAACGGCTCGCCGGCGAGCATCATTGGCGGTTGGTCTCGCTGACCAAGAGCGCCTGCACGGCCGCCGACGTCCCGGTCCGGCACGACATTCTCAAACGCGAGTACACCGAATGCACGGCGTTCCACCGGTCGGCGCTCGCGCGCATCCAGACGCTGAAGCCGTCGCTCGTGGTGGTCGGCTCCAGCTTCAACTACGACCTCGCGCGGCCCGAGGCGGACCAGGCGAAGCAGTGGCGTGCCGCGTGGGACCGCACGTTCACCGCACTCGCCGGCACGGGTGCCCAGGTCGCGGCGATCGCCGACACGCCGTACATGGGAATGCCCGTGCCGGAATGCCTGGCGCAGGAGAGCGACATCGGCAAGTGCACCCGCAGCCTGCATTCGTCGCTGCGCGGTCCGGCGCAGCGCCGGGTCTTCCTCGCCTACGCCGGCACCCCGAGCGCCACCGTGATCAACCCGATCGACTGGTTCTGCGACGACGCGTGCCCCGCGGTGATCGGCAACATCCTGGTCTACCGCGATTCCAACCACATGACCACGACGTACGCGCGAGCGCTCGCCCCGCTGCTCGACGCGCGGCTGCCGGTCCTATCGCAGTAGGTCGGCCAGCGTCGGCGGCCGCGACCGGTCCACGATGATGGTCCGGACCGTGTCGTGGTCGTGGTAGAGCCGCGACACCCGGTCGGCGAGCACGTCCTCCCACGGCCGGTCCGGGCGATGCCGCTGCCAGGTGACCTGGTCCGGCAGGTATTCGAGCAGCACGCCCAGATCGCGCAGCAGCGAGAACGACGGGTTGTCGGTCATCACCACCGGCCGATGGTCCGGGCTCACCAGCAGACGCTGCCGCAGGGTCAGCACGAACTCGCGCACGGCATCGGCGTCGAGCCCGATCACCACGTACAGGTGGACCGGCAGACGCCGCGCGGCCACCGACGCGCGGCGGGGCTGAACCGGCACCGAGCCGGGCCGGCGGCGCACGCGGCGGGCCACCGCCCGGGAAAGCCGGGGCACGCTGTGCACCGGATCCTTGATCAGCGAGACCAGGCCGAAGCCCAGCCGGTACGACTCGCTGCCCCGCAGCCGGTCCGCGCGCCGCCGCTCACGGTCGCGTTCCTTGCGCATCTCCTCGCTGTGATGCTGTTCCTCGGCCAGCTTCGCCTCCAGCGTGCGCAGCCGGCCGGCCATCGCGGCGAGCTCCCAGCGGGCTCGCCGCAACGAGTCCAGGCGCGTCGAGGTCTCGGTCAAGTCAGCCTCCCAGCCGTACGTGCCGGGCCCGCAGCCCGGCCAGCCATGACGCGGCCGCCACCGCGCCGTTGGCGAACGTCAACTCGGCACAGCGCCGGCGCATCGCGGCCCGCACCTCCGGCCGCACCGCCGCGTCGAGCACCTGTTCCAGCTCCGCGGACGACGGGTCCTCCACCGAGAGCGCGACCCCGCTGGCCGCCGCGAACCGGGCCCGCCCCACCTGGTCGTCCAGGCGGGTCGCGGTGTTCGGCACGAACACCGTGGGAATCCCGAAGCCGATCTGCTCGTGGTACGAGTTGTACCCGGACGCGCTCACCACCAGGTCGAAGGCGCGCAGATACCGGCTCACCGGATAGATCTTGACGACCTTCGCGCCGGCCACCCGGGGCATCGGCGCGGTGGCGATCATCGACTCGGCGAGCACCACCTGGAAGCCGTGCCGGCTCAGGTGCCGGGCGATCCGGGCGACCGGCGAGGCGATGTCGTTGATGTTCCCGGCGCCCAGTTGCAACAGCGCGGCCGGTCGCTCGTTGAGGTCCAGTTCCGCCTTGGCGGCCGCGGCGTCCAGCAGCTCGTCCGCGCTCAGGAAGGTGATCGGCTCGACCCGGTGCGCGGCGCCGCGCTCCGGCACGGTGAGGCCCTCGTCTGCGGTGTCCGCGAACTCGCCCGGCTCCAGCACCCGGTCGAAGACCTTGCCGTCGGCCAGGAACTCGGCGCCGACGCCGCGTTGCCACATGGCCCGCCGCACCCACACCCAGGTGAGTTCGGGATGGTCGCGGACGGCGTCGGCGATGCCCTCGTGCGGGACGCTGTCCACCGCCACGATCTCCGGCTGGTGCAGCGCGATCAGGTGGGCGAGACGCTCGCGCACCAAGCGGTTCCAGCGTGGCTTGGCGACGTCGAGCACCTTGCGGGACGGGATGTACTCGGTGAGGAAGCCCTCGCGGTGCGCGATCGACGCGCCGTACGACTGGGTGGCGATCACCGCGGACCAGTCGGCGGGGAGCCGCCGCGCGATCGCCATCAGCCGGGACAGGTGGCCCATGCCGGCGCCGTTGTCGCTGACCATCAGCACCCGGTGCGCGGCGGCCGGCGCCGCCGGTGCGGGCCGTGGCGCGGGCACGCTGATCCGCGGCCGGATGCCGAACTCGGCCAGCCGGCTCAGATGCGACTGGTGGCCGTAGCGGCGCTCGGCGAACTCGCGGGCCCGGACCGCGATCGCGCGGTACCGGGCCGGGTTCGCATAGAGCTCGTGGACCAGCGCGGAAGCGCCGGCCGGGGTGCTGTACAACGCGGCGTTCTCGAAGATCGGCCGGAAATGCTCGCCGATGATGACCGGCACGCCGCTGGCCATCGCCTCGAGAATGGTGCGGCCGAACGCCTCCAGCCACTCCGGGTCGTGGAAGTAGACGAAGAAGTCGATGCTGCGCAGGAACTCGTCCGGCCGTTCGGCGCCGAACCGGACCACGTCCCAGTTCTCCGGCTGGCGGCCGAGGCGCTTCACCGCGATCTCGCCGCCGCCGAGGAACCGCACGCGCAGATCATCGGTCTCCGGGTACGCCTGCAGGAGCTCGCCGGGATCACGCGGCCACTTCACCGGGTCCGCCCGTCCGTGCCGGCCGATCACCGGGACGTCGTCGACGAAGGCGTCCCGGTCGCGCCACCAGTGCGCCACGTCGATGATCTCGTGCCAGTCGGCCGGTGCCAGGCGCGCGTCCGGGGCCACCTTCAGCACCTGGTCGCGCACCTGCGAGCTGATCGGCGCCCACTCGACGTCCGGGCCGAAGTAGCGGTGCACCCGGTCCCGGACGGCGGTGAAGTCGTAGTACCGGAACGGGTTCTCCGCGTCGCCAGGCGGCTGGTTGATCACCATGACCGTGCGCTCGGCGGTGACCAGCGGCGGGGCGGGCAGGTCCTCGGTGAAGATCCGTGGCTGCCGGACCAGCAGCAGCCGGGCCGACACCGCCTGGTCCTCGCGGGCCAGCTCGGCCACCCCGTCGCGGACCAGGTCGCTGATCCGGGGGCTGAACGGCAGCGTGTTCGGCTGATGCGGGGACGGCACGTGCACGAGAACCGTGGACAGCGCCGCCTCGGCCTGCGCGTACACCTCGGCGGCGATGCTCGCCGAGGTCCCTCCCGGGTATCGGAAGTCGGACAGGATCGCCACGTCGTGGACTTTGGCGGGCACGAAGTTGATCTCCCTCGGTCGGGGCGGCCTGGTCCGTAGAGGTCAACGAGCACCCGGTCGGCACCGTGACGGCAACCGTCCGGCACCGGTCAACCGGGCTGCACCTGGAGGGCCCCCGCAAGGCAACCGCATAGCCGTCAGTCGAAGTCTCGCGGCGCCGAATGGAACCCTGAACGCGGCGGTAGGCGTCGGGTTACCAACCGAAAGGCAGTGTTGATGCGCTCTTCGATCACCAAGCGTCTGGCTCTGATCGCGATGATCCCCGCCACCCTGCTCGCGATGATCGCGATCGCATCTCCCGCCCAGGCCGCCGCGGTCAGCGTCACCAAGCTGGCGGGCGACATCAACTACCTGACCAACAAGCAGCGCGAGCTGCACGGCTGCAAGGCCCTGAAGGTGGACGCCCGCCTGGCCACCGCGGCCCGCGGCCACAGCTCGTACATGGCCCGCGGCGGCGCGTTCAGCCACACCGGTTCCGGCGGCTCGTCGTTCGGCACCCGCATCCGCAACGCCAACTACCCGCGCCCGGCCGCCGAGAACATCGCGTACGGCTACCGCACCGGCCTGGACGTCGTGAAGGCGTGGATGGCCAGCCCGGGTCACCGTGCCAACATCCTGAACTGCGCCAACAACACCGTCGGCGTCGGCGCGGTCTACGCCGCCAACGGCACCACGTACTTCACCCAGGACTTCGGTTACTGAGTCTTGGTCAGCTGCCGCACGATCCGGCGGTAGGACAGCACCGCGTGCCGGCCGAGGGCCTCACCTTCCGGGGTGAGGCCCTCGATCGTCTCCAGCCACTTGCGCAACGCCTCTTTCTCGTCGTGCCGGTGCGCGTCGTCGAAGATGACCGTGGCCGCGTCGGAAAGCCGATCCTCGAGCACCCGCATGGCCGGGTAGCGGGCGTCCTTGCCGGTCTTCTCCGGCGGCCCGTCGATCACCAGCAGGTCCACCTCGCGCAGGTCGTGGAACGCGGCGGAGGCGTACCAGGGGAAACTGCGGCCCTCCAGCAACACCGGTTCCAGCGGCGCCTCACGCACCTCGGCCACCTCGGTCAACCCGTGCGCCGCCAGTTGCGCGCGCGTCTTCTCGGCATAGCCGGCGTCGTGGTCCAGCGAGACCAGACGACCGCCGATCTCCTTCAGCACGTACGCCATCCAGACCGTGGACGTGCCGCTGCCGAGCTCCAGCACGAGCCGTGGCCGCCGGGTGCGCACCAGATGCAGCAGGCCCAGCAGGTCGGTCGGGTTCAGCGCGAACCCGCCCGACGACGGCATCGGCGCCCCCGGCGTGAAGCGCTGGAAGAGCTGCAGCAGCGCCTCCACCTCGCGGGTCTGCGCGCGCAGCAACAGATCGGTGCCGTGCGCCGCCGCCTTCTGCTGCGCGGCCAGCGCGTCGGTCAGCTCGCGGTGCCGGTCGCCGGCGTTGAGCAGCATCTCCTCGACCGCGCCGAGCAACCGGCGCTGCGTCTGGTCGAGCACCGTCCGCAGGTCGCCCTGGGCGCGCTGCTGCGCGCGCTGCAGCGCGGACAGCCGCCGGGCGAGCAGCAGCACGGCGCCGAGTGCGAGCGCGACCAGCGCGGTGAGCGCGGTCAGCGCGACGCCGAAGTGACCGGTCAGCGCCGAGGCGGCGATGACGGCACCGAGGGCGGCCACCGCGCTCAGCAGGATCGCCTGGCGGCGGGTCAGATTTCTCTTCAGCGTGGGCATCACACCTCGCTAACGGCCGCGCTCGGCGGCGGTTACGCCCGGGCAGAACGGCACTCCGGCGCGCTGCCGGGCGGCGGTGTCGAGCGACATGTCGAAGCGCGCGAGCGGATATCGCTCGCCGGGGTAGAGGGCGGCGAACTCGGCGCGCAGCGCGCAGCGCCGGGCCGCCCCGGCGGGTGAGCGGTCGAAGTCGGCCATCTCCTGGGCGATCCGGTTGGCCAGCACCGCGGCGGGCTTGGCCATGGCGGTGTCCCGGTACCGCTTGTTGGCCGTTGCCGAGACCGTTCCGGCGCCGGCCAGCAGCACAATCAGCAAAGCGGGCAACCACTTGCGGCCGCGCAGCATCGGGACCGCGGCCGCGACCACCAGGGCACCCGCCGTGCTGGTCACCGCCGAATCGCGCCAGCCCTGCCCCCAGTTGCCGCTGGCCACCATGCGCTGGACGTCCACGTTGAGCGACCCGAGCGTGGCGCCGAGCGCGACCAGCGCGCCGCCGGTGACGGCCAGGGCGAGGGCGGAACGGCGGCCGACCGCGGACAGCCGGGGCAGGTCGCGGATCGCGAGCAGGGCCAGCAGAGCGAGGACGAGCAAGGCCCCGGCGAGCACGGCACCGGCGACCCACGGACGGGTGCTGCCGCCGGTGATCGCGCCACGCCACATCAGCGGAGGAAGCCAGGCGATGAGGCGTACCGGGAAGGCTTCCAGGGTGTCCGGTCCGAGGTGGATGTCCGAGCCTTTGTAGCAGGGCCGGGTGGCGCAGTAACGCTGGATGACGATGCGGACCGCCAGGAAGACGGGCAGGAATCCCGCCCAGAGCAAGGCCAGCGGCCAGATCGGCGGGCGTTCCCGGCGCACGAGCAGCGCGCGGGCGAGCACGGCCACGGTGGCGAGCGGCAGCGCCAGATAGGCGATCTCGTTGAACGCAGCCAGCGCGGCACCGCCGGCCAGCAGCAGCGGAATCCCCCACGGACGCACCCGGTGGATCCGGCACAGGACCGCGGCCACCGCCAGCACCAGTGCGGCGGAGCAGAAGTAGAGGCCGCCGAACAGCACGGCCGGGCTGGCGCCGCCGGCCGCGACGAAGCCCATCGCGACGGCGAACGGCACCACGGCCGCCACAGTGGACGGTGGCTGCTTGAACAGCGGCCCGCGCGTCACGACGCTCTCCGCGAGCAGCATCGCGCTGACGCAGAGCAGAATCGCCGACACGAACGAGACCAGCCGGAACGCCACGTTGGCGGGCAGCCCCACATCGCCGGCCGTGTACGCGGCCAGATCGAGCGCCTTCTCCACCATCCGGCCGAACAGCCGGAAGTTGCCGAGCCGCAGATAGCCGGGCAGCGAGCCGACGGTGTGCGGCACGATACGCAGCGGATCGTCGCGGAACAGGCCGCCGTGCCAATAGATGTTGAACCGGTGGTCGCGGGCCGGGGCGAGCGCGATCAGCGGCGCCAGCACCACCAGCGGGGCGAGCACGGCACGCAGCAGCGCGCGCCGCCAGAGAACGCCGACCGACATGTAGCGCTCAACGAGGGAGCTACGCCGCGGTTTCGAGCAGCCTCGCCAGGGTGGGTGGGTTGCGGGGGTCGACGACGACCGCGCGGGTGGCCCGGTGGTCGCGGCAGAGCTGGGCTATCCGGCCGGCGAGCAGGTTCTCCCAGCCGGATTCCGGTTCGTGGCGTTCCCACGTCCGGGGGTCCGGCAGGTACTCCAGCACCACGCCCGGAACGCGCAGGCCGCGCAGCGTCGGCTGGTCGGTCACCACCACCGGTACGTGGTCGGCGTCCACCAGGATCCGCTGCCGCAGCGCGCGTACCAACGCGTAGGAGGCCGGCCCGGACAGCCCGACGGCGACGTACACGCGGGCCGGGATCCCCGGCAGCGACCGTCCCCGGGCGGTGGCCGACTCCGGGCGCCGGCGCAGGCGACGGGCCGCGCGACCGGCCATCGTCGGGCCGTGCCGCATCGGGTCGCGGGCCAGGTCGACCAGCGCGCGACCGAGCCGGTAGGACCGGCTGCGGCGCAGGGCCAGCACCAGTTCCCGGTTCCGGTCGCGGTCGCGGACCGCCTCGTCGCGTTCGTCCTCGACGCAGCGCAACCGGCCGGTCAGCGTGGCCACCTCCCATCGCGCCAGCGACAGGTCATCGGTGTCCGGCATGATCCACCTCCCGGCAGTGCGCGGCCAGCCAGCCGGCCGCGTCCTCGGCGCCGTTGCCGAACGCCAGCTCCTCGCAGCGGCGGCGCATCGCCTCGCGGACCGCCGGGTCGGCGAGCCGGTCCAGCGCGGCGGCCGCCTCGTCGTCATCGGTCGCGCAGACCGCCACCCCGGCCGCCGCCGCGAAGCGGGCCCGGGCCAGCTCGTCGTCGGACGACTCCGGATCGGGCACGAAGACCGTCGGCACCCGCTGCGCGATCAGCTCGTGAAAGCTCGTGTAGTCGGCCCGCGACACGGCCAGCGTGGCCGCCCCCTCAGACACGACCGAGAACCCGGGCAGCGTCGCGTGCAGGCCCCGGCACAGCAACGTCTTGCGGCGCGGCGATCCCGGCCGCCGCCGGGCGAACGTGATCGGCGCGACCGTGGTCACGCCGGCGCGGGCCGCCGCGGTCCAGCCCTCGTCGCCGGCCGCCGCGAACTCGCCCGGTTCGAGGATGCCCGCGAAGGCGGACCCGCGGGTGGCCCATTCGCCGCCGGTGCCGCGGCGCCACATCGCCGGGCGCAGCCAGAGCCAGCGCGGGCCGGTGTTCTCGCCGATCGCCGCGATGATGCCGTCGTGCGGCACGCCGCCGACCAGGACGGCGCGCGGACGGTACAGGGCGCTCAGGTGGCGCAGCCGGTCGCGGACGAAGCTCGCCCATCGGTGCGCGGGCACGCCCAGCTCGGCGGCGTCCGGCAGATACTCGGTGAGCAGGCCGGCCGCGTGTGCCCGGGCCAGCCCGGCCGAACCGGCGACGACCACGGCCTCCAGATCGCCCGGCAGGTGCGCGGCGATCGCCCGGAAGCGCTCGACGTCGTCGCCGACGAACAGGACGCGGCGGGCGCGGCGTGACATCTCCTCGGCCTGCCGGCTGCGCGGGGTCTCGCGCGCGGCCGGGGGCAGGACGCCGAGCGAGGCGAGCCGGGCGACGTGCGAGGCACTGCCGAACTGCTCCGAGACGTACGCCCGGGCCCGGCGCACCGCCGCGTCGTAGGCCGGCCGGTCGGCGTGCAGGCGCAGCACCAGATCGCGCACGCCGGACGGCTCGCTGTAGAGCGCCGCGTCCCCGAAAACGGCCCGGAAATGCGGCCCCACGATGACCGGCACCCCGCTGGCCATCGCCTCGAGGATGGTCCGGCCGAACGCCTCGAGCCAGTCCGGATCGTGGTAGTAGACGAAGAAGTCCAGCGAGGCGAGGAAGTCCTGCGGTGCCTCGGCGCCGAACTCGACGACGTCCCACGTCTGCGGGCAACGGCCCAACCGGCGTACCCCGATCTCGCCGCCGCCGAGAATGCGCACCTTGACCTCGCCGGTGTCCGGATAGGCCTGCAGCAGCTCGCCGGGATCACGCGGCCACTTCACCGGGTCCGGGCGCCCGTGCCGTCCGATCACCGGGATCCGGCGCCGGGGCCGCTCGACGGCCCAGTCCGCCACGTCGATGATCTCGTGCCAGTCGGTGTCCGGCAGCGTGGTGTGCGGCGCCACCCGGAGCACGTTCTCGCGGACCTGGCTGCTGATCGGCGCCCACACCGCGGCCGTCCCGAAGTAGCGCTCGACCCGTTCGCGCACCTCGCCGAACACGTAGTAGCGCTGGTCGTCGCTCTCGTCGCCGGGCGGCTGGTTGAGCACCACGATGGTGTGCCCGGCGCGGATCTTCGGGACCGTCGCGAGGTCCTCGGTGAAGATGCGCGGCTGGCGGATCAGCAGCACCCGCGCCTCGATCTCGGTGCCGTCGTCGTGCGCCAGGTCGGCGAGCCCGTCGCGCAGGCACGCGACGATCCGGGACTGGAACGGCCGGGCGTGCCGCAGGTGCGGCGACGGCACGTGGATGAGCACGGTGGACAACCCGGCGGCGGCCTGGGAGCGCACCTCGGCGACGATGCTCGCCGAGTTGCCGCCCGGATATCTCAGGTCGGACAGGATGGCCACGTCGTACACGGGTTGGTCAACGACGGGAACAGACGGGGCGATACGGACAATTCACCCCCTACGTCGCTGGCTCGTTGAATCCCTCGGAGGAGACAACTAGGAGGCTTTGAGATGCGCGATTCCCATCCGCTCGCGGTCGCGGCGCTGCAGGCTCGCTCGGTCGCCGCGCGGGGGCCGCTGGCCCGTGCGGCGGGCGCGCCAGCCGCCGAGCTGATCACCGGGGCGCCGGGCGATCCGTGGATCATCGGCGAGCTGGCGCGGGTGATCGCGCTCCAGGATCTGACCCCGGACGACCGGGCCGACGCGCTGATGCTGCTGGCCCGGCTGCGCCGCGCGGGCACGATCCGGCCGGTCCATCAGGGACTGCACTGCCAATTGGCGTACGCCTCGGGCGACCGCCGGCTGACCTCGGCGCTGCTGGCCGAATACGGTGGGGTCGCCGAGCCGATCGCGACCGCGCTCCGGCTCGACCTCGCCAACCCGTACGCCGGCGGCGACGGCCGGGGCTGGGACATCGCCACCCTGATGCCCGGCCCGTTCGTGGTCGTCGCGGACGGCGAGGGCGCGCCGCTGGACCGCCTCACCACCGGCCCGGTCCAGCGCACCGGTCACCCGCGCCGGATCACCACGATCGTCACCGCGTTCCGGCCGGACCGCTCGCTGCTCACCGCGGTCCGGTCGCTGGTCGCGCAGACCTGGACGAACCACGAGATCCTGGTGGTCGACGACGGCTCCCCGGCCTCGTACGAGCCGATCCTGAAGCAGGCCGCGGCGCTCGACCCGCGGGTCCGGATCATCCGGATGGTCGCGAACGGCGGCACCTATGTCGCCCGTAACGCCGGTCTGGACGCCGCGACCGGCGACTTCGTGACATTTCAGGACTCGGACGACTGGTCGCATCCGATGCGCTTGGAACGGCAGGTCGCGCCGCTGCTCGCCGACGAGGCGACCTTCTCCACCACGTCGGTCGGCATGCGGGTCACCCCGGAGCTCGTGCTCACCCGGCCCGGCGTCGAGCAGACCCGGTCGTACAACCTGTCGTCGGTGATGGTCCGCCGGACCGAGGCGCTGACCCGCGTCGGCTACCTCGACCCGGTCCGCAAGGGCGCCGACGCCGAGTATGTGGAACGGGCCCGCGCGGTCTTCGGCCGGCCCGCCACCAAGCACCTCACCGGGCCGCCGCTGGCGCTGATCCGGCTCTCCGCCGAGTCACTGTCCAGCAGCGACTACCGGCCCGGCTGGATGCACCCGGCCCGCCGCTCGTACCTGTCCGCCTTCCAGTCCTGGCACGCCAAGGTCCGGGCCGGGACCGCGGCGGCGACGACAGCGCGGGCGTTCGCGGTCCCGCGCCGGCTGCGGGGCGAGAGCGGGGCCAAGGCGTACGACGTGGTCCTCGCCGGGGACTGGACGACCGCCGGGGGTGCCGGCGTCGCGGGCGTCGGCCAGTTGCGGGCGCTCACCGCGCGCGGGCAGCGGGCGGCGCTGCTGCAGCTCGACGCGCTGGCCAACCTGCGCGAGGGCCCGGGGAACCTGGACCCGGTCGTGCAAGACATGATCAACTCGGCCGATCTGACCCAGGTCGAGCTCACCGACGACGTACGGGCCCGGCTGGTGGTGTGCCGCTCGGCCCGGGTCCTGCAGCACGCGCCGGATCTGGTCAGCGGCGTCCGCGCCCAGCGGGTCATCATCGAGTCCGGCGCGCTGTCCCGCTCGGCGGCCGCCGCGGCCCGCCGCCTCTTCGGCCGCCGGCCGCGCTGGGCACCGGCCGGGCCGGACGGGCGCCGGCTGCTCGGCGAGGCGCTCGGCGGTGACGGTCTGACCGCTCTGGACCTGCCCGGCACGGTCGACGCCGGCCAGTGGCGGCTGGACCGCCGGGGCCCGCGCGCCGACCGGCCGGTGGTCGGCCGCACCTGCCGCGGCGGCCGGGCCGAGTGGCGGCGGCTGCGCGACGAGCTGCCCGACTCGGCGAAGGTGGACGTGCGGCTGCTCGACGCGGACGGCACCGCGGACGGCGCGTTCGGCCGGCTCGGCACGCCGCGGAGCTGGCTGGTGTACGGGCCGGCCGAGGTGAGCCTGCGCTCGTTCCTCTATCAGATCGACTTCTACCTGCACCTGCCGCCGCCGGGAGTGCCCGCGGACCCGGCGCCGGAGGTGCTGACCGCGCTGGCGGCGGGCTGCGTGGTGGTGCTGCCGCATCGGTTCGCCGCGGTGTTCGGTGCGGCGGCCGTGTACTGCGAGCCGTCCGAGGTCCCCGATGCGGTCCGGTTGCTGCATCGGGACAAGCAGTTGCTGCGGTCGCAGAGCGCCCGGGGGCCGGAGTTCGTGCGCCGAAACCACGGGCACGAGCTGTACGCGGAACGCGTCATCCAACTGGCAACCCAAGGGTGACCGGCCCGCACCCGAGCGACTCGTCAACCGCGCGGGGCGGCGACCGATTTATCAAGGCGTACGACACAGAGACTGGACCGGCCCCCGACCGGTCTTGCCGCGGGAACGACTCCCCTGCGTTCCCGCGGCGTCAGCGCCCTCGCCGTCCCCCGCGGCGAGGGCGCTCTGTGTTTATCGGGTGGGAATCGGTGCACCCGGCTGCGACAGCGCGGTCCAGCGGCCCGTCAAGGGTCGCTGAGCGGTCATGCCACCGCCCTGGCGCGGGGCGACCCGGGCCGGGGCCTCGTCGACCACCACCGTGGCACCAGGGGCGAGGCGGGCGGCCAGGACGTGCAGGGCCGGGGTCAGGGCGTCCGCGCCGGGCAGGGCCAGCGTGCCGTCGACCACGAGCAGGGCGATGTCGCGCAGGTCGTCCAGCGCGTCCGTCTCGTACCAGTCGACGCTCGCGCCCTCCAGAGGCAGCGGCGCCTTCGGGGCGTGCCGGACCGCGACGTCGGACAGGCCGTGCTCGTGCAGCAGCTGCCGGGTGGCGGTGACGCGGTCCAGGTCGTGGTCGACCGCGACGAGGCGGCCCGGCAGGGCGTAGCCGAGCCAGACCGTGGACGGGCCGCTGCCCAGGGCCACCGCGAGGCCGGGCCCGGCGTTGCGGGCGAAGTGCACCAGGCCCAGCAGGTCGGTCGGGTTCAGCGTGCCCGCCGGCGGCATCGGTGCCCGCGGGGTGATCAGCTGGAAGAGCTGGACCAGCGCTTCGATCTCCCGGCTCTGCTCGCGCAGCAGCAACTCGGCGCCGCGCCCGGTGAGCCGTTCGGTACGGCCCAGCGACTCGGTCAGCTCCTGGTGCCGGTCGCCGGCCGCGAGCCGTTCCTTCTCCACCGAGGCGATCACCCGGCGCTGCAGTTGCTCGACCACGCCGCGCAGCTCACGCACCGAGGCCTGGGTGGACCGGTGCACGCCCCGGATGCGCCGGGACAGGTGGACCACGCCGGCCAGTACCCCGGCCAGCAGCAGCGCGAGCAGGCAGGTGGCCACCGCGGCCTGCCCGGCGACCGACGCGACCGCCACCGCGGCACAGACGGCCGCCACCACCAGCAGGCCGCCGAGCTGCCGGGTGGAAAGCCGCCGGAAAAGCTTGACCATCACATCTTCGGTAACGCGGGCGTGGCGGCGGCCGTTACGGGAAGCAACTCCTTGATCCGATCGACGAAACGCGCCGGGTCGTACGCCGAGGCGACCACCTGGCGGGCCCGGCGGCTCTGCTCGGCGAACAGCGCCGGGTCCGCGCGGTACCGGGCGATCAGCGGCCCGGCCTCGGACCGTCCGCAGTAGACGGCCGCGTCGCCGTAGAACGCCGCGTACCGCTCGGGCATCACCACCACGCATCCCATCGCGGCCGCCTCGAGCGCCGGACGGGCGTACCACTCGGCGCTTTCCCGGGGTGGGAAGTGCAGGTAGAAGTCGAGCTGGTGGAGGAACGGCCGGGCGTCCACATCGGCCACCTCGAATCCGAGCCAGGTGGGCGCGAGCGGCACCGCGAACTCGTCGCGCGGACGATCCGGCAGCCGCACCCGCACGTCCGCGTCGCCCAGCCGCCGGAACACCGCGAGGCTCTCCGCCGCATCGCCCGGCCAGTTGGCCGCGTCGCACAGGTCGGTGCCGACGACCGCGGGGCCGGGCACCGCCGCGCGGCGATCGGCGGTCCATGGTGGCGCCGCGAGTGCGGTCGGGAGCAGGGCATTTCCCGTACGCAGGCGGGACCGCACCCCGTCGTCCTGGATCAGCCACTCGGGATCCTCGCCGAACAGTCGCCGCGCGGCCGCCGAGCACGCCCCGGGTTCGTAGCGCCGATCCGTGCCGTCCGAGCGCTGCGGCACCCGATCGGCGACCACCGCCACGCGCCGCGCCCGGATCCCGCTCGCGACACCGCCGGTGAACTGCAGCACCGCCGCCTGCCGCACCACGACCAGCGCGGCGTCGACGGTCTCGGCCAGATCGATCCGGTCCACCACCGCGTCGTTGACCAGATCCTGGATCGGCGCGCACATCGGCTGCCGGCGCAGGAACACCGCCCGGTACGACTCGAGATGCGCCACCGCGACCCGCAGGCCCGCCGCGGTCAGCGCCCGGATCTCATCGATCGCGGTGCGCTGCGCGGTCTCCAGAAACCGCCAATCCGCAACCATCACCACGTCGTACGCCTTGTCGCGCACCACACCGAGAAGATGATCCGGGGCCGGGAAGGGACGATCGGTCCCGTCGGCCGGCCGGTAGGCACGCGCCGACCCGGCCGCGATCCGCCGATGCCAGCGCTGATAGGCCGAGATGTACGCGGTGCGCGCCGGATGCATCCAGTGCGCCCGGATCTCGGAGCGGGACAGCGAGCCCGCCGACAGCCGGATCAGCGCCAGCGGCGCGGTCTCCAGATGACGCACCCGCCGCACGCCGAACACCGCCTGGATCCGGCCGATGTACTCGGAGTCGGCGGCCTTGCGCAACCGGTCGAAATAGCCGGCCTCGCGCAGCACCCGGGCGCGGCGGAACACCAGCGACGACGGGTTGAACCGCCCGCTGCGCACGCCGGGCCGGCTGAGCGCCAGATCGTCGGTGACGGCGAGCCCGTCCGAGGTGGTGGCGACCAGCTTGCGGTCGTCGAGCAGCGGCCGCACCTGCCATTCCAGCCGGCGCGGGTGCGACCAGTCGTCGGAGTCCTGGAAGGCCGCGAACTCGCCCTGCGCGGCGTCCAGCCCGGCGTTGCGGGCCGCGTACGTGCCCGCGTTGACCGGCAGCTTGACCAGCCGGATCCGCTCGCCCAGCGCGACCGCCGACGCGAGCACCGGGTCGAACGCGGGCGGCGACGCGTCGTCCACGATGACCACTTCGATGTTCGCCCAGCTCTGCGCCAGGATCGAACGCACCGCGGTGAGAAGGCCGCGGTCCGGCCGGTACGCGGTGACCACGACCGAGATCCGGTGCGGCGACTCCACCCGGTCCACCGGCTCGGTGTGCAACCGGTCGAACGGCACACCCTCGCCGTCCGCGACCGTCGGGCCCGGCACCGGCAGCAGCGCCGCGAAGGCCCGTTGCCACGGCTCAATCGGCCTCGTTGCCCCGAACGGGTTCAGCACGTCCGCGGCGAGGCTGTCCGCCTGCCGCACCCGCCGATAGCGCCGCAACAGCCGCCGCGCGCGGTCCGGCCCCTCGGCCGCCAGCGCCAGCTGGACGTGCAGCGTGCGATTCGCCGGCGTCAGCGCGCGGCCGCCGAACGCGCGACGGATCAGCTCGTACAGCGCCAGCGCGTCGGCCCGCTCCTCGCTCCGGAGCTCCTGCAGCGCGATCGCCTGCGCCACCGCGGCCACCATCGCCGGGTCGACCTTGCGGCGCAGCCGGCGCAACCAGCTGCGATCGCCGGCCCGCGCGGCCGCGAGCAGCTCGTCCAGGGTGGCGTGGTCGCCGAGGGCGGCCCGGGCCAGCATCCGCCGGGCGTCCGGGGAACGGTTGCGGGAGGCGGTGGCGGTGAGCGCCAGCCGCACCCGCGCGCCCAGCGCTCGCACATGATCATCAAGCAGGCCGGGTGAGAGGGGCTGCATGCCCCGACCAACGCGCGGCGCCGCCCCGGGGTTACACCGCGGCGAGTACGACGTCCGTCACTCGGTCGCGTTCCGCCTCGTCGGCCCACGAGCCGACCAGGTAGAAGGCGTCCACCACGTCGCCGCCCAGGGTGGAGATGCGGGCCGCGCGGACCTCGGCGCCCGCCTCGTCGAGCGCGGTCGCCACGCGGTAGAGCAGGCCCGCCGAGTCGGCCGCGCGTAGTTCGAGCACGGCCGCGTCGGTGGCCACGTCGCGCTGCCACACCACCACCGGCGAGGCGGTGCCGCCGCGCTGGCTCATCGCCCGGGCCCGCACCCGCTGGGTGACCGACACGTCCCCGGCGGCGACCCGGCGCAGGTCCGAGGCGAGCGCGATCGGGTCGTAGGCCATCCCGTACCGCGGCTGGGTGTAGAACTCCACGATCGTGCGGCCGTCCACGCTCGACACATTCGCCCCGACCACCTCCAGCCGGTGCATGGCCAGGCACGCGGCGACCGCGCCGAGCAGACCGGTCCGTCCGGCCGCCGCCACCGCGACCCGGTCCCCGTCCAGGTGCACGGCGGGCAGATCGCCGCCGAGCAGCGCCGGGTCGGGCGCCGGCGGCTCGGGCAGCTCGCCGGTGTCCAGCGCGGTGTGCACCCGGCGCACCAGCCCGGCCAGCAGCCGGCCCTTCCAGTCCGACCAGGCGGCCGGGCCGGTGGCGTGCGAGTCGGCCCGGGCCAGCGCGTGCAGCAGGCCGAGCGTGGTGGTGTCGCCCACGGCGGAGGCCACCGTCGAGATGGTCAGCGGGTCGTCCAGGTCGCGCCGGGTCGCCACGTCGGGCAGCAGCAGGTGCAGCCGGACCATCTTCTCGACGACGGCCACGTCGGCCGGTGGCAGGCCGATCCGGGTGGCGATCTCGGCGGCGATCGGGGCGCCCACGACGCTGTGGTCGCCGGGCAGCCCCTTGCCCACGTCGTGCAGGAACGCGCCGATCAGCAGCAGGTCCGGCCGGGCCACCTCGCGCAGGTAGGCGGTCGCCTCGAAGGCTGCCTGCACGAGGTGGCGGTCCAGGGTGAACCGGTGGACCGGGTGGTGCTGCGGCAGGCTGCGCATCCGGGCCCATTCCGGCAGCCACGCGTCGATGAGGCCGTACCGGTCGCAGGTCTCCCAGGCGGGCAGCAGCCCGGGACCGGCGCCGAGGAGCGAGACGAGGGCGGCACGCGCGGCCGGCGGCCACGGCGCGGGCAGCGGCGGGCTGAACGCCGCGAGCCACTCGGCGGTGGCCCGGGCGATCGGCGTCCGGAAGGTGGCGGCCGCGGCGGCCACCCGCAGCGACAGCACTGGATCGGGGACCGGGCCGATCGCGGTGCGGGCCAGGACCAGCTCACCGTCCTGTTCGACCACGTCACGGGCGACCGGGCGGCGGACCGCCGAGCCGCGGCGCCCACCGCGCAGCCGGTCCACCGCGCGCCAGGCGTCGTCCACGGCGTGCGCGACGGTCCGCGCGTCGCCGGCCACCCGGCGCAGCAGGGCGTCGCCGTCGTCGAGGCCGAGCAGGGCGGCGACCGCGGCGCGTTCCTGGGCGACCAGGCGGTCGACGCGGCGGCCGACGGCCAGGTGCAGCGCGTCGCGGGTGTCGAGCAGGCGCAGGGTGGCGGCGCGCACCGCCGGACGCATCGTGTCCGCGATCCCGGTGCGGCCGATGCCGCGCAGGATGGTCACGTCGCGCAGCCCGCCGGCCGCCTCCTTGAGGTCGCCCTCGAGCAGGAAGGCGAGTTCGCCGTGGCTCTGCCAGCGTGCCACGGTGACTTCCTTGAGCTGCGGCATCATGCGTACGGCGGTGCGCCGCCACTGGTCGGCGGTGGCCTCGATGAGGTCGCCGGACAGGACCGGATCGCCGGCGATGTGCCGGGCGTCGAGCAGGCCCAGGGCGACCTTGACGTCGTCGTGCGCGACCGACAACGCCTCCGGCAGCGTGCGCACCGAGTGGTCGAGGCCCACCTTGGCGTCCCAGATCGGATACCACAGCGCCTCGGCGATCTGGTCGATCCCCGGGACACCGTTGTGCAGCAGCACGAGGTCGACGTCGCTGTACGGGGCACAGTCGCGCCGGCCCAGGCCACCCACGGCCACCAGGCTCACCCCGCCGACATGGCCGGGGAAGAGGCCGGCCAGCCATTTGTCCAATTTGTCCGCACGCTCGGCGCGGGCGGCGGCACCAATCGAGCCGCCAGGTCCCCCTGGCGGCTCGATCGACGTGGCGTGCATCAGAGCGCGTCGAGCCCGCGCTCGCCGGTACGGACCCGGACGACGTCGTCGACCGGCGTCACCCAGACCTTGCCGTCACCGATCTTGCCGGTCCGGGCCGAGGTGACCACGGCGTCAACGATCTTGTCGACGTCGATCTCGTCGGTCACCACCTCGACCTTGATCTTCGGTAGGAACTCGACCGTGTACTCGGCACCCCGGTACACCTCGGTGTGGCCCTTCTGCCGGCCGTAGCCCTGCACCTCGCTCACGGTCAGGCCGGTCACGCCGAGCGCGTGCAGGGCCTCTTTCACGCCGTCGAGCTGGTACGGCTTGATGACCGCGGTCACCAGCTTCATGCTCAGTCCCTCCGTAGCCGTCATAGGGGTATCTAACCGGCGACTTTCTCGGACGTGCCTTCCGCGTCCTGGTCCTCGGCCGCCGCCGGCTTCTTCGGGGCGATGCCGGCCATCGCGAACGCGCCGCCGCCGTTGCCGGAACCGCCGGTCGCCGGGGTGAGGTCGTAGCCGGTCTCACCGTGCTCGGCGATGTCGATGCCGCCGACCTCGGCGTCACTGTCGACCCGCAGAGCCTTCAAGGCCTTCAGCCCGTACGCCAGTCCGGCCGCCACGGCGAACGAGAAGACCGTGACCGCGGCACTACCCACGAACTGCCGGCCGAGCTGGGTCAGGCCACCGCCGTAGAAGAGCCCGTTGTTCGCGCCGAGCACCCCGGTGATCGCGCCGTTGACCTGGGTGGTGGCGAAGAAGCCGATGGACAGCGAGCCGATCCAGCCGCCGACGAAGTGCACGCCGACGACGTCGAGCGAGTCGTCGAAGCCCAGCCGGTACTTGAGCCCGACCGCCAGGGCACACACCGCGCCGGCGATGATGCCGATCAGCGCGGCCGGCAGCGGGGCCACGAAACCACAGGCCGGCGTGATCGCGACCAGACCGGCCACGGCGCCCGAGGAGGCGCCGACCATGGTCGGCTTGCCGTCGCGCAGCCACTCGACGATGCACCAGCCCATCAGCGCCGCGGCGGTGGCCAGCTGGGTGTTCACGAAGGCGATCGCGGCGGTGCTGTCGACGGTCAGCTCGGAACCGGCGTTGAAGCCGAACCAGCCGAACCACAGCAGCCCGGCGCCGAGCGCCACGAACGGGACGTTGTGCGGCCGCATGTTCTCCCGCGGCCAGCCCACCCGCTTACCGAGCACCAGACAGGCCGCGAGGGCCGCGGCACCGGCGTTGATGTGCACCGCGGTGCCACCGGCGAAGTCGAGCGCGTGCAGCTTCGCGCCGATCCAGCCGCCGCCCCAGACCCAGTGCGCCACCGGGACGTACACGATGGTGAACCAGCCGAGCGCGAACAGGATCCAGCCGCCGAACTTGAGACGGTCGGAGAGCGCGCCGCTGATCAGCGCCACCGTGATGATGGCGAACATCATCTGGAACGCCATGAAGACGTACGTGGGAATTCCGGTCTGGCCCCAGATCTCGTTGGCCCAACTGGTGCCGGAGCCGAAGTATTGCGAGAAGCTGCCGAGGAAATTGTTCGCGCCACCATTGCCGTTCGTGCCAAAGGCCAGCGTGAATCCGTACAGCGCCCACAGAACGGAGATGAGTCCGATGGCCGAGAAGCTCATCATCATCATGTTCAGGACGCCCTTGGACCGGTTGAGGCCACCGTAGAACAGCGCCAGCCCCGGGGTCATGAGCAAAACGAGCGCAGACGACAGGAGCAACCAGGCGGTGTTGCCGGTATTGATCTCCACGCTGCCTCCTCTCGGAAGTTGAGGTGTCCCCACACACGGCCCACCCCTCGCGGTTGGCCGGGTTCGTGCGGAAGCCTGACCGTCCGCTGTTTCGAGCACGGTCCATGCGCGATTTCCGGCGCGTGACAGAGTGTTTCCGACGTGTGACGTCGAGACCTTCGCAACCCGGAAAAAACGGGCGCTCTACCTCAAAGCGTATTCGAGAGTGTGCCGCTCGTAGTCGAGAAGGCGCAGATCGCGCATGGGACGACGCAGATGCCCCTTGTGCACGATGCGCACGAATGCCGGGTCGCCGGCCGCCGCCATCCGCCGGATGCCCTCGACGTGGTCCACGATCCTTTTCCGGATGGTGCGGACCAGGCGGTGCCGGTCCCGCGGGATCAGCCCGTACGCGTCGGCGAAGAGCCGCAGCCGCCGGGGCCGATTGGGACGCTTCCACCCCAACGTGTACGAATCGCGGTCGCTGAACAGCGGCACCCACGTCCACGCCGCGTACGCCACGTCGTAGATGCGCGCGCCCGGCGAGGCCAGGTCGAAGTCGATCAGCGCGAGCGTGCCGTCCGGCCGCCAGACCACGTTGTGCGGTGCCGCGTCGTGGTGGCAGATCACCTCGGTGTCCGGCGGGGGCGGCCCGAACGAGCGCCACACCGCGTTCGGCGGCGGGACGAAACCGTACTGCGCGTCGTGGAACATGCGCAGCATCGTCGCGACCGTGACCAGCGCTTCCTCGGTGACCCAGTGGGGTGCGAGCGGGTACTCACCGCACTCGCCGTCGAGGTAGGAGAGGACCTCGCGGCCCTTCTCGTCCATGCCCAGGGCGGACGGCGAGCCGGTGAAGCCCACCCGTTCCAGGTGGTTGAGCAACGCGTGGACGGCCGGCGTCCACGGCCCGGCGTTACGCCGGACGGTGTCGCCGATCCGCGAGACCGTGCTGACGTTGCCGCCGTGCAGCGGAATCTCCCGCACCGGCTCCTGCGTCACCCAGCCTCCTCAGGTCCCGTCCGACCCACTGAGACTAGCTTTCCGAGCCAAGCAGCGCCTCGACGAACGCGGCCGGCTCGAACGGGGCGAGATCGTCCGGGCCCTCGCCGAGACCGACCAGCTTGACCGGAATCCCCAGCTGACGCTGCACGGCGATGACGATCCCGCCCTTCGCGGTGCCGTCCAGCTTGGTCAGCACCACGCCGGTCACATCCACCACATCGGTGAACACGCGAGCCTGCTCCAGGCCGTTCTGCCCGGTCGTGGCGTCCAGGATCAGCAGCGTCTCGTCGACCGGGCCCTGCTTCTCCACCACCCGCTTGACCTTGCCCAGCTCGTCCATCAGGCCGACCTTGTTCTGCAGGCGGCCGGCCGTGTCGATCAGCACCGTGTCCACGCCGGTCTCGGTGCCGTGCTTCACCGCGTCGAACGCCACGCTCGCCGGGTCACCGCCCTCGGGACCGCGCACGGTCTCGGCGCCGACCCGCTCACCCCAGGTCTGCAGCTGGTCGGCGGCGGCGGCGCGGAACGTGTCGGCCGCCCCGAACATCACCGTACGGCCGTCCGCGACCAGCACCCGGCCGATCTTTCCGCAGGTGGTGGTCTTGCCGGCGCCGTTCACGCCGACCACCAGCATCACCGCCGGGCGCCCGTCGTGCGGGGTGGTGCGCAGCGTGCGGTCCATGTCCGGTTCGAGCGCCGCGACCAGTTCCTCGGCGAGCTGCGCGCGCACCTCGGAGACGGTACGGGTGCCGAGCACCCGGACCCGCTCGCGCAGCCGCTCGACCAGCACCCGGGTGGCGTCCACGCCGACGTCCGCGGTGATCAGGCTGTCCTCGATCTCCTCCCAGTCGTCCTCCTCAAGGTGGTCCCGGGAGAGCACGCTGAGCAGGCCGCGGCCGAAGACGCTCTGCGAGCGGGAGAGGCGGGCGCGCAGCCGGACCAGCCGGCCGGCCGTCGGTTCCGGCTTCTCGATCTCCGGCGCCGCGGGCTCGGCCGGCGGCGGTGTCGTGACCAGCGGCGGGAGCTCGTCGACAGCCGGTATCTCGACCGGCGGGGCCTCGGTCTCCGGCTCGGCGGGCGGCCGTTCGAGCGTCGTCGTACCGCCCGCGGACGGCGAGGGCGGCAGCTCCCGGCGGCGCATGCGCGGCACCACGAGCCCGACGGCACCGGCCACCAGGACGACGAACAGGATCACGGCGGCGACCACGTATTCCATTCCAAAATCCTGACAGATGAGTCTGCGGTGCGTGGCGTGGGCCACGCTCTGGCGACTTAAGGCACATGTGTCGGAGGATGAAGACCCCTCAAGCCCGGCGAAATGGGAAGGCTCATCCCCATGTGTTCACCTGCGATGGCGGCCCGGTGACCGCTCAACTGCTCATCGGCCCGCTGTTACGCCGGGTTGCCGGCGACCGCGCCACCATCTGGGTGGAGACCACCGAACCGGCGTTCGTCCGGGTCGAGGCGGACGGCGGCGGGTCCGGGTCGGCGCCCACCTTCACGGCGTACGGGCATCACTACGCCCTGGTGGTGGTCGAGGGGCTCACGCGCGGGTCGTCGAGCCCCTACCGGGTGTTGCTGGACGACCGTCCGGTCTGGCCGCCGCGCGACTCGGAGTACCCGCCTTCGGTGATCGTCACCCGGCCGGTGGACGACCGGGACGCGCCGGTGCGGCTCATCTTCGGATCGTGCCGGGAGGGAACGCCCAGCTCCACGGCACGCAAGCTGCCACCGGACGCTCTGGACGCGTACGCGAGGAGGTTGATCTCGGATCCGGCGAACCCGGGGCTGCGTCCCGACCTGATCGTCCTGCTGGGCGACCAGGTGTACGCGGACAACACGTCACAAAAGGTGCGACGGTTCCTGAAGCGGCGCCGCGCGGCCGGGCACCAGGGGCCGGACGACGAGGTGGTGACCTTCGAGGAGTACACGAAGCTCTACCTCGAGTCGTGGCGCGACCCGGAGGTGCGCTGGCTGTTCTCCACCGTGCCGAGCGCGATGATCTTCGACGACCACGAGA
This sequence comes from Actinoplanes sp. TBRC 11911, assembly GCF_012933445.1. GTDB lineage: Bacteria > Actinomycetota > Actinomycetes > Mycobacteriales > Micromonosporaceae > Actinoplanes. The sequence continues at coordinate 106,112 of NZ_JABBNC010000009.1, forward strand.
TGATCGACGACTGGAACACGTCGGCGTCCTGGCGCGCGGACATGGCGAAGCAGCCGTGGTGGGACGACCGGATCACCGGCGGCCTCGCGTCGTACTGGGTCTATCAGCATCTGGGCAACATGAGCCCGGACGAGCTGGCCACCGACCACCTGTTCCAGAAGGTGACCGCCACCGACGACGCCACCGACCTGCTGCACGACTTCGGCTGGTCGATCGACCACGCCGAGCAGCAGTTCCAGTGGAGTTTCGCGCTCGATCTGGGCCGCACCCGGGTGGTCGTGCTGGACAACCGGTGCAGCCGGGTGCTGACGCCGGGCCGGCGCGAGATGCTCCCGGCGAGCGAGTGGAACTGGTTCGTCGACCAGGCCCACGGCGACTACGACCACCTGGTGATCGGTTCGTCGCTGCCGTGGCTGATGCCGCCTGCCATCCACCACCTGGAGGCATGGAACGAGCGCACCGCGGACTCGTCGTCGCCGCGCGTCGCCGCCCGGGCCGAGAAGATCCGGCGGGCGTTCGACCTGGAGCATTGGGCCGCGTTCACCCGGTCCTTCGACGCGCTCGGCGAGTTGTTCCGCCGGCTGGGCGAGGGCGGCACCGGCGCGCCGGGTCATCGCGTGGGCGCCGGCGGGGCGTACGCGGCGCCGGCCTCGATCAGCGTGCTCTCCGGGGACGTGCACCACTCGTACGTGGCCGAGGCCGACTTCGGCAGCACGATGGCCACTCCGGTGATGCAGCTGACCTGTTCGCCGGTGCACAACCAGGTGCCGGCGTTCATGCGCCCGCTGATGCGTTTCAGCTGGTCGCGGGCGGCGGCGCGAGGCGTGCGGGGCGTGGCCCGCTCGGCCGGCGTGCGTAAGCCGGCGTGGCGGTGGAAGCGCCTGGCGGGCCCGTACTTCGGCAACGCGGTGAGCACCCTGGACCTGACCGGCCCGGCCGCCACGGTAACCATCGAGGGCACCGAGAAGGACGGCACGTTGTTCGAGGTAGCCAGCGTCAGATACCCCCGCTAAGGCATGAACTCGTTCGGTTCAATTTTTTTGCCCGTGCCGAACGACTTGCGGTAAAGTTGTTCGGTTCAATTAATTCTTGTCCGCCGAACGACTTCGTCGGGAGATCACCGTGGGACGTGGCAGGCCCAGCCGGGCCTTGGTGTATCAGCGGCTGGACGAAGCCGTTGTCGAACTGCGCACCCGACTCGGCGGCTTGCCATCGCCCATGGAGGCCGAGGGCATCTGGTCCGACATCTGGCATCAGGAGGCCCACAACAGCACGGCGCTCGAGGGGAACACGCTAGTCCTGCAGGAGGTCGAAAGGCTTCTTGAGGAGGGACGGGCCGTCGGGGCGAAGCCGCTGCGTGACTACATGGAGGTTCGCGGCTACGGTGACGCTGCACGCTGGGTCTATGGCCAGGCGCTGCACCCAGGCCAATGGGCAGACAGCGAGCTTGTCTCCATGCAGGAAGTGCGCCACATCCATCACCTGGCGATGACTCCGGTTTGGACCGTCGCGCCACATGAGCATGCCGGCGACGGCGAGGGCCCCGGGAGCTTCCGGCAGCACGACATCGCTCCGTTCCCCGAAGGAATGCGTCCGCCGTCGTGGACCGAGGTCGACATGGGGATGCACGATTGGGTCAAGGAAGCCAATGACCTTGCCGCTGACGGCGCCATTCCTTGGGCGGAGCGAGTCGCGCTCGTACACAATCGGTTCGAGCGCGTCCACCCGTTCATCGACGGCAACGGCCGGACCGGTCGGCTTCTGCTGAACCTACTGCTCGGCAGATTGGGTTACCCACCCGCGATCATCTACAAGAGGGAACGCGACAAGTACCTGAACGCGCTCCGCAAGGCCGACGCCGGAGATCCTGGGCCGCTGGGCGAGCTCATAGCACGGAGCGTAACGGCCAATCTCTACCGCTTCGTCATGCCCGCCGTGGCGGGACCGGTCAAGCTGCTCCCACTTCCCGCCCTCGCGCGACACGACATGACCGAGAATGCGCTGCGTACCGCAGCCAATCGTGGGCGGCTGCGTGCAGTGAAGGGTGACGATGGCGCTTGGCGCAGCAGTAAGAAATGGGTCGACGAATACCGGAAAGCGCGGCACAAACGCCTATGAGCTAGCACCTCCGCTTCGCGAGGCCTCGGCCTCGTCGCCGTGCCAGGAGCGCCATAGCGCCGCGTACGGGCCGTCGGCCGCGACCAGCTCGTCGTGGGTGCCGACCTCGATGATGCGGCCGTCGTCCATCACCGCGACCCGGTCCGCGTCGTGTGCCGTCTGCAGGCGGTGCGCTATCGCGATCACCGTGCGCTCGTGCAGCACCGCCGCCAGCGCGCGCTCGGCGGTCCGGGCCGCGGTCGGGTCGAGCAGGGCGGTCGCCTCGTCCAGGATCAGCGTGTGCGGGTCGGCGAGCACCACGCGGGCCAGCGCCAGCTGCTGCGCCTGCGCGCCGTCCAGCGGGTGTTCGCCCAGGTCGCGGTCCAGGTCGTCGGCCCAGCCCGAGGCGCCCACGGTGGCCAGTGCCCGGCGCAGCTCGTCGTCGGGTGCCGGGACCATCAGGTTGCCGCGCAGCGTCTCGCGGAACACGTGGTGCTCCTGGGTGACCAGGATGACCTGCTGTCGAAGCTGATCCAGTGGCAGGTCGGCGATCGTCACCCCGCCGACGGTCACCGAGCCGCCGGTGGGCCGGTCCACGCCGGCGATCAACCGGCCCAACGTGGACTTCCCGGCCCCGGACAGCCCCACGATCGCCAGCCGCTCGCCGGGACGGACGGTCAGGTCGACGCCGTGCAGCACGTCCCGGCCGCCGTCGTAGGCGTAGCGCACCCCGGTGATCTCGATGCGGTCGTCGCGCGGGCTCTCGGTGGCGAACGGCGGCGGCTCGGGCAGCGCGGACAGTCCCTCGACCCGCGCGAATGCCGCGCTGCTGCTCTGCAACTGCTCGATCCAGATCAGGATGGTGTCCAGCGGTCCGACCAACTGCCGCATGTAGAGCACGGCCGCGGCGACGGTGCCGAGCGAGGCGTGCCCGCCGAAATACAACAGACCACCCAAAACCAAAACAAAGACCGTCGGTACCGCGTACGAGGTCTCCACGCTCGGGAAATACACGCTACGCAGTCGCAGGGTCGCCAGCCGGGTGCGCTGGAACTCGTCGAGAGCCGCCTGACCGGCCGCGAGCCGCCGCCGGTGCAGTCCGAACGCCTCGATCGTCCGTGCGCCCTCGGTGGTGGCGGAGAGCTCCTCGGCCAGCCGCGAGTTGGACGCGCCCTCCTTCAGGTACGCGTCGCGGGCGCGCTTGAGATACCACCGGGTGACGAACCAGATCCCGGACAGGCCGAGCAGCCCGACCAGCCCCAGTATCGGGTTGACGAGCAGCACGGCGGCCACGATGAACACGATCTGCACGACGCTGATGAAGATGACCGGCAGGATGTCCCGCAACGTGCCGGCGACGGTGTCCACGTCGGTCGTGCCGCGCGCGGCGAAGTCACCGGCCGGCACCCGTTCCACCACGGCCGCGGGCAGCGCCAGCGCACGCGAGAGGTAGCCCTCCCGGATCCGGGCCGCGGTCCGCTCCCCGAACCGGTAGCCGAGGGCCAGCGCCTGCCGGCCGATGAGGGTCTGCGCGACGGCACAGCACAGCACAGCGACGGCGAGGCGGTCCACCTGGCCGACGCCACCCCCCGAGCTGACCGTGTCGATCACCCGGCCGAGCAGCCAGGGAGCGCCCAGCCCGGCGATCGCGGCCAGCGAGCTCAGCGTGAGCATCAGCGCCACGGTGCGCCGGTCGGCGGCGATCAGGCGCAGCGCGGCCCGGCCCACCGCACGCTGGCCGGCGACCGGGAGCGTGGCCGTCACTCGTCCTCCCCGAACGCGCGGCTGACCACGTCCCGGTAGCCGGGCGAGGTCGCCAGCAGCTCGTGATGCGTGCCGGAGGCGGCCACCCGCCCGCCGACCAGGAAGTGCACGGTGTCGGCGTGGCTCAGCAGCACCGGCGAGGTGGTGGCCAGCACGGTTCCGCGGCCGGCGCGTTCGCGGGTCAGCCGTTCCGCGATCGCCGACTCGGTGTGCACGTCCACCGCGGAGGTCGGCTCGACGGCCAGCAGCATCTCCGGGTCGGCGTACACCGCGCGGGCCAGTCGCACGCGCTGCCGTTGCCCGCCGGACAGGTTGCGTCCGGCCCAGTCGACCGGCCGGCCGAGATCGTCGGCCACGTCGTCGGCGACCGCCGTGCTGATCGCCCGGCGCACCCGGGCGTCGTCGGCGTCGAAGCGTCCGGCGACCACCTCGCGCAGCGTCCCGGCGAACAGTCCGGCGTCCGGATCGGTCACCAGGATCCGGGACCGGATCTCGTCGCGGTCGATGCCGTCCAGGCGCGCACCGCCCCAGAGCGCCGCGGACGGCTCGTACCGGCCGAGCCGGTCGATCACCGCGGCGGCGTCGGCGGGCCGGTCGGCGACCAGCGCGGTGAGCAGCCCGGGCTCGGCCACGACGCCGGAGACCGGGTCGGTCAGCGGCGCCATCCCGCTCGGGCCGGGCACCCCGGCCGGGTCGTCCGCCGGGGCGCGCAACAGGTCGGTCACCCGCCGGGCGGCCACCACCCCGCGGGTCACGTCGATGCCGCAGAAGATCAGCACGTTGACCGGGATGACCAGCATGGCCGTGTATCCGTAGACGGCGATCAGCTGGCCCGCGGTCAGGTCACCGGCGGCCGCCTCCCGCGCGGCCAGCCAGATCACCACCGCCAGGAAGATCACCGGGGCGCCCTCGCCCAGCGCGCCGACCCAGCTGGACGGCCGCGCGACGCGATAGCCCTGGTCGCGCAACCGCTCCGACTCGCGCACGTAGCCGGCGAAGTGGCTCTCCTTGCCGCCCAGACCGTTGAGCACGCGCAGGCCGCCGAGCACGTCGACCAGCCGGGTGTTCAGCTCACCCTGCCGCTCCCGGTAGTGGGCGACGGCTCGCTGGGTGCGGCCCAGCAGCGGGCCGACCAGCAGCGCGAGCAGGGGCACGCCGAGCAGCACCACCGAGGCCAGCAACGGCGACGTGCCGTACAGCAGGACCGCGACGACGCCGCAGGCCAGCAGCGACGCGATCCCGACGCCGCCGGCGTTCATGGTCCGGCCGACCGTCCACACGTCCGAGATGCCGACGGTGACCACCTCGCCCGCGGTGAGCCGGCGCGGGAGGGCCGCACCGAGCCGGGTCGCGTGCGCGATCACCAGGTCGGCGGTGCGCACCGCGGCGGCCAGCCGCAGCTTCGTCATACTGCGGTGCCGCATGATGCCCAGGCCCGCGCTGGCCACGCCGACCAGCAACAGGATCGTGGCCCAGAACAGGAGCACGTCGAGGCGGTGCGGTTTCAGGCCGTGGTCGATGGCCTGCGAGATCAGGAAGGGCATCAGTGCGAGGCTGACGTACCAGAGCGACCCGAACATGGCACCGAGGGCGACGCGTCCCTTGACCTGTCGCGCCAACCACCACAGAAATCGTCCCGGCCCCCGCGTCTCCACGTTGTCCGACAATAATCGGACGCCATCGACGGGCGTACCTATTAATGCAGATCGAAGACTTTGCGCAGGTACGGCAGGTGTTGCGGCCCGGTCCACCGGTACGCCGAGAGCCCGGCCGCGCGGGCACCCCGGACGACCCGGTCGTCGTCGTCCACGAACAGCACGTACTTGGGCTCGACGCCGATCACCGCGCAGGCCCGCTCGAAGAACTCGGGCGCCGGCTTGTGGATCTTCAGATCCGACGAGCTGATCACCGCGTCCACCTCGCCGGTGAGCCCGAGCGCGTCCAGATCGTCGCGGAGCCGATCGGTCGCGTTGGTGGCCAGGCCGACCGGGTACCCGGCGGCGCGCACCTCACGGACGAACGCCAGCACCTCGGTGTCGGCCTCGCCGCGGTAGCTCTGCCACTCGGCCACCGCGGCCCGTGCCTCCGCCGGGTCGACCGGCAGGCGCTGCGCCACCAGGTCCATCCACTGCGCGTCGGAGATCTCGCCGGCCATCGCCGGACGGTAGATGTCCCACGACATCGACGTCTCCAGCAGGGCGGCCGGCTTGAGCCCGTGATGCACCTCGGCGGCGACCATCGGCGCGGGATCCCACCGCCGCAGCACGCCGTCGAAATCGATGAGCAGGGCCCGGGCGCGCTCGCGCGACATAGCTTGTCAGTCCTCCGGTTCGCGGTTGAGGCGCTGGCTGATCACCTGGGTGACGCCGGAGCGCATCGTGACGCCGTAGAGGGCGTCCGCGACCTCCATCGTGCGTTTCTGGTGCGTGATGATGAGCAGCTGGCTCACTTCGCGCAGTTGTTCGAAGAGGGTAATCAACCGGCCCAGGTTCACGTCGTCCAGGGCGGCCTCGACCTCGTCCATGATGTAGAAGGGCGAGGGGCGGGCCCGGAAGATCGCGACGAGCATCGCCACCGCGGTCAGCGACCGCTCGCCGCCGGAGAGCAGCGACAGCCGCTTGATCTTCTTGCCCGGCGGGCGCGCCTCGACCTCGACGCCGGTGGTGAGCATGTCCTCCGGGTCGGTGAGCACCAGCCGGCCCTCGCCGCCCGGGAAGAGCACCTGGAACACGGTCTGGAACTCGCGGGCCGTGTCCTCGAACGCCGAGGTGAACACCTCGAGGATGCGGTCGTCGACGTCCTTGACCACGGTGAGCAGGTCCTTGCGGGTGGCCTTGAGGTCCTCGAGCTGGTCGGAGAGGAACTTGAAGCGTTCCTCCAGGGCCGCGAACTCCTCCAGGGCCAGCGGGTTGACCTTGCCGAGCAGTTGCAGGTCGCGCTCGGCCTTGTTGGCCCGCTTCTCCTGCGTGGGCCGGTGGAACGGGGCCGGTGACGGGACCGGCTTGCCGTCCTTCTCGGCCAGCGCCACCTCGGCGGCGGTCGGCGGCACCGGCTGCTCCGGGCCGTACTCGCTGATCAGTGTGTCCATGTCGAGCGAGAAGTCCTCGGCCGCCTTGGCCTCCAACTGCTCGATGCGCAGCCGCTGCTCGGCCCGGGCCACCTCGTCGCGGTGCACCTCGTTGGTGAGCCGCTCCAGCTCGGCGACCAGCCGCTTGGCGACCGCGCGCACCTCCTGCAGCTCGGCCTCGCGCGCCGTGCGGGCCTGGGCCAGCTCGTCGCGCGCCTGCACCGCACCCTCCAGCGAGACCCGCACCCGGCTGAGGGCGGTGGCCGCGCCGAGGGCGACCGCGCGGGCGGTCTGGGCGCCCCGGGCACGGGCGGCGCGGCGGGCGGCTGCCCGTTCCCGGGCCTGCCGCTCGGCGTTGGCCTGGCGCAGCAGCGAGTCGGCCCGGCCCGCGATCGAGGCGACCCGCTCCTCGGCGGTGCGCACCGACAGGCGTACCTCCATCTCGTTCTGCCGGGCCTGCGGCACCAGGGCGCCGAGCCGGTCCCGCTCGTCGGTGGACGGTTCCTCGTCGATCGGGGTGTCCTCGGCCAGCTGCAGCCGTTCCTCCAGCTCGGCCACCCGCATCAGGTCGGCCTCGCGGGCGCTCTCCGCCTTCTGCCGGGCGGCGCCGAGGCGCTCGGTCTCGGCCTTCGCGGAACGGGCCGCGGCGCCGAGCTCGGCCAGGCGGCGGGCGGCGGCGTTGCGCTCGCCCTCGGCGGCGCGCTTGGCGGTGGCGGCGACATTCACCGCTTCCTTGTGCTCGGCCACCTCGGCACGGGCGACCGCGAGCTGCTGCTTGATCTCGCCGATCGACTCCTCGGCGGCGGCGCGCTGGGCCTTCGCCTCGTCGACCGCGGCCTGCACCTCGATGTAGCTGGTCTGCTTGCCGGAACCGCCGGACGCCGCGTACGCCCCGAGGACGTCGCCGTCCGCGGTGACCGCGCGTAGCTCGGGGTTGGCGGCCACGACGGCGGCGGCCGCGGCGAGGTCGTCCACCAGCACGAAGTCGCGCAGCACCCGGTTGAGCGCGGGCCGCAGGTGATCCGGGCAGCCGATCACGTCGGGCGCCCAGGTCGCGCCGTCCGGCAGGGCCGGGCGCAGGCTGTCCAGCGAGCCCTGCATGCCGGGCGCGGCCGGCGAGGCCACCAGCAGCGCGGCCGAACCCGCGTCGGCGATCTTGAGGGAGCGCATCGCCTCGATCGCCTCGTCCACACCGGAGAGCGCGACCGCGTCGGCGAGCGTGCCCAGCGCGGCGGCCAGCGCGGCCTCGTGACCGGGCCGGACGGTGAGCATCGAGGCCAGGCTGCCGAGCAGGCCGGGGATCTCGCCGCCCTTCGCGAGCAGCGCACCGGCGCCGTCCTTGCGTTTGAGGCCGAGGCCGAGCGCCTCCTCACGGGCCTTCCAGCTGGCCGCGTCCTTCTCCGCGGCGCGCTCGGCGTCGGACAGCTCGCGGACCACCGCGGCGGCCCGGTCGTGCTCGGCCACCGCCTCGGCGTGCCGGGTGTCCAGCTCCACGTTGTCCCGGTCGGCCTCGGACGACTCGGCGGCGACCGCGTCCACCTCGGCCTGCGCGGCCTCGGCGCGCATCAGCGCGTCGGTGTGCGCGGCGGCGAGCCGCTCGATCTCCTCGGCGGCGCCCTCGGTGCGGGCGCGGGCCGCGTTCACGTTGCCGGTCAGCTTGGCCAGGCCCTCGCGCCGGTCGGCGATCGCCTTGGCGGCGTTGCGCAGCGCGCCCTCGGCGGCGGCCAGCTCGCGTTCCAGCTCCTGCCGCTGCTCGACCGCCTCGGCCAGGCGGGTCTGGTCCTCGACCAGCGCCTCGCGCAGCTCCTCCTCCTGCTCGCGGACGTGCTCGGACTCGGCCTCGAGCTGGTCCGGGTCGCGGCCGGGCCGCTCGTCGTCGGGCGCGGCGGAGAGATGGCGGTGGCGTTCGCTGGCCAGCTGCTCGGTGGAGCGGAAGCGTTCCTGCAGAGCGGACAGCTTGTACCAGGTGTCCTGGGCGGCCTGCAGCAGCGGCGCGTCCTCGGCGTGCTCGAACTCCAGGTCGGCGAGCCGGCGCTGCACCTCGCGGTTCTCGTCCTCGACCTGGCCGCGCCGCTCGCGCATCGCCGACTCGTCGGCGATCTCCTTGTCCAGGGTGGTGCGCAGCGTGTGCAGGTCGTCGGCGAGCAGCCGGAGCCGGGCGTCGCGCAGGTCGGCCTGGATGCCGGCGGCGCGCCGCGCCACCTCGGCCTGCTTGCCGAGCGGCTTGAGCTGGCGGCGCAGCTCGGCGGTGAGGTCGGTGAGCCGGTTCAGGTTCACCTGCATGGCGTCCAGCTTGCGGATCGCCTTTTCCTTGCGCTTGCGATGCTTCAGGACGCCCGCGGCCTCTTCGATGAACGCGCGGCGGTCCTCCGGCTTCGCGTGCAACATCGCGTCCAGCCGGCCCTGTCCCACGATGATGTGCATCTCGCGGCCGATACCGGAGTCGCTGAGCAGTTCCTGGATGTCGAGCAGCCGGCAGGCGTCACCGTTGATCTCGTACTCGCTGGCGCCGTCGCGGAACATGCGCCGGGTGATCGACACTTCGGTGTACTCGATAGGGAGGGCCCCGTCGTGGTTGTCGATCGTGAGCGTCACCTCGGCACGCCCGAGCGGCGCCCGGCCCGACGTCCCGGCGAAGATGACGTCCTCCATCTTGCCGCCGCGCAGCGCCTTGGCGCCCTGCTCGCCGAGGACCCAGGCGATGGCGTCGACGACGTTGGACTTGCCGGAGCCGTTCGGGCCCACCACGCAGGTGATGCCCGGCTCCAGCCGCAGCGTCGTAGCGGAGGCGAAGGACTTGAAGCCCTTGACCGTCAAGCTCTTGAGGTGCACGGATCTCCGGGGGTTGGCGGTTGCATACCAGTCAGCAGGCTACCCGTCGTTCACGTCGGCCACCGTGACGGCGCGCTCACCTGGGATTAGGCCCGCAGAAAATTGGGCAAAAAGATGCGCGCCGCCACGGGAGTGGAGGCGCGCGGATCTGCTTTCGCGTTTTGGTGCGGGTGGTCGGACGCCGGGTTGCAGCGGGCCGACCGCATGGAACTCAGGTCAGGGCGGGCTCGGTCAGCCGCAGAATGTCGTCTGCCTCCGCGGCCGCTGCCGCGAGACGATCATTCTCCGCCCGCAGGCGGGTGACCTCGAATTCCAGAGCCTGCACCCTGGAACGCAGTCGGGTGACCTCGTCGAGCATGCGCCGGTCAGGCGCCGCGCCTACGTGGCCAAAGAGGGCCTTCGCCATGGTGACTCCTTGAGAAGCACTGCTTCTTCTTGTGAAAGCGTTGCCGGAGAGGCCGGCCGACGCGCGCCCAGCATGCACCGCACAACTGCGCTCACTGGGGCACGCATGAGCACAGAATCGTGCACCTCGGGAAAGGTTCTTAAGGTGCAGATCTCTCACGCTCGGCTGAAACCGGACTCTGCCGACCGAAACCGGGCGTGAGCGGGCGCGACTGGCGACTTCTCCATAGTCCGCCGATAGGCAGGCCGAGTCAAGCGCTGCGGGGCCCGTCCGGCCCACGGATGCCAGTGAATCTTGACACGAGATTGATCTGTGAGCGAACTGATATTACCCGTAACCTCTTTTGCTGGAAATCTGAACTTTCCGGACAAATCAGGCGGCAAATCGGATAAAAGTCGCGTAATTCTGTCGCCTACCCGACAGGATCTCGTAACTTGTCGGGGCTGTGTCGTTGCGTCCTTCGTGACTGAGACCCCGGTCTGCCTGCTGACCGGCGGCGGGTACCCGTACCGGCGAGACGCCCTCAGCGGCTGGTGCCGCGCCCTCGTCGAGGGGCTGCGCCGGGTTCGCTTCGAGCTCCTGACCGTCCTGGACCGTGACCCGCCGCCGGCGCCCGCGTACCCGCTGCCGTTCAACGTGGCCGCCGCCCGCGCCATCGCCATCGGTGACGGCCGGGCCGAGCGCCGCCGAGGCGACCACCAGGACGTCGCCGACCGGTTCGCCACCGCGCTGATCGGCGACGACGACTCCGGGCTGCGCGAGATGGCCCGGCTGGTCGACGAGCACCCCGGCGCACTGGCGTCGCTGCCGCTCGCGGGCGCGCTGGCTGGCGCCTGGCGCGGCACCGAGGAGCTGCCCCGGCTGAGCATGCGCGACGCGAAGACCGCTGCCGCGCTGCTCCGGCACGCTCTCGGCGCGCTCGCCGTACCCACCCCCGAGGCCCGGCTGCTGCATTGCGTCGGCGGCACCACCGCGGTGCTCACGGCGCTGGCGGCCCGGTGGCGTACCGGGGTGCCGTTGCTGCTCACCGAGGCCCGCTCGCCGGTGTCCCGGCAGCGCCCCGACGAGGACAAGCTCTCCCCCTCGGTGCGCCTGCTGCTGCGCCGCTTCCGGGCGTCGGTGGTCCGCACCGGATACGCCGAGGCCGGCCTGATCGCCCCGTTGAGCACCTACCACCACGACTGGGCGCTGCGGCACGGCGCGTCGGCCGCGCGGATGGTGCGGGTGCCGCCCGGGGTGGACCCGTCCGACCATCCGTGCGCCGGCGAGATCAACGACGACCGGGCCGTGGTCTGGGCCGGCAGCGGCGGCCCGGACAGCGGACTGTCCCCGCTGCTCGCCGCGTTCGAGCAGGTCGCGGCCGCGGTGCCGGGGGTGGTGCTGCATCTGGTCGGCGTCACCGCGACGCACGAGGAGTACGCGGCCGAACTGATCGAGCGCACCGTGCCGGGCTCCGCGGTACGGCTGTATCCCCTTCCCGCCGAATCGGGCCAGCGCTACACCGCGGGGCAGGTGGTCGCGCACGTGCCGGGGCCGTCCGACCCGCCGTACCGGCTGATCGAGGCGATGATGTCCGGCCGGCCGGTGGTCGGCGTCGACGTCGGACCGGCCGCCGAGATCCTCGGCGACACCGGGGTGGTCGTGCAGCCCGGCGATCCGGCCGAGCTCGCCATCGCGATCGTGAACCAGCTGCGCTCGCCGGCCGGACGGCGGGCGCTCGGCGACGCGGCCCGGCGGCGGGCGCTGACGTTGTTCACCAACGAGCGGATGGCGCGGACCTACGAGGCGCTCTACGCCGACCTGGCGACGTCGCCCCCGGCGCCCGCGGTCGAGCTGACCCTCGCGGTCGCAGCGCCCCGCTCCGAGCCGCCGGCCACGGTGCGCTGGCTGCTCCGGGAGGGCGTATGACGATCTCCCCGGTTCGGCGACGGACCCGCGGACGCCGCCCGGCCCGGCCTCGGCACGGCCCCGCCTCGACCCCGCACCGCAGCAGCAGCCCCACCCGCCGGGGTTGCCGCCGCGCCCCCGCCCGGCACGCTTACCTGACCGCGGCCGTGCTGCGCTGCGCCGTCTACCTCGGACCGCTCAGCGTCGCGGTGGCCGCGGCCGGCCCGCTGAGCCGCGTCGCCTGGCCGATCCCGCTGGTCACCCTCCTGATCGGCTGGACCGCGGCGCAGGCGCTGACCGGCACCGGTGTCGCGGTCGCCCGCCGTTCCGGCCCGGCCGCGGCCTGCCGCCTGGTCGGCTCCGGCTTCGCGGCGGCGGCCGGGCTGTGGAGCGCGCTGGTCTGGGTGGCGCCCCGCGCGCTGGTCGGCCCGGACCGCGGCCTCGCCCTGGTCATCGGCCTCGGCGGGCTCGCCACCCTGGCGACCGTCACGGCCGCGCTGGTCACCCGCGCCGAGGCGGCGATCGTCAAGTGGACGCTGCCGTGCTGGCTGCTGGCCGTCGCGGCGCTGGCCGGTCTGCCGGTCGGCACCCTGTTGCCGGCCGCGATCGTGGCCGCCGCCGTGCGCGCGTTCAAGCCGTTGGTGGTCCCCGGCGTGCGCGGTCGCCCGCCACGGCTGACCAGGGCGGATCGGCATCGCGGCGGCGGCTATCTGGTGATCGGCGCGTCCCAGGCGGTCTGCGTGGGCGTGCTCTGGCATGCCACGCCGGCCGGGTCGACGCTGCCGTTCTGGCTGCCGTTGCTGCTGGCGGTGCCGATCCTGGAGGCGCTGATCGGCTGGCACGTCGACCAGGTGGACGCGGGGCTGGACACCTCGGAAAGTGTCGCCGACTTTGGCCGGCACGTCCGCACCATCACGCTGGTGACGCTGGCCGGGCTGTTGCCGCCGCTAGCCGTCGGCGTCGCGCTGGCGATCGCCGCGGACCAGGTCCCGCCAGCGATGCGAGGCGTGGTGCAGTCCGCGGCCGCCGGGATGCTGCTGGGCGGCGTCTTCGCCATCACTTTCCTGCTCGCGGCCCGCACCCGGCTGGCCGTCGCGGCCGCCGTCGCCGCGACCCCGCCGCTGCTGCTGGCGGCGCTCCCGATCCTGCCCGTGGCCGCCGGCGACCTGCCGAACGCCGTCGGCGTGCTCGTCGTGACCCACTCGGCCGGCCTGCTCGTCGTCGCTCTCACCGTCGCCGACGACCGGAGGACATCATGAAGACCCTCTTTCCCCCGTACGCCCACCCGTCGCCCGGCCTGCCGCTGGACAACGAGACGTGGATCGTCCGCGACCTCCCCGGCGAGCGCCGCACCCTGCACCAGTCGCTCGGCCGGATCGATCTCGACTGGGGCAGCCGCTCGCTGGCCGACGTGCTGGCCGACGTCGAGGCGTGGCGCGCGGACGGCGCCGAAGGCCTGTTCCTGGACCGCGCGCCGGCCGGTTCCGGCGGGGTCGGCCCGGTGGCCCTGACGGTGCGGCTGGCGGCCCGCCGCGGCCTGCACCGCGTGGTGCTGAACCCGGGCGTGCCGACCCATCCGCTCTATCGCGACCTGGGCGTGCGGATCTGCACGTTCGAGGGCCCGTGGTCGGCCTACCAGAGCTGGGACGGCGAGGGCGTGCGGCCGGGCGACGGGCACATCGTGCACGGCGTCCCGGTCGCGCTGCTCACCGCCGCGCGGCGGTTGATGGGCCGGCGCGGCGCCGGGTTCGGGCTGGCCACCGACGCGAGTCCCTATCCGTGGGTCAGCGCAGCGGCTTCCGCGGGCGGGGCTGGCAGCGAGGGCAGCTGAACGAGGAGCGGTTCATGAACTGCTCGCGGCGGATCGGGGTGCCGCACCGGTGACAGGGCTCGCCCTCGCGGCCGTACGCGTTCAGCGAGCGGTCAAAATACCCGCTTTCGCCGTTCACGTTCACGTACAGCTCGTCGAAGCTGGTGCCGCCCGCGACGATCGCCTCACCGAGCACGTCGCGAATGTGGCCGAGGAGACGGCGTACGGCTGGCCTGGTCAGTTGATCTGTGGGCCGCGCGCCGTGCAGCTGAGCGCGCCACAGCACCTCGTCGGCGTAGATGTTGCCGACGCCGGAGATCAGGCTCTGGTCGAGCAGGGCCCGTTTGATCTCGGTGTGCTTGCCGCGCAGCTTGTCGATGAACTCCTCGTCGTCGAAGAGCGGGTCGATCGGATCGCGGGCGATGTGCACGATCTCGTCGGGCAGCTCGGCGCCGTCCGCCGAGACGGACAGCCCGCCGAACGTGCGCTGGTCGACGAAGCGCAGCTCGGGACCGCCGTCGGTGAACGTGATCCGGATCCGCAGGTGCTTCTCGTCCTCGGTGCCGGCCGGTTGCATCAGCAGCTGACCGCTCATGCCGAGGTGGGCCAGGATCGCGTCGCCCGAATCGAGCGGGAACCACAGGTATTTGCCGCGCCGCGAGATGTCCACGATCGTGCGGCCCTCGAGCATCGCGACGAAGTGGGCGTCGCCGGGCAGGTGGCGGCGGATGGCTCGCGGGTGGTGCACCTCGACGGTGCGGATCGTGCGGCCGGCCACCCAGTTGGCCAGCCCTTGACGGACGGTCTCGACCTCGGGTAGCTCGGGCACAGCCGCTCCTCACAACGTGTAGGGCCAGACGGCGACCAGGTAGGCGCCGTACCAGAGACCGAACGCCCCCCAGGCCGCGATCGACAGCACGGCCACCCGCGGCCGCGCGCGAGCCGCCGCCACAGCGGCCGGGAGCAGCGTCAACAGTACGGGGACGAGCAGCCGCGGCTTCGAGTGGTAGAAGCCGGCCTGGCCGTACACCAGCACCATCGACACCACTCCGTAAACAGCGAGCGGCAGCCAGGGCTTCCCGGCCAGCGCCACCGCGGCGGCGGCCAGCGCGACCAGCAGGATCAGCGCGACACTGACCGGCACCCAGCCGTCGCCGGTGCTCAGCGTGGTGCGCAGAAACTTCCACGTGCTGCGGCCGAAATCGAACGACGTGCCCCAGCCCGCGGTCTGGATCCGGAACCAGGCGTTCGCGTCACCCACCCGCAACGCCACCCAGAGCAGGTAGGCGGGCACCCCGGCCAGGGCGACCAGCGCGGCGACGATCGGCTGCCAGGCCTTCACGCGCGACTCGCGGACGGCCAGCACGGCCGCCACCGCCAGGCCCAGGGCGGCCGCGGCGCCGGTCGGGCGGGTGAGCGCGGCGGCGAGACCGAGCAGGCCGGCCGCCCACCAGACCTTGCGGTGCGCGGCCACGAACATCCCGGCCACGACGGCGAGGAACAGACCTTCCGTGTACGCCATCGAGAAGACCACGGTCACCGGCGCCGAGCAGCAGATGGCGACCAGCATCCACCCCGTCCGGCGGCTGTACAGCGTGGTGCCGAGCAGGTGTAACGCGACCGCCAGGCCGATCGAGGCGAGCCAGGCGACGGTGAGCGCCGCGGTGCCCGCCGACATGCCGGCCAGGTCGAACGTTCGGATCAGCGACGGATAGAGCGGGAAGAACGCCAGCTCGTTGCCGTCGAGCTGCCCGGTGAGCTGGTCGTAGGAGTACGTGTGCGGATAGCCCTCGGTGGCGACCTTGATGAACCAGCCGCCGTCCCACTCCAGCAGCTGAGACCGGATGCTCTCACCCTTGCCGGACGCGTCGCTCAACCACCACAACATGATCAGCTGTACGACTCGGGTCAGCGCGAAGATGCCGACGGCGATCCACCCGCCCCGCCAGCCGCCGGCCTGCCGCCACAGGCTTTCCCGCTCGACGGTCCGTTCCTGCATGGTCAGGCTCACGGGGCCAGTTCGTCCTCGCTTGTCTGCTCCGGGTCCGCCTCGGCGCGGTCCGTCAGCGTACGCCATGCCGCCGCGGCCGCCCGCTGCTCGGCCTGCTTCTTGCTACGCCCCTCGGAGCCACCGAAGCGATCACCGGCCACCACCACCCAGGCGGTGAACGTCTTCGCGTGATCCGGTCCGGAGTCCTCGATCACGTAGTCCGGGACGCCCAGCCCGAGCGACGCGGTCAGCTCCTGCAGGCTAGTCTTCCAATCCAGCGCCGCGCCGCGCCCGGCCGACTCGGCCATCAGCGGGTCGAACAGCCGGTGGATCACCTCGGCCGCGACGTCCAGCCCGTGCTCCAGGTAGATCGCGCCGAGCAGCGCCTCCAGCGTGTCCGCGAGGATGCTCGCCTTGTCCCGCCCGCCGGTGGTCTCCTCGCCCTTGCCGAGCAGCAGGTGCGGGCCCAGACCGGTCGGGCCGAGGCCGCGCGCCACGTCGGCCAGCGCGTGCATGTTGACGACGCTCGCCCGCAGCTTGGCCAGCTGCCCCTCGGGCAGGTCGGGGTGGTTGTGGAAGAGCGCCGAGGTGATCACCACGCCGAGCACCGAGTCGCCGAGGAACTCCAGGCGCTCGTTGGTGGGCAGCCCGCCGTTCTCGTACGCGTAGGAGCGGTGGGTGAGGGCACGCTCGAGAAGGCCCGGCTCGAAGGGCACCCCGAAGGCCTCCTCCAACGGCAGGGTCGGCGGCCGGCGACGCTTGTCATTCATGGGAGACACCTCGTTTTACGGGCAGCACAAAGACCCGGCCGGGATCGGCCGGGTCGAGGGCGTGAAGTATCGCGTCGGCTGCGTCGCGCGAGCCGACAGACTGGCGGAGGGACGGATCGGCCTGACGGGCGCGCGGAGCGCCGTCAACCACGACGGCGGGAGGTTCGTTCCCGCCGAGGAGGTCGACGGCGATCCACGCGGTGCCCGGGCTTTTCAGCCGGGCACCGGTAGTTCGCCGTAGCTCAGGAGCGACCCGCCCGGAGACCGGGCGTGTCACTAAGAGGAGCTCAGACCTCGACGACCTGACGGCCGTTGTAGGTGCCACAGACCTCGCACGCGTGGTGCGGCAGGTGCGGCGACCGGCACTGCGGGCACGGCACGGTCTGGACGACGGTCGCCTTCCAGTTCGCCCGGCGGGACCGGGTGTTGCTGCGCGACGTTTTGCGCTTCGGGACGGCCACGGTTCTTACTCCTCGATCTGATCTTGCGGGTGTTCCGGCTTCCTTGACGGGTCGCCGAGATTGCTCAATGCGGCCCAGCGCGGGTCGATGGCCTCATGGCTGTGATCAGCCGGAAGGTCATCGAAATGCACCCCGCACTCGGGGCACAGCCCTGGGCAGTCCGGCCGGCAGAGCGGGTTGGTCGGCAGGGTCAGCACGACCGCGTCCCGTACCGCCGGCTCGAGGTCGATCAGGTCGCCCTGCATGCGGCCGACCTCGTCCTCATCCGTCGTCTCCTCGGTGGTGCTGTCCTCGTAGGCGAACAACTCCGCGATCGAGACGTCGAACGACTCGCGGATCTCGTTGAGGCAGCGTCCGCATTCGCCGATGAGCGAACCGCGGACCCGTCCGCTGACGTACACCCCCTCGGAGACCGACGTGAGCTCGAGATCGAGTTCGACGTCCGCCCCCTCGGGGACCGAGATCAGTTCCAGGCCGAGATCCTTCGGCGCCGGGATGACCCTTTTCAGGGCACGCGTCGCACCAGGCTGGCGCGGGAGGTTCGTCGTGTCGACGACCAGCGGCTGCCTGGGGTCCAGGTGGTTCTGCGGTGACTTGGGCATCATGATTCCTCAGCCGTTAACAGGCCGAAGGGAAAGGTTACCTGAGCTGTCGCCCGAGCGTCGAATCCGGGTGGTCCGGGCTCAGAAGGGCAGGGGGCGCTCGCTGTCCTCGCCCTGGAACGTGCCGATCTCGCGCAGCGCGTGCATCTTGTCACGCCCCCGCTCGATCGACGCCAGCGCCCGGGTGAGGAACTGCTCGAAGTTGGCCAGCGCGGTGTCGACGTAGTCGTCGACCTCCTCGCGGAGCCGCTGCGCCTCGGTGCGGGCCTCGGCGATGATCCGGGCGCCCTCGTGCTCGGCGGAGACCGTGATCTCGTTTACCGAGACCAGCCGCGTGTGCTCGGTCTCGGCCTCGTTGACGATCCGGTCGGCCTCGCGGCGGCCGGCCTCGATGATCCGGTCCCGCTCGTCCAGGACCGCGGCGGCCTTGCGGAGTTCCGAGGGCAGCTCGGATCGCAGATCGTCGAGGCGCTCGATCATCTCGCCGCGGTCGAACATGAAGTTCGTCCGCGACATCGGGACGGAGCGCGCTTCCTGGACGATTTCGATGATTTCGTCGATGCGGTCGAGCGGATCCACCGGTGGTTACTCCTGTCCCATCCAACCGCCCCGCCCACCACCCAATAGCGGACTCACGGCTCTGTCCCCAGCACCCCACGCTGCGTGGTGCGATCACGTTACTGCGTCCGTGCCGCCGAGGTTTTCGGCACGCCGGGCTCAGTTCTGCTTGAGCCGCGCGGCCAGTCGCTCACCGACGAAGTCCGGCACGTACGCCGAGGCGTCGCCACCCCACTTGACCACGTCTTTGACAAGACTGGACGACAAGAACGAGTAGAGCGGATTCGTCGGCATGAACAACGTCTCCACGCCGGACAACCCGATGTTCATCTGCGCCATCTGCAACTCGTAGTCGAAATCACTCACCGCACGGAGACCCTTGATCACCACGGCCGCGCCCTGGGCCCGGCAGAAATCCACCAGCAGGCCGTGGAACGCGGCAACCCGGACGTTGGTGTAAGCGGCGGTCGCCTCACTCAACATCTCGAGGCGTTCCTCGATCGTGAACAAACCCGTCTTCGAGTGATTGATCAGTACGCCGATGATCACTTCGTCGAAAAGCCGGCTGGCCCTTTCGACGATGTCGAGGTGCCCGTTGGTGACCGGATCGAAGGAACCGGGACAGACCGCGCGTCTCATGATCGACGACCGTACCAAAGAGTGGTCTCCCCGTAACGCCGGCTGCGGTCGCCGGTGATGCCGTCCACCCAGGTCACGGCGCCGCCTCTAGTGGCACGTTCGAATGCGATCACCGCGTCCGGGGCGAGCCAGCCGAAATCGACCAGGGCGAGCTGCACCTCGGCGACCTCGGTGGCGTCGACGGCGTACGGGGGATCGGCGAAGACCACGTCGTAGGGGCCACCGTCCGGCGGGCCGGCCAGCGCGTGCGCGACCTTGCCGGTGACCAGACGAGCCGCATTGCCGACACGTAAGGCCACGATGTTGTCGCGGATGGTACGGGCGGCGCGCGCTTCCGATTCGACGAGAAGCGCATGATCGGCGCCACGTGACAATGCCTCGAGACCGACCGCACCGGATCCGGCATACAGGTCGGCGAATCGCACGCCGGTCAAGTCGATCATCGAGTCGAGGGAGCTGAAAAATGCCTCGCGGACACGATCCGAAGTGGGCCGCGTGAGAGCACCGGCCGGAGCGGACAGTCGCCGCCCGCCGTGCGCCCCGGCGATGATCCTTGTCATGCGCGCTCGCGCGAGTATGCGGTGGACACGACTTGAAGCTACTTCACCACTTACGCACCGCAACCGCCGAGTGAACAATTCCCCATTCCATCACCACTCTCGGCATCGGTTCTGTGCCGCCTAGTCGATGGAAGATCACGGATCCGTTACAACACACTTAAGTGTCCCTGAGGGATTTCCCAGGTTCCCATTACTCGCTATGGTCATCGCCTGTTGTGGGCGGCATTTGTCGCTTGCAGACGACGTGGGGAGGCGTCGTCGACGGCTGTCGCTATTTGTCGCGACGGCCCACCGCTTCCTCGCCGCACCCCGTTGATCCCATCACAGGAGTAGGCGTGAACCTGCTTAAAACAAAGCTTGGGCGGACCTCCGCGGTCATCGCCGGCTCGATCATCGGCCTCGCCGGTGTCGCCGTGTTCGCCTCGCCCGCCAGCGCCCACGCACCGACCGTCAAGGGCGAGTCGTCGTGTGTCGCGGACAGCGGCGAGTGGACCGCCACGTGGCACATCGGGAACGACTACAACAATCCCGCGCACGCTTCGTCGATCACCGTGACGGAGTACAAGAAGGGCACGGCTCTCGACACCAAGACCGTCGAGATCCCGGCCGACACCGTCTTCAAGCCGAACTCGTCGAACAACATCGACGAGCAGGTCATGGCCGAGACCAAGGTGACCAACAAGGACGTCACCAAGGTCGAGATCAAGGTCGTCCTGCTCTGGGAGGACGGCTACACCAACGACGGCAAGTACGGCCACGGCAAGCCGGTGACGGCGACCACCCGCAAGGGCGACGCCTGCAAGCCCAACCCGACCCCGTCGGACAGCCAGTCGGCGTCCCCGTCGCCGTCGGCGAGCGAGTCGTCGTCCGCCACCCCGTCGGAGACGGCGTCCACCCCGTCGGACACCCCGACCACCCCGGACATCCCGGTCGCGCCGTCTGACGTCACGCCGATCCTGGTCCAGGACTGCACCACGATGACCCTCGGCCTGAAGAACCCGGCCGACAGCATCCCGCTGAAGCTCGACTACGACACCAGCAAGGGCGAGCACCGCACGCTCACCGTCAAGCCGGGTGCCGAGGGCTCCGAGAAGTTCTCCGCCGTGCCGGGCTTCTGGGTCAAGCTGACCCTGACCGCCACCATCAACGGCGAGACGCAGTCCGACTTCGTCAAGGTCGACTACCAGAAGCCGGCCAACTGCGACAACGGCGAGGGTGGCGGCCTGCCCGTCACCGGTGCCGCCGCTGGTGGCATCGCCGGTGGCGCCGCGGTCCTGCTGGCCGCCGGTGGCGTCCTCTTCGTGATGGCCCGCCGTCGCAAGGTGAAGTTCACCGCCTGACACCAACCCGTCAGCTCCTGAGAAGGGCGCGCCGACTCCGGTCGGCGCGCTTTTTTCATGCCCCCACAACGGAAAGCCCCGCGGTGTGGTGACCTACGCCGCCGCCACCGCCCGCATTCGCCACACCGCGAGCGCAGCACCCAAGGTGTGGGCACCCACGACGCCGCCACCACCCGCAATCCCCACACCGAGGCGAACCACCAGCAGGTGTGGGCACCCACACCCCTCCCCCCGCCCAGACTCCCCACACCGCTCGCGGCATGAGTGGGCGGCGGGCGGCGGGCGCGGTGGGCTACGCCGGCATTCGGGGGGCGCGCGTGAAGCTTTCCGGGGAGAAGGAGCCGTCGGGATCGGGGGCGTAGTCACGGGTCGCTACCACGGCGGTGACGGGCAACGCCGCGTACAGGTGAGGGAAAAGCCAGCCGTCGGGATGAGGTGGATCGCCTTCCTCCCAGACGATCGGGGCCGGCAGGCGGGACTCGTCGATCTCCAGCACGACCATGTCCGGCCGGCCGCGGAACAGTGCCGTCGCGGGGACGTGCAGCTGTTCCTCGGTCGAGCAGTGGATGAAACCTTGGCTCGCCAGCGAATCCGCGGTGTAGACGCCCGCGGCCCGCGCGGCCGCCCACTCGTCGCGGGTGCAGATATGCAGGATCAACCCTTCTCCAAATACTCGGCGCGTTCCTCGTCGACGAACGCCGCGACCGACGCCGCCAACGCGGGATAGTTCGAAAGATCGGAATCGTCCTGGACGAGCGACGACGCCTCCGCCCGGGCGTCGGTGATCAGCTTTGCGTCGCGCAGCAACGACAACAGGCGCAGATGCGAATGGCGCCCGGACTGGGACGCGCCCAGCACGTCGCCTTCGCGACGCTGTTCCAGGTCGATCTCGGAGAGCTTGAAACCGTCGGTGGTGGAGGCGACCGCGTCCAGCCGTTCGCGAGCGGGGGTGCCCTCGACGGACTCGGTCACCAGCAGGCAGACGCCCGGCGCCGTGCCCCGGCCCACCCGGCCGCGCAACTGGTGCAGCTGGGAGACCCCGAAACGGTCGGCGTCCATAATGATCATCACGGTGGCGTTGGGCACGTCCACGCCGACCTCGATCACCGTGGTGGCGACCAGGACGTCGAGGTCGCCGGCCGCGAACGAGCGCATCACCGCGTCTTTCTCGTCGGCGGGCAGCTTGCCGTGCAGGACACCGATCCGCAGGCCGTGCAACGGTCCCTCGGCCAGCAGCGGCGCCACCTCGGTCACGGCCAGCGGCGGGCGGCGCGCGGGCTCATTGTCCGACGGGGGCTCCTCGTCGTCGCCGGCGCCGATGCGCGGACACACCACGTAGG
The DNA here is from genome assembly GCF_012933445.1 of Actinoplanes sp. TBRC 11911. Taxonomy (GTDB): domain Bacteria; phylum Actinomycetota; class Actinomycetes; order Mycobacteriales; family Micromonosporaceae; genus Actinoplanes. The sequence goes on from NZ_JABBNC010000009.1 coordinate 128,235, forward strand.
CCTGGTGGCCGGCCTGGACCTCCTCGCGCACGCGGCGCCAGGCACGATCGAGAAACGCGGGCTTCTCGGGCGGCACCACGTGCGACGCGATCGGCGAGCGGCCGCGCGGCAACTGGGACAAAGTGGAGGTTTCCAGATCTCCGTAGACCGTCATGGCGACCGTACGGGGAATGGGTGTCGCTGTCATCACGAGAACGTGCGGCGGACGGGACGCCTTGGCCCGCAGGGCATCGCGCTGCTCGACGCCGAACCGGTGCTGCTCGTCGACCACGATCAGCCCCAGATCGTGGAAGTCGACCCCTTCGTAGAGCAGCGCGTGCGTGCCGATCACGATGCCCGCCCGCCCGTCCGCGACCTTGCCCAGCGCCGCCCGCCGGGCCGCCGCCCCGAGCGAGCCGGTGACCAGGGTGAGCTGCGTGCCGGCCGGGTCGCCGTCGATCTCCCCGGCCCGGCCCAGGGCGCCGAGCTGCTGGCTGATCCCCCGGAAGTGTTGCGTGGCGAGCACCTCGGTCGGCGCGAGCAGGGCGGCCTGCCCGCCGGCGTCGACCACCTGCAGCATCGCGCGCACCGACACCAGCGTCTTGCCGGAACCCACCTCGCCCTGCAGCAGCCGGTGCATCGGATGCGGCTGCGCCAGGTCGGCGGCGATCTCCTCGCCCACGGTTCGCTGCCCGTCGGTGAGCTCGTACGGCAGGCCGGCGTCGAATTTCGCGAGGATCCCGTCGTCGCGGCGCGGCCGGGCCTCGCCGGGGCTCTCGGCCGCCTTGGCCCTGCGCTGCACCAACGTCAGCTGGACCGCGAACGCCTCGTCCCACTTGAGGCGGTACCGCGCCGCGTACAGCGCCTCCTTCGACGTCGGGCGGTGGATCTCGTGCAGGGCGGTGCCGATGCCGACCAGATTGCGGTTGGCGCGCACCCCGGCGGGCAGCGGATCGGCCGGCGGCTGGAACGTGTCGAGGACCGTGCGGACGCACTTCGCGATGACCCAGGTCGGCACGGCTTGCGCGGCCGGGTACACCGGGATCAGCGCGCCGGCGAACTCCTCGATCTCCTCGGCGGCCTCGTCCTGCGTCGCGTCCGCGCTCAGCAACTGGTAGGCGGGGCCGTTGAGCTGGCGCTTGCCGCGGAAGTCGGTGACCTTGCCGGCGAACAGCCCCCACCGGCCCCGCTTGAGATCGCGCTCGCGCCACGCCTGGTTGAAGAAGGTGCAGGTCAGCGTGGCCCCGGAACCGTCCCCAATGGTGATCTCGAGCATGTTGCCCTTGCGCTGGCGCATCGGTTTCACGCTGACCGACTGCACCTGGGCGAGCACGGTGACCTGCTCGCCGATCTCCAGAGCGCGCAGGTCGGTCTGCTCGCCGCGCTCGTCGTAGCGCCGCGGGAAGTGATAGATCAGGTCACCGGCGGTGTGCAGCTCGAGGTGGGTGGCAAGAGCTTTCGCCGTACGGTCGCCGAGCACCTTACGAAGCGGGGTGTCGGTGGTGGTCTCGTTCATTCGACTCCAACCAACAGGTGGTAGCGCGGCTGGTCGCCCGCATAACAGTGCAGCTCGACGAACGGCCAGGTCTGCGTCGCGTGGGCGCGCAGCGTCTGCTCCAGCGAGGCTGGCACGTCGGCGCCGAGCACCACGGTGGCCAGCTCACCGCCGCCGCCCAGCATCCGGTCGAGCAGCCGGCGGCTGACCTCGGCCAGATCGGTGCCGATCAGGTGCACCTCGCCGTCGACCAGCCCGAGCAGATCACCGGCCCGGCACGGTCCGGCGACGGTGAGCGAGTCGCGCTCGGCGCTGCAGACCTCGCCGTAGCGGCACGCGCCGGCCGCCTCGGCCATCCCGATCACGTCGTCGGTGAACGCGCGCGCGGTGTCACGCACCGCGAGGGCGGCGAGGGCCTGGACCGGCGATCGGGTGGGGACGACGCTCACCCGTACGCCCAAGGTCTCGGCCTCGCGGGCGGCGGAGACGGCGACGGCATGGGTGTTGCCGTCGTTCGGCAGCAGGACCACCAGGCCGGCCCCGGTCGTGGTGATCGCCTCGACCATCTCCCGGGTGGACGGGTTACGCCCGACGACTGTCGCGCCCTCGGCCTCGAACAGCGCGGTGAGGCCGTCGCCCGCCGCGACGACGACCGCCCCGCGCTTGGCCGGGTCGGCCACCGGGTGGGCACCCTGGTCGAGCGGCGTGACGCTGATGCGGTGCGGGCGGCCCGCCTCGATGCCCGCCTCCAGCGCGGCCCCGATCTCGGCGGCCTGGACGTGCACATGAACGTTCCACGTGGTGTCGCCGTCGCCGACGATGACCACCGAGTCGCCCAGCTCGCCGAGCACGCGGCGCAGCTCGTCGACCGCGGGGGCGTCGAGCAGATATTGCACCTCGTAGCCGAAGGAGCTCATGTCCGGCTTCGCATCGTCGGCCACCCTCTCGATCGGAACCGTGTCGGCCGCGTCGCCCAGGGCCTCGACCAGCGCGTCCAGCAGCAGGCAGAGGCCGCGGCCGCCGGCGTCGACGACCCCGGCGCGGGCCAGGACGGGAAGCTGCTGGGGGGTGCGCGCCAACGCCTCGGCGGCCGATCGCGCGGCGGCCCGCGCGACCGCGACCAGGTCGTCGGACTTGATCCGGCCGGCCCCCTCGGCCGCGGCGGCGACCACCGACAGGACCGTGCCCTCGACCGGGCGGGACACCGCGGCATAGGCCGCCTCGGACGCCGAGCGCAGCGCCCGGGCCAGCTCGAGGCCGCGGACCGCCACCGACGAGGACAGGCTGTCGGCCATGCCACGCAGGATCTGGGAGACGATGACCCCGGAATTGCCCCGGGCGCCCAGCAGCGCCCCACGAGCCATCCGGCGCATCGCGCGCCCCGGCGGTGCCGGCGAGTCGAGCGACTCCAGCGCCTCCAGGGCCGATGTGAGGGTGAGCACCAAGTTGGTGCCGGTGTCGCCGTCTGGCACCGGATAGACGTTCAGCTCGTCGATTTCGTCCTGATGTGCCCGGAGTGCGGCCAGGCCACCACCGCACCAGCGGCGTACCGCGGCGGAGTCCAGGGTCTCGAGCACGCGAAAATCGTACTAACCACCCCTGACAATCTCCGGGGAGCGCGCGCTGACCGGGGCCGATTGGCTGTCGCGCGGCGGCATCGGGTAGGCTTCCGAGGTTGCCTGCGGCGATGTTCGCTGGGGCCGTCAGTCTGTAACACCCAGTCGATCAACCCAGGAGTACCCCGTGGCTAGCGTGTGCGAGATCTGTGGCAAGGGACCGGGCTTCGGCCACAACGTGTCCCACTCGCACCGGCGGACCAACCGCCGCTGGAACCCGAACATTCAGACGGTGCGCACCCCGGCCGGTGGCGGCACGACCAAGAAGCTCCAGGTCTGCACGTCGTGCATCAAGGCCGGCAAGGTCGTCCGCGCCTGAGCTTCGGCTCACTCTGATCTTCCAGCCGCCGGGCCTGATGGCCCGGCGGCTGAGTGTGTCTGCCCCAAGTCGAGCGCCCAACGGCACTGATGGGCGGCGCGTCAGAGGGCGGTCGGCTTGCCCGGTGTGAGCCACGTCAACGCGCCCGCCGGAAAGGCCGCGTCGATCTCGGCCCGCCCTTCGTGGAAATGTGACCACCCTTCGTAGTGCACCGGCACGACCACCCGCGGCCGCACCCGGGAAACCAGTGCCGCGGCGTCCCGGCCGGTCATCGTGAACCGGGCCGGACCCGTCAACCCGAACTGCACCCTTCCCAGATGCAGGATCGCCGTGTCGACGGTGAACCGCGAGGCCACCGACAACACGCCCGGGAAGAGCACAGTGTCCCCGGAGATCCACACGACCGGCGCAGACTCCGACACCCGCAGCGCGAACCCGGTCGTCGGCCCGACGATCGGCACGCTCCACGCCGGACCGTGCCGCGAGGGCGTCGCGATCACCGTCACGTCACCCACGCGCACCGACGAGAACGGCCGCAACCCGACGGCGTTCCCACCGAGCCGCCGAGCCGCGGCGACCGTCGTCACCACCACCGGCACCGCCGGCAACAGATCTCGGCCCGAATTATCCAAATTGTCCGCGTGCTGATCGTGCGTCAGCAACACCGCGTCGAACGAACCGAGCGACTCCAACGGCACCGCCGGCCCGGACAGCTTGCGCGACGACGTCCCCCAGCCGAACGAATACCGCCGGCCGGGAGCGTCAAATGTCGGATCGACCAGCAACCGCGCACCGCCGAACTCGACAAGCGTGGTCGGCCCGCCGATGTGCGTGACGGTCACCTCGAGGCGTGCCGCAGTGCCCACTCGAGAACCTCGTCCGCGATCTGCTCCCATCCCTTCTGGGCCGGCAACAGGTGTGCGTAGCCTTCGTACTCCCGCCGCTCGGTGACGGTGTTCGACTTGTAGTGCTTGCAGTTCGACTCCTGCACGACCGGCGGCATGATGTGGTCCTCCGAGCCGGAGACGAACAGCAGCGGCGCCCGCTCGTCGTTGTGGTAGTCGACCCACGTGTCCTGGTGCCCGGGCTGGAAGTTGGCCAGCACCCCGCCCCACAGGATGCCGCCGCTGGCCGGGATCGCGTACCGCTCGTACAGGAATCGGGATTCGTCCTCGGAGAACGTGTTCGTGAAGGCGTACTTCCATTCCTCGAAGGTCAGCGGCACCGCCTTGTGCCGGTTCGCCGGGCTCTTGAGCACCGGAAACGTCGACTTCAACTGGGACAGCGGCAGCACCCGCACGCCCTCGGTCGGTGCCGAGTTGAGCGCGACGCCCGCGGCGCCGAGCCAGTGGTCGAGCAGGATCTGGGTGAACGCGCCGCCGGCCGAGTGCCCGATGATGATCGGTGGCTCGCTCAGTGCGCCAATGGCTTCCTCGTACTTGGCGATGATCTGCGGCACGGTCGCGTTCATGATCGGGGTGGGATCGGCGTTCAGCGCCTCCACCTCGACCTCGAAGCCGGGATATCCCGGGGCGATGACCTGGTGGCCCTTGCTTTCGTAGTGTGCGATCCAGTGTTCCCAGCTGCGCGGCGTCACCCAGAAACCGGAGGCCGGAACGATTGGCTTCATCCGCCGATCGTGGTGGGAGCGCGACCAACCGCGAATCACGTGCCACGCGTAGTCAGTCGTGCAACGTCCCGCGCAACTGCCGCCGCGATCGCACCCCGAGCTTCCGGAAAACCTTGCGCAGGTGGTAATCCACGGTGCTCGCGCTGAGATAAAGATGCGCCGCGATCTCCGCGTTCGTCCCGCCGTCGCGAGCCAGTCGCGCCACGGCCGCCTCCTGCGGCGTCAGGTCCGTGGCGTTTTCCTTGCGTACGCGGACAGCGACGTCCGCGCCGAGAACGCGCAGTTCCCGCCGGGCGCGTGCGGCGAAGGCGTGCGCCCGCACCTCCTCGAACATCGCCAGCGCGACGGCCAGCTGCGCGCGGGCGTCGCCCCGGCGTCGCCGGCGTCGCAACCATTCCCCGTAGACGAGATGCGCCCGGGCCAGATCGCCGTGCGCGGGCGTGCCGGACAAGTGCTCGACGGCGAGCCGATAGTGCGCCTCCGCCTCGTCCGCGGTGGCGAGCAAGGCCGTGGACCGTTCCAGCAGACCTTTCGCTCGCGGGGTGCCACTGTGCCCGGCCGCGTGCGCGAGGTCGTCCAGCGCGAGGGCCGCGGTGCGCCGGTCGCCCGCGCGTAGCGAGCTTTCCACCAGGTCCGGCAGGGCCCAGGCGTACCGGCGGGGATTGCCGAACTCGACCAGCGGAAGCAGGCCGCGTTGCGCCGCCTGGTAATCGCCGTCCGCGATGTCCAGTCCGGCCAGGCCGATCCGGGTCACCTGCTGCATGCCGCCGAGATGCAGCATGCCGTAGACCCCGATCGCCTGCCCGACCGAGGCGCGGACCCCGTCCGGCGCGCGCCACGTGACCAGTTCCGGGTGCCGCCACACGAGTTCCTGCTCGGCGGTGATGCCGATGGCCTTGCGCAGCCGCTGCCCGACCTGGTCGTGGCGGTCCGCGCGATCGAGGCGGCCGAGGATCGCCTCGGTCATCGTGCCGAGAAAGTGGATGAGGTCGAGGGCGTGCAGGGCACCACTGCGCCGGGCCGCCGCCTCGGCCCGGTCCAGGATCAGTTGCTTGCCATGGTCGTCCCAGACCAGCTGGCAAAAGTTGACGCCGACGACGACGCGGCTCAGCAGAAAGTCGTCGGGCGTGGACGCGTCGGTGAACGCCGCGATCGCCCGGTGGATCGCGGGCGCGCCGGTCGCGTAGCCACCGGTGGTGAATGCCGTGTAGGCGGCCAGCATCAGACCGGCGAGGTCGTCGCCGGCGAGCAGTCCGGCCGCGGCGGCGATCTCCGGTTCGCCGGTGCGGGCGAGATGTTCGGCCGAGATGACGTGCTCGATCGCTTGCAGGACGGCAGCACGCGCCCGTTCACGGTCATCGCCGAACGCCTCGGCGGCGGCCAGGCACATGGCCGGCGCGTCCCGGTTCGCGGCCGGAACACCGCTGGTCACGGCGGCGTTCGACCGGGTCAGCAACGCGGCGCCGCGATCCGCGGGGCTCAGCCGCCGTTCGTCCGCGGCGTCCAGCAACGTCAGCGCCCGGCCCGGCGCACCGGCCAGCAACGCGGCACCGGCGGCACCGACCTGGCGGGCCGCGCGGACGGCCGGATCCGGGGTGAGCTCGGCGGCGCGGGTGAGAAAGGTGGCTCGTGCGGTGTGCCCGCCGCGCGCGCCGGCCCGGTCCGCGCGGCGTTCCAGTTCGCCCGCGACCGTCTCGTCCGGGCCCGCCGCGGCCGCGGCGCGATGCCAGGCCCGCCGATCGGCGTCGGACTCGGCGGTGGTCACCGAGGCGAGGGCCCGATGGGCGGCACGACGCTCGGACGCGGTCGCGCCGCCGTAGACGGCCGAGCGCACCAGCGGATGGCGGAACGTCAGCGGTGGCCATCCGTCGATCAGCGCGTCGTTCTCGGCGGGTGCGGCATCCGCCAGGGTCGCGCCGAGCAGGGCCGCGGCCGCCGTCAGGTGCGCGCCGGTTCCGCCGGCGTTCGCCGCCGCGAGCAGCAACCACGTCCGGGTCGCCGGTGGGTAGCCGTGGATCCGGGCCGAATAGTGGGCCTCGAGCCGGCTGCCGATCGGTGCCGGGTCGGGCAGCGGGGTGGTTCCGCTGAGCTGTTCGCGAGTCAGCTCGCGGCCCAGATCGGTGAGGGCCAGCGGGTTGCCGCCGGTGGCGCGCGCGATGTGCTCGGCCAGCGCCGGGTCGACGCCACCGTCCACGATCTCGGTGAGCAGCGCCGCCGCGTCCGCCGGGGCCAGGCCGCCGATGTCGCGGATGTCGAGACCGGCGAGCAGGCCCGGATCGTCGTCCTCGGCGCGCAGTCCGAACAGCAGCACGACGCCCTCGGCGTGCAACCGGCGGCCGACGAAGGCGAGCGCCCGCAACGACTCACGGTCCAGCCACTGGGCGTCGTCGGCCACGCAGAGCCTCGGCGCCTCGGCGATCAGCGTGAGGGCGGCGAGGCTGACCAGATAGAGGTCGGCCGGTGGGCCGTCGGCGAGGCCGCAGGCGACTTCCAGGGCGGCGCGCTGGGTGGCGGGCAACCGGTCGCGGCGATCGAGCAGCGGCACCAGTAATCGGTGCAGCGCCGCGAACGGGAAACCGGCCTCGGACTCGATGCCGGCGATCCACAGCGTTCCGGGCGAGCGGCTCGCCGCGTACCGCAGGAGAGCCGTCTTTCCGACGCCGGCCTCGCCGCGCAGCACCAGGCCGGCGCTGCGCCCGGCACGCGTGGCCGCGATCAATGCGTCCAGCGTGGCGCATTCCGCGTCCCGCCCGAAGAGCCGCATAGGGCGCACCCTATCCAGCAGGAGGGGCGGACTTACAGGCCCGAAAGGCGTTGACCCGCCCGCACCACGGCCATGGCGTGGCGCTCGCCGGGGCGGCGGCCGAGCCGCTCGATCGGTCCGCTGATGGAGATCGCCGCGACGACGCGGCCGGTGCGGTCGCGGATCGGCGCGGAGACGCTGGCGACGCCCGCCTCCCGCTCGGCGACGCTCTGCGCCCAGCCGCGCCGGCGCACCTCGGCCAGTGTGCGGCCGGTGAACTTGCAGCGGGGCAGCAGCGGCATGATCGCCTCGGGCGGCTCCCACGCGAGCAGGATCTGGGCTGCCGATCCGGCGGTCATCGGCAGCACCGTGCCGACCGGAACGGTGTCGCGCAGACCGCTCGCGCGTTCGGCGCCGGCGACACAGATTCGTTCGTCCGCGCGGCGCAAGTAAAGTTGCGCGCTCTCCCCCGTCGCGTCCCGCAATGCGGACAGCAACGGCTCCGCGGCGGACAACAAAACGTCCGGTGCGGAGTTCGCCAGCTCGCCCAGACGCGGGCCCGGACGCCACCGGCCCTGCGTGTCTCGGACCAGCATCCGGTGCATCTCCAAGGCCTGGGCCAGGCGATGTGCGGTCGCCCGCGGCAGCTTCGTCCGCTCCACGAGCTCGGCCAGACTGGCGCCGTCGACGGCCGCCGCCAGGATCACGATCGCCTTGTCGAGAACGCCGACACCACTCATACTGTGTCCCACAGAACGAAACTTACCTCCCAAACTTTAGGATGTCCAGATGGTGGGAGCCACTCCGAAGCCAAGGACTTTGGCGGAAAAGGTCTGGGACGACCACGTCGTCCGCGCGGCCGAGGGCGAGCCGGACTTGCTCTTCATCGACCTTCACCTGCTGCACGAGGTGACCAGTCCGCAGGCGTTCGACGGTCTGCGCTTAGCCGGTCGGCGGGTGCGGCGCACCGATCTCACCCTCGCGACCGAGGACCACAACACCCCCACCGGGTACGCCGATCCGTCGTTCAACACCCGGCGCGGTGAGCTGTTCACCATCGCCGACACGGTGTCCCGTACGCAGATCGAGACGCTGCGCAAGAACTGCGCCGAGTTCGGTATCCCGATCCGCTCGCTCGGCGACGTCAACCAGGGCATCGTGCACGTGATCGGCCCGCAGCTCGGCCTCACCCAGCCCGGTCTGACAATCGTCTGCGGCGACTCGCACACCTCGACGCACGGCGCGTTCGGTGCGCTGGCGTTCGGCATCGGCACCAGCGAGGTCGAGCACGTGCTCGCCACCCAGACGCTGCCGCAGACGAAGCCGAAGACGATGGCCGTGACGGTCACCGGCGAGCTGCGCCCGGGCGTCACCGCGAAGGATCTGATCCTCGCCCTCATCGCGCAGGCCGGTACCGGCGGCGGCAACGGCCACATCGTCGAGTACCGCGGCGAGGCCATCCGCGGGCTCTCCATGGAGGGCCGGATGACCATCTGCAACATGAGTATCGAATGGGGCGCCAAGGCCGGCATGATCGCGCCGGACGAGACCACGTTCGAGTATCTGCGCGGGCGCGAGCACGCCCCGGCCGGCGAGCAGTGGGACGCCGCGGTGGCGTATTGGAAGACGCTGGCGACCGACGAGGACGCCGAGTTCGACACCGAGATCTTCCTGGACGCGTCGGCGATCAGCCCGTTCATCACCTGGGGCACCAACCCGGGTCAGGGTGCGCCGCTCAACGGTGTGGTGCCCGATCCGGAGGAGTTCATCGAGGAGACCGACCGCAACGCGGCCCGGCACGCGCTGGAATACATGGCGCTGCGGCCCGGCACGCCGTTCCGGGAGGTGCCGGTCGACGTGGTGTTCGTGGGTTCGTGCACCAACGGGCGGCTGGAGGACCTGCGCGCCGCCGCCGAGGTGATCCAGGGCCGCCGGGTGCACGACGGGGTCCGCATGCTGGTGGTCCCGGGGTCGTACAAGGTGCGTGAGGCTGCCGAGGCCGAGGGCCTGGACAAGATTTTCGCGGACGCGGGCGCCGAGTGGCGGTTCGCCGGCTGTTCCATGTGCCTGGGCATGAACCCGGACACGCTCAGCGCGGGCGAGCGCGCCGCCTCCACCTCCAACCGCAATTTCGAGGGCCGGCAGGGCAAGGGCGGGCGTACCCACCTGGTCTCGCCGCAGGTCGCCGCCGCCACCGCGGTGGCCGGCCGGCTGGCCGCCCCCGCCGACCTGTGAGCCCGGGAGAACAGCCATGGACAAATTCGTGACCCACCGCGGCAAGGTCATGCCGCTGCGCCGTTCTGATGTGGACACCGACCAGATCATCCCGGCCGTCTATTTGAAGCGTGTCACCCGGACCGGATTCGAGGACGGACTGTTCCGCGCCTGGCGCGAAGACCCCGGCTTCGTGCTGAACAATCCGTCCTACGGCGGCGCCACGATCCTCGTCGCCGGACCCAACTTCGGCACCGGATCCTCGCGCCAGCACGCGGTCTGGGCGCTGCGCGACTGGGGTTTCAAGGTCGTCATCGCGGCCCGCTTCGGCGACATCTTCCGCGGCAATGCCCTCAAGGAAGGTCTGCTCCCGGTACAGCTCGATCAAAAAGCCGTCGAAGCTATCTGGGAGTTAGCCGAAAGCGAGCCGGAAAAGGAGATCATGGTCGATCTCGGCGAGCGTCAGGTGCGCGTGGACGACGCCGTCTGGACCTTCCCGATCGACGAATTCAGCCGCTGGCGCCTGATGGAAGGCCTCGACGACATCGGACTGACACTCCGCCACGAGAACACCATCACCGAGTATGAGCAACATCGCTCTCACTTCAAACCAGTGGTCGCCTGAGGCCGGATTTGCTTGCAGCGGCCCAGATTTTCGCCCCCATCGGTTCCCCGGTGGGGGCGAATTCGTTGCAACACAACGGGTTTTTTGCCACGAATGTTTGTGTCCGCTGGTCAGAGGGCATACCGTGCGCGCAGAATGGCTCGCATTGGGCCAATGATGCTTGTTCACGACAGAGGAGACCCTGACGAACGACTTACCGCGAGCGAAGCTCGAGGTGAGTCGTTGAACAAGCATCAGTTCTCACGTACGGGAGGAATACCGTGAACAAGGCCGAGCTCATCGAGGCGCTCGCTGCCCGGCTGGGTGACCGTAAGACGGCGGCAGCAGCGCTGGAGGCGGTCATCGACGAGGTGCAGAACGCTGTCACCAAGGGCGACCGGGTTGCAGTCACCGGCTTCGGCGTCTTCGAGAAGCGGGCGCGCAATGCGCGCACCGCGCGGAATCCGCGAACCGGCGAACCGGTGAAAGTGAAGAAAACATCGGTGCCCGCCTTCAAGCCCGGAACCAGCTTCCGGGAGATGGTCGCCAGCGGAAAGGTCGCCAAGGCGGCCCCGGCGAAGAAGACGGCTGCGAAGGCCACCGCCACAAAGGCGACGGCCACGCGAGCGACCGCGGCGAAGAAGACGACCGCCACCAAGGCGGCTCCGGCGAAGACCGCCGCGGCCACCAGGACGGCCGCCAAGAAGACCGCCACCAAGGCGGCGCCGGCCAAGACGGCTGCGTCGAAGAGGACGACAGCCACCAAGGCCACCAAGACCACCGCGACCAAGGCCACGGCGGCCAAGAGCACGGCGGCGAAGAAGACGACGGCGACCAAGGCGGCGCCGGCCAAGACCGCGACGAAGAGCGCCGCGGCAAAGAAGACGACGGCGACCAAGGCGGCGCCGGCGAAGACGGCCGCGGCGAAGAAGACCACGGCACGCAAGTCCACGACGGCGGCGGCCGCGACCCCGGCGCGCGCCCGCGCGACCAAGCGCACCGCTCGCTGACCCCCGGTCGCCGGCATCGGCCGGCGAACGCGTCGGCGAAAGGCGTCCACCCGTAAGGTGGACGCCTTTCGTGTGTTCCGGCGCGGAAACGGCCGCGCGGCCTACGGTCCGGGCATGCAGAGGTCGCCGCGGGGACTGGTCAGCCGGTCGCTGATCGCCGCACTGCTGTTCGTCCTCGGCGTGGTCCCCGGCTGGGTGCTGGGCGGCCTGACCGAGCGGTGGACCGGTTCCGGTCTGCTGGACTGGGTGGTCACCGGCGCCGGGACGGCCCTCGCCGTGCGGGTGCTGGCCCCCCGGGGTTCGTACCGTCCACGTGACGGCTGGCTCGGCCTGATCCCGCTCTACGGCTGGTATCTGACGTGTGTCCTGTGCTGGCGGGTGGCCCTGCTGCCCTACCGGGACTGGGAACCGCGCCGCGACGAGCTGTGGCGGGCCCGCTGGCTCACCGGAGAGCTTCTGGGACTCTGGCGTAGCGACCCACCGGTCGCGGGCCGCACGGAGACGCTCAGAGCCGGGACAGGCCTATCAGACGGTCACCGCTCCAGGTGAGCACCCAGCCGCCGCCCTTGGGTGTCTTGTACGGCGCGGGGTCGCCCTCGTCCCGCAACGTCGCCAGCATGTCCGGGATCATCTTGCCCTGACTGCACACCACCGCGAGGCCGCCGCCGGACCGCAGGTCGAGCATCCGCTGCGCGGCCACCTTCGCCTTGGCCGGGGCGTCCTCGGCCAGCGGCGGCTCGGCGAACGCGCCGTCCAGCACGATCGGCAGTTGCAGCGCGCCGGCCAGCGGTTCCAGGGTCTGCTTGCACCGTAACGGGGTGGCCGAGATCAGCCGCTGCGGCTGGAACAGCACGCCCAGCGCGGCGATCCGCTCGGCCTCGGCCAGACCGACCGGGTCGATCGGGCGCAGCGCGTCGTTGCCGGTCCACTTCTTGCGTTCGCCGGCGTGCGCGTGGCGTACCAGCACGGCCACCGCGGTGACCGCCGGCATCTTGGCGACCTGCTCGATGAGCGCGCGGTCGTCCGGGTAGGTCAGCTTCGGCAGCGCCTCGGCCAGCGACAGCCAGCGCACCTCGTCGACCTCGTCGGCGTCCTCGACCGGACCCTCGCCGGTCACCGCCATCAGCCAGAACTCGACCGACTTCGGCGTCCCGTCGGGCAGCAGGTATTCGACGGTCCGCAACCGCATCCGCGGCACCCCGTGGAAGCCGGTCTCCTCGCGCACCTCGCGGACCGCGCCGGCCAGCGGGTGCTCGCCGTGGTCCAGCTTGCCCTTCGGCAGGCTCCAGTCCTGGTATCGGGGCCGGTGCACGACGCACACCTCGAGACCGTCGCGACCCGGGCGGCACAGCACACCACCCGCGGCGCGAATCGGCACCGGCATCAGACCGCCTTGCCGATGGTGCGGCGCAGTAAGGCCTCCTGCAGATGCGCGCGGGGTTCGGACGGCGTGAACGTCCGGCGGCTCCAGGTGCCGTCGCCGGACAGGTCCCAGCCGTCCGTCTCATCGCTCATCGCCAGCTCCAGCACCTGACGCAGGTCGTCGCGGGCGGACGCCGCGGTCACCCGCACCAGCGCCTCGACCCGGCGGTCCAGGTTGCGGTGCATCAGGTCGGCCGAGCCGATCCAGTACTCGGCGTCGTCGCCGACGCCGAACCGGAAGACCCGCGAGTGTTCCAGGAAACGGCCGACGATCGAACGGACCCGGATCGTCTCGGACAGCCCCGCAACGCCCGGACGCAGCGCGCACATGCCGCGGATGACCAGGTCGACCTGCACGCCGTCCTGCGAGGCGCGGTACAGCGCGTCGATCGACTCCTCGTCGACCAGCGAGTTCACCTTGATCTGGACGAGCGCCTTGCCGCCCTCGCGGGCGATCCGCGCCTGCTCCTCGATCCGCTCGATCAGGCCGCGGCGCACCCCGTGCGGGGCGACCAGCAGCCGCCGGTAGGACCGCTGCCGGCTGTACCCGGTGAGGACGTTGAACAGATCGGTGACGTCGGCGCCCACCTCCGGATCGGCGGTGAGCATGCCGAAATCCTCGTACAGGCGAGCGGTCTTGGGGTGGTAGTTGCCGGTGCCGATGTGGCAGTAGCGCCGGATCTGGTTGCCCTCCTGGCGTACCACCAAAGCGGTCTTGCAGTGCGTCTTGAGACCGACCAGGCCGTAGACCACGTGGCAGCCGGCCCGCTCCAGCGTGCGCGCCCAGGCGATGTTGGCGACCTCGTCGAACCGTGCCTTCACCTCGACCAGCACCACCACCTGCTTGCCGGCCGCGGCGGCGTCGACCAGCGCGTCCACGATCGGCGAGTCGCCCGAGGTGCGGTACAGCGTCTGCTTGATGGCCAGCACGTTCGGGTCGGCGGCGGCCTGCTCGATGAACCGCTGCACGCTGGTCGAGAACGAGTGGTACGGGTGGTGCACGAGGATGTCGCCGTCACGCAGCCGGTTGAAGACGCTGCGCGGCACCTCCCCGTCGGCCAGCTGCGGATGGGTCGCCGGGACGAACGGGCGGTCTTTTAAATCGTCGCGGTCGGCCTCGCCGAACACCTGCCACAGCGCCGACAGGTCGAGCAGGCCGGGCACCCGCTGCACGTCCTGGCTGTCCATGTCCAGCTCGCGGGCGAGCAGGTCGAGCACGTGGTCGCTGATCGAGGCGGCCACCTCGAGCCGGACCGGCGGGCCGAACCGGCGCTGCGCCAGCTCGCGTTCGAGCGCCTGCAACAGGTCCTCGTCGCGGTCCTCGTCGACCTCCACCTCGGCGTTGCGGGTCACCCGGAACAGGTGCCACTCCAGGATCTGCATGCCCGGGAACAACTGGTCGAGGTGCACCGCGATGAGCTCCTCGACCGGCAGGAAACGCACGCTGCGGCTGTCGTTCTGCACGGCCACGAAGCGCGGCACGTTGTTCGGCACCTTGATCCGGGCGAACAGCTCGGAGCCGGTCTCGTCGCCGCGCAGCGCCACCGCCAGGTTGAGCGAACGGCTCGAGATGTACGGGAACGGGTGCGCCGGGTCGACCGCCAGCGGGGTCAGCACCGGGAACACCTGCTCGCGGAAGTACGTACGCAGGCGCTCGCGCTCGCTCGCGTCCAGGTCGTCCCAGACGACCAGCTCGATGCCCTCGGCGGACAGCTTCGGCCGGACCTCCTCGGCGAAAGCGGCGGCCTGCCGGGTCACCAGGTCGGCGGTCCGCTCGGCGATCATCTGGAGCTGGTTGCGCAGCGAGACGCGGTCGCCGCCGCGCATCGGCAGCCCGGCGCTGAGCCGCCGCTTCAGCCCGGCCACCCGGACCATGTAGAACTCGTCGAGGTTCGAGGCGAAGATGGCCAGGAACTTGGCGCGTTCCAGCAGCGGGGTTGCCGGGTCCTCGGCCAGCGACAACACGCGCGAGTTGAAGTCGAGCCAGGAGAGCTCCCGGTTCAGGAAGCGGTCCTCGGGCAGCTCGATCGGCTCGTCATCGTCGTCGGCCGCGACGAGATCGGACGCGATCGCGTTCTGCAGCGAGATCGCCTCCTCGGGCGCCGGGGTCGGCGGCGCGGTTTCCTCGGCCACCTCTGCCTCTATCTCCAGGGCCTCGTCATAGCTTTCTCCCGCGCGCGGGAGAAAGCGGCCGTTCGGGCCACGCCGGCGGGTGTCGGGAATCCGAGGCGAGGTCTGCATCGCTCCATCATTGCCGCTGGAAGCGGAACGTGAAACGAGCAGAGCGGAGATCGACTCAGGAGATTCCCGGAAATCTCACCTTGCGGACACCAACGCCCGGTTCCGCGTCGATGTCGACCCGCTGGCCGGACCGCAACCGGCGCAGCCCGGAGGCATCGAAGGCGACCGCGTCGTAGGCCAGTTCGGTGCCGTCATCCAGCAGAATTGTCCCGCTACGGGTGTTCGGGTCGAAGGTCGCGATCGTCCCCTGCATGCCCAGGACGCTACTCCGCCTCGTACCTGGGCTTATCCGGCGGCTGAGACGAATGACACGGTGAGTCCGTCGTCACGAAGCAACGCCCCGGTGTACGCGCCCGTCCCCAGCGCCAGCACGGCGGCCAAATCGGCGGGCGTGTCGACGTCCTGCCGCAGGCCCGGCCAGGCTCCGTCGAGCGGCCGGGCCCCGGATAACTCGTGCGCCCGGGCCGATCCGGGACCGAACCGCGGGTCGAGCATCTCGGCGGGCGGAACGGTCAGCAGCACGGTGCCGGTGCCCGCCGCGTCGGCCACGAACGCGCGCCGGCCGGCCGCGGCGGCCAGTGCCCCGTCGAGCTCGGCGGGGCGCAGCGCGGGCAGGTCGCCGGCCAGCACCGCGCGGAACCCGTCCGGCCCGGCCACCTCGTCGGCGCCGTAGCGCATCGCCGCGTTCAGATCGGCGGCCGGGCGGTCCGGCACGGCCCGCCCGCCCAGCTCGCTCACCACCGCGCTGACCAGCGGATCGTCGGTGACCACGAGGAGCGCGGCGACCGCCTCGGCGGCCAGCACGGCGGTCGCGGTGTCCCGCAGCATCGCGAGCGCGAGATCGGCGTGCCGTGCCGGCGGCACCGCACCGCGTAACCGGCTCTTCGCCGCACTCAGCGTCTTGACGGGTATCACAGCCGTCCACTCCCGCACCATCTAGCCAAGTTTGCCAGCAGCCGCGTTCGACCCCCTGCCTGGTCCCGCCCAGCCGGAGCAGGCATGATTTCGTCCGAAGGTTTTCCGGCGGCGGGGACACGCCGCCACCGAGGGCAGGAGGCACCGTGCAGCGCGGGCTCAGTTTCTGGCAGCGATCCGCCGCGATGCTGGTGCTTCCCCCACTACGGCTCTGGACCAAGCGCACCTGGACCGGCATGGCGAACATCCCGCGCACCGGCGGTGTGATCATCGTGCCGAACCACGTGTCGCATTTCGACCCGCTGGTCGTGGCGCACTATCTGTACAACGCCGACCGGTGGCCCCGGTTCCTCGGCAAGGCGAGTCTGTGGCGGGTGCCGGTGGTCGGCCCGCTGCTGAACAAGACGCTGCAGATCCCGGTGGAACGCGGCAGCGTGGAGGCGGTGAAGTCGCTGGACACCCTGGTCGACGCGGTCACCCAGGGCGGCGTCGTGGTGATCTACCCGGAGGGCACCACCACCAAGCAGCCCGACCTGTGGCCGATGCGCGGCAAGACCGGTGCGGCCCGGCTGGCGCTGCTCACCGGCGCTCCGGTGGTGCCGCTGGCGAACTGGGGCGCGCAACAGGTCTTCGACCCGCGCACCAGCAAACTCAAACTCCGCTTGCGTACGCCTGTGCAGGTCACCAGCGGCCCGGCGATCGACCTCAGCGAGTGGGCCGGCGCGACCCCGAGCCGCCAGGTGCTGGAGGCGATGACCGACAAGATCATGCGGTCGATCAGCGCCCTGGTCGGCGAGCTCCGGCACGAACAGCCGCCGGCCACCCTCTTCGACCGGCCGGGAACCGCGGCCGCGCCCACGTCCGGGGAGGATGCCGGATGATCCGCGCCGCCGTCATCGGCTCCGGCGCCTGGGGCACCGCGTTCGCCAAAGTCCTCGGCGAGGCCGGCGCGAAGGTGAGCATCTGGGGCCGCCGCGAGCCGGTCACCACCGAGATCCGCGAGCGGCGTACGAACAGCGGCTCGCTGCCCGGCATCCGGTTGCCCGAGTCGGTGACCGGGACCAGCGATCTGGCCGCCGCGACCGACGGTGCCGACCTGGTGGCCATCGCCGTGCCGTCGCAGACGCTGCGCGGCAACCTCGCCGACTGGGCCGGCCACTTCCGCCCGGACGCCACGATCGTCTCGCTGATGAAGGGCATCGAGCTCGGCACGACCAAGCGGATGAGCGAGGTCATCACCGAGACCGCGCACGTCGAGCCGGAACGGGTCGTGGTCGTCTCCGGCCCGAACCTGGCTCCCGAGATCGCCGAGGGCCAGCCCACCGCGACCGTGGTGGCCTGCCTGGACGACGAGCGCGCCAGGTGGGTGCAGCACGCGCTGGCGTTGCCCTACTTCCGGCCGTACACCAGCAGCGACGTCGTCGGCTGCGAACTGGGCGGCGCGGTGAAGAACGTGATCGCGCTGGCGTACGGCATGGCCGCCGCGATGGGCATGGGCGACAACACCAAGGCCTCACTGATCACGCGCGGGCTGGCCGAGACGGCCCGGCTCGGCGTGGCGCTCGGCGCCGACCCGCTGACCTTCGCCGGCCTCGCCGGTCTGGGTGATCTGGTCGCGTCCTGCTCGTCGCCGCTGGCCCGCAACCGTACGTTCGGGGAGCACCTGGGCCGCGGCGAGAGCCTGGAACAGGCGCAGCGCGCCACCCGGCAGACCGCCGAGGGCGTGAAGAGCTGTCTGTCGATCCGCGACCTGGCGCGCGCGCACGACGTCGAGATGCCGATTGTGGAGCAGGTCGAACGGGTGTGCCACGAAGGCGTGGACCCGCAGATCGCCGTGAAACTGCTGATGGGCCGGGAGATGAAACCGGAATGACCTCGTCGTACTCGGACGGCACCCGCGTGGTGCACGCCGGCCTGCCCGAACCGGAGGTGGGCGAGCCGTTCCTGCCCGGCCCGGTGTTCGCGGCGCCCTACCACCTGGACCCGGTGACCGGGCCCGGCGAGAACGGCTACGCCCGCACCGAGCACCCGACCCGGCGCTCGCTGGAGGCGGCGATCGACGAGCTGGAGGGTGGCCCGGCACTGGTCTTCGCCAGCGGGCAGGCGGCGATCACCGCGCTGCTGCTCGCGGTGCTGCACACCGGCGACACGGTGGCGCTGCCCTCGGACGGCTACTTCGCGGTCCGCGCGTTCGCCGAGGGCACGTTGCGCAACCTCGGCGTCCAAACGATGCTGGTGCCGACCGCCGGGCCCTATCCCGACTTCTCCGGGGTACGCCTCGTGTTGCTCGAGACGCCGGCCAATCCCGGACTGGACGTCTGTGACATCGCCTCGGTCGCGGCCCTGGCGCACGCCGCCGGAGCCCTGGTCGCGGTGGACAACACCACCGCGACGCCGCTCGGGCAGAACCCGCTGGCGCTGGGCGCCGACGTGGTGGTGGCCTCCGGGACGAAAGCGCTGACCGGCCACTCGGACATCCTGCTCGGGTACGTGGCGACCAACGACGACGCGGTCTTCGAAAAGGTGGAGACGTGGCGTAAGCAGACCGGCGCGGTGCCGGGCGCGTTCGACTCGTGGCTGGCGCACCGGTCGCTGGCCACGCTCGACCTGCGGCTGGCCCGGCAGACGGCGAACGCGGCCGCGGTGGCCGCGCTGCTGGCGTCCCGGGCGGACGTGACCGGGGTGCGCTGGCCGGGGCTCGAGTCCGACCCGTCGTACACGGTGGCCAGTAAGCAGATGCGGCGCATCCCCGGGGTGGTGTCGTTCGATCTGGGCGACGCCGGGCGGGTGGCGCGTTTCCTGCAGGCGACGGCGCTGGTGTTCGCGGCGACGTCGTTCGGCGGGGTGCACACGTCGGCCGACCGGCGGGCCCAGTGGGGCGACGACACGTCGGACGGTTTCGTGCGCCTGTCCTGCGGCATCGAGGACACCGCGGATCTGCTGGCCGACCTGACCGCGGCCCTGGACGAGGCGTGAGCTGGGGAAGTTTCTCCGGTGACGAGGTCGCCGCGCTGACCGTCGGGGAAAGCTTCTTCGCGGCGCCGGGCGAACGAGTGTGCCCCGCCTGCGGCGAGCGCAGCCTCCGGGCGTACGTGAATGCGCCGGAGAATGCCCGCCGGCCCACGCTGGTCAGTTACGTGTGGTGCTCGGCGTGCCGCAAGTTCGTCGGCACCCGCGCCAAGCACCCGGCGGGGCTGGTCTTCTCCGACCCGCTCGCCGTGCTCAGCGCGGCCGAGCGGCGGGAACTGGAAGGCAGTCTGGTGGGCTTCCTCGCCCACCTGGACCGTCTCTGGGACGAAGGCGCGCTGCCGCAGTCCTTCGCCGCCTGATTCGTCACTCGCTTCCGGGGCCGGCGGTCAGCGGCTGCACCTGAGCCAGCCCCACGCCGTGGACCGAGCAGGCGGTCGAGGCCTGCGCGACGAACACCGCCGCGGTCTCGTCGGGCGGGTAGACGCGGAAACCCCGTACCGGGACCGGCTTGCACGTCGCCGCCGGATAGTTCTCCGCGGTGTGCGTGACCAGGACGGCGTTGGCCTGCTGACCGGGCGCGAGCGTCAGATGCGTGCGGTGGTCCGGGTCGATGCGCTGGAACGGGTCGTTGACCTGCGTGCCCTGGTCGCCGGCGACCCAGGAGACGCCGGGATAGCCGTAGAGCGTGCAGGGTTGGCCGGATTTGTTGGTGAAGACCAGGAACTGGTGCTGGGTTCCGGCGGCGGCGCTCCCACGTCCCAGCGTGAGCGACAGGTCCGCGGTGTGACAGCGGCCCGGGCTTTCGGTGGGGCTGCTCGCGGTACTCGTAGGAGTCGTCGTAGTCGTGGCCGCGGCGGTCGGGCGCACGGTGTGCGTGCACGCGGCGAGGGCGAGGACCGTGGCCGGGATCAGGAGAACTGCGATGCGCTTCATGTGTCTGAGGTTTCCCCCGGCCGACGGATCACACCTCGCGAGATCGTGCCAAGCGATCGTCACTGGCCGATAGCCGACACGCCTTGTGCTTTCCGGTTCCCTGCCCCTATGGTTCATTACATGAGTAACGAACCGCAGAACTAGGGAGGCTCGGTGTTCAACGACCGCAGCCCGATCTATCTGCAGATCGCCGACGGGATCAAGAACGACATCCTGAGCGGCGCCCTCAAGGAGGACGACCAGGTCATGTCCACCAACCAGTACGCGGCCTTCTACCAGATCAACCCGGCGACCGCGGCCAAGGGTTTCGCCCAGCTCGTCGACGAGGGCGTCCTCTACAAGAAGCGTGGGATCGGCATGTTCGTCAGCCCGGACGCGCGCGAGAAGCTGCGCTCCGAGCGCCGGCAGCGGTTCTTCACCGAGGTGGTGGAGCCGATGCTCACCGAGGCGCGCCGGATCGGCATCGACGTGGACGAGATCGTGCAGCACTTGGGAGCGCAGCGATGATCGAGCTGCGTGGCGTCACCGTCCGGTACGGCAGCACGGTCGCGGTCGACAACGTCGATCTCGAACTGCCGACCGGCAAGATCTACGGCCTGCTCGGCCGCAACGGCTCGGGCAAGACCAGCCTGCTCAGCGCACTGGCCTCGTACCGGCGGCCGACGTCCGGCACGATTCTGGTGGACGGCGTCGAGGCCTTCGAAAATCCGCAGGTCATGCACCGTACGGCGTTCGTGCGCGACACCCTCGACGTGAACGACAGCGACCGCGTGTCCCGGGTGCTGCGCTTCGCCGGGTGGCTGCGCTCGGGCTGGGATGAGGCGTACGCGGAAAAGCTGTTGGATCTGTTTCAGCTGCCGAGCCGCAAGACGGTGTCGTCGCTCTCGCGCGGGCAGAAGTCGGCGCTCGGTGTGGTCCTCGGCCTGGCGGCGAGGGCACCACTGACCATCCTGGACGAGTCGTATCTCGGCATGGACGCGGTGGCGCGGACAAACTTCTACCGCGAGCTGCTCGCCGACTATCTGGCGTACCCGCGCACGATCCTGCTGTCCACGCACCTCATCGACGAGGCCGCCGACCTGTTCGAGCGAGTGATCATCCTGGATCGCGGCCGGGTCCTCATGCACGAGGAGGCCGAGGCGCTGCGCGGGCGCGGGGTCACCGTGACCGGGCCGTCGGCAGCGGTGGACGCGTTCGTCGGCGACCGGCTCGTGCTCGGCGAGCAGCGCCTGGGCGGCGTCCGGGCGGTCACCCTCGACACCCGGCTCTCGCCGTCCGAGCAGTCCGGCGGCGAGGCGGCCGGCCTGACCTTCGGCCCGCTCAGCATCCAGGACCTCTTCGTCCACCTCACCTCGTCGTCGCAGGAGGCATCCCGATGAGCGCCGGCCAAGCCCTGTTCCGCTTCTACCGCCCGTTCATCATCGGCTTCTCCGGCGTCGTCGTGGCGCTCGAGGTGGCCGCGCTGGTGATCGCCGCCGTCAACGGCAAGCTGAACTACAGCACCTGGCTGCTGTTCACCGGCACCGGCGTGCGCTGGTGGCTGCTGGTCGTCGGCACCGTGCTGGTGGCGCTGCAGCTGAAGGTGTTCGTGTCCAACGGCGTGACGCGGCGCGAGTTCGTCCGGGGCGCGGCACGGTTCATGCTGGCCCTGGCCGTCGGGTGGGCCGCGGTGCTGGCGCTCGGGCACGGGCTGGAGAGTTACGTGATGGGGCTGCTCGACCAGCGCGGCTCGAACTATCCGGTCGCCACGGCCAGCCAGATGCTCAGCGATTTCGGGCACGCGCTGCCCGGGTTGATCGCCTATCCGCTGAGCGGGGCGGTGA
Source organism: Actinoplanes sp. TBRC 11911 (assembly GCF_012933445.1). GTDB lineage: Bacteria > Actinomycetota > Actinomycetes > Mycobacteriales > Micromonosporaceae > Actinoplanes. The sequence continues at coordinate 150,149 of NZ_JABBNC010000009.1, forward strand.
TCGCGGTCGGGTTCTATCGGTTCCGGACCTGGATCGGGGTGGGGGTGATGGTGCTCGGGGCGGTGCCGGTGGTGGTGGGCGATTACCTGCTACGAATCAACGGGAACGGGCATGTCACGCATCAAGGGCCGTACGTGCTTGCGTTGCTGGGCTCGCTGGCGATCAGCGGGGTGGCGGCGGTCGCGTTCCTGCGGTTGATGTCCGATGTGCCGATTCGCCGGACGGCCGGCTGACGTCCCGATCCAGCGCGCCCTTGTCCGCGGCCCGGTTGGGACCACTGCGGCCGGCCCCGATACGCAACCCGGGACCGCTAGATCGCCATGATCTCGCGCCGATCGGTGGCGGGGCGAGCGTTCCCACTGTGTGAACATCGGCGCCACATCGTGGGCTTTCCGTGAACCTTGGATAGTTACGCCCACATAGGGCCTGCGAAAAAATAACTCGTAGTTTCGCGTTTTGTACCGATTTATCCCATGGCGGCTGGCTGACCAGCGGCTTTGTCGGAAGTTATCTGTCCAGTGAAGACGTCCAGGCTTGGCGAACGCGCAGGTAACGAAGCTGCCTTAGCAGATCGAATGGCCGAAATCAGCAACACGCCGAGTTAATTCCGTACGCGCACATACGAGCCATAACTCTCCATCAAGGTTCACATCTGGCCGGGAAAGCCTGCCGGGCAAAAGACGTATTACTGGGCAAACACACGCTCTACAATGGACGGCCGTCTCGCTATGCGGACACTGCGTCCAGAACGTGGTCGCCGGTCTCAGGATGCGGGCGCGAGTACCGCGGAATGGGATCGCCGCGCGTCACTCGACCAACATCGCGCGCGAAGCGGCCGGGAGCAGCGGCCGTGAACCCCTCAGCGCTCAGCTCGGGGCGGTGGGCGCGGGATATCGCACGTCGCCGCCCCTGCGACCCGGGCTGCCCACGGTTCGACCCCGGTCACCGGATATGTCGGATATGCGCGTGGCCGATTCGGTGAGGGCGCGTGGAGAGGGCGCGGCGCGGCGCAGTGAAGGCGCGGAACGGGCGCTGCCCGGTCGCGCGCGGCGGGCGTCTACGCGACCGGGTGGGCGGCGGCGAAGTCGAAGAGCCAGTCGCTGGTGATTGACATGTTCGGATTTTTCATGACACGTCGGATCGCGTCGCCCGGGGCGATGCCCAGCATCACCAAGGTCGTGCAGGCCAGCAACGTCGAGCGGCCCACGCCACCGAACGACTGGGTCACCACGAAGCGGCCGGAGCGGACATAGGTGGCGAGGCGGCGGGCCAGCGCGATCGCCTTGGCCGCCTCCTCCCGGGGAATTCCGCCGTCCGCCACGGGGAACGGCACGAACTCCACGCCGACCGCGGCCGCGGCCTCCGCCGTACCGCCGAAGCCCAGCTGGTGTTGCTCGGCGCTGGTGAGCGCCGAAACCAGCACCTGCACTCCGCTGCGGGCGAGAGCGGCCAGATTTTCGGCCGGCCACGGCTCGGAGCGCGGATGCGCGATGGTGGCCAGCTGACCGGGACCGGGCCCGGCGATGACGTGCAGTGCTGGTCTCATGAATGTCGCTGTCCCCTTGTACCGTGGCGGCGGCTGGGCCCGGTGAATCCCGCACATGGCTCGGTCGTCCCACATGCGGCTAACGCAGAGTAGGGTCTCCCCCGGCAAACCCGCTACTGAGAGGCCCAAGAAAGTGACGACCCCTCGGAAAACCCGCGTGGCGATCGTGTTCGGCGGTCGCAGCAGCGAGCACGCCATCTCGGTGGTGAGTGCCGGGAGCATCCTGCGCGCGCTCGACCCCGACCAGTACGAGGTGGTCCCGGTCGGCATCACACGCGAGGGCCGATGGGTGCTGGCGGGCGAGGATCCGGCGCAACTGGCGATCAGCGAGCGCCGGCTGCCGGAGATCACGGCGTCCAGCGGCAGCGCGGTCGTGCTCGCCCCCGACCCGACGGCGACCGAGCTGATCGTGCGGGACCCGTCCGCGGGCGCCTCCACGCTGGCCGGCGTCGACGTGGTCTTCCCGGTGCTGCACGGGGCGTACGGCGAGGACGGCACCATCCAGGGCATGCTGGAAATGGCCGGAATCCCGTACGTGGGTGCGAACGTCTTCGCCTCCGCCGCCGCGATGGACAAGGAGTTCACCAAGAAGCTCGCCGCGGTCGAGGGCATCCCGGTCGGGCCATGGGCGGTGCTGCGCGCCGGTGTCTCGCTGTCCGAGGCCGACAAGGAGCGGCTGGGCCTGCCGGTGTTCGTGAAGCCGTCGCGGGCCGGTTCGTCGTTCGGCATCACCAAGGTCACCGACTGGAGCCGGCTCGACGAGGCGGTCGCCGCGGCCCGGAAGATCGACCCGAAGGTGCTGGTCGAGGCCGCGATCGTGGGCCGTGAGATCGAGTGCGGCGTGCTCGAGGGCGAGGCCGGGGGCGCGCCCGAGGCGTCGCTGCTCGCCGAGATCCACGTCGACGAGCACGAGTGGTACGACTTCGAGGCGAAGTACCTGGAGGGCGGCCGCTACGACATCCCGGCCGACCTGCCCGCCGAGGTCACCCAGCAGATCCAGGAGTACGCGCGGCGCACCTTCACGGCGCTCGACTGCGCCGGTCTGGCCCGCGTCGACTTCTTCGTCACCGCCGATCACCAGGTCTACCTCAACGAGATCAACACGATGCCGGGCATGACGCCGACGTCGATGTTCCCGTTGATGTGGGCGGCCACCGGCCTGGAATACCCGAAGGTCGTCGACCGCCTCATCCGTACGGCACTGCGGCGCGGCACGGGCCTGCACTAGCCCCTACTGGTTGCAGCCCGTCGGGACGCCGGTGGTCTTGGACAGCACCGTCTTGACCACCGTGTCGGAGAACTCGTTCGCCCACTGGGCCGTCTGGTTGTAGCTGCTCGGCACGTTCACCCGTACGGCGATCTCGCGGTCCATCGTGGTGAACACGTCGGTCGCCGTACCGGGGACGCCGTACCAGCAGACGCCGTTCATCTTCAGCATCGTGGCGTCCAGCGGCACGCAGCCCGCGTGTCCCCCGTCGACCCGCTCGCACAGGGTCGGCTGGGGCACGCCACACGAGACGGCGATCGGCGGCTGGCCGTACGCGGCGTTCTGCTCGGGGCCGGAACTCACCTTGCGGGCCGGTAGATCGCGCACCTTCATCGGGAGCTGCGAGGTGAGCGCCAGGCACGCCTGGGCGGCCCGCGCGGTCAGCTTGGGCGCGGCCATCTGAACGGGCGTGGTCGGCACGGCCACCGGAGCGGACGCCTTCGCCTCCGGGGTCGGGTCGGACGGCCGGACGTTGAAGAAAATCAGGAGACACACGGCAATCGCGACCGGTACGGCGATCACGGCGGCCCACAGGGCGGCACCGCGCATCGACGGATCCGGCTTTTCGGCCTTTTCCGCCGGTGTGGTCTCCACGTCTGGCATGTCAGAGATTTACCACGGAGCAGGTCAGGGTCCGCATGATGCCCTGCACGTACTGGACTTTGCTCACAATGAGGCTGCCGAGGTCGTCCACGGTGTGCGCCTCGGCCAGAACCACGACGTCGTAGGGCCCGGTCACCGCGTCCACCCGCACGACACCGGGGATTTTGCCGATCGAGGCGGCCACGTCATGCGCCTTTCCGACCTCTGTTTGGATCAGGATGTATGCCTGGACCACGATCCGACTCCAATCCACGTCCGCCGTAACTCGAAACGTGAAACTACCGTATGAATCCGTTCGACAGCGGGACGCGAACTAAACGAAAGGCCGCGCACGTGAGCATTGCCGAGGCCGGTGAGTTCGGGCTCATCACCCGGGTCGTCGCGCGACTGAAGACCGGGCGGTCGACCCTGCTCGGGCCGGGCGACGACGCCGCGATAGTGGCCGCCCCTGATCAACGAGTGGTGGCGTCGACCGACGTGCTCGTGGAGGGACGACATTTCCGCCGCGACTGGTCGAGCGCGGCGGACGTCGGTCACCGCGCGGCGGCGGCCAATCTGGCGGACATCGCGGCGATGGGTGCGGTGCCGACGGCGCTGCTGGTGGCGCTGTGCGCGCCGACCGATCTGCCGGTCGCCTGGGCCGAGGAACTGGCCGACGGCCTCTCCGCCGAGGCGGGGCTGGTCGAGGCGAGCGTGGTGGGCGGCGACATGTCGTCGAGCCCGACGCTGACGATCGCGGTGACCGCCTTGGGCGATCTGCAAGGACAACCCCCGGTCGTACGCGGCGGCGCACAGCCCGGCGATGTGCTGGCACTGGCGGGCCGCACGGGTCACGCGGCGGCCGGATACACGGTGCTGTCGCGCGGCTTCCGAACGCCGAAGTCGCTGGTCGAGGCGTACCGGCGACCTGTCGTTCCGTATGCGGCGGGTCCTGCCGCCGCCCGGGCCGGCGCCACCGCGATGATCGACGTCTCGGACGGCCTGCTGCAGGATCTCGGCCATATCGCCGTCGCCGGCGTGGTCGGGATCGACGTGCGGACCGAGGCGTTCGAGGTGCCGGACCAGATGCGGGACGCGGCCACCGCGCTCGGGGTCGACCCGTTGCAGTGGCTGCTCGGTGGCGGGGACGACCACGCGCTCGCCGCCACGTTCCCGCCGTCGGCCACGTTGCCGGACGGCTGGCGGGTGATCGGCTCGGTGCACGAGGGCACCGGGGTGACCGTCGACCGTAGGCCCTGGACCGGGGGCACCGGCTGGGACCACTTTCGCTGACGCTCGTTAGATTTGCTGTTTGTGAGCGAAATTAAGATCCGTCAAGCCGATCTGTCCGAGCCCGTGGTGCGGTCGCTGGTCACCGAGCTGCTGGCCGAGCTGTCGGAGCGATACGGCGGCACCGGCGACGACACCCCGATCGGTGAGACGGACTTCACACCGCCGAACGGGATGTTCTTCGTCGTGGACGACGGCGAGCGGTTACTGGGCTGCGCGGGCTGGCGCCGGCACGGCTCGGACGCCGAACTGAAGCGGATGTTCACGGTGCGGGCGGCACGCGGGCGGGGCTTGGCGCGCCGCCTGCTCACCGGGATCGAGGAGTCGGCGCGCGAGGCGGGCTGCGCGCGGGTGATCCTGGAGACCGGCGACCGCCAGCCGGAGGCGATCGCCCTGTACGAGGCGACCGGCTACACCCGCATCGAGGACTTCGGCTACTACGCGGGCGAGGAGGGTGTCCTCTCCTTCGCGAAGGCGCTGTAGCGCGCCCGGCGCGGTGTAGCACGACGGCCCGGGCGGGCTCGGGTCCACATTCGACCGTCCTCGGGGGCCCGGCCACGCGGCCGCCCCCCGGGAACGCAAAAGGCCCGCATCTCTCGATGCGAGCCGTTTCACGCTGTGTAGCCCCGAAGGGATTCGAACCCTCGCTACCGCCTTGAGAGGGCGGCGTCCTAGGCCGCTAGACGACGGGGCCAGGACCTGCTTTGCTGCTTGCGCTTCCGCGTCAGCGACGGGCCGAACTCTATCAGAAGTCCAGCGCCGCCCTCCTTCGCGGGAGTGCCAGCGCTGGGGTACCAGGACTCGAACCTAGACTAACTGGACCAGAACCAGTTGGGCTGCCAATTACCCCATACCCCATTTGGCTCGGTTTCCCGTGCCGAGAGAGAACTTTACCTGACCCCCCAGTGCCCACCAAATCGGGTTACCCGAACATCGCCGCGTGTTCGCGCGCCCACCGCTCGTAGGACCTCGGCGCCCGCCCGATGAGCCGCGAAACCGTGGGGACCGCCCGCTGCGGGTGCTTCGCCAGCACCGCCAGCCCGTCCAGATACCAGGAGGCGTACTCCCCCAGCACCCTCTCGAACACCGGTAACGCCCGGTCGTGGGGCAGATCGACGTACGAGAGGCTACGACCGATCCCCCGGCCGATCGCTCCGACCTTCTGCCGCCGGCCGATCGCCGTGGGGCCGGTCAGCTCGTACGCCCTCCCCTCGTGCCCCGATTCGACCAGGACCCGGGCGGCGACCGCGGCGACGTCCTCCTGGGCGATCGGAGCGTTCACCGCCTCGCCGTACGCGTCCAGGACCTCGTCGCCCGCCCGGATCTGCGGCGCCCAGAGATCGGCGTTGGACATGAACTCGCCGGGCTCGAGGTGGGTGAACGCCACCCCGCACGCCTCCACCCCGTCCTCCACCTGCTGCCAGTGCTCGCCCTTGGCACCGGCCAGATCCACGATCCGGCGCACGCCCGCGCGGGCCGCCATCGCGCACACCTCATGCACGGTCGGCACGTGCGGAGCGAGGTACATCACATCGACGCCCGCCAGCGCCGCCGGGAGGGTCTCGATCTTGCCGAGGAAGCCGCGGACCACGTCCACGCCCGCGGGTAAGCCGGCGCGCGCGGGACTCACCGTCAGCGCCCGGACGTCGTCGGCGCCCAGCGCGAGCAATTCGTCCACCACCATCCGACCCACGTTGCCGGTGGCGCCGGTGACCAGGATCTTCATTACCGTACCCCCTACGGAAAGTGTTCCCGTAGGGTATACGGAATCATGACGGATTTCACCGGCCGCATCCTGCCGCTGCTCTGGCGGCGGTCCATCCCGGCGCCGGATCGCAAGACCGGCCGGCCCGCCCGGCTCACCATCGACGACGTGGTCGCCACCGGCATCCGGGTCGCCGACCGGGAGGGGCTCGATGCCGCCTCGATGGCGAGGGTCGCGACCGAGCTCGCGGTCGGAACGATGACTTTGTACGGGTATGTGCCTTCACGCCCCGAGCTGATCGACCTCATGGTCGACGAGGTGCTGGGCTCACGCGATCTGCTGCCACCCGCCCCCGGCGATTGGCGATCACGGATCCTCCGGTACGCCGAGAGCACCTTCACGATCTACCGCGAACACCCGTGGCTGGCCCGCACGTCCCAGCAGCGCCCGCCGATCGGTCCCGGCATGCTGGCCGACCGCGAGTACGTGCTGGCCGCCATCTCGTCGCTGGGCCTGCCCACGTCGATGGTGAACACGGCGGCGCTGACCATCGCGGCCTGGATAGCCGGCGCGGCCCGCAACGAGGCGGAGGGCATCCTGCTGCGCCGCGCCACCGGCGAGACGAACGACGACTGGTGGTCGCAACGTGGCGAGCTGTGGGAGAAGTGGTTCGACGTGGAGTCCCACCCCGCGATGACCGCGTTGTGGAACGCCGGCGGCTTCACCCGAGGAGCCGACGAGCAGGCGCGCGACGCGTACGAGCTGGGCCTGAAGCTCTTGCTCGACGGCATCGAAGCGGCATCGCCGGCCCAGCAGACCTCCGGCACCGACCCGCGCCGCTGACCGCTCCACCGCGGCGAGGGCGAGTCCGGCGCCGGTCGCCCGGCGCCGGAACACCCGTCCGTTGTGGAACGACGAACGTCAGTCGAGCGAGACGACCGGGTTACGCAGCTCGCCGATCCCCTGCACGCTCACCGACACCAGATCGCCCGCCGTGATCTCGCTGACCCCCGCGGGCGTACCGGTCAGGATGATGTCGCCCGGCAGCAAGGTCATGACGTGCGAGATGTACGAGACCAGCGTCGGGATATCGAAGATCATGTCTTTGGTGCGGCCGATCTGGCGCACCTCCATGGCCTCCGGGTTGCGGCCCACCTCGCAGCGGATCTCCACGTCGCTGACGTCGAGGTCGGTGACGATCCACGGGCCGATCGGGCAGAACGAGTCGAAGCCCTTGGCGCGCGTCCACTGCGGGTCCTTGCGCTGCAGGTCGCGGGCGGTGACGTCGTTGCCGACCGTGTACCCGAAGATGGCGCTGGCGGCACCGGCCCGGTCGACGCGGCGGGCGCCGGTCGCGCCGATCACCACGGCCAGCTCGGCCTCCTCCTCGACCTGCTGCGACTGGGGTGGCAGCCGGATCGCGTCGTTCGGGCCGATCACCGAGGTGGACGGCTTGATGAAGATCAGCGGTTCCTTGGGCACCTCGTTGCCGAGCTCGGCGGCGTGGTCGGCATAGTTGCGGCCGACCCCGATCACTTTGCTGGAGAAGATCGGCGCGAGCAGCCGCACGTCGGCCAGCGCCCAGCGCTGCCCGGTGAATCGGACCGCCTCGAACGGCAGCGAACCGATCTCGGCCACGGTGAGACCGGAGTCGCCGTCACCCTCCACGACGCCGAACGAAACCCCTCCGGCATGAACAAAACGGGCGAAACGCACGGGATTGATCCCATCACTAGAGGCCAGGTTCCACCCGGGAATGTACGCCGTTCGACTCCGCTCCCAGCCTCGGGAACGGCGCCAACGAGAACACCACCTCGACCGGGACCTCGAAGTATGCGCAGATGCGAAGGGCCAGGTGAAGGCTCGGGCTGAACTCGCCGCGCTCCAGGTAGCCGACCGTCTGGTAGTGCACGCCCAGCGCGTCGGCGAGCTGCCGCCTCGAGATGCCGCGCTCGGCACGCAGCATCGCGATGCGGTTGTAGGTGATCTCGGAGCTCATCGCCCGACCGTGGCCAGCATCCGGTCGCGGCGCGCGGCCACCGCCGACCCGGACTCGCGGCGGGCCATCCGGCGCAGGATCACCGGGGCCACCAGCAGCCCGAGGACCGCCCAGACGGTGAGCACACCGAAGGTCTCCAGATGCCGCCAGGCGTGGTGCAGCTCCACCGCCGAGAGCGCATCGGGCAGGAACGCCGAACGCATGCCCAACCCTAGCCAGTAGATCGGGAAGATCTGGGCGACACCCTGCAGCCAGCCCGGCATCGACGTGATCGGGTAGAACACGCCGGAGATCGCGACGAGACCGACCAGCGGCAGCATCACCAGGCCCATGTTGCGCGGGTTGTCGAACAGCGATCCCAGCACCGCGCCGAGCGGCATGGTAGCAATGAGCGCTCGGCGATGTCCTCGCCGTACTGGCGGAACAGCTCGCGGACGAACGGCGTCGCGTCCGGGGCGGAGTGGACGAACCGCTGGCCGGCGCGCGTCCAGCGGATCTCGCTTTCGCCGGCGACCTGCCGGGACAGCGTGTCGGCCGAGCCGTCCGCGATGATCCGGCCGCCGGCCAGGATGACGATCCGGTCGGCCAGCTTCTCCGCCTCGTCGAGATCGTGGGTGGTCAGCAGGATGGTGGCGTCGTCCACATCGGTGAGCCGGTGGACCAGGTCGTGGAACTCGCGCCGGGCCGCCGGGTCGAAGCCGGTGGTCGGCTCGTCCAGGAACAGCAGCTCGGGACGGCCGACGATGCCGATCGCGACGTCCAGGCGACGGCGCTGGCCGCCGGAGAGCCGGGCGACCCTGGTCTGCGCCTGCGAGGTGAGCCCGACGACCTCGAGCAGATCGTCGACCGGCGAGGGCCGGGTGAGGCGGGCCGTGGAGTATGGCCGGTAATAACCGCCGAGGTGCTGCAGCAGCTCACGGACCCGCCACTTGCCATGGTCGCGCCACGACTGGAGCACGACCCCGATGCGGCCGCGCCAGTCCTCGCCGCCGCGCACCGGGTCGACGCCCAGCACCCGGACGTCCCCGGAGGACCGCGCGCGGAAGCCCTCCAGGATCTCGATGGTGGTGGTCTTGCCCGCGCCGTTGGGCCCGAGCAGGGCCAGCACCTCGCCGCGCCGGGCGGTGAAGCCGACACCGTCCAACACGTCCTTGGTGCCGTACCGCATGCGCAGATCGCGCACGTCGATGACCCGCTCGTCCGCCGGCACGACCACGCCGGTCTCGAGCGCCCCCGTCAAAGTCATTCCTCCCATGTCGAGCACGTTATCAAAGATGTAGTAGATGTACTACATCTCTTCGCACACCTTCGTCCTTTGCGTAGTTTGTCTGATGTGGACGATATGACCGACGGCACGACTCTTTCGCGCCAAACGGTGATCGTGTTGATCGCCTCGGCTGGATACGCTGGGGCAATGGGGATCAAGCAGGTGAGGGCGCTCACCACCACGCTGCCCTCGGTCACCTGGATACCGATCGCCCGGGCGCACGCCGAGCGCGCCGACGAGATGACCGCCGGCCATCGCACGCGGCGCGCGTCCGGCGAGAAACACGCGATCGAGGATTTCCTCTACGACTACTACGGCACCCGTCCGTCCACGCTGCGCCGCTGGCACCCCGGGGTGGGCTCGGGTCTCGCACCGGCACCGGCCGGCCTGGCCGAGCACGCCGGCTGGAAGTTCTACACGACCTACCCCGACGGGGTCGTCACGCTCGACGTGGACGCCTACATGCACGCCCGCGGCGAAAGCGTGCGCTACATCCACGGCCTGCTCACCGCCACCGCGTCGCGCCCGGTCTTCTCCGGGTGCTTCGGGCTGCACGAGTGGGCCATGGTCTACCGCGTGCCCGAGCATCGTCACCCGCTCCCGCTGCGCCTCGGCCAGGAGGAGACGGACCGGGTGGTGGAACGGCATCCGATCCGCTGCACCCACTACGACGCGTTCCGCTTCTTCACCCCCGAGGCGGTCGGTCTGAACCGTCTTCAGCCCACCCGGGCCACGCAGGTCGATCTGGACCAGCCCGGCTGCCTGCACGCCGCGATGGACGTGCACAAGTGGGCGACCAAGCTAGGAGCGGCGGTGCCGGGCGCGCTCGCCCTGGACTGCTTCGCGCTGGCCGGCGAGATCCGGCTGCTCGACATGCAGGCGAGCCCGTACGACCTGAGCTCGTACGGGTATGAGCCGGTGAAGATCGAAACGCCCGAGGGCAAGGCGGAATACGTCGCCCGCCAGCGTGAGTTCGCCCGGCGGGCGGCGGCGTTGCGGTCCCGGCTGATCCGGGTCTGCGAGGAGCTGATGGGCCCGGAGAGCGTGGCCCGCAACCGCGAGTCGGTGGCCCCGTTCAACCACCGGTGACGGTGAGGGCCGCGACAACCGCGCGGTGGTCAGTGTCCGGAACCGGGTGCACGCTGACATCCCGTACGCCGATACGCCGATCCACCAGCACATGGTCGATCGTCACCTTGGGCACCGTGCGCCCGTCGTACGGCCACGTGGGTACGAGTCCCTGACCGGTGGTGGCCGCCGCGTCCCGATACCCGCGCGCGATCAGCCGGCGCAGCGGCGCATGGTCGAGCGTCGAGTTGAAGTCGCCGAGCAGAATCCGCGGCGGCCCGTCGGTGGCCGGCACCGGCTCGGCGTCGAGGTCGCGCCGCCAGCCCGGGTTGAGGCTCACCTCGGACGGCGCCAGCGGGTGCGCCGACTCGACGATCACGGCTCCGGCGCCGGCCACCCGCACCGTCCCGTACGCCTGCCGGAACCCACCGCCGTTGCGCCGCACCGCGCCATCGGTGATCGGAAAGCGCGAGTAGAGGCCGGAGCCGGAGGCGCCCGGCTCATCCCCCAGCGAGTGGTAGGGCAGCAGCTCGTCCAGCCCCGCCGTCGTCAGCGCCGCCCGCGCGTCCGGGCTGAGTTCCTGCAGCGCGAGGATGACGACGTCGTTCTCCCGGACCAGCCGCACGATCGTCCGCGGGTCGGCCCCGCCCAGCCGCATGTTCGAGGTCATCACGGTGATCCGGACACCGTCCGCCGGGCCCCGATCGCGGTCCGGCAGCACGCGCGGCAGCACCGCGGCGACCAGCACGGCGGTGCCGATCAGCGCGACCCCGGCGGCGGTCCATCGCCGGGTGGCGAGCGCCAGCACCGGCGGAATCAGGGACCAGGCGGCCACGTACGTCGTGAAGGCCAGCAGTTGCACCAGCGCCCCCGGCGCCCAGCCCCCGAGCCGGATGACCGCCCAGATCAGCGCGGGCGCGACCAGAACCCAGACCGGCACGGTCACGAGAAGGCGGCGGCGCTTGCGGATCGGCGGCGCGACGGCCGGCGGATCGATGATCACCACGGCCGCGAGGCTAGCGACCGCCCGCCACCTCGCTAGGACGCCGGCACGGTGAGTGCGGCGATCACCGCGCGGTGGTCACTGTCCGGAATGAAGTGCACGCTCACCTTGCGTACGCCGATACGCCGATCCGCCAGCACATGGTCGATCGTCACCGGGGGCAGCGCGGTGGTGGACGCCGGCCAGGTCCGCGCCAGACCCCGGCCGTCGGTGTCGGCGGCGTCCCGATACCCGCGCGCGATCAGCCGGCGCAGCGGCGCGTGGTCGAGCGTCGCGTTGAAGTCGCCCAGCAGGATCCGCAGCGGCCCACCGGCGGCCGGCGCCGGCTCGGCGTCCAGGTCGCGTTTCCAGCCCGGCACCTGGATGAGACCGGCCGGGGCCAGCGGGTGCGCCGACTCGACGATCACCTCGTCGGCGCCGGGCGGCCGCACCGTCCCGTACGCCTGCAACATCCCGCCGCTGTTCTGCCGCACCCCGGCGTCGACGATCGGAAAGCGCGAGTAGACGCCGGACCCGGCCGCTCCCGGCTCATCGCCGAGCGAGGTGAACGGAAGCAGCTCCTCGAGCCCCGCGGTGGCCAGCGCCGCGCGTCCCTCCGGGGTAAACTCCTGCACCGCGAGCACGGCCACGTCGTTGTCCTTGACCAGCCGCACGATCGTCTCCGCGTCGGCACCGCCGTAGAGCATGTTCGACGTCATCACGGTCAGCGGCACGCCGGTGATCCGCCCCCGGTCCCGGTCCGGGATGAAGCGCGGCAGCACCGCCACGGCCAGCGCGACGACCGCGAGCAGCGCGACCGCCGCGGCACTCCAGCGCCGGGTGGCGAGCGCCAGGATCAGCGGGATCAAGGACCAGACGGCCGCGTACGGCGTGAAGGCGAACAACGGCACCAAGGGCCCCCGCTCCCAGCCGAGGAGCCGGATGACCGCCCAGATCAGCGCGGGTGCGAGCAGCAGCCAGACCACCACCGTCAGCAACGGCCACCGTTCCCCTCGGCCCGCGGGCGCGCCGGCCGGCGGCGGACTGACGATCGCCATGGCGGCGACGCTAGCCGCCACATGCCTGACCTTCCGGTTTTTTCGCCTTCAGCCCGCTTTCGAGTGCCCGCCGCGATCTTCATGACGTCGGCACGGTGAGTGAGGCGAGCAGGGCGCGGTGGTCACTGCCGGTGACCGCGTGGGCGTGCACGTCCCGGACGCCGATGCGCTTGTCGACCAGCACGTGGTCGAGCGTGACCGGCGGGATCTTGTGGCCACCCCACGGACCCCAGGTCGCCGAGAGACCCTTTCCGGTGGCGTCGGCGGCGTCCCGGTAGCCGCTGCCGATCAGATCGCGTACCGGCTTGTGGTCCAGGGTCGAATTGAAGTCGCCGAGCAGGATCTCCGGCGTCCCGCGCGGGTTCGCGTGCGGCTCGTTGCGGAGGTCCATCCGCCAATCGCCGAGCGCCCCCAGCGTGTACGGGGCGAGCGGATGCGCGGACTGCACGTTGAGCGCGACGGCGCCGGGCGGCTGGATCGTGGCGTACGCCTGCAGATTGCCCTCCTGCAGGTTGCCCCCGCCGCCGCGCCGCGACCCCTGCCCGGTCATCGGGAACCGGGAGTAGAGGCCCGACCCGGTCGTGCCCACCTCGTCGGCCAGCGCCTGGTACGGCAGCAGCGTGTCGATGCCCGCCGCGGCCAGCCCGTCCTTCGCGGCCGGCGAGAACTCCTGCACGGCGAGGACCGCGACGTCGTTGTCCCGTACCAGCCGCACGATCGACGCCGGGTCGGCCGCACCGACGTACATGTTGATCGTCATGACCGTCATCGGCATGCCGCGCGACGGGCCGCGATCGGCGTCCGGGACGGCCCGCGGCAGCACGCACACCGCCAGCACGAGGAAGGCGACCGCGGCGGCCGCGGCGATCAGCCACTTGCGCGCCCACAGCGAGATCACCAGAGGTATGACAGACCACGCGGCCACGTACGGCGTGAAGGCGATCGCCGGTACGAAATAGCCCCGCTCCCAGCCGAAGAGTCGTACCACCGCCCAGACCAGCGCGGGCAGCGTGATGATCGCGAGCAGGGCGGTGCGGGCCGCCCGCCGGGCCGGACGAACCTCGGCCGGCGTCGCGGTGATCGTCATGCGCGCCAAGGTAGCCGCCCGAGCTGTGGAAATCGGGTATCGGCGGCGCTTTGGGGCAACAGTCACTGAGCTGAGCCAGCCACGCTCGATCGCGCGTGCGCCGCTGAAAGTTGATGAGTTCGGCTCGCGCCCGACGACGGCTTCGCCGGCGGCGTTCGAGAGCCGAACTCATCAACGCGGCAACGCGCTCCTCGCTGATCAGAGGTCGGCGTCGACCAGCTCGCCCAGGCCCGCTGCGGTGATCTCGTCCCGTAGGAGTGCCGCGTCGCCCTCGATCACCAGGGTCAGGCCCTTCGGGTGCAGGTAACGCGCCGCGGCCGCGGACACGTCGGCCACCGTCGCCTCCAGGTACTGCGACCGGAGGGTCGTGTAGTAGTCGTCCGGCAGACCGTGCACGACCAGCGTGCTCAGCGCGGCCACGATCGCGCCCGGGGTCTGCATCTCGACCGAGAGCTGACCGGCCCGCCACGAACGGGCGACCGCCAGCTCTTCCTCGGTCACGCCGTCCAGTTGGGTGCGGGCGATCTCCCCCAGCGTGTCGGCGACGGCCGGGACGGTCACCGCCGTCTGCACGCCGGACGCCACCTCGAAGCGGCCGAAGCGGCGGGTCATCGAGAACGAGCCGCGAATCCCGTACGAGTAACCCTTGACCTCGCGGATCAGGTGGTTGAGCCGGGACGTGAACGCGCCGCCCAGCACCGTCGCGGCCAGCGTCATCGCCACGTAGTCGGGGTTGGCCCGCTCCGGCGCGCGATGGCCGATGCGCAGCGTGGACTGCACCGAACCGGGCCGGTTCACCAGAATCGTGCGGCGGAAATCGCGAACCTCCAGCTCCAGCGGGCCCTCGACGGCGAGCGGCTCACCACTGGTCCCGGCGAACGCGGCCTCGCCCAGCGCCTTGAGATCGAGATTGTCCAGATCGCCGGCGACCAGCAGCACGCCGGGCCGCAGCAGCCAGTTCCGATGGAACGAGGCGACGTCGTCGACGGACACCGCGGCCACCGAGTCCGGGTCGCCGTGCATCGGACGCCCGTACCGGCCCGCGCCGAACAGGTCGGAGCGCAACGCGGCGTCGGCCCGCGGTCCCGGCTGCGCCCAATCCATCCGCAGCGCGGTGACCTCGTCGTCGCGGACCCGGGTGACGTCGGCCGGGTCCAGCTTCGGGGTGCGCACCGCCTCGGCGGCCAGCCGCATCGCCGCGAGCAGCAGCGGCACCGGCGCCGCGACGTTCACCCGGAACGTATCCCAGTCGACCGCGGCCGAGAACTCCGCGCCGAGACTTTCCAGGGCCAGCGCGTACGCCGCGGAGTCGCGCGCCTGAGTGCCCTCCTCCAGTGACTTGGCCAGGACGGTCGCGGTGCCCTCGCGGCCGTCGGACTCGCGGGCCGCGCCGGCGTCGAGCAGCAGCATGGCGCTGGCGAGGTGCTGGCCGGGCAGGTGCGCGCCGATGACCGTGCCGCCGCCGACGGTGACCCGCTGCAGGGTCGGGAAGGCGTACGGGCGGGCGTCTCCGGAGTCGGGCCGGGTCGCGATGAGCGTCATGCGGTTTCCTCGGGAAGGTAGGTCAGCGTCACCCGGGACTCGGGCTTGAGGGCGTACTCGGCGGCGGTGGTGACGTCGTCCGCGGTGACCGCGAGCCACTGCGGCAGGCGGTACCCGGCGGCACCGGCGTCGCCGAACTGGGTCGCGTACCGGCCGAGGGTGTCCGCACGTCCGTACACGGTGGACATCTGCCGCCACCAGCCGGTGGTGAGCAACGCCTTCGCCCGGGCCAGCTCGTCCTCGGTGACCGGCTCGGTGACCAGGCTGCCGATCACCTCGGTGAGGCCCTCCTCCAGCGTCGCCACGTCCACGCCGTCCTTGACCGTCGCGGTCGCGATCAGCGGCGCGGGGGCGTGCGCGAGGTCGACCCCGTACGAGCCGATGTAGTCCGGCTGGGCGATCCGCTTGCCGTCCGCGAGCCGCTGGTAGAGCCGGCTGCCGCGGCCGTTGCCCAGCACCGCGGCCAGCACGGTGACCGCGTCGAACCCGGCCGTGCCGAACTGATGCGTGCGGTGCGCGATGTAGATCCGCGCGGCCGGGACCTTCGACCGCACGGTCTCGCGGGCCGGCTCCGCGGCCGGACCGGCGAGGTGACCACTGGGCGCCGGCGGGATCGACGCGACCGGTTCGAGCATCCCGAAGTATTTCTCGGCGAGCGCGAAGACCTCCTCCGGCGAGGCGTCGCCGGCCACCGTGAGCACCGCGTTGTTCGGCGCGTAATACCGCTGGTGGAAAGCCTTGAAAGTATCGAGGCTCGCGGCGTTGAGATCCTCCATCGACCCGATCGTCGGGTGGTGGTACGGGTGCGCCTCCGGGTACAGCAGCGCGAGAAGTCGTAGCCACGCGTCACCGTACGGGACGTTCTCATACCGCTGGCGGCGCTCGTTCTTGACCACCTCGCGCTGGTTGTCCAGGGTTTCCTGGGTGAGCGCCGGAACCAGCCCGCCCATCCGGTCCGCCTCCAGCCAGAGCGCCAGTTCGAGGTGCTCCGACGGCATGGTCTCGAAGTAGTTCGTCCGGTCCGGGTTGGTGGTCGCGTTCAGCGAGCCGCCGTTGCCCTGGACAAGCCGCATGTGCTCGGTCTTCGCCACGTGCTGCGACCCCTCGAACATCAGATGTTCGAAAAGATGGGCGAAGCCGGTCTGACCCGGCGGCTCGTGCCGTGAGCCCACGTCATACCAGAGGTTGACGCAGACGACCGGCGCGCTTCGGTCCTCGCTGACCACGACCCGCAGGCCGTTGTCGAGGCGCGTGGTTGCTATGGGCCACGGATAGCCGGTCGTGACAACCGGCGCACTTGGGGAGGTCACGGTTCCATACTGCCCCTTGCGCCCGCTCCTCCTCGCGCGCAGACCCAACTTCAAATTCCTAAGATGTACGGCGCGCGAAAAGTCCCCCAGGTTTTACGGCTACTCCAGCCGCAACTCCAGGCCGTCCCCGGCCGCCGGGCGCCGGGCGGCGGGGGCCGGGCGGCGGGCGCCGGGCGCCGGGCGCCGACCGACGCAAAACCCCGCGGTGCCCCGGCATGCACAGCCCGGCCACAGTCCACCCGACGCGCCCGCATCAGTGCAGTCCGGCGGCAGGCCTCGAGCGCGGGTCCGATGGCGGGCCACCAGTGCGGGACCACCAGCCGCCAGCACGCGACCGCCAACCACCAGCACGCGACCGCCAACCACCAGCACGCGACCGCCAACCACCAGCACGCGACCGCCAACCACCAGCACGCGACCGCCAGCTACCAGCACGGGACGGCCAGCTACCGGTGCCGGACCGCACTACGGAAGCACGACACGGCGAGCGGCACCCGGTCCAGTCACGCCGCCGCCCGGCTGCACTGGCCAACCGCGAACGAACGTTCGTTTTAGCGTCAGGCTCGCACTCGGATGCAGGCGTGGCGATCGCCTAAGTTCGCCGTCACAGGCCCCGGCACCGCGCCCGGACGGAGACGTCCCCATGCAGCATTTTGCACCTTTCGACCGCAGTCGCAGCCGCCTGCTCGAGTGCGAACGGCCGCATTTGAAGACCTTGGCAAGTTAGGGCTCGCATGTGGGTCGCATGTGGGCGTAACTCTCCAAGGTCGCGAAATCAACCGGCCAACAGCAGCCGCTAAAGCCTCTAATCTGAACAAATCGAGTGTCCTTTTAGGATTTCCGGCCAGTATGTGGACGTTGCTGACCACATCGTGAGACCACCGCGCCGGCGAACGCGATCCACTGGTTCGCCCGTGCGACTCGAAGCCACCAAACCACGTTTTATCCAGATTTATCGCATATTGGCGCGGCTCCTACCATGAGTGTCCGCGACCGCGACATGCCAGCATCCCTCGGGCTACCACGACGTGCGGGTGTACCCGGACGCCGAGCGTTGCCCGGACTCGGCGAATGATCGCCCACGACCACGGCCTTAGGACTCATCTAGCGCGGGCGGGCGGCAAGGCGGGGGCACGTGCCTAGCCAGCCCACGGTCAGCACCGCCCGGACCACGCCGCCCGGATCACGCCCCCCGGATCACGCCGCCCGAATCACGCCCCCCGGATCACGCCGCCCGAATCACGCCGCCCTGAGTGCGCCACCCGAATCACGCCACCCGGATCGCGCCACCCGGATCACGCCCCTCGGATCACGCCGCCCGAATCACGCCACCCGGATCGCGCCACCCGAATCGCGCCACCCGAATCACGCCGCCCTGAGTGCGCCACCCGAATCACGCCGCCCTGAGTGCGCCATCCGGATCGCGCCGCCCGGATCGCGCCGCCCGGATCGCGCCGAGCCTGTCCGTTGATCAAAACGGATTGGCGGCCTGGAAGGCGTAATGCGATGCTGGTCGGCGTGGTGAAGGAAGCGTCCGGCGGCGTCGGCAGCGGCTCGCACGGCCCGCGGTTCGCAAGGGGGACCTCATGGCCGATGTCGTAGTCCGGCCCGGCGTTGTCATCCCGGAGGCCGAGCTGAACTGGCGTTTCTCGCGCTCCAGCGGCCCCGGCGGCCAGGGCGTGAACACAACCGACTCGCGGGTGGAGCTGTCCTGGAACCTGCTCGCGTCCAACGCCCTGGGACCAGCGTTGAAAGATCGGGCGGTCGAACGGCTCGGCGGCCGGCTGATCAACGGCTCCTTGACCATCGTCGCGTCGGAACACCGATCTCAACTCCGTAACCGCGAGGCGGCCGAGGCCCGTCTCGCCGCGCGAGTCGGCGAGGCCATCGCGCCTCCGCCCCGCGCCCGCCGCCCGACCAAGCCGTCGCGAGGTTCGGTCGAACGCCGCATCGGCGAGAAGAAGCGCCGCGCCCAGATCAAGCGCGGCCGCCGCGGCGACATCGACTAGAGACCTGCTAGGCGAAACGGTCGCGCCCGAGCCACGGCCGCGCCGCCGCTGGAAACCGCAAGTGAATCTGGCGGCGCTCCAACCCAACTCACCAAGATCCGGCGTCGGGCCGCAGCACAACCCAGCCGCCAGCCGCACCCCAAACCGCAAGAAAACGAATGGCGGCGCACCGCGTTGGGCTCGGGGCGGAAGCGGCGTGCCTATTCCGCCGACGGCTGCTTGCGGTCGGAGTGACCCAGGTCTCGGTCCGGGGCGACCCGGTCTCGTACCAGACGCTTCAGCTCGGCCATCTCCGGGAAGCCGCTTTCCTTGCGGGACCAGATGGTCTCGCCGTCGAGGCGGATCTCGAAAACCCCGCCGATGCCCGGGATCAACGCGACCTCACCCAGGTCACGCTGGAAGGTCGTGAGCAGCTCCTGCGCCGTCCAGGCGGCTCGCAGCAGCCAGCGGCACTGGGTGCAGTACTCGATTTCGAGGCGAGGGTTCACGACGCCCAAGTTTATTGGGCGGACGCGGGGACGACCGCGACCTACCATTGGCGCATGCGGAAGCACGCGCTTGTCACGACGACGCCGGGAGCACCCGGCAGCCGATCGCGCTGACCGCATCACACAAGCGACGAACGGCCCCGGGCGAGATGCCCAGGGCCGTTTTCGCGCTCCGAGGTCTCGTCCGGGCCGTCGAACCAAGGAGACCGGACATGGACCATCGCAAACTCGGACGCGACCTCGACATCTTCGACTCGGATCCGCTCATCGGGGCGGGCCTGCCGTTCTGGCTGCCCGGCGGGGCGGCCGCCCGGTATGAGGTCGAGCGGTACCTGCGCGGGCTGGAACGCCGCGCCGGGTACCAGCACGTCTACTCCCCCGCGCTCGGAAAACGCCGGATGTACGAGCTGTCGGGGCACTGGAAGAACTACGCGGACGACATGTTCCCGCCGATGCGGATGGGCGACGACGAACTGGTCCTACGACCGAGCAACTGCCCGCACCACGCCCTTATCTTCAAGTCGCGTCAGCGGTCCTACCGCGATCTCCCGCTGCGCATCGCCGAGATGGGCGACATGTATCGCGCCGAACGCTCCGGGGTCGTCGGCGGGCTCGGACGCGTGCGGGCCATCCACCTCAACGACGCACACAACTTCTGCGCGCTCGACCAGGTCGCGGATGAGGTGGCGGCGATCCTGCGACTGATGCGCGAGGCCCACGCCGCCCTCGGGTTCGAGCCGGCGTCCTACCGCCTCTCGCTGCGCGGCAACGGCGGCAAATACGGGGGTGACGACGAGGAGTGGGCGCTCGCCGGGAAATTGCTGCGCGAAGCGCTCGACGCCGAGCGGATCTCCTATGTGGAGGCTGCGGGCGAGGCCGCCTTCTACGGGCCGAAGATCGATGTTCAGATCGCCGACGCGGCCGGCCGGGAGTCCAGTCTGGCCACCGTGCAGGTGGACTTCCATCAGCCCCGGCAGTTCGGCCTCGAGTACGCCGACGCGGCCGGTGGCCGGTCCCGCCCGGTCATGGTGCACCGCAGCCTGGCCGGCTCGATGGAACGCCTCTTCGCACACCTGCTCGAAGTGCATCAGGGCGCGTTCCCCGTCTGGTACGCGCCGGTGCAACTCGACGTCCTGCCCGTGTCCGCGGACCAGGCCGCGCAGGCCCACGCCCTCGTCGGCGCGGCGATGGACGACGACCTGCGGGCCGAGGCGCACCACGACGGTTCGATCGGCGCGCGTATCCGTCATGCCGCCGAGCGGAAAATCCCGTACGTGGGAGTGATCGGCGCCCGGGAGGCGGAAGCGGGACAGGTGGCACTGCGATTGCGGGACGGCAGGCAGCTCCGGCCGATGCCGATCGCCGATGCGATCGCGCTGATCGGCCGGATCGCCCGTGACCGTTCGTCAGGCCTGGACTGACTCGCGGGCCAGGCCGTACGTCAAGGCGTCGACCAGCGCCACCCAGGACGCCTCGACGATGTTCTCGTGGACGCCCACGGTGGTCCAGTCACGGTCGCCGTCACCCGTGTCGAGCAGAACGCGGGTGATGGCGTTCGTGCCGTGGCTGCCCTCCAGGATGCGCACCTTGTAGTCGGTCAGCTCGAACGTCTTGAGCTGCGGATAGTGCTGCGACAGCGCCGCCCGCAGCGCCTCGTCCAGCGCGTTGACCGGACCGTTGCCCTCGGCCGTGGCGATGACCCGCTCGCCCCGTACTCGTACCTTCACGGTCGCCTCGGAGACCACCGACCCGTCCTCGCGATGCTCGACCTGCGTGCGCCACGATTCGAGGGTGAACGGGCGTACGACCCCGTGGCCCGGCAGTTCACCTCGGACGAGAAGTTCGAAGGAGGCGTCCGCGGCCTCGAAGGACCAGCCGCCCGCCTCGAGTTCCTTCACCTTGCGCGTCACCGCGGACAGCGTGTCCGGATGGCCGGCCAGGTCGAGCCCGAGTTCCCGACTCTTGAGCTCGATGCTGGCCCGGCCGGCCATCTCGGTCACGAGGATCCGCATGTCGTTGCCCACCACCGACGGGTCGACGTGGTTGTAGAGCAGCGGATCAACTTTGATCGCACTCGCATGCAGCCCCGCCTTGTGAGCGAACGCGGCGGCCCCGACGTAGGCCTGGTGGGTGTCGGGGGCGATGTTGGCGATCTCGGCGAGCGCGGTCGAGACGCGCGACGCCTGTTCGAGGCACCCGTCCGGTAGGACCTGGAGCCCGAGCTTCAGCTGGATGTTGCTGACCGTGGCGAACAGGTCGGCGTTGCCGGGTCGCTCGCCGTAGCCGTTCGCGGTGCACTGGAAGTGTTTGACGCCGGCCTCGACCGCGGCGATCGTGTTCGCCACCGCGCACGAGGTGTCGTTCTGGCAGTGGATGCCGAGCCGGTCGGCGCTCACCCCGGTCCGGGCGACCACCTCGTTGATCGCCGCCGTGATCATCGAGGGCAGCATGCCGCCGTTGGTGTCACACATGATCACGCGTTCGGCCCCGGCGTCGAAGGCGGTCCGCACGACGGACGCGGTGTAGGCCGGGTCGTACCGGAAGCCGTCGAAGAAGTGCTCGCAGTCGACGAACGCGCGCCGCCCGTTGGCGACCAGGTGCCGCACGGTGTCGCGGACCATCGCGAGGTTTTCGTCGCCGGTGGTCCGTAATGCCCGTTCGACGTGCCGGATGTCGGACTTGGCAACCACGCACACGACCGGGGTCTCGGCGTCCAGCAGGGCCTGCACCTGCGGATCGTGCGACACCTCGACGCCGGCCTTGCGGGTCGCTCCGAACGCCACCAGCACCGCGTTCGTCAGCGAGAGCTCGGTGCGGGCGCGCGCGAAGAACTCGGTGTCCTTGGGCATGGCGCCGGGCCAGCCGCCCTCGATGAAACCCACGCCGAACTCGTCCAGCAGCTTCGCGACCGCCAGTTTGTCGGCGACCGTGTAGCTGATTCCCTCTCGCTGTGCTCCGTCGCGCAACGTGGTGTCGAAGACCTGGTAGTCCATGGCGCGTCCCCTTCGAGGATTCTTCAGTGACCAAAACAAAAGACCCCCCGCTCATGCGGGAGGTCTGCGCGTCGGCGAGAGGTCAGCCGGCGCGCTAGGTGCTAATGAGAAGCACGGAGTGGTGGGTCACGCCACGAAGCATGCCACGGACGGCGCGGACTGAGACAGAAAATCCAATTGCTGGGACAAGTACGCCCGTACGAGTGGGCTTGACCTGCGCGGTTGCCCGTTTCCGGCCTGATGGGGGGCGGCTGGCGAAGGCCCGGCCCGGCTAGGTTTGCGGGGTGGCTGTGGAACCGTACCCCCGGAATCTTGGCTTTTCCCGCACCTACAACTTCCGCGACGTCGGCGGCTATACCGGCCTCGACGGGCGCACCGTCCGCTGGCGGCGGCTGTTCCGCTCGGACGCGCTGCACCGGCTCGGCGAGGACGACGCCGAGGAGTTCGCGGCCTTAGGCATCCGGACGGTGATCGACCTGCGGCGCCCGTTCGAGATCGAGAAGTACGGACGGGTGGCCGACCGCTACGGCCTCGACTATCACAATCTCGTTCTCAAGCACGTCGACTGGGAAGAGGTCGAGCACCCGGACGACGTCGTGCACGAACGCTGGCTGGCCGACCGGTATCTGAACTTCGCCGAGGACGGCCGGGAGGCGCTGCTCGGCTCGTTACGGGTGATCGCCGACCCGGACCAGGCGCCGGTGGTGGTGCACTGCATGGCCGGCAAGGATCGCACCGGGACCGTCTGCGCGCTCGCGTTGTCGCTGCTCGGAGTGTCCGACGAGGACATCGCCGCGGACTACGCGCTGACCAGCCCGGCGATGGAGCGGCTCACCGCGTACCTGCTGGAGAAGCACCCGGAGGCGGTGCAGGGCAACGAGCACATGTACGACTCGCCGCCCGGCGCCATGCAGCTGTTCCTCGACGACCTGCGCGCCCTGCACGGCTCGGTCGAGGGCTTCGTGAAGGAGATCGGCGTGAACGACGACGAGATCGCCGCGATGCGCGCCCACCTGTTGTCCTAGGGGGTGTGGGGAGTTGCGGCTCCCCACACCTCAGGCCACTCGGTGGACCCAGCCGAACGGATCGTCGGCGCGGCCGCGCTGAATGTCGACCAACTGCTTGCGCAGGCCCATGGTGACGTCGCCGTGGCCGCCGTCGGCCACGGTGAACTCGAACTCGGGGCTCTTCACCATGCCGATCGGGGTGATCACCGCGGCCGTACCGCAGGCGAACGCCTCGCGGATCGCGCCCGACTCCGACCCCTCGCGCCACTCGTCGATGCTGATCATGCGTTCCTCGACCTTGCGCCCGGCCACCTCGGCCAGCTTGATGATCGAGTCGCGGGTGATGCCGGGCAGGATCGTGCCGCCCAGCGGTGGCGTCACCAGCGAGCCGTCGTCGAGCACGAAGAACACGTTCATGCCGCCGAGCTCGTCGACGTACTTACGCTCCACGGCGTCGAGATAGACCACCTGGTCGCAGCCGTGCTCCATGGCGTCGGCCTGGGCGGAGAGACCGCTGGCGTAGTTGCCGCCGCACTTGGCCGCGCCGGTGCCGCCGGGGGCCGCGCGGGTGAAGTCGGGGCTCGCCCACACCGAGACCGGCTTGACCCCGCCGGAGAAATACGAGCCGACCGGGGACGCGATCACCAGATACAGGTATTCCAGCGCGGGGCGCACGCCTAAGAAGACCTCACTGGCGTACGCGAAGGGGCGTAAGTAAAGGCTGCCCTCCTCGGCCTCCGGGATCCACCGCTGGTCAATCTTGATCAGCTCGTGGAGGGACTGCAGAAACGTCTCTTGCGGCAGGCCCGGCATCGCCATCCGCTTGGCGGATTGGTTGAAACGGGCCGCGTTGGCGTCGGGGCGGAACATCGCGATGCCGCCGTCCTCCATCCGGTACGCCTTGAGACCCTCGAAGATCTCTTGCGCGTAGTGGAGAACCGCCGCGGCCGGGTCGATCTCGATCGGCCGGCGCGCACCGACCTGCGCGTCGTACCAGCCTTTCCCCTCGGCATAACGCACAGTGACCATGTGGTCGGTGAAGATGCGTCCGAAGCCCGGATCGGCGAGCAACGCGGCGCGCTCGGCCTCATCCACGGGCGCCTGGTTCGGACGAATCTCGAAATCGGGGCTGTCACCACCGCTCATGAGCAGATGACCTGCTTTCTGAAGGAAGCTTTCGATTGAGGCGCGTATCACCCGAGGGTGACATGAAGATACCCCGAACGGACGTTAAGGCAACGGCCGCAGTCGAGGGAGGGTGCGAATGCTGGGGGTTTCCGCAGGGCCCCGGTCAGAGGGCGGCGGCGACCCGGTCGCCGACTTCGGCGGTTCGCAGCGAGGCGCCCGGAGCCCGGGACGCGACCTCCGCCGCGACCGCCTCGGTTACTCGGGCCGCTTCGGCGCGGTGCCCTAGGTGTTCGAGCAGAAGGGCAGCCGACAGGATCGCTGCGGCCGGGTCGGCAATGCCTTGACCGGCGATGTCCGGAGCCGAACCATGCACCGGTTCGAAGGTCGACGGATAGCGCCGCGAAGGGTTGACCGAGCCGCTGGCGGCCATGCCGATACCGCCGGTCACGGCGGCGGCGATGTCGGTGAGGATGTCGCCGAACAGGTTGTCGGTGACGACCACGTCGTAACGCTGCGGGTTGCTCACCAGGAACATCGACGCGGCGTCGACGTGCTGGTATTCGGTGGTGACCTCGGGGAACTCGGCGGCCACCGCGGCGAACGTGCGCGACCACAGGCTGCCGGCCTTGGTGAGCACGTTGGTCTTGTGCACCAGCGTCAGGTGGCGCCGGTCGCGGACCTGGGCGCGGGCGAAGGCGTCGCGGATGACCCGCTCGACGCCGTGCCGGGTGTTGAGGCTTTCCTCGGTCGCGATCTCGGCGGGGGTGTCCTTGTGCAGGACGCCGCCGGCGCCGACGTAGAGGCCCTCGGTGCCCTCGCGGACCACGATCATGTCGATCTCGCCGGGCTTGACGCCGGCCAGCGGGCTCACGGTGCCCGGCCAGAGACGCGAGGGACGAAGATTCACATACTGGTCGAAGTCGAACCGGAGCTTGAGGAGCAGGCCGCGCTCGAGGACGCCGGGCGGGACGCTGGGGTCACCGATCGCGCCGAGCAGGATGGCGTCGTGACCGGCCAGCTCGTCCTCGACGGACGGGGGCAGGACCTCGCCGGTACGGTTATACAGCCGGGCGCCGAGGTCGTAGTCGTGGAACTCGCTGCCGGGAAGGACGGCCTCGATCACCTTGCGCGCCTCGGCGGTGACCTCGGTCCCGATGCCGTCGCCGCCGACGACGGCGATGCGCGCCACGCTCACGTCAAACTCCCTCGACTTACCAGTTGCCGCGCTCACAGTAGCGGGCCGTCTCGATTTTCGGAACAACAGTCCCAGAAATTGAGATATCGATAAGTGGGGTCATGGCTCTGACCAGCGTATTGACCCCGGACGCGAACAGCCCCCGCACCGCGGCAAACGGTAACGGGGGCTGATGCGACGAGTACGCGTGGCTCGGTCCCGCCGGAAGAGCCGCGCGACACGCAAAAGTGTGCACGTCACCCGAAGACGTGCCCACGAGCGAGTCGTGCGGCAGGGACAACGCTAGCGATGTGGACTAAAGACGCGCAAGACGCATCCCCCGCGTGTCGCCGGGGTAGTTCCGGCGTGTCGCGCTCGGTGATGGCACCATGCGCCGGTGAGTTTCGACCTCGTGGTGTGGGCGATGGACGCCACGGACCAGCCGGACGCCGTGCGGGCCGCCAACGCGCGGTGCGCGCGCGGCGAGCACCCGCAGCGGCCGGCCGATCCGCGTGTTGTCGCCTTCTATGACGCCCTGACCAGCAATTACCCGGACCGTGGCCCGCGCGCTTCGGCTCCCGGTTCGCCGTGGGCGCACGCCCCGCTGCACGCCGCCGCCGACCACATCCAGATGCGGCTCGACGAGGGCTGCCCGGACGACGTGCTGGAGACGATCGAACGGCTGGCCGCGGAACTCAACCTCGATCTGCTGGACCTGCAGGACGGCACCGTCTATCCGCCGCCGTTACGCCTGCGCAACTAAGCGACGCGCAGGTCGACGATGCTGCCGCGGGCCGAGCCGATGGTCTCGGCCACGGCCGAGAGCAACTCGGCGTCGACCGAGGAGTCGACGGTCAGCGCCATCAGCGCCTCGCCGCCGGCCTCCCGCCGGGCCACCTCCATCGCCGCGATGTTGACCCCGGCCTCGCCGAGGATGGTGCCGATCGCGCCGATGATGCCGGGCCGGTCGCTGTAGCGGAAGAACAGCAGCACACCGTCGGCGGTCAGGTCGAGATCGAAGTCGTCGACGCCGGTGAGCTTGCAGATCTCCCGGGTGCTGGTCATGGTCAGCGTGCCGGCGACGCTGACGGTCCGGCCGTCCGGCAGCGCGCCGCGCACGGTGACGAGATTGTGATGTTCGGCCGGCTCGTCGCTGACCGCGAGCTCGACCTCGACGCCGCGGTCGGCGGCCAGCTGCGGCGCGTTCACATAGGTGACCCGCTCGTCGACCACGGACGCGAACAGGCCCTTGGTGGTGGCCAGCTTCAGCACGCCGACGTCGTGCGAGACGATCTCGCCGCGCACCTCCACGGTGACCCCCGCGGCGACCCCGCCGGCCACCGCGGTGAACACCCGGCCCAGCTTCTCGGCGAGCGCCAGCAACGGGCGTACGTCCTCGTCCACCACGCCGCCGGCCTGCACGTTGACCGCGTCCGGCACGAACTCGCCCTGGAGGGCGAGTTTGACGCTGCGGGCCACCGCGAGGCCCGCCTTGTCCTGCGCCTCGACCGTGGACGCGCCCAGGTGCGGGGTGGCCACCACGTTGTCGAAGTGGAACAGCGGCGAGTCGGTGGCCGGCTCGGTGACGTAGACGTCCAGCCCGGCCCCGGCCACCCGGCCCTCCTTCAGGGCGGCGGCCAGCGCGTGCTCGTCGATCAGGCCGCCGCGGGCCGCGTTCACGATGCGCACGCCGTGCTTGACGATGGCCAGTTCCTTCTCGCCGATCAGGCCGAACGTCTCCGGCGTACGGGGCAGGTGCACCGAGATGAAGTCGCTCTCGCGCAGCAGCTCGTCGAGCCCGACGAGGCGTACGCCCAATTGGGCCGCACGGGCGGGCTGGATGTACGGGTCGTAGGCGATCAGCCGGGTGCCGAAGGCGGCCATGCGCTGGGCGAACAGCACCCCGATGCGGCCCAGGCCGACGACGCCGACGGTCTTGCCCTGGATCTCGACGCCGGTGTACTTGGAGCGCTTCCACTCGCCCCGCTTGAGGGCCGTGCTGGCGCTGGCCGTGTTGCGTGCGACCGCGAGCAGCAGCGCGATGGCCTGCTCGGCGGCCGACACGATGTTGCTGGTCGGGGCGTTGACCACCATGACGCCACGGGAGGTCGCGGACGGCACGTCGACGTTGTCCAGCCCGACGCCGGCCCGCGCGACCACCTTCAGCCGGGACGCGGCGGCGATCACCTCGGGGTCCACCTGGGTGGCGCTGCGCACGATCAGCGCATCGGCCTCGGCCACCGCGGCGAGCAGGGCGGACCGGTCGGTGCCGTCGACGGTGCGGACGTCGAAGTCGTCGGCGAGGACGTCGAGGGCGGACGGAGCGAGTTCTTCGGCGATCAGGACGACGGGAGTCATGCGTCTCCAACCATGCTCGCGGTGACCGACCGCCGTTGGCCGATTACGGAGATGGTATGCGGAGGCGGACTCCCGCCGTCATGTCATCGCCTAGTGACCGACATCACACTTGCTGTGACAATCATGCCGCCTTGCGCGGAATGGTCGGCCGGACCACCGGCGGTTCGGTGGCCGGAGCCGCCTCGGCCTGCCCGTCGAGCCGCCGGAAGCTGCGTGCCTCGGCATCCAGGACGTCGAAGAGAAGATCCAGGTCAAGCGTGCCGACCGGTGGGTAGACGCGTTCGCGCGGCGGCTCCTGGCCGGGGCCGAGAGCGCCCTGCTCGACCATGAAGTCGACGATCGCCTGCCGGATGGCCGGCAACGTCACCGGCGAGTGGTAGATGACGTTGAGAGCCTGCATCCGCATCCCCTGGACGTGGTCCTCGCCCCGGTTGTCGTGAAAATGCGGATTGCGGGTCTCGATCTGAAACACCGGGACGGAACTCGCCATGACCTCCGGATCGGTGCTCTCCAGCACCCCGCCGAACTGCTCGAACAGATTCAGGAACTCGTACGGCTCGATCGCGAACCCGCCGGCCAGGCGCAGTTTGAGGCCCAGTTCCAGGCTCATCGCGTGCTCGCCGGCGTTGCCCGTGGCGATCACCTCGGTGCCGAAGCCCGAGTACTCGGCGAGGAAGCGGTTGAGCCACTCGTTGGTGATCGCCGAGGTGCGGCCGCGGCGGTTGAAGAACAGCCGGCCGTCGCGGAACTTCGGCTTGGACTGCCAGGAGATCCGCACCATCGCGTACGGCGAGGTGGCCAGGTGCAGCCCGGCGGCGAACACCTCGCAGTACTCGTGCACCGAGCCCGGCACGTAGTTGTCGGCGTCCACATAGCCGACATAGCGCCGGCCGGTCATCGCGGCGAGCGCCATGCCGATCAGCATCGCCTCGCCCTTGCCGCCCCGGACCAGCCCGTCGTCGTCGATCAGCTCGGGCATGCCGGCCGCCTTGAACGCCGCGGCCACGCCCGGATCGCGCTGGTGCACGGTCATCGCCGGACGCCCGGCCAGGCGGCAGAACTGCTCGACGGTCTGCGCCTCTATCTCGTAGCGGTCGACCGGCTCCCGATCGCTGTTCGACACCAGCACGATGAGGCAGTCGTGCGGGATGCCGGAGAGAACCCCTTCGATGACGCCTCGTGTCTCATTCATGCACGGAACGACTATTACCATTTGCGATTCAACGGCGCGCAATGCATCGGGCGGCACGATACGACTGCCGGCCCCCGCAACGGATGTGCCCGAGTCAAGTTCAATGACTCGCTGCAGCTCATGAATCCGGACCGCGCCGAAGCGCTCACTCCGGAAAGAATCTGCCAGTCGCATGCCGCGAGGCTACCCGGCAAATGGCCGGTGCCCGCAGACGAACATCACACAATTACCTTTCCGAACCCTTTCGGCGAACGGTGAGGTAAGCAACACGTAACGGCAATGTTTCAAGTAATCGCACGACTACCCGAAAAGCCCGGCTTTCCATGGCGTGCCGGAAAGCCGGGCTCGAGGCGTACGGGAAATCAGGCGGTTTCGGTGATCGGCCGGTCCACCCAGCTCATCATGCCGCGCAGCTGACGGCCGGTGACCTCGATCGGGTGCTCGGCGCCCTGCTCGCGGAACTTGGTCAGCAGCGGGCGGCCGTTGTCGTCGTCCTCGATCAGCTCACGGGTGAACTCGCCGGACTGAATCTCCGAAAGGATCTTCTTCATCTCGTCCTTGACCCGCGCGTCGATAATCCGCGGGCCCCGGGTGTAGTCGCCGAACTCGGCGGTGTCCGAGACGCTGTAGCGCATCCGGGAGATGCCGCCCTCGTACATGAGATCAACAATGAGCTTCAGCTCGTGAAGGCACTCGAAATACGCGATCTCGGGGGCGTATCCAGCCTCGGTGAGCACCTCGAAGCCGGTCTGCACCAGCGCCGCCGTACCACCGCAGAGGACGGCCTGCTCGCCGAAGAGGTCGGTCTCGGTCTCCTCCTTGAAGGTCGTCTTGATGACACCCGCCCGGGAGCCGCCGATCGCCTTCGCGTAGGAGAGGGCGAGCGCGAGGCCCTCACCGGTCGGGTCCTGCTCGACGGCCACGAGGCAGGGCACGCCCTTGCCGTCCACGTACTGACGACGCACCAGGTGGCCGGGGCCCTTCGGGGCGACCATCGCGACGGTCACGTTGGCCGGCGGCTTGATCAGCTCGAAGCGGATGTTCAGGCCGTGCCCGAAGAAGATCGCCTTGCCCTCGGTGAGGTTCGGCGCGATCGACTCGGTGTAGATCTTGCGCTGGGCGGTGTCCGGCGCGAGCACCATGATCACGTCGGCCCAGGCGGACGCCTCGGCCGGCGTCTTGACCTCGAGGCCCTGCTCCTCGGCCTTGGCGCGGCTCTTCGACCCCTCCTTGAGGCCGACCACCACCTCGACGCCCGAGTCGCGCAGCGACAGCGAGTGGGCGTGGCCCTGGCTGCCGTAGCCGATCACGGCGACCTTGCGTCCCTGAATGACGGACAGGTCGGCGTCGTCGTCGTAGAACACTTCCGCGGTCATTACTTCCCTTTCAGGTATTGCTTACGCGGCGCGCAGCGCCGGTCCGGTTGTGATCGACCGGGAGCCGCGGCCGATGGCCACGAGACCCGACTGCACCATTTCCTTGATCCCGTACGGCTCGAGGTCGCGCAACAGCGCATCGAGCTTGTCGGGAGCACCGGTGGCCTCGATGGTGAGAGTGTCCGGGGCGACGTCGATCACCTTCGCCCGGAACAGCTCGACCGTCTCGAGCACCTGGCCCCGCTGCGTGCGATCGGCACGCACCTTGACCAGCAGGAGCTCGCGCTGGACCGATTGTTGTGAATCCAGCTCGACGATCTTCAGAACGTTGATCAGCTTGTTGAGCTGCTTGGTCACCTGCTCCAGGGGTGAGGAGTCCGCGTTGACCACGATCGTGATGCGGGAGACGTCCGGGTTCTCCGTCTCGCCCACCGCCAGCGAATCGATGTTGAAGCCGCGCCGGGAGAACAGGCCGCTGACGCGCGCGAGCACGCCGGGCTTGTTCTCCACCAGAACCGATAACGTGTGTGTATTGGTCATCAGATGTCGTCCTCGTCGAACATCGGGCGCACGTCCCGGGCGAACATGATCTCGTCGTTGCCCATCCCGCCGGGGACGAACGGCCACACCATGGCGTCGGCGGCGACCGTGAAGTCGATGACCACGGGCGCGTCGTTGATCTCCATGGCCTGCTTGATGACCTTGTCCACGTCCTCCTTGGACTCGCAGCGCAGGCCGACACAGCCCAGCGCCTCGGCCAGCTTCACGAAGTCCGGGATGCGGTGCTTGTGCGTGCCCAGGTTGGTGTTCGAGTAGCGGCCCTCGTAGAACAGGGTCTGCCACTGCTTGACCATGCCCAGGTTGCCGTTGTTGATCAGGGCGATCTTGATCGGGATGCCCTCCAGCGCACAGGTGGCGAGCTCCTGATTGGTCATCTGGAAGCAGCCGTCGCCGTCGATCGCCCACACCGCCGTGTCGGGCTTGGCGACCTTGGCGCCCATGGCGGCCGGCACCGCGTAGCCCATGGTGCCCGCGCCACCCGAGTTCAGCCAGGTGCCCGGCTTCTCGAACTTGATGAACTGGGACGCCCACATCTGATGCTGGCCGACCCCGGACACGTAGATCGCGTCCGGGCCGGCTAACGCGCCCAGTCGCTCGATCACGTACTGCGGCGCGAGCTCGCCCTCGTCCGGTTCGTCGAAGCCGAGCGGGTAACGACGGCGCATGTCCTCGAGCGTCGCCCACCACGACTCGTACGGGTCCTGGGTTTTGCCCTGCGCGGACACCGCCGCGATCAGTTCGTCGATCACGTGCCGGGCGTCGCCGACGATCGGGACGTCCGCGTGCCGGTTCTTGCCGATCTCGGCCGGGTCGATGTCCGCGTGCACGATCTTGGCGTCCGGCGCGAACGTGTCGATCTTGCCGGTGACGCGGTCGTCGAACCGGGCGCCGATGGTGATCAGCAGGTCCGCCTTCTGCAGCGCGTACACCGCCGGGACGGTGCCGTGCATGCCGGGCATGCCCAGGTGCTGGGGGTGCGAGTCGGGGAACGCGCCCAGCGCCATCAGCGTGGTGACCACCGGGATGCCGGTGAGCTCGGCCAGTTTGCGCAGCCCCTCGGTGGCTCCGGCCTTGAGCACCCCGCCACCGACGTACAGGACCGGGCGTTTGGCCTGGGCGATCAGGCGGGCGGCCTCGCGGATCTGCTTGCCGTGCGGGTGCAGCGTGGGACGGTAACCGGGCAGGTCCAAGGTGGGCGGCCACTGGAAGGTCGTCTCGGTCTGCAGCACGTCCTTCGGGATGTCCACCAGGACCGGTCCGGGCCGGCCGGTGGACGCCAGGTGGAACGCCTCGGCGATCAGCCGCGGCACCTCGTCGGCCGTCTGCGCGAGGAAGTTGTGCTTGGTGATCGGCAGCGTGATGCCGAAGATGTCCGCCTCCTGGAAGGCGTCCGTGCCGATCAGCGGCCGCGCCACCTGGCCGGTGATCGCGACGATCGGAACCGAGTCCATGTACGCGTCGGCGATCGCCGTCACCAGGTTGGTGGCCCCCGGACCGCTGGTCGCGATGCAGACGCCGACCTTGCCGGTGGCCTGCGCGTAACCGGTCGCGGCGTGCCCCGCGCCCTGCTCGTGACGCACCAGGATGTGCCGCATCTTCGAGTCGTAGAGAGGGTCGTACGCCGGAAGGATCGCCCCGCCCGGGATACCGAACGCGACCTCGACGCCGAGCGCCTCAAGGGACCGGACGACGGCTCCGGCACCGGTGGTCTTGATCGGGGCGGCGACGGCGGGCACGGCGCCCGCGGCCGCGCTCGCTCGGTGGGCCAGAGTCTCGGGGGACGGTGGTCTCGTCATCACGGGTTCCGTTCGGGTCGGTCGGGTACTCGCTGGCCTTGAAGGGCTTGACTCGCTTTACTCGCGCAACAAAAAAGGCCCGCGTGCCGAAGCACGGGACCTAGCGCACCCTCGCCGTTGGATCAGTCGGCAGGAGTGCGCTCACGTAAGTACTCGAGCTGCGCAGTACATGGCGCTAACCATGCCGCATCTCACTGCCCGAGTCAATCGATCCCACATTCTGATCACCCGCGAGTGCCTCGAACGCGGGATCCGTCGGCAGCAACGCTCTGAGCTGCCGCATTCCGGGACCGAGCTTGACAACCTGACTCCGGGCCGTGCCCTCCTTCGGCGGTGCGGATCGTGGGACGGGCGCCGGCCGGGTCGCCGTCCGCAGGGTGCGCAGCTGCGCCTCCAGATGCTCGGCCGGCACGCCCCAGCCGAACAGCGAGCCCTGGCCCAGGCGGCAGCCGGCGTCCTCGACCGCCTCCCGCTGCGCGGGCGTGCCGATGCCCTCGGCGAGCACCTCCAGCCCGAGGCGGTGGCCCAGCCGCACCACCACGTCGACCAGCGGCGCGGCCTCGTCGGTCACCAGCGCGTGGTCGATCTTGAGAATGTCGACCGGAAGCGTGCGTAGCTGGCCCAGCGACGAGTAGCCGGCGCCGAAGTCGTCCAGCGCGATCCGCACGCCGGTGGCGCGCAGCTCGGCGAGCCGGCTGATCAGCTCCTCCATGTCGGTCGCGACGGCATGCTCGGTGACCTCCAGGACCAGGCGCTGCGGCGGCGCCCCGCACTCGGCGAGCAGCTCGGCGACCTGGCCCGCGTAGTCCGCGGCGTGCAACTCCTTCGGAGACAGGTTGACCGAGACCCAGACGTCGTGGCCCTGCGCCAGCCAGTCGGCGAGCTGCCGGGTGGCCCGCTCGAGCACCCACGAGCCGATCCGGTTGATCAGCCCGGACTCCTCGGCGACCGGGATGAACTCGTCCGGCCGGACCGCGCCCAGTGTCGGATGATGCCAGCGCAGCAACGCCTCGGCGCCCACCGGGCGCATCGACGGCAACGCGACCACGGGCTGATACACCAGGCGCAGCTCGTCGCGGTCGATGGCGTGCCGCAGCTCGCTCTCCAGCGTGCCCCGGCGGCGCAGCAGCTCGTCGTAGCGCGCCTGGTAGCGCTCCACCCGGTTCTTGCCGCGCTGCTTGGCGTAGCGCAGCGCGAGATCGGCGTCGTGCATCAGCTCGCCGCCGTCGGCGACCCCGATGCTCGCGGACAGGAAGATCGACCCGCCGTCCACCTCGAACGGCTCGCCGAGCACCGCGAGCAGCCGGTGCGCGGTCAGCATCGCCTCGTCCACCGTGCCGTGCATGAGCACCGCGAACTCGTCGCCGCCGAGGCGGGCCGCGACGTCGTCGGCCAGCAGGTTGCGCCGCAGGCGCACGCCCACCTCGCACAGCACCGCGTCACCGGCGTCGTGACCGCGTACGTCGTTGACGGTCTTGAAACCGTCCAGGTCGATGCCGACCAGCACCACCGGCGCGTGGGCGTGCTCGCGCAGCGCGCGCTGCAGCCCGCGCCGGTTGGCCAGCGAGGTCAGCGGATCGGTATGGGCCAGCTCGCGGTAGTGCGCCTCGCTCTGCCGCAGCCGCACGGCGAAGCCGCGGACGTCGTGCAGCGCCAGCGACTGCCGGAAGACCAGCGCGAACCCCTCGACCGCGGCACCCAGGAACCCGAACAGCCCGAAGGCGCCGCCGGCGTAGACGTGGAACCCCAGCGCGGTCACCATGGCGGACATCGGCACCACCGCGTACGCCGTGCCGCGTTCGGCCGCGTCGCCGTCGACGCGCACCGGCCGATCCGCCGTGCGCACCGCGCGGGCGATCGCGAACAACCCGGCCGGCACCAGCACCGAACCGGCCAGCACCGCGGCGTCCCAGCCCTGGCACAGCCCGCCGGCCAGCGCGGTGGACCCGACCGCCACCACGCTCACCCCGGCCGCCACCCGCACGGTGATCAGGCGGGGGCGGTGCGCGTGCAGCGCGAGCGCCGCGGTCAGGCCCAGCGAGACGCACGCGATCGCGGCCGGGACCAGCAGCGACGGGCAGGCCATCGGGGTCGAGTCGCCCAGGATCCGGGTCGGGGCGGACAGCAGCACCCAGCCGACGAACCAGATCGCGGCCGCGATCACCAGGCCGTCGAGCAGGTGCCGCACGGCCGCGCCCGGGCTTTCCGCGGCGCCCGGTAGCAGCGCCGTGCCGGCGAGAAGGATGAGCGTGCCGACCCCGGCGCCGATCGCGACCGTGGAGCCGAGGCTCATCCGCGGCACCGGCAGATCGGTCAGTGCGGCGGCGATCACGCCGGCCATCGATGCGGCGGCGGCGATCGCGGCCCCGAGAGCGAGGACCCTCTTGTTGACCAGCGCTACGACGGCCGGGACCGCGGTCAGCAAGATCGCGAACCCGGCCAGCTCCACGCCGGACGGTAAATGCACGGGAACACTGTGCCCGATCTCCGCGAGTTTCGGGAGCCCTCACGTCCCGGCCTGTGGACGACGGGGTTGCACTCGCCGGGATGGTGGCACTATGTGTGGATGCCTGAGCTGCGTTCCCGGACCTCGACCCACGGTCGGACCATGGCCGGCGCGCGTGCCCTGTGGCGCGCCACCGGCATGACCGACGACGATTTTGGCAAGCCCATCGTGGCGATCGCCAACAGCTACACCCAGTTCGTACCGGGTCACGTGCACCTCAAAGACCTCGGCGGTCTCGTCGCCGAGTCGATCGCGGCGGCGGGCGGCGTGGGGCGCGAGTTCAACACGATCGCGGTCGACGACGGCATCGCGATGGGCCACGGCGGCATGCTCTATTCACTGCCCAGCCGCGAGCTGATCGCCGACGCGGTGGAATACATGGTCAACGCGCACTGCGCCGACGCCCTGGTCTGCATCTCGAACTGCGACAAGATCACCCCGGGCATGCTGATCGCCGCGTTACGCCTGAACATCCCGACCGTGTTCGTCTCCGGCGGCCCGATGGAGGCCGGCAAGACGATCGCCATCGAGGGCGTGGTGCACGAGAAGCTCGACCTGATCGACGCGATGAGCGCGAGCGCCAACGAGAACGTCACCGAGGACCAGCTCGGCACCATCGAGCGGGCCGCGTGCCCGACCTGCGGTTCCTGCTCCGGCATGTTCACCGCCAACTCGATGAACTGCCTGACCGAGGCGATCGGCCTGGCCCTGCCCGGCAACGGGTCGACGCTGGCCACGCACGAGTCGCGCAAGGCGCTGTTCGAGAAGGCCGGTTCGCTGATCGTCGACATCGCCCGGCAGTACTACGAGGAGAACGACGAGTCGGTGCTGCCGCGCAGCATCGCGAACCGTTCCGCCTTCGAGAACGCGGTGGCCCTGGACGTCGCGATGGGCGGCTCCACCAACACGGTGCTGCACCTGCTGGCCGCGGCCCGCGAGGCCGAGCTCGACTTCAGCGTCTCCGACATCGACGCCATCTCGCGCCGCGTGCCGTGCCTGTCCAAGGTCGCCCCGAACAGCGTGAAGTACCACATGGAGGACGTGCACCGCGCCGGCGGCATCCCGGCCCTGCTGGGCGAGCTCAACCGCGGCGGCCTGCTGAAGACCGACGTACGCTCGGTGCATTCACCCGATTTGTCCTCCTGGCTGGACAGTTGGGACATTCGTAGCGGAAACACCTCTTCGGAAGCGCTCGAGCTCTTCCACGCGGCCCCCGGCGGCGTCCGCACCACCCAGCCGTTCTCCACCGCGAACCGCTGGAGCACGCTGGACACCGACGGCGCGGACGGCTGCATCCGCTCGGTCGATCACGCCTACACGGTCGACGGCGGCCTGGCGATCCTCTTCGGCAACCTCGCCCCCGACGGCTGCGTGGTCAAGACCGCCGGCGTCGACGAGTCGCTGTGGAAGTTCACCGGCCCCGCGCGCGTCTTCGAGTCGCAGGACGCCGCGGTCGACGGCATCCTCGGCAAGCAGGTGGTCGAGGGCGACGTCGTGGTGATCCGCTACGAGGGCCCGCGCGGTGGCCCCGGCATGCAGGAAATGCTCTACCCGACGAGCTTCCTGAAGGGCCGCGGCCTGGGCAAGGCGTGCGCACTGATCACCGACGGCCGCTTCTCCGGCGGCACCAGCGGCCTGTCGATCGGCCACGTCTCCCCCGAGGCGGCGTCCGGCGGCCTGATCGCCCTGGTCGAGACCGGCGACGAGATCACCATCGACATCCCGGCGCGCGCCATCTCCCTCAACGTGACGGAGGAGGAGCTGGCCCAGCGCCGCCACGAGCAGGAGCGCCGCCCGAAGCCGTTCACCCCGCTCGACCGCGTCCGCCCGGTCTCAGCAGCGCTGCGCGCCTACGCCTCCATGGCCACCAGCGCCAGCGACGGCGCCTACCGCCGAGTGCCGGAATAATCCCGTACGCCTAGACCCAGCCCACAACAGCAAGTTTGTCCGCTCCGGGGGCCACGCACACTCTGAGTGCGTGGCCCTGGCCGTCGGCCGCTTCCGGCCCCTGCCAGCTCCCGGCCACCCCGGCGCTCCGCGACCGCGACCGCCACCGCCACCGCGACCGCCTCCGCCACCGCGACCGCCACCGTCACCGTCACCGCCCACCGTCACCGCCCACCGCCACCGCCACCGCCCACCGCCACCGCCCACCGCCACCGCCCACCGCCCACCGCCACCGCCACCGCCACCCAAGAGTTTCCCAGCGGCCGCCGGCGCCAAGGCCCGGGCACCTGCCACCTCACCGTCCCCACCCGCGCCGACCACGCTTCACCCTTCCCAGCTGCGGCGATCATCGACCCGCCCCCCGACCCCAATCCCACCGCGGCCCGCCCACCTGCCCACCCCACGCCGCAGGCCGCCTCACCCTCGCCTCCCACGCGACCACCGACCTGCCTTGCCCCCACCCGCGCGACCACCGACCCGCACCGCTTCCCCACCCACGCCGCGGCCCGCCCCACCTGCCCATCCGTGCCGCAATCCGCCTCGCCCGCTCGCCCGCTCGCCCGCTCGCCCGCTCGCCCTCTCGCCCTCTCGCCCTCTCGCCCTCTCGCCCTCTCGCCCGAGCCAACCACCGGCCGCCTCGCCTTCCACATGCCGCTTGTTAGCGCATGATCAAGGCCTACCGTGTCGCCTTTGTCCACATTCGGTGCTCCGGTCCAGCGGCGTGCAGCCGGATTTTCGAGACCTTGGAGAGTTGAGGCTCGCATGTGGGCGTAACTTTCCAAGGTCTCGAAATCAGCCAGCAAGACCGCGCGGCAAAGGTCGCGTAACAGGGCAAAACGAACGTCCAATTAGGATCGCCGCCCACATTTCGGAAGATCCTGATCGGATAGTGGGACAGCGTCCGGCCGAACGCGATAATCGCGGCGGCTGCCCTTCCCACCGGACTGCTGCCGCCGCCCGCCCCGACGAAACACAATGATCAACGCGTTGCGAGCCGCCTGCCAGGTGCGAACTGCGAGTGTCCGCTGACTGCGGGCTTTGGCGGCCCAAGCACGCCGGTCGGCCCAGCGCCACCGGTCAGCCCAGGACCGCCGGTCAGCCCAGGACCGCCGGTCAGCCCAGGACCGCCGGTCAGCCCAGGACCGCCGGTCAGCCCAGCGCCGCCAGTCGGGTCGGGACCGCCGGCCAGCCCAGGACCGCCGGTCAGCCCAGCGCCACCAGTCGGGTCGGGACCGCCGGTCAGCCCAGGACCACCGGTCAGCCCAGCGCCGCCAGTCGGGTCGGGACCGCCGATGGGCTCAAGGGGGCGCCGATGGGCTCAAGGGGGCGCCGCGCATCATGCACGCCGAACCTGCCTGATCGGGTCTAACCGGACACCACCGTAGTGGCGGCTACCGACAGGCCCGGCGGCCGCCGCGGCAACGTCGCGTTCTTCTTGCTGGTGTGGCTGGCAACCTTGGCGGGGGTTTGTCGTTGCTCTCGGTGGGAGGAACGGATGGACACGGTTGTCAGCGGACGTATTGACGGGCCGGGTGAGCGGCCGCTCTCCGGGGCCACGGTCACGATCACGGATCACGGCGGGGCCCAGCTGGCCAAGGCGGTCACCGGGGCGGACGGCGGGTTTCGGCTGCGGCTGGCCGGGGGTGGGAGCTTTCTGCTGATCTGCGCGGCCGAGCATCACCAACCCGCGGCCGCGCTGATCAATGTGGCGGCCGGGGAGATTCGGCGGGTGTTGTCGCTGGCCGGGAGTGGGCAGGTGGCCGGCGCCGTGACGGATCGGGGTGGCCGCCCGCTGGAAGGGGCCGTGCTGAAGCTCACCGATCCTAAGGGGACGGTCGTGGCGACCACGCGGACCGGGGCGGACGGGCGGTATCTGGTCGACGGGCTGGACGGGCCGCAGTACACGCTGACCGCATCGGCGTCGCACGCCCGGCCGGTGTCGCGGACGGTGTCGCCGGACGAACCGGGGCGCGTCGATTTCGTGCTGACCGTGGGCGGCGTGCTGACCGGCAGTGTGAAGGCGGCCGGGACCGGGCGGCCGGTGCCGGAGGCCTCGGTGCTGGCGGTGGACCGGTCGGGAGCGGTGGCGGGAGCCGCTACCAGTGGGCCGGACGGGCGGTATGAGCTGCGTGACCTCCCCCCGGGGGTGTACACCGTCGCGGCCAGCGGGCACGCGCCGGTGGCCACCCGGGTGGAGATGAACGGGGACCGCACCGATCACGACATCCTGCTCGGTGCGGTCCGCGTGTGACGGCCTAGAGCTTGAAGGCTCGGATCACCGTCTGCGTCACGCTGTTGCCGTTGGTGTCGGTCGCGGTCGCCCGGATCGACGCGTAGCGGGCCGACCGCGGCGGCTTCGCGGAGGTCCAGTGCGCACCGTCGTCGTACGACAGCTGGTAGGTCACGTTCGTCACCCGGCCGGCGCCCGCGGCGTCCGGCAGGTGCTTGGCCGAGACGTCGACGTGGTCACCCTTGAGGGCGTACTCCAGTTGCAGAAGCGGGAGCACCGTCGCGCTCGTCGTGCCGGCCGAGGTGAACCGCCACTCGGTGTCCGTGCGCAGCGAGAGCGGACCGGCCGCCGGATCCTGGTCGGTGTGCACGACCACCCGGTACGAGCGTTTGTCCGACCCGGGTGCGGTGACGGTCGTGAAGGTGCCGTTGCTCTGTCCGAGCAGGGTCGTACCTTGGTAGACCGCGATCGTCTGGGTGGCCGCGTTCTGGGTGAGGCCGACGTGGTCCTGGTCACCCCAGCCGGGTACGTCCACGGTGATGGAGTCACCCGTACGGGCGGGCGGGCGGTAGTTGTTGTTCAGGTGCGGGCGGGCGATCGGTCCGAAGTAGACCTCCTCGGGTGACGGACCCGGGGCGTACGCGGTCCGCTGGTCGATCTGATAGGTGAGGCCCTGGACGTACACCTCCTGGCCCCAGCGGTACGGGCCGCCGGTCGACACCCAGTCGGTGCGGTGCTCGGGAAGCGGGCGGCTGCTCAGGGCGCCGATGCCCCAGCCCTCGTTGTAGGCCGGCCAGTCGAAGCGGAACTCGCCGCCGACCGACGGCCGTGGCTGCGTGAAGTCCACCGGGATCTTCGCCAGCGTCGCGGGGGTCTCGTGCCGGGTGAGGTCGCGGGGCACCTGGTCGTGGTAGGTCTGCGCGATGTCGTAGACGTAGTCGCTCATCACCGTCGAGGTCACGGTGAGAGTCGTCCTCCGGTGGCGCATCTCGTCGAGGAGCCGGTTGCCCTCGTCCTGCGAGACCAGGGCCACTTCGATGGGCGTACGGGAACCGAAGGATGGTCCGTAGTTGCGGATCGCCCGGCCGGGTTCGTCGTTGACGACGAGCAGCAGTTTCGCCCCCGCCTTAGCGGCGGCCGCGGCCTGTGCCGAGTCGTCGCCGTGCCGGACCACCGCGACCTTGCCCTTGACGTCGAGGCCGGTGAAGTCGGTGCCGTCACCCGCGTCCACGGCCGTCAACCGATACGTGCCGTCGGGTAACTGCGTCTCACCGGCCTGCCGGATGACGTCGTCGTACCGGTGAGCGGGCGACGCGACGCTCAGCTCCGGGGCCTCCTTGCGCCACCGGGCGGTGAAGTAGAAGTCCCCGTGCGTCACCTTGGCGTCCGACGGCTGGGCCCAGAGGCTGTCATACCGCACGCCCGCCTCCACGAACGAGCGGTAGAAGCCCTCGTCCATGGACCGGTAGTAGTCCAAGCGGGCGTACGAGTCGGTGGTGGTCTGCGGCACCGTCGTGGTGATCCGGCGGGCCTTGGACGCGTCCAGCCGGACCGTCGTGTCGCGTGTCAGGTCGACTTCCGGGTCACCCACCATCGCCATGCCGAGCGAGTTCGGGCCGTGCGCGCCGGACACCTCGAGAAAGGACAGCGCCGAGTAGTACCCGTCCGGCAGCAGCATGGTCGTCTCACCCTCGAGCGTGACGAACATCGGCTCCCACCCGTAGTCCTGCGAGATCAGCTCGACCACGCCCGGCGTCGGGTTCCCGTTGCGGTCGCTCAACTTCAGGGTCATTTTGTGGTACGCCTTGACGGGTCCCGTGGCCACCGCGGTACGAGCCACGACGTTCTTCGCGTCGTCCGTAGCGGTGACGAATCCGGACCGGTTCACGCTCGTGTCCGAATAGGACACCGCCACGTCCGTGGTACCGCCCGCCGGCACGGTGATCCGGGTCTGCCCCAGGTCGTAGAAGCCTCCGACCGCGCTCAGCGTCAGCGCGACCGGCTGCGTACCCGTGTTGGTGTAGGTGATGGTCTTCGCGCCGGCGCTGACCGTGCCGGTGGCGAACACCGTGGCCCGTTCGGCAGCGTCGGCGTCCACCCGGCCGGTGCCGCCCTGCCAGGGGTTGAGCTGCGGCGTCGGCTTCGACGTGCTGACCAGCTCGTTCTTGAGCTGCGTCCCGGTCAGTCCGGGGTGCGCGGCGAGGACCAGAGCGGCGGTGCCGGCCACGTGCGGGGTGGCCATCGAGGTGCCGCTCAACGAGACGTACGGGCCGTCCCCCTCGGTGAACTGCGACCGGGCGGCCAGCACGTCGACGCCCGGGGCGGTGATCTCCGGCTTGATGGCCTGGTCGCTCAGGCGCGGGCCCTGACTGGAGAAGTAGGCGAGCTGGTCGTCACCGTCCACGGCACCGACGGTGAGCGCCTCGTCCGCGGCGGCCGGGGCTCCGATGCTGGACACCGAACCGAGGTTGCCGGCGGCGACCACGAACAGCGCGCCGGTCTGGCGGGACAGCGCGTTCAGCGCCTCGCTCACCGGGTCGTGCCCGTCGGTGGCGGCGTCGTCACCCAGGCTCATGTTGATGATCTTGGCCTGCCGGTCGACGGCCGCCCACTGCATGCCGGCGATGACCCACGAGTCCTGGCCGGAGCCGTCGTCGCCGAGGACCTTGCCGACATCGAGGCGGGCGCCGGGCGCGACGCCGCGTTCGGCACCGCCGGACGCGGCCCCGGTGCCGGCGATCGTCGACGCCACGTGCGTGCCGTGGCCGAACCGGTCGGTCACGTCGGAGCCAGGCACGAAGCTGGCGGTTCCGGCGATCCGGTCGGCGAGGTCCGGGTGAGTGCTGTCGATGCCGGTGTCCAGCACCGCGACCGTGACGCCCGCGCCGGTGTCGCCGCGGGCCCAGACCTGCGGCGCGCCGATCTGGGCGGTGGAGTCGGCGAGGCTGGCGCGGACCTTCTTGTCCAGCCAGACCTTGGCGATGGCGCCGCCGCCGTTGCTCGCGAAACCCGCCCCGGACCAGAACGCGGTCGCCCGGGTGCGGTCCTGGGTCACGGCCGCACCGTGGATGGCGTCGAGGGGGCGGACCTGGGTCAGACCGGTCGGAGCGACGGCCCGCAGGGATGAGGAGGGCTGGTACTGGACGATCAGCGGGAGTTGCGGGGCGTGCGCGTCGTCGTAGCCGTCGGCCAGGAGCTCGGTGACGTTGAACAGGTTGCTGTCGAGCACGCCGTCGGCCACGGAGCGGAGGGCGCTCATCGGGTAGACGTACAGGCCGGACTTGGTCTGGACAACGTGGACCGTCGCCGGACGCCCGTCGGGTCCGACGGTGCTCACCGTGGTGCCGGAGCCGCTCGTGCGAACGGTCACCACGTCACCGGTGATGAGCGTGATCGTTTTTCCGGCTGTGGGGATGGTTTCGGGGGCTTCGGTGGTCGCGGCTCGGGCGGGTGACGCCGCCGCGGCTAACAACAGGACGGCTAGCGCGGTGGCGGCCGCTGCCCTGCGGGGGGACAGGTGCATCAGGGGCATCCTCGACGGTTAAGAAATGAAACAGTCGAGATCCTATGTGTTAACGATCACCGATTTCAGCCCTCGTCGGCGCGCCGTGACTATCCGTTTATCAAGATCGACGGGACGCATCGGTAACGTCCTGACCAGGCAAATCACGAAATTCCAACTAGACGTCTGTCGATTTGACGGAGTTCGAGTCTGTGGTGCGAATCCCTCGGTGACTCTGAGTTCATTCCGGTACCGGTGGTAGCCGACATAGCGACCTGGCGCGCACGTCAATAGCGTCCAGCCGATCCGCGGCCCGCAAGTCCGCAAATATCCTCAGCGCAAGAAAGTGAGAACGTCGGCCATGAATCCATCAGCGGAAGCCGTGGAAGCGAAGGATCAGCTCGTCGGCGTCTGGACCAGGATGGTCGAGGACCGGGGCGGCCGGGTCAGCGTCGACGACGGCGTGTGCCACCTGTGGGCCGACAGCGCCTTCCCGTTCTGGAACACCCTGACGCTGACCGGCGAGAGCATCTCCGCCGGCGACCTCGGCGACCAGCTCGCCCGGACGGCGACCTTCATGCGCGGCCGGTCGCGGCCGGGTCTGCTGTGGCTGTTCGAGGACCTGCTCGACCCGGCGGCAAAGGCCGCGTTCCCGCGGTTGATGAGCGACGCCGGCCTGGAGATCTCGTTCACCGGGTGGGGCATGGCGGGTGACGTCGAGGTCCCCGATCCGTCCTCGTCGTCACCGGAGCTGGAGTTCCGCCGGGTGGAGACCGAGGACGAGCTGCTGACCTACGGCGAGATCAACGCCCGGGCGTACGGGATGGCGGAGGACGCCGGGCCGGCCGCCCTTTCCGGATCGAAGGCGTGGCTGCGGGACACCTACGCGT
The DNA here is from genome assembly GCF_012933445.1 of Actinoplanes sp. TBRC 11911. Classification (GTDB taxonomy): domain Bacteria; phylum Actinomycetota; class Actinomycetes; order Mycobacteriales; family Micromonosporaceae; genus Actinoplanes. The sequence continues at coordinate 194,009 of NZ_JABBNC010000009.1, forward strand.
ACATCGCCTACGACCGCGGCCGCCCGGTGGCGTGCGCCGCGACCGTCGAGAACGACGACGCGTTGTTCCTGGCGCTGGTGGCGACGATGCCGGCCGACATGCGCCGCGGCTTCGGCGAAGCGGTGACCCGCAAGGCGATTCATGAGGGCATCCGCCGCACCGGGCAGCAGCACGTGGTGCTGCACGCGACCCCGGCGGGGCGCCCGGTCTACGAGCGCATCGGCTACCGCACCAATTCCGCGGTGCACTTCATCCAGCTGGCCTCGCAGTAGCTCCGCCGGCCCGGGCCGGCGGCTGCGGGGGCTGGTGACGTGAAACGGCCCCGGGCGAACCGCCCGGGGCCGTTGGCATCGGTGCGCCTACCGCACGAAACCGAAGGTGGTCCGGCCGGAGCCGGTGCCCATCGCGTTGATCTGCTGAACCGTGTAGCGGTAACGGACGCCCGTGCCGGCTCCGGTGAAGGTCACCGAGCGGGTGCGTACCGGCAGGACCATGACCGTCGGGTTGCCGGTGGCGGCTCCCCGCGAGTTCAGGCGCTGAATGGTCACCCGGAACTTGGTGACCGCGGCGCCGTTCGCGTTGCCCGGCGTCCAGCGCAGCGTCGTCGTCGCCTTGCCGCCGCGGGGGCCGGCCTGCGACGTCAGTGACGCCACCGTGGACGGGACGGACTTAGGGGTGACCGCGCCGGACGGTGCCGACTGGGTGCCGGCGCCGATCGCGTTGACGGCCCGGATGCGCACCCGGTACGCCACCCCGTTCGTCAGGCCGGTGACCGTGAGCTGGGAAGCCGTGGCCGCGGCCGTACGGGTCGTGCGGTGCGTGCCGTTGACGACCTCGATCTCGTAACGCTGGATCGGCGAGCCGCCGTTGTCGGCCGGAGCCGTCCACCGGACTACCAGCAGGTTGTTTCCGGAGGTCACCGTACCGAGGCGCGGCGTGCCGGGAACGGTCGGCTGGTCAACCGGCGGGGTCGTCGGACCCGTGGTCGGCCCGGTCGTCGGATCGGTCGTCGGGCCGGTCGTCGGACCCGTGGTCGGGCCGGTCGTCGGGTGGGTCGTCGGGGTCGTGGTCGGGCCGCTGGTCGGGTGGGTGGTCGGAGTCGTGGTCGGATGGGTAGTAGGACTCGTCGTTGGAGTCGCGGTCGGGCTAGTAGAGGGCGATGCGGTCGGGCTGGTAGAGGGAGTTGCGGTCGGGGCCGGCGTGCCGCCGCCGGGGGTGGTGGCTGCCGGAACGACCACGTTGGACAATTCCGAAGCCTCGCTGGCGCCGGCCGCGTTGACCGCCCGCACCCAGAAGGCGTACGGGACACCGTTGGTCAGACCGGTCATCGTCATCTCCGCGGCATCCGGACCCGTCGCGTCGACACCGATCACGATCCCGGTCTCCGGATCGACCGCCTGGATCTCATACCCGTAGATCGCCGAGCCACCGTCGAACGTCGGGGCGGTCCAGCGGACCACGGCCGACTCGTCACCGGCGGTCGCGTTGCCGATCACCGGCGCACCGGGTGCAACCGGGATGACCGGCGGCGTGGTGGTGGGCGGCGTGGTGGTAGGAGTCGTGGGGCCGGTCGTCGGCTCGGTGGTAGGAGTCGTCGGGCCGGTCGTAGGAGTCGGGCCAGTTGTCGGCTCGCTCGTAGGAGTCGTCGGACCAGTCGGAGTCGGAGTCGGCGTAGGAGTAGGAGTCGGGGTGGTCTCGCCGCCCTCGGTCTCGCCTGGCTCGTCGCCCTCCTCGTTCTCGCCCGGCTCGTTGTCGTCGTCACTCACCGGCACCGCCGCCGGCGTCACCGCCGTCGACGCCGGCGAGAACTCGCCCGGCCCGTCCGCGGTGTTGACCCGCACCCGGAACGTCACCGGCGTACCGTTCGCCAGCCCGCTCACCACCAGGCTGCGCGTCGTCGCCGCCAGCTCGGTCTCGGTGGTGACCCCGCCCGCCGTCCGGGACAGGGTGAGCGACGTCGCCGCCACCCCGTCCGGCACCGTGAGCAGCACCGTGGCCTGCGCGTCGCCGGCGAACGCCGTCACCCCGAGCGCCGCCTCGACCCCGCCGACCGCCTCGACCTGGTCGTCGAACTTCAGGAACTCCACGTTGCGGACCGTGTCGGTGCCGTCCGGGCCGGAGACCTGCAGGCCGCCGTCGATCGGGGTGACGGCGTACTGGGCCCGCACCCCGGCGAACACCGCGGTGTCCTTGTCCCGTGACGGGGACGTCTGAATCTCGCGTACGACGAAAATGTTCTTGGGGTTGATCTTCCCGGCGAACACGTCCGCCTTGAGCTCGTTCATGCTGCGCGCCGAGCGGATCTCGTTGCCCGCGTCGTCGCGCACCGACAGGCGCACGGTCAGGTACCGGTCGCCGTCGATGATGTCGTTGCCGAGCCGGCCCTGGATGGTGTCGTCGCCGGGCCCGCCGAGCAGGATGTTGCCCTCACCCCACACGTTGCCGTGCAGGTCGCAGGGCCGCCCGGAGGCGTTGCCCACGGCCGAGACCGGGGTGGGCAGCTCGGTGACGATCTGGTCGAGGCCCTTGATCCGGGCGATGCCGGCCGCGTCCAGAGCGTCGCAGCCGATGAATCCGGCACCACCCACGGTGGACGGCACCCGCGAGTCACCGATCAGGTTGTCGTTGCGTGTGCCGCCGGAGAGCGCCTCGACCTCGTTGTACCGGTCCCGCACGTCGGCCGCGAGCACGTTGTCCGGCAGCACCGGCTGGTCCAGGTCGGAGTCCATCGGCTGGTCGTCGCCGCCCTGGTCGGAGCTGGAGGCGATGGACCAGTCGTACCCGGAGCCGCCCGCGTTCTTCTCGATGCCGGGACCCTGGACGCCGATGTCGTCGCCGCCCTCCATGTCGTAGTCGTCGTCACCCCCCTGACCGATCAGCACGTCGTTGCCGGGCTTGTTCGAGTCGTCCAGGAAGAACAGGTTGCCGCTGTCGCCCTGGAGCAGGTCGGGCTGGTTGCCGCCCTCTTCCCAGTCGTCGCCGGAATCACCGAAGACGGCGTCCTCACCGTCACCCGCGTTGACGATGTCGTCACCCTCACCGGCGAACGTCTCGTTCGCGTTCGCACCGCCGTCGGTGAAGTCCTTGCCGGTGCCGCTCATCACGATGTCCAGGCCCGGTCCGGCGTCGATCGCGTCGTTGCCCGGCCCGCCCTTCGGGATGTCGTCGCCGCCGGCGTCGGTCATGATGTCGTCGCCCTCGCCGCCGATGGCGAGGTCGTTGCCGGCGCCGCCTTCGAGCCGGTCGTCGCCCTCGTCACCCCAGATGGTGTCGTTGTCGTTGCCGGCCACCACCTTGTCGTTGTTCTCGGTTCCCACGAAGGTGGACTGCGCGTTCAGACCCGGCCGGTCCACGCTGTTGCGGTTGCGGTACTGGATCGTGCCGTCCGGCTTACGCAGCAGCAGCGCGTGTTCGTCACAGTCGGTCGTGGGGTCATCTTTCACGATATTTCCGAATTGGGCATAGCCCGCCGCGGTCCCGTCCAGATGCGACAGCGTGAACTTGCAGTCGGCCGTCGAGAAGACATCGGCCCGCAACCCGTAAGCGGTGGTATTACGGCTGATCAGCTCGGCGAACGAGTTGCCTTCGAGCTGGGTCCGCAGGTTCATACCGGGGGTACGAGCCAGATAGTAGAGCCGGTCTCCATTCTGCAGACTGGTCAACTGGTTCTCGAAGACGTAGTTGAACGTGGTGCCGAGCAGCCCACCGAACGGGTCGGTCACCTCGGCCAGCCCGCCGATCCACAGATCGACGTCGTCCAGCCCGGAGGTCGCCTCGGTCCATTCGCCGGTCGCGTTCATGAAGGCGGCGGCGTCGGCCGGAGCCTCGTCGCCGGGCTGCGGGTCGACGATGGCCCGGGCGGCCGCACGCTTCGCCGCGACCGTCGAGGCGGCCACGATGCTCGGGTGCTTCCCGTACGCCGCGACGAAGTTCACCAGCGACTCCGGGTGCTTGAGGTGCTCCCCGAAATCAACCCAGCTCGTGTACGGCATGAGCGCCGAGTCACCCGTCTTGGCGTACAGGGAACGCCTGAAGATGTTGAGAGGTGGCACGCCCTCGGACCGTCCACGGGCGATGTTCACGGCGGCCAGGTCCATCGGCAGGCCGAGCAGGTTGTTGCGCAGCGTGTCGGTGACGAACTCGTCCATCTCGTTGCCGACCTGGTCGGTCATGCCCCGGATGATCTCGCCGGCCGCCTCCTCCGGACTGAGCGTGCCGTTGTTGGTGTAGGCGGGCGGGTTGAGGAATCCGGCGAGCAGCGACATCGAGTCGTCCGACCCGTCCTCGCGCGTGCGGCCGATCGTCTCGGTCAGCATCGAGTGCCCGAAGCGGTAGACGGCGTGCGCGAACTCGGCGTAGATGGCCGGGTTGAGCTCGGTCTGCGTGAACGCGAACGGCTGGAACGGGTTGATCGCCGGCGAGACCTTGCGGGCGAACTCCTCGAACACCAGGTGCTGGTACTCCATCTCGTCGACGAACTTCGCGGCCTGGAAAACGCGCTCGCCGTTCCACGCGCCGCCCGGCAGCTGCCATTCGCCGAGCGCGTTGCCGCCTTCCTCGGTCAGCACCCGCTCGATGTCGCCGACCAGCCGGTTGTGCTCGGAGTGGAAGACCTGATGCACCGCGGTCAGCCCGATGTTCTCGTTGACCCGCCCGTCACCGGCGATGAAGTGCGCGCCCAGCATCTCGTCGTCGTAGGTGCCGGCCGGCTGCGCGGCGAAGTCGGCGCTGGCGGTGTCGTCGTCATCGGCCCGCGGCGCGACCGGCGCGGTGGCCGGGTTGTGGTCCGTGTCGACCGGGGTGGGGTCGGCGTTGTGCGCGATGTCGGTGAGGAACGGGGTGTCGAAGTGCAGCGTGTTGGCCGGCACCCGGACCGGGTTCGCGGTGTCGCCCTCGACCAGGCCGGTCGACGTCACGTACTGCGGAAGGCCGCGGGCCGGGCCCGGAACGAATTTCCCGTACGGGTCGGCGAGGATCGTCGGGATGTTGAGCACGTCCGCGTCGGTCAGTTCGAGGCCGAGCAGGTCGCGGGCCTGCTTCTTGGTCTCGGTCCAGGTGGGCAGGCCCCCGGCCGCGCCGGCAAGCAGGTTGCCGGTGCTCACGGGACGCCCCTCGGAGAGGGCGTACTCGCGCAGGAACACCTGGTGGGACGCGTGCGAGGTGTAGGTCTGCGAGTTGTCCACGAACGGGGTGTCGGTGTTCGTGGCGTCCTGCACGTCGTCGGCGGTGCCGAGCTTGCCGTCCGGGCCGGGCTGGTTCTGGGCCCGGGTCAGCGCCATGAAACGCATCGACGGCGGGACGTAGCGCGCGTCGCCCGGCTTCGGGTCGTCCGCGGTGCCGGCGATCCGGTCCGGGCCGGCGATCAGCGGGTCGTCCGCGCGCAGCGGCACGATGACCGTGCCGCCACCCTTGACGGTCTGGTCGACGCCGTGGTCGAAGAACTGCCCGAACAGCGTGAACCAGGAGTTGTACGGGGCGGACAGCCCGATGTCGGTGGTGACGTTGGGGATGAACAGCGTGTCACCCTCGGTCTGCGGCGTGGTCTGCGTGGTCTGCGCCCGGACCGGCTGCCCGGAGGCCGCGACGGCGGCCGGGTTGTTCGCGGTCTGGTCGGCGATCAGGTTGCTGATCATCCGGGGCTGGCTGTCCACCACGACGTTGCCGGCGCTCTTGTCCGTGTAGGTGGTCGACATCGCGGGGCTACCCGGCCCGAAGAAGTTGGCCGGGGCGTTCTCCGCCGTCCGGAAGTTCTTGCCGGCGAGACGCGGGAAGATCTGGTCCGACGCGCCGTACTTCTCCTGCCCGGCGATGAGGTTGTTGCAGGTGCCGTCGACGGTGCGCAGGCCCTGCGACAGCAGTGGGCTGGGCAGTTGGTCCGGCCCGGTCCCCAGCAGCGCCCCGCACGGCCCAGTCTCGCTGGTCGTGTTCGCGACGTGCGCCTCGGAGATCTTGATCTGCTTCAGGATGTAGGCGAGGTCGCTCGCCGTGACGGTGAATCCTTGGCCGATCGGCGCGGCCTGCGCCGGCGGTGTGGCGATCAGGAACGTGGCGAGGAGCGAGCCGACGGCTACGCCCGTGCGGATGTGCCTCATGTACGCGTTCTCCTGGGAGCGGGGAAAACCGGAATTTCGTACATAGTGGGAAAGCGTGGTGTGGCCCGACTGAGGGCAAGCTGAAGGGCCGCCCCGGAACGGGACGGCCCTTCGCCAAGCGGTACTTCAGTGGCCGGAGTGACCGCCGTTGCCGAGCGCCGGAACGCCGTCGCTCAGGTCGACTCCAGGACCGGGGAGGGTTCCCTCGACGAGGACCCGCTCGGCCGGCACGTTCGCCGCCCGGCCCATCTCCTTACGGACCGTGCTGACCGTCGAGTCGCTCACCACGGCACCGAAGTAGTGCACCGTCAATCCCGCCTGCTGCACCTTGGTGTCGTAGAAGTTGAGCGAGTCGGTCAGGATGCCCTCCTCGTCCAGCTCCTTGCTGACCGCGGCCGGCTGCACGCCCGCGGCGGGGATGACCGCGAACGTCAGATCGTGCACCAGCACGGTGTCGGTCACGTGGAACGCCACGTCGGCCGGCTGGTAGTCGCGCAGCATCGCCTCGGCCCGGGTGACCGACACGCCTTCGGGGGCGATGAAGGTCAACTGCGGCACCAGGTACGTCAAGAGGTGCTCGTTGAACACGGCGAAGGTCGACTCGGTGAGCGGACCGACCTTCTCCCGCTTGGCCAGGGCGAGCACCTCGGCCCGGATGTGGTCAAGATCGGCATTCTTCGACGGCAGGATCCCGATCGCCGCCCGCTTGCGCACCATCGGCCCGTCGTAGGTCGAGATGACCTGGGCATCACCCGAGTCACCTTTGTCCCCGGGGTCGACGGCGGCGACCGAGGCCGGCGCCAGGTTCCAGCTGATCGCGGCGATACCGGCCACGACCAGCCCGAAGGAGATGCCAAGCTTGATTCGTCCGCGCATCAGGTCCCCAACGGGTAGCTGGGGGCGTACACCGCGGGCATCTCCGCCTCGGTGTCGACAACGGCCGGGTCCGCGTTGATCGGGTCGTTGGTGTTGATACCGCCCACCGCGAACTGGATCATCATGTCGTCGTCCTCGTGCACGAGGTTGTGGCAGTGCGTCATGTACCGGCCACCGTCGTTGCCGTCGCCGGTGGTGAACTGCATGAGCGCCTGCACCGTCTCGTTCTCACCCAGGTAGAAGACGTCCTTGCCGCCGCCCTCCCACGGGTGCGCCTTGCCGTCCTTGGTGGTGTTCCGCGAGATGATCTGCCCGTCGATCAGGTGGATGTGGAACGGGTGGAACCAGCCGCCGGACTTGTTCTCCAGGGTCCACAGCTCCACGTCGTACGGCTTGGGGTTGCTCAGCACCCGCTGGAAGCCGGACGCCTCGACGTCCTCCCAGGTCTCCCCGTTGACGGTCCAGATCCCGTTCTTGCGCTCGACGGTCGCCTTGCGCTTGACCTTGGCCATGTCCGGGGTCAGCTTGTTGACCTCGATGGCGCCCCGGTTGGCGTACGGCTGCGGGCCCAGGTCCAGCGTGGTCGGGACGACGTACGGGTCCGGCCCGCTGGAGTCCGCGACGACCTCGAACTGCATCACCTTGTCGGTGTTCTTGAAGTCGATGTTGTTCTTGTTGCTGAGGTTCTTCAGCTCGATCTTCGTGCCGACCTTGTACTTCCGGAAGTCGATGAGCACCTCGTACCGCTCGGCGGCACCGTGCCGCCAGGACGAGACGGCGTTCACCTTGGGGGTCATGCCGGCGTCGTTCCCGACCACGTAGAACGGGTCGCCGGTGCTGAGCGAGAACCGGTACGAACGGGACACGTTGGCCACCAGCACGCGGAACCGGTACACCCGCGGCTTCACCTTCATCTTCGGCCAGGGCACGCCGTTGACCAGGATGACGTCGCCCATGAAGCCGGCGTGGTCCTCGTCGTTGAACGCCACCGAACCGTCCGCGTTGAACGCGAGGTCGCTGACGATCAGGGGTACGTCGTACTCACCCTGGGGCAACTGCGCACGCTCGTACGGGTCGCCGAGGTGGTATTGGGCGGCCAGGCCCTGGAAGACGTTCTTGGCGGTGGTGAGGTGGTTGTGGTCGTGGTACCAGAGTGTCCGGGCCTGCTGCCAGTTCGGGTACTTGTAGTTCTTGACCTTGCCGGGCGCGGTCTGGTCGTTGGCGTACCCGTCGTACTGCGGCAACGACGCCGAGCCGTGCAGGTGGGTCACCGTGCTGAACGGCTGGCCGGTGATCCGGTTGGTGGAGAGCTTGTTGGCGATGCGCACCTCGGTCCGGGTGCCCTGCATGATCTTGAGAGTCGGGCCCGGGAAGATCCCGTTGTACGCGCTGATCCTGGTGCTCAGGCCGGGCAGGATGTTCGCCAGCGCTTCCTTCTGGGTGAGCCGGTACTTCTGGAAGGGCCCCTTCTCGTCGACCCCTTCCTCGGTCGGCATCAGCACCGGCGGGCGCCGGAACATGTTCGTGTACGGCGTCGGCGTGTTCTTGCTGGACGTACCGCTCGACTTGGCGAATACCTCTCCGCCGGCCGTCGCGACGAGGAGTCCCCCGCCACCCAACGCAAGGGCCCCGCGTAGCAGGTTTCGCCTGCTCATGTTTGCGTGCGTCATCGAACTCCCCGGTCTGTCGGTCTCCTTACGGCGTGCCGGAAAGGTAGGAGTGACCTCTGAAGTCGCCCTGAGGAAAACCTGAGATCCAGGACACGTACGCCGATCCGTACCCGGAGAATCAGCTGGAGGAGGCCGCGATGCGGGTCCGGGTTCTGGGGCAACTGACGGTCACCGACGACCGGGGCACGAGGCTGGCCGCGGAAGAGCTGCCGCGACGGGCCCGGCAGGTGCTGGCGGTGCTGGCCGCGCGGCACGGCCGGATCCAGTCGAAGGACGCCCTCGCCGACGCCGTCTGGGGTGACGCGCTGCCCGGCAACCACGTGGCCGCGCTCGAGCACTACGTCTCGGTGATCCGCCGCCGGCTCCAACCGGACGCGCCGGCCTCGTCCTGCTTCATCGTGACCCGCGGCGGCGGGTACCTCTTCGACACCGGCCGCGCCGAGCTGGACCTCGCCGAGCTGCGCCATCGGGTCCGCGAGCTGGACATGCTGCCGCCGGGCGCCCCGGAACGGCTCACCCTGCACGAGCAGATCCTCGATCTCACCCACGAACTTCCCTTCCCCGAGGACCCGTACGCCGACTGGGCGTCCCCGGCCCGCAGCGAGGTCCAGGTCGCCGCCGTCGCCGCGCGTCTGGAGCTCGCCGGCGCGGCCATGCCGGACAACCCGTCGCGGGCGCTGCGCCTGGCTCAGGAGGCGATCGAGCTCAACCCGTTCCTGGAGAACGGATATCGGGCGGCGATGGAGGCGGCGGTCGCCCTGGATCGCGAGGACGACGCGCTGCGGCTGTTCGAGCAGCTCCGCACGGTTCTCGACGATGAGCTGGGAGTCACGCCCTCGACCGAGATCGTGCGGCTGCACCGGGAGCTCCTGGCCCGGCGGCAGCAGCCCGCACCCGCCGTCGCGGTACCCGTGGCGCCCGCGAAACGGGAACGCTTCATCGGCCGGGAGGCGGCACTGCGGGTGCTGGTCGAGCCGGATCAGCCCCAGGTCGTCCACATCGTCGGACCGGACGGCGCGGGCAAATCGGCATTCCTGCACGAGCTGGCCAGGCACGTGGTCGGCCGGGTCGGCATCGGGCACGGGGGCTCGTCCATCGCGGTGCACCGGCTGGCCTGGTTGCGGTCCGCGCTGGTGCAGCTGGCGGCGAGCCCGGAGATCATCGCCGCGATCGACGAGGGCGGCGACGACCAGGACCGGCCGCTGGATCGCCGGACGCTGGAGTCGATCGGCGCGATGTTCGCCGGCCCGGAACCGGTCATCGTGGCCGTGGACGACGCCGCCGACCTGGACGCGTCCAGCGTCGCCGAACTGTCCTGGCTGGTGCGGCACTATCCGGCGCTGCGGGTGGTGCTCACCTACCGCTACCCGTCGGAGGTCGCCGCGCGGCCGCTGGCCGCACTCGGCACGCCGGTCGTCATCCGGCTGGAGCCGCTGTCCGCCGCCGAGCTGGCCCCGTTCCACGAGGTGGACCTGGCCGGGCTGACCGGCGGCATCCCGGCGCTGATCGCGGTCGCGCGGCGGTTGCCCGAGATCCGGCTGGCGGTGGCCATGCAGCTGGCCCGCGCCCGCACCCGCTGGATGCCGGAACCCGCCTGGGACATCCTGCGCACCTGCGCCGTGCTGGGCCGGCTCGACGCCGCCGACCTGGCGATTCTCATCGGCCGCCCGATGATCGAGGTGCTCGACTCGATCGACCGGCTGGTACACGCGCACCTCCTGGACGAAGACGACAAAGGGCTGGTCGGCCACCGCAGCTCGCTTGTTCGCGACGCGGTGGCCGACCAGGTGTCGGGTGCCTCGAAGAGGGCGCTGCGGGAGCGCCTCGCGGCGGTTTAGTTGGTGACGTTGACCGCGACGGCCAGCTGGACCGCTCCGGTGGAGCTCACCAGACTGATCGTCCGGACGGTGCCCGGCGCCGGCCCGGTGACCCGGATGCTGAACGCGCCGGTGGTGTCCACGGTCTGCGGCGTGCCGATGACCCGGCCGTTCAGGTTGCTGCCGAGCACCGCCGTGACCCGCTGACCGGCGAGCAACGTGGTGTTACCGGCGATCCGCCATTCGTTATTGCCGGTGCGGTAGCGGACCGTGAGCCCGGTGAACGCGTCGGCCTGCGGCCGGATCGTCACGTTGCGGGTGGCCGAACCGGCCGGGTTGGTGACCCGGAGCTGGAACACGAGCGGGGCGTTGTCGAAGACGAACGTCGCGTTCGGGCCCGGCGACGCCGGCAGGAGCTGGTTCGGGTAGGTGAACGTCGGCTTCGCGGTGGTGGCCCCGGTCAGCGTCACGGCCGGGCCGGACACCTGGGTCCACTGGTACGACTCGGCGTTCGTCGAGCCCGATCCGTCCAGCGTGACGGCGCGGCCGCGGATCACGGTCTGGTCCGGGCCGGCGTTGGCCGTCGGCAGGACCGAGGCGACCACCTGGACGGTCACGGTCGCCGGGATCGACGTGCCGCCCGGTCCGGCGACGGTCAACGCGAAGCTGTACGTGCCGGCCGCCGCCGCGACGAAGCTGGCGCTGGCCGCGCCGGCGTTGTTGATGGTCACCGCCGGGCCCGCGGTCTGCGTCCACGCGTACGAGGTGATCACGCCGGTCGAGCCGGAGCCGTTGAGCGCCACGGTCTGACCGACGATGCCCGAGGCCGCCGCGGTCGCACCCGCCACCGGAGCCGGCGGCAGGAACTGGTTGCCGGAACCGAAGATCGGCGCGGTCGTCGAGCCACCGCCGGCCGAGGTCACGGTGACCTGGTACGGCGGGGCCGCCACCCCGCTGAACGGCGTGCCGCTGAGGGGGCCGAAGCCGTCCACCGTGAACGCGGGATTGCGCTTGTCGCTGGAGTGGGCTCGCACGGTCAGGGTCTGGGCGTCGGCGTCGTAGTCGGCCTGGTCCACCCAGACCACGTCGACCATCTTGCGGCTCTTCACCGGTACCGGACGGTCCGAGGCGTTGCGCACCTCGACGGCGGTACCGGGCACGGCCGTACCGGTGATCGGGAATCGGCCGTAGTAGTGACCGTTGCCGTCGCCGCGCAGCGGGGTGGTGGCGAAGCCGAGAGCCGGGTTGCCGACGACCTCGATCGCCTGGCCGGGCTCGCTGGTGGCGTACACGTCGATCACGCCGCGACCGTCCGCCTCGGCCGAGTAGGTGACCGCGTTCAGGTCGACCCCGGCGTTCGTGGCGTAGCGGCCCTGAACGCTGAACGTGTCGGTGAAGCCGACCTCGCCGATGACGTTGTTGGTCGCCGGGTCCAGCTGCTCGATCCGGACGAAGTTCGTGTTGTACGGACTGCCGACGACCTTGTGCAGGACGCCCGGGTCGCCGACGTAGCCGGCCGGAGCGGCCGGGGCGACCGCCGGGTCCCACTTCAGGAAAGGTCCGACCCGGCCGTTCATGACCTGGCCGAACGCGCCCGCGGTGGTGCCGGTGTCCTCGGTGAAGTTGACCCGGTTGCGGTCGTCGGCGGTGAGCTCGTCGATGCCGTACGGGTGGGTGATCCGGAACTTCTGCCCGGCGGGCGCGTCGAACCGGATCCGGACCCGGCCGAACACCATCTGGTCGCCGTTGATCGGTTCCTCGTTGGCGAAGGCGCCCTCGATGTTCGTGTCGACCGTGGCGCGAGCGCCGCTGGTCAGCGTGAGCGTGGCGTTGTCGAGCTGGTAGAAGTGCTCACCGGGGAAGTTGTCGGGGAACGAGATCGGGGCGTCCGGGTTGGGCACCTCGTCCGCGCCCGCGGCGCACAGCGGGTCGTCGAGCGTCGTGCAGCCCTCCAGCCGCACTCCGTTGCTGTCCCGGTACCAGGCGGGGAAGCCGTGTTCGGCGATCGGGCCGACCTGGACGAGCTTTCCGGTGCGTGGGGTGGCGGGGTTGACGACGACGGCGGAGGCTGCGGTGGCTATCGGAGCAACCAGCGCGACTAGAGCGCCGGCGGCGATCGCGGCGCGGCGCACTCTGTTTCCCATGGGACTCCTCAATCCTCGGGGCACGACTGCGCGACACTTTGTCCGCCGGCGCTCTCATCCGGCTGAGTGATTCCTGAAGCGGTGACGGCGCTCTATTCAGGTTCTGTCGCCTACGCTCCGCAGGACCGGGCGCGTGGTCAGCCGCTCCGGGTTCAGGTCGCGCTCGGACCGGACCACGAAGGTCACCTCCTCCCCCGGGAGCAGGGTGACGTCGGCCCGGTCGGTCTCGGCCGCCGGGTCGAGGCGGTCCGGGAAGAGGGTGAGCGACCGCAGGATCGACCGGGCGGTCACCGTCACGCGGTATCCGTCGTCCGTTCGGCCCACCTGGGCGGTGAAATCGGCGGCCGGCCAGGGCACGTTCCGGTCCTCGGTGAAGAACCACAGGGTGCGATGTTCGGCCGCGTCGGCCACGATCAGCTCGGTCGTCGGGTCACCCGGGGTGGTCACCTCGTCCGGCAGCGGAAGGGTGACGGCATCGCCCGGCGGCACGATTTCCGTCAGCACCGCCTCGGCGAGGACGTCGCCGGTCAGAGCGCGGCGGGTCACGGTCGCGGTCAGGTGCCACGGTTCGCGGCCGTCGTTGACCGCTACCAGGGCCGGCCTGCCGTCCGGTGGGACCACCGCGCCCGGCTCGCCCGGCATCAGGGGTCCGCCCGCCGCCATCGGCCCGCCGGTGCGCGGTTGCAAGGTCAACAGCCGTTCCCGGTACGCCTGGCGCATGGCGTACCAGAGAGGCTTCTTCCGGCCGTCGCCGTCGATCGCGGCCCACGAGGTCACCGGCCAGCAGTCGTTGATCTGCCACATGATCGTGCCCATGCAGAGCGGGCGCAGCGACCGGAAATGCTCGATCCCGAACGCCACCGCGCGGGCCTGGTTGAGCTGCGTGAAGTAGTGCCAGTCGTCGAAATCGGCCGGCCCGGGCAGATGGTTGGCCAGGCCACGCGCCAGTTTCTCGTCGCCACCCGTGGCCTTCTGGTGGTGGGCCATCCCCGGCGAGTCCGGCGCGAGCGGCCGGTCCGAGATCCACTCCTCAAGGGTCGCGTACGCCGGTGGGGCCTGGAACCCGAACTCGGAGACGAATCGGGGCCGGTACGAGGCGTACTTGGTGTAGTCGTCGGTGTTCCACACGTCCCAGACGTGCGTCGTCCCGTACGCCGGGTCGTTCGGGTGCCGGTCCGGGGTGCCCGAGTAGGGGCTGCCCGGCCAGTACGGGCGGGTCGGATCCAGCTCGGCCACGATCCGGGGCAGCAGATCGTAGTAGTAGCCCGATCCCCAGGTACGGTCGCCAAGTTCCGGCTTCCAGCCCCAGTCCTCGTAGCCCCACAGGTTCTCGTTGTTGCCGGTCCAGACGACCAGGCTCGGATGCGACGACAACCGCACCACGTTCTCCCGCGCCTCGGCCTCGATCTCGGACGCGAAGGGCTCCTCCTCCGGGTAGGCGGCACACGCGAAGAGGAAGTCCTGGCCGACCAGGAAGCCCATCTCGTCGGCCAGGTCGTAGAAGTCCTCGGACTCGTAGCGGCCGCCGCCCCACACCCGCAGATAGTTGACGTTGGCGTCGGCGGTCTGCCGGAAGCGTTGCGCGAGCCGGTCGCGGGTGATCCGATCGGCGAAGACGTCGTCCGGGATCCAGTTGACGCCCCGCACGAAGATCGGCAGGCCGTTGACGACGAGGGTGTAGCCGTCGTCGGAGGTGTCCAGCTCGACCGTGCGGAAGCCGACCTTGCGGGACCAGGTGTCCAGTACCTCGTCGTCCGGCCCGGTCAGCGTGACGGTCAGGTCGTAGCGAGGCTGGTCCCCGTGGCCGCGCGGCCACCAGAGGTCCGGGTCGTGGACGGCGAGGGTGAGGACCGCGTCGGTGCCGTCAACGGTGGCACGAGCCTGGCGACCGGCGATCTCGGCCGTGACGGTGACCGGCCCGGTGGCGTCGCGCTCGAGTCGCGCACTCACCTCGACCCGGCCGGTCGCACCGTCCACCGTCACCAGCGGGCGCACCGACCCGAGCCGGGCCACCGACCACCGCTCCAGCCCGATCGGCTGCCAGATGCCCGCGGTCACCAGGGTCGGACCCCAGTCCCACCCGAAGTTGCAGGCCTGCTTGCGGATGAAGTTGAACGGCTCGCCGTAGGCATCCGGCCGCGCGCCCAGCCGCTGCTGCTGTGCCAAGGCGTACGAGTAAGCACTGCCGAAGGTGACCTTCAGGGTGTTGGCTCCGGTCCGCAGCAGCGAGCCGACGTCGAAGCGGTAACTCCGGTGCTGGTTCTCGGTATGACCGACCTCGGACCCGTTCAACGCGATGTCGGCGACCGTGTCCAGCCCGGCACACACCAGGTCGACCCGCCCGTCGGACGGGTCGTAGTCGAAACTCGTCGTGTACTCCCAGTCGGTACGACCGATCCACGCCAGCTCGGTCTCGTTCGAGTCCCGGTAAGGATCCTCGATCAGACCGGCGGCGAGCAGATCGGTATGAATGCAGCCCGGCACGGCGGCCGCCAGGCCGGACACCGTCCCGCCGGAAACGGTCCAGCCTTGATGCAGGGGGCGGTAGGAGGTCACGGTGCTCCCTATGGTCGATGAAACACGGGGGCATTCATGATCTCTTGTTGGTTCCTCGGCGGATTCACCCGCCGGTAAGCTCGACGCGAACGACAGGAGACCGAGTGAAGCGGCCCACGATCGCCGACATCGCCCGGCGCGCGGGCGTGTCCAAGGGTGCGGTGTCCTACGCGCTCAACGGTCAGCCCGGCGTTTCCGAGGCGACCCGGCAACGCATCATCGCCATCGCGCAGGAGATCGGCTTCAACGCGAACAGCGCGGCCCGGGCGCTCTCCGGGGCCAGCGCCCGCGCGGTCGGTCTGACCCTGTGCCGGCCCGCCCGCATCCTCGGCATCGAACCCTGGTTCATGGGTCTGATCAGCGGGTTCGAGGCCGAGCTCGCCGCCCGGTCGTACGCCCTCACCCTCCAGGTCGTCGCCACCCCGGAGCTCGAGGTCGCGGTGTACCGCCGCTGGTGGGGTGAGCGCCGCATCGACGGGGTGATCGTCACCGACCTCCGCGAGCAGGACGTCCGCATTCCGGTGCTCCAGCAGCTGCAACTGCCGGCCGTGGTGATCGGCGGCCCGGGCGACACCGGCACTATCGCGCAGATCTGGTCCGATGACGCGGGGGCGATCACCGAGGCGGTGCGCTATCTGGTCGCTCTCGGGCACCGCCGGATCGCCCGGGTCGCCGGGCTTCCGGACCTGTTGCACACGCAAGCGCGTACGAAGGCGTTGGAAGAAGTTGGTTTGAAACTCGACGTCGAAACGGAGACCGTCACCTCGGACTACACCGGCGAGGAGGGCGCGCGGGCGACGCGGCGGCTGCTCAGCGATGCGACGCCGACGCGGCCGACCGCGATCATCTACGACAACGACGTGATGGCGGTGGCGGGTCTCGCCGTCGCGCAGGAGATGGGCCTGTCGGTGCCCGGCGATCTGTCCATCGTGGCCTGGGACGACTCGCCGTTGTGCAGCCTGGTGCATCCGCCGCTGACCGCGCTCACCCGCGACATCCCGGCGTACGGCGCGATGGCCGCGCGCGAGCTGCTGGCCGCGATCGACGGCGAGCAACTGGGCAACGTCGAGGCCGGCGCGGTGCACCTAACTCCCCGGGGGAGTACCGCCCCGCCCCGTTGAGTGGCTGTCCAGATAGGCCTCCATGCGCTCGGCCGGCGCCGGGCGGCCCACGATGAAGCCCTGGCCGTAGACGCATCCGGCCCGCGCCACCCGCTCGATCTGCTCCTCGGTCTCCAGGCCCTTCGCCACGATCTCCAGACCGAGCCGCCGGCCCAGGCTGACCACCACGTCGATCACCGCGGGACCGCCGCCGGTGTTCGCCTCGGACGCCTTGTTCGCCAGCGACGAGTGCAGCTTCAGCATGTCGACCGGCAGCCGCCGCAGGTGCGACAGCGACGCCTGACCCGAGCCGAAGTCGTCCAGTGCCGCGCGCACGCCCAGCTTGCGCAGGTTCGCCAGCGAGGCCACGATGGCCGGCACGTCCTCGGCCACCCACGTCTCGGCCACCTCGACGACCAGGCGCTCCGGTTCCAGCCCGTAACGCTGCAGGGTGGTCGCGACCCGGTCCGGGAAGCGGGCGGTGAGCAGCTCGCGCGGCGCCACGTTGACGGAGAGCCAGAAGCCGCTGTCCTTCGTCGCCCACGTCGTCAGGTGCCGGCACGCGGCGTCGAGCACCCACTCGTCGATCTCCGGCGCGATGCCGACCGCGCGGGCGATCGGCAGGATCTCGTTCGGCAGGATCGTGCCGAATTCCGGGTGCCGCCAGCGCAGCAGCGCCTCGACCCCGGCGGGCTGCTCGTCGCGCAGGCTCACCACCGGCTGGAACACCAGGTCGAGCTCGCCGCGCTCGATGGCGCCGAGCAGTTGCTTCTCCAGGTCCATCCGGCGGTTGAGCGCCATCTCGACGTCCGGGTCGTACCATTCGACCCGGTCCAGCCCGAGTTGCCGGGCACGCCGCCGGGCCAGGTCGGCGTGCCGCAGCACCTCGTCCGAGTCGCCGCCGCCGGCCAGTTCGGCCAGGCCGATGCTGGTGTGCAGCTCGACCACCGCGCCGGGCAGCGGCTGCGGCTCGGCCACCACCGTCGCGATGCGAGTGGCCAGCGCGTACGCCAGCACCGCGCCGTCGGTGGTGAGCACCGCGAACTCGTCGCCGCCGAGCCGGGCCGCGATGTCGTCGCCGCCGATCAGGCTGCGGATCCGCCGCGCGACCTCGGCCAGCGCCGCGTCCCCGGTCTCCCGGCCGCGGCTGTCGTTGATCTCGGCGAGCCCGTGCAGGTCGATGACGATCAGCGTGCCCTGCTGACCCGGCCGGCGCCGGAAGGCGAGCAGGTCACGCATCAGCGCCCGCCGGTTCGCGAGGCCGGTGAGCTGATCGGAATAGGACATCTTGTGCAGCGTGCGTTCCAGGTGGATGCGCTCGCCCACGTCGCGGACGTGCACGACCAGCGCCGCCACCTCGGGCACCCGGCGCTGGTCCGCGATGGTCGACTCGGTGTCACGCCAGAGGTGGCCGCCGTCGCGCATCCGGGCGGTCACCAGCGCGGGCGGCGCGTCCGCGTGCTCGCCGGCCAGCACCGAGTCGATCACCGCCTGGGCCTCGGTGACGTCGTCCGGGTGGATCAGGTCGCGGAACCGGCGGCCCACCACCTCGGCGTCGGAGAGCCCGAAGAGCGGCGCGGACTGCCACTTGATCCGCAGTCGCTCGTCCAGCACCAGGGTGAGGTCGGTGGCGCCGGCGACCAGCGAGCGGAAGTGCGCCTCGGCGGTCTGCAGCTGACCCGCGTACCGCCGGATGTCGTGCACCACCAGCAGCTCCCGCATGGCCAGCACGGCGACCATCGTGATGCCCAGCAGGATCGCGGTGGTGTCCCACGCGCCACCGGTGACCAGATGCCAGACGGCCGCGACCACGCCGACCGCGGCCGGAATGGCGAGCAGCGGGTAGCTGGCCAGGTATTGATCGGGGTACCGCGGCTCGAGCGGGGGTCTCGGCAGCCCGCGCCGGGAACCGCCGTCCGCGGTGGCGGCCAGGCCCAGCACGATCGGGATGCCGGCCAACGGGACCGCGACGCCGTCGACGCCGAACGCGAGCGCGCCCAGCCCGATCATCACGGCGGTCGCGCCGACACCGCATCGGACCGCGGCCCAGCGCAGCGGCCGGCCGCGCAGCACGGTGACGGTGGCGGTCGCGATGCCGGCGGCGCCGAGCGCGATGATCGGCAGGGTTGTGTGCTGGTCGCGCATCGGGGTCGCCAGGTAACCCGCGAACGCCAGGCTCACGCCCAGGCCGGCGCCGTCGAAGGCGCGGCGGGAGCGGGTGACCCAGCCGGTGGCCATGCCGGGCAGCAGCATCGTGCCGATCGCGTAGAACGCCACGGCCAGGCCGAACAGGAGCGTGGCCCAGAGACCGGGGTGTGGCGGCGCCCAGAACGGGAGCACCGCGGACAGCCCGGCGGTGAGCGCGGCCAGGCCGACGAACCCGGCGCCGCGACAGGCCACGAAACTCTGGTCGGCGTGGTGGATGTCGAGCGCGGCGTGGATCAGATAGCCCCCGGCCCACAGCGCGGCGGCACCGGCACCGATCGCCAGCGCGGCCGAACCGGAGACGACTCCGGCGGCGCCGGCCACCAGCACGATGATCGCGGCGGCGGACACGCCCACGCCGACGGCCCGGTCGATATGCCGGGCGCGTGCGGGGGGCGGCACTGCCACGTCGACGATCCTTCTCGAGGGGGCTCGCTGTCGGGGATCAACGATCGTCCCTCGAATAGGTTACGGCCAATTCGTCGGGTGTGGACCCGGCGGGACCGCCAAATGCCCCGGATATCGAGGGTGCGAAGATGACTCGGTGAGGTCGAAGCCCCTTCTCCGCGTCCGCAAGACCGGCGCGCTCATGGTCGCCGCCGTGATCGCGTTCGTGAGTGCGCTCCCGCTCGCCGGGACGATGTGGCAGCTGGCCCCGATCCTGCTCATCCCGGCTCTCGTCTTCCTCTGGGCGTGGCGCGCGGGCACCGATGTGTATGCGGATGAGCTGCGCGTCAAGGCATTGTTCGGCAGCACCCGGGTGCCCTGGGACCGGATCACCGAGCTCGCCCCGGACACGCGCGGTCACGTTTCCGCGCTTCTCGACAACGGCAACGTCATCCGGCTTACCGCCATCGATCGGGACAATTTGTCCAGGGTGCTGGCCGTGAGCAAACAGGAGATCAACCGCCCCGACTGATCACCCCGGGCTTCCCAGGTGCCGCCGCTACCCTGGGGTGCGTCAAAGTCGAGGAGGTCGCCATCGTGCGTTCCCGCCGGGCCCGGGCCGCGGTCGTGTCGCTGGCCGCCGTGCTCACGCTCGCCGCGTGCAGTTTCGGTCCGCCCGATCCCGATCAGCAGGGCGCGCCGCCCAACCTGCCGAAACCGTCGGCCGCGCTCCCGTCCGGGGAGGATCCGAACGGTGGCTCGCAGGAGGTGGCGATCACCGTGCTCGCCAAGAACCTCGAGGTGCCGACCGCCATCGCGTTCCTGCCGGACGGCGCCGCCCTGGTCACCGAGCGCGACACCGGCCGCATCCTGCAGGTCGGCCCCGAGCAGGACGACAGCGGTCTCAAGGTCACCGAGGTGCAGCGGCTCGCCGAGGTGCAGGCGTCCGGCGACGGTGGCCTGCTCGGCATCGCGGTCTCCCCCAAGTACGCGTCGGACAAGACGATCTTCATCTACTACTCGACGGCCAAGGACAACCGCATCGCGAAACTGCAGCTCAAGGGCAAGGTCCAGCCGATCGTCACGGGCATCCCACGCTCGGCGACGGCGAACGGCGGGGCGTTGGCCTTCGGTCCCGACGGCTTCCTGTACGCCGGTACCGGCGACGGCACGAGCACCGGCTCGCTGGCGCAGAACCCGAAGAGCATGGCCGGCAAGATCCTGCGGATGACCACCGCGGGTAAGCCCGCACCCGGCAACCCGACCGCGACCTCGCTGGTCTGGGCGTCGGGGCAGCACAACGTGGCCGGCCTGGCGTTCGACTCGGGCAAGCGGCTGTACGCGACCGACAGCGGCCAGAAGAAGACCGACGAGCTGAACCGGGTGGCCAAGGGTCAGAACCTGGGCTGGCCCAAGGTCGAGGGCGACACCACCGACCCGAAGCTGACCGGCCCGCTGTTCTCCTGGCCGGCCGCCGAGTCGTCGTGCGCCGGGGTGGCCGTGCTGCAGCAGACGCTGGGCACGGCGTGCCTGACCGGAAAAAGGCTCTACCTGATCAGCCTCACCGACTCGGCCGCCACGCTGGGCTCCCCGCAGGCCGTCCTGACCGGCGAGTACGGCCGGCTCCGCGCCGCGGTGGCCGCGCCCGACGGTTCCTTCTGGATCTCCACGTCGAACCAGGAGGAGGGCGCCGACCCCGGCCCCGACGACGATCGGATCATCCGCCTGGTCATCTCCGCCGGCGGCGCCGGGATAACGTGACGGTTTGACGAACCGCAGGTTGGGGCAGGGGAACCAGCGATGACCGAGTACACGGCGACGCTGCGCCGCCGACTCTCCGCCATACGACTCTCCGCCGGCCGGTTCGCTTCGGCGACCGGCCGGGCATACCGCAACCGCTGGACCAAACGGCTGCGCGTCGCGCTCACCGTTGCCGTCGTCGCGGTCGGCGGCGTGATCATCGGGACGATGCTGTTCGCGCACGCCGGTCTGGACGTGGGTCCGTTCCGCGCCGAGATGTCCATCAGCCCGTCCGTGCAGGGCGGCACCGAGGTGGACATTCCGCCCCTCGGCTCGCTGCACCTGAACAGCCACGACGGCCCGATCCACCTCAAGGTCGATCTGGGGTCGCTGGACCAGAACCGCACCGAGGCGCTGATCGACGACCCCGCGGCGATCAGCTCGGCCGGGCAGAACGCGGTCGAGGACGTCCGCGACGGCGTCATGCGGCTCGGCGTGCGCACGCTGGGCATCGCGGTGCTGAGCGCGATGCTGCTGGCCGCCGCGATCTTCCGCAACGTGCGCCGGGTCGCCGCGGCCGGGGTCACCGCGCTGGTGGTCACCGCCGGGAGCCTGGGGCTCGCGGCCGGCACCCTGCGGCCCAACTCGATCGCCGAACCACGCTACGAAGGTCTGCTGGTCAACGCCCCGGCCGTGGTCGGTGACGCGCGCCGGATCGCGGACAACTACGGCCGTTACGCCGATCAGCTGCAACAGATCGTCAGCAACGTGAGCCGGCTCTACACGACGGTGTCGACGCTGCCCGTCTACGAGCCGGCCGGCAACACGACCCGCATCCTGCACGTCTCCGACCTGCACCTGAACCCGGCGGCGTGGGGCCTGATCCGGACCGTGGTGCAGACCTTCGACGTGGACGCGGTCGTCGACACGGGCGACCTGGTCGACTGGGGCAGCAGCCCGGAGACCGGCTACCCCGGCTCGATCTCGAGCATCCCGGTGCCGTACGTCTTCGTGCGCGGCAACCACGACTCGTCGGCCATCCAGGCGGCGGTCGCCCGGGAGAAGAACGCGATCGTGCTGGACAACAAGGTCACGACGGTGGACGGCCTGACCATCGCCGGCATCGGCGACCCCGAGTTCACCCCGGACAAGAGCGAGACCGTGCCGCCGCCGCAGGCCGACGGGCAGCCCGTGGTGTCGCCGCTGAACGACGCCGGCCAGCAGCTCGCCGACACGATCGGCAAGTCACCGAAGCCGGTCGACATCGCGATGGTGCACGACCCGGCGATGGCGCAGCCGTTGTCCGGCGTGGTGCCGCTGGTGCTGGCCGGCCATCTGCACCACCGCGAGGTGAGCATCCTGCCGGCCCCGGTGCCACCCACCCCGGACCCGTCGGCGTCGCCGTCGATCGCGCCGTCCGCGCCGCCGTCGGCCGCCGGGAACGGTGCCGGGCAGCCGCCGCCGATGCAGACCAGGCTGATGGTCGAGGGTTCCACGGGCGGCGCCGGCCTGCGTGGCCTGGAGGGTGAGGAGCCCACCCCGCTGAGCTTGTCGGTCCTCTACTTCGACGAGAAGCACCAGCTCAAGGCGTACGACGACATCCAGCTGGGCGGCACCGGCGAGTCCAACGTGGAGATGCAGCGCAACGTCATCGGCGCGACCCCGGACCCGGCGCCGACCCCATCGACCTCGGTGAGCCCCCCGACCCGTTAAGGTTCCGCGGCGAACTTCTCACACGGGGACAACTACATGACAGACATGCCGGTGGCGCGGCCGCCGCGCTCCTGGGAGCTGCAGACCGCCGTCGTTCTGGCGGCGATCGCCGTCGCCGCCCTGGTCGCCATCGTTCTCTCGCTCAGCGACCTGGCGATTCTGGCTTTCGTCCGGTCGAGCGGGGCGTCCGGTATGACACCGTTCGTCGCCTGGATCGTGGAGCACATCGATCTCATCAACGGACTGTCCTTGTTCGCGGTGATCGCCTACACCGGCGGCTGGGTGTTCTGGCGCCGGCGCACCCGCGCGATGCTCGCCAGGATCGGTGACGTCGACGGAAAGGCGATCACCCACTGGGCGGTGGTGGCCTGCTACCTGGCGATTGGCGTGGCCTTTCTGCTGCGGCTGAACGGCGCCGGGCAAGACGGGAGCGTGACGTCGAAAATTACGTTCGACGCGGTGCAGGAGGCCGTCCGCGCGGTCGGCATCTCGCTTCTGCTGCTGGGCGTCTGGCAGATCCGCACCCAGGTCCGGGCGGCGGTGGTCGAGGCCGGTGTCCTGCTTCGCCGTACCAATGTGCCGAAGTTCGCCGCTGTCACGGCGGCTCCGCTGGCCGCGGCGGTCCCGTCGGACTTGCGGGCCGCCGACGACGGTTTCTGGGCCGAGGTGTCCGAACTGGCCGCGAGCACCGGTGCCGACCTGCCGCTGCTGGAGGCCACCGGGCCGCTGGCCCATCGCTGGCACCTGGTCGGGAAGTCCGGTGAGGTGGGTGCGGTGCGTGCGGATATCCCGTCGGGCGCGGTCGTCACGGTCTTCGCCGACCCGCCCGCGGAGGGCTTCACCCCGCCGGAGGCCGCCAAATATCACAGCTTCCTGGAGACCTCGGCGGGCGACCTGCAGTATCAGTCGGTCACCGACAAGCGGGTGCCGGCCTTCCTGGCTCGCACGCGGGGTGCGCGTCGCTGGGCCTTGTATCCGGCGGAGGCATCCGGGGAGCTGCGCGCGGTTACGCTCTAGGCGTAACCGGCGTTTCCTGGCCGGACCGGCGGCTCAGGCCGGCCTGCCCGACCGGCGGGCCGGCCCGGAACGTCGCCGGGGAGCGGCCGGCCCACCCGGGCCGGCCGTCCTCCTCGGGACTTTTCGAAAATCCCGTACCGGATGGATCAAACGCCGAGGCGCTCCAGGATCAGCTCACGGACGGTCTTGGCGTCGGCCTGGCCTCGCGTGGTCTTCATGACCGCGCCGACCAGCGCACCCGCCGCCGCCACCTTGCCGTCGCGGATCTTCGCGGCGACGTCCGGGTTGGCCGCGATCGCCTCGTCCACCGCCGCCGTCAGGGCGCCCGTGTCGGAGACGACCTCCAGGCCGCGGGCCGTCATGACCTCGGCCGGATCGCCCTCGCCGGCCACCACGCCCTCGAGGACCTGGCGGGCCAGCTTGTCGTTGAGCTTGCCGTCGTCGACCAGCTTCTGCAGCGCGGCCACCTGCGCCGGCGTGGCGCCGACCTCGGACAGGTCGACCGCCAGCTCGTTGGCGCGGCGGGCCAGCTCACCCATCCACCACTTGCGGGCGCCCGCCGGGGACGCGCCCGCGGCGATCGTCTCCTCGATGAGCTCGAGGGCGCCGGCGTTGGCCACCGACTGCATGTCGGTCGCGCTGATGCCCCACGCCTCGGCGAGCCGGGCACGCTTGCTGCTCGGCCGCTCCGGCAGGGCGGCCCGCAGCTCCTCGACCCACGCCGGGTCGGGCGCGATCGGCACCAGGTCGGGCTCGGGGAAGTAGCGGTAGTCGGTCGCCTCCTCCTTCGAGCGGCCGGGGCTGGTGTTGCCGCGGTCCTCGTGGAAGTGGCGGGTCTCCTGGATGATGCGGCCGCCCTCGTCGAGCACCGACGACTGCCGGATGATCTCGGAGCGGACCGCGCGCTCGACCGAGCGCAGCGAGTTCACGTTCTTCGTCTCGGTGCGGGTGCCCCACTCGGCGCCGGGCAGGTTGAGTGACGTGTTCACGTCGCAGCGCAGCGAACCCTGCTCCATGCGCACGTCCGAGACGCCGAGCGAG
Source organism: Actinoplanes sp. TBRC 11911 (assembly GCF_012933445.1). Lineage (GTDB taxonomy): Bacteria > Actinomycetota > Actinomycetes > Mycobacteriales > Micromonosporaceae > Actinoplanes. The sequence goes on from NZ_JABBNC010000009.1 coordinate 218,367, forward strand.
CGGACGATGTCGCGGAGCTCGGTCACGTACGCCCGGGCGATCTCGGGGGCCAGCGCGCCGAGGCCGGGGACCGGCTTGGTGACGATCTCGACCAGCGGGATGCCGGCGCGGTTGTAGTCGACCAACGACTCGGTGGCGCCCTGGATGCGGCCGGTCGCGCCGCCGACGTGCAGCGACTTGCCGGTGTCCTCCTCCAGGTGCACCCGCTCGATGCCGATGCGGTAGGTCGTGCCGTCGAGCTCGACGTCGACGTAGCCGTCGGTGCAGAGCGGCTCGTCGTACTGCGAGGTCTGGAAGTTCTTCGGCATGTCCGGGTAGAAGTAGTTCTTCCGGGCCATCCGGCACCAGGAGGCGATGTCGCAGTTCAGCGCGAGGCCGATCCGGATGGTCGCCTCGATGGCCGCCCGGTTGGCAACCGGGATCGCCCCGGGCAGACCGAGACAGACCGGACAGACCTGTGTGTTCGGCTCGGCACCGAACTCGGTGCGGCAGCCGCAGAACATCTTCGTCCTCGTGCCGAGCTCGACGTGCGTCTCCAGGCCGATGACCGGCTCGAAGCGGGCGATCGCATCCTCGTACGAGGGCAGCGCGGTGGTGGTCATGCGATGAGCTCCCAGAGACGGACGACGGGTGGCTAAACGACTTCCAGATTAGTGGGCGGCGCCGACAGAATTTTCGGTACCCACAGGCCCGCCCCGGTTATCCACAGGGGGCGGCGCGGCGCAAGATCAATTAGGTACCGTGCCCGCCATGCACCGCACACCCCTCATCGCCGCGGCTCTGGCCGTGGCGGTTCTCGTGGCCGGCTGTACCGACAAGACGGCCACCAGCTCCACCGCGTCGGCGGCGCCATCGACCGCGCCGGCGACGCCCGCGATCGACTTTTCGGCCTGGACAAAGGGTACGTCCGAGCCGGTCGCCGACGCTCTTTACCCGAAGCACGGCAACCCCGCGCTCGACGTCCTGCACTACGACCTGAAGCTGTCCTGGGCGCCGTCCAGCAAGACGCTGACCGGCCTGGCCACGCTGCAGATCCGCCCGACGGCCGACGCGTCGCAGATAAATCTCGATTTCAAGCCCTACGCGCTGGACAAGGTCACGGTCGACGACGAACCGGCCGCTGACGCGAAGGTCACAGCGGAGAAGCTGATCGTGCCGGTTCCGGTCACGAAGGACAAACCGGTCACGCTTGCCGTCGCGTACCACGGAAAGCCGGCCACCTCGCCGTTCCCCACGCACCGCGGCGACGCCGAGCCGCTCGGCCTGACCATCACGAAAGAGGGCGGCCTCTGGACGATGCAGGAGCCGTGGGGCGCCTACACGTGGTATCCGGCGAACGACCAGCCCTCGGACAAGGCGTTATACGACGTCGCGGTCACGGTGCCGGACGGCTGGTCCGGGATCGCCGCCGGCACTCCGGTCGGCCAGCAGGGCAACACCTTCACCTATCAGAGCAAGGAACCGATGGCGGCGTATCTGCAGACGCTCGCCGTCGGCAAATACAAGAAGATCACCGCCAAGGGTCCGCACGGTATTCCACTGACTTACTGGTATCGCCCGGGCACCGACGACAAATTGGTGCCGTCGCTGAAGAAATCGCCGACATTCCTGACCTTCCTGGAGAAGAAGTTCGGGCCGTACCCGTTCCCGACCGGCGGCATCGTGGTCGTCGACTCGGAATCCGGCATGGAGACGCAGCAAATGATCACGATCGGCGGCAAACTCAAGAAGTTCGACGCCGCCGGATTCGAGGAGGATCTTCTCCACGAGTACGCGCATCAGTGGTTCGGCGACGCGGTGACCCCGACGACCTGGACCGACCTGTGGCTCAACGAGGGCTGGGCCGACTACACGCAGTTCCTCTGGGAGCAGCAGGTCTACAAATTCGACGACAAGACGCTCGAGGACTTCCTGCGTAAGTCCGACGCCGAGCTGCGCAAGAAGCTCGGCCCGCCCGGCCATCCGAAGGCCGCGAACTTCGCCGAGAGCAACGTCTACGTGTGCCCCGCCGCCATGCTCAAGGAGCTGAACGACGCGCTCGGCGACGCCAAGTTCTTCGCCCTGGCCAAGGCGTGGGTGCAGACGCAGAAGGGGACTCAGCAGGACCGGAAGTCGTTCATCGCGTTCGTGAACAAGCAGACCGGAAAGGACTTCGCCAAGCTGATCAACACCTGGCTCGACTCGGCGAGCACGCCGAAATGAGCTAAGGGGCCGGCGACGAGTGCCGGCCCCTTACTCACCGGATCAGAGTGCGGGCGGCGTGAGGGTCCCCACCACGGACTCGAGCGCCGCGGCCACCCGGTACATCCGGTCGTCGGCCATGGTCGGCGCCATCACCTGGAAGCCGACCGGGAGGCCGTCGGCCAGCCCGCACGGCACCGAGATGCCCGGCCCGCCGTACAGGTTGGTCGGGATCGTGAACAGGTCGGCCAGGTACATCTGGTACGGGTCGGAGGTGCGCGACCCGAACGGGAACGCCACGAACGGGGTGGTCGGCGAGACCAGCACGTCAACCCGCTCGAACGCGGACTGGAAGTCGCGCGTGATCAGCGTGCGCACCTTCTGCGCCTGCCCGTAGTACGCGTCGTAGTAGCCACTCGACAAGGCGTACGTGCCGAGGATGATCCGGCGCTTGACCTCGGGACCGAAGCCGGCCTCACGGGTCAGCGACATGACCTCCTCGAGCGACCGGTTGCCGTCGTCGCCGACGCGCAGCCCGTAGCGGACGCCGTCGAAACGGGCCAGGTTGGACGACGCCTCGCTGGGGGCGATCAGGTAGTAGGCGGGCAGCGCGTACTCGAAGTGCGGGCAGGACACCTCGACCACCTCGGCGCCCAGCTTGACCAGTTTGTCCAGCGAGTCGCGGAAGGCGGCCAGCACGCCCGGCTCGGACCCGTCGCCGGCGAACTCCTTCACCAGGCCCAGCTTGACCCCGGTCAGGTCACCGGAGGCACCGAGGCGGGCGGCGCCCACCACGTCCGGCACCGGCTGCGGGATCGAGGTGGAGTCGCGCACGTCGTGCCCGGCGATCACCGAGTGCAGCAGGGCCGCGTCCTCGACCGTGCGGGTGACCGGGCCCGGCGTGTCGAGCGACGACGAGAAGGCGATCAGGCCATATCGCGATGTGCCGCCATAAGTCGGTTTTGCGCCCACGGTGCCGGTCACCGCGCCCGGCTGCCGGATCGAGCCGCCGGTGTCGGTGCCGATCGCGAGCGGGGCCTCATAAGCCGCGACGGCCGCCGCGCTGCCACCGCCCGAGCCGCCCGGGATGCGCTCCAGGTCCCACGGGTTCTTCGTCGCGCCGTACGCCGAATATTCGGTGGAGGAGCCCATCGCGAACTCGTCCATGTTGGTCTTGCCGATCATCACGGTGCCGGCGTCGCGCAGCCGTTCCACGATCGTCGCGTCGTACGGCGGCTTCCAGCCCTCGAGAATCTTCGAGCCGGCCGTCGTCGGCACACCCTTGGTGGTGATCACGTCCTTGATCGCGACCGGCACCCCGGCCAGCGGACCGGTCACCTCGCCGCGATCCACCCGCTCCGCCGCCTGGAGGGCGCCATCGCGGTCGACGTGCAGAAACGCGTGCACCCGCTCGTCCACCGCGGCGATCCGGTCGAGATGCGCGGTGGTCACCTCGACCGCCGACACCTCGCGGCTCTTGATCTTGCCGGCGAGCTCCGCCGCCGACATCCGCGTCAGGTCGTCCGTCACAGCCTCAGTCCTCCTCGTCCAGGATGCGCGGCACCCGGAAACGTCCCTCGAACGCGTCGGGCGCCCCGGAGAGCGCCTCCTCCTGCGTCAGGCACGGCGTCGGAACGTCGTCGCGGTAAACATTTGTCAGCGGCACGGCATGCGACGTCGGCGGAATGTCATCGGCCGCCACCTCGCCGACCCGGGCGACCGCCTGAAGGATCACGTCGAGCTGCCCGGCGAACCGATCCAGTTCCTGCTCGGTCACGGCGAGCCGCGACAGGCGCGCGAGATGCGCGACCTCTTCCCGCGAAATAGTCATGCTCCTACTTTCAAAGGCGCGTCGCTGACCTGGCGAGTCTATTTCGCGCGTTCCCGGCCGGCTTCCGGGACCCCGCAAGATCAAACTTCAAAAGCCGATGTCGCAGCGGGGTGCGTGGTACAGACCGCAACTCCCGTCGAGGGCCGCGGCGCCCCGAGCTGGCCGCTGGCGCGCCCAAACCACTCGGCCCACCACGGCGACGTGCGTGCGTGGTTGCGCCCAAGGCCCGAAAACCCGCGCCTCCCGTCCCGTCGCAGCACGCACCGCACCGCCTGAGCACGCACCGCACGGCCTGAGCACGCACCGCACGGCCTGAGCACGCACCGCACCGCCTGAGCACGCACCGCACCGCCTGAGCACGCACCGCACCGCCTGAGCACGCACCGCACCGCCTGAGCACGCACCGCACCGCCTGAGCACGCACCGCACCGCCTGAGCACGCACCGCACCGTCCGGCCCGAGCGCACGTGCCGCCCCGTTCGAGAGAGCCCACATGCCGCCCCGTTCGAGAGAGCGCACCTCCATCCACCCGCATTCCCGCTGCGCCCGATTTATAGGCATCAAAACGGCTTTTAAGACATTCCGACGGGGCGTAACGGTCGGTACCGGGCGAGCCAATCGTCGAGATCGGCGGCTGGCATCGGGCGGGCGTGGAACCACCCCTGCGCCGCGTGGCAGCCGGCCGCGGCCAGCAGACGCCACGTGCGCTCGTCCTCGACTCCTTCGGCGACCGCGCGCAGCCCCAGCGCCTCGGCCAGGTCGATCACCGAACGCACGATCGCGGCGTCCCCCCGGTCACTGGCCATACCCAAAACGAACGAACGATCGATTTTCACCTCGGACAGCGGCAGCCGGCGCAGATGCTGCAGCGACGAATACCCGGTGCCGAAGTCGTCCAGCGAGATCGCGATCCCCATCCGATCCAGCCGCGTGATCGTCTTCAGCACCCGGTGCGGATCAGCCATCAGCGCGCTCTCGGTGATCTCCAGCTGCAGCAGGTCGGCCGGGACGGCGTACGAGCGCAACAGCTCGTCAATCCGCTCGGCGATGTCACCGGAGTGCAGATCGCGCACGCTGACATTGACCGACGCGCGCAGGCGGCGTCCCGCATCGCGCCACCGCGCCACCTGCACCGTCACGTCGTGCAGCACCCGCTCGGTGAGCAGCCGCATGGCCGGGGTGGGCTCGGCGACCCGGATCAGCTCCTCCGGCCCGATCATCCCCCGCTCCGGATGCTGCCACCGCAGCAGCGCCTCCACACCGACCACCTCACCGGTAGCGATGGCGATCTGCGGCTGATAAAACAGCATGATCCCGTCATCGGGCGCCCCCTCGCGGAGGGCGCGGCGCAGGTCACCGAGCAGTGCGAGCCGGTCCGGGGAGTGGTGCGCGGCGTCCGGCCCGTAGACGGCGATCTGGTCCCCGCGCTGCTTCGCGTCATACATGGCCGCCTCGGCTTCACGCAGCATCGCCTCGTCGTCCCGCTCTCCCCTGCGCCAGCCGCCGTCCCGGCGGCCGCCGTCTCTGCGCTCGCCGTCTCTGCGCTCGCCGTCTCTGCGGCCGCCGCTTCCGCGCCCGCCGTTTGCGCGCCCGTCGCTTCCGCGGCCTTGGTTCTTGCGATCGCCAACTTGGCGGTCATCGTCCTGGCGGTCATCGACCAGGCGGCCGTGGTCGCAATCATCGTCGTCGTTGTCGTCGTAGCGGTCATCGTGTCCGCAGTCGCGCAGTGCGATGCCGATCGAGGCGGTCATGTCGATCGGGACGCCGTCCAGCGCGAACGGCCGATTGAGCGCCTCGACCAAGTGGTGCGCGAGACGACGCGCCCCCGGCGCACCGTCGACCCGCGTGGCGAGCACCGCGAATTCGTCGCCGCCGAGGCGTACCACCAGGTCGTGAGCGGGCACGACGTCGGCGAGCCGGCGCGCCACCTCGACCAGCAGCCGGTCGCCGACGGTGTGGCCGAGGGCGTCGTTGATCGTCCGGAACCGGTCGAGATCAAGCAGCAGCAGCGCGAGCTGCCCGCGCTCCTGCAGAGAGGCCGCGAGCGCCCGCCGGTTGGGCAGCCCGGTGAGGGCATCAACCCGCTCGGCCCGCTCCGACTCCCCCGACGACCGAACCATCCGGTGCACCGCGTGCAGCGCGAGCAGCACCAGCGGCACAAACGCGAGCCCGACCTGCGCGGTGGCCAGCACGACGGGCCCGAGCAACAGCAACGCCGCCGTAGCCAGAACCTCCACCCCACGCCGCCGCTTACGCCGAGCCGGCGGGGAGAGCAGCCGCGCCACCACCGCGGCCAGCCCGTACCGGGCAAGAATCCACGCACTCGCCGCCGCAACGGTCAGCAGCGCGTCGTCCCAGCCCGGCTTGGCCCCGATGTGCAACGAGAAGATCCCGGCCACCCCCGCGGCCGCCGCGAGCGCCACCGCATGCTGCACCGCCAGGTGAACCACCCGCCGCACCGGCTGCCGAAGCCGCATCCCCGCCACGGTCACCGCCAGCGTCTGCACCGCCAGCGCCGCCCCGAACCCCCACGCCAGATCAATCGCAAACGTAAAGCAGATAGACGGCAGCACCACAGAACTAGCCCGCCGATTGGCCACCACATAGGGCCGCGCATCCACCACAACGGCAAGAACCCCCATGAGCCAGTACGCCGCGGGCAGCCCCCCAAACCCGTCGCGGTCCAAGGCCCAGAGCCCTAAGTCAACAAGCCCCGCAACGGCCGCGACCACGACAAGCCCCCGCCGCCGACCCCCACTCAGCCGCCGCTTCCCGCTCTCCGCACCGAACCCCACGCCACGATCCCGCAGTCCCCGCCACCCCATACCGCCCGGCCCCAGATCCCGCCATCCCGCACCGCCAGCCCCGAGATCCCGCCACCCCGCACCACCGGTCCCGAGATCTCGCCACCCCGCGCCACCGGCCCCGACACCCCGCGAGCCCGCACCACCGGCCCCGAGACCCCGCCAGCCCTCGCCACCGGCCCCGACACCTCGCCAGCCCTCGTCGCCAGCGTCGAGATCCCGCCGGCCCGCACCACCAGCGCCGAGATCCCGCCAGCCCACGTCGCCCGGCCCCCGATCTCGCCAGCCCGCGTTGCCGAACCGCGGTTCGCCCCCGACTTCCCCGCCCCAAGCCGACTCGTACGCCCAGCCCTGGTCCTTCGCGCGGCTGCTCCAGCCGCGTTCCACCACCGGCTCACCGACCCGGTCGCCCGCGCCCCGCGCTTCACCGGAGAGCCCGCCGTCATCGCTCGGCTCCCACTCGCGCCCGCGGTCGGATCGACGATCGCCGACGGCGGAGTGTCGCGGGCGTGCGGCGTCCATGCGACCTCCACGATGGCGTCGATCATCCGATCGTCTTCACGATAGATCCGCATGCCCCTTTCGCCGCGAAACGGCTTCGGCGTTATCAAATCGGCATAAGCCTCCAAACGCTCAATCTACGAAAATTACCCCTCATGGGTGACACCGCAAGCAGCCCAACCCGCCACCGCCACGCGACGAGACAAGACTCCAAGAGCCGCAAGGCGACCCCAATTAGCCAGCTCGGGCACATGTCCCCACACCCCAGCTCAGCGGTAAACACTCTTAACGAGCGGGAATGGATGAGCATCCCGCCCCTTCAGCATCGGCACCCGGATTCCACGTCGCCCTCGTCGCGCCCGTCTCGCTTGTTGCCCGTCGCGCCCGCAACACCCGTCGCGTCCGCAACACCCGCCATGCGCGCAACACCCGTCGCGCCCGCAATGCCCGTCGCGCCCGCAATGCCCGCAACACCCGCCAAGCCCGCATTGCGCGTCGCGCCCGCGATGCCCGTCGCGCCCGCAACGCCCGCCCCGGCCGTCATGCCAGTCGTGCCGGCGATACCCGTCGTGCCGGTCGTGCCCGCTGCCTGCCCCTGCTGCGATGTCCGGCTATGCCCGACAAAGAGCCTCTTTCCAGCATGCGACGCGACGGTCGGTGACGCTTGCCCTGCTCACGTGTGGCGACTGTCTCGCTATCCGAACGAATCTGTCCACATCGTGGACGACAGTCCGAACAGGACGGTAGATTCGTCCGTTAAACAGCTTTGTGACCACGGTTTTCTCGCTGATTCGGAGACCTTGGAGAGTTACGCCCATATACAAGCCATAACTCTCCAAGGTCTCGAAACTCCGGCCAAGCAACCCGGAATCGAGGGATTCTAATGTGGTCAAGGACGACATAGTGGCGCTTGACCATAAGTGAGCCCGCGGTCTGCAACCGCGCGTACTGCGGCGGGTCACCCTCTATCCGGAAATATCGGATATATCGAGAACATGCAGCGCGGCACGCGGTAGCCAACACCGTGAGGAACCGGCAGGGGTGGCGTGCGCGGCTACGCCACCCGGGTCGGCGCAGGATGATCGACCGTAGCCGCCACGGCGGAGAACCGCGGGGGACCAAGCCCTGCGGCCACACCACAAAGAGGCGCACGATGGCTGGCGGCAGCGACCGCGCTGGAGAACCACGCACGAGACCAGGCGCGCTATGCCACACGACACGAATCGGTGCAGGAATGCTGGCGGCGGCTCTCACGGTGGAGAACCCACAGGAGCGAGGCGTGTGGTGCGGATCTCCGAGGTCGGGGACCGTCCACATTGCGACTGGCCGCGCCGAGATGGCAAAGCGCCCGGCCGGCGCAGCCGCAACGGATCGCCGCAGGGCGCTGAGCGGGCCTCGACGCCGGCACTGAGCGGGGCGGGCGGCTACTCGTCCGGGGTGACCTCGGCCACCGCGCGGGCCGCCTCGGGGCCGTCGGCCAGCAGGACGGTGAAGGCCTCCTCGTTCAGGACCGGGACCTTTAACGTCAGGGCCTTGTCGTACTTGCTGCCCGGGTTGTCGCCGACCACCACGAAGCCCGTCTTCTTCGAGACCGAGCCGCTCACCTTGCCGCCGCGCAGCATGATGGCCTCGGAGGCCTGGTCGCGGGAGTAGCTCGACAGCGTGCCGGTGACCACGACCGTGACGCCCTCCAGCGTGCGTGGGCCCGCGTCGACCTGTTCGTCGGCCATGCGGACGCCGGCGGCGCGCCACTTGCGGACGATCTCGCGGTGCCAGTCGACGGCGAACCACTCGCGCAGGCTCTCGGCGATGATCGGGCCGACGCCCTCGACGGCGGAGAGCGGGTCGGCCGCCTTCTGCTTCTTCTCCTCCGGAGGCGGCGGGAGCTGGGACGTGCGCTCGACTATCTCCTCGATCGCCTCCATCGAGCCGAACTCGCGGGCCAGCGCCTGCGCCGCCGTCGGGCCGACGTGCCGGATGGACAGGCCGACCAGCACCCGGGCCAACGGGCGCTCCTTGGCCGCGGCCATGCTCTCCAGCATCTTCGCCGCGTTGCTGCCGAGGCCGCCGTCCTGATTGACGAAGAACGGCACCCGCAGCAGGTCGTCGGCGGTCAGCGAGAAGAAGTCGCCCTCGTCGAAGATGACCTCGGACTCGAGCAGGCCGCGGGCCGCCTTCTCGCCGAGCACCTCGATGTCGAAGACGTTGCGACTGCCCACGTAGCTCAGTCGCTCGCGGCGCTGCGCGGGACAGAACTGGTGGTTCGGGCAGCGGATGTCGATGTCGCTTTCCTTGGCGGGGGCGAGCGGGGTGTCGCACGAGGGGCAATGGGTCGGCATCTCGAACGGTCGCGCGTCGGCCGGCCGCAGCTCGATCACCGGGCCGAGCACCTCGGGGATCACGTCGCCGGCCTTGCGCAGCACGATCGTGTCGCCGATCCACACACCCTTGCGCTCGACCTCGCGCGCGTTGTGCAGCGTGGCCAGCCCGACCGTGGACCCGGCCACCTTCACCGGCTCGAGCACCGCGAACGGGGTCACCCGCCCGGTGCGGCCGACGTTGACCTCGATGCCGAGCAGCTTGGTGTTGACCTCCTCGGGCGGGTACTTGAACGCGATCGCCCAGCGCGGCGCCCGGCTCGTGGAACCGAGCCGGCCCTGGATCGCGAGCGAGTCGACCTTGACCACCACGCCGTCGATCTCGTGCTCGACGTCGTGGCGGTGCTTGCCGTAATAGTCGATGTAGTCGCGGACGCCGTCCATCCCGTCGACGACCTTCCACCGGCTGCTCGTCGGCAGACCCCAGGACTTCAGGGCCTCGTACGCGTGGGACTGTGACGTCTGGTCGAACCCCTTCCGCGCGCCGATGCCGTGCACCACCATGCGCAGGCCGCGGGTCGCGGTGATCCGCGGATCCTTCTGGCGCAGGCTGCCGGCGGCCGAGTTGCGGGGATTCGCATACGGTGTCTTGCCCTGCTCGACCAGCGACGCGTTGAGGTCGGCGAACGCCGCGGACGGCAGATAGACCTCGCCGCGCACCTCGAGCAGCTCGGGCGGGTTGTCGTCGTCCAAGCGTTCCGGGATTTCCCGGATCGTGCGCACGTTGGGCGTCACGTCCTCACCGGTGCGCCCGTCGCCCCGGGTCGCGCCGCGGACGAGCCGGCCGTTCTCGTACGTCAGGTTGATCGCCAGGCCGTCGACCTTGAGCTCGCAGATGAACTCGACCGGGCCGCCCGCGTCCCGCACCGTGCGCTCGGCCCAGGCGTCGAGCTGGTCGGCGTTGAACACGTTGTCGAGCGAGAGCATCCGCTCGGCGTGCACCACCTCGGCGAACTGCGACGAGAACGTGCCGCCGACGTTCTGCGTGGGCGAGTCGGGGGTGCGCAGCGCCGGATATTTCGCCTCCAGCGCCTCCAGCTCGCGCAGCAACGTGTCGAACTCGGCATCGGTGACGATCGGCGCGTCCAGCACGTAATAGCGGTACTGATGGTTGCGCACCTCGTCGGCGAGCTCGGCGTGGCGTGTGCTGGCCTCGGGCGTCGGGTCGGCGCCGGCCGCGGCGATCTGCTCGGGCGTGGGACCCTCGGCGAGCTGATCGGCCACGCCGGGCTCGGACTGCTTCTTCGACACCGCGACCTCCATCTGCACGTTCTTAAGGAGGACGGTAGCCGCCACCTACGACATTTTCAGCGCGCCTCGGACAACCGCAGACCAGCCTCACGAAGGGCGGTAAGAACGGCACGGACGTACGCCGGTGGGGCACCCGCCAACCCGCACGCCGGCGTCAGCACGACCTGCCGGGCGAGTTGCTCGGCAGAGAACCCGAGCCGCTGACGCCACAACGTCGTCATCTTCTCGGCAATGGCCTTCGCATCCGGCGTACGCCCCGGAACCGGACGCGTCGGCACCACCCCGGCGAAGATCCCGAGGCCCGCCTCGATCGTCTCACCGAGCGGATCCAGGTCCTCGATCAGCGACATGTCCAGCGACACGGCCGCCGCCTGCGAATCCCGGATGACCTGCAACGGAACCGACGGCGCGCAGCTGTGCACGACCACCGGAACGCCCACGGCGGAGACGACCGTACGCAGCGCGGTCGCCGCGTCCGCCGCCTCGACCGCGCGATAAACCCCCAGGCCGCTCTCGGTCGGCACGTGCCCGGCCAGCACCGCCGGCAGCGACGGCTCGTCGAGCTGGAGCAGCAGCGACGCGCGCGGCAACCTCTTGCGCACCTCGTCGACGTGCCGGCGCAGCCCCTCGGCCAGCGAGTCGGTCAGATCCCGCACCGCGCCCTGGTCGCGCAGCAGCCGCCCGCCGATCGGCAGGTCGATGCTCGCCGCCAGCGTCCACGGCCCGGCGGACTGCAGCTTTACCAGCCCGGCGAAGCCGTCGCCCTGCTCGGTGAGCTGGTCCAGGTCGCGTTCCAGCAGATCGGCCGTACGCCGCAGGTCCGTCCCCGGGCGCGGCGCGACCTGCCACCGCCCCGCGTAGACCTGCACCGGCAGGTCGACCAGGAACCCGGCGGAGCGGCCGATCATGTCGGCGCCCGGCCCACGCTCCGGCAACTCGGCCAGATGCGGCAGATCGGGCAGCTCCCCGAAGATCGTGCGTTGCGCCTCGGCGACGTCTGTGCCGGGCATCGACCCGACCCCGGTGGCCGACCCGGCCGGCCACGCGAAGTCAGGCACGAGCCGCCTCCGGCGCGACAGAGGTGCGCGCGGCCGCGGTGATCGTCGCCGACCCGAGCACCGCATCCCCGCCGGCGGCGTCACGCTGGTACGCCACGATGGCCTGACCGGCGGCGACACCGCGCGCCGGGGTGAGCAGCCGGGCCCGCAGCGTGCCGCCCTCGACGGTCACCACGGCCGGCACCACCTCGCCGTGCGCCCGCAGCTGCACGTCGCACTCGATCGGGGTGGCCGCGCCGTGCCAGATCGCCTTGCTCGCGGTCACCTCGTCGACCAGCAGGTCCTCGCGGGGGCCGACGGTCACCGTGTTGGTCTTCGGCGTGATCGACAGGACGTAGCGCGGACGGCCGTCGGCCGCCGGGACCCGCAGGTCGAGACCCTTGCGCTGGCCCACCGTGTACGCGTAAGCGCCCTCATGGGTGCCGACCCGCTCGCCGGTGCGCGCGTCCACCACGTCGCCCGGCGTCGCGCCGAGTCGCTTGGCCAGGAAGCCCTTGGTGTCACCGTCCGCGATGAAGCAGATGTCGTGCGAATCGGGCTTGTCGGCCACCGCCAGCCCGCGCACGGCGGCTTCCTCGCGCACCTGGGCCTTCGTCGAGTCGCCGAGCGGAAAGACCGCCCGGTCCAGCTGCGCGCGGGTGAGCACCGCCAGCACGTACGACTGGTCCTTGCCGTTGTCGACGCTGCGGCGCAGCCGGCCGTCCGCGCCGAGCCGCGCGTGATGGCCGGTGACCACCGCGTCGAAGCCGAGCGCGACCGCCCGGTCGAGCACCGCCGTGAACTTGATCTTCTCGTTGCAGCGCAGGCAGGGATTGGGCGTACGGCCCGCCGCGTACTCCGCCACGAAGTCGTCGACCACGCTGTCGTGGAATTGGTCCGCCATGTCCCAGACGTAGAACGGGATGCCGATCACATCGGCCGCCCGTCGAGCGTCGCGGGAATCCTCCAGCGTGCAGCAGCCGCGCGCGCCGGTCCGGAAGGTCTGAGGGTTACGCGCCAGTGCCAGATGCACGCCGGTCACGTCGTGGCCGGCCTCGTGGGCACGCGCCGCGGCGACGGCGGAATCGACCCCGCCGGACATGGCCGCAAGAACTCGCATGCGCACCAGACTATCCGGCGCCTCAGCGCGGGGTTTTCCAGGCGGTCGCCCGCCGGGATCGCTCCACCGCGGCCGGCAGCGCGTCGATCAGCGCGTCCACGTCCGCGGCGGTCGAGGTGTGACCCAGCGTGAACCGCAGCGACGACCGGGCGCGGTCGTCGTCAGCACCCATCGCGAGCAGCACGTGGCTGGGCTGCGCGATGCCCGCCGAGCAGGCCGAGCCGGTGGAGCTGCCGACCCCGTTGGCGTCCAGCAGCATCAGCAGCGCGTCGCCCTCGCAACCGGGGAAACTGAAGTGCGCGTTGCCCGGAAGCCGGTCCACCGGATCTCCGTTGTAGAGGGCGTCGGGCACCACCGACAGCACGCGCTTGACCAGATCGTCGCGCAGGGCGGCGACCCGGGCCGCGTACTCCTGCTGGGTCTTGATGGTGATCTCGACCGCCACCGCGAAGGCCGCCACGCCGGGGGTGTCCACCGTGCCGGAGCGCACGTCGCGCTCGTGGCCGCCGCCGTGCAGCAGCGGGGTGGCCGCGACGTCCCGGCCGAGCAGCAGCGCACCGACGCCGATCGGGCCGCCCAGCTTGTGGCCGGTCACCGTCAGCGCCGCGACGCCGCTCGCCGCGAAGTCGACCGGCACCTGCCCGGCCGCCTGCACCGCGTCGGTGTGGAACGGGACGCCGTACCGGTTGGCCAGCGCCGCCAGCTCGGCGATCGGCTGAACCGTGCCGACCTCGTTGTTGGCCCACTGCACACTGACCACACCGATTTCTTCCCCGTACGCCTCGAGCACCGCACCGAGCCGCGCCGGATCGACCTTGCCGGCGGCGTTCACCGGCAGGGTCGTCACCTGGGCACCCTCGTGCTTGCCGAGCCAGTCCGCGGCCTCCAGCACGGCGTGATGTTCCACGGCGGACACCACCACACCCGTACGGGAAAGGGAAGTTGACTTTCGTGCCCAGAAAATGCCCTTGACGGCGAGATTGTCGCTTTCGGTGCCGCCGCCGGTGAAGACCACCTCGGAGGGGCGGCAGCCGAGGGCGGCGGCGACCCGTTCGCGCGCCTCCTCGACCACCCGCCGGGCATGACGGCCCGACGCGTGCAGGGACGACGGGTTGCCGACCTCGCGTGCGGCAGCGACGTAAGCATCCAGCGCCTCGGGCAACATAGGCGTGGTCGCTGCGTGATCCAAGTAAGCCATCAGAAATAGCTTATGCTGTGCCAGTCGCGCTCGATCGCGCGTGCGCCGCTGAAAGTCGATGAGTTCGGCTCGCGCCCGACGACGGCTTCGCCGGCGGCGTTCGAGAGCCAAACTCATCAACGCGGCAACGCGCTCCTCGCTATTTGCGCTTGCGGATCTCGTCGGCGGCCTGCGGGACGACCTTGAACAGGTCGCCCACCACGCCGTAGTCGGCGAGCTCGAAGATCGGGGCCTCCGGGTCCTTGTTGACCGCGACGATCGTCTTCGAGGTCTGCATGCCGGCCCGGTGCTGGATCGCGCCGGAGATGCCGAGCGCGACGTAGAGCTGCGGCGACACCGTCTTGCCGGTCTGTCCGACCTGGAACTGGTGCGGGTAGAAGCCGCTGTCGACGGCCGCCCGGGACGCCCCGACCGCACCACCGAGCAGGTCGGCCAGCTCCTCGACCAGCGAGAAGTTCTCCGCGTTGCCGACGCCGCGGCCGCCGGACACGACCACCCCGGCCTCGGTGAGCTCCGGACGGGAGCCCTTCTTCTCGGCGACCCGCTCGACCACCTTGGCCAGCTTGTCCTTGTCCGACGCCTGGACCGTGAGCTGCTCGACGGCCGGAGTCGCCGGCGCCGCTTCCGGCGTGGTCGAATTGGGGCGAATTGTCACGATGGGCAGCCCGCGTGTGACCTTCGACTTCACGATGCCGGCGCCCGCGAAGATGGCCTGGGTCGCGGTGCCGTCGGCGTCCAGCGCGACGGCGTCGGTCAGCAGACCGTTGTCCAGCTTGACCGCCAGGCGACCGGCGATCTCCTTGCCCTCCTGGGTGGACGCGAGCAGCACCGCGGCGGGCTGGACCGACTTGACCAGCTCGGCGATCACGGTGGCCTTGGGCGCGACCAGGTAGCCGTCGACGTCCTCGCCCTCCCCCGCGTAGATCTTCGCCGCGCCGTACTCACCGAGCTTGTCGGCGAACTGCGCCGCCGCGCCCTCGCCGCCGAGCACCACCGCGGACGGCGTTCCCAGCGTGCGGGCGATCGTCAGCATCTCGAGCGTGACCTTCTTGACGCCGGCAGCCTGCGAGGCCTCGACGACGACCAATACCTCAGCCATGTGTCTCTTCCTCTCCGGCTCAGACGAACTTCTCGGTTGCCAGGTACGCCACGAGGTCTGCCCCGCCGTTGCCCTCATCCGTGACCTTGGTGCCCGCGCCGCGCGGCGGGCGGACCGAGAACTCGATCACCGCGCTGGTGGCACCGGCCGCACCCACCTCGTCGGCGGCGATGCCCAGATCGGCCAGCGACAGCGACTGCACCGGCTTCTTCTTGGCCGCCATGATGCCCTTGAACGACGGGTACCGCGGCTCGTTGATGGTGTCCCAGACGCTCACCACGGCCGGCGTGGCCGCGGTGACGACCTCGTAGCCCTCGTCGGTCTGCCGCTCGGCGGTCAGCTGCGAGCCCTCCACGGTGAGCTTGCGCGCGCCGGTCAGCGCCGCGATGCCCAGCCGCTCGGCCAGCATGTGCGGCATGACCTGGACCCGGCCGTCGGTCGATTCCGAGCCGCAGAGGATCAGGTCGGCGTTGAGCGTGCCCAGCGCGGTGGCGAGCACCTTCGACGTCGAGACGGCGCAGGAGCCGTGCAGCGCGTCGTCCTCGATGTGCACCGCTTTGTCCGGTCCCATCGACAAGGCCTTACGGATCGACTCGGCGGCGCCGGCCGGACCCATGGTCAGCACGGTGACCTCGCCGCCGTGCGCCTCCTTGATCTTCAGCGCCTCCTCGATGGCGTACTCGTCCATCTCGTTGATGACGTTGTTCGCCGAGCTGCGCTCGACGGTGTTGTCGCTCGCGCTCAAGGTCCGCTCGGCACCGGAGTCGGGCACCTGCTTCACCAGTACGACGATGTTCATCGCGCTCCTACGACCCTCCTGTATTCAACGCGGCCGGATCACTGCGGTCAGGTTACCCGCCAGTAGCTTGTCGTGGCGACCGCGGTAAGTGACACACCTCACTCAAAATTCGGACGGGGCCGCCCGTCCGCCACTCATACTCCCCCACCGCGACCGCGGCTCGAACCGGACACCACCTCAGCGCGGAGATCCGCAGGTCATAATCGCCATGTGCACCTGCGGCAATGGTTCGACCCGGAGAAACAGCCCACGGTCGGCCGCACCCCGGACTACCGCTTCTCGCTGGCCAACGAACGCACCTTCCTGGCCTGGATCCGCACCGCCCTGGCGCTGATCGCGGGCGGACTCGCGAGCGCGCAGTTCCTGCCGATCCTGCACCTGCGCGAAATCATCGCGATCGCGCTGTTACTGCTCGGCGCGATCATCGCGCTGCGCGCGGTCGACCACTGGGCCCGCACCGAACGAGCCATGCGCCTCGGCGAGGACCTGCCCGGCTCGAAGTTCCCGGCGATCCTCTCGATCGTCGTCGCCATCGGCGCGATCCTGCTGATCATTCTCGTCCTCGTCCGGGCGCTGGAATGAGCGAGAACGTCGACCACGGCGCCTCCGCCGAACGCACCGGGCTGGCCTGGCGGCGCACCATCCTGTCCGCCACGATCGTCGCCCTGCTCCTCGTACGGCCGGTGTTTCATCGTTCGGCGGGCACGACGGCGTGGCTGATCGCGGGTCTCGCGATGGCCGGCTGGGCCGCCGTGCTCGCCATCAGCTTTCACCGGCAGCGTGGCCTGGCGACGCGGCCACCGCACCCCGGCCGGCGCACGATTCCGGCGTACGCATTGATCATCGTGACGCTCGCCATTCTCGGTGGGCTGGTTGTCATACTTTGAGCGGTGCCGTTATCAGGAACGCGCGTCATCATTGCCATATGGTCCGGTTGTTCATCTTCCTGGCTGCCGTGCAGCTGGTGCTTTTCGTGCTCGGACTGATCAGCTCTTTGTCGGCCGACCGCGTCCGCAATGCCCCGCGCGCCGTCTGGGTGCTCCTCATCGTGCTGATCCCGTTGCTGGGCTCCGTCGCGTACTTCGTGTGGGGCCGCCCGCTCTCGGTGCCGGCCGAGGGTCTCGCCCGCCGTCGCCGGCCGCGTCCGAGCTCGCCGGACGACGACCCGGAATTCCTGCGATCCGTCGATTCGGAGCAGACCCGCCGCGATCGCGAGATGCTCGCCCAGTACGAGAAAGAGCTTCGCAATCGCGACGACGACTGAGGGTCAGGCCAGGTTCGACGAGCGAGGGTACGCGTCGGCCGGATCCGTCAGCACGTTGACCAGATAGGGCACGCCCGCGGCGAAAGCGCGTTCCAGAGCCGGACCAAGTTCGGACGCCTTCTCCACGGTCTCGCCCGCCCCGCCCAGTGCCGCGACGACCTCGTCGTAGCGCAGCCCGGGCTGCAGGTCGGCGGCCACGTCGTAGCCGTACATGGCCCGCATCGGGTGCTTCTCCAGCCCCCAGATGCCGTTGTTGCCGACCACCATCACGACCGGCAGCTGCTGGCGGGCCAGCGACTCGGCGTCCATCAGCGAGAAACCGGCCGCGCCGTCGCCGAGCAGCACACAGATCTGCCGGTCCGGGTACGTCACCCGGGCGCCCATCGCATAACCCATGCCGGTGCCGAGACAGCCGTACGGGCCCGGGTCCAGCCACGTGCCGGGGCGGGCCGGTTCCAGGTAGCGCCCGGCGTAGGACACGAAGTCGCCGCCGTCGCCGATCGTGACCGCGTCCTCGGCGAGCACCTTGCGCAGTTCGCCGTACACCCGGGCCGGCTTGATCAGCTCGGTCTCGGCGGCCATCGCCTCGGCGTCCCGGGCCTTGCCCGCGTCCTCGGCGGTACGTAAGCCGTCGATCCACTCGCCGTGGCCGGCCCGGTCGCCCGCATAGTCCGCGATGGCCGCCAGGATGCGGCGCAGGTCGCCGGCGGGCGAGACGGCAACCTCCACATGGGACGCCCGCTGCGCCGGCGCGTCCACGATGTGGATGACCTGGGCGGCGCCGAACTCGCCGAAGCCGAGCCGGAAGTCCAGCGGCGTCCCGATCACGCAGACCACGTCGGCCTCGTTGAGCGCCGGGCGCCGCGCCTTGGCGAACGCGAGCGGGTGCGCCGGCGGCAGCGAGCCGCGACCCATGCCGTTGGTGAAAACGGGAACCTGTAACGCCTCGGCCGCGGCGCGCAGCTCGGCGACCGCGTCGCCGCCCCACACGTCGGAACCCGCGATGATCACCGGTCGTTGCGCACCGGCCAGTAACGCGGCCGCCCGGGCGACCTCGTCCGGGTCGGCCTCCAGAACCGGAATCGCGGGCTCGCCGGGCGCGGCCGCCTCGCCGCTGGAGAAGACGACCTCCAGCGGCAGGTCCAGGAAGACCGGGCCGCGATGCGCGGTCAGCGCCGACGTCAGTGCGGCGGTGAGCGTGCCCGGGATCGAGTCGGTGTCGGCGACGGTCGCCGCGTACTTGGTGATCGGCGCGACCAGCGGCACGTGGTCGAACTCCTGCAGGCTGCCCGAGCCCCAGCGGAACTGCGGCGCGCGGCCGCCCAGCACGACCACCGGCGAGGCGTTGAAGAACGCGCTGGTGATCCCCGAGATCCCGTTGGTCACCCCGGGGCCGGCGGTGAGGACCGCCAGGCCCGGACGACGCTGCAGCTTGGCGACGGCCTCGGCGGCGAAGACGGCGGACTGCTCGTGCCGCACGTCGTAGATCGGGAAGCCGGACTTGTGCGCGGCGTCGTAGAGCGGGAAGACGTGCCCGCCGGAGAGCGTGAACATCTCGGTCACGCCGAACGCGCGCAGGGCGGCCAGCGCCAGGTCGCCGCCGTGCCCCTCGATCGCCTCTGCCATGTGTGCTGTCCCCTCGCCGGCCGTCAGATCCCTAGAAGTTGGCGTATGTCATCTACCAGGTTCGCCCAGTCCTGCGAAAGGGAGTCGCCGTTGCCGTAGCCGTACGCCAGGAACAGGGCGGCGAGCGGAACCGCGAGCATCACCGCCAGGCTCAGCAGGAACTGCAGGAAGCGGAGGAAGCGGCCACGTCGCGGCTTGCGTTTGGGCGGGCGCCGCGTCGCCGTCGGCGACGAATTCACTGCCGGCTTCTGCGGTACGGCGTGCGGCCTTGCCGGTACGGGCTGCGAACGCGTCGGCGGGAGCGGGGAGCGCTGCTGCTTCGGTGGCTGCGGACGCAGCGGCGGGACGGATTTCGCCGGCTGGCTGCGCTGCGGCGACTGCCGGGCCGGTGGCGGCTTCGGTGGCGCGCTGGTGGCCCGCCCGTACGCGGCCGCCGGACGGTCCAGCACCGGGGGCGTGGTCGCGACGGTGGCCTGCGGATCCGGTACCCAGGATCCGTGGTCGGCGTCCGGCCACGGATCCACCGGCGGCTGCAACCCGGTCAGACCGATCTGTTTCGGGACGGCGGCGACGCGTACGGTGGCCGTCTCCGCTCGTCCGGCCGAGATCAGGCGCAGCTCCGCGGTCGGGCCGGGCGCGGCCGGACTCGTCGCCAGCAGCGCGGCGTCGGCCAGGATGCTGCCCTCGGCCACCACCAGCTCGGGCTGCTCGATCACCACGGGGGCTTCGTCGAGCTCGCGATGCAGCAGCGTGGCCACCAGCGGGATGCGGCTGGCGCCGCCGACCAGGAACACCCCGGCGAGGCGGCCGGGCGGCAGGTCGGCCCAGTCGAGCAGCCCCTTGGTCACCCGGATCGTCTGGTCGAGCACCGGGCGGGCGACGCGTTCCAGCTCGTCGCGGGTCAGGTGGACCTCGGTGCCCAGCAGCGGCACCACGAAATCGGCGGTCTGGTTGCGGGACAGGCGTTCCTTCGCGATCCGGGCCTCGTCCCACAGCTGACGCTGGCCACGGCGTTCCTCGATCGTGGACGGCTCGAAGATGCGCTGCCACTCGTCGGTGCGCAGGTGCTCGATGATCGCGGCGTCCACGTCCAGGCCGCCGATGTCGTCGCGGCCGTCCACCGCCATCACCTCGAAGCCGGACGACGTGCGGGCGACCACGCTCGCGTCGAACGTGCCGGCGCCGAAGTCGTGCACCACGACCACCGAGCCGATCGGCACGTCGCGGCCCAGCACCTCGGCGAAGTAGGTGGCGGCGGCCACCGGCTCGGCCACCAGGCGGGCGTTGCCGAGCCCGGCCCGGCGGGCGGCGTCGGCGAGCAGCGTGCGGCGGGCGGCACCCCAGGTCGCCGGGCAGGTCAGCGTGACGTCGCCGTCGACCGGACCGACCGCGCGGCGCCACTCCTCGGCGACCCGGGCCAGCACCCCGGCGATCAGCTCCTCGACCGGCAGCTCGCGCTCACCGAGCAGCACCAGGCCGTCGTCGATGCGGCGCTTCGGGTTGGGCTCGAAGCGGGCCGGGTCGAGGCGCGAGCTGTGCACGGCGTCCTGGCCGACGACCAGCGCGCCGTCCGGCTCGGCGTAGACCGCGGACGGCAGCAGCGGCGAGCCGTCGACCAGCAGCGGACGCGCACGCCCGTCGGGCCAGCGCGCCACCGCGACGGTGTTCGACGTGCCGAAGTCCACGCCGAGGGCGTGCCGCTTCGGCCCACCTTGGTCGATGGGCATGACTCAGAGTCTAGGGGGTCGGGTAACGCGGACGATCTTCCTGAGCACACTGTCACGGCCCTCGCGCGGACAGCGAATCACTGGCTGCGCAAACCCGGATAATCGGGTTATTACCGGCGAATATCCGGGTCGCGCCATGCGCAGCGGGTGCAGTACGGCCGGTCGGCCGGGTCGCGCCACCGGCAATCCGGACACCACCCGCCGGGCGGCCGGCGCCAGCCACAGTCCGGGCACGGTGCCGGCGGCGACGAGGAGCCGGCCGCGGGGGCGGGTGGAGCGAGGCCGGACGGCGGGGACGGGCTGGATGCGGACGGGCTGGATACGGGCGGCGGCGCCGGGGCCGGCGTGCGGATCGGCGCGTCCACAAGAGACGGGGACGACGACTGTGGACGGACCGCCGGCTGCCGCGTCGGCGACCGAGGCGCCTCGGGCTCGGCGATACGCGCGGGCGGGGCCGGCGGCAGCACGAACCGGTTCTCCTCGGTCGGCATCGGCTTGCGCATCGGCGGACCGGCCACCGGCACGGACGCGGGCCGCGACGGCGCCGACGACGGCCCGAGCGTCATCCAGCCGATCAGGGCGCACAGCAACGCCTGGCCGACCACCAGGGCCACGGCCACGCGCACGGTGCGTCGCACCTCGCGCGTGACCGGAACCGGTTCCACCCGTCGGACTGTATGGCACCAGATCGATGGAAGCGAGTATCAGCGCCCGGTAAACGTGGGTTTACGCTTTTCCACGAACGCGCTCGTGCCCTCGACGCGGTCCTCGGTGGCGAACAACCCGGCGAACAACTGCGACTCCAGCGCCAGCCCGGTGCTCAGATCGACGTTCAACCCCGAGTCGATCGCCTGCTTGGCGGCCCGCAAGGCCAGCGACGGACCGGTCACGTACGCCTGCACCATCTCCACCGCCGTCGCATAGACCTCGGACGCCGGCGCCACCCGGTCGGCCAGCCCGATGCGTAACGCCTCGGCCGCGTCCACCATCCGGCCCGAGAAGATCAGGTCTTTGGCACGGGCCGGCCCAACCAGCCGGGCGAGTCGCTGGGTGCCGCCCGCCCCCGGGATCAGGCCCAGCTTGATCTCCGGCTGGCCCAGCTTCGCGTCGTCCGCCACGACCCGCCAGTCGCAGGCCAGCGCCAACTCGCAGCCACCGCCCAGCGCGTACCCGGTGACGGCCGCGACCACCGGCTTGGGGATCCGGGCCACCGCGTCGAAACAGTCGGACAACCGGCCCGCCCGCACGATCATGTCCTGATACGTCTGACCGGTGAACTCGCCGATGTCCGCCCCCGCCGCGAACACTTTCTCCCCGCCGTACACAATGACGGCCTTGACCTCGTCGTTGGCCGTCGCGGAATGCGCGGCCGTGCGAAGCTCTTCCTGTACCTGGGTGTTGAGTGGGTTCATCGGCGGCCGGTCCAGCCGGATCGTGCCGATGCCGCCGGTGATCTCGAGCTTCACGAACTCGCCCACGAAACACGCCTCCTGAATGTCGGTTCAGGTCAGCCTACGACGGGTACGGAGTTTGTGATGACCACCTACTACCGGGACCGCGACGTCGTCGTCACGTCGTCCGGTGTACGGATGAACGGCCGCGAGTTACCCCTCGGCGAGTTGCGCGAGGTGTGGCACGCGCGCGGCCGCCGCTCCTGGCGAACGATCGCGGGACGCGGCGCGCTGGCCCTCGCGATCCTGCTGCCCGTCGTCATCGGCGCGCTCGGCATCGCGGTGGCGTTCGCGATCGACGCCTCGCGCAGCACGACGATCCTGCTGGCCGGCGGGGGCGTGCTGGTGGGTCTGCTGACGTTGCCGGTGGCGGACGTCCTGCTCGAGCAGGTGGACCGTTCCTACGACCGGGGCAGCCGCACCCGGGAGATCTGGGCCCGCACCCGCCACGGTGACGTTCTCCTGTTACGCACCGGCGACGGCGCCCGCTTCGGCCGCATCTACCGTGCCCTGCAGCGGGCCCTGGGCTAGGCCGCGCCGAACAGCTCGTCGATCTCGTCGCGGGTCGGCAACGCGTTGGAGGCGCCGAGTTTCCGGGCGCACGCCGCGCCCGCCGCGTTCGCCCAGCGCACCGCGTCGATCAGATCGCGGCCCTCGCCCCACGCCACCGCGAGCGCCCCGGTGAAGGCGTCCCCGGCCGCCGTCGTGTCGGCGGCCTCCACCGCGAAGGCGGGCACGTGTTCGTCCTGGCCGTCTCGTGACGCGTAGCGGGAACCGGCCGCGCCGAGGGTCAGCACCACCCGCGGCACCAGCGCGAGCAACGCCGCCATGTCGGTGGCCGCGGCGCCGGTGATCGCCTGCGCCTCCACCTCGTTGACGACCAGCAGGTCCACGTTGTCCAGCAGCTCGGCCGGCAGCGCTCGCGCGGGCGCCGCGTTGAGGATCATGCGGGTGCCGCCGGCCCGGGCCGCGCGCGCCGCCGCGACCACCGTGCGCACCGGGATCTCCTGCTGGCAGAGCAGCACGTCACCGCCCGCGATGATCTCTTCCTCGACGCTCGTGAGGTCGGTGAACGAGGCGTTGGCGCCGGGCGCGACCAGGATCGAATTCTCCCCGCCGCGGTCCACCATGATCACCGCGACGCCGGAGGCGCCATAGCTCGTCCGGATGTGCGAAGTGTCCACACCGGCCGCACCGATGCGCGCGTTGAGCGTGACCCCGAACGCGTCCGAGCCGATCGCGCCCAGGAAGACGGCGTGGCCACCGGCGCGGGCGGCGGCGATCGCCTGGTTCGCGCCCTTTCCGCCGGGCGCCATCATGAAGTCGTCGCCGAGCACCGTCTCGCCGGGCAGCGGCAGGTGCGACGCGACGCCGACCAGGTCCATGTTGGCGCTGCCCGCCACCACGATGCGCGGCGCCATCTAGGCCGCCCGCGCCGCGTACCGGTCGCCGAACCGGTCGACCACCAGCGGCAACCCGAACGTCTTGGTGAGGTTGTCCGCGGTCATCACCTCGCCGAGCAGGCCGGCCGCCACGATCGTGCCCTCGCGTAGCAGCATGCCGTGGGTGAAACCGGGCGGGATCTCCTCGACGTGGTGGGTGACCAGCACCATCGCGGGCGAGTCCGGGTCGAGGGCGAGCTCGGTCAGCCGGGCGACCAGATCCTCGCGGCCGCCCAGGTCGAGGCCGGCGGTCGGCTCGTCGAGCAGCATCAGCTCGGGGTCGGTCATCAGCGCGCGGGCGATCAGCGTGCGCTTGCGCTCGCCCTCGGACAGCGTGCCGAACGCCCGGTCGATCAGCGTGCCCATGCCCAGCTGGTGCAGCAGGCGCCGGGCGCGCGCCTCGTCCTGCGGGTCGTAGCTCTCGCGCCAGCGGCCGACCACCGACCACGCGGCCGTGACCACCACGTCGAGCACCCGCTCGTCCGGCGGGATGCGCTCGCCGAACTGGCCGGTGGACAGGCCGATCCGGGTGCGCAGCTCGTTCACGTCGGTGCGGCCGAGGCGCTCGCCCAGCACGTACGCGGTGCCGCGCGACGGGTGCAACCGGGCCGAGGCGAGGTTGAGTAACGTCGTCTTACCCGCGCCGTTCGGGCCGAGCACGACCCACCGCTCGTCCAGCTCAACCTGCCACGAAATGCTTCGGACCAGGAAATTTCCACTCCGGATGACACTTATCCGGTCGAAGGCGATCACGGTGTCGTCGGAGGGCGGCAGAGTCACGGCAGGCTCGAGCACGCAACTATCCAATCACGTACGCCTCGGCTACTCCGTCGTCGACCCGAAGACCTCATCCCGTACGGCGTCGAGTGCGGTGTGCAACGCCCCGTGCAGCACCGGCTCGGCCGCCACACCGGTGACGACCACCTTGGGGTTGACCAGCGTGATCGCACCGACCTCGTGCTCCACGCGCTCGGCCAGCGCGAGGCCGCCGGCCTGGCTCACCTCACCCGCGAGCACCACCAGCGGCGGGTCCAGCACCACGCACGTGGCGGCCACCCCCAGAGCCAGACGAGAAGCCAATTCATCCAGTACGGGCTCGCCCGCCTCACCCGCGTCGACGGCGGACCGGACGACGTCGGCCGCCTCGTTCCCGCGGAAGCCGTACTTCTTGCCGATGGCCTTGACCGCGTCGGCGCCCGCGATGCTCTGGAAGGCGCCGCGCACGCCGCCCTTGCTGGCGCGCCGGCCGGAATGCCGGGGCACCTCGGCGCCGGCCACCGGGAGGTACCCGATCTCGCCGGCCGCGCCGGTCGACCCCTGGTGCAGGCGGCCGTTGATGACGCTGGCCAGGCCGACGCCCCGGCCGATCCAGATCAGCACGAAGTCGGTGACGCCCTGGGCCGCGCCGCTGCTCGACTCGGCGACCGCGGCCATGTTCACGTCGTTGCCGAAGACCACCGGGGTGCTCAGGTCGCGGCGCAGGTCGTCGAGCAGGCCCCGATGCCAGCGCGGCAGGTCCCAGGCGAAGGAGATCTCCCCCGACTCCGGGTCCACCAGGCCGGGGGTGCCGAGCACGACGCGGCGTACCGAGCTCATGTCGGCGCCGGCCTCGGACGCCGCCTGGACCACCGCGGTGTGCACGACGCCGACCGGGTCGTCGGTGTCCCGGGTGGACTGCTCGACCCGGGAGATCAGGGCCCCGGTGATGTCGGCACACGCGGCAACCACCCGCTCCGGGCCGACGTCGACGCCGATGACGTGAGCACTACCGGGAGTGACCGAGTAGAGCTGGGCGTTCGGACCGCGACCGCCGGCCTGCTCACCGACCCGCCGGACCAGGCCGCGCTGCTCTAACCGCTCGACCAGCTGGGACGCGGTGACCTTGCTCAGCCCGGTCATCTCACCGAGTTGCGCCCGGGTCAGCGGGCCTCGCTCGAGCAGCAGTTCCAGCGCGGCGCGATCGTTGAGCGCGCGCAGCAGCCGGGGTGTGCCCGGAAGGCGGGAGGCGGCCATGGCAGCAGTCCTTTAGTAATTAGGATTGTTTCCTATAAGGTTACAGGCGCTTGATTATGTAGCCGCAGCGTAACGGTCGGCACCGTCGCCGAGCGCAGCGCCGCCGATCGACCCTGAGCGATCATGGCAGCTTGCGGGCCGCGCCGCGTCACCGGAAGGCACCTTCAGTTGAACGACACCCCCACACTCCGTCGTCTCGCGCTGGGCACCCTGCTCGCCGCGTTCCCCGGCCACACCGCGCCCGAGTGGGCGGTGCGCCTGCTCAGCGAGGGCCTGGCCGGCCACACCCTGTTCGGTTACAACGTCCTCGACGCCGCGCAGGTCGGCCGGCTCACCGCGGCGCTGCGTTCCGGCCGCCCGGACGTGCTGATCGCGATCGACGAGGAGGGCGGCGACGTCACCCGTCTCGCGCACCGCACCGGCAGCCCGTATCCCGGCAACGCCGCTCTCGGCGCGGTCGACGACGTCGAGGTCACCCGTGCGGTCTACGCGGCGATCGGAGCGGACCTGGCCGCGGCCGGCGTCAATCTCGACCTGGCACCGACCGTCGACGTCAACACGGCGGACGACAACCCGGTGATCGGGACGCGCTCGTTCGGCGCCTCGACGTCGCTGGTGGCCCGGCACGCCGCCGCGGCGGTCGCCGGACTGCAGTCGGCCGGGGTGGCCGCGTGCGCCAAGCACTTCCCCGGTCACGGGGCCACGGTCACCGACTCGCACCTGGCGCTGCCGGTGGTCGACGCGTCGCTGGACCTGTTGCGGTCACGCGACCTGCCGCCGTTCGCCGCCGCCGCGGCCGCCGGCACGCAGGCGATCATGACGGCGCACATCCGGGTGCCGGCCTTGACGGGCACCGATCCGGCCACCTTCAGCCGGCGGACGCTGGTCGATTTGTTGCGCGAGGAATACGGGTTCCAGGGGGCGATCATCACGGACGCCCTCGAGATGACGGGCGCGGCTGCGGCCGCGGGCGGAATTCCCCAAGCAGCCGTACGCGCGTTGGCCGCCGGCGCCGACCTGCTGTGCATCGGCGCGCAGGTCGACGAGGACCTGACCGAGTCGGTCGCCGCCGAGATCGTCCGCGCCGTCGAGGACGGCCGCCTGCCTTTCGAGCGCCTCACCGACGCCGTGGCCCGCAACGAGAAGATGGCCGCGTGGGCCGCGTCCCCCCTCGCCGGCGACAACGACGCCCCGGGCCGGATGGCCGCCCACACCGACGCCGACCACACCGAAACCCCGGGCCGAGCGACCGCCCATACCGAAACCGACCACACCGACGACCGCGGCCGAGCGACCGCCCACGGCGACGCCGACCGGTACGACAACCCCAGTCGAGCGACCACCCACGGCGACGCCGACCGGTACGACAACCCCAGTCGAGCGACCGCCCACGGCGACGCCGACCGGTACGACAACCCCAGCCGAGCGACCGCCCACAGCGACGCCGACCGGTACGACGACCTAGGTCTGGCGGCAGCTCGGCGCGCCGTTCGGGTCGAGGGCTCGCTGGCCGATCTGGGATCACCGCTGGTGGTGCAGCTGGTGTCGGGTTATTCGATCGCCGAGGGCCGGGTGCCGTGGGGCTTGTCCCCGCACCTGAACGGCACCGAGCAGCTGGAGGTCGTCGCCGCGTCGGCGTCCCCGGACGACCTGATCGCCCGCGCGGGCGTCCGCCCGATCGTGGTGGTGGGCCGGCACACGCACCGGTCCGCCGAGACGCGCGCCTTGATCGAACAGTTGGCGGCAGCCCACGCGGTCGGCGTCGTCGAGATGGGCTGGCCGTCGTCATGGCGCCCGGCAAACGCCCAGGCCTTCGTCATCACCCACGGCGCCAGCCGCGCCAACGCCCGCGCAGCCGCGGAGGCGCTAGGCCTGGTGGCCGACCGCTAGCCCACACCCCACGGCTCGAACCCCCAACTCCCCACACCCACCCAACCAGCGTGGCGACCTACACCACCCCCACCGCCCAACTCCCCTCACCCACCCCGCCCAGCGTGGGGATCTGAGCCTTGCCAATCGGCCTAGACGAGTAAGTCCTAACCGTGGCGGTAGGCGGCAAGTGACCTCGTCACGGTGCAGCTCCAGTGGCGCGGTGGCGCCAGAGCTGAGGCGCGGTGGCGCCAGAGCTGAGGCGCGGTGGCGCCAGAGCTGAGGCGCGGTGGTGCCAGAGCTGAGGCGCGGTGGTGATCCGTTCGCCGCCGGGCGTCCCGCTATGTGGACACCGCGGTCACATCGTGGATTTTTGTGAACCTTGGAGAGTTGCGCCCACATACGAGCCATAACTCTCCAAGGTTCACATTCGGCCGGAGAAAGCTGCCGGGCGAAAGCCTCGTTACGTGACAAAGGTATTCTCTACAATGGACGCTGGTCCCACATTGCGGACGGTGGGTCCATGATGCGGGCGCGGGTCTCAGCAGGCGGTCGCCCGTCTCACGGAATGGAAGCGCCGCGCGGCCGCGCGCCGAGCCCGCCTGTCCAGCGGCCCAGCCCGATTCGACAAATACCAGGAAATGTCGGATATGCGAGAGGGTGGCGGGCGCTGGCGGACGGACGGCGATCAGATCGCTGACTCGGCTACGGCCACCGACTCCCGCTACAGCCACCGACTCGGCTACAGCCACCAACTCCCGCTACAGCCACCGACTCGGCT
>NZ_JABBNC010000090.1 GCF_012933445.1 Actinoplanes sp. TBRC 11911
CAGATCTGGCGCCAGATCGGCTGCGGGAAGCCGGTGAACGCGAGCAGGTCAGCGCGGGCATCGTCGAGATGCGCTGCCACCTTCGGCAACGAGGGGCCGACCGAGTCCAACAGCTTGTCGAACTGGGCGTGCACCGCCTCGGTGTCGACCTGGTCGTAGACCGAGTGCAGCATCGTCTTGACCGCCGGCCACGCCGACTTCGGGCAGACCTGCATCAGGTTCGCGGCGTAGTGGGTGCGGCAGCGTTGCCAGGTGGCGCCGGGCAGGTTCGCCGCGATCGCCTCGACCAGGCCGGCGTGAGCATCACTGGTGACCAGCAGGGTGCCGGTCAGGCCGCGGGCGACCAGGTCGGCGAAGAACGCGTTCCACGCTTGTTTCGTCTCGCTGGTGGCGACCTTGACACCGAGGACTTCGCGGTGCCCGTCGGCGTTGACCCCGGTCGC
>NZ_JABBNC010000091.1 GCF_012933445.1 Actinoplanes sp. TBRC 11911
CTAAGCGCCTGATCGGAGGTCTTGCCCGTAACCGTCGCCGCATGCCCCACACCGTTAGCCCCGCCCGCTCCCGAGGGTGTGGGGACTTGCGACGCCCCTGCTGTCTGGACTCGCCACACTCTTAGCCCGCGCCCGAGGTGTGGGGACTTGTGACGCCCCTGCTGTCCGGACTCGCCACACCCTTAGCCCGCTCCCAAGGGTGTGGGGACTTGCGACGCCCCCGCCGTCCGGACTCCGCACACCCGCAGCTCGCTCCCGAGGTGTGGGGACTTGCGGCGCCCCCGCTGTCCGGACTCCCCACACCCGCGGGCCGCCGTCCAGGGGCTGCGCTCGATCGCCACCCTGACACGGTCTTCGCGCTGATATGTCCCCTC
>NZ_JABBNC010000092.1 GCF_012933445.1 Actinoplanes sp. TBRC 11911
GAGCGCGGCCATCGCGTGATCTTTCGAGCGAACGTCTCACGGAACTCTCGAAAGGGATCTATCGCGATGACCGCACCACACATCATCGACCCCGCCGGCCTGCTCGGCCAAGCGCTGACGGACGCGTCGCCGGATCTGATGCGCCACTTGCTGTCCACGGTGATCAACAGTCTGTTGTCGGCCGAGGCCGACGCGGTCTGCGGCGCCGAATACGGCACGGCGTCGCCGGAGCGGGTCAACTCCCGCAACGGTTACCGGCACCGCGAGCTCGACACCCGCATCGGCACCATCGACGTCGCGGTGCCGAAACTACGGTCCGGTTCCTACTTCCCGGACTGGCTGCTCGAGCGGCGTAAGCGGGCCGAGGCCGCC
>NZ_JABBNC010000093.1 GCF_012933445.1 Actinoplanes sp. TBRC 11911
GCGGCCTTGGTCGTCCCAGAAGCCGGTCTCGATGTTGTCGGTCAGTAGGGCGGCGTTGCGTCGTGCGCGTTCGGCTGGGTCGGGGATGGCGGGGTCACCGCTGGAGTGGGTCATGCGGCGGTCTCCAGTTCGGGCAGGTCCGCGGTGGTAGCCGCGGTGGTGGTGGGTGTGGTGCGGGTTTTGGCGAGGATGTCGAGGGCGAAGTAGCGGCGGCCTTCGGTCCATTCGTCGTGTTGTTCGGCCAGGACGGCGCCGACGAGGCGGATGATCGCGTCGCGGTCGGGGAAGATCCCGACGACGTCGGTGCGGCGGCGGATCTCCTTGTTCAGGCGTTCGTTGGGGTTGTTCGAC
>NZ_JABBNC010000094.1 GCF_012933445.1 Actinoplanes sp. TBRC 11911
TTGGTCAGCGTGGTCGCGACCTGCTATCTGCTGGGCGTCTCGACGCGCCGGATGGACAAGCTGGTGCAGTCGCTGGGGATCACATCGTTGTCGAAATCGCAGGTCTCGCGGATGGCCGCCGACCTCGACGCGCAGGTCGCGGCGTTTCGCACCCGCCCGCTGGGCGAGTCGGGGCCGTTCACGTTCGTGGCCGCCGACGCGCTGAGCATGAAGGTCCGCGAACACGGGCGGGTTGTCAACGCGGTCGTGCTCGTG
>NZ_JABBNC010000095.1 GCF_012933445.1 Actinoplanes sp. TBRC 11911
GACGAGCACGACCGCGTTGACAACCCGCCCGTGTTCGCGGACCTTCATGCTCAGCGCGTCGGCGGCCACGAACGTGAACGGCCCCGACTCGCCCAGCGGGCGAGTGCGAAACGCCGCGACCTGCGTGTCGAGGTCGGCGGCCATCCGCGAGACCTGCGATTTCGACAACGAGCTGATCCCCAGCGACTGCACCAGCTTGTCCATCCGGCGCGTCGAGACGCCCAGCAGATAGCAGGTCGCGACCACGCTGACCAT
>NZ_JABBNC010000096.1 GCF_012933445.1 Actinoplanes sp. TBRC 11911
TGGAAGCGTTCGGTGGTCGGGCCGGGGATCGATTCGGCGTAGTCGTAGTAGGCGGCGTCTTGGACCTGGCAGAAGTAGGGGCCGTAGAACAGTTCCTGGAAGCAGATCGCCTTGGCGCCCTGCGCGGCGGCGTCGCGGGCATAGTCCTCGTGCGCCTTGATCATCGATTCTTTGTCGCCCGTCCAGGTGGTCTGGACCAGGGCGGCGCGAACGACGTCGGTCATG
>NZ_JABBNC010000097.1 GCF_012933445.1 Actinoplanes sp. TBRC 11911
GCGCCGTGCCTGTTCACCACGAAACGCGTCCTTGTCCGGCGAATATCGTCGTGCCTTAGTGCGGTCACGCATAGCAGCCGTCACTGGCCGGGTGAACAAGGAAAGCTGCTGGTACCGCATGAATACATTTTCTCGCCCCGTAGACGGCCTCGCATCAAAACGATCGTGCCAACCCCAGAAAACCATAACCGTCCACACAA